>JAWKHP010000060.1:0-4413 GCA_041394745.1 Thermoanaerobaculia bacterium | reverse complement strand
CGTGGCCGTCCGGTACAGGAACGACGACGGGGCGTCGACCTGCAGCGCGTCTCCGCGCCGGAGGACCTCCACGAACACGTCTTGCATGACCTCCCGCGCCTCCTCGTCGTCGCGCAGCAGGGCGCGGCACCGACGGTGGACCATCGGGCCGTACTGCTGGTACCAGTTTCGCAGGTCGACGCCCATCGTGCCTCGTTGGCGTCCGGGTTTCGTCGACTCGGACACCGCGGACCCGCAGACGTGTCACCCGGTGTCGCATCTCGCGCGAGCACGAGCCGGGCGAACGTCACGGAAGACGAGGAAGTCCCTCCCGTTCGCACGTTCGGGGGGCCCGCCGGAGGGCCCAACGCGCGCCGTGCCGAACGTCGAGGCCCCCCTGCGGCGACTGAAATCGGTTATCATTTTCAAGTAGCCGGGAGGCCGCGCGTGATCCTGTGCCTGTGTGAGGCGGTGACGGACCGACAGATCCGCCAGGCAGTCCACCAGGGGGCCGACACCGTGCGGGAGATCGCCCGCACCACCCGCGCGGGCACGTGCTGCGGCGCCTGCGCGTGCGACGTGCGCAAGCTCCTGCGCGAGGCGCGCGCGGCCGCTGCCGAAGAGGCCCTGCCCCTCGCCGCCAAGTAGCGTTAGGGGCGCCGGAACTCTGGAGGAAGGATGGCGGTCAAGGCCGGCGCCGAGATCATCGCAGCGCTGAACGAGATCCTCACGGGCGAGCTCACGGCGGTCAACCAGTACTTCCTGCACGCGCGGATGCTGAAGAACTGGGGCCTGAACCGCCTCGCCGAGCGCGTCTACCACGAGTCGATCGACGAGATGCGCCACGCCGACTGGCTCATCGAGCGCATCCTGTACCTCGACGGCGTGCCCAACGTGCAGCGCCTCGGCCGCATCCGCATCGGCGAGACCGTGCCCGAGATGTTCGCCTCCGACCTCGCCGTCGAGCAGGAGGCCATCCCGCGGCTCAACGCGACCATCGCCCAGTGCGTGGCGGCCGGCGACAACGGCACGCGCGAGCTGCTCGCGAAGATCCTCGTCTCCGAGGAGGAGCACCTCGACTGGCTCGAGACCCAGGTGGGCCTCGTCGACCGCCTCACGCTGCCCGTCTACCTCGCCCAGCACATCTGAATTCATGGGAGTGTGCTCGGGCCGGGCGCCGGGCACCCGAACGTGCGGACCGGAGCGATGGGGTCGAGCCGGAGTGACGTTCGCCCGCCCGCCGCCCGGCCCTGCGCGCACTCCAGCCCCACGGGCGAGAGGCTCGGCACGGCCGCTGCGGCGCGTACCGAATGTCGTCCTCCCGGCTTCGCCCGGGCGAACGACAGTTCTCATCACCACGGCGCGTGGACGGGAGCGCCATGCGACCGCGAGCTCATGGCGGTTGAACCTCGGCAAGCGGCCGCATCGCGCTCCCGCCGGCTCCGCTCGCGCCATTCCTTCGGTGCCGGCCGACGCCACCGGGAGCAAGCCGGGTCGAGTGAGACACCCGCGGGAGGTATGCCCCCCTCGATCGCACAGTTGGACCCGGTTCGGGGGACCTGGCGAGGCAGGGTCGCCCAATAGTGACGGTTGCATCGTCGCGGGACCGGCAGGACTCGCCCGGGGTGTGCGATCGAGGGCAGCTTGCCTCCCCGAGGTGTGCGATCGAACGAAGCCGGCTCCGCCGGCAGTGAGGGCGCGGAGCGCCCACCGGGGCTCCGCCCCGGACGCCGTTTGTGCCACGCTCCTGTGCGTCGGTGACGGCAATGCGACGGGAGAAGTCATCATCCGTGGGGGCGGCCAATCGTCAAACCGCCCCACACGGAGAACAACATGGACCGGTACCTCGGACCGCTGCAACGTGACCTGCTCCTCCGCGACCTGCAGCCCACCACGATCCAGCAGTACGTGCACGTCGTGCGGCAGTTCCTGGAGCGGGTCCGGTGCGACGACCGACGCTTCAACGCCGAGGAAGTGCGCGCGTTCCTGCTCGAGCTCCACGGGCTCGGCCGGTCGACGTCGACGATCGGCAGCTTCCACGCCGCTCTGTCGTTCTGGTTCTCCTACACGCTGGGGCGCCCCGAGGTCATGGCGAACGTTCCCCGGCCCAAGCACCGTCGGAAGGGGCCGATGCCCGACGTCCCGACGGTGCTCGAGCTGAAGTTCCTCTTCGAAGCCACCGCCGATCCCTTCTACCGCACGCTGTTCCAGACCATCTACGCGACCGGGATGCGATCCCGCGAAGTGACGAACCTCCGTGTGCAGCACATCCGCGCCGCTGAGGGCGTGATCTACATCCCCGCCGAGTTCGCGAAGCGCCGTAGGGCCAGGTTCGTGCCGCTCAGCGACGCGCTGCTCCACATGCTGCGGGCTCACTGGAAGCAGTGCCGCCTGCCCGGTCCGCTGCTGTTCCCGTCGAGGCTCTGGCTGGGCCACTTCGCGCGTCAGGCCCACCCCGAACGCCCCTGGACCGATCGGCCCGTCGCCAATGACTCGGCGAACGCCGCGTTGCGACACGCGCAGGTAGCTGCGGGGATCCCGAAGCGGATCACCTTGCACACGCTGCGCCACGCGTTCGCCACCCACCTGCTGGAGCACGGGGTCGAGATGAGGCGAATCCAGGTGATGCTCGGCCACGCCTCGATCGTGTCGACGCAGTTCTACACGCACCTGCGCAAGGACATTCTGCAGCAAGTGCCGAGCCCGCTCGACCTGTTGCCCGTGTAGGCCGCGGTGGTCGCCGCCCACCTCCAAGGGCGGCAGGTCGAACCGACAGGACCGACGGTGATCGACGCCCTGCGTCGGTTTGCGCCATCGTTCCTCCAGCGGCGGGTGTCGGGGGCGACGCGGTCAACCCTGAACCTCCTGTTGCGGTGCCGGACCCCCGCCCTCGGCGGTCACCGCTACCAGTGCGACGACTGCGGCTACTCCGCGGTCCTGTACAACTCGTGCGGCAACCGACACTGCCCGCAGTGCCAGGGCGTCCGTCGCCGTCGCTGGGTCGAGACCCAGCAGGCCCTCCTGTTGCCCGTCCCCCACTTCCAAGTCGTCTTTACGCTTCCGAGCGAGCTGCGCCCCATCGTTCTGCGGTACCCGCGCGAGGCCTACGCCGTCCTGCTCAAGGCGTCATACGGCGCCCTGCAGAAGCTCGCAGCGACCAAGTGGCACGCCACACCCGCAGTGCTCGCCGTCCTCCACACCTGGGCCCGTGACCTGTCCTTCCATCCCCACGTCCACTGTGTCATCGCCGCTGGCGGGATGACCGATGACGACGGCTGGGTCACCGTCTCCAACGACTTCCTGTTCCATGTTCGTCCGCTCCAGCGCCTGTTCCGTGGGCTCTTCCTCGGCGGACTTCGAGCGCTCCGCCTTGACCTCCACCGCGCCGAGCGGATCCGCCTCCGCAACGCGCGCCGGAAAGCTGCACTCAAGAACTGGAACGTCTACGTCGAGCCTCCGAAAGGCCGCGATCCGGCGCTGATGGTCAAGTACCTCGCCCGCTACGTCTATCAGGGCGCCATCTCCGACCACCGCATCCTCGCCATCGACGAGGACACCGTGACGATCCGAACCCGCGGCTCCGAGCAGGTCACGCTCCCCGGACCAGAGTTCGTCCGTCGATTCTCGCAGCACTTCCTCCCCACGGGCTTCCGCAGGGTGCGCCACTACGGCCTGCTCGCCCCCGGCGCCCGTCGTCGGCTCGAGCAGGCTCGTGCCATCACGCTGCATCTCCGGCGCCAACGTGAGCCTGAGGGCGTACCACCCGACGAGCCACCCGCCGCCACGATCATCATTGGGACGCACCGGAACGCCTGCCCCGTCTGCGACAGCTTGCTCAGGGTCCTCATCGTCCCGCCCGACCCCACCGGCTGGCCCAGAGGTCCGCCTTGATCGGCTACTTCCTGCCTTACGGCGGACGGCCTACGCGTCCTGCCCTCCACAGGTCTGCTCTCCGACCGGGAACACGTACAAAACCGCGGAGAATTCCTAGCTTTTCCACCGGCCCGGACTCACCCTCGGTGCACCGGCGCCCCCCTCCGCCGACCTGACTCCTCGCCGCGCAGAACCCTCTACGCCCTACAGAGACAGCCGCCGCCCGGCTTCGTTCAATCAGCAGAAGGGCCGGGTCAGCGGCTATCCGTGGCCTCGACGCGTCCGAGGCCGGCCCTGTCTGCTAGGTACTCGACCCGGCTTGCTCCCGGCGGCGTCCGCCGGCGACGACCGCAATGCCGAGCGGAGCTCGCGGGCGGCGCGGTCGACGCTGCGCGAGGTCGACGCGGAGCCGGGCGGCGCGGATCTGCTTCCGCGACAGGATGAATTCAGGTCGGGCCCGATCCGCTTCCGGTGCCTCGACATCCGGCGGACCAGGGCGACTCTCGCCCGGCGTCCCCCGGTGGGCCCGGCACCGATCTGCCTCCGCGACAGGATGAATTC
>JAWKHP010000059.1:0-18690 GCA_041394745.1 Thermoanaerobaculia bacterium | reverse complement strand
AAGGCCACGCGCCCCTGACCGCGGATCGCTCGCCTCGTCCCGGCTACGGCTGGTCGTCGGGGAAGGTGAAGCTCTTGTCGTACGAGCCGTAGTCGTTGGTGGTGATCCCGCCGGCCTCGGTGCCCTCGTAGGTCTCCTCGCCCTCGACCACCTCGATCCGCACCTCGCCGCCATCGGCGACGGTGATCAGGCCGGCGTGCGCGGCCGCGGTGCAGATCGACGAGTCGGCCGTGTACGGGTCGCTGCCCCACACCGAGCCCGCCTCGCCGTCGGCCGAGCACGAGACGTCGAGCGTGTCGCCGGGCTTCAGCTGGCTGTCGCGAGCGTTCAGGCGCCAGGACCCGAGCCCCGCGGTGAACTCGACGCTGCCGGGCTCCACGTCGGGGAAGGTGAACGAGCCGCCCCAGCTGCCGTAGGGCAGCGACTCCACGCCGTTGGCCACCCCTCCCTCGTACGAGTCCAGGCCCGGCGCGATCTCGATCGTGACCTCGCCGCCCTCGGCGGCGGTGATGAGGTCGAGCTGGACCGCAGCGGTGCAGATCGACGAGTCGTCGGTGTAGGTCTCGACGCCCCAGATCGTGGACGCCTCACCGTCCGCAGGGCAGCGGTAGGTGAACTGCTCGCCGTCCTGGCCCCGATGGTCCTGGGCGTCGCCGTCCCAGACGATGTCGACGATGTCGCCCGACGCCTCCGAGGAGGCGGTCGTGCTCGAGCTCGCCTCGGTGGTGGTGCTGGCCTCGGTCGTGGTGGTCTTCTCGGCGTCCTCCCCGCCCGATGAGCTGCAGGCGGCGAGCGAGCCGGCCACCACGAGCGTGAGGGCGACGGCGGCGGGACGGAGGCGATGGCCGGTGCGACGGAGGGTCATGGGTCGAGCATAGGACCCGGCTCGAACGCCGATCCCGGACCACGCCCGGGTGCCGTCACGCGGGCTCGAGGGCGATGAGCAGCTCGTGCAGGAGCGCGGCGAGCTGCTCGCGCTGCTTCGCCGGGAGAGCGCCGACGATCTCCAGCTCCGCCTCGGCGTGCAGGGCCATGGCTCGGTCGATCAGGTCGATGCCCGCTGGCGTCAGGCGCACGAGCGACCCGCGCCGGTCGGCGGGGTTGGGTCGGCGTTCGATCCAGCCACGCTTCTCGAGCCGGTCCAGGGCGGGGGTGAGCCCGCCGGAGGTGATCATCCGCGTTCGGGCGAGCGCGGTCGGGGTCAGCTCATGGGGCGCGCCAGCCCGTCGGAGCGGGACGAGCAGGCCGTAGTCGCCGTCGGAGAGACCGAGCTCGTCGAACGCCGCCGCGAACCGACGCTGCAAGAGGTTGGCCAGCCGCACGATCCGTCCCGTGATCGCCTTGCCGCTCGGGTCCAGGTCGGGGCGCTCCTCGCGCCACTGCTCGACGATCCGGTCCACGGCGTCCAAACTATCTTTGTCCAAAGCTACTTGACTCCTTGCTTCTTGCGATTTACCTTGATATCAAGATACTCGCTTCCAAGGAGAAGGCGATGGACGCCTCCCCGATCGTTCGCCCACCCGCCTCCATCGAGGTGGCGTCGTGAAGGTCCGCCTGCTCGCCGCGACGGCGATCGCGCCGTCGGTGTGGGGCACCACCTACATCGTGACGACCGAGCTGCTCCCGCCAGGACGGCCGCTGCTGGCGGCGGCGCTCCGAGCGCTCCCCGCCGGCCTCGCCGTGCTCGCGATCACGCGCACCGTGCCGACGGGCTCGTGGTGGTGGCGCAGCACCGTGCTCGGCGCGCTGAACTTCGCCGCCTTCTTCTCGCTCCTGTTCACGGCGGCCTACCGCCTGCCCGGCGGGGTCGCCGCCACCATCGGGGCGTCCAACCGCTGATCGTGATGGCCGCTACCCGGAGTCCCGGGCGAACGGGCCGGTCGGGCCCGCCACGCAGGCCGCGGCTCGCGGGCGTCGGGGGCGTCGCCCTCCTGTGCTCGACGGTGAAGCCTGCCCGATGCGGTGGGTCGCCGCCGCGCTGGCGGCGCGAGCATGGCGGTCGGGAACGTCCTCGTGCAGCGCTGGGGGGCGTCCCACCCGGACCCCTGGCGTTCGCCGGATGGCAGCTCACCGCCGGTGGCCTGCTCCTCCTCCCGATCGCACTCGTCGCCGAGGGTCCTCCCCACCAGCTCACCGGCGGCAACGTGGTCGGCTACGTGCACCTCGCCACGGCCGGCGGTGCCCTCGCCTACACGCTCTGGTTCCGGGGCATCGCCGCGCTCGGCGCCCGCAACGTGACGTTCCTCGGGCTCCTCAGCCCCACCGTCGCGACGGCCATCGGCGTGGCCACCGGCATCCGTTCGGGCCTGCGCAGCTCGCCGGCGGGCTCGTCGTGCTGGCCAGCGTCACCGCCATCCAGCTGCTCCCCTCGAGGCCACCGACCGAGCCCACGACCGCCTTGCCGATCGGCACCGGCACCGGCTCCGCCCGCTCGGCCCGTCACCTGCCCGGCCGTGACCTTCGCCCCCACATCGCCACCGCCCACCCGCTCGACACCTGACCCACCACGACATCCCCGAACGGAGACCACCATGACCACCACCATCACGCACACCGACATCCTGACTCGCGTGAAGCACCGGACGGCCCGAGCCCCGGGCCCTTGCGCGCGGCGAGCGTTCGACGAACCGCCGGTCGCTGGCGGCTTTTCTACCTCGATCTTCTTGTGCGGGCTCTTCAGCGAGATCGCCGTCCGTTCGAGCATCCTTCGAGCTCGGCGACCCGACCGCCACGGTCCAGAACCTGCTCGACTGCACCCGGCCTGAGTTCCGGATCGGGTTCCCGACCGATCTACGCGATGGTCGTCGCCGACGTCGCCACCGCCGTGCTGATCTACGTGCTCCTGGCGCCCGTCAACTGGACCGTCTCGCTCGCCGCCGCCGCCTTCCGGCTGGTCCAGTCCGCCATCCTCGGCGCCAACCTGCTGAACCACCTCGGTGGCGATCCAGTTGCCGAAGACGGGCTCCTCGGCGGCTTCACGACGCAACAGCGCGACAGCCTCGTGCTGCAGTCCCTCGAGACCCACCGGTTCGGCTACTTCATCGCCCTGGTCTTCTTCGCCGTGCACCTCGCCCTGCTCGCATGCACTCATCCACCGGTCCGGCTACCTGCCCCGCTGGCCTGGCTGGCTCCTGCCGCCGCCGCCGGCTACCTGATCGACAGCGCCTGGTTCTTCGTGGTCCCTGGCTACGACGGGGCGTTCTCACCGCTCGTGCTCGCCCCCGCCCTGATCGCCGAGCTCTCGCTGCTCCTCTGGCTCCTCGTGCGAGGGATCGACACCGACCGGTGGGAGGTGCGCGTCCGATGAAGGCGATCACCCACGCCCGCTACGGCAACATCGACACGCTCACCTTCGACGATTGCCACGCCGGCCCCCGGCGACGACCAGGAGGGTCGCCGCTCGAATGCCGGCTGACATGGGCGCGTCTGGCACCGCATGAGCGGACTCTTACCTCGCCTGCACCGACAGCGCCTCCGGCGCCTGAGGGCCCAGCCTGGCAGCGACGTCGCCGGATCGGTGACCGTTGTCAGGCCCGGTCGTCGGCGTCGCCATCGGCGACGAGGTCTTCGGCACGGCCGACGGAACCTTCGCCGAGCACGCCATCACCGCCCCCGACCGCATCGCCCCTCGACCAGCACGCTCAGCGCAGCCGAAGCCGCGAGCCTGCCGACCTCCGCGGTCGCGGCGCTCCAAGCGCTCCGAGACGTCGCAGGGGTGACCGCGAACGATCGCATGCTCGTCATCGGTGCCAGCGGTGGCGGGCTCCTGGCGCCGTCCAGACGCCAACGCCCTCGGCGCGCACGTCACCGGCGTCGCCAGCACGCCCAAGCTCGGCCACGTCCGCGACTCCGGCGCCCACGACGTCATCGACTACACCCGGCACGACATCGACAGCACCGGCGAGACGTGGGACGTCGTGCTCGACGGAGAGCGGAACCGACCGTACGGCTGCTCCGTCGCGCCCCCGACGAGCACGGACGCTCGTCTTCTACGGCGGCGAACAGGGCGGTCGCTGGACCGAGGAACCGGCCGATGGCTCCGCGGCCCTCCTGTCGCCCTTCGTGTCCCAGCACCTGCGGGTGCTCGTATCGACCGTGAGCTGAGACGCCCTGCTCGACGTCACCAGGCCCATCGACGCCGGCCACATCGAGGCCCCGGTCGACCGCACGTTCCCGCTGCCCGACGTGCCCGGCGGCGATCGACGTGCGCCGCGAGCAGGAGGATCCGAGGCAAGGTCATTATCGTGCCGTAGACCTGAGGCCACCGCGGGCCCGACGGCAGCGTCACCCGGCATGCGGACCCACGCCGCCCGCCGGCCCTGCGAGGTTCGCCAAGGCGTCGCGGCCCTCCAGGTCCACCGTTCCGATGTCCAGCAGCCGGGCGCCACCTCGATCGCCAGGCAGGTGGAGGTCGGGCCGTGAACGAGGAGAGCCGGCCCCCGGGGACCGGCTCTGACCTGCATTCTTCGATGGTGGCGGGGCAGACGAACCTGCGACCTCGGGCGGCGAGAGGTTTGCGGATCAGCTGCCCAGCCCGTACCACTGCGTACCGGATCGTGCCCTCTTGCAGGGGTTTCGTCGGTCATCGTACGCCTGTCGTGCCAGCCCGTACACCCTCACTACTGCCGCACAGTAGAAGGACAGTAGAGGACGTCCGGGTCAGGTTCGACGGGGCAGGCTGCGTTGACGAGATGACTGCGCGGCCATCGCCAGCGTCCGCGACGCCGGCGGCTCCATGCCTTCTGGCGATCGTCGGGTTCTCCTGACCGCTTCCCACACTTCCCTCGCGGGGCCAGCTGCTCGCTGGTCAGTTCGGGTGGCGTGGCGCGGCAGCCCTGCCGGCCTCGCCGGTCCCAGTTCTGAGGGGTGCTGGTCAGCAGCGCTGCCGAGAGCAGATCATCGAGGCGCAGCTGGCGTCAGCGGAGTCCATCCCGTGGGGACGACGATGACGGTTGCTGTGCGTGGTGCGTGAGACGGAGCTGCTGGCGTGGGTGACCCGGCCGAGCAACCTGCCGGTTCGACCGGAGCCGATCACAATGGCGTCGGCGTGGGCTTGCGCTGCGCAAGCGAGGGCCCTCGTCGATGGTGTTGGCTTCGACCATCCGGTGGGAGTGGTCGACGCCTGCCTCGGCGAGCGGGCGGAGCCAGTGGTCGCGCAGCAGCGCTTCTCGCTCTCGGCGCCAGGTCCGCATGGTGTCGGGGGTGAGCCCGTCCTTGAGGAACTCCTCGTTGAAGGTGAGGACGTGGACGGCGACGACCGTCGATCCGAGGGGTGCGGCGAGGTGCGAGGTCCATTCGACGGCGCGCCGGCTGCTCGCCGACTGGCTCACAGCGACGACCACGGTGCCGAGCGGGCGGGGCTCCGGAGCGGACGCGGGTTCCGTCGTGTCATCGTTCATGTCGTTACCTCACAGGTTCGAGGGGTCGTCATCGAGCCAGCCAGTCGCTGGCCGCAACATGCTTTGGTCACCGGCCAATACATCGTACTACGATCTAATCATGTCCGGTCGAACCATTGCCGTCCCGAGGCCGGCGACGGCGTTGCTCCAGGAGCCGCGGCGGCGCCTGTTGGTGATGGTGCTGGCCACGGGTCTCGTCGGCGGACTTGTGGGCGCTGCGTACCTGGCGGTGCTCGAGGTCGTGGAGGGGGTGCTGGGGCCGGAGTCGTGGGCTCCCGGAGCCCACGTCCTGGTGCTCGTCGGCGTGGGCGGTGTGGTGGCGCTCGCGACGCGGCTGCTGGGCCGCCCGGCAGATGTGGAGCTGCTGGTGGACAACATCCACGTCCTCGGGGGCGCGGACGAGGTCCGCAGCCTCCGATCGCTCATCCCGGTCTCGCTGCTGTGCATCGGAGCGGGCGGGGCGCTGGGTCCCGAAGCGCCGTTGGTGACGACGACGGGAACCCTCGGCTCGTGGGTGGGCAGACGCTCCCGGCTCGGACGGGACGACCGCCGGATCGTGAGCATCGCAGGGATGGCAGCCGGGTTCACGGTCCTGTTCGGTGCGCCGCTCGGCTCCGCGATCTTCGCGCTCGAGATCCTGCATCGCCGGGGCCTCGAGTACTACGAGGCGATCCTGCCCTCCGTGTTCGGCGCTCTGTGCGGCTACGGGGTGTACACCGCTGCGACCGGCTTGGGCCTCGAGCCGATCTTCGACTTCCCGGCGTCGGCGCCCCTGACCGTCGCCGACCTCGGGTGGGGCGTGGCCGCCGGGGTAGGTGGAGCCGCAGTGGCGGTCGCTTTCACGTACCTGTGCGCCGGTCTGCGCCTGGTGAGCAGGACGGTCCCCGAGGGAGTCCGTCCCCTCCTCGGGGGACTCGCCCTGGGTCTGCTTGCGTTGGTGAGCCCCTTTGCGCTCACCAACGGCGAAGCCCAGATCACTGACCTGGCAACCTCGCACGTCGCCGTCGCCACGTTGCTCGGGGCCGCCGCTGTGAAGCTGGTGGCCTCGGCGGTGAGCCTGATCACCGGCTGGAAGGGGGGCTTCATCATCCCGCTCTTCTTCGTCGGCTTCTGCCTCGCACGGGCCGCAGCCGGGCACACGCCAGGAGGAGACGAGTGGATCCTCGCGGCCGGGCTCATGGCAGCTTGCAACGTCGGTGTCACCAAGACCCCGATCGGCTCCACGCTCGTCGTGACCGAGATGGCCGGGATGGGCGTGCTCCCGCCGACGCTCATCGCAGCCGTGGTCAGCATGGCACTGACCTCGAGCGTCGGCCTGATCGACACGCAGCGCCGCCGTCTCGACGGATCGAGCAGCGAGGAGGAGACCGATGGCTGAACCGCTGACGGAGTCCCAGTACCGATCGCTGGCGCAGTTCCGCCACGCTCTTCGCCGGTTCCAGCGGTTCTCCGAGGAGGCGGCGCGTGCTGCGGGACTCACGCCATCGCAACACCAGCTCCTGCTCGCGGTGCGGGGGTTCGAAGGCCCCAGTGCGCCCTCGATGACCGAGATCGGCGAGGCCCTCCAGCTCCAGCTCCACTCCGCGGGCGAACTCGTCGCCCGAGCGGAGGCGAACGGCCTCGTCGAGCGGGCGCCTGATGCTGCCGACCGCAGGCGCACCCTCGTACACCTCACCACCGAAGGAAACTCCAAGCTTGAAGGACTGTCGTTCCAGCACCGCGACGAGCTCCGGCGCTTCCGACGAGAGATGAACGACGTGCTGCGGGAACTGGACTGACCTCCCGAACCCACACACGCAGCTGGCCCCGGTTACACAAACGTCCAAGCGGCCAGATCACAGCGCTCCAGGTGGGTTGGCGCCTCGAACGGAGGAACCGACGCTGAGGTCACGCCGCCGCTGGCGATCCGCCCCGATCCGCGCCGCCCGGGCCATCGGCCGTGCCGTCGCCTCGGCGTGCGGCGAGCGCCTGGCGCTCGGCCTGTTCCGAGCGGGTCGCCCACACCACACCGCCGATCATGCCACCGAAGCCGAGGCCTCCCCAGAACGCGACGAAGGCACCGAGCCCCAACGACGCACCGATCCCCTGGCCAGCAGCGAGCAGCGCGGCGGACACCACCATGAACGCGACAACCACTCCCACGACCACGCTCACCCGGAACGCTCGCACCGCAGCGTCGCCCGGGTCGGGAGGGACCACACCTTGACCTTCAATAGCCTCCATCATATTTCTAGCCTATACTAGATTTATTCTCCCTGGTGCTGCGCTAGGTTGACGGCATGGAGCAGCTGCCAGCACGGCCCGATCCCGGGCAGGGCGCAGCGGCGCAGGACGCGTCGGTGCTGCAGGTGCAGGCTCGAGCTCTGGGTGACCCCACGAGGTTCCGATTGTTCCGCCTGATCGCCGAGGCGCACGCGCCGATCGGGGTGGCCTCGCTCAACGAGACGTTCGGCCTCAACCACAACGCAGTGCGCCAGCACCTCTCGAAGCTCGTGGCTGCCGGCTTGGTCACCGAGGAGACGGCCCGCGCCGACGGGCCGGGTCGGCCGAGGCTCGTGTACTCGGTGCACCCGTCAGCCGACAGCCGATGGGGCGTGACCAGCCCGTACGAGCGCCTGTCGGTCCTGCTCGCGGAGCTCGCAGGCACGGGAGATACTGCGGTTGCGGTCGGGCGCCGAGCCGGCCTGCGGCTGCGTCTCGGTCACCGCGCCATCAGCAACGAGCCGACCGCAGCGCTCGTCGATGCCATGGCTCGCCAGGGGTTCGACCCGGTGGCACACCAGGAGGGCACAGAGGCCCAGGTGACCTTGCGGGCTTGCCCGTTCGAGACCGCCGTGCACGCCGACGCGCGCACCGTGTGCGAGCTGCACCTCGGGCTCGCTCGAGGTGTCGCCGAGGCCATCGGCGGCATCGAGGTCACTGATCTCGCTCCGACGGACCCGAGCGAGCCCCGCTGCGTGCTCCGCTGCCGCCTGACCGAAGGCCAAGGCACCGGCCCCACCATGTGAGCGTGGAGCTGCACGGTCTCGGTCGACACGATCGGCAGGGCGGGCAGTCACCCCGATGAGGCCTGCCGCGAGCGGCGGAGCGCTCTGCAGGCTTCCCAGATGAGTCCGGCGAACGCTGCTGACCAGGCGGTCAGGGCAACGGCGAGGGCGGCTCGTGGGATCCATCCCATCCCGTCGAGGTCGATGGCGTCGAGCATGCGGAACGTTGCTGCGCCGTACATGCCGAGGGGGAAAACGAGTGCCCAGTAGGACGGGTGGTAGCGCAGCGGTACGCGGTTGAGGACGTGGCGCCAGATCCCGATGGCCACCATGAGCGGGAACCAGAACGTGGCAGTCGCCCATGCCAGCACGACGATGCCCTCGATGAACGGGGCGAGCCGTTCGATGCGGTCCGAGGCAGCTTGGGCGGTGAGCAGGTTCGACCCGGCGAGCACGGTGATGGCGACAGCGCCAGCGGCGATCCAGGCGGGCGGGTCGGCTTCGGTGGGGTCGAGCTCGAGGAACGTCCAGCGCAGGAACAGCATCGTCATGACGATGAGGTAGAGGACGAGCCCGAGGAGGAACGCGGCGAGCAGCGCGAACGCGAGCAGGTCGCTGGGGTGGCGGGGGAGGAGCAGTGCGCCGAGGACCACGATGGACTCGGTGGCGACGGTGAGCAGGAACCAGGTGCCGTTGATGCCGTGGCCGAGGTCGGGTTTCGGGCCTTTGAGGACGACGGCGAACAGGGTCGAGTACAGGCACACGAGCCACAGGGCGAGGCTGATCCACCACAGCACCCAAGCGACGGTCCACCAATCGTGGACGACTGCCGAGGCGCTGCCGAGGACGTTGGTGGCAGCGACCGTGGTGAGGAACGCGAAGCCCTTGGCGTGGCTCGTGATGTCCGCTGCGACGAGTGCCGGGGCGACCGCGAGGCGCCACACGAGCAGCACGGCCAGCACGGCATAGGCCCCTGCTGCGACGAGGTACAGGGCTTCGGCGAGCCAGGCGAGATCCTGCTGGGAGGCACCGATCGCGATGATCCCCGTAGCCATAACCATGGCGAAGTAGCCGGGGAACAGGGTGCGGACGTTCGAGGAGACCAACCCCGTCGCAGCTGGGGTCGCCGATGCTGGTGCGGTCACGGCCGCAGGTACCGGTACACGACCGCGGACCCGGCGGCGAGCACGACCGAGACGGAGGCGGTGGTCCAGGCCAGGGACTCGTCGTCGGCGGCAAAGGCCTCGACGGCCACGGTCAGCAGGAACACCTGGAACGCCACCAGGATGATGACGTAGACGACGATCGCGGATGACGTGCGTGGCGCCTGCCGGGAGGTCCTCACGGTTCGTACCCCAGCGCCCAGATGGCCTCGTCGCGGATCTCGACATCGATGCGGCCGAGGGGTCGGGGCGGCGGCCCGGAGATGACGGCACCGGTGCGGGTGTCGAAGTTGCCTTCGTGGCAGGGGCAGTGCCAACGGTCCTCTTCGGCTTCGAAGTAGACGACACAGCCGAGGTGGGTGCACTTCTGGCTGAACGCCACGACCTCGTCGTCGCCCAAGCGGAGCAGGATCGCCGGGTCAGCCTCGGCCGGGTACCGGAACAGGTACGTGTCGCCGACGGCCACCTGCTCGAGAGAGACGATCTCTCGGGGTTCGCCGGTGTTGATCTTGCGGAGCTGGGTCCACGCGGCGATGCCGACGTTGCCGGCGGCCATGATCCCGGCACCAGCGACGAGGTACCGGGCGAACTCCCGGCGGGTGACGTCGTCCTCGGCGGCGGCTTCGTAGGGGAAGTCGCGCTTCCAGATCGGGATCGACTCGTCGCTCACGAGACACCGTCCTCGAGGCCGAAGGGATCGTCGAGCCAGCTGCGCTCCTCACCCGACATCACGTCGATCGGCCCTGCGGCGGTGTCATCGACCACGGCGAACACCTTGGTGGTGACCGCCTGGCGCCCGAAGAGCCACCCGTCTACGAGCGAGCCGTTGCCGGGCGTGGAACTCCTCGGGAGTCCTGTACCAGAGCGCTTCGCTGGGGCAGACCGAGGCGCACATGGGGCGTAGCCCTCGGAGGTGCGGTCGGTGCACATGTCGCACTTCATCATCTGGTCGAAATCCGCTACGTACTTCGGCACGCCGAAGGGGCAGGCGAGCACGCAGTTGGAGCAGCCGATGCAGCGGGGCTTGAGGGCGGACTGCACGACGCCGTCCTCGTTCTGCTTGATGGCATCTGCGGGGCACACCTGCGCGCAGGTGGGGTCTTCGCAGTGCATGCAGACCATCGGGGCGGTCTGGGTGCTGGCGGCGCGGTCGATGCGCTCGAGGTGGATGAGCGACTGGCCGCGGTGGGTGCCGCACCTGAGCACGCTTGGACGCAGGCCTCGCAGCCGATGCAGCGGCTCTGGTCGATCACGAAGACCGGCCGGTCATCGATGCCGTAGCGGGCGGTCTTCACGGTTGCATCCCCTCCCCTGCTTTGGCGACCTTGACGGCAGCGACCTTGAACTCGGGCATCGCGGAGACCGGGTCGACGGCGCGGATGGTGAGCTGGTTCGCAGCCTTCTTGCCGGGCCAGTGGTACGGGATGAACAGGGTGTCGGGTCGGATCGTGGTGACCACCACTGCGGGCAGCGTGATCTGGCCGCGGCGAGAGGTGACGGTGACCTGGTCGCCGTTGGCGATCCCGAGCGACTCGGCGAGGCGAGGGTGCATCTCGCACAGGGGCTCTGGGTACTGGTTGACGAGCCCGGCGATGCGGCGGGTCTGGGTACCCGACAGGTACTGGCTGACCACGCGACCCGATGTCAGCCAGATCGGGTACTCGTCGTCGACGATCTCGGCGGGCGGCCGGTACGGGACGGCGTGGAACCGGGCCTTGCCATCCGGGAACGCGAACTGGCCGCCTTCGTAGAGCCGCGGGTGCCGGGGTGGCCGACTTCGGGGACCGGCCAGAACAGGCCCATCTCGGACTCGATCCGATCCCAGGTGGCGCCGGTGTAGTCGGCCTTGCCACCCGACGACGCCCGGCACAGCTCGTCGAAGATCTCCTCGTTGCTCCCGTACCGGAAGTGCTCGCCGCGTCCGAGCCGCGCCGCTAGGTCGCAGAGGATCTCGCCGTCGCGGCGGGCCTCGCCCGGCGGGTCGACCGCGGCGTTGATCTTGATGATCCGGCCTTCGCCGCTCGTCGAGGTGCCCTCGTCCTCCTCGTGGAGCGAGCCCGGGAGCACGACATCCGCGTGACGGCCGGTGTCGGAGAGGAAGAAGTCGATGGTGGCGTAGAACTCGAGCTTGTCGAGTGCCTCCCGGGTGAAGTTCGCGCCGGGCGCCGACACGGCCGGGTTGAAGCAGATCGAGAGCAGGCCCTTGATCTCCCCGGCGTGGATGGCCTCGATGAGTGACACCGCTGGCAGGCCCTTGCCGGGGATCTCGGATTCGTCGACGCCCCACACCTTGGCGACTGCTTCGCGGTGCTCGGGGACGGTGATGTCGCGGTTGCCGGGGAGCTGATCGCACTTGTGGCCGTGCTCGCGGCCACCCTGGCCGTTGCCCTGGCCGGTGATGGTGGACACGCCGCAGCCAGGCTTGCCGAACTTGCCGGTGGCGAGTCCGAGGTTGATGGCTGCGAGCACGTTCTCGGTGCCCTTGACCTGCTGCTCGATGCCGCGGGCGTGGAGCATCATCCCGGTTGCGGAGGTGCCCCACAGCTCGGCGGCCTCCTCGATGCGGGCCGCCGGGACGCCGGTGATCTCGGCCGCCCAGGCCGGGGTCATGTCTGCGGCTGCGTCGGCGGCTTGGTCGAAGTCGACAGTGTGGGCGTCGATGAACTCGTGGTCGAGCCAGTCGTTGCGGATCAGCTCGTGGAGCACCGCACCGAACAGCGCCGAGTCGGTACCGGGCCGAACCGGGAGGAACAGGTCGGCGGTTCGGGCAAGCGGGACGACGCGAGGGTCTTGGACGATGAGCTTGGCGCCGCGGTCGCGTGCCCGCCAGATGTAGCTGGTGGTGATGGGGAACGTCTCGGCCACGTTGGTCCCGGCCGTCCACACCACATCGGCGAGCGGGATGTCGCTCCACGGGTTCGGGGCCCGGTCCATGCCGAGGGCCTTCTTGTTGCCAGCGCCCGCGGAGACCATGCAGAAGCGGCCGTTGTAGTCCAGGTTGGCGGTGTGCAGCGCGAGCCGGGCGAACTTGCCGACGAGGTAGCTCTTCTCGTTGGTGAGCGAGACGCCCGAGAGCATGGCGAAGGCGTCGTCGCCGTAGGTGGCCTGGATGCGCTGGATCTCCGACACGACCTTCGTCAGCGCGTCGTCCCAGCTGACCCGGCGGAACCCGCCGGGAGCGGTCTCGTCGCGGACCATCGGGTGCAGCAGCCGGTCGGGGTGGCTGCCCTGCAGGTAGCGCTTCACGCCCTTGGGGCAGAGCTTGCCCTCGTTGAACGGGAACTCGTACCAGGGCTCGAAGCCGACGACCTCGTTGTCGTGGACCTTGAGCTTGATGCCGCATTGCTGGCCGCAGAAGCAGCAGTGCGTGTTCACGACCCGGTCGATCTCGAGGTCCGCGTCCCAGCCGCCGGGGGGCGCCTCGTTCAGGTGCGGGCCGAAGCGCTCGATCAGGGCCTCTTCGGTGACGGGGATGCGGGCCATCAGCCGAACCCCCCGACTCGTGCCGATTGCGCAAGGGTCACGCTCGCGCGGCGACAGCGCGGGCAGGTGTCCTGGTAGCTGCCGCCGTCATCGGCCTGGTAGTCGAATCCCATCTGGGGAAGCACCTCCTGGAGGTCCGCGATCTGCTGGGCGCTGGCGAACCCGTCGCCGCAGCGGCGGCACAGAGCCTGCTCGCCCTCGGCGTTGGCGGTCTTGTAGTAGGCGACGCCGAGGTTCCCCGGCCGCTGGAAGATGTGGAACAGCTTCCCGAACGGCAGGTACATGAGTCCGAGGATCACCGTGAGCGCGTGGAGCGTGTTGAGCGCCGAGTAGAACTGCCCGTCGAGCCACATGCTCGACACGGTGAGGAACAAGCCGGTCACCGACACGGCGAACAGACCCGCGAGCACCAGGAAGTCGCCGCCGCGCTCGACGGCCAACGCGCCGGGATCGTTGAGCCGGCGTCGCAGGAAGATGAACACCCCGGCCAGCACCAGCACCGCGGCGAGGTCGAGTCCGTGGAAGATCACCCAGCCGATCACCGTGCTGGCGTCGAATTCCGCGGTGCCGACCCGTGACACGTACACCTGGTACCGGTCGGCCTGCTGGCCGACGCTCTGGAAATGCAGCAGCCCGAGCGTCAGCGGGAACGTAATGAGCGCAGCGAGGATGCAGCCCCAGAACACCAACTGGTGGGCCAGCCAGCGCGTCTTCGACCGCCGGTAGATGAACGTCTGACCCAGCACGTGGGTGCCGACCAGCGCGGGCAGCGCCGCCGCGTTGCGGGCCTTGCGGGCACGGAACGCGTCCCAGCCCCGCTTGTTCAGCATCGCGGTCGGCGGCCGGCGCAGCCACACCGCATAGCGGTACACCACGCCGAACACGGCGAACACGAGGCCGAACAGGTAGCCGACCAGTGCAGCGTCGAACCAGACCAGCCGGTCGCTGCCGATGAACGTCAGCGCCACCACGATGGCGACCGCCACCAGACCCCAGGTCACCCCTCGCCGGTCCACCGGGCTCGTCACGGACGCCATCGCTACTCCTCCTGGCGCCGAGCGTAGGACCGCCCGACGATCGATGCTGGAGCCATGGCGCACCGGCTTCTACTGGACCGATGCCACGGACATGAAGAGGATGAACAGCACGATCCCGGCCATGAGCAGCCCGGCTCGCAGCTGCGGGTGGACGGGCCCGCCGCCAGCACCCGCTTCATGACGTCCGTCACTGGTATCCATGGGCCGAATTCTATATTCTTGAACTATGAGATTGGAAGTTACGAGGCGGGCCGATCTGGCGACCCGGGCGATGATCGCTCTGGCGGTCACGGGTGAGCGGCGCAAGGCGTCGGAGCTGGCCGAGGATCTCGACACGTCGCCGGGGTTCCTGTCCCAGGCGATGACGCCGATGGTGAACCGGGGGTGGGTGCGCTCGGAGCCGGGCCGGTCCGGTGGGTACACCGCGGTCACGTCGCTCGATGAGCTGTCCGTACTGGACGTCGTCGAGGCGGTCGAGGGACCGACCGATGTGACGCGCTGCGTGCTCGAGGACCGCGCCTGCGCCGGTGGCGGCCGCTGCGCGCTGCACGACGCATGGGCACAGGCCCGCAGTCACCTGCTGCGCGACCTTGCGGAGACGCCGTTGAGCGCGATCGCATCACCGAGGCGGTCGAGGCGGTGACCGACAGCGCCGCATCGGCCCAGCGGGTCCTCGCCGAGGTGTCCGTCGGTGTCCGGGTGCGCGCCCACCCTGCGCTGTGCGAGGGGTGGGGAAACTGCCACCGCTTCGCCGCAGCGGTGTATCCGCTCGGCGCCGATGGCTACCTCGACCTCCACCTGCTGGATGTGCCCGCCGAGCTCGCCGAAACGGCCCGTCTCGGCGCCCAGGTCTGCCCCGCGCAGGCGATCACCGTCATCGAAGCCGCCGAGGCCCGGCCATGACCGTCGACACCACGCCGGTTGCACCGGCAGGGAAGGGCGAGCGGTCGATGCTGCGCAGCGTCGCCGTCCCGACCGAGCACGGCGGATGGGGGCTCACCGCCGAGCCAGTCGTGCTCGGTCTCGCCGTGGCGCCCAGTGTCGCCGGAGCGTGCATCGGGCTCGCAGCGATGTTGGCGTTCGTGGCCCGAACCCCGCTGCGGGTCGTCCTCGTCGACCGGCACCGCCACCGCGACCTGGCCCGGACGATCCTGGCCCGGAAGGTGCTCGGAGTCGAGTTCGCCGCGATCAGCGCCCTGGTCGCGGTCGCGGTCCTCACCGCGGGAGAGCCGTTCTGGTGGCCGGTCGTGGCCGCGGCACCGCTCGTGGTCGTCGAGCTGTGGTTCGACATGCGGTCGCGCAGCCGCCGCCTCGTCCCCGAGCTCGCCGGCACCTACGGCATCTGCGCGGTCGCCGCGATGATCCTCCTCGCGGGCGGGCGCCCGACCGCGCAGGCCATGGCCGTGTGGCTGATCCTCGCCGGCCGCGCCACCACTGCCATCCCCTACGTCCGCGCCCAGATCTTCCGGCTGCATGGTCACCCGGCCTCATCGCGCACGCTGTTCGCCACCGACGTAGGCGCCGCAGCCGCCGTGATCGCCGCCGTCGCCTTGGACCCCGCCGTCGTCGCGGGAGCGGCCGCCGTCGCCGCCGTGATCGTCTTCCAACGGGCGACCGCACGCCATCCCGTCCCGGCGAAGGTCATCGGCATCCGCCAGAGCGTCCTCGGCCTCGCCGTCGTCATCGCCACCACCCTCGGCATCCACCTCACCTGACCACGAAGGAGCAGACCCATGTCCGTCGACCTCACCCTCGCTGCCATCGTCGATGCCAACCCCAGCGCCGCCCGGGTCCTCGAACTCCACCAGCTCGACTACTGCTGCGGTGGCCGCCGCACCCTCGAAGAGGCCTGCGCCGACCGAGACCTCGACCCCGCGGTCGTGCTCGACGCCCTCGAGACCGCCGAACCGGGCGGCACAGCGGAGTGGACGGCGATGGACCCCGCCGCGCTCGTCGACCACATCGAGGCCACCCACCACCGCTACCTCCACGACGAGCTCCCCCGCCTCACCGCGCTCGTCGAGAAGGTGGTCGGAGTGCACGGCACCCGCCACCCCGAACTGCGCCTCGTCGAAGCCACCTACACAGCGCTGCGACTCGACCTCGAACCGCACCTGATGAAGGAGGAACGGGTGCTGTTCCCGATGGTCCGCGAGCTCGCCGCCGCGGCGTCGGCGCCGAGCTTCCACTGCGGCAGCGTCGCCAACCCGATCCAGATGATGATGTTCGAGCACGACCACGCCGGCGATCTCCTCGCCCACCTGCGGACCGTAGCGAACGGCTACGAACCGCCCGCCGACGCGTGCGCCAGCTACCAGGCCCTCTACCGCGGCCTCGCAGAGCTCGAAGCCGACACGCACCTGCACGTCCACAAGGAGAACAACGTCCTGTTTCCCGCCGTGCTCGCCCTCGAAGCAGACCTGAGCGCCCGATGAGCGCCGGCCCAGCAAACCGGCCCGCCCCGACCCGAGACCTCGACGACCCGGCCGAGATCGCCGAGATGGTCCGCCGGTTCTACCAAGACGTCGCCCAGGACGACCTGCTCGGCCCGATCTTCAACGACGTCGCACGCGTCGACTGGGCCGAGCACCTGCCCAAGCTCACCGGGTTCTGGTGCCGCGCCCTGCTCGGCATCGAGGGCTACCAGGGGAACCCGTTCCGCGCCCACGCCGACATCAACGACCGACACCCGTTCACCACCGCGCACTTCGAGCGGTGGCTCCAGCTCTTCGGCGACACCCTCGAGCTTGGCTGGACCGGACCCAACACCGAACGGGCACTCGCCCTCGCCGCCAACGTCGCCGCCGTGCACGCCAACCAGCTCGTCGGCCGCTCACGAGCCGGAGCCCGACCATGACCGCCGACCTGGGCGGCGAAGCACCCTGCCTGCTCGGCCTCGTCGACGACCACCGCGACACCCAGACCGTCGACGACGTACGGCCGGACCTATCAACACCTGCTGCGATCCACGACCTCGTGACCCGCTTCTACCGCGAGATCGTCTTCGACGATCTCCTCGCTCCCGTGTTCGACGAAGTCGCCGAGGTCGACTGGACCGTTCACATCCCCAACCTCATCGACTACTGGTGCTGGATCCTCCTCGGTCCGCCCCGCTACCGCGGCGCCGTCACCGCAACCCACCGGCACCTCCACGCCACCCAACCGATCACCCGAGCGCACTGCGACCGCTGGTACACCCTCTGGTGCGCCACAATCGACGACTCGTGGACGGGTCCGAGAGCTAAGAAGGCCAAGACACACGCCGCAGCGCTCATGACGGGCATGGCCAAGCACGTCTTCGGCTTCGATTGGAGCGAGCCCCACCGAGCTGACGCCCGCGGGGCAGCCACCGGCCGGCGGTGACGCAAGCGTTCAGCAACATCAGCCTTCAAGCACCGCGCGGAGTCGCGCCAGTCGATCGGGCACGACCGTGCAGATCGCCCACCGGCCGACCTTCTCCTTCGTGATCAGACCGGCGTCAGCGAGGATCGACAGGTGGTGCGACACGGTCGGCTGAGACCTCCCGACCGGCTCCTCGAGGTCACAATTGCACGCAGGTCCACCGGCGGTGGCGATCAGGGACACCGTCGTGTCTCGTGTGCAACTCGCCCTGAACGTCTCCGATCTCGACGACGCCGTCGCCTTCTACTCGCCAGCCCAGCGCCGACCGCTACGTCGGCACCCACCTCTACGACAACACCACCGACCCCCACCAACGCCACAATCTCATCGACGATCCCGCCGCCACCGACGTGCGAGCCACCCTGGCGTCCCGGCTGGCTGACCGGATCGGCGAGATCGAAGGTATCCGCCCCGTGGTCACCTGACCGGGCACCGGGGTAAGCACCCCGTCACACGCCTGTGGTGGAGCCACCTCGACGCCGCCTGCTACCGAGTCCGCTACCGATCCCAAGCGTGGAGGAGCAGCACGTGGCGTACGTGACCGAGAAGCGAGGCGTGCACTACGCCGTAATCTACGAAGGCCGTAACCCCGTCACCCTCACCGAACGACGGCGGTGGTACCGCTGCGACGACCGCGCCGACGCCGAGCGGGTCGCCGCCGAACTGACCGCTGCTCGCGAACGTCTGACCCGGTGCGGTTCGTCGATGACCGTCCGCGACTACATGGTCGGCCGTTGGCTTCCAGCCCGCGAGACCACGATCGCTGCGTCGACCCACGCCAGGGAATGCGCCGCCGTCGCCCACTACCTACTCCCCCACCTCGGATCCACCCAGCTGCGGCGGTTGCGCCCCGAGCACATCCAGACCCTCTACCGGCGCCTCGCCCTCACCGGGAGCCGCACTGGCGGACCGCTCGCCGCGAAGACGATCCTGAACCTCCACCAGACACTGCGCGCCGCGCTGAATGACGCCACCACTCACGGTCTGCTCGCCATCAACCCGATCGACGGGGTCCGGCCGCCCGACCCGCGCACCCGACCGTCGGGTCGTCGTCGCGCCCGATCGTGGACCGCCACCGAGCTCGGCACGTTCCTCGACGCCACCGCCGCTGGCCGGCATGCCACGTTGTTCCGCCTGGCGGCAGCCACGGGGATGCGACGCGGGGAGGTCCTCGGGCTGCGCTGGGACGACATCCACTTCGACACGGGCCGAATCGAGA
>JAWKHP010000058.1:0-1633 GCA_041394745.1 Thermoanaerobaculia bacterium | reverse complement strand
GTCTCGGTCATCTCCCAGCCATGGTTCCAGACCGGGGGGTCGAGATCAAACGGGGGATCCGTGAGGCCGCCACTGCCGTATCCTGGAGCGTCGTGAAACGGCTCGCGCGCAAGCACCCGCCGGCGATCCGCTGGTTCCACTGGCTGAACGTCCCGCAGCTGGCGGTGATGGTCTGGAGCGGGCTCTACATCTACTGGGCCTTCCGCACGTACCGCATCGGCTTGGGAGACTTCACCCTGGTGGCGATGGACCTCTCCGGGGAGGCGTGGGACGCCCTGGGGATCGACCACCACCTGGCGCGCGGCATGGCGCTCCATTTCGCCTTCGGCTGGCTCTTCGCGGTGAACGGGCTCCTCTACGTCCTCTACACGCTGGTCTCGGGGGAGTGGCGGGAGTTGGTGCCCCGCCGGGGGAGCTTGCGCGAGGCCTGGCACGTCGTGCTCCACGACCTGCGGCTGCGCCGCGGCCCCCTGCCGCCGGGCAAGTTCAACGGGGCCCAGAGGCTGGCGTACACCGGAGTGATCCTGATGGGTCTGGGGTCGCTCGTGAGCGGGCTCGCCATCTACAAACCGGTCCAGCTGGGCTGGCTGACCGGCGCGCTCGGCGGTTACCGGGCGGCCCGCTTCCTCCATTTCTGGTTGACGATGGGCTACCTCGTCTTCTTCGTCGTCCATGTCGCCCAGGTGATCCGGGCGGGGTGGAACCAGTTCCGCGCCATGGTCATCGGGTGGGTGGTGGAGGAGACAGGGGGCGACCGGTGACGGCATCGAAAGGACGCAAGGGCCGCAAGAGCGCCGGGGATGCGGAGGTCGACCGGCGGCTGGCCCGCCTCACCCGCCGCGGCTTCGTCACCATGGGCGTCACCGCCGCCGCCGGCTACGCGGGGTGGCGCTGGCTCGACTCCCGCCCCACCGAGGGCGGCCTCCCCTGGCCCCTGCGCCGGGCGCACGAGGCCAACCGGGCGCTGTGGGAGCGGCTCTACGACCCCGACCGGACGGTGCCGACCTATCCGCCGTCGCGCATCCAGTCGCTGCGCGTCAACGGGGGCCACGGTCTGCGCGAGGCGCTCGATCGCGACGCCTGGCGCCTCCGCGTGGCGGGCATGGCCGGCGGCGCCGCGGCCGCGCTCACCCTCGCCGAGGTCATGGCGCTCCCCGCCGTCGACCTGATCACGGAGCTGCGCTGCATCGAGGGCTGGAGCCGCATCGTCCACTGGACCGGCGTGCGCTTCGCCGACTTCATCGCGGCCTACCCGCCGCCGACCGTCGACGGCACCCCGCCCGATCCCCGGCGCCGACCCGACCTCCTGGTGCCCTACGTCGGCCTCGAGACTCCCGACCGTGACTACTACGTCGGCCTCGACATGGCGAGCGCCCTGCACTCCCAGACGCTCCTCGCCTGGGCGCTCAACGGCGAGCCGCTCACCCGCGGCCACGGTGCGCCGCTACGCCTCGTCGTGCCGATCAAGTACGGCATCAAGAGCCTGAAGCGGATCGGCACGATCCGCTACGCGAGCGAGCGCCCGGCCGACTACTGGGCCGAGCGCGGGTACGACTGGTACTCGGGGCACTGAGCGACCGGAGAGTCAGCGCCTGGAGACCGCTCCGCCGCCGGCGAGGATCTCCTGCAGGCG
>JAWKHP010000057.1:0-1993 GCA_041394745.1 Thermoanaerobaculia bacterium | reverse complement strand
GGGGGCCGTGTTGATCCAGTCGGGCGTGCGGGCATCGATGGTCTCGGCGTACACATTGGGCGCACCGCTGAGGCCGTCGAAGTCCAGGATCACCGTCTGGAGACCGCTTCCGTCGGAATCCTTGCGGGCGATCGTCACCAGGTCGTCGTCGCAGGTCATGCCGAAGTAGTCGTCGGTCGTGCCGCTGATCACGGCGCTGCCCTGGAACCCCGGCGGGCTCGCGTTCCCGACCGGGCCGAACAGGGTCACCAGCATGTCGGTGTTGCGCGGCGCCACCATGGCGATCCCCGGCCCGGACGTCTGGTTCGGGAAGGGCACCTGGCCGCCGCACGAGTCGAGCTGCGCGTAGCGGAAGGCGGTCGGGGTCGGGACCGTTCCCGGCGTGATGTCCCACTGGATCGTGCCGGAGGGGAGGGCGACCTGGTAGACGTGCATGGTGCTGCCGTCCCGGCAGGCGACGGCGACGAAGTCGTCGTCCGGCTCGGTGACCGTGGCCCAGTGGAAGTTCTGGGTGGGGGGGTTGCAGTCGACGCTGTTGACCGGGACCCAGGTGCTCGAGCCGTCGGCCTGGACGTAGATCCTGACCGTTTGGGCCGCGACGTCGGAGCTCGTGGCGACCAGCCCGCCGGCCCAGCGTTCGACGGTGGCGGAGAGCAGGGAGTCCGTGGCGATCTGCACCGTGCTCGCGGAGCCCGGCTGGAAGATCAGCTCGCGGAAGCGGCCGTCGGAGCCCGTGAAGGTGGTGACGCAAGTGCCGTCGTTCTTGCACAGAGCGTGGGGTGCGGCGCAGCAACCGCCGGCCGCCGCCCCCAGGTCGGCGGTGACGGTGATCGCGGGCGTCGTGTCCAGAGGCTCGAAGGTCGTCGAGGTGAGGACGTAGGTCGCCGAGAGCGGGCTCGAGAAGTGGACCTGATACTGGTTCCCGGCGCCGGGGTTGTAGCCGGCGAGGGTGGTGAGCTCGAAGGTCTCGGTGATCGGACCCTGACCGATCAGACGGTAGGTCGTGGTGCCGGCGAAGCCGTCGATCGGGACCGTGTCCCAGTCGGAGAAGATGAGCTGCGAGGCCAGGGGGAGGGCGAGCACGCAGGCGAGCACCGCCAAGCCCGCCGCTCGTGCGAGCGTCTGTCGCCAGCCGGTGGGGCGCGAGGGGCCGGGACGGGCCTCGTCCCCGAGGTCATCTGCCATACGGCTCTCCGAAGTTCGCCCGAAGGTAGCAGATCGGCCGCCGGGAGATCAAGGCATCGGCGTCTCGTCGGAGCCCTCGAGCGCGCGGGCCCGGCGGAGGGCGTCGTCCCACGGGCCTCCGAAGGGACGCATCTCCAGGGCGCGTTCGAAACGGGCCGAGGCGCTCGTCAGCAGGGCGTTGCGAGGCGACCCGGTGGAGCGGACCGCGGCGTCGAGCTCGAGGCGACCGAGATTGCCGACCAGGTCGGAGTCGAAGGGAGAGGCATCGAGGGCTCCCAGAACGACCTCCCGGGCGCGATCCAGAGCGTCGGGGTCGAGCGTCTCGCCCCGCTCGATCGTCGCGAGGTAGAGCGCCGAGCGTCCCGGGTCGACGGCAGCCCGAACGGCTTCTCGGGCGAGGTCCCGGGCCGCTGCGCTCCGTCCCATGGCGCCGGCCCTTTGAGCGGCGAGCAGGAAGAAGCCGGTCCGAAGCGGTGCCAGCGCGGCGACCCAGGCGATCCAACCGGCGACCACTCCGGTCAGGAGGACGACGATCGCACCGCCGCGACGGCGGGGCGCAGAGGCGTGGCGTCCCGCGAGCGCCGTCGCGCCGCAGAGGGCGGTTCCGGCGGCCAGAGCCAGGACGACGATCACGGTCAGCGCGAGCTCGCGACGTCCGGGGAAGCCCGCCCAACGGTCGGCGCTCTCAGCGATCGTCGGCGCAGAGCCCAGGCGCAGGAGAAGAGCCGCGAGGAAGGCCCCCGCGCAGCCGAGCGGGCTCCTCCAGGGCCGGGTGCCGCCGGCGAGCAAGACGCTGCCCACGGCCACT
>JAWKHP010000056.1:0-2089 GCA_041394745.1 Thermoanaerobaculia bacterium | reverse complement strand
CGGCCGGCCGGCCGCGGGCGCCGCCCCCTCGCGCCGGCGCCCGCCGACTCCCTGCCTAGTCCGGATCCACCAGCCCCGGCCAGTTGGCGTCGGCGCGCTCGATCGCCGCATCCGCGTCGGCGCGCCACTTCTCCTGTACCGACTTGTTGTAGTTGAGGTAGAGCTTGCCGTCGCGGACGGTCCACGCCTCGGGGTCCACACCCGCGGTCGAGCCCATCGACACGGCCCAGGCACAGTAGCCGCCGTACCGGGGCGCGTAGGCCTCGGGGTCGGCGACGAAGAGGTCGCGATGCTCCGCCGAGGCGAAGCGCCAGGTGGCGCCGTTCCACTCCGCCGTCCACTCCTTCGAGCCCTCGATCGCCGCTCCGTCCTCGAAGTAGGCCACGGGGTCGTAGCCGTCGATGGCGACGCCGCCGAAGGTGGTCTGGTTGACCGGCTCGACGGCTCGCGCGGCGAGCGGTACGGCGAGGAGGGCGAACAGGGCGAGCTGCAGGGTGCGGGACTCCATGGAGTGCTCCTTTCCTTCTCTTCAGGGGAAACGCCGCCCGATGACGGGGATCTCCGGCCGGTGCAGCCAGAGGACCACGAGGGCGGCGGCGAGTACGGTGCAGGCGAGGGCGAAGAGGAGGCCTCCGTCGCCCTGCACCTCGATCCCCAGCACGGTGAGGTGGCTGGCGACGGCGCCGGCCATGACGCCGACGGCGAGCAGGGCGCCGATCGTCACCGTCGCCGGCAGCAGGATCAGGATGCTCGCCACCAGCTCCACGACCCCGGACCCGAGACGGCCCCAGGGCTCGGCGCCCAGGCGGCTGAAGATCCACACCGACTCCTCGGCGCCGGTGAACTTGAAGAACAGGGTCTGGAGCAGGATCGCCGCCACGGCGATCCGGCAGACCCAGCTGACGATGGCGGCGTTGCGGGTCAGGGTCCCCATGTCGTCTCCTCGCGCGGAGACGGCCTCCCGTCCCCGCGCCCTGATACGGCCCCCCGTGCGCGGCGGATTCTCCGTCGCCCTCAGCCCGCGGCGTCGAGCTCGGCGTAGACCTTGCCGATCGCCACCTCGAAGTAGGAGGGGCTGAAGAGGGTCCAGTCGGCGGCGACCTGCGGGAGGTGGAAGCTCTCGGCCGCCGCCGCGGCGTCGAGGCCCCGCCGGTGGGCGTCGACGGCGTGATCGGCGAGCGCGTCGACGACGGCGAGGAGCCGCTCCACGGCGGCTCGATCGGCGAGCGGACCGTGGCCGGGGACCCACAGGGTCGGCGACCCGGCCAGCAGGTCGCGGATCGAGGCCGCGAAGGGAGACGGCAGCGTGTCCCGGTAGTTGGGGAAGAACTCGTTCCACACCAGGTCGCCGCAGAAGACGATCGGCGTGCCGTCGACCGCGACCGTCACGTCGCTCGGCGTGTGTCCGACCCGCGGCGTCAGCACCACCTGCCGGCCGCCCAGGTCGAGGCGGGTGGGTTCGGCGGCGTCGAGACGCGTCGCACCCTCCAGCAGGCGCAGACGCTCGCCCTCGGCGCCCGACTCCAGAGTGAGGCGCACCGTCTCCTCCGTGGCTAGCCCCGCGGGAGCGCCGGCCTCGTTCGCGAAGCCGGCGAGGCCGCCCGTGTGGTCGCCGTGGAAGTGGGTCACCAGGACGTCGGTCGGGCGCCGGCCGGCGAGACGCTGCGCCTGACCGGCCGCCCAGGCGGCACCTTCCGGGCTGCCGAACGCCTCGATCACCAGCACGCGATCGCTCCCCGCCACGATGCCGCCGTTGCACACGGTCGTGAAGTCGTGGGTCTCGAGGGGCGTGGAGACGATCGCCCACACTCCCTCGGCGAGCGGATGGATGCCGGCGAACGGCTCGGTGACGACGGCCTCCGGGGTGACGGCGGCCAGCGCACGCCGCCAGGCGACCGAAGCGAGCAGCGCGGAGCCCGCCAGACCGAGGAACCGGCGGCGGCTCAGAGCAGGTGACGGCGGGACTCGGCGGATCGGGGCATCGGCGGCCATGGGCTCTCCTCCTCGAGGTCGGAGAGCCAGGATAGCCGACGCGGCCGCCCCTCCCGGCGCCCGCGAGCACCCTTCCACTGCACCTCCGGCTCCGCCT
>JAWKHP010000055.1:0-2808 GCA_041394745.1 Thermoanaerobaculia bacterium | reverse complement strand
CGTCGATCCCCCACACCAGGCAGTGGATCTTGCAGCCGTCCTCCGGGAACTCGACCGTCACCTCGCATGAGACGAAGGCGCCGGGCAGATGCGCGATCTCCAGAGCTCCTTCGATCCTGTCGTGATCGCTGATGGTGACGAAGTCCATGCCCGCCTGCCGGCAGGCGCGGTAGACCTCGAGGGGCTCGGTGAAGCACTCCGGCGCTCCGATCCTCCGGAGGAGCCACTCCGTGGGGCTGTCGGAGTAGCGACTGTGCGCATGCAGGTCGACTCGCGTGGACATGGGCACCTCCTGGCTGGGCGAACGGCTCGTCGCGAACGCTCGCGGCATGGCGCCATCGTGCCCGCCCCGCTTGTCAGCGAGGGAGCCCCGGTGTGTCAGAGCAGCGACAGATCCGCCGCCAAAGCTCGATGAAGAAAGAGCTTTCCGCCGGATCGCGGCTAGCGGGGGCGCTTCCTGCGCGCCGCCCGCTTCTTCGCCTTGGCGATGTAGCCGACCGCATCGGGGGTCGTACAGTCGGTCGCCCCGTGGTCGACCCGGACCGGTCCGATCCGGCGCGCCGCGGAGACCGCCAGGGCCTCGAGCTCCGGGCTGCGCAGGCCGATGGCGATGAGGGCGCCGTTCATGGCGTGGCGCACGCGATTGGGGCGGGAGTGGATCTCCGCCTCGATGCGGTCGAGGCGCTCCTCGAAGTACGACGTCTCGAGATCCTCGTCGTGCAGGGCGAGGTAGGCGACGAGGTTCCAACCGGCTTGCCCCTTCCACTCCCCTCGCGCACGCGCCCAGGCCTCGGCCTTCGACCGGGCGTGCGCGGTACGGCTGACCAGCGAGGAGAAGGCGTCGGTCAGAACGTAGGAGTCCAGAGCCCGAGCCCAGAGGTCGAGATCCCTGCGGCCGAAGCGCTGCGGGTCGGCCACGCGCGTCGCCAGCACCTGGGCGTCGTGGTTGCCGCTGGCCCACAGGCGCTCCGCCAGCGGCTGATCGACTCCGGCGCGGCGAGCGATCTTCTCGACGTTCGAGAAGCTGACGCCGAACAGCGGCTCGGGCACTCCGTGACGCTCATAGACCTTCCGGTTCTGCGCCGTCCCCATCTCCTCGAGCCGGGCCATCACCTCCTCGAACGTCACCCGTCCATGGTAGCAGGGGGGCTCGAGCGGCCGGCGAGCACTGCGAGGGGCCAGCGGATCCGGCGCGTCGTGGCCTCCCCCCAGGCCGCTTCCAGACGCGAGCGCACGAGCGCGACCGGGTCCTCGCCCAGCTGCCGCCGGTAGCGCGACACCGCCGACCAGGTGCTCAGATACCCGAGGACGTGGTCGCTGCTCCACTCCGCCTCCATCGCCACGGCCGGCAGGGGCACCCGGTCGAACGGGAAGGGCATCCGTTCATAGCCCTCCGTCACGTGCCCCCTCTCGAGCGGCCAGTACGGACCGACCGTCTCGTCGTGGAAGGTGCGGACCAGCTCGTCCACGGCGGCGACGCCCGTGCTGAAGAGGCCGTAGGACCAGGCCGCGACGACCCCTCCCGGACGCAGGACGCGACGGACCTGCGCGTAGAAGCGGTCGAGGTCGAGCCAGTGCAGGGCCTGGCCGACGGTCACCAGGTCGACCCTCGCGCTGGCCAGCGGCACCAGCTCACACGGGGCCGCGGCGTACGAGACTCCGCGGACGGACCGGGCCGCGGCGAGCTGTGAGAGCGAGGCGTCCGTCGCCACGACGCGCTCGAAGCGGGCGGCCAGCGGCCCCACCGCCTGGCCGCTGCCCGTGGCTCCGTCCCAGGCCAACGCACCGCCGGGCGCGGCCTCCCGCAGGAGGTCGAAGAGGCGATCCGGGTACTGCGGGCGATGCAGGGCGTAGCCGGAGGCGACGCCGGAGAAGTGGTCGGGGAAGGTCACGTGCCGGAGTCTAGACCGGTCGGTCGACGGGAGGGCTCGACGAGTCGGCAAGGGGTGATACCGTCCGGCGCCTGGCGTGGACGCCCCTCGACGCATCGAAGAGATCGACTGGTCGACCTGGCGCCCCGTCGACCGGGCGACGCTCGTCTTCGTCGTCCGCGACGGCGAGATCCTCCTGATCCGCAAGCTGCGCGGGCTCGGGCGCGGCAAGATCAACGGACCTGGCGGCCGCCTCGAGCCCGGCGAGTCGCCCCTCGAATGTGCCGTGCGGGAGGTCCGCGAGGAGCTGGAGATCGACGTTCGAGGCCTGAGTGAGGCCGGCGAGCTGTGCTTCCAGTTCCTCGACGGCTACTCGATCCACGTCACCGTGTTCCGGGCGGCCGAGGTGCGGGGGCGACCGGTCGCCACGGCGGAGGCGATCCCCCACTGGACGCCGGTCGCCGACATTCCCTACGACGAGATGTGGGAGGACGACCGTATCTGGCTCCCGCACCTGCTCGACGGCGTCCCCTTCTCGGGACGCTTCGTCTTCGACGACGACCGGCTGCTCGACTGGACGCTCGACCCGGTCAGGCGCTGACCCGGCGTCGCAGCAGCTCGGCGACGCCCTGCTCGATGTTCTTCACCACGGCGGGAAGGTCGAGCTCACGGACCGAGCAGAACGCGATGCGCAGATAGCGGGGAGCGACGCTCACGACACCGGTGCCGTGCTCGGCGATCAGATGGCGACGCGCCTCGCCCGGGTCCACTCCCTCCGGCAGCTCGAGCAGGGCGAAGCAGCCCGCGTTGCACGGCAGGGCGGCGATCATCTCCGGATCGAGCTCGCCGAGCGCGCGGCGCAGCCGGACCCAGCGACGGGCCAGCCGTTCGCGGAGCACCTCGACGTGGCGCTCTCCGCCGGGCCGTCCGAGGGCCT
>JAWKHP010000054.1:0-2848 GCA_041394745.1 Thermoanaerobaculia bacterium | reverse complement strand
TCTCGCCCAGCCCGGTCAGGACGATCACGTGGACGTCGTTGTCGAAGCGCGCCGCGAGGATGGCCTCGTCCAGCTGCCGCATCATCTCGTGGGTATAGGTGTTGGCCGGCGGGTCCGTCAGCGTCAGGTAGGCGACGCCCTCGCGGACGTCGTAGCTCACCAAGGTGCGCCGGTTCTCTTGAGCGGTCGGCTCAGCCATTCTCGAAACCTCCGGAATCTGCTGTTCAGGGTGACTGCGGGGTGTGCCCGCGGAGTCGCGTACCGGGGAATTCTCTCACGGCGCCCTGGGGTTGTCGAATGACGATTCGTGGTCCGGAGACCGCCGGACGCGGTACTCTCGGGCCTGTTGCAACGCCCTTCCACCGACCCGAGGTTCCTGCCATGAGACGCCATGTAGCCCTCCTCCTGCCCCTTCTGATCCTCGCCGGCACCGCCGGCTCGAGAGCCAAGATCAACGATCCGGAAGTCCGCCTCACCTGGGCCCCGCAGCAGCGCGTCGGCACGACCGAGGCGAGCCTCTCGAGCGAGATGCTCGATCACCCGGTGGCGCTCGAGATCGCCGACGACCGCGGGCTGGACGATCTCTCCGTGATCGGCAGCCGGACCGACGACGACGATCGCGAGCTGGCGCTCCACGCCCAGGATCCGGTGAGCGACTTCGTCGAGCACGGGGCCTCGGCGGCCCTCGGGGACTGGGGGGTGGACGTGCGGGACGGGGCCGATCGAACCCTGCGCCTCACTCTGCTGCGCTTCCACGTCCTGGAGTCGAACCAGGCGGTCGGTGTCACCTACGAGGCGCAGGTCCGCTTCGAGGCGGCGCTCGAGGGCCCCGGCGGCTCGGTGCTGTGGCGAGGGGACGCCTCGGGCGACGCCACCCGCTACGGCAAGAAGTTCAGCGATGCCAACACCTCCGAGGTCCTGAGCGACGCCGTCCTCGAAGCGGTCGGTGCGCTGCTGAGCGATCGCGATCTGCACCGTGCCTGGGCCGGCGAGCGCACCGCGAGCGCCGGACGCCCCGGCGGCGAGGCGATCGATCCCGCCGACCTGCTCTCCGAGGTCCGCCGGCTGGCCGGCGAAGGGGTCGGCAAGGCCCAGCTGGTGGCCTTCGTCGACGGTCGCACGCTCACCCGCGCCCTGAGCGCCGACGACTTGCTCGCCTGGCGTGCGGCGGATCTGCCCGATGCGGTCGTCGACGCCGTGCTGGACCTGCCGGTCCGCTAGCGGTCCCAGCCGCCGATCTGGCATGAAGCTGACCAGGCTGCCGCAGTCGCCCTGGGTCGACGTGGTGCCTCTCCGGCTTCTCCCGCAGCAGCCGGAGGATCTCCTCTTCCAGCGCCCGGCGCGGGTCGGGACGCCGGAGCAGGGGGGCGCAGCGGATGGACGCGGTCCGCGAAGAGGCACAGCCGCAGCTCGCCGCGGGCCGTCAGCCGCAGCCGGTTGCAGTCGTGGCAGAAGGTGTGCAGAGGGTGATGAAGCCCACGAGGCCGCGGGCTCCCGGGATGCGGGAAGGTGCGGGCGGGTCCGGTGCGCACCTCCGGAGACCGGCTCGAGCGAGCCGTGACGGGCCTCGATGCGCTCCCGCACCCAGGTCGCAGCGGAACTGCTCGGCCTGCTCGTGGCGGTTGCGGTCGGCATGCGTTCGATGTCGAGCGGTCTGTCCACGGTCAACGCGACGAGCGCGTCGATGTCCTCCGGCCGGTGATCGGCCAGGAGGACGGAGTTGAGCTTCACCGGATCGAAGCCCGCCGCCAGAGCCGCTTCGACGCCGCGCCAGACGCGCTCCAGGTCGCCGCGCCGGGTGATCTCGTGGAAGCGCTCGCCGTCGAGGGTGTCGATGCTGACGTTGACCCGCCGGACGCCGGCTCGCTGGAGTGCCTCGGCCTTCTCCTCGAGCTCGGTGCCGTTGGTGGAGAGCGCGAGGTCCTCGAGCCCGGGCAGAGCCGAGAGCCGTTCGACGATCTCGACGATGTCGCGGCGCACCAGCGGCTCGCCGCCGGTCAGCCGCACGCGCCGGATGCCCATCTCGACCAGGGTGCCCACCAGGGTCTCGAGCTCCTCAGGCGACAGGAAGCCGCGATCGCCGAAGGGAAACTCCGCATCCTCCGGCAGGCAGTAGCTGCAGCGCAGGTTGCAGCGATCGGTGACCGACACCCGCAGGTAGGTCAACCGGCGCCCGAAGGCGTCGACGAGGCGCGTTTCGACCGAGCCGGCGGGAGGCGGGATGTCGCGCGGCGCCGGCCTCGTTCCGAGAGTGACGAGTCGCTGCATCGCGCGCCAGTCTAGCAACCGTCGCGGTCCGCGGCGACGGGTTGCGGCGAGGGACGCGGCTTGCGGCATAATCGAGACTCGGCACGTCAGAGGGCCGCCGACCACGGCGCAGAGCTCGCATGATCACGGGGTACAACACCGATGTGAAGCATCGGGATACCGTCTTCCACGTCCAGACGGAGGACAAGGGAGTGGAGACGGCCTCCGTGGAGAGCCTCATCTACATCGGCGGCCGGATCCTGGCGCGCCGGATGGTCACCTACAAGGCGCTGCTGGAGCGCGGCGAGGGGCGAGACGCCGTCTCACGCCTGATGGACAAGCAGCACCGGATGATGATCTCCCAGATCAAGGGGGGGCGGTTCGACGAGCAGGTCTTCGACGGGGCGCCGGCCCCGGAGGGCGCGGTGGCGCCGCCGCCGCCGCGGGCGGAAACCAAGGTGCAACTGCCGGTGGGAGGTCAACTCCAGGAGGTCGAGGCCGTGGAAGGCCTCGAGGGCGTTCGCCCGCGGCCCGCGACACCCTCCGAGCCCGCCCGGCCCGCTGCCGCCGCCACGCCCGCCAAGCCCGGCCCGGTGGTGCC
>JAWKHP010000053.1:0-3130 GCA_041394745.1 Thermoanaerobaculia bacterium | reverse complement strand
TCGGCCGGGAGATCCCCGTCCAGGAGCAGTCGGCCCAGCAACTTGTCGAGGGCGTTGTGGCGGCCCACGTCCTCCCGACCGAACAGCAGGGAGCCCCGGGTATCGAAGAGGACCGCCGCGTGCAGGCCGCCCGTGCGGTCGAACACGGCCTGGACTCCGCCGAGCGCCTCCGCCATCTCCGGCAGTCGCTCCGCGGCCAACCGCCGGCCGGCGACGGGCCGCCGCCCGGTCGCGATCTCGACCCGCTCGAGGGCCGCCCGGCCGCAGATGCCGCAGCTGGAGGACGTGTAGACGTTGCGGCGCAGCCGTTCGACGTCGACCGCGACCTCGGGCGCCAGGCGCACCTCGACGACGTTGCGACCGTTCTCGGGATCGCTCTCGCAGTGCGCCACGTCCCAGATCTCACCCGGTGCCCGGACGAGGCCCTCCGAGAGGAGGAAGCCGACGGCGAGCTCGTGGTCGTTGCCCGGCGTGCGCATGGTGACGGCGATCGAGTCGACCCGGCGGCGGCCCTCCCGCTCTTGGACGACGCGAATCTCGAGAGGCTCCTCGACCACGACCGCGTCGTCGTGCGACCGGGCGGCTCCGCTCTGCCAGGTGCTCACGCGGACCGCGCGCGTCGACCCCGCCGGCCCGGCTTTCGGCGGCGCCCTCACGACGCTGGATGCTCCCCGGCGGAGCCCGCCGTCCAGCGCGCCCAGTCGTCGGGCGTGTTGAGATTGACCAACTGCCCGCCCGCCTCCACGGCCGTCACTCGCAGGACGGCCAACAGATCACGGGCCGCACGCTCTCCACGGTCGAGGGAGTTGCGCACGAGCGGAGCGCACGTCGACGAGTACAGGGCGCAGAGGGGTTGAAGTCCTTCCTCGTCCACCGCCACGCGCGCCTCCGCCGCGTCGTGCCCGAAGCTGTCGGGGCGATCCAGGATCCGGCGCACGAGAGCGCGGTCCACGGCCGGGAGATCGCAGGCGAGCAGGAAGACGTCCCGTCCTTGCGCCGCCGCCAGGGCCGCCTCCAGGCCGGCCAGGGGTCCCTGACGCGGACGCAGGTCGGGGAGGTCCCCGTGGGGGCCACCGCTCAGAACGACCGGATCGCAGAGTCCCCGCAAGAGTCCCGCGGCTCTCGAAGCCAGTGTCCGTCCCTCCCAGCGCAGACCCGCTTTGTCGCGCCCCATGCGGCAACTCGCGCCTCCCACCAGGACGGCTCCCAGAGGTCGATGCACGGCGAGATCGTAGCAGCGGGCCGATTGCGCGGTGCTAAGATCCCGCGGCTGGCCCGCCGCGCTTCCGGAGCCCGACGTTCCTACCGTGCAACAGACTCGAGAGCAGGCCGAGGCCTCCGGGACCTCCCTCCGAGAGGCGCGCGCCGCCTCCGTGAACCGGGAGCTTCCGGTCTACGACTCCGCCAAGCAGCCTCACCCCTTCCTGGAGGAGTGGCAGGAGCTCTGGCGCTATCGCGACCTGGTGTTCCAGTGGAGCGGCCGCAACATCAAGCTGCGCTACAAGCGCTCGGCGCTCGGCGTCCTCTGGACGCTTCTCGAGCCCCTGATGCTGATGCTGATCCTGACGGTGGTCTTCTCCACCGTCTTCCGGCCCATGGAGGCGTTCCCGGTGTACCTGCTCGCCGGGCTGATCCTCTTCGACTTCTTCAATCGCAGCACGCTGCTGATCGTCGAGGAGATCATCGTCAGCCAGAGCCTCGCGGAGCGGGTGCACGTGCCGCGCTCGGCCTTCGCCGTGGCGGCGGTCCTCACCTACCTCACCCACTGGGCGATCGCTCACGTGCCCCTGATCGCGATCATGATCTACTTCGGCCGGCCCTTCTCGTGGTCCCTGCTGAGCCTGCCGTTCGGGATGCTCCTGGCCGCGATGTTCGCGCTGGGTGTCGGCCTCGTCGTCGCCACGCTCGGTGCCTTCTTCCACGACATCCGCCTGACCTATCAGGTGCTGCTGACCGGGTGGTTCTACGCCACGCCGGTGATCTACCCGCTCGACGTCGTCCCCGAGCACCTGCAGGTGTACTTCCGCCTCAACCCCATGTACCTGCTGCTGCGCCTGGTCCGCCTCCCCGTCTACGACGGAGTCATGCCGTCGGCGGGACTCTGGGCGGCCGGGTTCGCCGTCAGCTTCTCGACGTTGATGATCGGCTGGTGGACGTTCACCCGCTGGAGGAACGCCTTTGACTACCGCAGCTGACCCGCTGCCGGCCGTCCGGCTCGAGAAGGTCGGCGTCCGGTTCCAGCTGCCGGCCGAGCGCATCGTCAGCTTCAAGGAGTACGTGCTGCGTCGGCTCTCCGGGCGCATCGGGCACCGCGAGCTGTGGGCCCTGCGCGAGCTCGACCTCGACGTGCACACCGGCGAGACGCTGGGTGTCATCGGGCGCAACGGCGCCGGCAAGAGCACGCTCCTGAAGGTGATCTCGCGGGTCCTGCGACCCACCTCGGGTCGGGTCGTCGTGCGCGGCAGGACGGCGCCCCTGCTCGAGCTCGGCGCGGGATTCCACTTCGACCTGACGGGGCGGGAGAACGTGTTCTTGAACGCCACGCTGTTCGGCTACAGCCGCGACCTCGTGGCGCGGAACCTCGATGCCATCGTGGCCTTCGCCGAGCTCGAGGACTTCATCGACCTGCCCATCCGCAACTACTCGAACGGAATGCTGGCTCGTCTCGGATTCGCCGTCGCGACGCAGTTCAGACCGGACATCCTGATCCTCGACGAGATCCTGGCCGTCGGCGACACCGGGTTCCAGGAGAAGTGTCTCGATCGCATCGAGCGGTTCCGCGATCAGGGCACCTCGATCCTCCTGGTCTCCCACGATCTCGACCGCGTCGCGGAATCGTGCGAGAGGGTCGCCTGGATCGAGCACGGCCGGCTGGTCGCCCTCGGCCCGCCGGCGGAGATCCTCGACCGCTACCGACGGGGCTTCGCTGCCGCCGCTTCATGAGCCGGGCCGAAGACGTCGCGGTCTGTATCGTGACCCACGATTCGGCCGGCCCCCTGGCGGACTGCCTGCGGGCGGTCTCCCGTCTCGACCCGCCCCCGGCGGAGGTGGCGGTCGTCGACTGTGCCAGCACCGACGACTCGATCGCCGTCGCCCGCCGGGCCGGCAGCGGTCTGCCGGGGCTGGTGAT
>JAWKHP010000052.1:0-3349 GCA_041394745.1 Thermoanaerobaculia bacterium | reverse complement strand
GGTCCAGCGCAACCAGACCCGTTCGCGGCCCGTCATCATCAGCAGGATGCCGACGCCTCCCGTCCCGACGTTGACGGCCTGCCCGACGCCGAGCCAGAAGAGCGCCCGCGCACCCACCGCGTACTCGCTCCCGAAGACGACGTCGAGGAGCTCGCGCGGCGTCGCCAGCACGATCGCCAGCACCGGGAGCACCGCCACGATCCCCCAGCGCGTGGCGGTGCGGTAGAGCGTGCGCAGCCGTTCCTGCTCGCCCCGCGCGTGGAGGTCCGCCGCCATCGGGCCGAAGATCGCGTTGAAGCCGCCCAGCACCGTGGCCAGGGCCATCGGCAGCTGGGAGGCCGCGTGATAGATGCCGACCGCCTCGCCGGGCATGAGGTAGCCGACGAACAGACGATCGGTCCACGTCACCGCCAGCGTCAGCACGCCGGCCAGCGCCGTCGGCCACGAGTAGCGCACGAGCGCCGCCCGACCCGGTCCCTCGACACCCGGGCCGAGCAGGCTTCGCAGGGCGGCCAGAGCGGCCGCGGTCGCCACCACGTAGGAGGCGCAGTGCGCCCAGGCCACGCCCGAGGCCGACCGCCCGAGGGCGAGGGCGGCCACGCCGAGGACGAGGAAGCCGGCCGGCTGCAGGATCTGTTCGAGCGCGACGGCCAGGCCGATCCGGCGCACGGCGCGCGCCCCCGCGGCGAGCACCGTCAGCAGCGCCACCAGCGGGAGCGCGGCGGCGAAGGCGAGCAGCACACCGCCGAGGCCCTCGATGCGGAAGACCGAGCGCTCGAGCCAGCGCGCCGCGCCGGCCAGCAGGGCCGCGCTCGCCAGCCCGCCGAGCAGGGCGAGGCCGAGGGCCCTTCGCAGGAGGCCCCGGGGCGCCGTGCCGCCCTCGCCGGGCGAGGCGGAACCGAAACGCAGCACCCCGAGGTGGAGCCCCAGCGGAGCCAACAGGGCGCCGAGCCGGAAGAGGGTCCAGCCGAGGCCGAAGGCACCGAAACCCGCCGGCCCCAGGCCGCGGCCGGCCAGGACCTGGGTCAGGAACGAGAGGCCGCGACCCAGGACGCTCCCGGCGACGCCGAAGCCGGCGCCGCGGGAGAGATCCCGGTGATCGTGAGAATCGTCGACGCTTCCAGCGTCAGATGGTGCTCCTGGCCCCAATGAAGCCCTCGCGCTCGAGGTGCAAGATGATCTGCTGCGCGGCCTCCTCCGGCGTCACGTCCGTGGTGTCGATCACCACGTCGGCGTCGGACGGCTCCTCGTACGGATCGGAGATGCCGGTGAACTGCTGGATGATACCGGCCCGCGCCTTGGCGTAGAGCCCCTTGCGGTCGCGCTGCTCGCACACCTCGAGCGGGGTGGCGATGTGGACGAGGACGAAGCCGCCGCCCGGCTCCACCTCCTTGCGCACCAGCTGGCGGACGTTGTCGTAGGGCGCGATCGGCGCGCAGAGCGCGATGCCGCCGTTCTTGGTGATCTCGGAGGCCACGAAGCCGATGCGCTGGATGTTGAGGTCGCGGTGCTCCTTCGAGAAGCCGAGCTCGGAGGAGAGGTTCTTGCGCACGATGTCGCCGTCGAGGAGGGTCACCGGACGGCCGCCCATCTCGAGCAGCTTCACCTGCAGCACGTTGGCCACCGTGGACTTGCCGGAGCCGGAGAGCCCGGTCATGAAGACGGTGAAGCCCTGACGCTGGCGGGGCGGGTGCGTGCGGCGCAGCTCCTCGGCCACCTCCTCGAAGGTGAACCACTCCGGAATGGGCGCCCCGGTGGCGAGGCGCTCGCGCAGCTCGGTGCCCGAGAGGGAGAGGGTGCGGGTGCCCTCGGGGATCTCGTCGACCGGGAAGTAGCCGGCCCGCTCCTCGACGAAGACCATCATCTTGAACGGCACCATCTCGATGCCGAGCTCCTCCTCGTGCTCGCGCAGCAGCTCCTGCGCGTCGTAGGGCCCGTAGAAGGGCTTGCCGTCGGCGCCGTTGCCCGGCCCCGCGTGGTCGCGTCCGACGATGAAGTGACTGCACCCGTGGTTCTTGCGGATGATGGCGTGCAGGACGGCCTCCTTCGGGCCGCCCATGCGCATCGCCAGCGGCAGGAGAGCCAGCATCGCGGTGTTGTGCGGGTAGCGGTCGAGCAGGGCCTGATAGCAGCGCACCCGCGTGTAGTGGTCGACGTCCCCGGGCTTGGTCATGCCGACGACCGGGTGGACGAGGAGGTTGGCCTCGAGGTCGCGGGCGGCGCGCAGGGTGAGCTCGAAGTGGGCGCGATGCATCGGGTTGCGGGTCTGGAAGGCGACGATGCGCCGCCAGCCCAGGCGCTCGAAACGCCGGCGCAGGTCGGTCGGCGTGGCGCGCAGCGGAGCGAAGTCGTAGTGCGAGGGCAGCTGCAGGCCGAGGAGGCGGCCGCCCACGGCGATGCCGTTGGCGCGGTCGAGCAGGTGGGCCACGCCCGGATGGGTCCGATCGGTGGTGCCGAACGCCGCCTGTGCCGTCGCCTCGCGGTCGGGCTCCCAGATGTCGCCCACCTGGAGGGCCGCCACCATCACGCCCTCCGGATCGCGCAGCGCCAGGGGCTTGCCCGACTCGAGCGTGTCGGCCAGCTCCTGGGTGACGTCGAGGGTCACCGGCAGGGGCCAGAGCGTCCCGTCGGCGAGCCGCATGTCGGCGCAGACGCCGTCGAAGTCGGCCCGGTTCATGAAGCCGGTGAGCGGCGAGAAGCCGCCGTTCATGAGCAGCTCGAGGTCGCAGAGCTGCCGCGGGGTGAGGTCCCAGGAGGGCCAGTCGCGCGAGGCCTTCTTGACGTCCGCGGCCTTCTCACCGGACAGAAGCAAGTTGATCAGCGTCCCCCCGTGGGGAGGATTCAAATGTGCAGCCATGGTGTCTCCTTCAGACGAGCTTCAGATGATGCCCGAGCTTGTCGCGCTTGGTGCGCAGATAGTCCCGGCTCTCGGGCGTCGGGGGGATCTCGAGGGGCAGGCGCTCGGTCACTTCGAGGCCGTAGAGCTCCAGGGCCCCGACCTTGTCGGGGTTGTTGCTCATCAGCCGCAGGGAGCGGATGCCGAGGTCGCGGAGGATCTGCGCGGCGACTCCGTAGTCGCGCTGATCGGGGCGGAAGCCGAGCCGCTGGTTGGCCTCGACGGTGTCGTGGCCGACGTCCTGCAGCTCGTAGGCCCGCAGCTTGTTGAGGAGCCCGATGCCCCTCCCCTCCTGCATCAGGTACACGAGGACGCCGGAGCCCTCCCGGCCGATGCGCTCGAGCGACGCCTGGAGCTGGGCGCCGCAGTCGCAGCGCAGCGACCCGAAGAGGTCGCCGGTCAGGCACTGCGAGTGCAGCCGGACCAGGGCCGAGGGGTCCTCGGCGGGCTCGC
>JAWKHP010000051.1:0-3645 GCA_041394745.1 Thermoanaerobaculia bacterium | reverse complement strand
CGCGATCTCCTCGTCCTCGTGGAGTGCCACTGCCCGGCGCAGCAGATCCTCCTCGCCGGCACCGTGTCCGATGGCCGAGACGGAGCCCTCGTCGGTCGAGAGATCCACCCAGCGGCCGAACTCGTTGCGCACGTCGGCCACGAATCGGTCCGTGCTCGGCAGGTTCAGGGCCGAGACGACGACGTCGCGCCGCGTGCGATCGGCCTCGCGCCGATCCAGCAGGACCTCGGTCTCCGCGATCGCGTCGATCACCTCGTGGTGGAGGCTGCTCTCGAACGCGCCCTCGCCGAGCCGGAGTCGCACCAGGTCGCTGTGCGACGCCACACCGGCGATTCGAGTCGCGGCGTCGGCCGCCGTGCGCGGCACCACCCGGGTTCCGGCGCCTTCGCCGACGGCGCTGCAGACCCGCAGCTCCACTCCGTGGTCGCGGGCGTGACGGACACACCGGGGCTCCAGCACCGAGGCGCCTTGACGGGCCAGCTCGAGCATCTCGTCGTAGCTGATCTCGGCCAGCGGAGCGGCCTCCTCGACGACTCGCGGGTCGGCGCTGTAGACCCCGTCGACATCGGTCCTGATCTCGCACCGGTCGGCCCGGAGCGCCGCGGCCAGCGCCACGGCGGTCGTGTCGGAGCCGCCTCGACCCAGGGTGGTGATCTCGCCGCCGCTGCTCTCTCCCTGGTATCCGGCCACGACGACGACCCGATCGGAGGCGAGCTCTTCGAGCACGCGCTCGGGACGCACGTCCCGGATCTGGGCCGCGAAGTGCCGTCCGTCGGTCCGGATGCCGCTCTGCGGTCCGGTCAACGAGATCGCGTCGACTCCGTTCTCCTGGATCGCCATGGAGAGCAGGGCGATGGAGACCCTTTCGCCCGACGAGAGGAGCATGTCGAGCTCCCTGCGGTTGGGGTCCGAGGAGAGCTCGCGGGCCCGATCGAGCAACGAGTCCGTCGTACCGCCCATCGCGGAGACGACGACCACGACGGACCGGCCGTCGCGATGGGTCGAGACGACCTGGTCCGCCACCTGGCGGATGCGCTCCACACTGCCGACGGACGTTCCGCCGTACTTCTGCACCACGATGCTCATCGGATGGACCTCCCCTGCGGCTCGCGCCGGCGAGCGAACGACAGACGGCTGCTGAGCCCGCCGGAGGCGGCGCGCGAACGCGCGGCCCCTGGTGGCGGCGGCTCGCCGCTGGCTCTGTCGCTTCCCTCCTCGCCGGAGGCGGAGTCGTTCGAAGACATGGTCTGTCGGTGGGTCTGCGGTGTGTTCGGCCGGAACGGCCGAAGGTCGGAGTCAATCGCGCTGGCCGCAATCACTGCTGCTGCATCGATTGCTAGGACACTATACCGGCCACCCCCCCCCCCCCCCACCCCCCCCCCCGAAACCCCCTGCGACACTCCCCCCCCCCCCCCCCCCCCCCGCCCCCCCGGGCGGGGCGGGGGGGGGGGGGGGGGGCGCCCCCCCCGGCGGGGGGGCGCCGGCGGGGGCGTGCACCACCCGTCGCCATCCGGCGTCCCGCAATCGGCTCGCATCGGGCGCGAGCCGCACCGCCACCGCGAAGGGCCGGGGAGCCGGCGGGCGAGGAGTCCGTCCGCCCAGGGGAGTGGTGAGCGAGACGAGCAGGGGCTTCCGAGCCCCGCGGAAGAGCGCGCACCAGCCGAGGTCGTCGGTGAACAGGTGGTGGGTGTCCACCGCGGAGTCGAGCGCCTCGATCAGCGGGCGACGGCGCGCTGCCCGCCAGGCCGCGGGGAGGCGCCGGGCCAGGCCGCCGCCCGTGCCCAGGAAGCGGGAGGGACCCGGGTGCTCGGCTTGCAGGAGGGCCGCTTCCTTGAGGATCGCGTCGCGACGGGCATCGGGGGGGCGGGCCGCCGTGAAGTAGTAGGCGGTCGTCACCCCGGTCTCCGGAGGAGGCTGCGAAGGGGTGGCGTTCCCCGCTCCCGGAGCAGCCAGCCGTCGACCTCCTCGACGGCGACGCGGCGCGCGCCCTGGACCTGTCGGCGGGCACGGAGGGTGTGGGGCAGGAGTCGGAGGAAGCGCAGGTATCCCTGCAGCGAGGCCAGAGGACGGTGATACGCGAGCAGGAAGTAGAGCTGGCCGCGCAGCAATCGAAGAGAGTGCCGGACCAGCAGGCGTGCCGGCAGGTCCTTGAGCAGGAGGAGGAGACGATTGCAGGTCACCAGACGGACGTAGTGCGGTCGCGGCAGCCCCGAGCCGCCTCCCTGGTGCAGCACGCGGGCTTCGGGCTCGAAGCGGCAGCGCCAGCCCGCGAGGCGCGCTCGCAGCCCGAGATCCAGGTCTTCCAGATAGCTCTCGAAGCTCTCGTCGAAGCCACCGAGGCCCTCCAGCACGTCGCGACGGTAGAGGGCGGCGCCGGCGCAGGGACTCAGGACGTCGTCGGCCTCGCACCAGCTGCGCTCGGGCTCTCCGTGCCCGCGCTTCACCGCGGCTCCGAAGCGCGTCAGCGAATCGCCCGCGTCGTCGACGACATCGGGGTCCACCATCCGCAGCATCTTGGACGCGATCGCCCAGACCCGCGCATCGCTCGCGGCCAGCGCCTCCGCCAGGGCCCGCAGCCAGCCGGCCTCCGGGGCCGTGTCGGGGTTGAGCAGCGCCACCCAGGGTGTGCGGGCGGACCTCCAGCCGGCATTGGCGGCGGCGGCGAAGCCGCGGTTGGCGGACAGTGCCAGCCAGCGTACCGATCCGCCCTCCCCGAGCGCCTCGATGGTGCCGTCCGTCGACGCGCTGTCGACGACCAGGACCTCTTCCGGTTCCAGCGTCTGCGCGCGCAGCGCGGCCAGACACCCGGGCAGCCAGCGCGCGGAGTTCCAGGTCGGGACGACGACGGTCACCGGTCGGAGCGACGGAGGCGTCACCGCGCGTCGTCTCCCGAGGCGGGACCGAAGCGCCCCCGGAGGCCGTGCAGGACGGCCCGCATCTCGGCTCGCGCCCGCGCCGGCCTGCCCGTCACCAGATGGCGCAGCGCCGAGACCGTACCGCGCGCGGCCCACCACCAGCGCCGTCCCGGGGCTCCGTGCTTGCGGACGAAGAGGAAACGGTTGCGCAGCGAGTAGTAGGCGTCGAGATCGCGCCGGGCGGCGTCGCGATCGGCGCGCCGGTGCCAGGCCCTCGCCCCTGGAACCACCACACAGCGCCAACCGGCCTCCCGAAGGCGCCGGCACAGATCGGCCATCTCGCCGGAGAAGAAGAACCGCTCGTCGAAACCCCCGACGGCGCGAACGGCGTCGAGCCGCAGCAGAGCCGCGGTGCCCGGCACGTAGTCGACCTCGATCGGCGGCGCGTCGGGGGCCACCGCCTCTTCGGGTCGACGGTGGGTGCGGGCGTGGCGTCCGATGTCACGTCCTCCGACCGCCTCGACCCTTCCCGTGGGGTCGGTCAGCAGCGGTCCCGTCACGGCGATGCGAGGATCGCTCTCGAGCTCTGCCAGGAGCCGCTCGGCGTCCGCTTCGGCCAGCCCGGCGTCCGGATTGAGGAGCAGCGCGCAGCCGGTCGCGAGCTCCCGCAGGGCCAGGTTGTTTCCACCTCCGAAGCCGAGGTTGGTCCCCGCCGGCAGGATGCGAACTCCCGGAAGGGCGGCTTCGAGGCGGGCCAGGTCGTCTCCGCTGGAGTCGTTGTCGACGACCA
>JAWKHP010000050.1:0-5592 GCA_041394745.1 Thermoanaerobaculia bacterium | reverse complement strand
CGATGCCGGTTCGCGGGCCGATCAGCGCGCGCAGATCGACGGCGACGGTGGGGCGCTTCATCGCGCCGCCTCCAGCCAGACGGCAGCGGTCGCCTCGGCGCTGTCCGGCCAACTCAGCCGCGCGACCGAACGACGCCCGCTCTCGACGAGGCGGTCGCGGAGCGCAGCGTCCGAGAGCACCTCGCCCACCGCCCGGGCCAGAGCGGAGGGGTCCTCCGGCGCCACGAAGAGCGCACCGTCTCCGGCGACCTCGCGCAGCACCGGGATGTCGCTGCACACCAGAGGCGTGCCCGCGTGCTGCGCCTCGACGGCCGGCAGGCCGAAGCCCTCGTAGAGGCTCGGAAAGACGACCAGGGCGGCTCGGCGGTAGAGCGCCGCCAGCTCCTCCTCGCTCACGTAGCCGGGATGGACCGCCCAGCCCTCGGCTTCCGCCGATCGTACGCGCGCCGCGATCTCCTCCGAGCGCCATCCGTATTTGCCGCACAGAACCAGGGCCGGCGCCTCGGGGTGTGACGCGCGGAGCCGCACCCAGGCGTCGAGGAGCACGAGGACGTTCTTGCGCGGCTCGAGCGTCCCCACGTGGAGGGCGAAGTGTCGGGGCACGCCGGCGGGCGGAGCTGCGGGGGCCACCCTGGCGAGCTGACCGGGCCCGTGGTGGACGACGCGGACCTTGTCCGCGGTGGCCAGCCCGAGGTCGACGATCTCGTCCCGCACCGCGCCGCTGACCGAGATCAGCAGGCGGGAGCGTCGGGCCGTGCGCTCGAGGCGGGCGGTGAGCGCGTCGAGGGTCTCCGCCTGCAGCGTCCACGGCACCTTGCGCACTCCCAGGTCGTGGATGGTGGAGACCTGGCGCCCGCGGGCGAAGGCGAAGCGGCGGGGGAGGAAGAAGTTGGGTGCGAAGAGCACTCGGTTGCCTTCCACGGCCAGCAGGACGGGCTCGAGCCGCCGCAGGACCCGGATGACCCATCCGCGGGGGACGGCGAGATCGTCCGGCACGGCCCAGAGGCGCTCCTCGATCGCCGGGCCGGCGGGGAGGGGAACGACCGGACCCGGCCGGTCGGGGCTGTCTACCGCCGTCGGTCCATAGAGCCGCAAGGCCAGGTCGTCGCGCGACGCGAGCTGCTCCAACGTGCGGTAGAGGTACCAACCGATACCGGTGAGCGGCTCCCAGAAGGGCGTGACGTCGACCGCCACGGTCGTGCGCCGCTCCCGGCGCAGCCGCCGAAGCTCCTGCAGCTGGCGCCACGCCCAGCGCACCGTCCATCCCACCCTCCGGACGCGGTGCCAGGCCCGGCCCGCGACGTGACGCACCTTGGCGTGGGTCCAGTTCACCGCGCGAGCGGTGCGCGGCATGCGTCGCGCGAGGCTGCGGCGCACTCGTTTCCAGAACGTCCAGGGCCGCCCGGTGACCGGGTCTTTGTCGGGATCCGGCTCGGGCATCGTGTCGGCGGGTCGCTTCCGCTAGTCTGTCCCGATGATGGGCGAGGCGCACCGGTGAGCCGCAAGGGGCTCTTCGTCGCAGGGGCGATCATACTCGCACTGGCGGCGCACATCGGCCGCTCCTACTGGCCGCGCGAGCGGCCGGGACGCCTCGAGGAGGGGAGTCTCACGGCGGCCGTGCTGCTCTCTTCGGAGCTGCCCTACCGGGCCTGGGTGCCCTATCCGCATCAGAACCTGGGTGCCCTCGAGCGCTTCCGGCGGCGTTCGGAGGCCGTGGCGCACCTCGCCGACCTTCCGGCGCCCCAGCTGCCGTCGTTCGGCCCCCTGCCCACCCGCCCGCGCACGACCTGGCGCTGGCTCCGTCCGCCGACGGACGCCGCATCGTCCTGGGCGGCCCGCGCCTACGGGCTGGCCGCTCTCCTCGCGCGATGGGCCGGGCGGCTGGCGGGCAACCCATGGCTCGCCGCAGCCCGTGGGGACCGGCGAGGAGACGGTGTGGTCTCCTGGGAGGGGAGCCACCTGGACCGCGCCGCGGAGCCTCCTTGCCGACGCCCCGGCCGGACCACCGAGGCTCTCGCGGACGGGGAGCCGTTCTCGGCGCTCCTCGCTCTCGGCCACGCCTCCGGTCCGCTGCTCCCCCCGGGCCTCTACCGCCTGCGTCGCGCCGCCGAGTCTCTGGTCCTCGCCACGGACGGCGCGGATGGGCTCCTCGAAGCGCCCCCGTTCCTCGGATCGACCGGGTCCCACCCTGACCTTCGAGGCCGCGGGGCGTGCCGAGGAGCTGCTGGCGCTCCTCCCGGCGCCGGCCGGGGCGGGCCTGCCGCGCTGGGCCCAGGTCCACCGCGGCCTGGGCCGGCGCCCGTCGATGCCGGGAGAGAAGCTCTACGACCTGCTGGGGAGTACGGACCTTGCCGCGGGCGCGGGGGCACCCGGTGGGCGGTGACCGATCGGGAGGCGCTGGAGGTTGCGGCTGGCCTTGCCTGGGGGCTCGATTCCGTGGACGGGACCGCCTCCGGCTTCGTTCGTCGCCGTGGGCGACCTCGTCGAGACGGCGAGGGCCCTGGGACTGCTGGTCGATCAGCTCTCGTCCTTGCCCTTCGAGGAGACCCGGCGATGGGGCGCCGTCCTCGCCGCCGCTTCCGCCTCCTCGGCGACTGGAGCGAGGCCACGGTGGTGGTCGGCGGGAAACCCGCGGACGGAGCCGTGGTTCGCCTCCGCAAGACGCCCCGGGCCGAGCCGCGCGATTGACAGAAAGTGCCCGATCCCGTAGCGTTTCCCGGTTCGGCGGGGGGCGACGCAGTGATCATCCAACTGGACCGGATCCGGGAGGAGCCCTTCCGCTGGGACGAGCGGGTCGCGGTCCCCGCCGAGTCCCTCGGCCGCGAGATCCTGACCGGACTGACCGAGATCGAGTGGGGGGGCGAGGTGGCTCGCGCCGCCGGCGGCTTCCGATTGAACGCCCGCCTCCGCTACACCCAGACCCTGAACTGTACGAGGTGCCTGAAGCCGGTCGAGCAACGAGTGGAGAGCGACCTGGATCTGTTGATCCGGGTCCAGCCTGCGAGCCCCACGGTGGGGGAGATCAGGCTCCAATCCTCCGACCTCGGCGTGCTGACCGTCGACGAGCCCGAGATCGACACCCGTCCCATCCTGATCGAGCAGCTTCAGCTCAACGTTCCGATGAGCGTGCTCTGCCGCCCCGATTGCGCCGGCCTGTGCCCGCGCTGCGGAGCGGATCGCAACGAGAGCCCCGACTGCTGCGAGCCGGAAGGGGATCCCCGCTGGGAGGCGTTGAAGGACCTTCTCCCCGACGCCCGGTAGAGACCCGAGAGGAATCCCGAGATGCCCAATCCGAAGCAACGACACTCCAAGGCCCGACGCGATCGGCGCCGAGCTCACGACGCTCTCGACGCCCCCGCGCAGTCCGTCTGCCCCAACTGCGGCGAGCCCAAGCTCCCTCACCGAGCCTGCCCTCACTGCGGCCACTATCGCGGCCGCCAGGTCGTCGAGGTCGACGAGGCGCTCTGAGGCGAGGGGCGCCCTGGTAGGATCGGCCCGTCCGTTCCGCCAGTCGACCCGTCCAGAGCCCTCGAACACGATCCAGGCATGCCCATCGCCGTCGACGCCATGGGGGGCGACCACGCGCCGGCCGCAGTGGTCGCGGGGGCGGTGCGCGCCGTCCGTGAGGACGGGGCGTCCCTGATCCTCGTCGGCGACCACGAGGCGATCACGGCCGAGCTCGCCACTCTGGGTGCGCGTCAGGAGGGAGTCGAGGTCGTCCACGCCGAGGAGGTCGTCGGCATGGACGACTCTCCGATCGCCCCGATCCGGCGCAAGCGGCGCTCCTCGATCCGTCTCTGCGGCGAGCTGGTCAAGGAGGGGCGGGCCGAGGCGATGGTGAGCGCCGGCAACACCGGTGCGGCGATGATCGTCGCCAAGATGGTAGTGGGCACGATCCCCGGCGTCGACCGGCCGGCGTTGGCCGCGGTCCTGCCGTCGGCGACGGGCCGGACGGTCCTCCTCGACGTCGGCGCCAACGTCGATACCAAGCCCGAGCAGCTCCGCGAGTTCGCGGTCATGGGCCACTTCTACGCCCAGGAGGTCCTGGGCAACGAGTCGCCGCGCGTCGGCCTGCTCTCGATCGGCGAGGAGGAGGGCAAGGGGGACGACCTCACCAAGGAGGTCTTCCGCGTCATGCAGACGACGGGGCTCAACTTCGTCGGCAACGTCGAGGGCCGGGACGTCTTCGCGGGCACGGTCGACGTCGTCGTGTGCGACGGCTTCGTCGGCAACGCGATCCTGAAGAGCGCGGAGTCGTTGGCGGAGCTCGTCCGCGGCCTGCTCCGCCAGGAGCTCGGACGGTCGCTGCGCACGCGTCTCGGCTACCTGATGGCGAAGCCGGCCTTCACCGCGCTCTCCGAGCGCATCGACTACAGCGAGTACGGCGCCGCGCCCCTGCTCGGCGTCAACGGCGGCTGCTTCATCGGCCACGGCCGCTCCAACGCTCGGGCGGTGCAAAGCGCCATCCGCCGGGCGCAGGAGTTCGTCCGCGCCGATCTGGCGGCCAAGATCCGCGACAAGGTGGCGGAGCTCCATCGCGAGGAGCAGCGCCTCCTGCACGTGGGAGAGGGAGAGGGGGCACCGGCATGAGGGCGAGGATCACCGGGACCGGACGTGCGGTGCCCGAGCGCGTCCTGACCAATGCGGAGCTCGAGCGCATGGTCGACACGACCGACGAGTGGATCACCGAGCGCACCGGCATCAAGGAACGTCGGATCGCCGCGCCCGGCGAGGCGTTGAGCGATTTCGCGGTGCCGGCCTGCGAGCGGGCCCTCGAGATGGCGGGCGTCGATGGATCGCAGGTCGACCTGGTGCTCTGCGCCACCGTGTGTCCCGACCGCATCTTCCCTGCAACGGCTTGCATCGTCCAGCAGGCGATCGGTGCACAGCGTGCGCCGGCCTTCGACCTGAGCGCCGCCTGCACCGGCTTCGTCTACGCGCTCGGCATCGCCTCCCGCTTCATCGAGGCCGGCGGCGTGCGGCACGCCGTGGTGGTGGGGGGCGAGGTGCTCTCCCAGATCGTGGACTGGAGCGACCGGGGGACGTGCGTTCTCTTCGGGGACGGGGCCGGTGCGGTCGTGTTGTCGGCGACCGAGGACGACGCTCGTGGCGTCCTCGCGGTCGCCATGCACGCGGACGGCTCGCTCGCCGACCTCATCGAGCGGCCGGGCGGCGGCAGCCGGCACCCGGCGGGCGAGGAGATGCTGAAGCAGGGCCTGGGTTTCCTGCGGATGCGCGGCAACGAGACCTTCAAGGTCGCCGTTCGCTCCTTGGCCGAGGTCAGCGAAGAGGCTCTCGAGCTCTGCGGCAAGGCGCCGGAGGACGTCGACTGGTTCATCCCCCATCAGGCCAACCGCCGGATCATCGACGCCGTCGGCACCCGACTGGCGATCCGCGAGGGACACACCTACGTGAACATCGAGCGCTACGGCAACACCTCCGCGGCGTCGATTCCGATCGCCCTCGACGAGCTCAATCGCGACGGAAGGCTCGCCGACGGCCATCTGGTGCTGCTCTCCGCTTTCGGCTCGGGGTTGACCTGGGCGGCCGCGGCGGTGAGGTGGTGACGATGCCCACGGCGTTCGTGTTTCC
>JAWKHP010000049.1:0-5634 GCA_041394745.1 Thermoanaerobaculia bacterium | reverse complement strand
GCGAACCGCCCGGAGGAGCCCCGTCCATGAGAAAGACCGTCCTCGTCCTGTCGCTGCTGGCGGCCGCCGCGTCCTCGGCCTCGGCCGTCCTCCACTTCGACCGGCTCGAGGAGGATCTCTTCGCGGTGCGCCACAAGGTGCTGTTCATGGGCAGCGAGGAGAAGGCGGTGAAGCTGGTCCACGAGAAGGCGGCGTCGATCTGTGTGGCGGCGGGGTACACGCACTACGCGGTGCTGGAGCTCGAGTCGACGCCGCTCGAGGACGACGAGTCGGCCACGGCCGAGGCGACGGTGCGCTTCTTCCACGAGGCCGGTGACGAGCGGACGGCGTGCGAGGAGGAGGCGGACCCGGAGTACGTGGCGGAGGCGCGCCGGGAGCTCGGGATGCCGGCGGCCGAGGCTGCGCCCGTTCCGGCCGTGGACGGTGCTCCGGCGGCGGCCGCGGAGCCTGAGGTCCGGGCCGGGTCGTGCACGGTGGCGCAGATCGCGGCCATGGTGCGGGCCGGGTTCAGCGACGAGCAGATCGAGGCGGCCTGCCGCCCGGCGCCGTAGGGGTCAGCAGCAGGTCGGCACCGGATCGGACTCGTCGACGGTGCAGCAACCGGGGGCCGGGTCTTCGAGCACGCAGCGTCCCCAGGTCGCGAAGAACTTCGCCTTCGCCTGCCGGCCCGCGGCGTCCTCGTCCTCGCCGCAGCCGCCGATCGAGCGGCCGCCGGCGTCCTCGACGTGACCGAACGGGTCCAGGCACTCGGAGGCGGTGACCACGATGGCGACGCCGTCGCGACAGGTCCCCGCCCCCACCCGGCGATCGCGGCAGTAGGCGAGCCCCTCCTCGCGGGCCATGATCTCGGCGGCGCGCTGGTCGGGCGTGACGCGGATGCACCAGTCGTAGTGATCGTCCCAGCTGCCGTGCCAGCGCTCGCTGTGGTCGTCGAAGCAGCCCGAGAGGCGGTAGGCCCCGATCCGGTCGTAGCGGTCCAGGGCGAGGCGGGCGTAGGCGTCGCACTGGAAGTCGAGGCGGCGGGTCCAGTGGAGACCGTTGTCGGCGCGGGCTCGCTCGCGGCTCTGGATGCTGACGCAGACGTGGTCCTCGGGGACCGCCTCGCGCCAGACGAGGCCGGGCTTGCAGACGTCGCTGCCGGTGCGATCCGGCGCCTCGGCGTTCTGCCGCCGGGCGAGGGTGCGCGAGTCGGGCGGCACGCAGGCGAAGTCGTTCGGCCCCGCCTCGCGCCAGACGAAGCCCGGCAGGCACTGGCGGGGGCCGTTCGGGCCGCTCCTCAAGACGCCGGTGCGGCCGGGGGCCGCCGCGTTGTCCTCGCGCACCTGCCGGCGCGTCGCGGGCGATGCAGACCCGGTCGCCGGGAAGGCGTTGCGCCAGGCGGAGTCCGACCGGCAGCCCTGGGGGCCGTCCGGGTGCGGCACGACGTTCTCACGGGCGTGACGGTTCTCCTCTTGCGTGTCGAGGTAGGTCTGGTGGGGCACGCAGACCCAGTCGCCGTAGAAGGCCTCCCGCCAGACGGAGCCGGGGCGGCACGGCTCCTGTGCCGGAAGCCCGCCGGCGACCAGCGCGCCGAACACGGCGAGAGAGCGACCGAGGCCTCGAACGGACATGGCGGGATCCTCCCGCCGCCTATCCCAATCCGCCCACCACCCCGCCTGAAGCGGCCGGCCCCCGTGCCGGCCGGACGCGAGTGCCGCCGCCACCCGCCGGTCGAGGGGCGGAGGAATCGGGTCACGTCACCGCCGGGCGGCCGGCAGGGGCGCCGGCCGCTTCAGGCGGGTTGCCGGGGCGCCGGTCGTGGTGCCGGGGGCCGGGTCGTGGGGCGGAGGAATCGGGTCACGTCACCGCCGGTCGGCCGGCAGGGGCGCCGGCCGCTTCAGGCGGATTGCCGGGGGCGCCGGTCGTGGTGCCGGGGGGCCGGGTCGTGGGGCCGAGGAATCGGGTCACGTCACCGCCGGTCGGCCGGCAGGGCGCCGGCCGCTTCAGGCGGATTGCCGGGGGCGCCGGTCGTGGTGCCGGGGGCCGGGTCGTGGGGCGGAGGAATCGGGTCACGTCACCGCCGGTCGGCCGGCAGGGGCGCCGGCCGCTTCAGGCGACCTGCCGAAGGGGCCGGAGGTGGCACGATCGCCGGGCGACGCAGCCTGGGTCGTGGGGCGGACGGAATCGGGTTGCGTCACCGCCGGTCGGCCAGCGGGGCGCCGGCCGCTTCAGTCGGGGCGGCCGGGCTCCGTGGGTGGCGGGCGGGGAGCTAGCGTTCGACCGTCAGGTGGACGGGCTGGTCGAGGGTGAGGGTGACGAAGGTGCCCTCGGGGAGGGTGATCTCCTCGCCCTCGGTCTTGGCGGCGATGACGGTGCCGGCGGCGGCGCCCAGCAGGGTGCCGAGGATCGTCGCCTTCTTGCGGTCGTGGCGGCTGGCCGTGGAGCGGCCGAGGATGGCGCCCGCGGCGGCGGCGCCGCCGATCGTGGCGGCGTCCTTGCCGGTCTCGCTGCGGCCGGCCTCGGCGAGGCCGGCGGAGATCGGCACCTCCCGCCCGCCGACCATCAGGCGGTCGAGGTCGAGCGCCAGGCGGGCCTGGCCGCCGATGCGCCGCAACGGCACGGCTTCAGTGACGACGCCGCTCACCAGGGCACCGGCCGGAATGGCCACCAGGCCGTCGGCGACGACGTCGGTGGCCACGCGAGTGGCGAAGCGATCGCCCGGCTGACTCGTGGCGCTCGAGACCGAGTCCAGGATCTCGACGTCGACCAGCGTGCCCGCCGGCACCGTGACGTCGACCAGACGCCGCGGCTCGGGCTCCGGCACCGGCTCGGGCTCCGGTGCGGGCTCGGGCGGAACGACCAGGGGCTCGGGCTCCGGCTCGACGGCCGGACGCGGGGCGGGCTGCGGCGCGGGAGCCGCGGCACGCTCGCGGCGCGCCAGCTCGGCCTCCCGGGCGGCCACCTCGGACTCGCGGCGGGCCAGCTCCTCCCGACGGGCGAGATCCGCCTCGGCGGCGTCGAGCTCGGCCTCACGGCGGGCCAGGTCGTCGGCCTCCTCCTGCACGGACGGCTCGGCCGAGAGATCCTCCCCCATCATCTCGTCCGACAGCTCCGCGGGAGCCGTGGAGTCCTCGGTGACCACCGGCGAGGACGGGGCCTCCGCGGCAGTGTCCTCCCGGGCGGCCGGCGGGCGCGAGCAGCCGATCGCGAGCACGACCGCGGCCAGGGCGCCGACGAAAGCGAAGGACGAGAGGCGGTGGGTGGCAACGTTCATGGGAGTCTCCTTCCGATGATCTCCACGCTCGAGAGCCGCAAGGCGCGTGCCATGTCCGGTCTCCCGGTGCGGTCCTAGCGCACGAGCGGACCGGCCGAGTCGCGCAGCGCCTCACGCAACCGCAGCCGGAGCTCGACGTCGGGACGGCGCATTTCGCTCAGCGGGTCGAGGAGCTCCACCCGGCCGCCGGCGCCGATGCCGGCGGTGCCGAAGACGAGGTTGTCCCAGTCCACCTGGACCCGCCCGAGCTTGTTCTTGCGGCCGTCGCGGTTGGTGTCCACCTTGACCTTCCCGCCGTCGATCGTCCCGTCGCAGTCGAAGTCGACCGGGCCGTTGAAGCGGAAGGCCAGGGCGTTGCTCTCCGGACAGAAGGTGATGCCGAGCAGCTCGTCCCCCCGCTGCGTGTCGGCGACGGTGGCCTCCACCGGCAGGATGACGCCCTCCATCTCGTGCAGCTTGCGCTCGTGGATGAGGTTCGAGCGGCCGCGCGAGTAGTCCCAGTAGTTGAAGAACTCGAGGTTCCCCTGGCGCCGGCGCAGGAACCCGAACTGGAAGGCGTAGTTCATCACCGACAGGTAGTTGGGCTTGTAGTTGGCGTGCGGCCGCGGCCTGGCCCCGCCGTGGGTGAGGCCCAGGTTGTGGCCGAGCTCGTGGAGCATCGTGCCCGCCTCGGCGGCGCGCAGCTCGCGGCCCGGAACCTGGCCCCGGTACTGTCCCAACGCGACGACGAAGAGGTCGCCGGGAATGCCGGGCGAGAAGCCGGAGACGCCGTCGCCGCCGATCGACTCGACGAACATGCAGTAGTGACCGTAGGGCCGCATCGTGTCGGCGTGGGCGCCGTTGAACGGGCGCACGTCGAAGCGTGCGTCGTAGGTGTCGAAGAGCTTCTGGAAGGTCTCCAGGATGCCCTCGGGCGTCCCGACGTCGCCCCACTGCTCCTCGAACGGCAGCTTCTCGTCGAAGGTGACGTGGAGGGTGATGCCGCCGGGCACCGGCGCCCGGTCGAACACCTGCTCGACGCGGCGGCGCAGGCGGTTGCGCTTCTTCACCGTCCCGCGCATGTAGTCGCACTCGACCCAGACGTCCTGACGCTGGGGGCTGCCGCCCGCGTCGAGGTACCAGGACTGGTTCTCGATCGAGTCGGGAATGGCGTCGCCGTCGGTGTCCTGCGCCGCGGCGAGGCCGCTGCCGAACAGGAACGCCAGGGCGAGGACGAAGAGCGTGGAGTCTGAGCGAATGCACTGCATGGGAGTCCTCCGCGGGTTCTCCGGCCGGGCCGTGCCGGATCGGTGGGATGGACCCCCATTGTAGGGGACGGTCCGGAAACGACCCGGACGGGGGGCTCGCGGTGCTACGATGCGCGCCACGAGGAGGGGACGCGCAAAGGAGCCTCGAATGCTTCCGCGAATCCTCGCTGCCGCCGCCGTCCTGGCCGCGCTCACGCCCGGCGCCGCCTCCGCCCACGAAGGCCACGAGCCGCCCGGCGAGCCGGTCGGAGGCCACGGCTACACGGGAGGCGATCCGATCCGCCCCGGCTCCTCCGGCGCGGCCCTGGAGTTCCCGGCCCATCGGGTCGCCCTGCTCTCCTGGCTGACCTCGGAGGAGCTCACGGGGAGGCCGCAGCCGAGCAACGACATCTGGGGCTACGTGTCGCCCTCGGGGCGGGAGTACGCCCTCATCGGCCTGCAGACGGCCACCGCGGTGGTCGAGGTGACCGACCCTCTCCAGCCGGTCGTGGTGGGGAGCATCCGCGGCCCCTCTTCGTTCTGGCGCGACATCAAGGCCTACGGCGGTTTCGCCTACGTCACCAACGAGCGCGGCCGGGGCCTGCAGGTGATCGACCTGCGGCAGGTCGACGAGGGCCGGGTGCGGCGGCGCGGGTGGCTGCGCAAGGACGGGCTGGCCACGGCCCACAACATCGCCCTCGACCCCGACAGCGGCTGGGCCTATCTGGCCGGCTCGAACCTCGTCGGCGGCGGCCTGGTCGGCGTCGACCTGGCCGACCCCAGGCATCCGCAGCTGCCGCGGGCGGCGCGCTGGGCCGAGCACTACGTCCACGACATGCTGGCCGTCACCTTCGCCGCGGGCCCCTGGGCCGGTCGCGAGATCGTCTTCGCCTTCTCCGGCTTCGACGGGCTCGACGTCCTGGACGTCACCGACAAGGCGAACGTCGTGCGGCTGGGCCACCTGATCTATCCGGGGCTCGGCTACTGCCACAGCGGAGCCCTCTCGGCCGACGGGCGGACGCTCTACGTCAACGACGAGGGGGACGAGATCCGGGACCTGGTGCCAGGCGCCACCACCTTCGTCGTCGACGTGCGCGACCTCGAAGCGCCGCGCTTCGTGCGCACGGTGGCCTCCGGCGCCGCGTCCATCGACCA
>JAWKHP010000048.1:0-7508 GCA_041394745.1 Thermoanaerobaculia bacterium | reverse complement strand
GCGCGTCCGACCTCGTCGTGCGCGCCTTCCCCCTGCTCGACGGCCGGCTCGGCGCCTTCCACGCCTTCTGCCGCGAGGTCCACGGCGAGCGCGCCGCCGACGCCGCGGCCTTCTACGAGCGCCACGGCGTCGCCCGCGAGACCTGGCATCTCCAGGACGGCCCCGACGGCCACCCCTGGGTCATCGCCGTCACCCACATCACCGGCAAGCCCGTCGAGACCGCCGCCGCCGACTACGCCGCCGCCACCGAAGGCTTCGACGCCTGGCTCAAGTCCAGCATCCGCACCCTCTGCGGCGTCGACCCCGACACCCAGCCCCTCGGCCCGCCCACCGAGTGCGTCTTCGACTCGACGGCGCTCGGAGGCGGCTGAGATGTCGGACACGGCCTCGATGCCGAGCACGGCGGCCGCCCGGCCGCCCGGCGCGGCGAACTTCCGTTCGATTCGTCGCTTCTATGTCCTCGCCTGGTACGGGCTCGGGATGTTCGCGGGCACCCGCGTTGCCCTCTTGCCCATGGTGGAGCTCAACTTGGACCGGGCCTTGCAGCTGTGCCTCGGGCTCCTCGCTACGCTGCTGGTTCTGACCGACGCCAAGCTGGTCGGGCGCCCCCTACCCCACACCTCCGCCTGGCTGATCTGGTGGGCGTGGCCGATTGCGGTTCCGGCGTGCCTGCTGTCGAGGCGCGGTCTCCGGGGTCTCTTGACCCTGCTCCTCCACGGTACCGGTTTCCTGGTCACCACTCTCGTGGGTGCCTTGATCGTCCGATGGTCGTTCGGGCTAGCCGTGGTGTGACTCCACGTGTGGTCCCGGGCGCCGTGTCGGCCCTCGGCTACAGACTCGGCGCGTACCGCATCACCACCGCCCCGGAGCCGAGCTCCAGCCGGCCCACGAGCTCGAGATCGATCGGCTCCGAGAGTCCCGCGAACAGCGTCGGCCCGTGGCCCGCGAGCCTCGGGTGGACGATGAGCTCGTACTCGTCGATCAATCCCAGCTCCGCCAGCGCCATCGGGAGCTTCACACCACCCACGAACAGTCCGTTGCCCGGCTCCTGCTTGAGCTGCTCGACGGCGGCTCGCAGGTCTCCGCGCAGCAGCTCCGCGTTCCAGTCCACCCGCTCCAGGGTGCTCGAGACGACGTACTTCTTGGCCGCGTCGATCGTCCGGGCGAAGGGCTCCATCCACTCGGGCCGCCCCGCCGGCGCCGGAGGCCGCCACGCCTCCTCCATCATCTGGTAGATCACCCTCCCGAACAGGAGAGCGTCGGCCCGCGCCAGGGTCTCGGCCGCATGGCGATGCAGCTCCTCGCTCGGCACGATCGCCCGATGATCGCAGCAACCGTCGAGGGTGACGTTGATGGAGTACCGAAGGGGTCGCACGGCTCAAGACCTCCTGTTCCAAGCTGGTGCCGGAGCCGGGATTCGAACCCGGAAGGCTCCCTGGAGGGGCCAGGGGACTTTAAGGCAGTGGCGGCACGCTGGAGGCGACAGTAGCGCACAGCGGCCGACAGCCGCCAACTACAGGTAGAGACTGGACTTGACAACTGGAAGGGGACGATCCACCTTCGATCCGGAGACTGGCAGTGGTACGTCACGGATCTGAAAAGGAGGCCGCCAGGCGCCCTCGTGGCGGAGACCCCGGACAAGCTCGGCCGGTAACCAGGCCCCAGGCGGCGAGGTGGGCGCCATGTGAGGCCGATCGTCTCGCCACTGATAGGATCATCCCGAGGCCAGCCATGATCGCCGGAAACCGCACCTCGTACGAGCACATCGTCCTCGATGAGCATGGTGTTCCCTGGATCGATGGCGCCAACACGAAGATCGTGGAGCTCGTCGCCGAGGTCAAGGCCCACGGCTGGAGCCCCGAAGAGCTCGCCTACCAGCATCCCCATCTGACCCTCGGGCAGGTTCACTCGGCCCTGGCCTACTACTGGGATCACCGGGACGAGATCGACGCGGACCTGGAGCGTCGAGACGCGGTGGTCGACGCGATGCGGGGGGACGTCGGCGACCATCCCCTCGTCGCCAAGCTCCGCGCTCAGGGGCAGATCTGATCTTGTCGGTCGGTTTCTACTCCGATCACAACGTCAACCGCGCCATCACGCAAGGCCTCCGGCTCCGAGGGGTCGACGTCCGGACAGCACTCGAAGACGAGGCCGCCCACCTCTCGGATCCGGAGCTGCTGGATCGGGCGACGGCGTTGGAGCGGGTCCTCCTCTCGTCGGACCACGACCTCATCGTCGAAGCGAGACGACGCCAGCATGAGAGAACCCGATTCGCCGGCGTGATCTTCGTGCCGCAGAGGCTGTCGATTGGCCTGGCCGTGGAGGAACTCCAGCTGCTCGCCCAAGCCGGCACCCCCACGGACTTCGTGGACTCCCTGCTTTTCCTACCGCTTCGCTGAGGGGCTCTCTCGGGCCCTCATGGACCCGAGGCTGTACCCACGAGCCCATCTCGGCCCGTCCAGGCAGGGTCGAGACTCGACGGAACGCGCATGGTGGCCATTGGATATGCCGGAGCCGGGATTCGAACCCGGAAGGCCCCTGGAGGGGCCGGGGGATTTTAAGTCCCCTGCGGTTGCCAGTTTCGCCACTCCGGCGTCGGAGCGGATCTTAGCGGGCGGGAGGGGTAGAATCGCGGCCGGCCCGGTCACACAGAGGAGGGAGCATGAGCGAGAGCACTCGTCCGATCCATCCCGAAGGCGCGCTCGAGGGGCTGGTGCCCGCGGAGCGGGCTGATTTCATCGCGCGGACCTACTCGCATCTGTTCATGGCGCTGACGGCGTTCACCGTCGCCGAGATCGCCCTGTTCTCGAGCGGGTGGGCGGCGGTGATCGCGCAGCGGCTCCTGGGGGTGAACTGGCTCTGGGTGCTGGGCGGGTTCATGATCGTGGGCTGGCTGGCCAGCCGGACGGCGCACACGGTGCGCTCGGTGCCGGCGCAGTACGCGGCGCTCGGGGCCTACGTGCTGGCCGAGGTCATCCTCTTCGTGCCGCTCCTCTACATCGCCGAGGCGGTGGCACCGGGCGCCATCCGGAGCGCGGCGATGGTGACCCTGCTGGGGTTCGCGGGGTTGACGGCGGTGGCCTTCATCACCCGCAAGGACTTCTCCTTCCTGCGCGGGATCCTCGTCTGGGGCGGCGTCGTGGCCCTGGTGCTGATCGTGGCGGGCGTCGCTTTCGGCTTCGAGCTCGGCACCTTCTTCTCGGTCGGGATGGTGGCCCTGGCCGGCGGCGCGGTGCTCTACGACACCTCGAACATCCTGCGCCACTACCCGCAGGACCGCCACGTGGCGGCGGCGCTGGAGCTCTTCGCCTCGGTGGCGCTGATGTTCTGGTACGTCCTGCGCCTGTTCAGCCGCCGCTGACGATCGCCTCGCGACGGGTGCGCAGGGCTTCGTCGAGGAGGGCGTCGCGGCCGTAGAGGTCGCGCCGGAACTGGACCTCTCCGTCGGCGTCGACCCAGGAGGTCCAGTACTGCAGGTGCACGGGCACCGGCTCCGGGAGCGACACGGTGACCGTCTTGTTCGACGCCACCGTGCGGTCGATCGCGGCGCGGTCCCAGCCGGGGGCGCCGCGCAGCAGGAGCTCCGCCAGGTCGAGCGGCTGCTCGACACGGATGCACCCCGAGCTGAAGTCGCGGTCCGACTGCCGGAAGAGCTCCCGCGCCGGCGTGTCGTGCAGGTAGACGTTGAAGCGATTGGGGAACATGATCTTGACCCTCCCCAGGGCATTCAACGGCCCCGGGTCCTGGCGCAGGCGGTACGGGAACGAGCGCCGGGTCAGGGCCGACCAGTCGACCGTGGCCGGGTCGATCGGGCCCTCGGCCCCCCACCCCGAGTAGACCTTGAACCCCTGCTGGGCGAGGAACGACGGATCCTTCTGGATCAGCGGCAGCTTGTCCTGCACCGCGATCGACGGCGGCACCTCCCAGGACGGGTTGAAGACGATGTAGCGGATGAGGTCCGAGAAGACCGGCGTGCGACGGTAGCTGCGGCCGACGATCACCCGCCTCTGCATCACCGGCTCCGTTCCCTCGAAGACCCAGAGGTCGAAGGACGGGATGTTGACCAGGACGAAGCGCTCCCCGAGCTCCTGGGGCAGCCAGCGCCAGCGCGTCAGGTTGAGCTCGATCTGATGAGCCCGATCGGCGGCGGAGACGTTCATCGCGTCGAGAGTCTTCGGCCCGATCTTGGCGTCGGGCTCCAGGCCGTGGCGGGCCTGGAACCGCCGCACCGCCTCGGCCAGCTCCTCGTCGTAGAGCTCGCCCTCGTGCCCGGCGCGCAGGTCGCCCGTCGCGTGCAGGCGCAGCGCCACCGCGAGAACGCGCGGATCGGTAGCGCCGGGCTCCAGCGTCTCCCCTGCCGGCACCGCCGGCCAGCCGCCCTCGGCGGCCAGGGTCCGGTAGCGGGCGAGGGCCTCCACCATGCGCCCGTAGGCGGGCGCCTGGGGGCGCAGGCTGGCCAGGGCCTCGGGCACGGCGTCGTCGGCCACCGCGTCCTGCAGGAGCGTCACCAGATCCACCTCGCGGCGCACGGCGATCCACTCCGTCGAAGCTCTCCGGATTCACCCGGCCGTTGACCAGGTGCGCGGCGAGCAGCAGGAAGGCGTCGGTGTGCAGCAGGTCGAAGTCCACGAGGGTGCCGGCGGCGCTCCCGGGCTCGCGGCGGCGCGCCAGCTCCTCAGGCCGGGCGATCCGATAGTCGTCCGGGTCGAGCCCCTCGAGGCGCGCCGCGCGGATCGCCTGGCGCAGCTTCGCCGCCCGCGGCGCCAGCCGCTCGTCCTCGATCCACGCCGCCGCATCAGGCCGGCGCTCGTAGAGCGGCAGGGCCTCGTGCGACGCGCCTCCCCCACCACCAGCCCGTCCGGCGCCGCGAGCCGCGCACGCAACGCCTCGGCGACAGGGCCGAGCGCCGTCCCGTCGCCGGAGCTGCGCGGCGCTAGGCGGAGCCGGGGCGACGAGCAACGGCAGGAGGAAAGGAGAGAGGGCGGCAAGCGACGGAGCACGGGTCCCACGGTCACGATCTCCTCGAGGACGGAGGGAGAAGGGCGCCGCGTCGATGCGGCGCTCTCCTGCCGATCCTAGCCGGTCAGGGCGAGGAGGGCGCCCTCCGGCTCTCCCCGAGGGATCGGGGTCGAGCCGGGCAGGCTACTGAGGAGTGTTGCAGAGGCTTGCTGCGGACGCCGGGTCTCGAGGACCCGACGCCATGGATCGTGGGGCGGCGGCGATGACGAGCGGGTTACGGCTCGGTCCGCATCACTCCCCGTCCGCGCAGGCCTTGATCACCACCAGCGTCCGGTCGTCGGAGGCCTCGACGCCGTCGGTGAAGCGGGTCACCGCGTCGAGGACTCCACCTCGGCGATCCCTGGGCGCTGCGGTCGGCGAGACGGCGCAGGGTGTCGGCCATGCGGTCGGGCCGAGCTCGTGGTCGTGCCGGTCGCGCGCCTCGGCCAGGCCGTCGGAGAGCGAGCACGAGGGCCTCGCCGGGGACGAGCGCGAGCTCGACGGCCTCATGGCGCTGCTCTGGAAGGCCCGAGCGGCACGCCGGCCACCTCGACCTCCTCGAGGCGCCGGCCGTGCAGGAGGTAGATTGCAGGAGCCCCGAGTTGGCCAGGCGGATGCGCCCGTCGGTGCGGTCGTAGAGCGCGAAGGCCATGGCCAGGAAGCGGTTGGCGATCTGCAGGCCGCGCAGCCTGCCGGTTGAGGCGGGCGAGGACCTTCTCCGGGACGGCGCCGGTGCTGCCCGCAGCTCGCGCAGCACCGACCGCCAGCGCCCCGTAGAGGGCGGCCGAGGTGGACTTGCCGGCGACGTCGCCCAGGGCCACGGCGAAGTGGTCGCCGTCGGGCTGGAAGAAGTCGTAGAAGTCCCCTCCCAGGTGCCGGGCCGGCTCCGACTCGACGGCGATCTGCAGGCCGGCCACCCACGGCGTCGAGCGTGGTAGCAGGCGGCGCTGGAGCTCGCGGGCGGTGCGCAGGTCCTCGTCCAGCCGGCGCCGGCTGGTCTCCAGGTCCTCGTAGAGCTCGGCGTTGGAGAGCGCGATCGCCAGCGAGGCGCCGAGGGTGCCCAGGAGCTGCTCGTGCTCGAGGCCGAAGGCGTCGTAGCGCAGGCTCTCGAGGTCCAGGACGCCGATCAGGCGCTCCTCGAAGAGCAGGGGCACCGCGATCTCGGAGCGCACCGGCAGGTCCGGATTGCCGGAGACGTAGCGCGGGTCGACCGAGACGTTGGGCACGCGGATGGTCTGACGCAGGGCCGCGGCGGTGCCCGAGATGCCGACGCCCAGCGGCATGGTCTCCTGGGTCGACGCGTCGCCGGCGTCGCGCCGCACCGAGACCCAGGGATCGAGCACGCGGTCGGTGTCGTTCCACAGCAGGACCGTGAAGACGTCGAAGCGGATGAGGCTCGAGAGGCGTGCCGCGACGCGCTCGAGCACGCGCTTGCGGTCGTGGATCGCCGTGAGCTCGCGCGAGAGCTCGTGCAGGACCGACAGCGTCTGCGCCTGCACGCGGACGTTGTCGTAGAGGCGCTGGGCCTCGATCGCCCCGGCCAGGTGGTCCGAGAGCAGCTCGACCGCCGTCCGGTCCTCTTCGTTGTAGTAGCCCGGCTCGCGGCTGCCCAGGTCGACGACGCCGATGACCCGGTCCTTCACCTTGAGCGGCACGGCGAGCTCGGAACGCGTGTCCTGGTCGGCGCGCAGGTAGCGCTCGTCGCGGGCCACGTCCTCCACCACGATGGAGCGCCCCTCCGCGGCCGCGGTGCCGACGATCCCCTGGCCGAGGCCGAAGCGCCAGTGCCGCGCCACCGCCTCGGAGAACCCGAGGGCGAGGGCGAACGAGAGCTCGCGTCCGAGATCGTCGAGCAGCAGCACGCCGAAGGTGTCCCAGCCGATGTCGCGCCGCAGCGTCTCGGCGACGCTGGCGAGCCCGGCCTGCAGGTCGTCGGCGGCGGTGAGCCCGCGCGTGGCCTCGAGCAGGGCGGCGACGGCCCGATCGCCGGTCCGCCGCTCGGTTCGGCGGCGCTCCAGCGAGTCCGGAGTGTGGGAGCGATCGGTGCTCATGGGGGTCTCCGGCGGCACGTCGGGGCCTCGTCGCGGCTGGTCCGGGTGCGGTGGGTAGCGTACACTCCGGCACGTAGCCCGTCCATGGCAGATACCCCGCTCTCCCCCTCCGTCGAATCCCCCGAGCCGAGCGAGCTGGCGCTGCGCGACGCGGCGCGCGGCACCGGCCTCAAGGCCGACGAGCTCGCGGAGCAGCGAGCCGTCGCGGTGGACCGATCGCGCCCCCTGGAGGAGCGCCTGGAGGCCTTCGAGGACATCCTCGACTCCGAGATCGGCGACACCAACCTGGTGCGGGCCCGCAACCTCGAGCGCGAATCGGGCCTGCGACAGCTGTGGGTCAAGTTCGACGGCGGCAACCCCACGGGCACCCAGAAGGACCGCATCGCCTTCGCCCAGGCCCGGGACGCCCTGCGCCGCGGTTTCGAGACCCTGACGGTGGCCACGTGCGGCAACTACGGC
>JAWKHP010000047.1:0-7644 GCA_041394745.1 Thermoanaerobaculia bacterium | reverse complement strand
GCCTGGAGGCACCACGGCGAAGATCTCCCGCGCGACGGACAGGATGCGGCCCTGTCGCAGGTGGTGCTTGAGCTGGTTCCTCGCCGGTCCCAAGTCCTGGCCGTCGCCGCGAGCCCGGGCAAGCTGAGAGAGCGTGAAGACGGGGTGGTCGGCGAAGAACTCGTGGAGGTTGAGTTGACGTTTTGTCATCATCCGGATAAGAAAGTTACCTTTATTTCGACAAAACGTCAACCAAGCGAGTGCTGACGATCGCTGAGGGGGGAGGAGACCGCCCTCGCCTCTCTGGGTGGTTCGGATCCTCGATCCTACTCCGGCGCGTAGCAGCTCCAGCTGCAGATGCGCGTTCCGTCGGTCTGGCACGTGCAGTTGTAGGAGCTGATCTGCGCGCCCTGGGAGTCGCACTGCTCCACCGCCCGTTCCCAGCAGAGGTCGCAGAAGCTTTCGCATGGAGCGTCGGTCAACGGAGCTTGGCTCACTTGGAGCTCGAATCGGTCGCCTTTGCGTATGTCGTCCAGCACCATGTCCAGGCTCTGAACCCGGAGCGGGCCGGCGGTGCCGAGGGGAAGCAAGCGGTAGCTGTTGGAGCTTCGGACGGCTCCGTCGCGCGCCAGTTGGCGCAACGTGAGGTGGGGGACGACCTCGACCTTGGACCCGTTGTTCAAGCCGACGACGAACGTAGCGCCGGCCGGCAGGAGGTTGACCTCGGCCTTGACCACCTCGATCGCGGAATCCGAGTCGGGGACGACGTGAACGGGAAAGTCGGCCGCTGCAGCCGGGAACGCGAGTAAGGCCAGCAGCGGCAAAGTCACTGACCAAGCGCCTGAACGGGGGCGAAAAGGAGAGCCTGAGGGCGGTGTCCGGGTCAACATCGAGGCATCCTCCAAGTGTGCCGATACCTCGAGGAGGGTCGGCGTTGGTGGGGTCGAGGCCCGGGCCCAGCCTCCGGATACCCGGAGCCTATCCCCCCCTTTCGGGGGCCGTCAACGGACCGATTCTCAGCGGCATGACGAGGTGCTGCCGGAAGCGTGAAAACGGGCGCGCGAGGGGGCGGTCGCGGGGCCGCGACGCTGCTAGTCTTCGGGCGATGACCGACTGGCTGCAGGTGCACGAGAAGCAGGTCGAGGCGGCGCTGGCGCAAATCCAGGGGCTCCGCAAGGAGAGAGCGAAGCTCGAGAAGCGAGTCGGGGAGCTGGAGAAAGCGCTGAGCGCGGCACGCGGTGACGCCGAGGGGGCGGGGCGCTGGGAGAAGGATCGGCGGACCCTGAAACAGCGGGTACGGCGGCTGGCGGACGGGCTCGAGAAGGCGCTGGGCTGAGGCCGGGCGGCCGCGTGCCGCGTGCTATAGTCACGCCTTCGTGACAGCGTCCGACGGGCCGTGGAGCCCGCCGGAGCGTGGAACAGGCCCATGAGTGCCAAATCCGTGGCGGCGACCGAGGTCGAGATCTTCGGGGCCGTCTATCACGTGAGAGGAGACAAGGATCCCGAGTACCTCCAGGAGCTGGCGGAGATGGTGGACCGGCGGATGCGCGAGATATCCCAGCAGGTCAATACCGTCGACACCTCCAAGATCGCCATCCTGGCGGCGCTCAACTTGTCGGACGAGCTGTTTCAATGTCGACAGCAGCAGGACGGGGACCGAGGCGAGCTGCGAGAGAGGATCGTCGCTTTGACGGGCAAACTGGAGAAGGCCCTCAACACATGAGCCGCGAGCGACGACGCACCGAACCGAACACCTGAAGGCTTGACTGCATCCCCTGCGTGGACCGTGATGAGTCGCAATGTTTTAGAACCAACACTCTTTTCCCGGGAGCCCGGATACCGCGCGGCCTGTGCCAGCCCCGCTCGAACGGGGACGCTAACGGCTCGTGGTGAGGGCACCCACCTGGTAATCGCCAGGTTCTAACTACACGGCTCGCACGGCCTCGCGGGGGGTGCAGCGTTCGCCCCGCGACCCCCGTCCGCCCCTTTTCAGGAGGCCAGGACGGTGGAACCCTACATTCCCATTGCGCTCGGAGCGCTCGGAGCGGCCCTGGTCGCCGCTCTCTGGTGGCTGGTGCTCCGACGGCGCAGCCGGCGCACGCTGGCCCAGGCTCGGCGGCAGGCCGCACGGGCCCTCGAGCAGGCGGAGAAGGAGGCCGAGGCGAAGCTGCGCGAGGCCGAGGTCGTGGCCAAGGAGAAGCTTCTCCAGGCCCGCAGCGAGTTCGAGAAGGTCTCACGCCAGCGCCGGCAGGAGCTGGAGGCCCAGGAACGACGGCTGACCGAGCGTGAGGACACCCTCGACAAGAGATTGGACGAGGTCCGCGGCCGGGAGAAGGCCACCGACGCCAAGAGCGAGGACGTTCAGCGGCGCGAGAAGCGGCTGACGGCGCGCGAAGAGGAGCTCGAGGGCGCGCTGGCCGAGCAGCGGCAGCGTCTGGAGCAGATCGCCGGTCTGACGGCCCAACAAGCCGTCGACGAGCTCAAGCGGGCGATGGAGGATCAGGCGCGGATGGACGCGGCCCACCTGGTCAAGCGCATCGAGGACGAGGCGCGGGAACAGGGAAGCCGCCAGGCCCAGCGGATCATCGGGACGGTGATCCAGCGGTCGGCCTCGGACTTCGTCTCCGAGACCACCGTCTCCGTCGTCCATCTGCCCAGCGACGAGATGAAGGGGCGGGTGATCGGGCGCGAGGGGCGCAACATCCGAGCGCTCGAGACCGCGGCCGGTGTCGACCTGATTGTCGACGACACGCCCGAGGCGGTGATCGTCTCCTGCTTCGACCCCTACCGGCGAGAGATCGCGCGCACCGCTCTGGAGCGCTTGGTCTCGGACGGCCGGATCCACCCGGCACGGATCGAAGAGGTGGTCGAGAAGGTCCGCAGCGAGGTCGACGATCGGATCCAGCAGGAGGGCGAATCGGCGCTGCTCGAGCTGAACGTCCCGAGCGTCCATCCGGAGCTCGTGAAGCTCCTTGGGAGGCTGCGCTTCCGCACCTCCTACGGCCAGAACGTCCTGCAGCACTCCAAGGAGGTCGCGTTCCTCGCCGCCACCATGGCCGGCGAGCTCAAGGCCGACGTCCAGGTCGCCCGCAGGGCGGGTCTCTTCCACGACATCGGCAAGGCCGTCGACCGCGAGATCGAGGGCACCCACATCGAGATCGGGATCGATCTGCTGCGCCGCCACGGCGAGAGCGAGAAGGTCGTGCACGCGATGGCCTGCCACCACGGGGACTACGATCCGCAGACCGTCGAGGCGGTGCTGGTCACCGCCGCCGACGCTCTCTCGGCCGCTCGTCCGGGCGCTCGTCGAGAAGTCCTGGAGACCTACGTCAAGAGGCTGGAGAAGCTCGAGGAGATCGCGCAGGACTTCAAGGGCGTCCAGAAGACGTACGCCATCCAGGCCGGTCGCGAGGTGCGCGTCATCGTCGACTGCAAGAAGCTCTCCGACGAGCAGGCGATCTGGCTCTCCAAGGACATCGCCCGCAAGGTCGAGTCCGAGCTGACGTACCCCGGCCAGATCAAGGTCACCGTCATCCGCGAGACCCGCTCGGTGGAGTACGCGAAGTGAGGCTCCTCTTCGTGGGAGACGTGATGGGCAAGCCGGGGCGGCGAGCCCTCCTCGACCTGCTGCCCCGCCTCGTCGACGAGCACCGGGTCGACTTCACGGTGGTCAACGTCGAGAACAGCGCCGGCGGCTTCGGTGTGACGCCGCAGGTCCTGGCCGAGCTGGACGAGCTGCCCATCGACTGCTACACCAGCGGCAACCACATCTGGGACAAGAAGGAGGGCCTGGCTCTCCTCGACGAGGAGCCGCGTCTGCTGCGTCCGGCCAACTACCCGGACGGCAACCCCGGCCACGGCCTCTACGTCGGCGAGACGGCGGCCGGACTTCCGGTGGCTGTGATCAACCTCGAGGGGCAGGTCTTCATGAAGTCGCTGGCGTCTCCCTTCGACACCGCCGATCGGCTGCTCGAGCAGCTGCGGGACGAAGTGCGGATCGTGATGGTCGACTTCCACTGCGAGGCGACGAGCGAGAAGCAGGCCCTCGGTTTCCACCTCGACGGCCGGGTTTCGGGTGTCTTCGGCACCCACACCCACGTGCCGACGGCCGACGAGCGCATCCTCCCGGGGGGCACCGCTTTCCTGACCGACGTCGGCATGACGGGCCCCTACGAGTCGATCATCGGCATGCGCGCCGACAAGGTGCTGCAGCGCTTCTACCTGCAGACGAATCAGCCGTTCGAGGTCGCCAAGCGCGACGTGCGTCTTGCGGCGGTCCTCGTCGACATCGACGAAGGGACGGGGAAGGCTCGCTCGATCGAGCGCTTCCTGGTGAGCCATGGCGAAGCGTAGGAGCCTCGAGGAGCTGCTGGCGGACCCCGAGCGTCCGCGGCTTTCGGTGATCATCACCACCTTCAACGAGGAGGTGAACATCGAGGACTGCATCCGCTCCGTCCTCTGGGCGGACGAGGTTCTGGTGGTGGACTCGTTCTCCAAGGATCGCACCGTGGAGCGAGTGCGCTCCTTCCCGGCCGTGCGACTGGAGCAGCGCGAGTACTTCGGCTCGGCGGCGCAGAAGAACTGGTCGCTCGACCGCGTCGCGCACGACTGGGTGATGATCCTGGACGCCGACGAGCGCGTGCCGGAAGCGCTGGCCTGCGAGATCCTGCGCCTCCTCATCGCAGGTCCCCGGGCGTTCGGCTACTACGTGCGGCGGCGCAACATCGTGCTGGGCAAGGAGATCCGGCACTCCGGCTGGTCGACCGACAAGGTGATCCGTCTCTTCCGGCGCGACAAGGGGCGCTACCCGAACCGGCGGGTCCATGCGGATCTCAACGTCGAGGGTGCCGTGCCGGTGCTCAAGAACGCGCTGCTGCACTACACCTTCCGCTCGATGGGCCAGTACCTCGAGAAGCTGCAGAACTATGCCGAATGGGGCGCCGCCCAGGCCTTTCGCGAGGGGAAGGGTGCAGGGTTCGTGGAGCTCGGCCTGCGGCCGCTCTGGCGTTTCATCCGCACCTACTTCGTGCAGCTCGGCGTACTCGACGGGCGTCACGGGCTCGTCGTCTGCGGTCTGCAGGCCTACGGTACCTTCTTGAAGTACGTCCGACTCTGGGACTACCGGGTGCGCCAGTCTTTGGGCGAGCAGGTCGACCTGCCCGCCTTCGACGACGACGAATCGACCTGGCAGCTGCCCGACGCCTGAGCTCAGGAGAGCTCGATCTCCGTCAGCCAGGGGCTCGCCGGTTCCAGGCTTGGAAAGGCGCCGCGGACGAGCGTGGCGGCGAAGACGTGCACCGAGGGCGTGTCCGGGAGCGTCAGCGTGCGCTCCTCCGGGTCCAGGTCCAGCTCGAAGGCGAAGAGGTAGGCGCTTTCGTAGGGCTCGTCGGTGAGATGACGATCGTGCCGGTGTCCGGCCGTCCAGGCGACCCGCGCGCGGTGGACGAAGCCGGTGCCGGGGCTCTCCCACCGGTGGTGCCTGAGGCCGCGGCGCGAGCTCCTTCCAGCGCCCGATGGGCCCGTTCAGCAGGGCACATCCGGGCGTCACGGGGCGCTGGCCACCCAAAGCTCGAGGCTCGCGTTCGCGTCGGCGGCGGCGAGCAGGCTTGAGGCCGGCGGGCTCCTCCCAGGTCAGCAGCTGGCCGCGGCAATCGAGGGCGTTGGGAGGCCGCCCCGGTCCGGCTCCAAACGGCAGCACCTGGCACCGACGAGCACCCTCGCGCGGCCACTTCGCTCTCCGGAATGACCGGCCCTGCCCGTCCAGGTCGGCGGCCTCGCCGCCGTGGAAGCTGGTCGCTCGCCGGTCGAAGGGCAGGGAGAGGGGAAAGCTCGCCGGCCGGTCCGCGTGACCGGGAGGTGGTGCCGGTCGCACGGCGAGCGTGCGCAGCTCGAAAGGCCGGAACGCGAGCGGCAGAGCGTCGGCCGCCGGCGTGGTCTCGCCGAGGGGACGCTCGCAGCCGTCGAGCGGCCGGATCGAGGCGATCGGCGCCGCGCACGCGAGGCCGACGTGGGTGGTCCGTCCCGCCGACTCCTGGAGCCGGAGCACGACGGCCCGGCCGTCCTCTTCGCGTTTCAAGGCGCGTACGGCGACGCCGTCGCCGTCGGGGGCGAGGAGCCGGAAGGAGCGCCCGAACACGCCGGGATGGGCGACCGTGGTGAAGGCGAGCAGGGGCTGGGCGAGCTCGTCGGCGCGCCGGGTCGTCGCCTCGTCGTTCCAGTCCCCGCGGTGCGGGTGCAGGGCGTGGAGGAAGCGGTGACGCCCGCGGTCCTGGGCGCCCTGATGGCGGAACTTGCGAATCACCCGCGGTGAGCGCACGAGAGTCGAGCGCAGAACGGCGGGCTCGGGACGGTCCCAGCCCGTGGTCGTGGCGGCGAGCACCGCGAGCCCGCCGTCGGTCTCCGACAGGTCGGCCCAGCGTTGCGCGGGGACCTCGTACTTCTCGGGCCGCGCGGTGGCCCGGCGGACGACGCCGCAGCCGAGGTCGTAGGTCGCTTCGTCGGGAGCCGCCGCCGCCGGTACGGAGAGCTTGAGAAGCCGTCCGGAGCTCGCCCAGTCGACGATGGTCTCGATCTCGAGCACGGGGCTGCCCGCGGTCAGCCGGAAGCGCTGCCGGATCTCGCTGCCGGCCGCTCGATGGCGCGCCTCCAGCGTGGCGCGCAGCGGCCCACTCTCGACGAGTCGCACGGACTCGGGCTCCGCGAGAGGCTTCTCCGAGCCACGGACCAGATCGTCGAAGAGGATCTCCCAGGCGGGCCACCGGGCCGAGCGGTCGGGGAGGAGCTCGAGGCCGACCGGGCCCGCGAGGGTCTCGCGGGTGCCGGGGAGGGCGATCAAGCTCGCCAACCGCCCGGAGCCGTCCAGGCGCGCCGAGAGGTGGGCGTTCTCGAGCCGCAGGCCGGCGGCCTCCGCCGTGAGCTCCGGGGCCTCGAGACCGCTGGCGGTGGGCGCCAGGTGGACGACGGCGAAGCCCAGCGCCGGCACCTTGGCGCGGAAGAGGACGTTCCACCGTCCGTCGTCGCGTCGCACGGCCTGCAGAGGCCGGTGCCTGCCGTCGGCGTCACGAACGGCGACGAGACCTTCACCGGGATCGTCGAGAACGACTTCCACCAGCTCGTCGCGCTCCCAACCGAGCGGGTTGAAGAGCACCACGGGGAGCCCGGCCCCGGTGGTGTCGAGCCGCGCTGCGACCGCCTCCGCCGAGTCGCGGAGGGTGGAGCGAAAAGTCCCCAGGGCGAGGATCTGGTCGTTCCAGGTGAAGCGGTAGGCCTCCGGCACGCTCGTTCCCGTCAGGTCGTCGTGCATCTGGTGCCACAGGAAGCGCTCCCACTCGGTGCGTAGGCACTCACCGGGGTAGGGGAGTGCTCCCATCCAGTCTGCGGCGGTGGCGGCGCACTCGGCGGCCGCCGCGGTCGACTCGCAGAGCCGGTTCCACCGCTTGGCGGCGGCCTGCGAGGTCCAGCATCCCGTGCCGTGCGTGGGGAGAAGGAGCTCGCCGCGGTGGCGGGGCAGACGCTCGACGGCTTCGGCCGGCAGGTCGCGGAAGATCTGGTCGGAGCCCGCCAGCAGGACGCGGACGGGACCCGTGCCCTCGAGGCTGCGCTCGAGCCACTCCATCGAGTCCCGGGACAGCGCGCCGCCCCGATCTCCCAGACCGACGTACTTGA
>JAWKHP010000046.1:0-7878 GCA_041394745.1 Thermoanaerobaculia bacterium | reverse complement strand
AAGCTCTACGGAGACCGGATCCCGAGCGAGGGGACCGGCCGCAAGCGCCGGTACCCCGAGGAGGCGGTGGCGGTCTTCCAGGAGATCCGATCCGGGAGTCGGCGCGGGCGTCGACCCGCGCGGGGCGCGACCGCGGGAGCGAGGACGGCGAAGGGGACCGATCGCGCGCTGGCGCGGCGGATCGAGCGCATCGAGTCGATGCAGTCGGAGCTGTCCAAGCAGCTCGACGCGGTGGTCAAGCTCCTCAAGAAGCCGCTGCAGGTCACCATTCGGCCCGAGTGAGGCGGTGCGGCGAGCCCCCGTCCGGCCGGTGCGGGCGGGGGTCAGCCGCCGCTCGTTCCGGAGGACAGGTGATCCCAGCCTCGCGCCGGCAAGGCCCGGGTGTGGCCGCCGGTCGCGAGGACCAGGCCGCCTCCATCGGTGATCGTGCCGATGCGCACGGGGCCGGCTTCGGGTGACGACCGTACGCCCGGCGCCAGGGTGAACAACAGGACGTAGTCCTCACCTCCGTGAAGAGCGCAGTCCAGGCGGTCGAGGCCGAGGGCGCGCGCCAGCGCTTCCGGCGGGCAGGGCAGGGCCTCCCTCTCGACGACGGCCCCGACCCCGCTCTCACGGCACAGGCGCGCCAGGTCGAGGGCCAGCCCGTCGGAGACGTCGATGGCCGCGCAGCGCCGCCGCCGAGCGAGGGCTTGGCCGAGAGCCAACTGAGGGGTGGGCTCCCGGTGGATCCGCCGGGCCCTGCGACCGTCGCGCCGCTGAGCCGCGGGTAGCCGCTCGATGGCCGCCGAGCCGCTGAGCTCGCGGCCGAGTCGCGACCAGCCCACCGGCCCGCCCAGCCAGAGGGTGTCGCCCGGCCGCGCGGCCGATCGCCGCAGCCAACGGCCGCCGGCGACCGGGCGCGCCATCACGGTCAGGGACCCTCCGCAGCGGCTGTCCGAGGCGAGGTCGCCGCCGGCCAGCTCGACGTCCGACCGGGCGCATTCGTCGGCTACGGCTTCGAGGACGGCGGCGACATCGAGCGTCGGTGTTGCCTGCAACGCGAGAAAAGCGTGGGTGGGGCGACCTCCCATGGCGGCCACGTCGGAGAGGCACACCGCGACGAGGCGCCGAGCCCAGACCTTCGGCGGCGTTCCGGCGGTGAAGTGCACCCCCTCGATCTGCTGGTCGACCGTGACCGCCCAGGAAGTGGGTCCACCGGACAGGATCGCCGCGTCGTCGCCGAGCCGGTCGACTCCGCGCCGTGCCAGGGTGCGGCGGAGATTCCGGAGCAGCGAGTCCTCGCTACGCCGACGCAATCCGGTCGCCCCGGTCGGCGAGTGCCAGGCTCAGCACATCGTCCATGTGCTCGACGAGGTGGAATTCCAGGCCCTGACGGAGGTCCTCCGGGATCTCGTCGAGGTCGCGCCGGTTCAGGCGGGGAAGAACGACACGGCGGATGCCGGCGGCGCGGGCGGCGAGGATCTTCTCCTTGAGGCCGCCGATCGGCAGCACGTCGCCGCGCAGGGTGATCTCTCCCGTCATCGCGAGCTTGCGGTCCACCGTCCGGCCGGACACCGCCGAGGCGAGGGCGGTGGCGATGGTGATCCCCGCCGAGGGCCCGTCCTTGGGCACCGAGCCGGCCGGCACGTGGATGTGGAGGTCGTGCTTGGTGAAGAAATCCGCCGCCAGCGCCTCGTCTCGCGACCGGCAATAGGAAAGGGCGGCCTGGGCCGACTCGCGCATGACGTCACCCAACTGACCGGTGAGCTTGAGCTCGCCCTTGCCGGGAACGACGAGGACCTCGATGAACAGGAGGTCACCACCGGCCGCGGTCCAGGCGAGCCCGGTCGCCACGCCGACCCGATCGCGCCGCAGCAGCTCCTCGGAGAAGTGGCGCGGTGGACCCAGGAGCGCGTTGACGTTGCGCACCGACAGGGAGAACGACGTCTCCTCGCCGGACGCCACGCGCACCGCGACCTTGCGGCACACGCGGGCGATCTCGCGCTCGAGAGAACGGAGCCCCGCCTCCTTGGCGTAGTCCTGGACGATGCGCCGCAGCACCGCACGGGAGAACGAGAGGTGTCGCCTCTCCAGACCGTGCTCCGCGAGCTGCTTGGGGATCAGGTGGCGCCGGGCGATCTGGATCTTCTCCTCGGTCGTGTAGCCGGAGAGGCGCAGAACCTCCATGCGATCGAGGAAAGCCGGCTGGATCGGCTCGAGCAGGTTGGCCGTGGTGATGAACAGCACCTGCGAGAGGTCGTAGTCGACGCCGAGGTAGTGATCGCGAAACGTGTGGTTCTGCTCCGGGTCGAGGACCTCGAGAAGGGCCGAGGACGGGTCCCCCCGGTAGTCGGCGCCCAGCTTGTCGATCTCGTCGAGCATGAAGACGGGGTTGCCCGTGCCTGCCTGAGTGAGTCCCTGGAGGATGCGTCCGGGCATGGCGCCGACGTAGGTCCGCCGGTGCCCCCGGATCTCCGCCTCGTCGCGCACGCCACCCAGCGAGAGGCGCGTGAAGGAGCGGCCCAGGGCGCGGGCGATCGAGCGACCCAGCGACGTCTTGCCGACTCCGGGCGGTCCGACGAAGCAGAGGATCGGTCCCTTGCTCGCCGGGTTGAGCTTGCGGACCGCCAGGTACTCCAGGATCCGCTCCTTCACCTTCTCGAGGTCGAAGTGGTCCTCGTCGAGGACCCGACGCGCGCGTTCCAGATCGAGGTGGTCGTCGCTGTAGGTGGACCAGGGCATCGAGGTCAGGGTCTCGAGATAGGTCCGGATGAGCGCCGTCTCGGCACTGTCCGGGTGGCTACGCTCGAGGCGACCGACCTGACGCTCGAGCTCCTGCGTCGCCTCGTCGGAGAGCCCTCTCTCTCCCGCCGTCCGCCGGTAGCCGGCGATCTCCTCGGCCAGCTCGTCACCCTCGCCGAGCTCTTCGTGGATGGCCTTGAGCTGCTGGCGCAGGTAGTACTCCCGCTGGCTGCGGTCCATCTCCCCGCGGGCCTGCATCGAGATCTCCTGCTGCATGGTGAGCAGCTCGCCCTCGCGGATCAGGAGCTCGTTGACGCGCTGCAGGCGCTCGAGCGGGTCGAGGGTCGAGAGGATCTCCTGAGCCTCGCCGAGCTTCAGCTCGAGATTGCTCGCTGCCAGGTCGGCGAGCCGACCGGGGTCCTCGAGATTGGTGGCGATGATCATCACCTCGGGAGAGATCTGGCGTCCGAGGTTGACCACGCGCTCGAGGTTGTCCTTGACGCTTCTCGTCAGCGCCTCCAACTGCATGCCGTCGCCATCGGTGCCGGGATCGGCGATCGCTTCGATCCGAGCCTGCAGGTACGGCTTCACCTGCGAGAAGTGCTCGACCCGGGCCCGAGCCAGACCCTGGACGAGGATGCGCAGCCGTCCGTCCGGCAGCTTCAGCATCCGCATCACGACCGCGGCCGTGCCCAGCAGGTAGAGGTCGTCGGCTCCCGGTTCCTCGACCTCCGGGTCCTTCTGGGCCACCAGCATCAGGACGCGGTCGTCGGTCAGCGCCCGGTCGACCGCCTGCACGCTCGGATCGTCGCCGATCGACAGCGGCAGGATGATGTACGGGTAGATGACCGAGTCCTTGAGTGCCAGGACCGGCAGAACGTCGGGGAGCTGGGCGAGATCGGGGGTGTCGTCGTGTCCGGGGGCCATCGGTCGGTGCCGGGGCATCCGCCTGGACGCACCGGTGGCGGTGAGGATGACACACTCCGACGCCCCGGCTCAGGGGGCGTCAGGAGCTCTGGTCGACGAGGTTGCGCAGCTCGTCCATGAACTCCTCGACGTCCTCGAACTTGCGGTAGACGGACGCGAAGCGCACGTATGCGACCTGATCGAGCTTGCGCAGCCTGGACATGATCAGGTTGCCGATCTGCCGGGTGCTGATCTCCCGCTCCTCGCGCTCCCCGAGCTTCTGCTCCACGGCGTCGACGATCGAGTCGAGCTTGGTGGGAGGCACCGGGCGCTTCTCGCACGCCTTGAGCAGGCCGGCCAGGAGCTTGCCGCGGTCGAAGGCCTCCCGCGTCCCGTCCCGCTTGACCACCATGTAGGGGATCTCCTCGATCCTCTCGTAGGAGGTGAAGCGCCGGCTGCACTCCAGGCACTCGCGGCGACGGCGGATGGAGCTGGCGTCGCGGATCTCCCGCGAGTCGACGACGCGGTCGTGATTGGCGCCGCAGAACGGACACTTCACGATCGGCCTCCGGTCGCCGCGGGGAGCCCGTCGGCCGCCTGGCGGCCGATGGTCGAGGCCCCCCTGTGGCTCACTCGTCCGGGCCCTTCGGGCTGAGCTCGATCTCGAGCTGGAAGCGGACCTTGCGTCCGCCCGCCCCCTCCGCCAGCTCCCACTGGAAGTCCCGGACCTTGTGCAGGACGCGCTGCCTCGAGTCGCGGACCTGGAGGTCGATGGCGACCGTGTGCGCCTGCTCGAGCTCGTGGGCGGCCAGATCGAGCTCGACGAGCCGCTTGTCGATCGAGGCGTGCCCGTTGGTCGAGGCGAGCTGCTCGACGCCGGCCTCCTCGGGCTCCGCCTCCGCCGCCGGCTCCGGAGGCGGGGCGGCGGCTTGGAGTGGCGCGCTCTGCTGCGTCGCTGCCTCCGGCTCCTGCTCGGGAACCGGCACTCCGGCGGCGCCCTTCGACTTCCAGGGCGGCGGACCTCCCTCGCCCGCGCCGCCGGCTGCCGCCTTGGACCGGGCCGGAGCGGCAGGCTGGTCGGCGGCCGGGCCCGGCGCCGCCGCGGTGACGGTCGCGGCGCGCGTCGCTTGCGAGCGCAGCACCTTCGAGCCTCCGCTCTCGAGCTGGGACTTGAGGGAGAGCAGAGTGCGCTTGGAGACTTCGCGCAACGTCTCGAAGATGCCGTCGCCATTGAGTGCCGACGTCTCGAACTCCGGCCAGCCCTTGCGATTCAGGGCCTCGGAGAGCTCCTGGACCGAGCACACGTCCTTGAGGTCCCGTTTGTTGTACTGGAGGACCAGCGGGATCTCGTCGAGCGAGACGCCGAGCTCGGCGAGGTTGACCTCCAGATTGCGGAACGACTCGAGGTTCGCCGGCAGCATGGCGGTCTGGGAGTCGGCCACGAAGACCACGCCGTCGACACCCTTCAGGACCAACCGGCGGGTGCTGTTGTAGAAGACCTGGCCGGGAACCGTGTAGAGCTGGATCCGGGTCTGGAAGCCGGCGACCCGCCCCACCTCGAGCGGCAGGAGGTCGAAGAAGAGCGTCCGATCGGTCTCCGTCGCCAGGGAGACCATCTTGCCGCGGGCCTCACCGCTGGTGTGGTCGAAGATGTACTTCAGGCTCGTCGTCTTGCCGCACAGACCGGGACCGTAGTACACGATCTTGGCGGCCATCTGCTTCGTGCTGAAGTTGAACGAGGCCATGCGCGCACTTCCCCTGAGGTCCTGCTCCAGGGGAATATAGCACTCGTCCGAGGGGACGCCAGTGACCCGCTCCAAAGGGTGGGGGAGGGGTCATTCGGCTTCGGCCAGGAAGCGTCGGAGGCCGGTGTGCGCCGCGCCGGCGTCCTCCCCGACCTCCGCCAGCAGACGGAGCGTCGTGCGGGCGAGCTCGGCGACCAGGGGACCGAGCTCCGGGACCCGCTCGGCAAGCGCCGTGAGCTCTGCGGAGACGGTCTCCACGTCCCCACGGGCCACCGGACCGGTGATCGCGGCCGCGACCGGTCGCGTGGTCTCCGCCAGCTCCAAGGACCCCCGGGCGAGCTCGACGTAGCCCGCCAGGACGCTCTCGTCGAGGCCGTGCCGGCGCGCGATCTCGTCGGCCGCGGCGAGCAGGGTGACGACGCCGCCGGAGGCCAGCGTCGCGGCCAGATGGTAGGCGAGCCGTGCGCCGGGGGGGACCACGACGGAGCGTCCGCCGACGGCGCTGGCGAGGCCGTGGGCCGCGGTCAGTGCCTCGGTGTCTCCATCGACGCCGAAAACCACGCCGCGCCCCTCCTCGGCGTCCGGAAGCGGGCGCGGGAAGGACTTCAGCGGGTGCAGGCTGCCGACGGCGCAGGCCTGGTCGCGCAGGGGCGCGATCGCCTCGGCCGGGGCCGCGCCCGAGGTGTGGAGGACGACGGGCGCCTGGCGCCGGGTTGCGAGCCGAGCGGCGACCGGTCGAAGGACCGGATCGGCGACCGCCAGGAGCAGGAGGTCCGAGCCGGAGGAGTCGAGCGCGTCGAGCTCGACCGCGGTGCCTCCGAGGGCCGCCGCCAAGGCGTTCCGGCGCATCGGATCCCGTCCGGCCACCACGTCCAGCCGCACGCCTGCTGCGACCAGCCAATGCGCCAAGCTGGAGCCGACCCTGCCCGGCCCGACCAGGCTGAAACGCGAAGGTCGCTCGGGAGACACTACGTTACAATAGCGGCCGCTCGTCGAGGCGAGCAAGGATGCCCGTTCAGGTAGCCGTGGAAGAGAAGAGCGCAGTGGCCGATCGCCACCCGTTGACCCCCCGAGACCGGGAGACCCTGCGTCAGGTCGTGGGGCAGTTCATCGCGACCGGCGCTCCGGTGTCATCGCGTGCGGTCGCCAGGGCGAGTCGCGAGGGGCTCTCCGCCGCGACGATCCGGAATTCGATGGCCGATCTGGCGGAGGCCGGCTATCTCAGCCAGCCCCACACGTCGGCCGGCCGCGTGCCGACCGAGGCGGGGTACCACCTCTTCATCGAGTCCCTCATGCCCCCGAGCGCCGTCTCCCACGAGGAGCGCCGCTATATCGACGAGAGCCTGGGCAACGGGCACGGCGACGACTTGGCCGCGAAGGCGTCCCATCTGCTCTCCGACCTGTCGCACCAGATCGGCATCGTCCTCACGCCGGCGCTCGGCGAGACCAAGTTGAAGGCGGTCGACTTCGTGCCCCTGTCCGGCCGCCGAGTGCTCTGCGTGGTCGTTTCGATGGACGGCTTCATCGACAACAAGGTGATCGAGACGAGCCAGGCGCTCAGTCGAGAGGACCTGGTCCGTATCGGCAACTATCTCAGCGAGAGCTTCGCAGGCATGACCTTGCGGGAGGCGCGAGACAGGCTGTTGACCCTGATGGCCGAGGAGCGCGCGCGCGTCGACGCGCTGCTCGCCAACGCGATCGCCCTCGCTCAGGGGGCCCTCGGAGCCGATGCTCCGAACCTCTTGGTCGAGGGCACGTCGATCGTCCTCGGACAGCCCGAGCTCTCCGACCTCGACAGGGTGAAGCGGTTGGTCGAGACCTTCAACAACAAGGCCCTCCTCGTCCGCATGTTGGGCCAGCTCATCGACGGTCAGGGCGTCCGGGTCGTGATCGGGGGCGAGAGCGATCTCACCTCCGACCTCGACTTCAGCCTGGTGGCGACGCCCTACGGTGGAGGCGAGAACCAGCCGTACGGCACGCTGGGCATCTTCGGGCCCTCCCGGATGCCCTATCAGAGGGTGATTCCGCTGGTGACCTATCTCGGCGAGCGTCTGAGCCGTGCGCTCGAGTCGACCCTGGAGTGACCGAGGAGGAGCGATGAGAGACGACAACCCCGACGAGACCGAGATCGCGCTCGAGCCGGATGCCCTCGACCTGGACGAGGACACCGAGAGGTCGCTCGAGGACGCGGTGCGAGACGCTCTCGCCGCCGTCGAGGGCGTCGAGGAGGAAGGCCGCCCCGCCGAGGAAGCCGGGGACGGCGAGGAGTACCGCGAGAAGTGGCTCCGCGCCCTGGCCGATCTCGACAACTATCGCAAGCGAGTGGATCGGGAACGCGCCGAAGAGCGCAAGTACCGCTCTCTCGACGTGCTGCGCGAGGTTCTCGCCATCGCGGACAATCTGCAGCGCGCCCTCGATGCCGGAGGCGGAATCGACGACCTGAAGCGCGGCGTCGAGATGATCGGGCGTCAACTCGACGGTTTGCTCAAGGACTTCGGCGTGCGCC
>JAWKHP010000045.1:0-10628 GCA_041394745.1 Thermoanaerobaculia bacterium | reverse complement strand
CCTCGGGAAGACGATCGAGGTCGGCGTGCTCCTGGCCGAGCTGATCCGCCGTGGCAAGGGACAGCGGATACTCGAGGTGGCGATCAAGAGCATCCTCGCCCAGCTGCAGGCGGAGCTGTGGGCCCGGTTCACGATCCCGCTGGTCCGCCTCGACTCGGTCGGCATCCAGCGCGTGCAGGCGAAGATCCCATCGAACCAGAACCCGTTCCACTACTTCGACAAGGTCATCGTCTCCATCGACACCCTGAAGAAGGACGCGCGGTACCGGCGGTTCCTGGAGGACTGCCAGTGGGACGTCGTGGTGGTGGACGAGTGCCAGAACGTGGCGGAGCGGGGGACGCGCCGGTCGCAGCGAGCGCGCCTGGCCCGCCTGCTGGCCCGGAACACGGACGGCCTGGTGTTCACGTCCGCCACGCCGCACGACGGGCGCCCCGAGTCCTTCGCCAGCCTGATGCGGCTCCTCGAGCCCACCGCCATCGCGGACGACGCCCACTACACCGCGGAGGACGTGCGGGAGCTGTTCGTCCGCCGGTTCCAGAAGGATGTTCGCCATACCGCGGTGGGGTCGTTCCACGAGCGCGACGTGGCGCTCATCGAGCCCGCGGCCACCCCCGCCGAGGACCGCGCGCTGGGCGCCATCGCAGCGGCGCGGTTCCGCACGATCGGCCGCAGCCGCAACACCGACCCGCTGTTCCGGACGCTGGTGCTCAAGGCGTGGCTGTCTTCGCCCGCGGCCTGTCTGGCGACGCTGCAGGCGCGCGAGCGCGAGCTCGAGCGCGCCAAGAAGGATCCCGCCGACGTGGCGCACGACCGCGCGCTGATCGCCGACCTCGGCGAGGCCGTGGGCGCGGTGTCGCCCGACGAGCAGTCGAAGCTGCAAGCGCTGTTCTCGTTCCTGGAGGACCTCGGATACGCCCCGGGCCGCCCCGGCGCCCGCGTGGTGCTGTTCAGCGAGCGCCTCGACACCCTGCGGTTCCTGTCGGACCAGCTCGCCGCCCGGTTCGGTCTCGCGGTGACCGAGCCCTGGCGCGAAGGGTCGTGGCGGAAGGGGCCGATCGCGTCGTTCCACGGCGGCCTGGCGGATCAGGAGCAGTACGCGCTGGTCCAGGACTTCGCGAGCCAGAACGGCGCCATCCGCCTGTTGCTGTGCTCGGACGCCGCCGCGGAAGGGCTGAACCTGCACCACGCCTGCCACCACCTCGTCCACTACGACGTCCCGTGGTCGCTCATCACGCTCGAGCAGCGCAATGGGCGGATCGACCGCTTCGGCCAGACGGCGCCGCCCGTCCTCCGGTACCTCCTCACGGCGCCCGGTGACCCCGCGCTGCAGGGCGACCGGCGCATCCTCCGGCGCCTCGTCGAGAAGGAGACCGAGGCGTCGCGGAACCTGGGCGACGTGGCGTGGCTCATGAACCTCCACGACCCGGAGCGCGAGGAGGCGCGCATCGCGCGCGCGATCGAGGAGCAGCAGGAGCCCGACGCCCCGTTCGCCGAGGCTGCCGACGACGCGGGGGAGGACTGGCTCCAGGCGCTCCTCGCCGAGGGTTCGGAGGAGGCATCGCCCGTCCGAACCGCCGATCCGGCGTCGTTGTTCCCCGACGACCTGGCGTATGCGCGGGAGGCGTTCACCCAGCTCGGGCTGGACGGCGCGGGAGCGCAGGTCGAGTGGTTCGAGGCCATGGACGGCTTCCGGCTCCGGGCGCCGCCCGACCTGCAGCTGCGGTACCGGTACCTCCCGCCCGAGCTGCGGCGCGGCAAGGACGGCGAGGTCCAGCTGTCGGTCGACCGGCAGCGGGTGATGGACGCCTACGCGCGCGCCCGCGACGACGAGGACGGCTGGCCCGAGTGGGAGCTGCTCTGGGAGCTGCACCCGGTCGCGGAGTGGCTGAACGACCGGGTGCTGGCGTCGTTCCGGCGGCACGAGGCACCGGTGGTCGAGGTGGGCCGCGGGCTCGACCCGGGCGAGGCGGCCTACGTGCTGCAGACCACGCAGTCGAACCAGCGGAGCCAGCCCGTGCTGGTGGACTGGTCGGCGGTGCGGCGGGCGCCGCTGGGGACGCTCCAGGCGGTGCCGCTGCTCCCGCTGGCCGAAGCGTGCGGGCTCGGCGCGGCGGTGGCCAACAGCGGGCGGGCGCTCGACACCGCGGCGCTCCAGCGGGACCTGCCGCGGGCGGTGCGGCTGGTGCGGGAGCGGGCGGTCGAGGCGCGGAAGGCGTACGAGCAGCACGCGGCGGAGGAGCTCCGGCCGGCGGTGCGGAAGCTGCGCCAGTGGCAGGCGGTGGTGCTGGACCGGCTGCGGCAGCAGGCGGAGGCTGCGGCGGGGCGCGCGGAGCGCCTGCGGCAGCTGGAGCACGAGCGGGCGGAGGTGGAGGCGGTGTACCAGGCGCGGCACCGGTGGATCTCGGAGTCGGTGAACGTCAGCCCGACGCCGTACGTTCGGCTGGCGGCGGTGCTCGTTCGGCCCTGAGGAGGGCTCAGCATCTCGACGAGTTCCGTAGAAATGTATAGTCGTCGATGGGAGAACCCCGCATGGACGCGGACATCATCTCATCGAACATCCTGCGCCTCCGGAAGGAGCGCCGTGAAGAGTCAGACGGCCGTAGCATCGGCCGCTGGGCTCACCCGCGCGGCGCTCAGCGCGATCGAGCAGGGTCGATCGACGCCCGCACCCGACACCCTCCGCCGCATCGCGGCCGCGCTGGATGTGCCGATTCGCGAGCTCGTCGCGCCAATCCCGCGTCTTCGACGCGTTCGCTTCCGGTCCCTCAATCGGCTCAAGTCCCGCGAGCAGATCCTCGTCGACGCGGCCCGGTGGCTGCACGACTTCGCCGAGCTCGAGCAGTTGCTCGGCGACCAGCGACCCCACGCACTCGGTCCGCTGTGGGCCTGCGTCACCGACACGATGCCAGTGGCAGAGATCGCCGCCGCCGCGCGCGAGCACTTCGGACTCGGGCCCCGGGAGCCCGTCCACGACGTCTGCGGGCTCCTGGAGTCGCGGGGGATCAAGGTCCACACCGTCGCCGTCGCGAACGATGCGTTCCTCGGGCTGTCCGTGGCGGAGGACGACGGCGGACCCGCCGTCATCGTGAACACCTGGGATCGGCTGGCGGTCGAGCACTGGATCTACAGCGCCGCGCACGAGCTGGGGCACCTCGTGATGCACCTCGCTGCCTACGACGTGTCGATCGTCGAGGAAGACCCACGGCAGGAGCGCGAGGCCGAAGCGTTCGCCTCGCACTTCCTGATGCCGGATGGCGTGTTCTGCGACGAGTGGGCCGATGCTGCGGGCCTCGCGCTCTACGACCGTGTGCTCAAGGTGAAGCGCGTGTTCCGGGTGAGCTGGCGCGCCGTGCTGTACCGCGTCGGCGAGGGGCTCCCGAAGGACGAGGCACGTCGCCTCTGGATCCGGATGAGCGCCGAGCACCGCAGGCGCACCGGGCGTCCGCTGCTGAAGCTCACCGAGCCCGACGGCGTGGAGGAGCAGGTGTTCCGGTCGGCGAGGCCGGTCGCGGGCGCCGAGCCCGCAGGGCTGGACGTTCACGACTTCCAGGGTGACCGCCTGGCGACCCTCGTCCGCCGCGCCGTCGAGTCCGAGGAGATCACGCTCGCACGCGGCGCCGAACTGATGGGCCTCAGCGTCGCGGAGATGCGGGAGCGGGCCGCGTCGTGGGTGCCGTGAGTCGTGCTGCTGCTCGTCGACGCGAACGTGCTCATCGACTTCGTCCTCGCGGATCGGCGTGTGCTGGCGCTGGTGGCGGCCCAGCTCGGCGCCGTCCACGTGCCCCGAGACGTGCTCGACGAGGTGGACCAGCTCGACGAGGCGGCCTGCGCCGAGCTCGGTCTGGTCGTGGTGGACGCCACGGTCGCGCAGCTCCTCGAGGCCGGCGCTTCGCGCGGGCGCCTGTCCTTCGCGGATCGGGTGTGCCTGGTGCTCGCGCGCGACCACGGCTGGACCTGCGTGACGAACGACGGGCGGCTCCGCCGCACGTGCGAGGCCGGTGGGGTGTCGGTGATGTGGGGACTGCAGCTCCTGTTGGCCCTGCTCGAGACCGGCGTCATGGACCCCGCATCCGCCATCGCCGTGGCGACGGCGATCGGCCGGACGAACCCTCGGATGAGTCCCGCGGTGGTGCAGGCGTTCGTGCGCAAGGTGCGTGACCCGTGAGGCGAGCTGCGCCTCCCGCGATCGGTTTCACCCCGGTGTCCGATCCCCGCCCGCCGCGCGTCTGGTGGTAACCTACCGCCCGAGCAAGGGGACCCGTGGCGCTCGACCTGACCGGCATCGACAACCGGGGGGAGTTCTACTCCCACCACTACCTCGACGCCCTGCTCGAGAGCGATCTGTCCTCGATCCTGAAGCGGTGGGCCGACGCCGAGCAATCCACCCCGCCCGTCCGCTCCCCCCTCCGCCGCTTGAACGGCCTTGCCGGAAAGTATTTCGACGCCCGGGGCATCGCCGCCGAGCTCCACGACCCCGAGGCGCGCTGGCAGGTGGCCCGCGGCGTCTCGGCGCTGCTGCTCGAGGCCCTCGGCTACGCGCGCGCGCCCACCGCCGTCCGCCTCGACGACGGCACCACCCTGCCCCTCGCCGCCGAGGAGCGCCGCGGCGGCCACGCGGCGCTGTGGGTGATCGAGACCGGCTTCGCCCCCGGCGAGAGCGATCCGCTCGACCAGCCCCCCCTCCGGGCCCAGCTCCCCGACCCCGACGACGCGAGCGCCGTCCTGCCCGACCGCAGCTGGCGCGAGCTCCTCGACCGCGGGATCTTCCTCCAGGACGACGCCCCCACCTGGGTCCTGGCCCTGTGCGGCCACGAGGTGGTGCTCACGCATCGGCACAAGTGGGGCCGCGGGAAGGCGCTGGCGTTCGACCTCGACGAGCTGTTCGCCCGCCGCCAGCCCACCGCGTTCCGGGCGCTCGCCGGGCTGCTCCACCGCGACGCGCTCGTCCCCACCGACGGCACCAGCCTGCACGAGGCGCTCGACCAGAGCAGCCACAAGCACGCGTTCGCCGTGAGCACCGATCTGCGCCAGGGCGCGCAGGAGGCGGTGGAGATCGTCGGCAACGAGGCCGTGCACTACCTGCGCACCGTCCGGAAGAAGGGCGTGTTCGGCGGGCCGGACGGCGGCGCCGAGGAGGTCGACGCCCGCGAGCTGACCCGGGAGTGCCTGGTCTGGCTGTACCGGCTCATCTTCCTGCTGTACGTCGAGTCGCGGTCCGAGGAGCTCGGCGTCGCCCCGATGAAGAGCGAGGCCTACCGGCGGGGGTACTCGTTCGAGAGTCTCCGGAACCTCGAGACCGTGCCGCTGACCACGCCCCAGGCCCAGGACGGCACCTACCTCGACGCGTCGCTCCGCCAGCTGTTCCGCCTGGTCAACGATGGGCACCCCGCCGACAAGCAGCTCGCGCTCGACGCCGGGGTCGACGCGGTGGCGTTCCGGATCTTCGGCCTGCGCAGCCAGCTGTTCGACGACGCTCGCACGCCCATCCTGGCGAAGGTCCGCCTCCGGAACCGGGCGCTGCAGCGGGTCATCGAGCTGCTGTCGCTGTCGCGGGAGGGCAAGCGGCGGGAGCGGGGGCGGATCAGCTACGCGTCGCTCGGGATCAACCAGCTCGGGGCGGTGTACGAGGGGCTGCTGTCGTACAGCGGGTTCTTCGCGCAGACCGACCTCATCGAGGTCGCCAACGCGGGCGAGAACGGCAGGCCCGGGGTGCGGACCTGGTTCGTGCCCGCCGCCGACCGGGAGCGGTACGACGAGGCCGAGCTGGTGCGCGACGCGTCCGGTGCGCGGGTGCAGCATGCGAAGGGGACGTTCCTGTTCCGGCTCGCGGGGCGAGACCGGGAGAAGTCCGCCAGCTACTACACGCCCGAGGTCCTCACCGCCTGCCTGGTCAAGTACACGCTGCGGGAGCGGATCGGCGTGGCGCCGGGCGACGCGGCGTGGGTCGGGGCCGATGCGCTGCTGGACCTCACGATCTGCGAGCCGGCGATGGGGTCCGGCGCGTTCCTGAACGAGGTGGTGAACCAGCTCGCCGGCGCGTACCTCGAGCGGAAGCAGGCCGAGGTGGGGGACGTCATCCCGGCCGAGGCGTACGGGCGCGAGCTGCAGCGGGTCAAGGCGCGGATCGCCGCCCGGCAGTGCTACGGGGTGGACCTGAACCCGCTCGCGGCCGAGCTCGGCAAGGTGTCGCTGTGGTTGAACGTGCTGCGGCCGGGGGCGTCGGCCCCGTTCTTCGACGCCCGGATCGCGGTCGGGAACAGCCTGGTGGGCGCGCGGCGGGCGGTGGTCCGGGTCGGGGACCTGCGGAAGAGCAAGAAGGGCGCGCCGGGGTGGCTGGAGCTGGCGCCGGAGCCCGTCGCGTGGGGGTCGGAGCGGCCGTCGGACGCGGTTTGGCACTTCCTGGTGCCCGCGAAGGGGATGGCGGCGTTCGACGGGGACAAGGTGGTCGCCGGGCTCGCGCCCGAGGCGGTGTCGGAGATCAAGGCCTGGCGGAAGGGGCTGAACGCCGCCTGGAGCAAGGACGAGCAGGCGAGGCTGCTCCGGCTGTCGGCGGTGGTGGACCGGCTGTGGGCCGAGCACGCGTCGGCGCGGCGGGAGGCGCTCCGGGCGTGTGACGTGGGCGGGGCGGTGTGGCCGGAGGTGGACGGGGCCGTGGCCTCTCGGGACGAGGAGCAGCTCGCGGCGGCCTGGGCGCGGCACCTCGAGGCCGACTCCGCCGGGCGGCGGCTGAAGGCGGTGCTGGACCGCTGGTGCGCGTATTGGTTCTGGCCGGTGTGCGATGCCGGGGAGCTGCCGGATCGGGCGGCGTGGCTGGACGAGATCGAGGCGCTGCTGACCGGGCCTTTGGGGGCGGTGGGGGTGGGGGCGGCCGGGGAGCGGGGGCGGATCGCGGGGGCGGTCGCGGTGCGGCACCGGTTCTTGCACTGGGACTGGCAGTTCCCGGAGGTGTTCGCGGCGGGCGGGTTCGACGTGGTGGTCGGGAACCCGCCGTGGGTGCGGGTGGAGTTCAAGGAGAGCGGGGTGCTGGCGGACCTCGATCCGCGGCTGGAGATCCGGCGGTGGTCGGCCAAGCAGGTGGCGGACGGGCGGGGGGAGGTGCTCGGGGACGCGGGGGCGCTGGGGGCGTACCTGGCGGAGTTCGAGGAGCAGGTCGGGGTCGGGGAGTTCACCGGGTCGGCGGAGCTGTCTCCGGAGCTCGCTGGGGCGAAGCCAAACTTCTACAAGTCCTTCCTCGGGCACGGCTGGCGGATTCTGAAGGCGCACGGCTGCGGTGGGCTGTTCCACCAGTCCGGTGTGTTCGACGACCCCAAGGGCGGCGTGCTCCGCGCGCAGCTCTACCCCCGGCTCCGGCTGTCGGCCTTGTTCAAGAATGAGCTCAGGCTGTTCGAGGGTGTGTCCAACCAGCGGACGTACTGCTTCACCGTCTGGACCGGCGGGCCGGCGGAGCAGGTCCGGTTCCGGTACATCGCGAACCTGTTCCACCCGCGCACGCTGGACGACTCGCTGGCGCACGACGGGGTCGGCGAAGTCCCGGTCATCAAGGGCGAGGACGGCGCCTGGGACCTGCGGGGCCACCGGTCGCGCATCATCGAGGTCGACGAGGCCACGCTGGCGCTGTTCGCCCAGCTGTACGACACCCCGGGCACGCGGGGCATCCAGGCCAGACTCCCAGTAGTCCACAGCGTCGAGGTGGTATCGGTCCTCCGCGCACTCGCGTCGGCGGATCGGCTTGGTCCGCCGGGCTCGCGATGGATGTCGACGCGTGAGTGGAACGGCACGGAGCGTGAAGACGACGGCACACTCGTCAGATCGGAAGGCGAGGTCGAGACACTCGACCAGTTCGTCGTCTCTGGGCCCCACCTCTATGTGGCGACGCCCTTCAACAAGACCCCGAACGTCCCCTGCACCCACAACCAGGACTACACCGTCGTCGACCACGCCGAGATCGGTGCCACCTGGCTGCCTCGCACCGTCTACCGGCCAGCTGGGCCATCCGAGCAGTACCTCTCGCAACTGCCCACATGGCGCGGCCGCCCGCTGCCATCGTACTTCCGGTACATGCACCGGGAGATGCTCGCGCCCACTGGTGAGCGTACGCTGATTCCCGCCCTGCTCTCGCCGGGTGCAACGACCTTGAACACCGTCCTGACCGTGACGTCGGACGACAGCGACCTGCTCGTCCGCCTCGCCGGTCTCGCTTGCACAATCCCGGTCGACTTCTTCGTGAAGTCGACTGGCTCCGGGCACGCAAGCGTCGAACTGACGGCCTTGCTCCCGGTGGAGGTCCCTCCCGAGCTGCGGGTGCCCATCTTCGCGCGGGTTCTTCGGCTGAACTGCCTGACAGCTCACTACGCCCCGCTTTGGCGAGAGCTGTTCACCCCCGCGTTCGCAGCGGAGAAGCACACCAAGGACGATCCTCGCCTGCCCGACTTCAGCAACCTCGGCCCAGAGTGGACCTGGGACACACCGCTCCGCACGCCGTTCGCGCGACGGCAGGCGCTGGTGGAGTTGGACGCGCTCGCCGCGATCGCGCTCGGGCTCACGGCGGACGAGCTGTGCCTCATTTACCGGGTGCAGTTCCCCGTGCTCCAGCAGTACGAGGCCGACACCTGGTATGATCAGCGCGGGCGGATCGCGTTCACCAACAATCGTGGCCTCACTGGCGTCGGCCTCGACCGGGCGCAGTGGGACGCGATCAAGGGCGACGCGCTCTCTCCCCTGATTCACGGAGGGGTCGACCCACTCCCTGACTGGGCACGCGACGGCCTGGGTTTGTTACTACCCTCATTCCACCGCTGCGACCGCGAAGACGACATGCGGCACGCTTGGCAACTCCTGGGATCCCCATGATCACCACATTTCGTAGCTTTAACCAGCTTCAGCAAGTGCTCGTAACGCTAGAAACGACCGCAAGCGAACGAGTCGAGTCCGAGTCGATCGAGTTTAAGAACTACGAATCGGAGAAGGCTCTTCACAACGCGAAGGAGCTCGCGGAGGAGATAGTTGCACTCGCCAATCATCGCGGGGGCACGATCATTATCGGCGTCGTGGACAGCTCGAATGTGCCGCATGGACAGTGGGAAAGGCAGCTGAGCGGTTTCCCCCGAGTCGACTTGGCTACAACTAAAGAACGCCTGCGCGGCAAACTGAATCCGAAAATCGACTTGCGGCTGGAACAAGTTCAGCATAGAGGCGTCAACTTTCTAGCCATTCACGTGCCAGTTCGAAGTGATCGACTCGTCGCGACCACTAGCGGCAAGGTCTGCATCAGGGACGGGAAGTCCAGCAGGCCGATGACGCCAGACGAGATCGAAACACACATAAAGTCTCTTCGGACCTACGATTGGAGCGCAGAGGATCTCGAAGGGCTCGAAGTCGGGGTAGCCCTGGACGCCACTAGTGTTGCGGAAGCCCGGCTCGACTTCGTTCGTCGCCGGGGTTTGGCAGAGTTGTCCGCGAGCGCATTCCCGGAAGCACTGGGGGCGACTAGGAACGGAGTACTCACCAAGGGCGGACTGCTGTTCCTCGGCAACGATGAAGTCATCCGACAGGAGCTTGGAGACTTCGAGTACCGCTTCTCTTGGAAGTCGGCGACGGGAGCCCTGAAGATCAACGAGATATGGCGCGATTCACTGTGGAATGCAATCAAGCGCAGTAAGGCGCTCTTCGACCAGTGTAATACGGAACTGTCCATCGAGTTTCGAGGCAAAGTGTACGAGGCGCCACTGTTGGACCCTGGTGTCTTCCACGAGGCGTATCTTAACGCGCTGGTGCATCGCGACTACTCCAGCGATGGGATGGTGTCCGTTACCTTCACCGGTGATCGGATGGTCATTACCTCACCAGGTAGCTTCTACGGTGGAGTAACCGCGGACAATATTGGCCTTCATGAGCCGCGACACCGAAACAAGACGCTCGCACGGATGCTCATGGATTATCAGCTGGTTGACCGTGCGGGTATGGGTGTACCCCGGATGGGCATCAACTCGCTTCGCTACGGCCGCGGATTTCCCACCTTTAGAGAAGCAAGCGGATCGGTTGAAGTCTCGATGGAGGCTGAACATCTTCGGCCCGGCATTTTCGTACTGTCGGTGGACGACGAGGAGCTCGGGATTCCAGAGCTCGTAATCTTGAACAGTGTATATGAGGTGGGCCACATCTCAGTGGATCTACTCGAAGCGCGTCTCGGTCGTATTTCCGAGAATCCATGGAGTGCGATTTGCCGCTCAGTCGCTCGACTCGATGCAGTCGAATTCTGCGGAACAAATGAGGGCGTCTTCATTCGAACGACCGAAACATGGTCGAACTACCTGGGCGTATCTCGGCCATTTCGGACGACTCAAACCAGCGAAAAACACGTCAAACTGCACAACTACCTCAAGCAACATTCGGCAGCATCGAATGCGGATCTCACAGAGCTTCTCGGGCACAACCACAGCTCTCAAACGAGCACGTTCTTGAGGGGTGCCAAGTATGTCTATCGGACAGGCAATGGACCTGCGGCTCGCTGGCAGCTGAAGAGTCCGTAAGCACTTGATACTTGATACCACTATGATTCCCTCGGTCGTCGCCCGTCAGCTCCAAGACACCCTCGTCGACTACATCCTGGCGACGCTGGCCCTCGACGA
>JAWKHP010000044.1:0-15535 GCA_041394745.1 Thermoanaerobaculia bacterium | reverse complement strand
GGTTCCCCCGGGCTCTCCGACGAGGGAGTCGAGGATCGCCGGTGAGCCTTCCTCCACGAGGTCGAGGACCCGATCGAAGCCCTCGGCCCCACCGTAGTAGGGGTCGGGCACGTCGGGGGGCGAGCCCGCGGGCAGGAAGGAGGAGAAGAGCCGCAGGCTCGCTCGCGGGCCGCCGTTCAGCGCCTCCAGGTCGGCGAGGTTGTCGCGATCCATGGCGATCACCAGATCGAAGCGCTCGAAGTCCTCGGCACGCACCTGTCGGGCGAGGCTCGAAAGGTCGTATCCTCGAGCGGCCGCCGCCCGGCGCATGCGCGGATCCGCCCTCTGTCCGACGTGCCAGGCACCGGTACCCGCCGAGTCGACCTCGACCTCGGAGCCCAGACCGCGACGTTCGATCAACCCGCGCAGAACGCCCTCGGCAGTCGGCGAGCGGCAGATGTTGCCGAGGCAGACGAAGAGGACGCGCTTCACGGTACGACTCCGGGGGCGCCGACGGAGCGGTCGCCCCCCGAACCGTCCACCGGTGGCAGCCTCAGCCTCCTGCCGGGCTCCAGGTCGGAACGCGGCCCGGGGTCCACGGCGCGCCGGCCGCTTCCATCTCGGCCTCGAGGGCCGAGAGCTCCGCCTCGATACCGCGCAAGCCCTCGAGGACCGGGCCGAAGGCCTCGGCCGCGACCTCTACGTTGCGGCGATGCGTCTGCGTGGGCGCCGAGCTGGTCGTCCACTGCCCGTAGACGACTTGGAAAATCCGGCCGAGCAGGGATGGTGGCGTCGGCTCGTTGCGCGAGCCGATCGTGTCGTCTCCCTCGAGCTCGACGAGCAGGTCTTCGAGCCGGCCCTCCAGCGTGTCGAGACGATCGAGCCACGCCGGATCACCGCCCGGCGTGTCGAGCGCGGCCCGGCGCAGGTGCTCGATCCTGGTGTCCATCTCGGCCGCAGCGCGCGATGCCCCCAGGGCGGCGCGCTGAAGATCGGCCGTGCGCCGCGCAAAAGCGGTCAACGCCGCCCGATCGGCGGCGGGAAGGCTGGCGACGCCCGCCGGCTGCACCTCGAACGAGACCGGGCCCGCCAGCTCCGTCGTGACACCGTCCACGCGCTGGGAGAGTGTGGCGGTGTAGGTCCCCGGCACCACGATCGGACCGATCGGGCCCGAGCTGAACGGTCCCGTGTCCGGCGGCGTCAGCGACGTCGGCGAGGCCGGAGGGTAACGCAGGTCCCAGGCGACACGGTGGAACCCCTTCGACACCGGCCCGTCGATCACGCGCACGCGCTCCCCGGCGGCGTCGCGCACGGTGAGCCGGATGACCGGATCCTCCTCCCGGTCCTCCGCCCGCAGCTCGTCCCAACCGGGGTACGAGACCGCCTCCCCGGCCTCCTCGAGCTCGTCCTCATGGGCGCGCCGCTTCTCCTTGCGGCTCTCCAGCCCTTCGGCCAGCCAGTAGGTCAGCACCGCTCCGTCGGGCGGGTTGGGAGCGACGTAGAAGGAGTCGCCCATGAAGGCCTTGTCGTTGTAGCCCAGCTCGTAGGAGTGCATGAACATCGGCGCCTCCCGGGGGGCGAACAGGGCGGCCTCCGCCAGGCTCTCGGCGCTGACGCGTCGCAGGGGCGAGTAGTCGTCGAGCACGTAGAATCCACGGCCGAACGTCCCCACCACCAGATCGTCCATCTCACGCTGGATCTCGAGGTCGCGCACGGCGATGGTCGGCATGCCTCCGCTGAGCCGGATCCAGTGGCTGCCGCCGTCGACCGAGGTGTAGAGGCCGAACTCGGTCCCGACGAAGAGCAGGTCGGGGTCCTCGTCGTCCTGAGCCACGGTGTAGGTCGAGCCGCGCTCGGGCAGGTCGCTCGCGATGGAGCTCCAGGTGTGACCGCGGTCGCGGCTCACCAGCAGGTACGGCTTGAAGTCTCCGGCCTTGTGGTTCTCGATCGCGGCGTAGACGGTGTCGGGGTCGTGCCGCGACGCCTCCAGATCCGAGACGTACGAGAGCTCGGGGACGCCGGGGAACCGCTCGATCCTGCGCCAGGTGCCGCCGCCGTCCTCGGTGACCTGCACCAGACCGTCGTCGGTGCCGGCGTAGAGCAGTCCCTCGACGAGCGGCGACTCGGTGAGCGCCACGATGTTGCCGTAGTACGACGTCGAGGCGTTCTTGGCCACGGTGTCCACGCTCCACACCTTGCCCATCACCTCGAGGGTGTTGCGGTCGAGCTGCCGGGTGAGGTCGTCGGAGATCGGGGTCCAGGAATCGCCGCGGTCGTCGCTGCGGAAGACGCGCTGGGCCGCGAAGTAGAGCCGGGTCGGGGAGTGAGGGCTGATCAGCAGGGCCGAGTCCCAGTTCCAGCGCAAGGGAGCCTCGTCCGGTCCGGGCTGCGGCTGGATGTCGAGCACCTCGCCGCTCGCCCGGTCGTGGCGCACCAGATTGCCGTACTGGGACTGCCCGTAGACGATGTCGGGATTGCCCGGCTCGACCGCGGGATCGAAGCCGTCGCCGCCGACGACGACGAACCAGTCGCGGTTGTTGATGCCGTGCTCGGAATGGGTGCGCGCCGGCCCACCCCAGGTCGAGTTGTCCTGGGTCCCGCCGTAGACGTTGTAGAAGGGCACGTCGTCGTCGACGGCGATCTTGTAGAACTGCGTGATCGGGAGGTTGGAGAAGAAGTCCCAGGTCTCACCGCCGTCGAAGGTCTCGTAGACGCCGCCGTCGCAGCCGTTCAGGAAGTGGTCGAGGTCGGCGGGATCGACCCACAGCGCGTGGTTGTCCACGTGCTTGGCGTTCTCCGGCACCGAGCTCCACGACGCGCCGCCGTCCGCCGTCACCTGGACGTGGAAGTCCATCGAGTAGACCCGGTCGGGGTCGGCCGGATCGGGCACCAGCTCGTTGTAGTACTGCGGGCTCGAGGAGACGTAGCCCCCCATCTTCGACCAGTTCGCTCCCGCGTCGGTCGAGCGGAAGAAGCCGCCCGCATCGCCGATCGATTCGACGATGGCGTAGACCGTGTCGGGATCGGCGGGCGAGACGGCTAGCCCGATCTTGCCCATGTCCTCCGACGGCAGGCCGTTGGTCAGCTTGCGCCAGGTGGCGCCGCCGTCGGTGGATTTCTGGACGCCCGAACCCGGACCGCCGTCGATGAGGGTCCAAACGCGCCGGGCTCGCTGATAGGTCGAGACGTAGAGGACGTCCGGATCGCGAGGATCGATCCAGACCTCGTTGGCGCCGGTGTTCTCGTCGACGTCCAGCAGCTGCTCCCAGCTGTCACCACCGTCCGTCGTCTTGTAGAGACCGCGGTCGCCGCCGGACCGCCAGAGCGGGCCCTGCGCCGCGACGTATACCGTGTCCGAGTCGCGCGGATCGACGACGATGCGCCCGATGTGCTCGGAATCGCCGAGCCCCATCTTCGTCCAGCTCGTGCCGCCGTCGATCGACTTGTAGACCCCGTCGCCGTAGGAGACCGACCGCTGGCTGTTGTTCTCGCCGGTCCCCACCCAGACGACGAGCGGATCGTTGGGATCGATCGTGATGCAGCCGATCGAGTACGAGCCCTCTCCGTCGAAGACGGGCGTCCAGGTCGTTCCCGCGTTGCTCGTCTTCCAGACGCCACCGGAGGCGGTCGCGACGTACCAGGTACGTGCCTCGGTCGGGTCGACGGCGATGTCGACGACGCGCCCGGAGCTGATCGCCGGTCCGATGCCGCGCAACGCCAGACCCGACAGGTTCCCGGCCGACAGGGGCCCCTCCTCCTTCGACTCCGTGTCCGCCTTCTTCTCCTTGGCTGCCCATGCGGGTATTGCGGCGAGAGAGAACGCGAGAAGAACGGCGAACGCGATGCGCTTCATGGAAGGCCTCCTGAGGACGATCCTGGGAATCGGGCCGTCGCGACCCGGACGGCCGCGACCGAGCTGACCTGTCTGGAGCGAGGATACGGGCGGCGCAGCGGCCGGCGCAAGCCGCCCTGGCACGGAAGTTGATCTCCCAGGAGGGGTGAAGGAGGCCGCCATGCCCGCCAACGTCACACAGAAGCTCATCACGGCCCACCTGATCGAGGGCGAGACCCGGCCGGGGAACGAGATCGCGCTGCGGATCGACCAGACCCTCACGCAGGACGCCACCGGCACCCTCGTCATGCTCGAGCTCGACGCCATGGGGCTCGATCGCGCGCGGACGGAGATCTCGGTGCAGTACGTCGACCACAACCTGCTGCAGGAGGACCACAAGAACCCCGACGACCACCTCTTCCTGGAGAGCGCCTGCCGCCGCTTCGGGCTGTGGTTCAGTCGGCCCGGCAACGGGGTCAGCCACCCCCTGCACCAGGAGCGCTTCGGCGTCCCCGGCAAGACGCTGGCGGGATCCGACAGCCACACACCCGCCGCGGGCGCCCTGGGAATGCTGGCTCTCGGAGCGGGCGGTCTCGAAGTCGCGCTGGCGATCGCCGGCAGGCCCCTCTACCTCGAGATGCCCGAAGTCTGGGGCATCGAGCTGCGGGGCGAGCTGCCGCACGGCGTCAGCGCCAAGGACGTCATTCTGGAGCTGCTGCGCCGCCACGACGTCGACGGGGGCCGCGGGCGGATCCTCGAGTACCACGGCCCGGGGGTCGCGACACTCTCGGCGATGGACCGCCACGTCATCGCCAACATGGGGACCGAGCTCGGGGCCACGAGCTCGGTCTTCCCTTCCGACGAGACCGTGCGCTCGTTCCTGCGCCGCCAGGGCCGGGAGGACGACTGGCTCGAGCTTGCCGCCGACGACGGCGCCGGCTACGACCTCGACGAGACGATCGATCTGTCGACCCTCGAGCCCCTCATCGCCCTGCCCTCGAGCCCGGGCAACGTCCGCCCCGTGAGCGAGGTCGTCGGAGAGCCCATCTACCAGGCCTACATCGGCTCCTCCGCCAACCCGGGCTTCCGGGACTTCGCGGTCGCCGCCCGGATCGTGGAGGGGAAGACCGTCGCGCCCACCGTTTCCTTCGACGTCAACCCGACGACCCGCGGCATCCTCTCGGCCCTCGTCGCGGACGGCTCCCTCGCCTCACTCCTGGCCTCCGGCGCCCGCCTCCCCCAGGTCGGTTGCAACGGCTGCATCGGCATGGGGCAGGCCCCGGCTTCGGGCCGGTCGAGCCTGCGGACCGTGCCGCGCAACTTCCCCGGGCGATCGGGGACGCAGGACGACCGCGTCTGCCTCGTGAGCCCCGAGACCGCCGCCGCGTCGGCCCTCACCGGAGAGGTCACCGACCCGCGCGGGCTCTCGTGGGACGAGGCCATCGAGGAGCCCGAGCTCGCTCCCATGCCCGGCCTCTTCGAAGAACCTCTCGAGCCGGATCGCGCCCGGGCGGTCGAGCTGGTCGAAGGGCCGAACATCGTGCCCCTGCCCACGCTCGAGCCTCCCTCCGATACCCTGAGCCTCCCGATCCTCCTCAGCGTCGGCGACGACCTGTCGACCGACGAGATCCTCCCGGCGGGCTCGCGCGTGCTCCCCTTCCGCAGCAACATCCCCGAGATCGCCCGCTTCGCCTTCGCCGACGTGGACCCGAGCTACCACGACCGGGCGCTCGAGGCCCGCGAGGCCGGCGGCCATGCCATCGTCGCCGGAGACAACTACGGGCAGGGCTCGAGCCGCGAGCACGCGGCCCTGGCACCCCGCTTTCTGGGTCTGCGGCTGGTCCTGGCCGTGGCCTTCGCGCGCATCCACCGGCAGAATCTGATCAACTTCGGAGTCGTGCCTCTCCGCTTCCTAGACCCCGCGGACGGCAGGTCCCTCGGAGCCGGAGATCGGCTGGTGGTCGAAGGTCTCCGCGAGCGACTCCGCCGGGGCGAGGCTCCGAGGGTTCGCTGCGGCGACCGCGAGATCGCGGTCGAGCACTCCCTCTCCCCGCGACAGATCGACGTCCTCCTGGCCGGCGGCCTCATCGCTTCGGCGCGCAGCGCGCTCGCGGAGCGCCGGCCGTCGTGACCGGTGCGGCTTCGAGGTTGGCCCGAATCGGTAAGTCCTACCGACCCGGGCGGGAGTCCCTACCGCCTTGCCGGAGTCGGCGCACATGATCCCCGGTCTGGCCGTCACGACGATCTCTCTCGCCCTCCTCCTGGCCGTCGCGGGTGTCGAGAGCTGGCGGGTGCGCCGCATCACCGCTCAGGTCGATGAGGCGCTGGAACAGCGCCGTCGCGAGGAGCGCGAGGAAGGCGAGGAGCCGCGGTGAAGGACCGCCCCAACCTCGAGGTCCAGGAGACCCACCTCTCGCGGAGCCTCTCCGAGCTCGACATCACCATGATCGGGGTCGGCGCCATGATCGGTGCCGGCATCTTCGTGCTCACCGGTATCGCCGCCGGCGCCGCGGGGCCGGCGCTGATCCTCGCCTTCGCCCTCAACGGGCTGGTGACCTTGCTGACGGCCATGGTCTACGCGGAGTTGGGCTCCGCGATCCCGGAAGCGGGCGGCGGCTACCTGTGGGTGCGGGAATCGATGGGCCGCTCCCACGGCTTCCTCGCCGGCTGGATGTCCTGGTTCTCGCACGCGGTGGCGGGCAGCCTCTACGCCCTCGGCTTCGGCTCCTACCTGGCGCACCTGCTGCGCGAGCTCGGTCTCTCTCTGCCTCCGACGCTCGCTCCCTGGCTCGAGAAGGGGCTGGCGCTGGCGGTGCTGGCGATCTTCGTGGCGATCAACTTCCGGGGCACCTCCGAGACCGGGATGGCCGGCAACATCGTCACCTTCGGCAAGCTGGCAGTCATCGGGCTCTTCGTGGTCACGGGCCTCTGGTCGGTGCGCCACGAGGCCGGCGTCATCGGCAAGCTGGATCCTTTCTTTCCGCAGGGCTTCGGAGCCGTCTTCGTCGCGATGGGGTTCACCTTCATCGCCTTCGAGGGCTACGAGATCATCGTGCAGACCGGCGAGGAGGTCCGTGAGCCCCGCCGCACGATCCCGCGCGCCGTCTTCAAGTCGCTCATGATCGTCGTGCCGATCTACATCCTGGTCGGCGTGACGGCGCTGCTGGCGGTCCACGGGGAGGGGACTTCCTGGCAGTTCCTCGGCCGGTACAAGGAGCTCGGTCTCGTCGAGGCGGCACGACAGTTCATGCCGTTCGGCGCCCTGGCTCTCCTGGCCGGCGGCCTGCTCTCGACGGTCTCGGCCTTGAACGCGACGACCTTCTCGTCCACCCGCGTCGCCTTCGCCATGGGACGCGATCGGGTGCTTCCCGAGGCCTTCGGTCGCGTCCACGAACGGACCCACACGCCCCACGTGGCGCTCGGCGTGACCGCCGTCTTGATGGCGGCGATGGTGATCTTCGTCCCCATCGAGGAGGTCGCCACCGCGGCCGACGTCATGTTCCTCCTCCTCTTCCTGCAGGTGCACTGGGCCGTCCTGCGCATCCGCCGCGAGTTCGGCGACCGGCTCGCCTACGGGTACCGGACCCCGTTCTTCCCCTGGATCCCGATCGCGGGAATCGCCCTGCAGGCCTTCCTCGCGATCTTCCTGCTGCGCTTCGAGCCGCGCGCCTGGGCGATGGCGGCCGGTTGGATCGTCGTGGGTCTCGTCCTCTACCTCGTGTGGGCCCGCTCGCGGGTGGAGGAAGTCGAGGAGCCCCGGGTCACCCGCCGTCGAGTGCGGGTGCGGGGGCGGCGACCCGTCGCTCCCGAAGAGGGCAGGATCCTGGTATCGGTCGACACCGTCGACGAGGACCGCACGGCACTGCGCCTGGGCGCTGCTCTGGCGCGCAGCAGCGACGCGGAGCTGCTCGCCGTGCATGCCATCCGGCTCCCCCGGCAGACACCGCTGGACGCCGCCGATGCGATGAGCGGGAGTCGCACCCGGCTGCTCGACGATCTCGACGACTTCGCCGCCGGCGAGGAGATCGTCCTCCACTCGCAGGTCGCCGTCGGGCACTCCGTCTCGGGGATCCTGGAGGACGTCGTCGAGCACGGACACGCGTCGACCGTGGTGCTCGGCTGGCGCGGGCAGGTCTACGAGCGGCGGATCCGCGGCTCCATCGCCGACGCCGTCCTGCACCGCTCGAAGGCCCACGTGCTCGTCGTGCGCGACCGCGGCCTTGCGGAGAAGCCGACCTCGATCGCGGCCGTCCTCTCGGACGGACCGTCCGACGCCGTCGTTCTCGACACCGCCTGCGCGCTGGCCCGGTCGTTCGCGACCCGGCTCGTGCTGCTCCTCTACGGGGCCGAGCCCGCCGCGGAAGGCGGGACTTCGACGGACGCCGACCTCCGCGATTCCTGCATCCGGCGAGGCCTTCCGGCCGATCGAATGGAGCTGCGGCGCCTGGACTCCGAGGGGGCGTTGGTCGCCCGCGCCATCGTCCGCGCCGCGGAGTCGACCGATCTCCTGATCCTCGGCGCCTCGTCCGATTGGGTCGATCCCGACCACCTGCTGGGGGCCATTCCGGACGCAGTGGCCAATCGCAGTCAGCGCACCGTCGTGGTCGTCAAGGCCGAGCAGGCGCGAATGCTCTCGTGGCTGCAGCGGCTGCGCGATCTCTGGCAAGCCTGGCGCTCCCGCTGAGGCGGTGCTGACGAAGCGCGACGGCGGACCGGAGGAGACCCCTCCGGACCCGCCGTCGTCCCCTTCTCTCCGAGCGGCTCGGCTCAGCCCTCCATCTCGTCGTTCGACTCACCGCCGGCTGCAACGATCTGGAAGCGCTCCGTGGCGACCTTCTCGTCACCGATCCAGACTTCGGCCTTGTAGGCGCCGGGCGCCCATCCCGTCGTGTCCGGGGTGGTGAAGCCCAGGTGGCTCTGCCCCTCCTCGACGGTCTTCTGCTGGTCACCGATGCGCGCGTCCTCCGGGCCGAGCCAGACGACCTCGATCTCGGAGCCGGCGGGAGTGTCCTCCACCGCCATCGACAGATGCACCGGCTCACCCACCTCGAACTCGTCGTCGGCCTCCTCGGCTGGAATCGAGCCGTCGGCGGCCATCGAGTGGCCGACGCTCACGTCGTCCACGCGCGCCTGGGCGGTGATGGGATCGAGATCGTTCGCCTGGTCGTTGCCGGGCAGCTCGCTCTCGGACACGCCGGTGGTGGGCTCGGGGGCGGTGTCGTAGGAGTCCGTCCCCTCGGTCATCTCGTCCGAGGGCTGCGGACCGCAAGCGATCAGGAGGCCGAGACCGGCCCCGATCGTCAGTGCCTTGATCGTGTTCATCCTGTTCCTCCTTGTCATCGAGGCCGAAACGGGCCTCGTCGCACAGTGAGTGCAACGCTCGTGCCGCAGGCCGAGGAGGCCCGCGACTGCGGGCCGCGACGCCGGGCGGCGGGGAATCCCTCCCTCCCCCGGGACGCCTTTTCCGACCCGGGAACCGCCTACAATGGCGGCGCCCCGTTCGGAGATCGCATGCCCGGCCGCCGCACCAAGATCATCGTCACCCTCGGTCCCTCCACGGACCGCCCCGGCGTCCTCGCCGGCCTGATCGCCGCCGGCATGGACGTCGCACGGCTCAACTTCTCGCACGGCAGCACGGAGGAGCAGAGGCGCCGCTACCGCGAGGTCCGCGACGCCGCCCGGACGGCCGGGCGGCCCGTGGCCGTGCTGCAGGACATCCAGGGGCCGAAGATCCGCGTCGGCACCTTCTCGGGAGGCTCCGTGGCCCTGGAGCGCGACCGGGTGGTCACGTTGAGGGCAGGCGCCGAGGAGGGGGACACCGGAACCCTCTTCGTCGGCTACGAGGGTCTGACCCGCGACCTGCGGCCCGGCCAGGCCGTCTACCTCGCCGACGGGCAGGTCCGGCTCGAAGTGACCGAGGTACGACACGACGCCGTGCTCGCCGTCGTCCTCTCCGGCGGCACGGTCCGCGACCGCCAGGGTGCCGCCTTTCCGCAGAGCGACCTGCGCCTCTCACCGGTGACCGACAAGGATCGGGAGGATCTCGCCGTCGGCCGGGAGCTGGGTGTCGACTACGTGGCGGCCTCCTTCGTCGCCAGCCGCCGCGACGTCGAGGAGGTCGCGGATCTGGCGGGCGTACCGGTGATCGCCAAGATCGAGCGGGCCGTCGCGTATCGCGATCTCGACTCGATCCTCGGCGCCTGCCACGGGGCGATGGTGGCGCGCGGCGACCTCGGCGTCGAGCTGCCACTCGAGAAGCTCCCCCGCGCGCAGCGCGAGATCCTGGCCGCCACCAACCGCAGCGGCCGGATCTCGATCACCGCCACAGAGATGCTCGAGTCGATGACTCGCGCCACCCGTCCCACCCGCGCCGAGGTGACCGACATCGCCAACGCCGTGCTGCAGGGCAGCGACGCCGTCATGCTCTCCGGCGAGACGGCGATCGGCACCCACCCGGTGCGGGTCGTCGAGGCGATGGACGCCATCTGCCGGGAGGTCGACGCCACCCCCCGGGCGCTGGAGCAGACCCGGCCGACCTTCCTCTCGGCGGAGGAGCCCGTTCCGTCGGCGACGACCCAGGCGGCGGTCGAGGCGGCGGAGAGCCTGGAGCTCGAGACGATCGTCGCCTTCACCGAGTCGGGCAACACGGCGCGGCTGCTCTCCAAGTACCGCCCACGGGCCCGCGTCGTGGCCTTCACCCCGGTGGAAGAGACCTGGCGGCGCATGGCGCTCTACCGGGGCGTGCGCCCCCACCGCCTGGACCGCTTCGACTCGACCGACGAGATGCTCGCACGCGCCGAGGAGCGCCTCCTCGCGGACGAGCTCGTCACACCCGGAGAGACCATCGTCATGGTGGCGGGCACTCCGCCCAACCAACGGGCCTCGACGAACTTCCTCAAGCTCCACCGGGTCGGCAGCCCCGGCGGGACCCCGCACTAGTCGGACGCGGCGCCCACCGGGGCCGGCGGTACCATCCAGGCCAGCCGGGAGGTTCCATCCAGGTCCGGGGGGATCGGAATGCCCAGCAGCTCCGCCAGGGTCGGCGCGATGTCCGCGGTGACCACCGCACCCTCGACCGTCGCGGCGACTCCGGTGGGGAGGCGGACGAGCCACGGCACGTGCCGATCCTCGGCATCGGACGAGTAGTGCGTGGTCACGTCGTCGGTCCAGGCGACCCAGCCGGGCTCGAGCTCGAGGAGCAGATCGGGGCTCCGCTCGGGGTCGAAGGCGTGGACGAAGAGGCGGGCCTCCGACCCCGAGCCCGCCGCTCCCGGCGCCAGCAGCTCCGACCGGGTCCAGGCGTGCCGGACGCCGGGGCAAGCGGTCAGGTACTCGTCCGCTTCGGCTTCGACGGTTTCCCGCGCGAGGCCGTGTCGAGCCAGGGCACCGTCGACGAAGAACGGCCCGTCGCGCAACCACCGATCCTCGCCGTGGAGCTCGGAGAGGTGCCTGCCCAGCAGCTGGGGGCAGGCCAGAGCCGAGCCGGCCATCCGTCCGGCCTCATCACCCCGGGCCCGCGCGACTTCGGGAACCGGCAGCACGCCGTGGTCGGCGGAGAGCGAGACGACCACCCGGTCGAGCCCGACCTCCTCGTCGAGGAACGCCAGCAGGCGACCGATGAGACGGTCGACCCGCACGAGGGTGTCGACGACCTCCGGGCTGTCGGGGCCATAGAGGTGGCCGACGACGTCGACTCCGGAGAAGGAGAGCGCCAGCAGGTCCGGCGCCTCGTCGGCGCCGAGCCCAAAGCGGGCCACGAGTGCCTCCGCCATCTCCTCCACCACCTCGTCGACGAACGGCGAGTCACCGAAGTCCTCGTAGAACTCCTCGTCCGGCGCGGCCGTCGGGTCTCCGAAGGCGTGTGGGAACGGCTGCGTGAGCACACCCAGGTCGATCGGCGCCACACCCGGCAGTGCTTGCTCGGACGGCTCGTCGACCGGCTCCCACAGGCGGCCGAAGTAGCGGTCGACGCGCCACCGCTCGGGCTCCTCGGCCAGGAAGGCCGCGGCCCGCTCGGGGTAGTAGGTCGAGGTCACCCACCGACCGCCGTCTTCGTCGAACCAGAACGCGCCGTCCGCTCGCCGGCCGCCGAGCATGGCGGCGGCACGGTCCTTCGAGCTCGCCGCGAAGACCAGGGATCGGCCGTCTGCCTCCTTCATCCAATCTCCGAGCGTCGTCGCCCGCAGCCGGCGCGGAGACACGCCGTCCGCGGCGTCTTCGGCCGCCTCCACCTCCTCGCCGTCTTCCGCGTCGATCCACTCGTTGCCGATGATCCCGTGGTGGGACGGGAAGCGGCCCGAGACGAGCGTGGCATGTCCGGGAGCCGTCGTCGGAATGCCGTGGTCGTGGTAGGCCTCGGTGAACCGGACCCCTTCGTCGAGCAGGCGCCCGAGGCCTCCCGTGAGCACCGGTCGGAAGCGGTCGAGGTAGTCCGCCCGCCCCTGGTCGATCACCAGGAAGAGGACCAACCGCGGCCGCACTCGTGACGGCGCCGACGCCCGGCCGGCGCCGGCCGGGAGAAGAACGAGGACGAGGACGAGGAGCGCTGCGGGCCGGCGGATGCGACGAAGGGATCCCACGAGGCGGAATGCTCCCACGAATCGACTCGTTGCCGGTCGCATCTCCCTCCCCGTCACCGGATCGCGACGCGCACGCGCTCCCCACCGGAGGTCGGGTTCACGTCCAGCCCAGTGCCTTCACGGGCCGTGGGAAGACGAAGCGGGCCGTCGGCTCGAACGTCTTGCCGGCGTCGTTCCACAGCAGCTGGGTGACCCGGAACAGATCGTCCTCGATCGCGATCCAGTTGCAGGTGTTCTTGTCGCGCTCGACGCCCCGGCCGCGGCTCGACGTCGTGGTCCCGGCGTGGACGAGCAGGACCGGGTGGTCGAGGAACGGGTAGTAGGAGTTCGCCCGAGTCGCGTACGCCTGGTGCAGATGCCCCGAGAGCACGAGCTCGACGCCGCCACGCGAGAGGGTCTCGACGACCGCGTGCGCGTTGGTGAGGATCTTCTGCGCTCCGAAGCGCGGCGCCGGCACCAGCTCGTGGTGGATGACGGCGATGCGGCACAGGTCGGCGGGCGCCTCGGCGAGCTGTTGCGCCAGGAGACGGAGCCTCCGGTGGTGCACCCGGCCGTCCTTGACCGTCCAGTTGTAGGCGCTGTTGACGCCGACGACGAAGAGCTCGTCGTCCGACCACGTCGGCTCGAGCTCCTCGTCGAAGTGCTTCCGGTAGGCGCCGAGCGGCGAGAAGAGCCGCTCCCAGAACCGGTACATCGGCACGTCGTGATTGCCGGGGATACAGATCGCCGGAGCGTCCAGCGAGTCCACCCACTCCCGTGCCTCCAGGAACTGGTGCGGCTTGGCCCGCTGCGTCAGATCGCCCGAGACCACGACGAGGTCCGGCGAGCGCTCCGCGACCAAACGGCGAAGGCTCTCCGAACGGTCCGCCAGGTGCTTCGGACCGAAGTGGACGTCCGAGACGTGGAGCAGACGGCGCAACGCCGGGGTGCTACTCCGTGTCCAGGAGTCCGTGGACGCTCGACTCCACGGAGTCGGCTGCGAACGCCGCGACCGCCGCCAGCAGCACGGAGCCGCGCGTGCGGCCGAGGAGGAACCCCCCCAGGGCGGCGACCGCGAGGCTGGCCAGCGGGTACCGTACGACGAGCGGCCGCCAGTCGACGTCGGCCGGCAGCAGGTCGTCGATCAGCTCGCCCGCGCTGATCGCGCTTCGCCACGGCTTCGAGGCGGGCTCGCTCATGACTCGACGATCAGTCGCCGCGGCGGCGCATCAGCACGCCGAGGAGGAATCCGACTCCGGCGGCCATGAGGACCGACTTCGACGGGTTGTCGCGCACGTAGGTCTCGACGTCGCCGCGCAGCTTGTCGAAGTCCTTGTGGACGCGGTCGTAGCCGCCCCGCAGCTGCTCGACGGCCACGTCGGCCTTCTCGCGCGCCGCGGTTCCGGCCCTGCCGGCGGCCTCACGGACCTTGCTCGAGCCGCGCCGCGCCGCGTCGGCGACCTCGGCGAACTTCGCCCGCGCCTGATCGATCGTCTCCGAAGCCGCCGCTCCGGCCTTCTCGGCCGCCTCGCTCGCCTTCTCGGCGATGTCTTCCACTTTGCTCTTGGTTGCCATGGTTCTCTTCCTTTCCGCCCCACAGCCTAACACCGCCCCCGCCGCCCCGACCGCCGGATCCGTGACAGGGCCGCAGCCTGCGGGTATGATGCGCCTCCCCGTGGGGCAGTCAGCGCCGCGACTTCCCGAAGCCATGAAACCAGGGTGTTCGAATCTCCAGGGGTGTTCGAACTCGGAGTGAGTTGGTCCACCAATTTCGATTTCACTCCGCTGGCGAGACATACGCATCGAGGCGTTCGACCCCACGGAGCCGCCGTCCCGGGCAACTCGCATTGCCTCAACGGGTCGAGAGTGTTCGAAACTTCTTCTGGTCGCGCGGCCCGCGACGGCCTCGAGCACGCTCTCGCGCAGCTCCTCTCACGGGTCGGCCTGAGCGAGAATCCCCTCGGTGAGACACTCGGCGACGAAGCCGCCGCCAGCGTCCTACCCATTTCAACTGTGGCGCCGAGACCCTAACGAGAGACCAAGTACCTGCCCGCGTCTTTCTCGATGAGCCGTATCTCGGCAACCTCCCGATCGTCCTTGCCGTGACGAGCGCAACCGAGGCGCCTCCGGCGACGAGGAATACACGGCATGTCTGGTGGACTGCGCATCGAGAGGCTCTGTTGACGCCTCTGCATCATGGCGCGGAAAAGGGCGATGAATCCTCGAGCGGAACCCCGCGCTAGCGGCGCGTCTTGAGGCGGGGTCAAGTCCGGTCAAGTGGTGCACGAGGGCCTCGAAGCGCCCCGGGAAACAGCCCGCGAACCAGCACTCAGGGGTGGTCCAACGGCGTCGGTGGCCGGGAGTAGGCACTGGAAGTCTCGCGGAAGTCGTTCCACGAGATCGCCCGCACGTCGCGCACTACCCAGCGCTCCAGCGCGTGCAGTGAGTCATCGAATTGACCAAGCCGAGCTCGGCGACCTGGATCTCCGCCAGGCCGTTGCAGCGGTGACCGGCCTCCTTTTCGACGGCGAACGCGGCGGCCACACGCGGATCGCTCCGCCCGCGCCATCCGTGTGTCGACAGCCTCTGCGCTCGCCGCGAGCGGGTTGCTCATGTTCGGCGCCGTCGCCGCCAGGGTGACCTTGCTCGCGACTGAGCCGATCCGGCGGTCAGGCTACCGGGTCCGGCAGCGGCGCGATCTCGCGCGCCGCAACGCGGGTGTCGTCGACCCACGCCTCGGCTTCGCCCTCGTCGAATCCGAAGTCGGCGAGCGCGAGGCGGGCCATGGCGTAGGCGAGCTCCTCCTCGCCGTGCACTGTGCGCGTGCGCGGCAGGCGCTCGAGGCGCCGGCGCTGCTCGGCGAAGTGCACGCGGGCGATCACGTCGATCTCCGGGTTGACCTCCTGCGCGTACTCGACCGCCCTCGCGGTGGCGAGCACGCTCGCGGTGGTGACGAGCAGCAAGCGCGCACGATCGACCCCGGCGCGATCGAGCGCCGAAGCGGATTCCGCTGAACCCGCCATCGCCAGCACTCCGTGCCGGCGCAGCCGCTCGACGATCACGGCGTCCTGCTCGACGACCACGAACGGTTGGCCGGCGCGCCGCAGCATAGTGGCGAGAATCGCGCCGACCCGTCCGTGGCCGAGCAGCACCGCGTGGTCGCGCA
>JAWKHP010000043.1:0-16338 GCA_041394745.1 Thermoanaerobaculia bacterium | reverse complement strand
GCTGCGAGGTGTGCGCGCGCCTGGTCCTCGCTCCAGCAATCCGCCCGTCGGGCCACATCTCACCTCCGCCGGCAGAGGTCACTCGCTGTGACGCGGGCCGGCAGATGGGGGAGATGACGGGCTTACGTGGCGAATGTCGGTCAGACTCTCCTGGTCGACGGCACCGTGGTGATCGTGCTCGAGCGCATCAACGCCCACGTCGTCGTCGACACCGAGACCGACCTGCGCATGCTGCGGCTGGTCCTGGACGCCCTGTGCTGATCCCCACACCCTCTCGCATCCTGGTCGCCCGCGACCCCATCGACTTCCGCAACGGCATCGCCGGTCTGGCCGCCGTCTGCGCAGTGCGACTGGGCGAAGAGCCGCTCGACGGCTCGTTGTTCGTGTTCGTCAACCGCAGCCGCACCGGCCTGAAGTTGCTCGTCTGGACGCACGGCGGCTTCCTCATGCTGTACAAGCGCCTCGAGAAGGGCCGCTTCCGCTGGCCTCTCCTCGACGCCGACCGCGGCACGGTGACGCCTGCAGAGCTCGCTGCGCTGATGGAGGGGATCGACCTGACGAATGCCACACGACTCTCTCGATGGAATCCGACAACAGACGCTGGTCAAGCGGATCGTACGAGTTAAGAGGTTAAGAGGGAGCATGTCTGGCCTCGCCGATCTGCTGGATGAGAACGCCCGTCTTCGCCGGGAGCTGGCCGCACTTCAAGGCCGGCTGCAGAGCACTGAGGTCCGCCTGGAGTCAACGCAGGGCGAGCTGACCGAAGCTCGCGCCGAGCTGGTCAGCCGCGAGGCCCTGCTCGAGGAAGTCCGTCTGCGGGCTGAGTACCTCGCGCATCAGCTCGGACTCGCGCAGCTTCGGCGCGCGGGCCCCGCTTCGCAGCGGTATGTGGCGGAAGGACAGAGCCTGCTGCCCTTCGATGTGGACATCGTCCCGCCCCCGCGTGCGCCGGTCGCCGAGCCGCAGAGCGACCAGGACCCCGCCGAGCCGCTGCGGAAGCGAGGGAACGGCAAGCCGCGCCGGCGCAACCGCGACGACTTCGCGCATCTTGCCGCCCGCCCTGTCCACTGTCCCGCAGCCGAGGCTTCGTGCCCATCCTGTGGGGGTGCGCTGCGCACGATCGGGACCACCACGTCGTTCCGGATCGAGTGGGTGCCGGGCCACTTCGAGCGTCACGACATCACCCGCGACAAGTGTGCCTGCCCGAACTGCCCCGGCCAGGGTGTGCTCACTGCCAGCGGCCCCTGCGCCCTCGACAAGGCGTTGGCTGGCAACGGGCTCGTCGCCCGCATCATCGTCGACAAGATCGCGGACCACATCCCCGGGAACCGTCAGGTCCGTCGGATGGCGCGGGAGGGGTTCGAGGTGGGGTCCCAGACGGTGTCGGCGTGGATCTGCGCCGCAGCCGGGGTGCTCCGCGTCGTCGCCGAGGCCATCCGCGCAGACATCCTCCCAGCCGCTGGGTGTGAGGGATGCATACTTGTCTCGAAGAGCACTCACCAAGGATACCATTCGCACACTATTCGCGAGATCAGGTAACAAATGCGCATTCCCTGGCTGTCGCGAGGTGCTGGTGGATGAATCCGACCAGTTTGTAGGGCAGATCTGCCACATCGAAGCCGCTAATACCCACGGTGAACGATATAACCAATGTCAGACAGATGAAGAGCGCCGTTCACCGGACAACCTACTGTTGTTGTGCTATAAGCACCACAAAGAGACCGACAACGTCGAACTCTATTCCACGGAGCGCCTGCGGACCATCAAACTCGAACACGAGTCGCGCAACGGCGTCAGTCTCTTCAAGATCGACGAGAGTCTCCTGTACAAGATACAGCTTGATATGCAGGAATGGTGGACTGGCCTAAAGAGCGCTCACGAGGACGAGCATGACGTCCCATCGTTTGCGGTGCCGATCGATGCGAACGCGTCCTTCGTGGATGTGATGTCGGTAGCGCGCGAGAACGTCGAACATGTCGCTACGCTAGCGCAATGGCCAGGCCTTCCATTCGAGCTTGCATATCTAGCGCTTCCGAACCTCACTCGCCGACTGACTGAACATGCAGCTCCTTCAGCTGGAGGTTCTCTACCTCCAGGAGTTCGTGAAGCTCAACCCCGGTGACCGAGTAGCCAGGGCACGATTGGATAAACAAAAGGAAGCGCTGAGAGTGGCGGCAACGTCACATGGGCTCAGCGATTAGCTACGCGCCGGGCACATCGAACGCCGCCACCTTCGCCACCAGCTCCGCCGGCTGCGGCCGGGAGTGCACCTCTAGCAGCATCGTCTCGTCCGCGTGCCGGAGAATGCGACGAGCCACATCCATCTCGATCCCCAGCGACCACGCGATCGTCGCGAACGAGTGCCACAGCAGGTACGGCGTCACCGCCCGCGAGATCCCCGCCTCCGACGCCGCCCCCGCCAGCGCCCGCTTGTACCCGCTCAACCTACAGCATGAAGGTGAGCGGCGCCTGCGCTTGGGCCTCGGTCAGGAAGCCGAGCGAGATCTTGCGACGAGCCGACCCGCGCCCGGTCTCGAGAGGAAGTACCGCCCGGCACCGTGCTGGACGGACTGCACGCGCTCCGCGTCTCTCGAGAACCGGCGTATTGAAGCGTACCCCCGAAAGGAATCGAACCTTCGACCTACTGATTAGGAAGGTCCGGAACGGGCCATAGTAGAGGTGGAAAGTACGGTTAAAACGTACCTACAAGCTGTAGGTACGGTGTAGGTACCTTGACGCGTCAAGACCCACCGACTGACGCGAAATCAGTCGGCGCCGCTCCACCGTGGAGAAATCAGTGGCTCGCCTCGGGCCGCCTTGATCTCGCTGGGTGTAGGTACGCTGTAGGTACAGGCCCCGGTAGGTAACCCAGCAGGGGATCGTCGGCACCCGGGGTGGCCCCGTCCGCCGGAACCGAGCGAGGGGCGGCCACTGCGGGTTCCTCCCACAGTCCCTACGGTCCCTGCTCGGTCAGCTCGGTGCTGTCGTCCGCGGTGAGCACGATCTCGCCGTCCCGCACGACGGAGTAAGTCATCATCCACCGTCCCCGCGCCAGCTGGCCCCGGTTGGGCTTGCCCGCGAACAGCACGTACGTCGCCTTGTCTCGGGGGAGGGGCTCGGTCACGTGCGAGGTGACGACCTGGCCGGTGGGGTCGACCAGGCGGATCTGCTGGACGTCACCCTTGCGCAGCCCCATCACCCGCGCCCAGGCGATCATCGCGGGGCCGCTCGCCGTGGGCGCCGGGACGTCGCCGGCCTCGGCGGACTCGAGGGTCACCGGAGCCGCGGAGAAGCCCACCTCGAGGACCTGCGTTGGGTGGTAGGGCAGCGCCGCCGCGGCCGCCGCAGACCACAACGAGCGGCCGCCGGTGCAGCTCGCCATGTCGACGCCCCAGGCGAAGGGATCGACGACGACGTCGATCCGGCGCACGGCGAGGTGGAGGTGAGGGAACTGGGTGTTGCCCGAGAGCCCGACCTGGCCGAGCGGCTGGCCAGGCTGCACGACATCGCCGGGCGCGACGCGCACCGAGCCGCGGGCGAGGTGGCAGTACTGCGTCTCCCAGCCGCCACCGTGGTCGAGCACGACGCCGTTGCCGCATTCGCGGCCCTCCGGGGCATCCTCCCCGTCGCGGAGGAGGCGCTCGGGCTCGCCGTTGCGGACTGCCCGCACGGTGCCCGGGGCGGCAGCGAGCACGTCGACCCCGGCGCGCATCGCCGTGACGTTCCGCAGGCGGATGTCGGTGCCCTTGTGGCCGTCGTAGGTTCGGGCGCTGCAGCGGTGGTCGCGGGCGGCGTCGGAGGGGTCGTCGTCGACGTAGTTCTGGATCCAGCAGGTGCGGCCGGGCTCGCAGGCGATGGGCAGCTCGAGCGTGAGCCCCTCTGGCGGGCGGGAGCAGGCGGCGAGGAGAAGTGGGCCGAGCATCATGATCGTGTCCTCATCCGCGTCCGAGGCCGAGCGCTCCTACGGCCCTGCGCACGACGCGCTTCACCGCGTCCGGGCGCGTGTCGGTCCCGAGCTGGTGCTCGAGCACACGTGCGGCGAGGGTGGGCCCCTCCGCCCGCGGCTTCAGGAACCACCGGTCCAGCACGTCGGCTGCGGTCCGGAACCAGCCAGCTGGGTATTCCGCCCGAAGCTCCTGCACACGCATCCCCATCTCGGGCCACATCGCGTGGGTCGTCCTCGCGACCTCGTACCAGTAGGCGCAGTCCTTGTCCCGCTCGTCCGAGCGGACTCGGCGCTCGATGACGAGGGCCTTGTGGAGGAGGTAGTTCGCCGGGTGAGGATCCTCACGGTCGTGCCGGCGGGCGCGCCCTCTCCGAGCCCGGGGACGGCGTCGAGCTCGACGGTGAGCGGCTTCCACAGCGCGAGATCGAGGAAGCGGAGCTTCTGCGCCGTGACCCCCGGTGAGATCTCTACGGTGGGTGGACCACTCTCCGCCGCGGAGCGGGACCAGGAACTCGGCGTAGATGGGGGCGAGGCGCTCGACAGGGTACCGTTCGTGTTGGAACTTCGTGACCGGAGGCTCGGCGCCCAGGAACTGCAGGCGGTTGAAGCCGGCGCGGCCGATGAGCTCGCCGAGCGAGTCCAGTGGCTGGCTCCAACCGGATCGGGCTCGCCCAGTCGATGTCGTCTGTGATGAGGGGGGCGGCGCCCGGCTCGGCGCCGGGCAGGTACCGGTACAGCCACGCCGCCCACCCGCCGCAGCAGACCACCTGGTCCATGGGTAGGGTCCCAGGCCGACGATCATCCGACGCAGATCGACGAGGGCCTCCGGCGTGGTCATCGCCTCGTCCGCTCCAGGATGCGATCGCGGATGAAGCGAGCCTGCTCCGTGCCGCGGGCCGGTGCCGACGCCACATCGAGCGCGGCCTGCCACAGGTCCACTACGCCCTCCGGAGCAAAGGCGGTGGCGCGGAACACGGACTCGGGGTGACGGCTCAGCAGCAGCACCGCCTGGGCGGCGTGCGGCTCCGTGCGTTCGAGGTCGCTCTCTTCGAGGATCGGCTCCACCGCGCCCCGGACGTGCAGCTCCTCGAGGCCGGCTTCGGAGCGATGGAGGACCCCGTGCACCTGGCACGCGCCGAAGCCGCCCAGCAGTGGTCCGACGGCCGCTTCCAGCGCCCGAACAGCGATCGCACTGGCACTCGCTCGGCCGGATGCAGCTTGTCCTCGGTGAGCCACGCGTCGAGGAGCTCCTCCAGGCGAACCAGCACGACGCCGTCGCGTCGGCTCGTCAGGAAGCCGGCGGACTCGAAGGTGCGGGCGAAGCGGTACGCCTTCTCCCGCGACACGCCGGCCCCACGGTGGAGCTCGAGGATGTTGCGCGGCGGCGGGTTGCCGTCGAGCTGTCCGTACAGGAGCGACTTGACCAGCCACCGGTTGAGGTCGGTGAACAGGGACCGCGTCTCGCGCCGCGTCGTGGGGGGCTGATAGGTGGACGGCGCGTCGATGTCGATGTCGAGCGCCGGGACGACCAGGCGGAGGCCGTCGCGGGCGTGGAGAGCCCCCAGCCGATGTCTGGGGCGTAGGTCGACATGAACGCTCGGCCCGGCCAGCGAGCGCTAGCCGAAGGTGTCGGTCACGACCACGACGGCGGCGCGCTTCGGGCGGAGCGCTCGGCGGAGGCGGAGGACGCCTTCGGCGAGGCGGCCGCGGAGATCCGCCAGGCGGGGCGAGGGGAGGTGCCCGAGGGCGACGATGAGCGGTCCCTCCGGGTGCTGGACCTCCAGGTCTACGTCGTTCCGGCCTGTCGACGAGGCGTCGAGGCGGAGGTGGTCGCGGAGCTGGCGTCGGACGGCGTCACGACCGACGTCGTCGTCGTCGGAATGCTCCTTGGACAGAAGAAGTCTCCTGCATGAGAGAAATCTACTGTACCGGAGACTCGGTGTCCAGACCGCTCGCCGGGCGGCGGGACCGCGATGTCGCTGTACCATGGCCTGTCGACGCTCACCGACTGCTGGATGCGCGGCTTTCGAACGAGCGACGCCGAATACCAAGCTCCTGCTTCTCACGCGGTCCGCAGCTGCTTCGCTTCGGCGAGGTTGATCCGGACCTGGTGCCCGTACCGCTGGAGCATGTGAAGCAGCTGCGCCCCGTTGATCAAGGTCATCGGCTTGTCCTTCACGAACTCGTAGGCATCCGGCCCATAGTCAGAGGTGGTGACGAGGATCCCCTTCATCGCGCCCTCGTGCTGCATCGCACCGTACAGATCGCGGACGGCGCCCACGCCCACGGTGTTGGTGTAGCGCTTGGCCTGGATCACGATCTTGCCGCCCCTGATCGGATCAGGGTCGAACACGACCACGTCGATGCCGCCGTCGCGACTCGCCCGGGTGACCTTCACCTGGCCTCCCTGGCGGCCGAACTCGAGCTCGAACAGCTCGCGGATCAGGTGCTCGAAGTCCTCCCAGTCCATCGCCGCGATGTTCTCGCCCTCGTCCAGGGTGGAGCGAACGTCGTAGGTGTCAGTGAAGCGATCGTCGTCGGTGTTCAGCTCCACGATCGGCGGCACCGGCGCCAGGCTGTGCAGCTTGCTCGATCCCACCCCCTTCAGCTTCTTGAAGCAGGCCTTCGGATCGACCGCAGCGAGGTTGATCTCGGTGAACTCGCTACGTCGAACCTGGAGGGAGACGATCACCGCCGTGAAGTCCTGGCCCGTCGCCCGGTCCACGCCGCGGACCTTCCCATTGAACGCGACCACCTCGACGGCACCAGCGCGGTCGGCCTCGAACAGCTCGTGGATGGTGCGGAGCACGATCTGATAGACGAGCGCGTCGTAGGCCCTGTCTACCTGGCCGTCGGTGTACGTGGTCTCATCGAAGGCATCGCGCGTCGCCACGTACTTGACCGCCTTCACGCGAGGCAGCCGGTCGGGCGTCGGCAGTTCGTACTCGACCACCACCATGTGCGCGTCCGGCCGGTACTCCAGCACCCAGTTCTTGTGGTTCCAGTCCGGATACGCGGATCGGTCGAGAACCGCGTCGCAGTACGCGCGTACCGCGTCGGGGTCGCCGGCGAGGTAGGCTTTGCGGCGTACTGCGACCGAGGCGTTGTGCTCACGCTGGCGTGCGAGAACTCCTCTCTGTGAGTCGTCCAGCGGGCCACCGCCGACTTGTATCGCTCGAGCGCGTCGCGGTTCTGGCGGTGGACGAGTTCGACCGCTCGTTCGTGCTGAACCCGCAAGTCGTCGCACGCATCCAGCCAGTCCCTGCGCTGCTCCTCGCGCTGCACGTCCAACACGCGTTGGCGTTCCGCTACCCGCCACGGCTGCAGCATGTCGAGGAACGCGCCAAAGCATCCGGGGGGCTCCGAGGCTAAGAGTTCGGGCTCGGCCGGCACGGCGAGAGCGTCAGGTTCCACGACCGAGAGTGGCGCCGCGGGCATTCGCTCTTCATACGGGCTGTGGTCCTCCATCGCGCTCCAGTCGATCGCATCGTCCACGTGGAGTGTGCCGGCGAGGACCGCCGCCAGCGCGCTCCACTGCTCCTCCGCCTCCTGGGTCAGCTGCTGCGCGAGGGCCAGCTTGGTCGCCTTGTTCCTTGCCGCCGCCTGGCGGTCTGCTCGTTGCTCGGCGGTCGCGACGCGCTGGGCCCACTGCTGGTTCCACTGCTGTGCCTTGAGAGAGGCCTGCATCTGGACCTGCTCGGCGTCGTCTCCTTTGATCTCCTGGCGCCGCAGCAGTCCGTCGTGCTCCAACACGATGCGATAACGAACATCGCCGCGTGCGGTATAGAACCTCTCGATGCGGCTCATCGACGTAGCTTCCACGGGGCCTCCTCAGCCGATCGGGGTGGTGCTTCGGGGTCGGAGCGGTGCCCGTCCACCGATCCCGTGGCCGGCGCCGGCAGGGACAGGGTCGCTCGGCACCATTTCGAAGATGGCGGCGCGTGCTCCAGGCTCGAGGAGCAGAGTCCGCAGGAGCTGGGCGGTGGCGAGTGCGTCTTCCGCGGCGCGGTGGCGTCCTCGGTGAAGCGGCACGCCCTGAGCTGCGCAGGCATCCTCGAGCGCCAACCGGCGGCCAGTCAGCCGATCCAGCAGTCCCATCGTGCAAAGGTGGGGCAGCGGAACGTCGTGGCCTGCAGCGACGAGCGCCCGCTGAAGGAAGGCGAGATCGAAGGCGGCATTGTGTGCGACGATCACCCGGCCGCAGAGCACGTCGAGCAGGGCGCCGGCGACCTCCGCAAGCCGAGGCGCGTGGCGGACGTCGCGGTTGGTGATGCCGTGGATTTCGCGGTTCCCGATGCGACGGAGCGGTCGGAGGAGCGTGTCGAAGACGACCGTCGGCCCCTCCGGATGCACGACGGCGATCTCGACGATGTCACATTTCTGTCGCGAGAAGCCGCTTGTCTCGACGTCGATCACGGCGAAGCAATGTGCACTCGTACGGGGTGGTTCGGTGGCCATACGGCCTGCAGGATAGCCGCATTGGCGTGCACGAGGGGCCGTTCCGGTGTCGCTGAGGTATCAGCGGTCGCCGTGAATCGGTGGAGTGGCTGGCGCTGGAGGAGTCTCGGACCTCCCCCGGATTCGGGGGTCACGCCGCGAGGGCAACCGGGCGGCCCAGCAGCCGCCCCCCGCGCTCCAGCGAGAACCACACCGTCCGACCGAGCTCCGTCCTCGAGCGCTTGGCCTCGCGCGCGAAGCTCCTGCGGCACGGCAGGACCTCGACCCGTCCGGAGGCGAGCAGCCGCACGCGGACATCGCAACTGGCCGGCGGCCAGTCTACCTGCAGCTCGTGCAGCTGGCGAAGCGTGTCCCGGTCCGGCGCCCACATCTCGACCGTGACCCGCGCAAGGTCGCCGTACGACGGCCAGACCGCGACCACGGTCGCCCCGTCCAGGTAGGCAGGCTCATGCTCGCCGCCGCCGACGCCGTTCATCAGATCCAGGAACGACAGCCGGACCGGCGTGGAGGTGGGCTGGAACACGCGGTCCGTCCCGTCGACGAGCTCGCTCTGCCGGTTCCGACGCATGGTGCCTCCGAGGCGATGGGGCTCGGTAAGCATGGGCGGCGTGGAAGTCTGCCAGCTCATCGTCGGTTCACCGACCGACTGCGTCCGACCCGCACGGTGCCGCACTCACACCGGGGCATCGGCGAGCGAGCGGTCCCGGAGGATCTGGCCTGTCCGGCGGGTGACGTCCGTGTGGAGGTCCCAGCGACCGGCGACCGCGTGCCACTCGCCGCCGACTGGCTTCCAGACGATGTGCTTCGCCCGCGCCGAGTAGAACGGCGACTCCGGCGGGGTGTTTCTTCGGAACCGGGACGCGGCGAGCTCGGCGTAGGCACGGAGCACCGCTGGGTACGGGGGCACACCCCGGGCGAGCAGTTCCTCCGCCATCCGCCGCGCGGCGCCGGGCCCCTGCTGGACCGCGCGGTCGAAGAACAGCGCCACCGCCCGCTCCGTCCGCGCCCCCAGCATCCGCGCCACGTCCAGAGCGGCCTGGAAGTGCTCGCCGTGCTCGGCCACCTGCCACTGGACGTCGACGAACGGCGGGTACCGCCCCGCCGCCACGAACCGCGACACCCAGGGCTCCTCCCACAACACCGCCCCGTCCACCCGCTCCAGCGACCCGCGCCCCGCCACCTCGAGCACCGCGGTCCACGAAGGCCCGAAGATCCGCGGGAACGCCGCCGGGTCCGCCGCCTGCATCGCCCGCAGCACCACCCCCAGGTTCCCCGCCCGCTGGTTCCACTGCAGGATCCCGAACGACAACCCCGCCCCGTCGAGGTTGCGGTTCAACGAGTCCGCCCGCCCCTCGGTCGCGCTGACGAACGCGATCACCCGCCGCACCCAGCCCCGCTCGTCCGCCGCCGGCGCCGCGCGCACCACCGCGGCGTGCGCAGGCCGCGAGCCCAGCACCAAGAACCCCACCGCCGCGGCGATCCCGCCGACGATGACCAGCCCCGTCCCACGCTCCATCACGCCGCCTCGCGCGAGGCGTCCCGGGAGAGCAGGTCGCGCGGCACCTTCCGATCCCACCAGTACCCCGCGACCTCGTCGAGCTCGCCAAACATGAGCGCCGACCCCGGCGCGATCTTCAGGAACCGCTGCCACCCCGCCCGCGTCGGCGGCACCACCTCGCCCTGCCCGATCTGCACGCCCCGCCCGACGCGGAGCGCCCCGCGCACCACGACCGGCACCCGCTGCTGCTCGGCGTACCAGGAGGTCGCCTTCGCCAGGTGCCACACCACGTCCGCCCCGTGCGCCGCCCACACCCGCTCGAGCCACGCGTCCGACGCCCACGACCAGCCCAGCGCCGGCCAGTTCCCGCCGTACCGCAGCGCCGACTCGATCCGCGCCTTCACGGCCGCCCCGTCGTCCTCCGCGGGCCAGGGCTGGTCGAGGTGCTCGGGCCGGATCCCCTGCGCTGCCACCTTGTCGAGCGACTGCTCCGACCAGGCCGCCGACCCCGCCTCACGCACCCCGATCGACGCCCCCTTCACCCGCCCGAACTCGGCGTACTGCCGCTTGTCCGGGTCCCACGGGCTCGGGACCGCGATCCGCAGCCCCTCGTACACCGGCGCCTCCCCGCCGGGCGGCACCAGCACCTCGGTGTCGCGCACTGTGTACATCCACCGCACCCACGGCCACGCCGCCGGGTCCACCAGCGCCAGGTCCTTGAGCCGCTCCTCGCCCTCGAGCCGCAGCCGCGCCGCCTCCGCCGGGTCCGCCGTCCGCTCGGCCTTCCGGAACCGCGCATTCGCGCCCCGCAGCATGCGCGCCGCGTCCTCGGCGACCTTCTTCCGCGCCTCCTCCTCCCGCCGCGCCCGCACGTCGGCCAGCCGCTTCGCCGTCTTGTCCGGGTCCCGGCTCACCAGCAGCAGGACCTCCTCCGGCCCGAGCTCCAGCTGCGCGCCGGGGTTGTTGGTGTCCCGCGCCTGGGACCGCAGCAGCTGCGTCATCCAGCCGAGCTTGCCCTGGATCAGGTTGAACCGGAGCCCGTCCTGGCTGCGCCGCGCGAAGTAGTACACGATCTCGATGGTCTGGAGCGTGTTGCCCTGCCGCACCCCGCGCCCGTTGCGCTGCTGCAGCGTCGCCGGCTCCCACGGCAGGTCGAGGTGGTGGATGGCGCAGGTCCGCGTCTGCAGGTCGATGCCCTCGTAGGCGATCGCGTTCGCGACTACGACGTCGAACTTCGGCGCGACCCCCTCCTCCGGGTCCCCGTTGAACTCGAGTGCGACCCGCTGCCGGTCGGCCGCTCCCGGTGCTGTCTGGGCGTTGAGCACCGCGATCCGGGCCTCGGGGACCCCGGCGCGCACCAGCGTCGCCACGACCCACCGGTGCGCCGCGACGTTGTCGACGAACACGATGTGCCCGCAGGTCCGGTTCGCGATCACCCGCTTCGCCAGGGCCTCGAACTTCGGTGAAGTCGGCTCGACCCCGGACGTCGCCGCGGTCTTCCAGTCGAACCCCTCGTCGAGCCGCGGGTGAACGGCCACCAGCGCCATCCGCGCGAGCAACCCGAGGATCTTCGCCTTGTCCGAGGTCCGGGTCGACTCCAGCGCGGCCTCGATCTGCCCGACGTACGCCGCGTACTTGGCCTCCTGCTCGGCGTTCAGGTCGACCTCGACGACCTGGACTCCTGGGCTCCGGCAGCTTCAGGCCGACATCATCGGCGGTCTTGAACTCGCCGTACCGGAACAGGACCTCGCGCAGCTCGTGCAGGTTCTGGAACCCGGTCACCGCACTGCGCTCGACCACGTCCATCTTGCTGTCCACGACGGGCTTGAGCTCGATGCGCAGATACCGGTCGATGAACTGCTCGGGGTCGCGGATCCCCATGCGGGCCCAGGCGTCGTGGTCGACGTACTGGACGAGGTTGTAGAACTCGAGCGGCGAGTTCTTGGCCGGCGTCGCCGACAGCAGGACGATGCCCGACCCGCCCGTCCGCCGCCGGACCGCAGCACAGCGGAAGTCGAGCTGCCAGGCCCGCTTGCTGCCCTCACCGGCGTTGCCCATGAACCGAGGGACGCCGCCCTCGCGCGCCTCGGGCAGGTGCAGGTTCTTGAAGTTTTGCCCCTCGTCGACCAGGAGCAAGTCCACGCCGATGTCGTCCCACGCCACCCCCGGGTCGTACGCCCAGCCCTCGGGCAGCTCCATCTGCTCGGCGATCCACGCCGCGACGCCCTCCTTGAGGATGGCCTGCTGCCGCTCGGTGAGCTTCTTCGTCTGGCTCGCGTTGCGCTGCCGCAGCCGGACCTCGCGGCGGATCGCCTCGGTCTGGTCGGCGTAGGCGCGGATGGCGGCCTCGTTCATGCGGGTGCGGGCGAGGGCGGTGTAGGTCAGCAGGACGACGTCGAACTCGCCGGCCTGAAACCGCGTCCACTTCTCGGCCCGCTCGGCCGGTGTGTCGGTCTCGCTGGTCACCAGGCCCTTCCGCGCGCCTCGGGCGACGACCTTGTGCTTGGAGCCCACCACCGCGACCCGGTAGTCCGGCAGGACGCGCTCCACGTCGGCCTTCCACTTCCACACGATGCTGTTCGGGACGAGCACGACCGGCCGGCGGCACCACCCCTCCTGCCGGGCCCGGGCGAGCACGGCGATGCCGGTGTAGGTCTTGCCGACGCCGACGTCGAACGCCACGAGCCCGCCCCGGTTGGCGAGGACCCGCCGCGCGCCGGCGACCTGGTGCGGGTGCAGCTGGACGCCGTCGCTGGCCCACCGCGCGATGGGGAGCGGCTCGGCGTCCCAGACCGGCGTGATGTAGCCCTTGAAGTGCCGGTTGTAGGCCTCCTCTACCTTCGCGGTGCGGTCGGCGTCCGACGCGACCCACGCCCGGAACGCCCGGTCCCACTCGGCGGCGAGCTTCAGGCGGACCTCGTCGAGGTTCTCGTCCTTGCGCTTGCGCGGCTTGAACGTCGACTTGTCGTGGTTGAGCCAGCCGATGCACCAGCGGGTCTCGGCGGCGAGCTCGCGGGCGCCGTCGATGCGGTCGTAGTCGAGCCCCACGATCTGGACCAGGCCCTCGCGGCGCTCGAGCTGGACGGCGCCGTAGTGGCGGTTGAGCGCCTCGCTCATCCAGGCGGCGACGAGCTGAAGCGGTACCCAGCCCTGACGGGGCGAGACGCCCTGGATGTCCTCGAGCACCGCCGGCTGGATGACCTCGAGCAGGCGTCGCGCCTGGGCCTGGGCGACCGTGCCGAACTCGCGAGCGACGGCGCGGTCGTGCTTCGGCCACAGGTTGCCGACGTAGTAGTCCCGCTCGGGGACGAGATCGTCCCACTTCTCGCCGTCGAGGCACCAGCCCGCAGCGACCAGATCGTCGACGGGTGCCCTGGACCCGCCCAGATCGGCGAGCGTCACCTTCCGCCGGGTCCGGTACACCCACTCGGCGAGGGCGACTGCGTCGGCGGGGCGGCCGGTGTACCGCGGCTCCCAGGTGGGGCGGGTCGCGAGCCCGGCGATGAGCGCGCCACCGCGGGTGAACGCCTGGAGGAATCGCTCGGCGCCGACGTTCCCCTGGGCGACGAGCGCATTGAGATCGGCGGAGGTGCGCGGGTTGCCGTGCTTGCGGGTCCACGCGAGCAGGGCCTCGTGGAGCTCGGGCCACAGCTGGACGTGCTCGTCGCTGGTCTGCGCCGACAGCGCCGCCAGGTACCGGTCGACCCGCAGCCCGAGCGCCACCGCGGACGCCACCGGCTCGGGCAGGCCCTCGGTGGCCGCCTCGAGGCGGCGGGCGATCCCGGGGCGGGCGCGGGCCTTCGGCGCGTCGATGATGGTGAACGTGCAGGTGGTGCACATCGGGCGCTCGACCAGGTCCGGGAGCCGGTCGAACGTGCCCTGGACCTGGTAGCCCCAGCGCGGCTTCTTCGTCTGGTCGTCGTCGCCCGCGTCGCGGCCCACCTCGGTCCCGAGGACGTGCTCCGGGAACTCCCGGAAGTACCGGCCTTCGAGGATGGCCTGGTCGCTCGGGTCGACCTCGGGGAGCTCTCCGCCGCGAGCCCGGAAGAACAGCAGGTCGGTGACGAGCTCGGCGCCGGGGAACAGCCGGGACGGCAGCCGGAACGCGGCGGACAGGTGGTGGCGCCGCAGGACCTTGCTCCGCAGCCCCACGGTGGCGGTGCCGCTGCCGGTGAGGAAGCCGCCGGGCACGAGGTAGACGCCCAGGCCGTTCGGGGCGAGCAGATCGAGGCCACGGCGGAGGAAGTACGCGTAGGCGGCCTTCTCGCGGTAGGCCCGGTCCGGGTCTTCGGTCACGGACGCGCCGCGGGCACCGTAGGGCGGGTTCGCCAGGACGAGGCCGATGCGGCCGGCGTACTCGGGACCTTGCTCGCGGACCCAGCGCTCGAACGGGCCGTAGTACACCGGCAGGTCGCTGCGCAGCGCCCGGAGCATGCGGGCGGAGAGCTCGGACCACTCGACCACGAGCCCCTGCAGGTCCTCGAACCCAGGACCACTCGCCGCCTGGACGAAGCGCCCGATCCCGGCCGACGGCTCGAGCGCGAGCACCACGCCGTCCGCCTTCGGCAGGTCGGGGATTAGCGGGCGGACGACGCGGGCCACCTCCCGGGCGACGTTGCTGGGCGTGTAGTACTCGTGGATGAGCCCGCGGACCTCGGGGGCGGGGAAGCCCGGCGGGAAGCGGTCGGCGGCGGCGATGGAGAGCCCGCCCCAGCCGGAGTAGCCGGCGACGATGCGGCGGTCGGCGTCCGTCATGTCGGCGGGCGCCTTGTCCGCGACGATCTGCATCGCGGCGAGGTTCGCGCGCGTGCGGTCGGCCCCCGACCAAAGATCGGTGTCCCTCCGTCGGGTCTGCTCCTCGAGCGACCGCGCCACGGCGTCCACCAGGGCGGAGCGGTTCCGGGCGAGGAACCCGTCGAGGTAGGCAGGGCTGATCCCCGCGGGCAGGTGTCCTCGCACGATCACGGCGATCCGGTCGACGATGGTCTCGGCGGTCATCGCGCCCCCGGGACCAACGTGGCGCCCGACGGCGGCAGGGACGACGCGAATGGGTTCCCACGCCTGGCGTCCTGGCCGACCGCTGGATGTTCTACGCGCCCGCCCTCGGGAATGGCGAAGATCGACCAACACGGCTTGCCTTCCGATGGAGATCAGGTGATGCTGCCCCAATTGCCCTGGAGTTTCCTGATGCCTTGCCCGATGGTCGTGGGTCGGTTTCCGTTCGCGCTGCCGGTCACATCTTCCGAAGAGTCCTGGCAGCCGCTCTCCAAGCCGTTGGTCATCGTGGGCGGCGAATCCCTCGATTTCGCCTTGACCATCAGCCGTGCGACGGGCAACGCAAAGGGAATCCCGGGCGCCGCGTATCTCACCGCCCGACCGGATATCTCCGGCACTCCGAGCGAGGCCTCGGGCTCCTACTCCGGCAGTCAGGGCACGACTCACCACGCCTTCGACCTCTCCGGCACCGACGACGAGTACTTCGCCCAAGCTGGCATCCTTACAAAGCTCGACGGCGGCTCGACGGCCGGTTTCATCCAGGGGTACCTCTCCGTCCACCTCAGGGCCTGCGCCATGCCCATCGGCCAGCGCTTCGTTGAGGTCCGTGGCGACCAGACCACTACCCCGTCGACGGACCTCCTCGGCCGAGTGCCGGCGTCCGGAGCCGCGAGCCTCCGCGCCGCGCTCGTATGCAACGGAATCAACGACATCGAGTATCGGTTCTTCGTGCGCGGGGTCAATGACCCCGAGGAGCCAGAGTCCACCTGGACCGGACTGGGGGCGGGGTATACTGCACTGCCCGAGAGCACGCCCATGGCCATCTGTCAATCGGACCTGTCGGTGAGCGGGGTGACCCCGTCAAACTTCCACGAGCTCGACTTCTCGATCCGGCTCAAGCTGACGGGAGGCGGGTCGACCCCCACCGGGTCCGTGAAGGTCTCCGCCGGGCTGAGCTACACGTGAGGTCGATGTCAGTGGCGATCGGTTGGACGGGCTGGCGTCATCCACGACGGCAGGACGAGGCCATCGCCTCCTTCCTGGTCCAGTCGCCGCAGCACGGCCCCGACGCCGGGATCGGTTCGCGGAATCGCGTCGTTCCTGCTCCAACAACGGGCTTTGGGCCTCACGCTGCGAACGTTGGATTGGCCCGACATCCGCCTCAGGCTGGGTGGCAAGCCCACGTAGACCTCCTTAGGGGACATGGCGAGCCCTGCTCGGACTGCCACGAAGGCCACTCATGGCCGGCGGGTCCACCGCGCCACCGAGGGCAAGGTGTCCAGGGCTCGGAACCAATGCCGAGCCTCTCTCCGATGCTTCCGCGGCCGACGAATGGTGTCGACACGACTGGCTGGACTGAAGAACTGCATAGTAATATCAACGCCAATCGCGCCACAACCTCCATCGGCGGACCAACGGCTCGGCAGTCAACGCAGGATGG
>JAWKHP010000042.1:0-16402 GCA_041394745.1 Thermoanaerobaculia bacterium | reverse complement strand
CAGCACCAGGGCTCCCCCTACGCCGGGCTCTGTCGCTACGATCCGGTCACCGGCGAGGCGCGGTGGTCGACTCGTTGAGCGGACCGTCCGGCCGGAGGCTCCGGCGGCTCTGCGTCTACTGCGGCTCCCACAGCGGCCGCAAGCCCGCCTATTCCGACGGCGCCCGACGGCTCGGCCGGCTGCTCGGCGAGCGCCGGGTCGGCCTCGTCTACGGTGGCGGACGCGTCGGCTTGATGGGAGTGCTGGCGGACGCGGCGCTCGAGGCCGGCGCCGAGGTGATCGGCATCATCCCGGAGGCCCTGGAGGCGGCGGAGGTGGGGCACCGGGGGCTGACCGAGCTGCGGGTGGTCGCCTCGATGCACGAGCGCAAGGCCCAGATGGTCGAGATGTCCGACGCCTTCGTCGCCCTGCCGGGAGGCCTCGGAACGCTCGACGAGCTCTTCGAGGTGTGGACGTGGGGGCAGCTCGGCCTCCACGCGAAGCCGTGCGGTCTGCTCGACACCGATCGGTACTTCGCCTCGCTGCTGGCCTTCCTCGACCGCATGGTGGAGGACGAGCTCGTCCGGCCGGAGCACCGGCGCATGCTCCTCTGCGACACGGATCCGGAGAGTCTCCTGGACCGTCTGGAGACGTACAGCGCCCCGACGGTGGGCACGTACCTGCGTCGCGACGACCTCTGAACGCGGCGCCGCGGAGCGCTAGACTGGGGCCATGGAGGTGCCGACCAGGGCCTCGCTGGCCGAGAAGCGCCGGATCCTGCAGCTGGAGACGCTGTACGACCTGGCGCTGGCGATGCACGCCCACCGCCCCGAGCAGGAGCTGGTGGACGAGCTCCTCCACCGCGTCTGCGCCGTCCTCGACCCGGCGGCGGCGGTGGCCGTCACGCGCGACCTGCGGGGCGCCGCCCGCGCCGTCGCCAGCGTCGGCTGGTCGCCGGCGCCCGTGGACGGCGTCCAGCTGCTCAAGGCCCGCCTCTGGCAGGAGCTGCTGGCCAGCGGCCAGTCGCTGACCCGTCGCGACGGTCAGCTCGCGGACCGCGCCTATGGAGAGATCGTGGCCACGCCGCTGGCCAGCCGGGGGGTCTTCCTCGGCTACCTCGCCGTCGCCGACAAGGAGCAGCGCGGCGGGGAGAGCACGGGCTTCTCGGAGGAGGATCGCCGCTTCCTCGACTCGGTGGGAGCCCTCGCCGGCGCCGCCCTGGACGGGGCACGGCAGGTCCAGGATCTCGAGGCCCAGCGCGAGCGTCTGGAGGAGGAGAACAAGCTGCTCAAGGGGGAGCTCACCTCGGAGACCGGCGGCCAGCGGATCGTGGCCCAGTCCGAGGGCATGCGACGAGTCCTCGAGCGCGTCGAACGGGTCGCTCCTCGCGGAGTGAGCGTCGTCGTCCGGGGGGAGAGCGGCACCGGCAAGGAGCTCGTCGCCAAGCTGCTCCACCTGCTCTCCGGGCGCTCCGGGTCGCTGGTGGCGGTCAACTGCGGAGCCCTCCCCGAGAGCCTCCTCGAGAGCGAGCTCTTCGGCATCGAACGAGGGGTCGCCACGGGGGTGGAGGCGCGGCGCGGCCGCTTCGAGCTGGCGGACGGCGGCACGCTCTTCCTCGACGAGATCGGAGACATGCAGCCGGCCCTGCAGGTCAAGCTGCTCCGAGCCCTCCAGGAACGGGAGATCGTGCGGGTGGGAGGGCACGCGGCCATCCCCATCGACGTCCGGCTGGTCGCGGCCACCCATCGCGATCTCGAGGCCCTGGTGGCGGAGGGCGCGTTCCGCGAGGACCTGTACTACCGGCTCAAGGGGGTCGAGATCGTCCTGCCGCCGCTGCGCGAGCGCCGCGAGGACATCCCCCACCTGGTGCGCCACTTCGTGCGCGAGTTCGGGCGGCGGGAGGGTCTGGAGCCTCCGGGCCTGGACAGCGAGGCGCTGGCCCTGCTCCTGGCCCACGACTTCCCGGGCAACGTCCGCGAGCTCCAGAACCTGGTCGAGGCCGCCCTCGCTCTCGCCCGGGGCACGGTCGACGCGGGTCTGGTCCGCAGCCTCATCGGCGGCGAGGGAGCGGCGCCGGGACCGGAAGCTCTCGACCTGGCGGCGGCCGAGCGTCGGCACATCGCCCGGGTGCTCAAGGTGGCGGGCGGAAACAAGACGCAGGCGGCCCGTCTGCTCGGCGTCGACCGGCGGACGCTGCAGAGGAAGGGTTTCTGATCTCGGATCGCGGCAAAACGTCGCATGTGCGGCAGAAAGGTGCATTTGCCGCTGCGGGGTGCACGGATGCCGCCCCTGGCCGTGCCTGGATGGATTCAGGGCGGCGAAATGCGGCATTGTGCCGCATCGGCGGTGAGGCGAGACGCCCCGCCGGGCTCGGCGGGGGCCGCCCAACGTCCTTTGAAATCAGTACGTTGCGGGGTCGCGACAGGTTCCGGAGCCGAGTTGGCAGCGGGATTGCTCCCTCGGAGGAGAGACCGAGGAGAGTGCCATGTACGAAGCGATCCGCGCCGCCGCCGCCCCCCGCATCGCCGCCCGCTGGGCGATTCCCGTGGCCACCCTGGCTTCGTTCGGTTGGCTGCTGGCGCAGGACGCCGTCCAGCCCCTGGCCCTCTACATCCTCGAGCTCTATCTCTCCTTCTGAGTCGGCTGGTCGCGCCTCCGACGCATCCGATAGAGTCCGGCTCGAAACGCGGAGCGTTTGATTCTCGTCATGGGTGATATCGCCACCCTTCGGGAGGTCACCATGAGCCTCCCGATCATGCCCGACATGGAGATCGCGGCCTCGAAGACCGTGACCGCCTTGGCGGAGTTCATGGAGATGAGCCCGGATAGAATCGACGAGGTCCGGATGGCCGTCGTCGAGGCGTGCATCAACGCCTTCGAGCACAGCCGCGCTCCGGACCACAAGGTCCAGCTGACGTTCTCGGTGCTGGGCGATGACGAGCCGCGGGAGCTGCGCGTCGTCATCGAGGATTCCGGAGTGGGCTTCCTCCCCGAGAGCGTGGAGGAGCCGCGGATCGAGGACAAGCTGCGGGCCAAGAGCAAGCGGGGCTGGGGGCTCAAGATCATCCGGAGCCTGATGGACAACGTGGAGATCCGATCGGGCGCCGGCGGCACCACCGTGGTGATGAGCAAGCTTCGAGAGAGTGGAGAGTGACGATGTCGGAGATGCTGAAGGTCACGACGACGCGGAAGGACGACGTGGCGGTCGTCTATACCGAGGGCTACATCAACAACCAGGGCGGCGAGGAGATCGCGCGGGTCGCGGGCGATCTCATCACGTCCGGCGAACGCAAGCTCCTGCTCAATCTCGGAGGGACCAAGATCGTCAATTCGATCGGCATCTCGATCCTCATCGAGCTCATCGAGAAGATGCTGGAGATCGACGGGCGCCTGGCCTTCTGCAACCTCACTCCCACCATCGAGAAGACCTTCCACATCATGGGCCTGACCCAGTACGCCAAGATCTTCGAGGACGAGGCCGGGGCCGTCCGCGAGCTCGCCTCCTGACGTGACCGATCCGAGCGCCGGCCACCGCTGGTCCGAGCTGGCCGAGCTCGCTCGCCAGGAGCACGGCGACCGGGCCCTGGCCCAGCGCCTGCTGGAGGAGTGGCGCCGGCAGCGGGGATCCGAGGCGGTGGCCCTCTTCACGGCCGGCGACACGGGCTACGAGCGGGTCCTGACCAGCGGGCCCGGCGCGTTCCCGGCAACCCTCCCCAAGGACACGACGGAGGGCGTGGCCTTCCCCGAGGGCCGCCTGCTGGCCGTTCCCGCCGACGACGGGGATCCCGATGGGGCCCTGCTCGTGGCGCTCGCGGCCGCCCTCGAGATCCACCGGCTGCGCGGTCGCTTGAAGGAGCAGAGGTTCACGCACAACTACCGCGGCGTCGAGCTGGAGGCCCTCTACGACGTGGGGCTGGCGATCGCCTCGACGCTGGACCTGGACGAGCTCGCCGAGGGAGTGCTGCTGCGCGCCGTCTCGCTGCTCGACGCCCGCCGCGGTGCCCTCTACCTGCGCGACGAGGAGGGAGACTTCCGCCTCGATCACACCTTCGGAGGCGAGGCCTCGGAGATCCTGACGGCGGGCGACGCGCGCTTGTCGGCGCTGCTCGCCGCAGAGAAGGACCCCGACACCGATCTGCTCCCCGGGACCCACCACCTCCTGGCCGTCCCGGTCGAGGTCGACGGCGACCCGCGCGGTCTGCTCGTGGTCGGCGACAAGGAGAGCCGTACGGGGGTCGGGCCGTTCGGTGAGCGCGACCGCAGGACGCTCGGCCTCTTCGCCAACCAGGCGGCCATCGCGCTCGAGAACGCGCGGCTCCACCGTCAGGCGCTCGAGAAGGAGCGCCTCGAGCGCGAGCTCGATCTGGCGGCCGACATCCAGAAGCGCCTGCTGCCGACCCGCCTGCCGGAGACGGGTCGCTTCGAGGTGCTGGGCTGGAACAGGCCGGCCCGGCACGTCGGGGGCGACTACTACGACGTCCGGCGACTCGGCGACGACCGTCTGATCGTCGTGATCGCCGACGTGGCCGGCAAGGGCATGCCGGCCGCCCTGCTGGTGTCGACCCTGCATTCGGCGCTGCGTTTGCTCGAGGACCCGCAGGGGCTGGCGCCGGAGATGATCGCCCGCCTCAATCAGCACGTTGCGGAGGCGAGCGCGTCGAACAAGTTCATCACCCTCCTGCTCGCCGAGATCGATCTGCAGGAGGGTGCGGTGCGCTACGTGAACGCCGGTCACAACGCGGCGCTCCTGGTGCGCGACGACGGCGCGGTGGAGACCCTGGGCTCCTGCGGGCTGCCGCTGGGGGCGTTCCCCGGCTCCACCTACCGGGTCCAGGAGACGCGGCTCGGCCCCGGCGACCTCCTCTGCCTCTTCAGCGACGGGTTGACGGAGTGCGAGTCGCCGCGAGGAGAGGAGTTCGGGGAGGCCCGACTCGCGACCCTCGTGCGGGACGCGGCGCACCGGCCCCTCTCCGATCTGGTGGCCGAGGTCGACCGCGTCACCGGCGAGTTCTGCGAGGGCGGGCCGCAGGCGGACGATCAGACGCTGGTCTTCGTGCGCTGCACCGCGGAACCCTCGAGCGCCTGAAGCGCCTCCCCGCTCACCGTGACCGCGGGGGCGAGGATGCCGCCGAGAAACCCGTCGCGGCTCAGCCGGCGGGCTCTCGAGGCGCCGAGGAGCGGCCTCTCCGACAGGAGCCGCAGCAGGCTGTCGTGCCACAGGGCGTCGGGAGCGCGTTCGGCGAGGGCACCCTCCCGGATGTGGCGCAGACCGCGGGCGTGAGCGCGAAACTCGAGCCGCGCGGCGTCGAGACACTCGAGCCCGTCGAGGGCGCCCACCCACAGACCGCCCTCGGCGGCATCGAGCAGACTCATGTCGGAGGCCTCTCCGGGCACGACGATCAGGTTCATCGCCAGGGCGTCGTTGCCCGAAACGGAACAGCCGGTCGGCGGCAGGCCGAGCTGGGCCGCCTGGCGCTGGTCGAGCGCCGGCGTGCGCGGCGTCCCCTTCGAGACGAGCTCGACCCGCCTCTTGGCGGTCCCCTCGAGGTCGAACGGAAAGGGCAGGCCGGCGGCATCGCGACCGTCGTCCACCACGTCGAGGGAGCGGTCGAAGACCTGGACCCCCAGGTGCTCGCGGAGCAGGGACGTGCCGTCCGAGTAGGCGGCCGCCGAGAGGGCGACCCGGTTCAGCAGGTCCGCGAGGGCGGCCGTGACCTCGGGGGCGAGCACCAGGGGCCGTGGGCCCGAGGGGAGGTCGAGCACCGGGCCGCCGGAGCGCCGGGCCTCCGCCCGCTCGAGCACCGCGTCGATCCCGAGACCGTCCAGCGTCCGGGAAGCGTCGGAGGCGCCCGGTCCCACGCCCGACCGCGGACGCACCTCGAGCTCGACGGCGGTCACCCGGGCGCGGCGCCGCAGGCCGCGGCTGTTGGAGACCAGCACCATCGCGTCGGCCCAGTCGAGATCGGCCCCCGCGCCGTCGAGAGCGAGACCGTCGAGCCACGCGGTCGCCTCGGCGGGGGTCCAGGAGGCGAGCCGGTCGTCGTAGCGGCCGGAGACCTCCTCGACCGGTGACTCGTCGCACGGCAGGTGGGGCAGCCCGGGCAGGGGCTCCTTGACCCGCGACTGCGCGATCGCCTGCCGGACGGCGTCCGCCAGCTCGGCGGCGTCGCTGCCGCCCGTCCGGTAGCTCCCCATGCGCCCGCGGTCGATGACACGGACGAGGGCCGTGCCGTATCCGCGGAGACCGGCCTCGGCTCCCGTACCGGCGCGACCCCGTCGCACGCCCAGCCAGACGATCTCGGTCTCGTCCGCCGGCGACTGCGCCAGGGCGGCCTCGACGTGGGCCACGGCCTCGTCGGCGGAGGGGAGGCCGTGCTTCGACGGACGGCTCATCGGAGCCTAGTCTCTCGCATCGTCGGGGCGACCCTCGCAGAGGACGTGCGCGATGCCGAGGACGGACTGCTGCGCCGGCGAGCGGGCGCGGTGGGCTGCGTCGGAGGCGATGGGGAGCATGGTGTCGGGGGCGCGGGACGGGAGGCGCGCCAGTGTACCCGTCTGGCCTGGCTTTTGCGTCGACCCCTTGGCACAATGGGCGCCGCTTCCGCCCGGTGAGATCGATGCGTTCGGCCCTCTTCGCGATGTTCCTGCCGCTCCTGGCTTCAGCCGCCGTCCCGGCCGCCCCGCCGGCCGACCTCATCCTCCGCGACGGCAGGTTCTACCCGGTGTCGAGCCCGGGAGCGGTGGAGGGCAGCTTGGCGATCGCCGGCGGACGCATCCTCTTCCTCGGCGCGACCGAGGCGGCGGAGGCGTACCGGGGGCCTTCGACGGAGGTCATCGAGCTCCGGGGGCGCGCGGTGACGCCCGGTTGGATCGACGCCCACTCGCAACTGCTGGGGCTCGGCGCGGCCCTGAGCCAGGTGGATCTCGTGGGCACCACGAGCTACGAGGAGGTCGTGCAGAGGGTGGCCGCAGCGGCGGCCGAGGTGCCGCCGGGCAGCTGGATCCGGGGTCACGGTTGGGACCAGAACGACTGGGCCGTGCAGGAGTTCCCCCGCCATCAGGCGCTCACAGCGGCGGTGCCCGACCACCCCGTGTGGCTGGCGCGGATCGACGGGCACGCGGCGCTGCTCAACGCCCGCGCCATGGAGCAGCTGGGCGTCGGACCCGCGAGCGTCGATCCCCCGGGCGGACGGATCGTCCGCGACGAAGAGAACCGGCCCACCGGTGTGCTGGTCGACCGCGCGCGGGACATCGGCAGCGCGATACCGGATCCCGGAGCGGCCGAGCTGGGGCGGCGGCTGCGCCTGGCCGCGGCGTACTGCCTCGAGCGTGGCCTGACGGGCGTCACCGACATGGGCCTGAACGGAGAGCAGATCCAGGCCTACCGCGACGCCCTGGCGGCCGGCGAGCTGCCCCTCCGGGCGGCCCTCTTCCTCGACGGCACCGACTCCTCCCTGCTCGAGAGCCGGTTCGCCGAGGGCCCGTGGCGGGATCCGTCGGGGCGGCTCTCGATCCGGGGCGTCAAGCTCTACGCCGACGGCGCCCTGGGCAGCCGCGGCGCCGCGCTGCTCGAGCCCTATGCCGACGACCCGGACAACCTGGGGCTGCTGGTGACGCCCGGAGACGAGCTGCGCTCGGTGACCGCCGCCTCGTTCCGGGCCGGCTTTCAGGTCGGGATCCACGCCATCGGCGACCGCGGATCGCTGCTGGCCCTCGACGCGATGGAGAGCGCCTTCGGCGGCGAGCCGCACCCGGAGGCGCGCTTCCGCCTCGAGCACGCCCAGGTCATGCGCCCGGCCGACATCGAGCGCATGGGGCGTCTGGGCGTCGTCGCATCGGTCCAGCCCACCCACGCCACGTCCGACATGCCGTGGGCCGAGAAGCGGATCGGTGCGCGCCGCATCCTCGGCGCCTACGCCTGGCGCCGCATGATCGACGCGGGTGCCCGGCTCGCCCTGGGCAGCGACTTCCCGGTCGAGCGCGTCGACCCGCTCCTCGGCCTCTACGCCGCGGTGACGCGTCAGGACCTGGAGGGCGATCCCCCGGGCGGCTGGATGCCCGACCAGCGTCTGACCCGGGAGGAGGCGCTCGCCGGCTTCACCCTGGACGCCGCGTGGTCCCTCTTCCTCGATGACGAGGTGGGGAGCCTCGAGCCCGGCAAGCGGGCCGACCTCGTGGTCTTCGACGCCGATCCGATGACGGTGGACGCCCCGCGCATCCCGTCGATCCACGTCGACCTGACGCTGGTCGACGGGGCCGTGGCCTACTCGCGGGAGGTGCGATGAACGACGCCGGCCGCGCCGTGGCGCCCGTCGCCCTCCTGCTACTGTGGGCGACGATGACCGGCGGGGCCGGCGCGCAAGATCGCTACGCCGAGCAGCGCGAGCGGATGGTGGACGACCAGATCGCGGCGCGCGGCGTGCGGGACGACCGCGTCCTGACGGCGATGAAGGAGGTCCCGCGCCATCTGTTCGTCCCGGAGTCGGTGCGCGACGAGGCCTACACCGACGAGCCCCTGCCGATCGGCGACGGCCAGACCATCTCGCAGCCCTACATCGTCGCCCTGATGACCTCGCTGCTGGGTCTGGACGCCTCCTCCAAGGTCCTGGAGATCGGCACCGGCTCCGGCTACCAGGCCGCGGTCCTCTCGCGAGTCGCCGGCCGGGTCTACACGATCGAGATTCGCGAGCGACTCGGTCTGAGGGCGGAGAAGACCCTGCAGGACCTCGGCTTCGACAACATCGAGGTGCGGATCGGCAACGGCTACCTCGGCTGGCCCGAGGAGGCGCCGTTCGACGCCATCATCGTCACCGCCGCCCCGGAGAAGATCCCTTCGACCCTCGTCGCCCAGCTCAAGCTCGGCGGCCGCATGGTCGTCCCCGTCGGCAGCTACATCCAGGACCTCAAGCTGATCGTCAAGACGCCCGAAGGTCTCGCCCAGGAGCGCGTCGTCCCGGTGCGCTTCGTGCCGATGATCGGCGAAGGCGCCGACCAGTAGGTGCCGGCGGCGCACCGATCCGCGCCCCTCGGACGCCGGGAGGCCTCGCTCTCGGGCCTCGGGGCGGCGGTGATGGGATCGGTGCTGCTCCAGGCCTGGCTCACCTTCCTGTGGCCCGAACGCGGGCTCGTGGGGCTGGCCATGCCCTTGACCTTCGAGCTGATGCCGGAGACCCGGATCCCCCATCTCGGGCACTGGCTCTACTTCTTCCCGTTGGCGTTGCTGAGCGTCGGTGCCCTGTCGCGGTTCGTCGGCAGCCATCCCCGGGCGATCTCCGGTCTCTCCCTTTCGCACGGAGCCCTCAGCGGCCGGCTCGGCGGCTGGGGGATTCTCGCGGCTCTCTACGCGGCCATCGGCTCGGTCGCGGCCGCGGTCGAGCATCTCCTGTTTCACCACTTCGAGACCGCGCCCGGCCATCACGTGGCGATCGTCGTCCTGCTGGTGGGGGCGACCTACGCCGGCCGGCGCCGGCCGTTTCGACGAGTCCGCCTGTCGCCGCCGGCCGGCCGCGCCGAGCGGGACCGCCGGAGGCGGGCCGATGCCCTCTGCCTCGCTCTGTTCTCGATCGCCTACGCCAGCTGGACCGTGCAGCCGCGGCTGTCCCTGTGGACCTACCGCCTCGGTCCCGTCGGCACCGCTCTGCTGGTTCTGGCGACGGTTCCACCGGCCGCTCTCTTCGGCTGGGCTCTCCTGCACGGCAGTCTCGTCGTCCCGGTGGGCCACGCGGTGCGGGCGCTCGAGGGGCTGGCGCGCTCGGTGCGGACGCGACGTCGACCAAGCCGCAGAGCGATCGCGTTCGTCGACGGGCTCGCCCACGTCTCCGCGGCGGCCGCCGTCCTCGCCGGCGCGCGCTGGCTCTGGCGGTGGGGGCACGGTGCACGTTCAGGGCCGGTCTCCGCTCCCTTCCTCGGCGTCGACTGGTACTTCCTGGACCTGTGGAGCGGCGTGACGGCGGCCGAGATCGCCATCGTCGGTGCCGCCGCCGTCCTCGCGGGAGCTCTCGTCCCGCGGCCCTGGTCGCCACCGATGCCCCGGACCGACCGGAGCCGGCGAATCAGTCGGCCGCCTCGACGCGCTCGGCCACGTAGCGGCCGATGGCTGCGGAGGCGGTGGCGCCGGGGGAGGGCGTTGAGCACGTGGAGGGCGTGCTCGCTCTGCTGACGAAGTCGTCGGCCAGAGCCAAATCCGCGAAGACCGCCTGGGCGCGGATGCCGCAGCCGCCGGGGCGCAGATCGGCCTCCGCGATGTCCGGCACGAGGCGGCGCAGGTCGCGGGCGAAGAGGCGTTTGGAGAGCGAACGCCTCCACTCGTAGGCACCGGTGCGCCAGTGCCGGGCCGCCGGAACGCCAGAACCCGGCGTAGGTGAAGGTCGCCGCCGTGTCCCGCAGCGACAGGGATGGGGATCGTAGCCGTGCCGGGCCCAGGCCAGGACGGCGTTGGGCCCCGCCTCGACCTCTCCCGTCACGGTGCGGGTGAGATGGACGCGAGAAGGGAAGGCGGGGTCAGCGATACTGCCGGGTAGATGAGGCCCGGGCCGGGGCATGACTGCCTTCGGCCGGGTGGTAGTAGTCGCCGCGGAAGGGCACGATGCGCACCGGGGGCTCGGCGCCGCACAGGCGCGCGCCGCGGTCACTTTGCAGGCCGCGCAGTTGACCAGCCGGCGGCCGCGTTCGGTCCGGTGAGGAGGCTCGAGCCCTCCGTCGACGGCGCGGACGCCGGTGGTCGCGGTCTCGACCCTTCCGCCGCGGGCGAGGACGGCATCGGCGTAGGCCCGTGCAACGCCCCGTAGTCGACGATGCCGGTCTCCGGGACCAGAGACCGGCGGAGCCCCTGGCGTGCGGCTCGTGCTCGCCAATGCCGGAGCTCGTCGAGGCGTTCGATGCCCTCAGGCCGTTGGCCCTGCCCCTCCCTCGAGGCTCGTCGAGCCGCGGGATCTCCTCGGGCGCGGTGGCGAGGACCAGCTTGCCGCAGCGCTCGTGGGCGATGCCGTGCTCGGCGCACAGGGCGTAGACCGCCCGTCCGTCCTCGGCGCAGAGGCGCGCCTTGGCTTGAACCGGGCTGTAGTACAAACCCGAGTGGATGACGCCGCTGTTGTGCCCGCTCTGGTGGGTCGCCAGGCGGGGCTCCGCCTCGGCGACGACGTCGGCGCCCCGCTCCGTGAGGCGCGGGCGGTGGCCAGGCCGATCAGCCGCCTCCACCACGGCGATCTCGGTGTCGATGTCGCTGTCGCATCCTCTTGGCTTCCGGTCGGCTGGCATTCTATGGTCAGCGGCGAGGGCAGCGGGGAGCACAGGCGATGTCTCGGCCAGGGTGGAGAAAGCCGCGTTCGAAGGCGTTTCGGGCCGGTCTGGGCGTCCTGTCCCTTGGCCTGTCCCTGCTCGCTGGTGTCGCCGGCTGCTCCGCCGGAGCGTCCCGACATCTCCTGATCACGATCGACACGCTGCGAGCCGATCACCTCGGCGCCTGGGGCTATCCGCGCGACGTGTCTCCGACCATCGACCGCCTCGCGGCCGAGGGGTTCTTTCGAGCAGGCCTGGGCGCGGTGGCCCAAGACCGGCCCTCGTTCGCCTCGATCCTGACCTCCACCTACCCCAAGGACAACGGCATCGTGCCGGCGGAGTCGGCCTGCCGCTTTCCCTCGCCATGCGACTGCTGGCCGAGGAGGTTTCTCGGCCGCGGGCTACGCCACCATGGCCGTCGTCTCCGAACGGCGCCGTTTCCTCCGACTCGGCTACGGCTACGGGGCTTCGACAGTACGTGGAGACCTGTGGAGCTCCCAGATCTGGCGCACCCCCAGGACGGCGGGCGGGCAGCGATCGTCAACCGGGAGGTGCTGGCCCGGCTCGACCGCCTGCCCGGCGACCGGCCCTGGTTCCTCTGGGTCCACTACCTCGACCCGCACTTCCCGTACGACCCGCCGTCCCCGTGGCGCGAGCGCTACACGGGAGACGCGTGGGACGTGCCGGGGGCGCCGCTGCCCATCGTGGCGGGCCACGGCTTCGGCCAGATGGGAGGGGTGGGGGAGGAGCAGATCCTCGGCGATCGCCGCGACCTGAGCTACTACCGCGCGCTCTACGACGCCGAGATCCGCTACACCGACGACTCGATCGCCGAGCTGCTCGCCGCGATCGAGGCGCGGAGCGATCTGGAGGACGCGGTCACCGTGGTCACCGCCGATCACGGCGAATCGCTGGGCGAGCACCGGTACTTCTTCGACCACGGCCGCTTCGGCTTCGAGACCTGCCTGCACGTTCCGCTCGTCGTGCACGCCCCGGGCAGGGTGCCCACGGGCAGTGAGCCGCTGCCGGTCGAGCTCATCGACCTGGCTCCCACGCTGCTGGAGCTCGCCGGTGTGCCGCTCGAGGACGGGCGGTGGATGCAGGGGAAGTCTCTGGCCTCCCACTGGAGCCGGGAGGGTGTCGAGCCGGTCGAGCACTCCTACGCCCACGCCGAAGCCGGTTACGCGACCGAAGAACGGTGGCAGAAGATCGTGCGCGACGAGCGCTTCAAGCTCATCTACGCGCCCTACGCCGCCGACCAGCGCCACATCGGCGGTCACCGGCAGCCCTTCGCCCTCTACGACCTGCGGGCGGATCCGGGCGAGCTCGTCAATCTGGTCGACCGGGAGCCGTCCGACTTCCAGCGACTCGTCACCGAGGTGCGCCGGTGGTGGCAGCCGCGTTCGTTCGACGTCTTCGTGGACGACGGGACGGACCTCGACACCTCGATGAGCGAGGAAACCCGACAGCAGCTCGAGGCACTCGGCTATCTGAACTGAGGGTCCTACTCCGGCTCAGTCGATGTAGCCCAGGGCCTCGAGGTTGCGGCGCAGGTCGTCGGGCACGGGCGTGTCGCGCCCGGCCTCCGGGGAGGCGTGGGAGGCGATCCAGGCCAGCAGCTTCGAGCGCAGCCACGCGGTCTCGAGCGTCTCCGTGCCGGCGCGGTTGTCGAGCTCGCCGGGGTCCGCTTCGAGATCGTAGAGCTCCCAGGCATCGTGGCGCCGCCCGATGCCGTCGCCCTGCCCCCAGCCGGCCCCCACGCGCGGAGCCCAGATCAGCTTCCAGCGCTCGCCGGCGGCGCTGAAGATCCCGCCCTCGAGCGACGACGCGGCGGCGAAGCGGATGCGGCCGCCGTCCACCGAGCCGTTGCCGAGCAGCGCGGGCCAGAGCGAGAGGGCGCCGTCCGGCGGCGCGGCGTCGGGGGCGACCAGCTGGCGCAGCGTGTAGTGGACGTCGAGGTTGTCGGTCGGCGTCTCGTGGCGGCCGGCCTGCAGGCGGCCCGGCCACCAGACCGTCAGGGGGATCCGCAGCAGCTCGCGATGCAGCGTGTAGCCGTGCAGGAGACCGCCGTGGTCGAAGAGCTCCTCCCCGTGGTCGGAGGTCAGCACCGCCAGGAGCTCGCCGTCCGGGTAGCGGTCGAGGAGCTCGTCGAGGAACGGACCGAGCACCCGGTCGCCGTAGGCCAGACCGCCCTGGTAGAGGCCTTCGAGCCGCTCCTCGTCGGCGGGGTCGACGGGGATCTCGCCGCTCGCCACGGCCAGCAGGGTGTCGGTGGCGCCCTGGATGTCCGAGTCGATGCCGGCCGTCCACTCGCGCTCGAGGTCGGGGGGCGGCTCGTAGGGGTTGTGAGGATTGACCGGGTGGATGTAGAGGAAGACCGGGTGATCGGGGGGCAGAGTGTCGAGCCAGGCGAGGGCGGCCGCCTGGGCCCTGCCGGCGTTGTCGTTGTAGCCGATCGACTGGTACTGGGTGTAGAGCACCTTCTGCTCGCGGTGCTCGAAGCCGCGCGAAGCCAGGTGGAACACGTAGCCGTTGCCGGTGAACATGCCGGTGGCGTAGCCGGACTCGGCGTAGAGCTGCGCCAGTGTCGTGGGTCCTTCACCCTGCCGTTGGAGCGGGGCGTCGTCGAAGGTGACCCGGCCGGTGAACAGGCTCTTGGTCGAGGGCAGCGTGTTGGGTGCCACGGAGTGGTGGTCCGCGAAGACCACGCCCTCCCGCGCCAGGCGGTCGAGCACCGGGGTGGCGCGCGGGTCCCCGCCGAGAGCACCGAGGCGGTCCGCGCGCAGGGCGTCCATGACGTAGACGAGGACCATCCGCGGCGGCTTCGGGGGTGTCGCGGCGGGGGGCGGCGGCGAGGGCGCGCGGGCGAGGGTGAGGCCGCGCCAGCGTGCCGGCGGGCCCTCGCCTTCGGCCAGCAGCCGGATGCGAGCGAGACCGGGCCCCTCCGGCAGGACGACCGACAGGTGGCGCGATCCGCGCAGGGCCGCGAGGCGTCCGGCCTGCCAGCGGAAGGCCTCCTCCGTGCCGTCGGCGCTCTCGACGAGGAGGCGGAAGGTCTGCCCCGGACGCGCCGGGCTGGGAGGGTCGAAGCTCCTGTACAGCACCGCCGCGCCGCCCGTCTCGATCGGCTGGTCGACGAGCGAGGCACCGGATTGGAGCACGTCGCCGCCCTCGAAGACGACGTGCCCGGCCGGCAGGGTTCCGCGGACTCCGACGCCGTCGACGGCGAGCGAGACGCCGGGCTCGAGACCGAGCTCCACGGTGACGCGGCCGAGGGCGTCGATCGGCGGCAGGGTGGCGCTCCACGCCCCGGGCCCCATGTCCGCGACGCTCCAGGAGCCCAGCAGGACGCCGACGCGGGTCCCCTCCGGGCCTTCGAGGAGCCGCGGGGCCTGCAACACCAGCTCCCGGGGTCGCGCCTGGAGGTTCACCAGCTGCAGGCGGACCCGGCGCCCCTGGGCCACGAGGTGCAGCGTGCCGCCCTCGCGCCAGGGCAGCCATCCGGTGAGGAGGCGGTTGCCGGCGGGCGAGGGCGGTGCCTCCAGCAGCCGCTCTTCGGTCAGGACGTCCGGGGCGCTGTCCTCGGAGAAGAGGGGCGCCGCGCCGTCCTGCGGCGACGGTGGCCGGCAGCCGGCGCCCAGGCAACCGACCAGCAGCAGGGCTGCGGCGACGGCGTCTCGCCGGTCAATCCGCCGAGGCCGCCTCGACCCGCACCGTGGCGTCACAGGTGTTGCCTCCGTTGCGCTCGGAGAACCAGGAGATGGTCTCCCGCGCCAGGTCGACCGAGAGACGGTAGGTGCCGGGGGTGGACGGTGCGAGCACGCGTTGCTCGACCGTCAGCTCGTCGCCGGGGGCGAGGGACTCGCGCAGCGCGGTGCGCAGCCCGTCCCAGGTCAGGAGCGTGCCGGCGGTGGAGTACCAGTGGTAGCCGAGGGCGACCTGGGTGTCCAGCGGGTAGGGAGGCCAGGCGTCGGGCGAGCGGTTGACGACCCGGGTGTGGATCTGGAACTCCTCGTCCGCCCTGACCACCTCGGGGGCGCTGCACTCCAGCCACTCGACCTCGTAGAAGCGGGGATCCTCCAACCGCTCCTGGCTTCCCAGGTAGGTGAGGGCCGCACCCAGGTAGAAGCGCGGCTCGATCCAGTCGCCGTTCGCGCGTCGCGGGTTGCGGCCGTGCGAGGCCTGGACGTGCAGCACGTAGAGGTACCCGGGACGACCTTCGACGGGATCGATGTGTTTCGGCCGGCCGGTTCGCAGCTGGACCATCTGCACCTTGTCGGTACGACGCTTCGCCCCCTCGAAGACGACGGTGGCCTCGTCTCCCGGAGTGCGGATGCGGATCACGTTGTCCGGGGCCTCGGTGCGGACCTCGAAGTAGGCGCTCCCGGTCGGCTGCGCCGTGATCATCCAGATCTCGACGTCGGGGCCCGCCTGGATCCACATCTGACTGCCGCGCTGGTCGACGACGTCCTTGCGCCCCCTGAACCAGGCGCCGCTCTGCGAGAAGCCCTCGTAGCCGGGGATGCGGCGCATGACGGTCGTCTCTCCGGGCAGCCAGTCGAAGGCCGGGCCGCGGACGTGGGCCTGCAGGGTCGGGTAGACGACCGGGGCGCCCCACGGGGTCAGCAGGAGAGCGCCGAGGTAGAGGCCGCCCGCGATCTCGCCCAGCAGCAGCAGCGGTGCCGGCCGCACGACCGTGACCAGGAACAGGAAGGCCGGATAGACGTTGACGAAATAGCGATTGCCGACGAACCCGCCGCCGCCGTGCCAGTTGAACGGGATCCAGAGGAGGAAGAAGAGGGCCACGGAGGCCGTGGCGGCGAGCAGCAGCCACCGCGCCCCCGAACGCCGACCGTGGAAGAGGAAGAAGACGACCGAGAGGACGGCGAAGGGCAGGTGGGGAGCGAGCCCCGTGTGGCGCCCGACGAGGAACGACTCGACGTTGCCCAGCAGCTGACGCGGTACGACGCGGGGAATCCGCGCCAGCCAGGTCCAGGAGTTCCGCGTCTCCTCTTCCGGCTCGACCTGACGCGGCGTCACGGGCATCACGGCGGGGTCCTCGACCTTCGTGCCCATCCGCTCGACACCGAGGTAGGCGCTGGGGTGGCCCGTCATCGCGATGCCGCCGGCGCACAAGGCCCCGCCG
>JAWKHP010000041.1:0-16531 GCA_041394745.1 Thermoanaerobaculia bacterium | reverse complement strand
ACGCCGCGACCGTGGAGGAGGTGAAAGGGCGGCTGGCGGCGCTTCGGGCCGACACGCCGCGGCGGTGGGGGACGATGACTTCGCATCAGATGCTCTGTCATGTGGCGGACGCGTTCGCGGCGGCGGTCGGGGAGCTGGAGGTGCGGCCGCTGCGCACGGCGCTGGGGTCGACGGTCATGAAGTGGGGGGCGCTCTGGATGCCGTTGCGGTGGCCGCACGGGGTGCCGACCCGGGCCGAGATCGATCCGACGCGGCGGGGCACGCAGCCGGCGGCGTTCGAGGCGGATCGGGTGCGGGTGCTCGAGCTGATGGCGCGGTTCGTGCGCGAGGCGGGGTCCGATCCGGAGGCGATCCACGTGCTGTTCGGCCGGCTCACTCGCCGCGAGTGGCTGCGCTGGGGCTGGCTCCACACGGATCACCACCTGCGTCAGTTCGGAGTCTGACGCGGCGATTTGAGACAATGGCGCCCATGAAAGCCTTGGTCATCGCACTTCTGGCTCTCGGTTGGGCGGGCTCGGCGGTGCAGGCGGACGAGGCGGCCGATGGGGAGGCGTCGTTGCTGGGCAGCTGGACCGGGACCCGGACGGCGCGGGGGGCACCGGACTGCCCGCTCGTCCCGCACGGTCTGTCGGTCGATCGGCGAAGCGTCGAGATCGTCTGGGTGCGCGGCGCCGACGGCGGCGTGGCGGCGGGAGAGATCCTCGACGGCGAGCTCGAGGAGCAGGTGCGCTGGACGGTCGTCGAAGGCGACTCGGGACTCCGGCTCCAGCGCGTCGCGCAGACGGTCTGCCTGGACCAGCCGCATCGCGACGTCGCGCTCTTCGAGGTCGAGCGCAAGGCCGGTGGTGACGGCCTCGTCCTCAGAGGCGAAACCGCCGACTGTCCGGCCCTCGGGTGCGTCTTCGACGTCCGCTACAAGCTCGAGCGGGCGCCCTAGAAGCGCCAGCCCACTCCGGCGGTCAAGGCCACCGCGTCGAGCTCGAAGCCCTCCAGCTCGAGCTGGAAGCCGAGCCCGCTCGGCAGGTCGTAGCCGAGGCCGACGCCCGCCAGGAGGTCCTGTCCGTCGAAGGAGTCGATCGTGTCTCCGCCCGTGTCGGCCACGATGTCGGCGTTCCAATCGATGACTCCGATCGTGCCGAAGAGCGAGAAGCGCTCGCCGAGCGGCAGGCGTGGAACCAGGGAGAGGGACACGCCGGTGAGCTCGACCGTCGACAGCCGGAACGGAATCTCGTCGAGGTCGGGACAGGGCTGCGCCAGGGGGCAGGGAAGCTCCAGCCCCTCGTACTCGCCGAGGTCGTGGTAGCCGGCCTGGATCGCGAGGTGCGGCCCGAAGCGATATCCGAGCTCGACCGCGGCGGTACCGTCCTCGTCGTCGACCCGGCGACCGAAGACCGGCTCGCCGAAGGCGGCGTCGACGTCGGCCTGGCCGAACTTGGCACGCGCGAACCAGGGAGAATCTCCCGCCCTGGCCGGCAGGGCGCCGAGGGTGAGGACGGCGAGGACGGCGAATGGACGGATCGTCTGGTGCATGGAGGACCTCCGCGGGTTGCAGCGACACGCTACACCCGGAAGAGGGTGCACGCCCCGTGCCAGCCGATCGCGGTCGGGCTCAGCTTTCGGCGGGAGCCGCCATGCGCCCGTCGAGCTCGAGCTCCTCGGCGGCGCCCTGCATCGCCTCGAGGACGTGGCCGACGTGGGTCCAGAGATCCAGCTCGCCGGCGAAGCACGCGCTCGAGAAGTCCTCGGTGGCGGCGCCGACCTCGTCGCGATCGACTCCGGCCGCGAACGCCTTCTCCTTCCACCGCTTCTTGACCGACTTCAGCTGCACGTCCCGCACGTCTTTGGAGGGGCGCACGAGCGTCGCGGCGAGGATCAGCCCGGTGATCTCGTCGCAGGCGAGCAGGGCGAAGTCGATCGGCTGCGATCGCGCCACACCCGTGCCCGCCGTGTTGTGCGCCAGAATCGCGTGCACGACCTCCTCGGGGCACCCGTGCTCGCGCAGGATCGGAGCCCCGTCCGCCGGATGCGATTCCAGGGTCGGGTGGATCTCCCAATCGAAGTCGTGGAGGAGCCCGGCCAGTCCCCACAGCTCCTCGTCCTGGCCGAGCCGGAGAGCGTAGGCTCGCATGGCCGCCTCCACCGCGACCATGTGACGTCGCAGCCCCGGAGCCTGCACGTGGAGGGTCATCAGGTCCCAGGCGGCCGCGCGGTCCATCGTGCCCCGAATCCTCTCACGCGACGACGGCGAAGGTCACGGTCGCCTTCGCCACCAGGCGTTCACCGCGACTCACCTCGCCCTCGGCGACGATCAGCGTGCGACCCCGTTTGAGGACGCGACCGCGGCCGACGAGGAGCCCCGGCTCGGCGCGGCGCATCAGGCTCAGGTGCACGGAGGCCGGGACGACCGGTGCCCCGGCGGCGGTCGCGGCGGCCACCTCGGCGAGGGTGGCGAGGACGGCGAAGTGGATCGTGCCCGGCGCCACCTCGTGCTCGGGCCGTGTCTCGAGCTCGATCGCGCCGTCTCCGGCCGGCCGCAGGCCGAGGCTCTCGTTGAAACCGCTCACCCGTCCCCGGCTCCGGCCATCGGTTCGAGCAGTCGGCGCAGCTCCGGCAGCCAGCCCTCGAGGTCGCCCTCGGGGACGACGATCTCGATCCGGCCGTTGGGTAGGGAGCGCACGGCGCCGCCGCCCGCGGGCAGGAGCGGCACCTGGATCGCCTCGCGGGAGATCTCGAGATCGTCCACGACCTCGAAGAGGCGCTCCATGGTCTCCATGCCGATGGGTTCCACGCTGGCCCTCAATCGAGAAAGAGGTCGCGCGCCAGCGGCGCATCGGGCGCCACGGCGTAGCGCTTGAAGTCCGTCACCCCGGTCGCCTTGAGGACCTGCTCGTCGAGATAGAAGTTGCCGCTGCACGTCTCGCCGGTCTGGATGAGGATGGCGTGCGCGGCGTCGGCGAGGATCTCGGGAGTCCTGCAGTTGTCGGGACGCAGGCGCTCCGCCAGCGGCGTGTTCTGCAGCATCTTCAGGGCCGAGGTGGCGATCACGGTCCGCGGCCAGAGGGCGTTGACCTTGATGTGGTCACGCTTGAGCTCCTCGGCCAGACCGAGCACGACCATGCTCATTCCGTACTTCGACAGCGTGTACGCGAGATGGTCCTTGAACCACCGGGGGTTCAGATTGAGCGGAGGAGACATCACGAGGATGTGCGGGTTCGCGGCCTTGCGCAGGTGAGGGACACAGGCCTGGGAGCACACGAAGGTCCCCCGCGCGTTGACCGCCCACATCAGGTCGAAGCGCTTCATCGCGGTGTCCATCGTGCCGGTGAGACTGATGGCGCTGGCGTTGTTGACCAGGATGTCGATGCCGCCGAAGACCTCGACCGCCCGCTCCACCGCGGACGCCACCTGCTCCTCGTCGCGGATGTCCGTGGCCACGGCCAGGCCGCGGCCGCCGGCCGCCTCGATCTCCTCGACCGCCGTGTGGATCGTCCCCGGGAGCTTCGGATGCGGCTCGCTGGTCTTCGCCACGACGACGACGTTGGCTCCGTCCGCCGCCGCCCGCAGGGCGATCGCCTTGCCGATGCCCCGGCTGGCCCCGGTGACGAACAGGGTCTTGCCTCTGAGGTTCCCCGCCATGTGCCTCCTCTCACCCCGTGAGATCGTTCGGCTATCTTACGGCACCGCTCCCGTCCTCCGAGCGATAGAGTCCAAGCCGTGAACCCCCGCGTTCTGGTCCTGTGCACGGGAAACGCGGCCCGCTCGCAGATGGCGGAGGGCCTGTTGCGTCACCTCGCCGGAGGGAGGGTGGAGGTCGCCAGTGCCGGGACGAGGCCCTCGACGGTCCATCCCCTGGCGGTACGCGCCATGGCCGAGCGGGGCATCGACATCTCGGGCCAGCGCTCGAAGCCCGTGGCGGAGATGGCCGGCAGGGAGTTCGACTGGGTGATCACGGTGTGCGACCACGCGGCCGAGAGCTGCCCGGTCTTCCCCGGTGCGAGCCGTCGTCTGCACTGGAGCCTGCCCGACCCCGCCGCCGTCGAGGGCGACGAGGACGAGCGGTTCGACGCCTTCCGCGAGGTGAGAGGAGCCCTGGAGGAGCGGTTCAGGATCTGGTGGATGGGCGTGTGTCGGGAGGAGGACGCCTCCCGCGAGGTCTGAGCTCCGGGCCCTAGGGCAACGCCCTCGGCGGCAGCAGGTGGGGATCGGCCTGCGCCAGCAGGGCGAGGGTGTAGGAGCGCACGAAGTACGGGACCGGCAGCGTGACGACGGTCCCCACGTACGGGATCATGAGGACCAGGAAGCCGAGGCAGCAGGTGAGACAGCCGGCGGTGAAGAGGGCCAGGCCGACGCCGATGTGCAACGCCATGAGCAGCAACCCGGAGAGCAGATAGGGCCACGGCTTGGCGCGAAACAGCACGAGGAACCGTCGCCAGCCGTCCAGGACGCCCAGCTCGTAGCGGTGCATGAGAGGAACCACGAAGCCCTCGAGAAGATAGGCCACCAGGACGCTCGACACGATCACGAGGAGGACGGTGGCGGCGAGCACCAGGGCCAGGGGAACCGCGAAGAGGGCGACCAGCGGCCCGTCGCGCTGGATGGCGGCCAGGCCACCGACCGCCACGACGGTACCGAGCACCAGCAAGCCGACGACGCCGACGAGACCGAGACCGAAGAGCAGCCGGAAGAGGAAGAGCGAGTTGCCCTGGCGGCGCCACCGCTTCCAGGGCTCGACGATCGCCGCGCGGCCGGTGACGACGTTGTCGAGGAAGACGAAGCGGCCCCTGGAGCTGGCCCAGAGGGCGGTCAGCAGCAACGCCACGACGAGGATGGCGAGAACCGCCACCAGCACGAGGCAGCCCGCCGAGGCGAGGGTCGACCAGGCCTCCCGCGCCGCGCCTTCGGCGCCCTCGACCCCCTCCCGCCAGGTCTCTCCGCCACCCCAGTCGCCCCCTCCCACGGGGATGCGCAGGTTGTAGCCCCCACCCGCCAGACCCGCCAGCCAGGCCGCGAAGCCGAGGACCAACCAACGCCCCAGGTCGAACGGCGCGAAGAGCGCCGCCCGGGTCCGCTCCCAGGCGGGCCCCAGCGGCGCGGTGACGGAGATCGGACGGTCGTTCATGGTCGTTCCTGCCCTGTGGTGCCGTTCAGTGTACGTTCTATGCCCGGCGCCGGTCTCCTATTCCGTGCGCCGTCGGTGCCCGCACGATAGGCTGAGGCCATGAACCGATCGAGCAGGCCGAATCGTTGGACGGGCATCCGGACCGGCGCCCGGCCGGGCCTTCGGATGGGCGTGTGGATGGGAGTCGCGGCCCTGGCGGTCGGCTGCGCCGGCGCGCGTTCGCCGCAGATGCAGCCGGAGCCGCCGATCGCGCCGCCGGCCGTGGTGCCGGAGGAGGCACCGAGCGCAGAGCCGGAACCGCCGATGGAGCCCGTGCCGCCGGTCGAGGAGCCGGCCCCGCCGCCGGCGACCGAGCCCGAGCCGGAACCGGCCCTGCAGGAGATGGCGGTCGACGACGAGGTCGTCGCCACGAAGATCCTGATCAAGTTCTCGTCCGATGCACGGCTCTCGCTCTATCCGATCGACGTGCGCTGCAGTGACGGCCGCGTGGTGCTCACCGGCGAGGTCGGCACCGATCAAGCGCGCGACACGGCCGAGACCCTGGCCCGTCAGACCGAAGGGGTGCGCAGCGTCGACAACCGCCTGACCGTGCGCTGAGGCGCCGCCGAGGAGGCCCGCTCAGCGCACCGCGGTCGGCGCCGCGGCGGCGACCTCGAGGCGGGCCAGGGCCTGCTCCAGGTCGCGGATCAGGTCGTCCGGGTTCTCGACACCGACGGAGAGCCGCACCAGCGCCGGCGTGATGCCGAGGGCCTCCCGGGCCTCCACCGGGACGTCGGAGTGCGTCATCGTGGCGGGATGCTCGATGAGCGATTCGGTACCGCCCAGCGAGACCGCCAGCTTGACGAGCCGAACCGAGTCGAGGAACCGGAAAGCCTCAGCCTCGCCGGCGTCTGCCAGCTCGAAGGCGACCACCGCACCGGGTCCAGAGCACTGGCGGCGGTAGATGGCTCGCTGCTCCGGGCTCCCGGAGCGGCCGGGGAAGTGGACGCTGGCGATCCGGGGGTGCTCGGAGAGCCAAGCGGCGATCCGCTCGGCGTTCTTTCGCGCGCAGGTCATCCGCAGCTTGGCGGTCTCGAGGGAGCGCAGCAGGAGCCAGGCCGAGAACGGCTCGAGCATCGAGCCGAGGATCGTTCGGTAGAGCTTGATCCGGTCGACGAGCTCCCGTGAGCCGAGGGCGGCGCCGGCCAGCAGGTCACTGTGGCCGCCGAGGTACTTGGTGGCGGAGTAGAGGACGAGATCGGCGCCGTGCAGCAGTGGCTGCTGGTAGAGCGGGCCGAGGAACGTGTTGTCCACGGCGAGCAGGGCGCCGTGCCGGTGGGCGACCTCCGCGACGCCGGCGATGTCCGTCATCGTCATGGTCGGATTGGCGGGAGTTTCGAGCAGCACCAGCGCGACGGGGGCTCCCTCCTCGGCCAGGGACGTCGCGAGAGCCTCGACGGCAGTCGGGGCGCTGCCGGCCGCGAACTCGCGCGTGATCACCCCGTGCTCCGGGAGGATGGTCTCGAGCAGGTAGTCGGTGCCGCCGTAGACGGGCCGGGAGAAGAGGACCGAGCGGCCGAGCGGGACGAGGGCCAGGATCGAGGTCGAGATCGCCGCCATCCCGGAGCTGAAGACGGCGGCCGCCTCCGCCTGGTCCCAGAGGTTGAGGCGACCCTCCAGGATCTCGAGATCCGGGTTGTTGAGCCGGCTGTAGATGAGGCCGTGCGCCCGCGGGCGGTCGTCCGGGGCCAGGCCGTAGGCGTCCTCGAAGTAGGCCTTCCCGGCCTGGGCCGAGGGGAAGGCGAAGGTGGAGGTGAGGAAGAGCGGCGGCTTGATGGCCCCCTCCGACCACTCCGGGTGGTAGCCGTGACTCATCATCAACGACTCGGGGTGCAGTCCGGGGAGCTTGTCGTGGGCGGACTCGTCACGTGCCATGGCGTCCTCCGAGGTTCCTACGGCAGGCACCATGCTCGCCCGGCGCCGTCCGGACGCGCCAACCACGGGCGCGCGGTTCGGTACCACCCGCGGGGGTGGGATCCGAAGGGAGCCGTGGCTCAGTGCCGCAACGGCGCGTCGCGGAGGCGCCGGACGAGGTCGGGGAGAACGACCTCCGCCGGGCATCCGACGCGACGGACACCGGGAGGGGCGGCCCGGGCGACCGGATCGATCGAGAACAGCGGGATGCGGCGGGCGACTCCCGTGCGCAGCAACAGATCGGTGACGCCGACGGAGAAGGACGTGCCGACGAAGAGGATCGCGGCCGCGAGCCGGGCGGCGTCGCAGACGTCGTCGAAGCGGTAGTCGCGATGGCCGTCGTAGAGCTCGTCGAAGAAGAGGACGTGGGCCCGGAGCAAGGCGCCGCACTCGGGGCAGACCGGCAGAGTCTCGAGGCCCGGCTCGGCCTCGAAGGCCGTGAGATCGACCTCCTCGCGCGGCAGGGAGCCGGCGGGGGCCGCCAGCGTGCAGCCGTCCCGGGAACAGCGCAGCCGGGCCGAGGTGCCGTGGACCTCGACGAGCTCGCGCTGGCCGGCGGCGGCGTGGAGGCCGTCGATGTTCTGCGTCACCAGCAGGAAGCGACCGCCCCGCTCGATCTGCCAGCGCTCGAGTGCCACCAGCGCTTCGTGGGCCGGGTTGGGCCGCGCTCCCGCCAGCGTTCTGAAGCGCTCGAGATACCACCGCCACTGCGCCACCGGGTCGCGGCGGAACGTCTCCTCGGTGGCCAGCGACACGTCGGAGCTCCGCCACACGGCCTCCGGCTCCGGGCCGCGAAAGGTGGCGATGCCCGAGGCCGCGCTGACACCGGCGCCGGTGACCACCAGCAGCAGGCCTGTCTCGGTCGCGAGGACGGCCTCGCGCAGGGCGCCGGTTCCGTCCTCGCTCACAGGAAGTGGAGGGTCTCGTCGACTCGCGGTCGCTTGCGCCGGGCGGAGACGGCCTTCTTCAGCCGGAAGAACTCGTCGAAGGAGTCCTCCTCGTCATCGAAGGCCCCTCCCATCTCCTCCTCGACGACGTCCGGGTCCTCGCCGGCCTCGAGGCGCCGGACCATCTCCTCCATCCGGGGGCCGAGCTCGAGGCCCGATGCCTCTCCGAAGCGGCGCATCACCCGCGCCATGATTCGCGGGTCCTCCTCCTCCTCGACGCCGCCGAGCTCGTCCATCAGGCCCTCCATGACGCCGGCCATCCGTTCGTCGTCCAGCTCATCGAGCGGGTCGGGCTCGTCCTCGCCCCCATGCTTGAGCATCGCGAAACGAGCCGGACGACGTTCGAGACGGGGGCGACGGCAGCGCGGACAGTCGGGCCGGGTCGTGGTGTCGATGCGTTGCGAGAAGAAGTTGAAGAGGGTGTGGCAAGCGCTGCAATAGAATTCGTAGATCGGCATGGCCCGCCCGAGTTCCTATCACGGTTGTCGCGCCTCGGACCCTCTTCCGAGTCCGGCCGGAGGCACGTGGAGGACGGCGCCTCCTGGCTAGCGTGGAGCCCGGGGAGACGGGCGGTGGCGACCGCGGCGCCTCGAAGGTGGCCGCCGGCATCTTGGCCAGTCGGGGAGCGGGGCTCGTGCGCGAGGTGCTCATCGCGCGCTTCCTCGGTGTCGGGCCGTTCGCCGACGTCTTCCGGACCGCCTTGCGCGGACCGAACCTGATCCAGAACCTGCTCGGCGAGCAGACCCTCTCGGCGGCGTTCATCCCCGTCTACTCGCGCATGGTCGAGGCGAAGGCGGAGGAGGACAGTGCCCGGTTCGCCGGCGCGATGTTCGGGCTCCTCGCCGCCGTGGCGGCCGTTCTGGTGCTCGCGGGTGAGCTGCTCGCCGAACCGTTCGTCGCCCTCCTCGCCTCCGGCTACCTGGGAGACGCCGCCGCCGTCGTCGCGGGCGAAGCGACGGTCGATCGCTTTCCGCTGGCGGTGGAGGCGATCCGCTGGATCTTCCCGATGACGGGGCTCCTCGTGCTCTCGGCCTGGAGTCTCGCGATCCTCAACAGCCATCGCCGCTTCTTCCTGCCCTACGTGGCGCCCGTGCTCTGGAACGCCTCGATCGTCGCGGCGCTCTGGTGGGCAGGCACGCGATGGGCGGGCGTCGATCCCGTGGGCGGGGGCGGTCTCGACCCACGGGGCCGCATCGTCATCGCGGCATGCATCGGCGCCCTGGTGGGCGGGCTGTTGCAGTTCCTCGTCCAGCTGCCGGCGGTCCTGCGCCTGCTCGACTCCTTCCGCCCGAGCTTCGACTGGAAGGCGCGTGGAATCCGCGAGGCCGTCGGCGCCTTCACGCCCTTGCTGGCGGGGCGGGGAGCCCTGCAGCTGTCGAGCTTCCTCGACCACTGGTTGGCGTCGTTCCTGCGCGCCGGCGCCCAGTCGGCGCTCGGCTTCGCCCAGGGTCTCTACCTGCTGCCCGTGGCGCTGTTCGGGATGTCGGTGGCGGCCGCCGGCCTTCCGGAGTACGCCCGGGAGGTGCACGAAGCCGGGGTGCCCGGTCTCAGCGACCGGCTCGCAGCCGCCGTCCGGCAGTCGTCGTACCTCACCCTGCCGGCGGCGATCGGCTACCTGGCCGTCGGCTGGCTGGTCGTCGCCGCCCTCTTCGAGCGGGGGAGCTTCGGCCTCGAGGACACCTGGCTGGTGTATCTGCTTCTGGCGGCCTACGCGGTCGGGTTGCCGGCCAGCGTCGTCACGCGGCAGATCAACACGGTGTTCTACGCCGCCGGCAAGACGCGACGCCCGGCACGCGTGGCGGTGGAGCGGATCCTCGTCTCGGCCGTGCTCGGCAGTGTCGCCATGGTCTGGCTCGACGGGTTCCGGGTGGGAGCCCTCCTCGGCCTCGCCGGCGACCAGCCGCTCTATCTGGGAGGTCTGGGCCTGGCGCTGGGCGCCGCGGTGGGCGCCTGGTTCGAGCTGGCGAGAATGCGCCGGGCCCTGCGCAGGGAGTGGCCCGAGATCGCGCTGCCCGCGAGGGCGCTGGCGGCGATGGCCGGCCTGGCCGCCGCGGCCGCCATTCCGGCGGCCGGGGTCTGGTGGCTGCTGCGGGGGAGGCCGCACGCCCTCGCCCTCGCCGCCGTGCTGACCGTGTACGGTAGCGTCTACTTCGCGCTCTGCCGGATGTCCGGGCTCTCGGAGCTCGCCGCTTGGGTGGGGCGCCTGCGGAGGAGGAGAGGATGAAGATCGCGATCGCCTCGGATCACGCGGGATACCTCTACAAGCGGGAGATCGCCTCCTGGCTGGAGAAGGCGGGACACGAGGTCGAGGACTTCGGGACCGACTCGACGGACTCGTGCGACTACCCGGACTTCATCGTCCCGGCCGCCAGGGCGGTCGCCGAGGGCCGGTGCGAGCGCGGCATCGTGCTGGGCGGCTCGGGTAACGGCGAGGCGATGGCCGCGAATCGCCTCCGCGGAGTCCGTTGCGCGCTCTGCTGGGACGAACGAACCGCCCGCCTGGCGCGCCAGCACAACGACGCCAACGTGCTCTCTCTCGGCGAGCGCCTCATCTCTCTGACCGCCGCGCTCGAGATCGTGAGGATCTGGCTCGAAACGCCCTTCGAAGGCGGCCGTCACGTACGGCGGATCGCGAAGCTGGACTCGATAGAGTAGCGACGTGGAGACGGCTCTCTCGGTGGCGCTGGGCCTGGGGCTGGCGGCCGCCTGCGGCTTCCGGATCTTCGTGCCGCTGCTGCTGATGAGCCTGGCGGCCCGCGCCGGCGCCCTGGAGCTGGCGGGAGGGTTCACCTGGATCGCCGGACTTCCGGCACTGATCGCCTTCTCGGTGGCCACGGCGCTCGAGATCGGTGCATACTTCTTTCACTGGGTGGTCAACTTCCTCGATTCGATGGCTTCTCCCGCGGCCGTGGTGGCCGGAGGCGTCGTCACGGCGTCGGTCGTCACCGACGTCGAGCCCTGGCTCCGCTGGACCCTCCTGGCGATCGCCGGCGGCGGCGTGGCGGGCGCCGTACAGCTGGGGACCGTGGGCGTTCGGCAGGCGTCGGTGCTGGGGACCGGGGGGCTGGCGAATCCTCTGGTCTCGGGCGTCGAGGCCGTCGGCTCGGCCGGTCTCACCGTCCTCGCCCTCGCTCTTCCGGCCGTCGCTCTGGCCCTCGTCCTGCTGCTGTTCGTCGGCCTCTGGCGCTTCCTCCGCCGTCGGCGGCGGCGCCGCGCCGCAGCGGCCCTGTGAGCGGCTGGCGGATCTGGGTCGACACGGGCGGCACGTTCACGGACTGCCTGGCACGCGACCCCTCCGGCGGCTTGCGACGGGCCAAGGTCCTCTCGAGCTCTTGCCTGCGCCTCGGCGTCGTCTCCGACGGCGGCAGAATCGTCGGCCTCGAGCGCCCGACGGACCTGCCGGCGGGCTTCCTCGCTGGAGCCCTGCTGCGGCGCCTCGGAGATGACGGCCCCGGTCGGCGCATCCTCCGGCACCGCGACGCTCCCGCCGCGCTGGAGCTCGACGCCGCCCCCCGGTGGAGCGGCCGGGAGGTCTGCGAAGCCGCCTTCGACGAGGAGGCTCCCGTCCTGGCCGCCCGGCTGGTGACCGCCACCTCCGCCGGTCGATCGCTCCCGGACCACGAGCTGCGCCTGGCGACGACGCGCGGTACCAACGCCCTCCTCGAACGGCGGGGCGGCAGGGTCGCGCTCTTCGTCACGCCGGGGCTCGCCGATCTGACGACGATCGGAACGCAGCAGCGGCCCGAGCTGTTCACCCTGCGCCCGGAGCGCGCGCGGCCCCTGGAGGCGGCGGTGGTCGAAGTGCCGGGACGTCTGGGTGCGGACGGCGGCGAGCTGGAGGCGCTGGACCTCGACACCGTGTCCGCCGAGGTCGACCGCCTGCTCGGTGCGGGCATCGACGGGGCCGCCGTGGCGCTGCTCCACGCGTTCCGGAACCCGGAGCACGAGATCCGGCTGGAGGAGTGGCTGCGGGAGCGGGGCTTCACGCACGTCTCGCGCTCGAGCGCCCTGGCGCCCCGGATCGGGCTCCTCGCGCGCGCCGAGACGGCGGTCGTGGATGCCTACCTCTGGCCGGTCATCGACCGGTACCTCGCGGCGGTGCGCCGGCAGGGCGGAGCGAGGCGGTTGCTGGTCATGACGAGCGCCGGCGGGTTGGCCGAGGCGGAGTCCTTCCGACCCAAGGACAGTCTGCTCTCCGGTCCGGCGGGAGGCGTGGTCGGCGCGGCCGCGGCGGGCCGGGCGGCCGGGAGGGAGGCCGTGATCGCTTTCGACATGGGCGGCACGTCGACCGACGTCTCGCGCTGGGCCGGAGATCTCGACTACCGGTTCGAGACGCGGATCGGCGACGCCCGTCTGCTGGCGCCGGCCCTGCGGATCGAGACGGTGGCCGCCGGTGGAGGATCGGTGTGCTGGTTCGAGAGCGGACAGTTGGGCGTGGGGCCGCACAGCGCCGGCGCCTCCCCCGGCCCGGCGTGCTACGGGGCCGGGGGTCCGTTGACCCTGACCGACGTGAATCTGCTGCTCGGCCGTCTCGACCCCTCCCGCTTCGGCATTCCCCTGGTGCCGGAGGCCGCGCGAGCGCGGGCGGCGGAGCTGGCCGCCGCTTGCGGAGCCGGCGAGGAGACGCTGCTCCCGGGACTCCTCCGGATCGCCGACGAGCGGATGGCGGAGGCCGTACGGCGCATCTCCGTGCGTCGGGGCTACGACCCGGCGGAGCACACGCTGGTGGCCTTCGGGGGGGCGGGACCGCAGCACGCCTGCTCGCTGGCGGAGCTGCTCGGCGTCCGCACGGTCCTCGTGCCGCCGGATGCCGGGCTCCTCTCGGCGCTCGGGCTCGGGCACGCTCGTCTCGAGCGCTTCGCCCAACGGCAGATCCTGCGCCCCCTCGCAGAGGTGGAAGGAGAGGTGGAAGCCTGGCTGGAGGACCTGCGCCTGGAGGCCGAGGGGAGCCTCTCGGCGGCGGAGCCGGGAGGAGAGGTGGGGTGGCGTGGCCTCGCCGCCCTGCGTCTGGCGGGGCAGGAGTCGACGCTGGAGGTGGAGGCGCGACCCGGTGTGCCCCTCGAGCCTCCCTTCCGGCGCGCCTACCGCGACCTCTACGGCTACGAGCCCGAGGGACGAGCGGTCGAGCTCGAGTCGCTCCAGGTCGTGGCCTGGTCGGAGGCGGGCGAGGAGGAGGACCGCGGCCGGAGCCCGCGTCGCGAGCGGCCGCGCCGGACGGGACGATCCGCGCCTACCTGGGAGGCGGGTGGCGGGACGCCGCGACCTTCGAGCGCGAGCGGCTGCGGCCGGGAGATGGGGGCGACGGTCCGGCCCTGGTGTTCGAGGCTCACTGCACGAGCGTCGTCCCGCCCGTCTGGCGGTGGCGGGTCGACGGCGGCGGAACCCTGGTGGTCGAAGCATGAGGGAGGGTTCTGCGGTGGACCCGATCGAGCTCGAGCTCTTCACCCATCGCTTCGAGGCGCTCGCCGAGCAGATGGGCGAGATGCTGCGCCGCACGGCGCTGTCGGTGAACGTCAAGGAGCGTCTCGACTTCTCCTGCGCGCTCCTGGACGCCGACGGCTTCCTGGTCGCGAACGCGCCCCACATCCCCGTCCACCTGGGGGCTCTCGGCGTTTGCGTGCGCTCCGTGGCCTCGGTCCTCGACCTGGGGCCCGGAGACGTCGCGGTCACCAACCACCCGGCGCACGGCGGCTCGCACCTTCCGGACGTCACCGTGGTCGCACCGGTCTTCGAGCGCGAGGACGGCGGCGAGCGTCTCGGCTGGGTGGCCAACCGAGCGCATCACGCCGAGATCGGCGGCACCCGGCCCGGCTCGATGCCCCCGGACGCGCGCAGCCTGGCCGAAGAGGGCGTCGTGCTGGAGCCCTTCCGCCTGGTGGCGGCGGGCGAGCCGCGCTGGCGGGAGGTCCGGCGGCGTCTGGAGAGCGCGGCGCACCCCTCACGAGCGGTGGAGGAGAACCTGGCGGACCTGGCGGCGGCGGTGGCCGGCGTTCGCCTCGGGGCGCGCGGCCTGCGCGAGCTCGCCGTGCGGCACGGCGCGGGCACCGTGCGCGAACGGATGGCCGCCCTCGCCGCGGAGGCGGAGCGCCGGATGCGGCGCGCCCTGACCAGGCTCCCCCCGGGACGGCGACATGCCCGGCAGCGGCTCGACGACGGTGCACCGATCGAGGTCGCGATCGAGATCGCCGGAGGCGAGGCCCTGGTCGACTTCTCCGGCAGCGCGCCGGTGCACCCCGGCAACCTGAACGCCACGCCGGCGGTCGTGCGCAGCGCCGTGCTCTACGTGCTGCGTCTGCTCCTCGACGAGCCGTTGCCGCTCAACGAGGGAATCCTCCGGCCCGTCGACCTGCGGATTCCGGAGGGCATGCTGGCGCCGCGCTTTGCGGACGATCCGACGGCGGCGCCGGCGGTCGTCGGCGGCAACGTCGAGACCAGTCAGCGCGTCGTCGACACCCTGCTGGAGGCCCTCGAGATGGCGGCGGGCAGCCAGGGTACGATGAACAACACCCTCTTCGGCAACGAACGGTTCGGGTACTACGAGACGGTGGCCGGCGGGGCCGGTGCCGGACCGGGCTTCGCCGGGGCCAGTGCGGTCCACACGCACATGACGAACACGGCGATCACCGACCCCGAGGTGCTGGAACAGCGCTACCCGGTGCGTCTGCGACGCTTCGCCGTGCGGCGCGGCTCGGGTGGTGCCGGACGCTGGCCGGGCGGCGACGGCGTCGTGCGCGAGATCGAGTTCCTCGAGCCCATGGAGCTGTCGCTCCTCACCCAGCACCGGCGCGAGGGTCCGATCGGCATGGCCGGCGGCGCACCGGGTGCCCCCGGTCGCCAGACCCTCGTGCGTGCCGACGGCTCGCGCGAAACCCTCGGCTCGATCGACGGCCGCTCCGTCCGACGGGGCGATCGTCTGGTCCTCGAGACGCCGGGCGGCGGCGGTTGGGGCGCCGCGGAGGAGGACGAGGGATGAGAGCTCGAGGCCGCCGCGGGTCCCGCCGAGCGAGCGGTGCACGGGAGGCGAGCCTCCGATGAAGCGCTGGGGAGCGATCGTCCTCTGGTCGGTCCTGGCCGCGGCCTTCATCGGGCCCGGGACGGTGACGACGGCGGCTTCCTCGGGCGCGGGATACGGCTACGCGCTGCTCTGGGCCCTCACCTTCTCGATCGGGGCCTGCCTGGTGCTGCAGGAGGCGGCGGCGCGGCTGACCGCCGTGTCGGGTCGTACCCTGGGCGAGGCGCTGCGGGCGCGGTACAGAGGAGGCGTGCGCGGGGCGATGGTCCTGGGGCTCGTGACGACGGCGATCGTGCTCGGCGCGGCGGCCTACGAGGCGGGCAACATCCTCGGTGCGGTGGCCGGCGCGACGCTGCTGGGAGTCGGCGACGGCCGGCTGTGGACGGTCGTGCTCGGCGTGCTGGCGGCGGGCCTGCTGTGGACGAACGCGCCCCGCGGAGTGGCGCGGCTCCTCAGCGTTCTGGTCGCCCTCATGGGCGTCGCGTTCCTGTGGACGGCGGCGGCCTTGCGCCCTGCCGTCGGCGAGCTGCTGACCGGTGCTCTCGTGCCGAGCCTGCCGCACGGCGCGGCGCTGCTGGCGCTCGGCCTGGTGGGCACGACGGTGGTGCCGTACAACCTGTTCCTGGGCTCGGGAATCGCACGCGGCCAGGGGCTCGGCGAGCTGCGTCTCGGGATCGCCGTGGCCGTCGTCGCAGGGGGGCTGATCTCGATGGGCGTGCTCGTCGTGGGGGCCGCGGTGGCCGGCCCCTTCGACTTCCCGGCGTTGGCGGCGGTGCTCGCAGAGCGCATGGGTCCGTGGGGCGGACGGGCCGTGGCGCTCGGTCTGCTGGCGGCTGGGCTGTCTTCGGCGATCACGGCGCCGCTGGCGGCGGCGATGACGGCGGCGAGCCTCTTCGGCGACGACGGCGATACTCGGTGGTCGCCGCGGGGCGGCCTCTACCGCGCCGTCTGGCTCGGCGTCCTGGCGGTCGGTGTCGGCTTCGGGCTGGCCGGCGTGCAGCCGATCCCGGTCATCGTCCTCGCCCAGGCGGCCAACGGCGTTCTCTTGCCTGTGGTCGCCGCCTTCCTGTTCCTGGCGGTGAACGACCGCGACCTGATGGGGGAGGAGCGGATGAACGGTGCCACCGCCAACGTCCTCACGGCCTGCGTGCTGGCGGTCGCCTGCCTGCTGGGTCTCTCGGGCCTGTTGCGCGCGGGGGCGCGTGCCGTCGGCCTGCCGCCGCCCGGAGCCGGACTACTGGTCGCCGTCGGCCTCGTCGTCGGCGTCCTGACGACGGTTTCCCTGCTCGGTGCCGTCCGGCGCCTGCGGGCCGGCGGCGCGGCGTTGGCGCAGGGCCTCGTAGAGGGCGATGCCGACGCAGGTCGAGACGTTCAGCGACCGCACGTGCGCTGAGCTCTGCGGCAGCCGGACGAGGTCGTCCGGGAAGCGGCGACGCATCTCCGGAGGCAGCCCGACGCTCTCGCGCCCGAGCAGGAAGACGACGTCGCCGGTGAGGTCCA
>JAWKHP010000040.1:0-18027 GCA_041394745.1 Thermoanaerobaculia bacterium | reverse complement strand
GGAGGCCGTGCTCGAGCTGGCCCACGGGATCCCGGACGCGAGCAGCAGCCTGTCGGCGCAGGAGGGGTTCCTGCTCTCACGCATCGACGGGCGCTTCGACGTGCGCGCGATCTGCAAGATCACTCCCCTGCCGATGCTCGAGACGCTCGTCGCGCTCTGGAAGCTCCTGCACGCCGGCCACGTGAAGGTCCGCTGACCGGACGGACGCCGTCCTAGCCCCGCCAGGGCCAGGGGCGCGAGACCTCGGGGTTCCCCGCCTCGGCGAAGCGCAGCGGCCACGAGGCGTGGTCTCCGGCGTAGTCGACCCCGATCCGGGCTCCCGTCGCCACGGCGCCGGGCTCGACCGGCCGGCCCGCCGTGACGGTGAGCTCGCCCTGCCGCAACGAGGCACCGTTGAGGGCGAGGTCGACGGCGAGCGCCTGCGTCAGCTTCGCCGGCCCTCCGGCCAGCTGGCCCGGCCGCAGTGCGGAGGCCAGGCCGCGCCGGCGAGCCATGATCGCTGCACCTTCGATCGCCTCGCCGGCCCGCAGCAGCACGGCGGTGCCGTCGCAACGCTCGCCGGTCACTGCGTTGAGCAGATGGTGCATGCCGTAGACCAGGTAGACGTACGCCCTCCCCCCGTCGCGATACAGCGCCGCCGTGCGCTCGGTGCGGCGACCTCCCCACGCGTGGCTGGCGCGGTCGATCTCGCCGAGATAGGCCTCCGTCTCGACGATGCGCAGCACGCTCCTGCGGCCGTCCAGACGCCGCACCACCCAGCGCCCGATCAGGTCCCGCGCCACCTCGTCGGCCGGACGCCGGTAGAAGGACAACGGCAACGGGGTCAGCTCTCCCATGGAGGGCGATGATACGCAGCCCGAAGGCATGCGGCGGCGCGGCTATACTGCCGCGCCATGGCCCGCTTCCCCGAGCTGTGGAGCGACCTGCCGCGGGCTCTCGCCGGCGGCCGGGACCCCGACCGTCCGTGGGCGCTCCTGGACGCCCCCTTGCAAGACGCCCTCGAGGCCCTGCCCTCGGAGCGCATCGAGAGCGCGATCGGGCCGGACGTCCACCTGGCAGGCGACCGGATCGTCATCGGGCCCGGGGTGCGGATCGGCCCGGGAGCGGTCATCGAAGGGCCCGTCTACATCGCGGCGGGCTGCACCGTCCGGCCGGGCGCCTACCTGCGTGGCGGTGTCTGGATGGAGGCCGACGCCCTGGTCGGCGCCAGCTCCGAGGTCAAGCACGCCATCCTCCTCGCCGGAGCGAAGGCGCCGCACCTGTCCTACGTGGGCGACTCGATCCTGGGCCGGGGGGTCAACCTCGGAGCGGGAACCGTCCTCTCCAACTTCCGCCACGACGGCGGCGAGATCGTGCTGCCTGCCGGGGACGTGCGCGTCGCCACCGGCCTGCGCAAGCTGGGCGCCCTGCTCGGTGACGGCGTGCAGACCGGCTGCAACTGCGTCCTCCACCCCGGGTCCGTCGTCGGCGCCCGGACGTCGCTCTACCCCGGCGTCCAGCTGCGCGCCGGGATCTACCCGGCCGACAGCCTGATCAAGCTCCGACAGCAGATCGAGGTCGTCGACCTCGCATGACGTCCGTCACGCCTCCGCGCTGACGCTGCGCCCTTTCGCGCCCCGCGCACGGCACGACACAATGGCGCCGCGATGAAGAACGACCGCCTCGAGGAGCTGCGGATCGACCGCAGCGAGGACGCCCCCGGCCCGTCTCCGGGTCGCCGGGTCGCACTCGGGCTGGCGGCCCTCGCGGTGCTCGGTGCCGGGCTCCTGTGGTGGTGGCTGGGGCACCGGCGACCGCAACAGGTCCAGGTCGCGACCGTCCGCGCCACGGGGGCGGACGACTCCATCTCGGTGCTCGACGCATCGGGCTACGTGGTCGCGCGCCGTCAGGCGACCGTCTCGTCCAAGATCACCGGGCGGATCGTCGAGGTGATGGTCGAGGAGGGGCAGCGCGTCGAGCGTGACGAGGTCCTGGCGCGGCTCGACGACTCCGTCGCTTCACGCGAGCTGGCCCTGGCGCGCGCCGAGCTCGCCTCGGCGCGCAGCTCCCTGAAGGAGATCGAGGTGAGGCTGCGCGAGGCGGGGCTCGACCTCGACCGGGTGCGCCGGCTGCGCGAGGCGGGCGTCGCCAGTCAGGCCGATCTGGACGTGGCCCAGGCCGAGGCCGATTCGCTCGCCGCGCGGCTCGACTCCTCCCGGGACCAGGCGGCGGTGGCCGAGCGACGCGTCGCCCTGGCCGAGCAGGCCGTCGAGGACACCTTCATCCGCGCCCCGTTCGACGGCGTGGCCGTCTCCAAGAACGCCCAGCCGGGCGAGATGATCTCCCCGGTGTCGGCCGGGGGCGGCTTCACGCGTACGGGCGTCTCGACGATCGTCGACATGAGCTCGCTCGAGATCGAGGTGGACGTCAACGAGGCGTTCATCCAGCGCGTGGAGCCCGGGCAGGAGGTCGTCGCCACCCTCGACGCCTATCCCGACTGGCGGATCCCGGCCCGGGTGATCACCACCGTGCCGGCAGCCGATCGCCAGAAGGCGACCTTCAAGGTGCGGATCGCCTTCGAGGAGCCCGGGGACCCGCGCATCCTGCCCGACATGGGCGTGAAGGTGTCGTTCCGCGCCGAGTCGGGTCAGGCGCAGTCCGGCCCGACCCTGCTCGTGACCCGGAAGGCGGTGCGCCGCGAAGGGGATGCGGCGGTCGTCTTCGTGGTGCACGAGGGCACGGTCGAACGCCGCGCCGTCACGCTGGGGCAAGACAGCGGCGACGACGTCGAGGTCCGGGCAGGGCTTCGCGAAGGCGACACCGTCGTGGTCTCGCCCCCGGAAGGTCTCACGGACGGCGACGCCGTCGACCCGGAGTGAGCCGAGTGAGCCTCAGAGAGAAGGAGAGCACCGTGAGCGACAACCTGGTCGAGATCCGTGAGGTCCACAAGGTCTACCGGCGGGGGGCCGAGACGATCGACGTCCTGCAGGGGCTCGATCTCGACGTGCCTCGAGGCGACTTCCTCGCCCCCATGGGGCCGTCGGGCCCGGCAAGACGACGCTGCCAACCTGGATGGGCGGCTGGATCGGCCGACCTCGGGCCGCGTCGTCGTCGCCGGCCGCGACCTCACGGGCGCCGCCAGCCGCCGCCAGCTCGCCGCCTGGCGGCGACGGCACGTGGGCTTCATCTTCCAGTTCTACAACCTGCTCCTCGTCCTCATCGCGGAGCGCAACGTCGAGCTGCCGCTGTTGCTCACCGGTTCCTCGCGCTCCGAGCGGCGAAGCCGGCGCGCCCGGACGGCGCTCGAGCTCGTCGGTCTCGAGGACCGGGCGGGTCACCTGGCGCAGCCTCCGGCGGCCAGGAGCAGTTGGCCCATCGCTCGCGCCATCATCAACGACCCGACGATCCTGCTCGCCGACGAGCCCACCGGCGATCTCGACGGCGCCACGGGCGACGAGATCCTGGACCCAAGCTGGCGGCGTCAACGAGAGGCACGGCAAGACGATCGTGATGGTCACGCACGACCCGCGTGGGCCGCCGAACGCGCGCAGAGGACGCTCCACCTCGACAAGGGGATGCTGGTCGAGGAGGTGGCTTGAAGCACCTGCACCTGCTCTGGCGCAACCTGATGCGCAAGAAGGTGCGCACGACGTTCACCTTCCTCTCGATCGTCGTCGCCTTCTTCCTCTTCGACCGCTGATGGCGGTCACTGGCTTCGACGCGGGCATCGAGATCGGGCAGAACCGCTTGCTGACCATCCACAAGATCTCGATCATCCAGCCCCTGCCCCCGTTATCTGCAGCAGATCCGCGACACGCCGGGCGTCGCCGCCGCGACGCACGCCAGCTGGTTCGGCGGCGTTCACCAGATCCGAAGAACTCTTCGCCCAGATCGCCGTCGCTCCCGGAGGAGTACCTGACCTCGGTCCGAGATCGTCCCCGAGGATCAGAAGGAGCGCTGGATCGCCACGTGCACCGGAGCGACTGCGGTCGCGGTCTCGCCGAGCGCTTCGGGTGGGAGATCGGCGACACGATTCCCATCCAGCCCACCTCTGAGGCCCGTCGACGGCGGTCCTGACACCTTCACCTTCGATCTCGTCGGCCTCTACGAGGGTGCCACCGCGGACGTCGACCAGACGCAGTTCTTCTTCCAGTACGACTACCTCAAGGAGCGCACCGGGGACGTCGGGATGGTGGGCTGGTACGTCGTCGAGATCGAGAATCCGGAGCGCGCCGCCGAGGTGGCATTGAGGCGATCGACCAGCGGTTCGCCAACTCGCCGGCCGAGACTCAAGACCACCACGGAGAAGGCCTTCATGCAGTGGGCTTCGCGAAGCCAGATCGGCAATACCGGGGCGATCCTGATGCATGATCGTGGCCATCGTCTTCTTCGTCATCCTGCTCATCGCGGGCAACACCATGGCGCAAGCGGTGCGCGAACGCACCGCCGAGCTCGGCGTGCTCAAGACCCTCGGGTTCTCGGACCGCTCGGTCCTCGGGCTGGTGCTGGCGGAGGCGATGCTGCTGACCGTGCTGGCCGGCGCGATCGGGCTGACGCTGATCGCACTGGCGGCGCCCGGGCTGCGCCGGATGGTCGAGAGCTTCCTGCCCGTCTTCTACGTACCCGGCGAGGCGCTGGCGGCAGGTCTCCTGCTCGCCGGGCTCCTCGGCCTGGCCAGCGGCGGCCTTCCCGCGTGGCTCGCCATGCGCCTCGAGATCGTCGATGCCCTGAGGAGGCGCTGACCGTGAGCTGGCTAGCACAGATCGTCGCCGTCACCCTGGTCAACCTGAAGAGCCTGCGCCGGCGGCTGGGCTCCTCCGTCGTCGCCGTCCTCGGATTCGCGGGTGTCGTGGCGGTCTTCGTCGCCGTGCTCTCGATCGCCGAGGGGTTCCGGCAGGTGATGTCCGGCCGCGGCGCGGACGACGTCGTCATCGTCCTGCGCGGCGGCAGCGACACCGAGATGTCGAGCGGCCTGGCGCTGGAGCAGACGCGCGTCATCGAGGAGGCGCCCGGCATCGCCCGCGGGGCACAGGGGCCGATCGCCTCCGCGGAGCTCTTCGTCATCGTCGACCTGCCCAAGCGGTCGACCGGGACCGACGCCAACGTGCCGCTGCGCGGCGTCGAGCCCGGGGCCTTCGCCGTGCGTCCCCACGTCGAGATCGTCGAGGGTCGCAACTTCCGCCCCGGTCGCAACGAGGTGATCGCCGGGGTGGCCGCGGCGCAGCAGTTCGCCGGCCTCGACGTCGGCAATCGCCTGCGCTGGGGCGAGAACAGCTGGGAGGTGGTGGGCCTCTTCACCGCCGACGGCTCGATCGCGGAGTCGGAGATCTGGACCGACGCCCGAGTCCTCCAGCCCGCCTACCGGCGCGACTCGACCTTCCAGTCGGTCTACGCCAAGCTCGAGTCCCCCGAGGCCTTCCAGGGCTTCAAGGACGCCCTGACCACCGACCCGCGCCTGGAGGTGGACGTCGAGCGCGAGAGCGACTACCTGGCGAGCCAGTCGCGGGTCCTGCGCGCGCTGGTCCAGACGCTCGGGAACCTCATCGCGCTGCTGATGGCGATCGGCGCCACCTTCGGGGCGCTCAACACCATGTACTCCGCCGTCGCCGCCCGCGGACGCGAGATCTCGACCCTGCGCGCCATCGGCTTCCGCGGCGGCTCGGTGGTCGCCTCGGTCCTCGTCGAGTCCCTAGTCCTGGCCCTGGTGGGCGGCCTCCTGGGCGGCGGCCTCGCCTACCTCGCCGTCGACGGCTACCGCACCGCCACGATCAACTGGCAGTCCTTCAGCCAGGTCGCCTTCAGCCTCGCCGTCACCCCCCGCCTGCTCGTCGCCGGCATCACCTACGCCCTCGTCATGGGCTTCATCGGCGGCTTCTTCCCCGCCCTGCGCGCGGCCCGGATGCCGGTGGCGGAGGGCCTGCGCAGAGGCTGAGATCCCGGAGCGACTCGCGCCGGTGGTCTACACTCGACGCATGCCGAGCCGTCACCGCGCCCCGGCTCTCCTGCTCACGCTCTCGGTGGGTACCGCCATCTCCGGGCGTGCGGAGATGCCGGTCGACGAGGACGCCATCCGGGCCGAGATGGAAGCTCTGCGGGCCGAAGGCGACCAGGTCTCACAACGAGCGCGCGAGCGCGCCGTGGAGCTGGCGCGAAAGGCCGTCGCAGCCCACGACCGGGGTGACTACGAGCGAGCTCGCGAGCTGCATCTCGAAGCCATCGAGCGACTGCCCTTCGCTCCGTCGCTGCGCTACGAGCTCGCGTTCACGCTCAGCGCCATGGGACGTCCGCTCGAGGCCCTCGATCAGGTCGTCCGCGGTCTCCTGCTCGACCCGGACAACGAGGACATCCTCATGCTCGAGGCGACACTGCTCGATGACCTGGGTGAGGTCGAGGAGTCACTGCGCGCCTATCGTGACCTTCTCAGCCGGCACCCGGACAGCTATCTCGGACACGTCAACCTGGGCATCACGCTCTCCCGGTTGGAGCGGTGGGAGGAGGCGGAAGAGGCCCTTCTGCGCGCGGGCGAGCTCCGGCCGACCGATCCCTTGGCGCTCTTCCACCGCGCCCGCCTGGCGCGCCTGCGTGGGCGCTTCGACGAAGAAGCCACGCTGCTCGCCAGGTACCTGGAGCTCTTCCCGGAGGATCCGCGGGCCGCGGCGGTCGCGGCTCGGCTCGACGAGGTCGAGCGCTCCGGTGGCGAACCGGGAGTCGACGTCGTCCTGGCGGAGCCCCCGTTCGCGGACGACCTGCTGGGGGAGAACCTGCCCGCAGCCGTCCTTGCCGCGGCAGACTCCTCGAGCCTCGCCTATGCCGTCGACGTAGCCGCTTCGCCTGACGATGCGACCTCCTTCTCGAATCGGGAGGCCCGCCGCTTTCGCAAGGGGCTCGAGCTTCCGGCGGTGGACGTGGTCGACTGCGACGCCGCCGCCGACAAGATCGCCTCCATCCAGGACTCCTACGCATGGGACGGAGTCGAGGCACGGATCGCGCGCTGCTTCCTCCCGGACGAGAAGCCGTGGAAAACCTCGAACGCGAGCTGCTCCCGGGTCGCGAAGTCGCTACGCGACCTCGCACCCCGCCTTCCGGTGGCGATCGACCGCAACGGTGATCGCATCGCCGTCGAGCTGCTCGCCGACGCGCGGAACGAGTGGCTCTTTCTACGCTCTGGCCAAGGCCGTCTGGAGGTACGAGGACGACGTCGCGCACGGAGGCCTCGGGACGACCGTCCCTCGGTCGACGAGGAGGTCTTCGCCTTCCAGACCCTGGCGCAGGCTGTCGCCAACGCCAAGGCGGAGCGACCGAGGACGGTGAGCCTGGGAGCCCGACCCGGACCTCGACAACCTCCTCACCATCACCGCTGCCGGGCAGCTGCGCGGCTACGTGCTCTTCGAGGTGATCCACAAGACGTACCGCGTTCCCCTGGCCCGCCTCAGCGCCTCGGACGAGGCCTCTCTCGACCGATATCTGCGCCGGTGGGTGCTCGAGAACCTCGCCGAGCCTCCGGCCTCGGAGGACGAGGAGGCCGTCACTCCGGTCACCGGCGCTCCCTGACGTTCCGGCTGCTGTGGTACCTTGCCGGAAGACGCCTCTCGGGGCCCGGCGAGAGGGATCGCGGCAAGGAGGTTCCATGCGCCAGCGCCCGTGTCATCCCGCCCTGAGAGCCCTTCTCCTCGTCGGCCTGATCGGCGCGACACCGGTGTCGGGACTGTCGAAGGCGAGCTCGACGCCGCGTTCCGCCGACCCCGGCGAGGCGAGCTTGGTTCGCACGACGGAGGAGTCCCTGCTCCGGCTGGAAAGCGACTTCCTCCGGTGGAGCGCCCTCGAGGAGGCGCGGCGTGCCGGGAAGACCGTCGACACCCACGGCTGGACGCGTCGGGACTTTCTCGAACAGCTCGAGAGCCTGGCCGCGCGGGGCGGTCGGCTCTCGCCGGAAGCGGCTGAACGGCTGCGGCGGAAGGTCGACTCCCTGCGCTCGCGTCTGGGATCCACGGGCGGGCTGCGGGTCGGTCCGGCCACCCGGCAAGGCCCCGTGGCCATCGCGCCGGGAGCGACCTGCGACGCCTCGCCTGCGCTGTCGGCGGGCGTATACGGCTGGGAGACCGGCGCCGGGAGCCGGGAGGCCTGGGTGCGTGTCCCGATCGGTCCCGACGGAGGGCTCCGCGTGCAAACCACCGGCTCCCGAGCCGACACCGCGCTCACCCTCTTCAGCGACTGCGACGGGCCGACCGTCGGATCCGACGAGGACGGCTTCGGCCTCCAATCGCTCCTCTCCGTCACGGCCACTCCGGGCTCCGAGCTCCTGCTGCGGATCACGAGCCGCGCACTGGCCCCGCACAGTCCGGTCGTGCTCACCATCGAAGGGAGCGGAACGGGCGGCATCACCGGCACGGTCGTCGGCTTGGACGACGGCCTGCCGCTCGAATCCGTGCGGCTGGAGCTCTACGACGCGGTGGGCAGCTACCAGGGAAGCCGATACACGTCCTCGACGGGCAACTACTCCTATACGGGCCTCCAGCCCGGTTCCTACTACCTGTGGACCGACGACGTCGAGTCGCATCTCAACGAGATCTGGGACGACCACCTCTGCGAGCCCTCCTGCTCCCTCTTCGATGGGGACCAGATCGTGGTCTCCGACACCGTGGTCAGTGGGATCGACTTCGCTCTCGCCCCGGCCGACGATCTCCGGTCTCGCATCGAGGTCGGTGGAGGACCGATCAGCCTGATCGGTACCGTGGATCTGAACGGGTCGACGGTGAGCTACGCCTCGCTCGACGACGGCGGCAGCTACGAAGCCTACGCCCACGCACCCGGAACCTACTTCGCCTACACGTCCGTCTTCGACTTCCGCAACGAGGTGTGGGACGACATCCCGTGCGAACCGGCGTGCTCCCCCATGAACGGCACCCCCATCACCCTCACCGCCGGCCAGCAGCTCACCGGCATCGACTTCGCGCTCGACCGACCCGGCGGCATCGCCGGACGGATCGTCGACGCGCAATCCGGGCTGCCGATCGACTCGGCCAACGTCCGGGCCTACTCCTCGAGTGGGAGCTACCTGGGGAGCACCTCCTCCGAACCGGACGGCACCTGGACGATCGAGGGCCTCCTCCCCGGGACGTATTTCGTCACGACCAACCTGTACGGGCTCTTTCGCAACGAGGTGTACGACGACGTCCCCTGTACGCCGACCTGCAATCCCACCTCCGGCCAGGGCATCTACGTCGAGCTCTCCGAGGTGACCGGAGGGATCGACTTCGTGCTCGATCGGCTCGGCGCGGTGAGCGGCACGGTGCGCGACGAGACGAGCCAGCTCCCCGTCGGCGGCATCTCGGTCGAGATCTGGAACGACGCAGGGCAGATGGTCGAGGCCGAGTCCGCCACCGCCCTCGGGCACTACGAGCTGATCAACCTCCAACCCGATACCTACTTCGTGGTCACCGACGGCTACGGGGGGTACATCGACGAGCTCTACCAGGACCTGCCGTGCCCCTTCGGACCGCCGGGTGGGTGCGACCCGCTCGACGGCACTCCCGTACCGGTCGCTCTGAGCCAGATCGTCGAGGGGGTCGACTTCTCCCTCGGTCTCGGTGCGAGCGTGGCGGGCACGTTGACCGACGCGGCGACCGCGGCCCCCCTCGCCTCTCGCCGGGTCAGGCTCTGGCGTGCCAACGGCGCTCTGCTGGACGAGAGATACACCGCGTCCAACGGACGGTACTTCCTCTCCGGGCTCGAGTCGGGGAGCTACTTCGTCACCACCGACACCGTGTCCCATCGCGACGAGCTGTGGGACGACCTCCCCTGCGAGCCCTCCTGCGACCCCACGAGCGGCACTCCGGTCGTGGCCCAGGCACCGGCGGCCGTCGAGAACGTCGACTTCGCCCTCGTGCTCCTCGGCGGCGTGGCCGGAACGGTCACCGACGATGCCGGAGCGCCCGTGCAGGGCGTCACGCTCCACGCGTGGTCCTCGCAGGGGTTCCTCTACGGTGCCGCCACGACGGGTCCCGACGGCAGGTACCAGATCGACCTGCCCTCCGGGATCTTCTACCTGTCGACCCGGAACGAGGCGGGGTTACCCGAGGAGCTGTGGGACAACGTGCCCTGCCCGGACGGACCTGCCGTTCAGGGGCTCTGCGATCCGTTGCAGGGCGATCCGATCACCGTCCTCGGCTCGGCCCGTCGCCACTGGTTTCGACTTCGTTCTCGGGAGCTTCGCTCTTCACCGACGGCTTCGAGTCGGGCGACGTCGGCGTGGTCCCTGGTGGTGCCCTGAGTCAGGGCGCCGCGCGCCGCCGAGCCGGCGATCCGGGAGCAGGGCGAGGTGCAGCGGCGCGAGGACGGGGGAGCACGTCGAGGAGGGCCGAGGCGCGGGCCTTCGCGGCGCGGGCGCCGGCCGCGTTGCCGGTCTGGCGCGGAGCCCGGCGAGGGCGCGCAGGGTGACGGCCGTCGGCGGGAAGGCGCTGGCGGCGCGCTGTCGGCCTGCGCTGGCCGCTGCTGCCCGGGGGCCCGCGGCTTCCGGGTTGCGGCGAGCCAGGGAGAGAACCTCGGCTAACCGTGCGGCGGCGCGCTCGTCGCTGTCGAACCCTGCCGCCTCGGCGGCGGCGGAAGTAGGCGGCGGCAGCGCGCCCGGCCTCCCCCGCCTGCAGCGCCGCCACACCCCCGAACCACGAGATGGGGACGAAGCGGCCGGCGGCGTCCGAGACCTCGCTCCAGCGCTCGAAGGCGTCGCGCTCGACCGGGTCGAGGTCCGCCTCCAACGCCGCCGCCTGGTCTTCGAAGTGCTCGACGGCCCCGGCGTTGTTGCGCCCGAGCGGGCCGTCGCGGAAGAACGACGTCATCTCGCGCGCCAGCAGGAGGGCTTCGAGACGGTTCCAGCCCAGCTCCTGGGCCAGCGCCGGCCAGGAGACGGTCGCGACGGCCTCCGCCGTCAGCCCCCGGACCGCCCGGCTCTCCGCGATCGCGCGCAGCAACGTCGCCGCGAGGAGCGCCTGCCCTTCGAGATTGGGGTGCACGTGATCGGCGAAGAGGTTCCATCCGGGAGGGCCGTCGACCGCCGCCGCGAACGCGGCCTCGACGTCGGCGAGGTCGGCGCGCTCCTCGGTGGCCACGCGCCGCACCACGTCGCTCACCGCCGCCGGTGCCCGCCACGGCATGCTGTCGAGATCGCGCGCCCGGGCGAACAGCGCGCTCGCCCGCCCGGCGTCGTTCGGCTCGACGGCCCGTGCGAGCGCGTACGCCACCCCCGCGTGGCGCGGCGCCGCGGTGGCCAGCCGTTCCAGCTCGTCGAGGCTCGCCTCCTCCGCGCCGGCCGCGGCCAGCCGCTGGTCCGGCGTCAGGTCGCGATCCCAGGAGCCGATCGGCGCGAGGTCGTGGAGGTTCGACGCCACCGTGGCGAGGACCACCGGCACCCCGTGCCGCCGGGATCGCACCGCGATCTCGCGCAGGTTCGTCTCGAGATTGCGGCGGGCGCGCTCATGGAGCGCTCCGCCGGGCTCGACGGCGTCGACGCCGGCCATCACCTCCACCAGCTCGGGCTTGCGGCCGTCGTCCCGGGGCCGCACCAGGAGCGATCTCAACCCCTGCCAGAGGGCGAGGCGGCGCAGGGCGTAGACCCAGCGCATGGCGGTGACGCTCGCCCCCATCCGCTGCCAGGACGCCACGCCGGCGGCACCGAACAGCTCGTTGTGCCCGGTGTAGACGACCAGCAGATCGGGATCGAGCTCGTCGAGAGCGCGGGCGGCCAGCGCGCGCACCGGGAAGCTCGCGACCGCGGTGACGCCGAGATTGACCACGCGCACCGGGCGCTCGGGCAGCAGCGACCGGAGGGCCGCCTCCAGGAATCGGGCCGCCGTCACGTTGCCCGGCAGCGGAAAGCCCTCGACGGTGGACGCACCGACGAAGGCCACGCGCAGCTGGTTCGCGGGAGCCGGCACGGCCAAGACCTCGCGCCGATGCCCTCCGACGACCATCGACCCCTCGGCCGGGCGGGCGAAGAAGGGCTCCGCGACGGCGGGATTCACCTCGTAGAGGCCGGCCGCGGGACCGACCTCCTCGGCGCTCAGGGCCAGGAGGAGGGGCGGCTCTCCGCCGTAGCCGGCCAGCCGCAGCAGGCCCTCCGGCAGGAGCAGGAGGAGGACGCCGAAGAGGGCCAGCCCGAGCCGTTGCGGCCAGCCGGTCCGCGACGATCCCGCGGTCACGTCTCCCCCCGAACCGCAGTCATCGGCCGGGAGCTTACCGTCCGGCCTCCCGGCGTCGCTAGCCGCGGTCGATCAGCGCCTCGACGATCGCGTCCTGCGCGCGCATGGCGTCGAAGTTGCTGCGCGTGTCGTTGCAGAGGATCGAGAAGGCGTAGAGACGGCCCGACCGGGCCTTGGCGTACCCCGAGAGGGTGGAGACGGCGCGCAGGCCGCCGGTCTTCGCGAAGACGTTGCCGCGATAGGGCGGCTCGGCCAGACGCCGCTCCCAGCGCAGGTCCTCCTGGCCGCTGAAGGGGAGGGTGCGCAGGAACTCCTTCCCCCACCGGTGGTGGAACATGAAGTCGAGCAGGCGGGTGAGCTGGCGGGGGGTGAAGCGGTTCTCGCGGCTCATCCCGGAGCCGTCGGCGAGGCTGAAGGAGCCGGCGGCGAGGCCGACGTCCTCGCGCAGGAACTCCTCGACCGCCGAGCGGCCCGCGGCCCAGGAGCCCGCGCCGCAGAGCTCGCGTCCGAGGAGCTTGAAGACGCTCTCGGCGAAGAGGTTCTGGCTGCGCTGGTTCATCACCTCGAGCACGCTGAGCAGATCGGTGCGGCGGACCGCCACCGTCCGCCAGCCGTCGCCCTCGAGTGCGGCGCTGCGGGCATCGGCGCCGTCGACCGTCACTCCGGCCTGCCGCAGCCCCGCGCGCAGCGCGGCGCCGAAGTAGGCCACGGGATCGTCCACCGTGACCCAGGCCTCCAGCGGCTCGGAGCCGAGACCGATCTGCCCGCGCACCGAGAGCACCTCCCCGCCCTGCGATCGGTGGATCGTCACCGTGGACCGTGGGAGCCCCGACACGGTCACGGCGCTCGAGCTCACCTCGACGGTCCCCACGTCCGGCACGACATCCACGCGGGCGGGAGCGCCGGGCCGCGGACCGGGCGAGACGCGCGCGAGCACGCAGTTGTCCTCGAAGGAGAGTGCCGCGACGGGCGCCTCGTACCAGGCGTCGAGCTGATCGGTCGGCCAATCCGGATGCACGGTGCGCTCCTCGAAGGCACCGTAGACGAGCCGCACGCCGCCGCTCACGCGCCGGATCCCCGCCTCCCGCAAGGCCCGGCCCTCAGGCACGCAACGGTGCCAGCGAGTCGCCGTCGGTGCGGCGCCTGGAGATGAGGATCGCCTCCCCCCACCACGGCGAGGTCACCGTCGAGGACGCCGTCCGCCACGCTCCCCCGCGCCAGCAAGGCCGTCTCCAGCAGGTACCCGGGCCCGAGGCGGACGAGTGCCGCGGAGGAGGTGAAGAGCTTGTTGTTCGAGGCCACGATGCGCGGGCGATCGGCCTCGAAGGCGTACACCGTTCCCCCCGTGGACAGGTCGAGGACGTGCACCCCCGGGAGGGAGTGGGCGCGCCCTCCTGGCGGCTTCGGCGGCGGCGGCCAGCGCCGGCCGCAGCTCCGCGCCGGGCTGCGCCGACCCCGCCTGCGGCGTGACGGCGGCGCAGGCGATCAGGGCCGCCGCGAGGCGTGGGGGCCGGGCAAGCTCCACCGGCGGCGAGCCTACCGCGGCCGCTGGAGGAACCGGTAGAGATCGCCGTCCGTGGAGAGGACCAGGACGGTGTCCCCGTCGGCCGTGCCGCTCAGCGCCTATGGTCTTCAGGAACTGGTAGAAGGAGCGAGTCGGCGGACTGGTCGTAGGCGGAGGCGTAGACCTGGGTCGCCTGGGCGTCGGCCTTGCCGCGGATCTCCTCCGCCTCCCGGTAGGCCTCGGACTGGATGCGCTTGAGCTCGCGCTCCCGCTCACCGTGGATGCGCGCCGCCTCGCCTCGCCCTCGGAGCGGTAGCGGTCGGCGATGGGCGGCGCCTGGCCACCATGGCCGAAGACCTTGCTGCACGTCCTCGACGTAGTTGATGCGCTTGAACTGCACGTCGAGGATCTCGATGCCCAGATCGGCCGTGCGCTCCTTGGCTCGCTCCAGGATCTCGCTGCGGATCTTCTCGCGCCCGATCTCGATCTGCTGGAACGTCTCCGCCTGATCGACGACCGTCTCGTCCTCCTGCGGCTCGCGGTTGGAGCTGCGCACCACCTCCACCAGATCGTGGTTGGCGGCGTTGCGGGTCTCGCCGTCGATGTCGTCCAGCCGGCTCTGCGCCCTCGCTCGCCCTGCAGTGGGCGCTGGAAGTAGAGGAGCGGTCGGGTGACGCCAGCGGGCGAAGGTGTCGACGAAGATGAAGCGCTTGTCGCGCGTGGCTGGCTGGTTGGCCTCGCCGTCCCACTCCAGGAAGCGCTTGTCGAAACGGTGCGCGTCCTGGAAGAAGGGGAGCTTCCAGTGCAAGCCGGGAGTCACGATGGGGTCGCCGATGGGCTCGCCGAACATGGTGATCACCACCTGCTCGGCCTCTCGTTGACGACGTAGGCCGCGCCGCTCCAGGGCGAGCACGGCCAGCACGATCAGCCCTGCGCCGAGGAAGAGACCGAGGCGCTCACCGCCCGTCCTCCGCCGGCGCCCGGCCCGGTGAGCGGCAGCAGGCAGACGCTCGAGCCCTCGTCGATGACCTTGCGGCCGACTCGGCAGCATCGTCCTCGAGGGTCTCGAGGTAGAGGCGCCGCCGGGCTCCTCGGGCGCCTGCCGGTACTCGTCGAAGAGGGCGCGGAAGCGCGCCGCCTCGCCCTCGGCCCGGTTGACCCGGTCGACGGCATACCCCTCGGCGGCCTCGACGGTCTGCTGCGCTCTCTCGCCCTTCCTGCGCGCGGAAGATGACCTTGTTGTACTCCGACTGCGCCTGGTTGATCAGCGTCTCCTTCTCCTGCTCGGCCTGGTTGACCTCGTTGAAGGAGGGCTTGACCGGATCGGGCGGCGTGACGTCCTGGAGCACGACCTGCTCGATCTTGATGCCCGTCTCGTACTGGTCGCAGAGCTCCTGCAGCCGCTGCTCGACGAGGCTCGCGACCTCCTGGCGGCCGACGGTCAGCACCTCGTCGACCGTGCGGTCGCCGACCACCTGCCGCATCACGGCCTCGGAGAGGTCGCGCAGGGTGTCCTCGACGTTGCGCACCCGGAAGAGGAACTTGTACGAGTCGTCGACGCGGAACTGCACGACCCACTCGACGACCGCGGCGTTCAGGTCGCCGGTGAGCATGTTCGACTCGTCCGGCACGCTGCGGAACTCGGAGCGCACGCCGGGCGAGACGGTGCGGAAGCCGAACTCCTGCTTGAGCTGCCGCTGCACCGGCACCTTGAAGACCTGGTCGATCCCGAACGGATTCAGGTAAGCCTGCCTGTCTCCGTGACGAAGCGCCTGAAGCGGGTCACCACGCCACAACCTCCTCCGGATCGACCGTGTACCAGCGCTATCACCAGCAGCAGGAGGGAAACGGACTGAGCGCTGCGCCACTGATCAACCCGCCGTGGAACCCGGGAGCTTGGGAGCCGCGGGTCGATCACGATGGTGGGGCCGGAACGAGCCACGGGCGGAGGGTATCGCAGGGGCCCCGGCGCGACCACCGTTGCCTTCCGCACCGCTCTGCGCTAACTTAGCCCGGCACATTCATGCTTGAGGGGACCCGTCACACAGCGCTCTGCCGACCGGGCCCCGGAAAAACAGGAGGACTCCCCGTGAAAAGAGTGGCGCTCTGGGCAGGTTTGATCACCATCCTCGCGCTTCCCGCGTTCGCCGGCTCGTTCCCGAGCCAGGTGTCGTGGGACGGCCGAGCCATCGACGCGAACGGCCAGCCGTTGAACGGCCGTTTCGACATGACCTTCGGGTACTTCACGCCGGGCGGCGAGAAGCTGCTCGCCGAGACGCAGTCCGGCGTCGCCGTCGACGACGGTGACTTCCACGTCGAGCTCGGCTCGGGGCGGCTGGTCCCCGGCGAGACGTTCGACTCGCTGTCGGCCGCCTTCGCGAAGAACCCCGAGGTTCGGGTCGAGGTGACCGTCGGTGACACGACCTACGCCCCGCGCGTCGGTCTCCTTCCGGCCGGCCACTCGCTGAAGAGCCGCCTGATCGCGGCCGGCCTGCGCAAGGACAACGACGGCCAGGAGCACTGGGGCCGCTACGAGGCCGCCAGCAACACGACCGCCGTGCAGGCGGTCATCCTCGCTCCGCTGGGCTCGAAGCGCTCCGAGACGGCGGCGCCGATCGAGACGGGCGTCTCCCGCACCAACCCCTATCTGGTCGAGATGGTCGGTCCCTCCCTGAGCCAGCCGCTCCGTGACATGCCGACGATCGCGATGCCGGCACCGGAGAGCGTCGAGGTCCAGCAGGAGGAAGAGGAGATCAACGCGCTGCGGCACGAGTCCCTCTACGACGAGAACGGCAACCTCTTCGGCACGACGGAGCCGAAGATCCAGGACGCCCTGGCGCCGCTCTCCGAGATCCCCCTCGGCGGCCCGCCGCCGCTGTCCCAGGAGTTCGAGGGCCTCGGCAACATCAGCGGCTTCTACCCGCCCGACACCGAGGAGGCCGTCGGCCCCAACCACATCGTGCAGGTCGTGAACGTCTCCTTCGCGATCTTCAACAAGACCGGCACCATGGTCGCAGGGCCCTTCCTCACGAACACCCTGTGGGCCGGCTTCGGCGGTCCCTGCCAGACGAACAACAGCGGTGACGCGATCTTCGTCTACGACCAGATCGCCGACCGCTATCTCCTGAGCCAGTTCGCGGTGCAGTCGACCAACACCGTCTGCTTCGCCGTCTCGCAGACGAACGACCCGACCGGCTCGTACTTCCGCTACTCGGTCACGACGCCGCGCTTCCCCGACTACTTCAAGCTCGGTATGTGGCCGGCGGCGAACCACAACGCCTACTTCATGGGCACCAACTCGGGCTTCCAGGGCCAGTACGACGTCTTCGCCCTCGACCGCGAGAACATGCTCCTGGGCAACGTGGCCCGGCCGATGCAGGTCTTCCAGAACAACCCCAACCTGGTCATGCCCGCCGACGTCGACGGCCAGACGATCCCGACGGCGAACCAGCCGGGGCTCCTCTACTCGTTCCGGGCCGGCGGTGAGTCGTACTTCGGCAACCCGCCGAACGACAGCATCGACATCTACGAGTTCAACGTGAACTGGACGACGCCGGCGAGCAGCACCTTCACACGCGTCCAGGAGATCACGCCGGCGCAGGGCCTGGCCGACTTCAACTGGACGGTCTGCGGCTTCTTCGTCTCCAACTGCATCCCGCAGCCCACCACCGCCGTGGGCCTCGACAGCGCCTCCTGGTGGCCGATGCAGCGGCTCGTCTACCGGCGCTTCGGCGACCACGAGACCCTGCTCGGCGCCTGGACCGTGGACGTCAACCCCGGAAGCCCGAACCGCGCCGCACCGCGCTGGTTCGAGCTGCGGCGGCCGCTGTCGCTCGGCAGCTGGTCGATCTTCCAGCAGGGCACCCAGTCGCCGGACGGCATCCACCGCTGGATGCCGAGCATCGCGATGGACGCCGCCGGCAACATCGGCATCGGCTACAGCCGCGGTGACGGCAGCAACTTCGCCTCCATCTACTACACCGTCCACGAGACCACCGACCCGCTCGGCACCCTGCAGACCGAGGCGCTGCTCGAAGCCGGCACCGGCGCTCAAACCGGTAGCGCCAACCGCTGGGGCGACTACGCCTCGATGGACATCGACCCGGTCGACGACTGCACCTTCTGGTTCACGACCGAGTACCTGCAGACGACGGGTGGCGCCCCCTGGCACACCCGCATCGCCTCCTTCGCCATCCCGAGCTGCGGCGGCACGATCTTCACCGACGGCTTCGAGGCGGGCAACACGAGCGCCTGGGACCAGACGGCCAACTAGGCGTTCGCCTCACACGCAGTCCTTCCGAGCGGCTCCCCTCGCGGGAGCCGCTCTTTTTCTTGGGGGCAGGGCCACGA
>JAWKHP010000039.1:0-18040 GCA_041394745.1 Thermoanaerobaculia bacterium | reverse complement strand
TCTCGCGCACGTCGACGGTGCCGGCGCGCAGCCCGAGGTCGACGGCCAGGTGATCCAGCGGCACGCCCGCGAGCGCCGCCTCGTCCACGTCCACTTGCACGAAGCCGTCGAGGGCCTCGGGGGGGCCCGCCAGAGAGATCGAGCCCGACACCTCGCCCGTCACCGGCAGCGGCCACGGCAGCCAGGCGGAGACGTCGTCCCAGGGCCACGAGGCGGCCTCCACCTGGACCGAGAGGGCGCTCCCTACGCCCGCCTCCCCGAAAGGAATGCGCCCCTGGACGACGAGCGCCGCCTGCGGCCTCGACAGCTCGAGGCGCATGCCCTGGACTCCGGCCCCGGAGAGGGCGAGCCAGCCGTGCAGCCGATCCCCCGAGTAGCCCTCGGCCCGCACGTCCTCGAAGTCGAGGTCGAGGCGCGCGTGGAAGCGCTCCCGCGCCAGGCGCAGCATGGCGTCGACCGAGCCCCGTCCGGCGGTCGGGCGCCACATCGTCGGCTCGCCCTCGGAGACGGGCACGAGGACGGCGAGCAGGCGGCCGGGGTCGGAGACCTCGGAGCGCAGATCGAAGCGGCCGGTCCCGGCCGTCAGGTCGTAGCTGCCCGCCACCCGGGCCTGTGCCGGCGCCGTGCGCACCTCGATGGCGCGGCTGGAGAGCACGCCGTTCTCGATCAGCAGCGGCGCCCGCCCCTGCACCGGCAGCGCGCCGGCGGCCGTGGGAGCCGTCGCCTGGATCTCGAGATCGGCCCAACCGCTCCCGGCGAGCGGGTCGTCGGTGGTGCAGTGGTACTCGAAAGGCCCTCCGACGAGGCCGGCGAGGCCCTCGATGGGCAGGCCCTGGTCTTCCAGCACACCGTCGACGGCCGCGCCCCGCAACGAGCCCTCGACCGACACCGTGCGGGAGTCGCCGCCGAGGGCGACCGCGGCATCCGCTCGCAGGGCGCCGCCGCGGTAGGTCCCCCGGATCTCCTCCAGGCGCACCGTCTCCGGCTCGATCCGCAGCTGCGCCGAGAGACCGGAGAGGCTCCGCCCGGCGGCGGTCAGGCGTGGGGACGCCAGGTGCCCGGCGAGGACCCAGCTCTCCGGGCTCCAGGTCAGGGTGCCCGCGAGATGGGCCCGCCCCTCCAGCACGTCCGTCAGCCCCAGCCGCGGCAGCAGGTCTCCGGTCGCGTCCGCGGCCAGCTCCAGCTCCACTCGCGACTGCTCCCCCCACAGCACGCGGCCCTCGGCGGATGCCTCGAGGTCCGGACCACGGACCACGGCGTCGAGGATCTCGAGCCCGCCGGAGTGAAGCCGCAAGCGGCTGTGGAGGGCGCCGAGATAGGGCTCCAACCCGGCGATCGCGACGGTCGTCTCCTCGGAGCTCACGTCGCCGACGAGCTCGAAGCCCGGCCCCGCTCCCGAGGCCCAACGCGAGTCCAGACCACGGGCCTCGAGATCGAGCGGGATGGTCGCCTCCTCCACCTCGACCAGGCCGTCGCGCACGATCAGCTGGTCGAGGCTCACCCGGCTCTCGCCCCCCGAGCCCTGCCGTGTCGGTCGCGGCACGTTGAGGCTGCCGTCGGCCCGGCGCTCGATGACGACGTGGGGTGCGTCGACGACGAGCGTGCGCAGGCGGAAGCGCCGGTCGAGCAGCTCACCGAGGTCGGCCTCGACCTCGAGGCGCCGGGCGGAGGCGAAGGGCCGGCCCCCCGGCTCGTCCCCCGCCACCACGAGGCCCCGGGCGACGGCTCCGGGCGGCAGCAGCCGGAGCTCGAGCTCGTCGATGCCGACCTCCCGGCCGAGAACCTCGCTCGCCCGCTCGACGGCGAGGTCCCGCACCTTCGACGCCAGCCAGTCGCTGCGCAACAACGCACCGGCCGCCAGGGCGAGGACGGCGAGCAGGGCCAGGGCCCAGGCGAGAGGTCTCACCAGCCACCTCCTCAGCCGGCCGGGTCGCTGCAGTCTCTGTGCGCTCACGCTGCGGATCCTCGTCGGGCGGAGCGCTCCGTCGCTCGCCTACGCTCCGGCCCGTCGCCAGGTCGGGGATGCAAGCTCGGTACCGCCCACCCGCCGGCGCCGCCGGGCCGACCTATCCGCCCCAGTGTAGCTTGTCCCTCAGGCCGTCGTAGAAGGTCCGCTCGCCGATCCGGACGAGGGAGATCGCGGTGTCGCCACGGGTCGAGCGGACGGTGTCGTGCTGGCGCAGCTCGGTGCCCTCTTGCCCGTCGAGGGTGAGGTAGACCTCCTCCTGCGGCGTCTCCAGGGTCACCTCGATGCGGCTCGCGTCGGGGACGACGATCGGTCGCAAGGAGAAGGTGTGGGCGCAGATGGGCGTCAGCACCGTGACCGGCAGGAGCGGGTTGACGATCGGTCCTCCCGCCGACAGGTTGTAGGCCGTCGAGCCGGTCGGCGTCGAGAGGATCAACCCGTCGGAGCGGTAGGTGGCGACCAGCCGGCCGTCGACCCTCAGCGTCAGCTCGATGATGCGCGCCAGCGCGCTCTTGGCGATGACGGCGTCGTTGAGGCATCGGTACGCCTCGCTCCCGCCGGCGGCGCGCTCCAGCCGCACGTCGAGCAGGGCGCGCTCCTCGAGCTCGTACTCCCCATCGAGCACGCGCACCAGGCCGGGATAGAGCTCGTCGCGGCCGAGCTCGGTGAGGAACCCGAGGGTGCCGAGGTTGACTCCCAGCACGGGCAAGCCGGGGCGCAGGCGCCGGGCCACCGAGAGAAGGGTGCCGTCTCCGCCGAGCACCACCACCAGGTCGTGCTCCGCCTCCGGCGCCCAGATCTCCGCATGGCCAGTGTCGGCACCGGCCACGGCCTCGTCGAGGAGGACCTCGTGGTTCCGCTCGCCCAGCCAGCGGGTGAGCTCCACGGCCGCCCGGGCGGCGGCCTCGTCGTCCGGCTTGACGACCACTCCCACACGGCGGAACAGGCTCGATCGGCTCATCTCTTCACCAGCAGCGCGAAGGTCTCCAGATTACCGCGCGGACCGTGGATCGGGGCGTCGCAGGTGCCCCGGAGCTCGAGCCCGAGAGCCGCGAGCCGCTCGACCGTGCGCTCGACCACCCGGCGGCGGACCTCCTCGTCGCGCACCACCCCGCCCTTCCCCACCAGCTCCCGGCCGGCCTCGAACTGCGGCTTGATCATCGGCAACAGCAGACCGTCGGCCGTCAGGTGCGGCAACACGGCCGGCACGACCTTCGCCAGAGAGATGAACGAAACGTCCATCACCACCAGCGAGCAGGGCTCCTCGAGCGCGTCGGGGGCGAGGTGGCGGGCGTTGCAGCGCTCCATCACCACGACGCGCGGGTCCTCGCGCAGCCCGAGGTCGAGCTGACCGTAGCCCACGTCGACCGCCACGACCCGTCGCGCGCCGCGCTGCAACAGGCAGTCGGTGAACCCCCCGGTGGAGGCTCCCACGTCCATGCACAGACGACCGGAGACGTCGAGTCCGAACGTCTCCAGCGCGTGGTCGAGCTTGCGGCCGCCGCGCGAGACGAAGGGCTCGGCGGGCTCACGCACGCGCAGCTCGCACTGCGTGCCGGTCGGCGTCCCGGGCTTGTCGACGACGCGGCCGTCGACCTCCACCACTCCTGCCATCACCGCGCGGCGCGCCTTCTCCCGGCTCGGGAAGAGGCCGCGCTCGACCAGGAGCTGGTCCAGCCGGCTCATCGATCGCGACGCGAGAGGTAGTCGACCAACGAGGCGAAGACCTCCCTGCCGGCCGGAAGCCGCTCCACCCGCTCGAGAGCCCGGAGCCGCACCGCGTCGAGCACCCTCCGGCTGGCCTCGAGCCCGTGCAGCGCCGGGTAGGTCAGCTTGCGCGCCTCGACGTCCTTGCGCGCCGACTTCCCGATCTGTTCCGCAGAGCCCTCGATGTCGAGGATGTCGTCGGCGATCTGGAACATCAGTCCGAGGTCGGCTCCGAGGCTCGTCAGCAGATGGTCCTCCGCGGGCGAGCACCCCGCATAGAGTCCTCCCAGACGCAGGCACGCCGTCAGCAGGGCGCCCGTCTTGCGCGCGTGGATCGACTCCAACGCCGCCGCCGGCTCCTCCGGCCAGTCGTCCTCGGCGAGGACGTCGTCCATCTGGCCGCCGATCATCCCCGCCGTACCCACCGCCGCCGCCACCATCGAGACCGCCGCCAGCCGCCGGTCCGCCGGCAGCGACGCCGGCCGCTCGGCCAGGACCTGGAGGCCGAGGGCGAGCAGGCCGTCGCCCACCAGAACGGCCGTCGCCTCGTCGTACTGCCGGTGCGCGGTCAAACGCCCGCGCCGCAAGTCGTCGTCGTCGAGGGCCGGCAGATCGTCGTGGACCAGGCTGAACGTGTGGATGAGCTCGACGGCCGCGGCGCCGGGCAGCAGGAGCGCCCGGTCCGCGTTCCAGCAGCCGCCGGCCAGCAGAACCAGGAGCGGGCGCACCCGCTTGCCGCCGGCGAAGACGCTGTAGCGCATCGCCTCGTGCAGGCGCGCCGGCCGGGCGTCGGCCGGCGGCAGCAGGCGGTCGAGCTCCGCGTCGACGACGGGACGCAGCTCGCGGGAGGCGTCGGCGAAGGAGCTCACGCCTCGTCCGAGCTCCCCTGCATGCACCACGGCAGGGCGATGAGGAAGAGGGCGACGCGTTGGACCTCGGTGTCCCCCCAGTTGTACTCGAAGAGGCCGGCCAGGTTGAATCCGGCCAGGGCCAGCAGCCCGCCGAGATAGAGCCCGGACGCGCCGCCCGCCTCGCGCAGGGACCGGCGGTAGCCGCGGTAGGCCAGCCACAGGCTGCCGATCGTCAGCCAGAGGTAGGCGGCCAGGGTGGGCAGCCCCTCCTCGGCCGCGATGTGAACCAGATTGTCGTGCAGGTGCGGCACCCACCGACGGGGCGCCGACGGATGGCGGTAGATGGGGTAGACGCGGCGCACCATGCCCGGCCCCAGGCCGACCAGCGGACGCTCCCGCACCATCGAGAGTCCGGCGTCCACCATGCAGATACGGTCGTAGTTCGAGACGTCCTGGAGGTCGAAGATCGAGACCACGCGGTGGACGACCGTGGACGGCGCCAGCACCGCGAAGAGCAGGGCCGCCGGCAAATACGCCAGCACCCAGCGGGGCCGGCGCAGAAGCAGGCACAGCGTCAGGGCGACGACGAACGCCACCCAGGCGGAGCGGGTCAGGGTGGCCAGCAGGGCGAGGTTGATCAGCCCCAGAGCCACCCACCGGAAGACGCTGCGATGGCCGCCGCACACCAGCTCGCCGATCAGCAGGAGGTCGGCCATGAGCAGGAAGCCGGCGAAGGTCATGTAGTGGGAGAACGGTCCCGGGACCCGGTTGTCGATGCCCCCGTAGCCGAAGAACAGCAGTTGCGCGAGGCCGAACACGGCGCACAGCGCGGCGACCACCAGGAGACCGTCCACCAGCAGACCGACCTTGCGGCGGCCCTGGACCAGCAGCAGAGCCATGGGCAGGGTCGCCAGGGCGAGCAGCTCGTGGGCGCCGCCGGCGATCGCCTTGGCGTCCCAGGACATGGCCATGGACACCAGGATGCAGGTGACGTAGACGCTGAAGGGCAGGAAGACGGAGCGGTAGCGAGACCACAGCGCGCCCCAGCTGCGCAGCCGGAACAGACTCAGCAGGATCGCGATGCCGAAGAAGCCGTTCGACAGGGCCAGCCCGAAGACGGTCCACAGATGGAGCGCGAAGGCCAGGAAGCCCCGGTCGCGCAGCGCCGAGGTTGCGGTACGCTCAGCGGGCTTCACGGCCGCTCCGCGTGTCAGCGGCCGATGCTCTCGGCGGGCAGCGCCTCGTCGACGAGCATGATCGGAATGTCCGAGACGATGGGATAGACCAAGCGGGACTGCGGACAGTAGAGTCCCTGCTCCACGATCGGCTCCTCGTCGCGAAAGTGCTCACGGTACTTCTCCGCCAGTTGATGACGAAGCTCCTCCGGCAGGGTCACCAGCTCCAGCTCACCCTTGGACTGGGGGCAGACGAGAATGTCGAGCAGCTCGGGGTCGACCGGCATGGGCGCCTCGGAGCGGAGACGTTACCACACCGCAACGGGCCCCTCGGCGCGTCCGACGGCCCCCCGCCGCGCCCCCGATGAGAGCTCCGACGCGAGGTGAGACCGCCGCCGCCCTGGCCGGCGCCGGCGCGGTGGCGACCGCGCTGTGGGTGCTCCACACGCCGCCGGCCGTCCACCCGCTCTGGATCTACAAGGCGATCGCAGGGCGGCTCGCCGTGGGGGCCTGCGGGGCCGCGCTCCTCTGCCTCGCGGCCTGGTCGTGGCTGCGCCAGCGCGCGGTCGAAGCTCGGCGGCGATCGCTGGCCTTGACCGGGCGGATCGGTCTGGCCGCGGCGAGCGCGCTGGTCACCGCCGCCGCGTTCGAAGCGGTCCTCGAATGGCGCGCTCCCAGCCCCCGAGAACTGGATCCAGCCGGATCCGATGTTCCACCACTCGCAGAAGCCGGGGCTCCACACCGCTTCGTCTCGTCGGAGTGGGACACCGAGGTGGTCATCGACTCCTCGGGCTGCGCGACGACGAGGTCGGCCCCAGCCCCGCCGGCACGACCCGCGTCGTCGTGCTCGGGGACTCCTACACCTTCGGCTACGGAGTCGAGGCGTCCGAGGCCTTTCCCTCCGTCGTGGAGACGCTCTGCGCCGAGCGCGGCTGGCCGGTCGACGTCGTCAACGCCGGCATCCTCCTACTCACCGACGCTCGAGTTCCTGCTCCTGCGCGAGCGTTGGCAGGCCCTCGATCCGGACGTCGTCGTCCTGGCGCTCGACATGTCGGACTTCCAGGACGATCTCTGGTTCGAGGACCTGGCCGTCTACGGACCCCACGGACGGCTCGAGCGGGTCCGGCCGACGCCGCGCCCCGGGCGCCTGCAGAGCCTCTACAAGGACCTGTTGCTGGTGCGCATGTTCCGCTCGGCGCTCGATCGTCTCTACTCGCACTGGCGCAGCGGCGCCGAGCTCGACCTGCCGCAGACGCACGATCTGCTGCGCAATCGCTTCGCGCTGACCCGCGACGACCTGACCGCCGCCGAGTCGGAGCCGCACTGGGAACGGACTCTCGGCTGGATGGGGAGGATCGCCGAGCTGACGGCCGAACGGGGCGCCCGCCTGCTGGTGATGACGTACCCCTACGGACATCAGGTCGCGGTGGACGAGTGGGAGACCGGCCGCCAGCACTACGGCTTCGCCGGCGACAAGGTGTACCCGGCGACCCCGGGCGAGCGCGTCGAGCGCTGGGCGCGCGATCGGGGGCTGCCGGCGCTCAACCTCTTCCCCATCTTCCGGGAGCGCTCCGACGGCACCTTCTACTTCCCGTTCGACGGCCACTTCACGCCCAAGGCGCAGCGGCTGGCGGGGGAGGAGCTCTTCCGCCGTCTCGTCGCCCTGGGCTGGGTGGGGCCGGCGGGCTGAGACCCCACCCCTCCGGGCGGCTCCCCTTCCGGCCGCGCTGTGCTAGGGTTTCGCGGTCCGTGACAGCAACGTCACGGGTAGAGGGGCCCGAGCCAATCCACAGTCTGCTTACTTTTCGTTTCGACCGGCCGGAGGTCTAGATGCTCCGACAGATCGCCCTGACGTTCCTGCGCAGCACGTCCAAGGGGTCGCTCCAGGAGGCGCTCCCCGACGAGAAGCCGGATCGCGCCACGCAGGTGTTGCGTGCGCTCCGGGTGCCGCAGCTGTTCCGGGCCGTCGGTCGTTTCGTGGGACGCTTCCTGAGCGCCCGGCAGAAGGCGTGGATCCAGGACTCTCTGATCAACCGCGCGCGAATTCCCGTGAACCTGCAGCGCGACGACCACGGTCTTCGGTCGGTCCTGCGTCGCGGCATCCGCGACATGCACGAGCGCAAGGGGCCCCACGGCTTCGGCGACTACCTCGAGTTCGGCGTCTACCAGGGCAACTCCCTGATCCACGTGCACGACATCCTGCGCGAGGAGGGCCTGGGGCACATCCGCCTGTTCGGCTTCGACTCCTTCCAGGGTCTGCCCGAGACCGCCGAGCAGGAGGGCGTATGGTCGAACGGTCAATACCGGGTCGATCTCGAGTTCACGCGCGACCGCCTGCAGGAGAAGGGGGTGGACCTCGAGCGCACGGTGCTGGTGCCCGGGTTCTTCTCCGACACCCTCTCCGCGGAGCTCGTGGAGGAGCACGGCATCGAGGCGGCGAGCCTCATCATGATCGACTGCGACCTCTACAGCTCGACCCGCGAGGCCCTCGACTTCTGCGAGCCGTTGATCCGCGACGAGGCGGTCGTGCTCTTCGACGACTGGCACTCGACGAGCGAGGACCAGGGTGAGCAGAAGGCCCTCGCCGAGTTCCTGGACCGCAACCCCCACTTCGAGGCGGAGCCCTACGAGGCGTACTCGAAGAACTCCAAGGCCTTCCTGTTGCGTCGCCTGGCCTGCCTGCTGCCGGCGGCGGCGGAAGCGCTCGAGTGGGCCGGCATCATCGACCTCGTTCCCGTCATCTAGAATCGCGCCCGGGCCTCCCGCGCCCCCGGTCGTGACCCGCCATGCCGTCGAGCACCTGCCGCGCCTGTGACGCACCGCTGGAGCGGGTCTTCGCCGACCTGCGCTCCTCGCCGCTGGCCAACTCCTACCTCGAGCCGGACCGGCTCGCCGCGCCGGAGCCGTACTTCCCGCTCACGGTGTACGTGTGCGAGCGCTGCCGGCTGGTGCAGCTCCCCGCCTGGGAGAGCCCGGAGAACATCTTCTCGGACTACGCCTACTTCTCCTCCTTCTCCGACTCCTGGCTCGACCACGCGCGACGCTACGTCGAGGCCGTGACCGAGCGCTTCGGGCTCGGCGGCGACAGCCGGGTCGTCGAGGTGGCTTCCAACGACGGCTACCTGCTGCAGTACTTCGTCGAGCGGGGAATCCCGGTGCTCGGCATCGAGCCGGCCGCCAACGTGGCGCGGGCGGCCGTCGACAGGGGCATTCCCACGCGGGTCGAGTTCTTCGGCGCCGACGGCGCCCGGCGCCTGGTCGAGGAGGGCACGCGGGCCGACCTGCTGCTCGGCAACAACGTCCTCGCCCACGTGCCGGACATCCGCGACTTCGTCACCGGCCTGGCGACGCTGCTCGCTCCGACCGGCGTGCTGACGATGGAGTTCCCGCACCTGCTGCGGCTGATCGAGCAGAACCAGTTCGACACGATCTACCACGAGCACTACTCCTACCTGTCGCTGGCCGTCGTGCGCAGCCTCTTCGCCGCTCGCGGGCTGACGGTCTTCGACGTCGAGGAGCTCCCGACCCACGGCGGGTCGCTGCGCGTCTTCGCCCGCCGCGAGGAGGACTCCTCGAAGCCGGTCGAGGATCGCGTGGGAGCGCTCCTGGAGGTCGAACGGGAAGCCGGCCTCGAGGATCTCGAGACCTACGATCGGTTCGACGAGCGGGTGCGGGAGACCAAGCGCAAGCTCCTCGAGTTCCTGATCAGGGTGCGCAGAGAGGGTGCGTCGGTCGTGGGCTACGGCGCGGCGGCGAAGGGAAACACCCTGCTCAACTACTGCGGCATCGGCACCGATCTCGTGGACTACGTCGTCGATCGCTCCCCCCACAAGCAGGGCCGCTACCTGCCGGGCAGCCGCCTGCCGATCCACGCGCCCGAGAAGATCGCCGAGACCCGGCCCGACTACGTCCTGGTGCTGCCGTGGAACCTCGTGGACGAGATCGTCGGCCAGATGGCCCACGTGCGCGACTGGGGCGGGCGGTTCTGCGTGGCGATTCCCGAGCTGACGATCGTCGGGTAATCTGCGGGCCGTGCACTTCCGCGAGACCGCGATCGCCGGGGCCTGGCTCGTCGAGCCGGAGCGGCACGAGGACGAGCGGGGGTTCTTCGCCCGGACCTTCTGCCGCGACGAAATCGCCGCCCACGGCCTCGAGGCCGCGATCGCCCAGGCCAGCGTTTCCTTCAACCCCCGCCGCGGCACCCTGCGCGGCCTCCACTGGCAGGCCGCACCCCACGAGGAGATCAAGTGGGTGCGCTGCACCCGGGGCGCGATCTGGGACGTCCTGGTCGACCTGCGCCCCGACTCGCCCAGCCGCCTCGCCCACGTCGCGGTCGAGCTCTCGGCCGAGAACGGGCTGCAGCTCTACGTTCCGGGCGGTGTGGCGCACGGCTTCCTGACGCTGCGCGACGACACCGAGGTCTCCTACCGGATGTCCGTCCCCTACCACGCGCCGTCGGCGCGGGGCGCGCGGTGGAACGACCCCGCCTTCGGCATCGACTGGCCGGCCGAGCCCGTCCTGATCTCCGAGCGCGACCGCACCTACCCGGACTGGGCGCCGTGACCGCTTCCGCGCCCACTCCGGAGGAGCTGCTCTCGGCGCTCGATCGGGAGACTGCCGGGGCGGCGATGCACGCGTTGGCGGAACGCCTCTACCCGATCTGCCGCTCGATCACGGGCGACGGCGTCCGCGAGACCCTGAGGATCCTCTCCGAGCGCATCCCCCTGCGGATCGTCGAGGTGCCGAGCGGTACCGAGGTCTTCGACTGGCGGGTGCCCCGGGAGAGGAACGTGCGCGAAGCCTGGATCGAGGGGCCCGACGGACGGCGCGTCGTGGACCTCGCCGACCACACCCTGCACCTGCTCTCCTACAGCGTGCCGGTCCGCGAGACCCTGCCGCTCGCCGAGCTGCAGGAGCACCTCCACTCGTTGCCCGAACAGCCCGACCTGATCCCCTATCGAACCTCGTACTACGTCGACCGCTGGGGCTTCTGCCTCCCGCACCGCCGGCGAGAGGCGCTGCCGGAGGGCGATTACCGCGTCTGCGTCGACTCGACTCTCGAGGCGGGGCACCTGACCTACGGCGAGCTCCTGCTGCCCGGCGAGAGCGAGGACGAGGTCCTGATCTCGACCCACGTCTGCCACCCCTCGATGGCGAACGACAACCTCTCGGGAATCGCCGTCGCGACCTTCCTGGCCGAGCTGCTGGGCCGCGCCGAGCGGCGCTGGTCGTACCGCTTCCTCTTCGTGCCCGGGACCATCGGATCGATCACCTGGCTGGCGCGCAACCGCGACACGGCCCACCGGGTGAAGGCCGGCCTGGTGGCCGCCAACCTCGGCGACGGGGGCGGCTTCCACTACAAGCGCTCCTTCCAGGGTGGCGCGCTCGTCGATCACGCGGTGGCCCGGGCCCTGCGCGAGCTGGGCGAGCCGCTCGAGACCGAGGACTTCGTGCCCTACGGCTACGACGAGCGGCAGTACTCCGCACCGGCCTTCCGTCTGCCGGTGGGATCGCTCACCCGGACTCCCTACGGCCGCTACCCGGAGTACCACACCTCCGCCGACGATCTGGACTTCCTCCGGGCCGACTCCCTGGGCGGCTCTCTGGCCGCCTACCTGCCGTGGCGGCGACCCTCGACGCGACGAGCTTCTACGAGTCGACGCACCCTGGTCGGAGCCCCAGCTCGGGAGCCGCGGTCTCTACCGCACGACGGGCGGCAGCGACCAGGGACGCGAGCGCGAGCTCGGCGCTGCTCTGGGTCTTGTCGCTCGGCGACGGAGCCCACACACTGCTCGACGTCGCCGAGCGCTCGGGCCTCTCCGACGCCGCCGTCGAGGAGGCCGCTACGCGCTTCGCGAGGCGGGTCTGCTGCGCGAGAGCGGCTGATCTCGACCGTCGCCGACGAGACCACCTTGCTGTGGGCCGGACGTCCTCGGTGACCACCGCGTTGACCCCGATGAAGGCACCGTCGCCGACGGTGATCTCACCCAGCACGCAGGCTCCGGCCCCGACGAAGACGTCGTCTCCGAGCCGCGGCATCTCCCCGCGGTGCCGCGGCGTCGTGCCGCCGAGGGTGACGCCGTGGAGCAGGTGGACGCGAGCTCCACCCCGCACCCTGTGGCCGACCACGAGACCCACGCCGTGGCCGATCATCAGCCCGGGGCCGAACTCGGCGGCCGGCGCGACGTCGGCGCCGGTGAGCCAGATCGACCAGCGGTGCACGAGGGCCGGCAGGACCGGCACGCCGTGACGCTTGAGCCAGTGGGCGAGGCGGTAGAGCACGACGGCCTGATAGCCGTTCTCGAAGAGCAGCGACTCGAGCACGTACCAGGGAGCGCCATGGCTCTTGATCTCGCGCATGCGGCGGGTGTCGGCCTTCAGGTTGTCCCACATCAGCGACCGGCCTCCCATCGCGGGGTGGCGCGAGCGGCGCCTCGAGGCCCGCCTTCACACCCTTCAGCTTGGCCCAGGCCGCGGCCTGATTGCCCCGCGCCAGCTCGCGCAGGAACGCCACCGGAAACGCCGCACTCATGAACAGCAGGAAGCTACACCATTGCAGCGGGGAGGCGTAGCGCCGGACGAAGATCGCCGTCGATCGCCCGGTGTGGAAGGTCCGTCCCGCCGAGTAGCCGCCGGTCGTATGGGAGACCATGTGCCAGAGCCGGGCCCGCGGCTCGTACCAGCAGCGGTAGCCCGGCGCTTGGCCCGTACGCACCAGTCCGCGTCCTCGACCGAGACCACGTAGATCGGGTCGAAGAGACCCACCTCGTGCAGCGCCGACGCCCGGACGAGCGCCGCGCAACCGTTGATGTAGTCCACCTCGCCGGGCTCGTCGAACTGGCCGCGATCCATCGCCCCCATCCCCGCTCCCGGGTGACCGTCTCGCGGAACATCAACCGCCCACCCGCCGACCAGATGCGCCGGCGATCCCAGAAGTAGTAGGCCTTCGGCCCGACGATTCCGATCGTCGGGTCGGCCTCCGCCGCGCGCACCATCTCATCGACCATCGCCGGGTCGACCTCGATGTCGTTGTTGAGCACCAGGACGTAGTCGGCACCGCGCTCCAGGGCCCATACGACGCCCCGGTCGAGACCGTTGGCGATTCCGCGGTTCTCTTCGACGCGCAGCTGCGCGAGGCCGGGATGGGCGGCGGCGATCGCCTCTCGGGATCCGTCGCTCGAGCCGTTGTCGACCACCACCAGCTCGAGGGCCGGATAGTCGAGCCGGAAGAGGCTCGCCAGCGTCTGCAGCGTGACCTCCCGCCCGTTGTAGTTGAGGACGACGGCGGCGACGCGCGGCGGGGACTCGGACATGGCGGGGCGACCGTCGGGGAGCGGCGGAATGGTAGCAGGGCGGCGGGCTGGTAGATTCCCCCACTCGATGGCGAGCCGCGGAATCCTCCTGGCCGGGCTCCTCCTCGCCGGCTGCGGGCAAGAGCCTCCCAACATCGTCTTCATCCTCGCCGACGACCTCGGCTACGGCGAGGTCGGCGCCTACGGCAGCGCCCTCCTCGCGACGCCTTCGCTGGATCGGATGGCCGCCGAGGGGACCCGGTTCACCCAGGTCTACGCCGCCGGGCCGATCTGCGGTCCCACGCGGTGCGGCGTGATGACCGGGCTCCACCGGTCACTGCACGGTTCGCGACAACCTCGCGAAGACACCGGGAAGCCGTGCCGATCGTGTCGTCCCGCTGCGCGAGGAGGACCAGACGGTCGCCGAGCGTGAGCGGCCGGCTACGCGACCGGCGGCTTCGGCAGTGGGGCCTCGGTCTCGGGCTCGACGGGCGAGCCGCGCCGCCAGGGGTTCGACGAGTTCTTCGGCTACCTGACCAGCACGAAGCCGAGGACCACTGGCCCGAGCGCCTCTACCGCGACGGTACATGGGTCGACGTGCCCGAGAACCGCGACGGCGGCGCGGGCCGCTTCGCCTCGGATCTGCTCTTCGAGGAGGCCCTCGCCTTCGTCGACCGTCATCGAGACGGCCCCTTCTTCCTCTACCTGCCGACCACGGAGCCGCACGTGCCCTTCGACCCGACCTGGGCCCCTACGCGGAGGGGGTGGACTGGCTGCTGCTCTATCGCCGCTATGCCGCCATGGTGTGGCGCCTCGACAGCCACGTCGGGCGCCTGCTGGATCGGCTCGACGAGCTCGGGCTCTCCTCGAACACCGTCGTCTTCTTCACCAGCGACAACGGGCCCATTCCCTTGACGCGCGGCCGCCGGGACCGCCGGGTCGGGGGGCCAAGGAGTCGCTCTACGAGGAGCGCCCGCGTGGATGCTGGTGCGCTGGCCGGGCACCGCTCCCTGGGCGGGTCAGCGACACCCTGGTGGCAGGTCACTCGCCGACGCGGCCGAGCTGGCGGCATCGCTCCACCGTCGGGGATCGACGGCCGTTCGGTCGGGGCCCCGCTGCGAGGCGGCCCGGGAGAGGCGCCGCGGACCTTCTACTGGAGCCCACCGGCCCTTCCTCCAGGCCGTGCGATGCTCGCTGGAAGGGCGTGCGCCGGGAGGTGGAAGCGCCGATGGAGCCTACGACCTCGAGGCCGATCCGAACGAGGCCCACGACCTCGCAGCACGAGCCGGAGACGGTGGAACGGACGCGGAAATCCTCGCGTCTGCCCGACACCGAGCCCGCGCTGGCCGGTGCTCCGGCACCGCCGCTCCCCGCAGGCACGATCCGCCCCCACGCGGACGATGCCTCGCGGGGGCCGGGAAGTCCTACCGGCGGAAGGTAGAAAGGGCTAGCGCAGGCCGTTCTCCTTCTCCCAGGCCTCGAGCTCGCGCTCCACCTCGGCGCGGGTGCGCCCGTAGGCCTGCTGGATCTTGCCGATGAGCTGGTCGCGCCGGCCCTCGATCACGTCGAGATCGTCGTCCGTGATCTTGCCCCAACGCTCCTGGACGGAGCCGCGGAACTCGTTCCACTTGCCCTTCAGGGTGCTCTGGTTCAAGGCGGTATCGGTCATGGGATGCAGTGTCCTTTCTCCGGTGGATTCCGGTTGAGGACGATCTACCGTTTCAAGAACCGTTCCAGCTCGGGCGGCGCCTAGGAGGCCAGGAAGCCCACCGCCGACTCGACGCTCTTCGCGGGGCTCACCTTGACCTGCGCGTCCAGGAGTCTTCCCTTCTCGTCGATCACCCAGTGCGAGCGCAGGACCCCCTGGTACTTGCGTCCGTACATCGACTTCTCGCCCCAGGCGCCGAGGCGATCGAGCGTCGCGTGGTCGGGATCGGAGAGCAGATCGTAGGGGAGCTTCTGCTTCTCCTTCCACCGAGCCAGAGCGGCGGGTGGATCCGGGGAGATCCCCAGGACCACGGCACCGGCCTCCTGGAGGTCGGCCCAGTGGTCGCGGAAGCCGCAGGCTTGCCGGGTGCAGCCCGGCGTGTCGGCCTTCGGGAAGGCGAAGAGGACGACCTTGCGACCGCGCAGCTGGCGGAGGCGGACGGTCTCGCCGTCCTGGTTGGAGAGGGAGAAGTCGGGAAAGGCGTCGCCGGGTTCGATCATGGCGTCGAAGGATACCCGAGCGGGCGGCCGCGGCCGGCGCCGGTTTGCAGTATCCTCTGCGCGGTTCCGGCCCGCAGCACCTCGCGTCCATGTCGTCCCCACGCCCTCTCCGCGCCGTCGTCACCGGTGGCTCCAGCGGCATCGGTCGCGCCACCGCCTTGCGCCTGGCCGGGCCGGGCGCCGTCCTCGACCTGGTGGGGCGCGACCGGGAGCGGCTCGAGGAGGCGGGCGGCGCCGTCGAGGCGGCGGGAGGGCGCGCCATCCTCCACACGCTGGATCTGGCCGACGGCACCGCGGTCGGCCGGTGGGCGGAGGCACTCGAGCTCGCGAGCGGGCTCGACGTGCTCGTCCACGCCGCCGGTGCGATCCGCCTCGGACGGCTCGCCGAGGCGACGGCGGAGGACCTGCGGCTGCAGCTCGCCGTCAACCTCGAGGCCCCGTTCCGGCTCACCCGCGCCCTCCTGCCGGCGCTGCGCCTGGCCGGGGGACAGGTGGTGTTCGTCAACTCCACGTCCGGCAGGGTGCCCCCGGGGCCGGGCGGCGGGCTCTACGCCGCCAGCAAGCATGCCCTTCGCGCCCTCGCCGACGCGCTGCGTGCCGAGGAGAACCGCGCCGGCGTGCGGGTGCTCTCCGTCTTCCCCGGGCGCACGGCGACCCCGATGCAGGAGGCCGTGGTGGCCGCCGAGGGCGGCTCCTACCGGCCGGAGCGCCTCCTGCAACCCGACGACGTGGCGAGGGCCATCGTGCAAGCCCTCGCCCTGCCGCGCACGGCCGAGGTGACGGACATCGCCCTGCGCCCGCACCAGCCCCCGGACTGACGCTTGAGCCGCGACTCCACGGAGCGCCGCTTCTACCGCTCGACGGTCGCCGCGACCCTGTCGCAGGTGTGGCGGGTCGCCGTCACGCTGGGGACGAGGATCGTCCTGCGTCGCCTGGTCGAGCCCGCCGACTGGGGCGTCTGGGATTGGGCACTCGCCCTCTTCCTGGTGCTCGGCGCGCTGCGCGATCTGGGGCTGGTCTACCACGTCGTGCGGGTCCGACCGCGCCCCTACGGCAACCTGCTGGCCGTCGAGGGCATCTGGGGCGGGGCTCTGGCCCTGGTCACGGTGCTCGGGGCACCGATCCTGGCGCTGGCCTTCCACGAGCCCCATCCGGCCGTCGTGCCGGTCCTGCGCTGGCTCGCCCTCTTCCTCTTCCTCGAGGGGATGGCGGCCGTGCCCCGCACCTACTTCGAGTGCGAGCTCGAGATCGGGCGGGTCGTCGTGCCCGAGCTGGTACGCAACCTCCTCTTCGCCGGGCTCTCCCTGGGCCTCGCGTGGATGGGCTGGGGCGTCTGGAGCCTGGTGGCGGCCTACACGACCGGAACCGGGGTCTACGCCGCCATGCTCTGGTGGCGAGCGCGCGGTCGCATGCCGCTGACCTTCCTGCCGGGCCACACCCTGCCGATGCTGCGCCGCTCCCTGCCGCTGGCGCTCATCTGGTTCCTCATCATCCTCATCCACAACGTCGACCCCCTGATCCTCGGCTGGCGTTTCGCGGCGGACATCGTGGGCAACTACAAGTTCGCCTACGAGGGCGCGTTCATGGCGGTCACCGTGTTGCAGCCGGCCGTCGCGCGGGCGCTCTACCCGGCCCTGGCGGCGCTCTCCGACAAGCCGCACAAGCTCTTCGAGGCCTATCGTCTCGCCACTCTGCTGCTCTCCTCGATCGAGGTCCCGGCCGCGCTGTTCTTCTTCCTCAACGCGGAGACGGCCGTCCGCATCCTGGGCGGCTCCTCGTGGGAGGCCGCCCCCGGCTTCCTCCGCATCCTCGCCCTGGCGCCGCTCGTCGATCCGTTCACCCGGTTGGGAGGCGAGCTGCTGAAGGTCCACGACGACGACCGCTGGTGGATCCTCTCCTCCCTGCTGACCCTCGGTAGCTTCGCCTTCGTGGGCTGGTGGGCGACGGGCGCCTTCGGGCCGCACGGCATGGCGTGGGTCAACTTCCTGCCGCTCGGCGTGACGGTGATGGCCTGGGCCCTCTACCGCATCGATCCCCCCGGCTTCAGCCGTCTGGCGCGCGACCTGGCGTGGATCTACCTGCCGGCGGTCGTGCCGTTCGTCCTCGCGTGGTGGATCGCCGGGGACCGGCTCTGGCTGCGCTTCGGGCTCTGCGTCGGGGCGGCCCTGCTCTGCCTGGCGCACAGCTACCGGCGCTTCGGGCACTCGTTCGTGGCGTTCCTGCGCGACCCCAGGGCCGAGGCCGAGGCGGCAGCGGCGCAGGGATGAGGAGCCCGGCCGACGCCGTGGCGGTCATCCCCGCGGCGGGGCGCGGCTCGCGCCTCGGCTCCGGGCACGGGAGCAAGGAGGTCCTGTCGATCGGCGGGCGGCGAGCGTGTCAGGACCTGCTCGAAGCTCTCGACGAGGCGGGGATCGGGAGCGGTCTGCTGCTCACCCGTCGCACCAAGCTCGACGTGCCGCTCGCCGTCGCCCGGCTGCCGCTCGTCACCCTGCGCGTCGCGACACTGCTGGTGCCGGAGACGCCGAGCGTGCCCCACACCATCGACCGCGCCTGGCCCTTCCTGCGCGGCCGCACCGTCGCCCTCGGTTTTCCCGACGTCCTCCTCGAGCCCCGCACCGTGTTCCGGGACCTGCTCGCCCGACATCGGGAGGGCGGTGCCGACGTCGTGCTGGCCCTCTTCCCCGCCGCCGAGCCGGCGCGCTCCGACCTGGTCGCGACGGACGCCGCCGGGCGGGTCGTCGAGGTGGTGGTCAAGAGCCCCCACAGCCCTCTGCGCCGCACCTGGATGGCGGCCGTCTGGTCGCACCGGTTCACCGAGCACCTCCACGCCGCGGTCGCCGA
>JAWKHP010000038.1:0-18973 GCA_041394745.1 Thermoanaerobaculia bacterium | reverse complement strand
CCGACTCAGGGCCGGGAGCTGGCGCGTCGCCTGCGCGGGCCGGCCACTCTGCTGGTCGGGCTGGTCTACGTCCAGATCCTCCTCGGCGCCGTCATGCGCCACCTCGGCGCCGGCCTCGCCATTCCCGACTTCCCGCTCGTCTTCGGGGGGCTGGTTCCGCCTCGCTTCGACCCCGCGATCACGATCCACTACGCGCACCGCCTGGGTGCGCTCGCCGTGACCCTGGTCGTCGTCTGGGTCGCGGTGCGCGCGGCTCGCTCGTCGATCCTGGTCAGGAGCCTCGCCGTCCCCGTCGGTGCCCTGGTGGCGCTCGTCTCCGTCCAGGTCCTGCTCGGCGGGACGGTGATCTGGACGGGCCGAGCGGTCCTGCCCAACACGCTGCACGTCGGGGTGGGCGCCGCGCTGCTGGCGACCAGTCTGGTGCTGGCGCTCACGTCCCGTCGCTCGGCGGTCGCCGCGGTCGAGGCCCGTGCCGTCGACGTGCCGCACGGTGCCGCGGCCGCAGCCTCGTGATGAGCCGCTCCGCCCAGCCGTCCAGACTCGACGACTGGGTCGAGCTGACCAAGCCTCGGATCACCGTGATGGTGGTCGTGACGGCCGGCATCGGTATCCTGCTCGCCTCGCGGAGCGCGCCGCCCTGGACCCTCCTCCTCCACGCCCTCCTGGGCACGTGGCTGATCGCCGCCGGCTCCGCGGCCCTGAACCACGTGCTCGAGCGTGAGGCCGACGGGCGCATGGAGCGCACCATGCAACGCCCGCTTCCCACCGGGCGTCTGACCCCCTGGCCGGCCGGCGTCTTCGGTGTCGTCCTCGCCGGTCTCGGCGGCTGCGAGCTCGCCTTCCTGGTCAACGGCGTCACCGCCCTTCTCGGATTGGTCGCGTTCGTCGCCTACGTCGCCGTCTACACGCCGCTGAAGAGTCGCACCGGCTTGGCGACCCTGGTGGGGGCGATTCCCGGCGCGATCCCGCCGATGATGGGGTGGACGGCGGTCACGGGACGCCTCGACGCCGGCGCGTGGGTCCTCTTCGGCCTCCTCTTCCTCTGGCAGCTTCCCCACTTCCTGGCGATCGCCTGGATGTGTCGCGAGGACTACGGCCGGGCGGGGTTCCCGATGCTGCCGGTGGTGCACCCCGACGGCCGCAGCACGGCGCGCCAGATGGTGCTCTACTCCGCGGCCCTCATCCCGGTGAGCCTGGGCCCGAGCGCCTTGGGCTTGACCGGCGTCTCCTACTTCATCGGGGCGCTGCTGCTCGGCGTGTTCTTCCTGGCGGCCTGCCTGCAGTTCTCACGCTCGATCTCGGAGCGAGCGGCGCGTCGCGTGCTGCTGGCCTCCGTCGCCTACCTGCCGGGCGTCCTGGCGGTGATGGTGATCGACCGTGTCGTCTGATCCCGAGGTCCGCGGGTGAGCCGGCCACGACGCGTCGCCATCACCGGGCTCGGCATGGTCACGGCGCTCGGCTTCGACGAGGAGGCGGTCTGGAGCGCCCTGATGCGCGGCGAAACCGGCATCCGGGCCGTGACGGCCTTCGACGTCTCGCAGCTGCCCTGCCGGGTGGCGGCACAGGTCGACGATGCCGAGCTCGAGGACGCGGTGTCCGCCCTCGGACGACTGCCGGGGGATCGAGCCACCGACATGGCCTTGGTGGCCGCCGCGCGGGCGCTGCACCAGGCGGGCCTCGCGACGGCGCAGGCGAGGGCCGGGGCGGCGACGATCCTCGGAACGGGCATGGGCCCCGCGCACACCTTCTTCGAGGCCTATGAGAGCTACTACGACAAGGGTCCCCGCGGCCTGCGACCGACGACCGTCCCCCGCGCCATGTACAACGCCCTCTCGGCGCAGGTGTCGATGGTCTTCGGGCTCACCGGTCCCAACTACGTCCTCGTCTCGGCCTGCGCCTCGGCCACCAACGCGCTCGGCGACGCCTTCCGGCGCATCCGCGACGGGCACCTGGAGGTGGCGCTGTGCGGGGGTGCCGAGTCGTTTCTCAATCCCCTCTTCTTCGCCGTCTGGAACCGCCTCGGTGTGCTCTCCAAGGGGGCCGATCCGGAGCGTGCCTGCCGTCCGTTCGACCAGGCGCGCGACGGCACGGTCGTGGGGGAGGGGGCCGCGGTGCTCGTCCTGGAGGAGCTCGGCAGGGCGCGTGAGCGCGGTGCGCGGGTGCGCGGGGAGATCCTGGGATACGGCGAGAGCTCGGACGCGGGCCATCTGACGCGGCCGAGCGTGGACGGTCAGAGCATCGCGTTGCGGGGAGCTCTGGCCGAGGCCGAGGTCGAGCCGGCGGACCTGGACTACGTCAACGCCCACGGCACGGCGACCCGGTGGAACGACACGGCCGAGTGCGCCTCGCTGCGCCAGGTGATGGGACCGGCCGCCGACCGGGTTCCGGTGGGGAGCACCAAGTCGTATTTCGGCCATACCCTCGGGGCCTCCGGGGCGATCGAAACGGCGCTGACGCTGGTGGCCCTCGAACGCGGCATGGCGCCGGCCAACCGTTGCCTGGAGGATCCGGATCCCGAGTGCGCGGTGCGGCTGGTGGGCGCCGCCGCCGAGCCGATCGGCGGCTCGCTGGCGATGAAGAACAGCTTCGGGTTCGGCGGTGGCAACGCCGTCCTGATCGTCCACCGCTCGGAGTCGTAGACTCGGAAGTCGAGTCCGGCACGTTGCCGGAGAAGCGGGGGAGTCGATGAGACGCGAGGAGATTCTCGAACGGATGAAGGGCGTCATGGAGGAAGCCGCGACCGAGCCCATCGATTGGTCGAAGGTGGACGAGTCGAGCTCGCTCGAGGGCCTGGGGTTCGATTCCCTCGCCATCCTGGACGTCCTCTACGGTGTCGAACAGGAGTTCGAGCTCGAGGTCGATGCCGAGGAGGTCACCGATGTCGAGACCCTGGGAGAGCTCCTCACCGCCCTCGAGGAGCGCATCGAGCCCTGAGAAGCACCCGCCATCGCCTCGAGTACGCGCTGGCGCGTTCCGCGCTGGCGGTGGTCGATCGAATGTCGCTCGCAGGTGCCCTGCGCGTCATGCGGGGGGTCTCCGACCTCTGGTTCGCTCTCGACCGGAAGCGGCGTCGCGTGGCCGTGGAGAACATCCTGGCCTCGGAGATCGTCGACACTCCGCACGCGGCGCGTCGCGTCGCCCGTGCCTCGGCGCGCCATTTCGGGACGGTGCTCGTGGAGTCGCTGAAGTCCGCCGAGATCCTGGGCGGCGAGCGCTGGCGCGAGAACGTCACCCTCGAGATGCACCCGGAGGTGCTCGCCGCCCTGGCCGATCCGGAGCGCGGAGTCCTCGTGGCTTCGGCGCACTTCGGCAACTGGGAGGTGGCGGCGCAGATCCTCTCCCTGTTCAAGCCGGTGGTGGGCATCGTGCGCCGCAACAGCAACCGGCACGTCCAGGCGCTGCTCGAGCGCCGCAAGCCGCGCTTCCGCTTCCGCCTCACGGACGAATGGGTGGGTGATCCGACCCGGTTCTTCTCCATCCTCGCAGAGGGTCGGGCATTGGCCCTGCTGGTCGATCTCGACGCTCGGGGGCGCGGCATTCCCGTCGACTTCTTCGCCCGTCCGGCAGCCACCCATACGACGCTGCCGATGCTCCACCTGCTCACCGGCGCGCCCCTGGTGTTCGGCTACTGCCTGCGCACCGGCCCCGGTCGGTTCCTGGTGCGCAGCGCCCCTCTGGTGACGCCGCCCAAGACCGGTCGCCGGGTGGAGGACTGCCGCGCGATCCTGGAGGTCGTCCACCAACGGCTCGAGGCGGCGATCCGTTCCGCGCCGGAGCAGTACCTGTGGGCGCACGGTCGGTGGAAGCACGGCCACTGGCGCCCGGGAATGCCCGGCGTCGGGCGAGGAGAGAGCATCCCGGCCGCTGCGGCCGGTCCGCTCGGAAGGAGCTCACGATGAGGGTCCTGACGGTCCTGGGTTACGTGTTGGCGCTGGCGGCGGGTGTCGTGCTGGGTCAGAGGCTCGACGGGCGCCCGGAACCGGTGGCGCGTGGAGCCGAGGCGGCGCCGGCGCCGCCGGTGAGCCATGCCCCGGTCCCCGATGGGCTCACCGAGGACGAGCAGCGCACGATCGGCATCTTTCGCGAGGCGTCCAGGTCGGTGGTGAACATCGACACCCTGGCGCGCCGGCGCGACTTCTTCAGCCTCGACGTCTTCGAGGTCCCGCGCGGCTCGGGCAGCGGCTTCGTGTGGGACGCCGAGGGTCACGTGGTCACGAACTTCCACGTCATCGAGGGCGGATCGCGGTTCGTCGTGCGTCTCGCCGATCAGGGACCGGACGAGCCGGAGTGGGAGGCCGAGGTCGTCGGCGTGGCACCGGACAAGGACTTGGCGGTGCTCCGCATCCAGGCCCCGCCCGAGCGGCTGAGCCCCCTGCCGGTGGGCTCGTCGCGGGACATCGTCGTCGGCCAGAGGGTCCTGGCGATCGGCAATCCGTTCGGCCTCGATCAGACGCTGACCACGGGCGTCGTGTCGGCACTGGGGCGCGAGCTCACGTCGCCCTCCGGCCGTACGATCCGCGACGTCATCCAGACCGACGCGGCGATCAATCCGGGCAACTCCGGTGGCCCGCTCCTCGACTCCTCGGGGCGGTTGATCGGCGTGAACTCGCAGATCTACAGCCCCAGCGGCGGCTCGGCCGGCATCGGCTTCGCCGTCCCGGTGGACACCGTCCGCCGGCTCGTTCCCCAGCTCATCGAGCGCGGCCGGCCGGTGCAGCCGGGCATCGGCATCCAGGCCCTCGCCGACTATCAGGCGGGGCGCCTGGGCATCGAAGGCGTCATCGTGCGCAGCGTCACTCCGGGGGCCCGGCCGATCGTGCCGGCATCGAGGGCATCCGCCCGACGCGGCGCGGACGCTACCTGCGCGGCGACGTCCTGGTGGCCGTCGACGGCCAGCCGGTGGCCACCCTCGACGACATGGCGGCCGCCTTCGAGGAGGCGGGGGTCGAGGCGACGGTGACCCTGACGGTGGAGCGGGAGGGCAAGAGACGCGAGGTCGACGTGACGCTGGTCGACCTGGAGTGAGATTCTGGTGCCCGGGGCAGCCCCGTTCGGCCGGCAGGGGCGCCGGCCGCTTCAGCCGGGGAGCCCGAGCGAAGCGGTAAGCATCACGCCGCGGATTGAAGCGGCCGGCGCCCCTGCCGGCCGTTGGGTCGCGATCCTCGGGCTCCTCAGCGCAGGGGCCAGGGCGGCGTCGGCAGCAGGCGTGCGCGACGGCGCTGGACGGTGCCCGCGGCCGCGAGCTCGATCCACACTTCGCCGGGCTGGACGTCGGTCTCGCCGGTCTCCCAGACGACCGTGTGGAGGCCCGCTCGGGGGTCACCCGGGAGGCGCGCCAGCTCCTCGCCGCCGAGGGAGCGCACGACGATCTCCGGCGCCTCCTCGACGGACGCGCCCAACCAGTAGGAGACGACCAGGCCGTCGGGCTCGTTCGGGGTCCGCAGGATCCGGTCGCCCGAGAGCTCGTAGGCGCCCCAGCTCGCCCGTTCGCTCCAGCGCACGGGCTTGGGCTCGATCGTGAAGAGGTGCGCCGGAGCGGAGCGCACCGCCGGGGTGAGCTCCTCCAGGGCGTGGACGTCGGCGATCCAGAGGCCGCGCCCGTAGGTGCCGACGACGAGATCGTGCTCGTCCGGATGGATCGCCAGGTCGCGCACCGGCACCGGCGGCAACCCGGGCAGCTCCTCCCAGCTCGCCCCGCCGTCGAGGCTGGACCACACGCCGCGGTCGTTGCCGACGAAGAGGAGGTCGGGGTTCCTCGGATCCTCCCGCACGACGCTGATCGGCCACCGGGGCAGCCCGGACGACAGCTCCTCCCAGCTCGCTCCGCCGTCGCGGGTGCGGTAGAGGTAGGGCGTGAAGTCGTCGCGCCGGTATCCGGACTTGGCCACGTAGGCGGTGCGCTCGTCGAAGCGGGAGGGGAGGACCCGGCTCACCCAGCGGTCGGCCGGCGCTCCGGCGGCGGCGAGGGCATCGGTGCGCTCGACCCAGCTTGCGCCTAAGTCGTGGCTCGTCCACACGCGCCCGTCGTCGGTCCCGACCCAGAGGAGCCCGGGCACGCGCTCCGACTCCGCCAGCGTGGTGATCGTGCAGTACTGGATGTGTCCCTCACCGGCGATCTTGTCCGCGTCGTCCGTCGTCAGATCCGGGCTCACCGCCTCCCAGGTCGTGCCGCGATCGGGAGAGCGCAGGAGCCTCTGGGCTCCCACCCAGACGACGTCCGGATCGTGTGGCGAGAGCGCCAGGGGAGCCGTCCAGGTGAAGCGGTACTCGGGCTCGCCCTCCGGGGCCGTCGGCTCGATCGTCACCCGCGTCCCGGTTTCCCGATCGGTACGCAGGTGGTGCCCGAACTGCGTGGACGAGTAGACCCACCGGCCGTCCGGGGAGACGTCGACCACCATGCCGTCCCAGAGGCCGACGATCACCCAGTCCTCGGGGCCGACCGAGCCGGACCACGAGTTCACCGGTCCCATCCAGGTCTCGTGATCCTGCAGCCCCGCGTAGACGTGGTACGGCCGATCCCGGTCGAGGGCGACGCCGTAGACCTCTCCCAGGGGGAGGTTGGAGTAGGCATCCGCCGTGGTGCCGCCGTCGTAGGAGACGGCCAGGCCGCCGTCGCTCCCGAGGATCATGCGCTGCGGGTCCAGCGGATCGATCCAGAAGGTCCTCACGTCCCCGAACATGCTGGCGAAGCGCGCCGTGGGAGGCCACGTGATGTCGCTCCAGGTCCGGCCTCCGTCGGTCGAGCCGGCCAGCGACTCACTGGTCACGAAGACGGTGTCCGGGTCGGTCGGGTGCACACGGATCTCGTTGAAGGAGTAGGCGGCCTTCGAGGCGATGTCGTCGCCCGGGGCGTTGCGCTTCTCCCAGCTCTCCCCGCCGTCGGTGCTGGCCCAGAGCTCGCCGCCCACCGTGCGGGTTCGCGGCTCGCGGCCGTCCTCGCGGTCGGCGGCCGCTTCTTCGGCCGTGGGCGGGCGCTCGGCGAGGTTCTCGATCACGGCGTAGAGGAGCCGCGGATCTCCGGGGAAGATCGCGAGACCGATGCGGCCGATCCTCCCGCCGGGCAGCCCGCCGCCGAGGCGCCGCCAGCTCTCGCCGCCGTCGACGCTCTTGTAGACGCCGCTCCCCGGGCCACCGGCCTCGAAGTGCCAGGGCAGCCGGACCTTCTCGTAGGCCGCGGCGTAGAGCGTGTCCGGGTCGTCCGGATCCAGAGCCAGGTCGACGACGCCGATGCGGGGTCCGAGGTCGAGGACGTGACGCCAGGTGGCTCCGCCGTCCCGGGTCTTGAAGACGCCGCGCTCGGCGTTCTCCGAGAACAGGTGGCCCATGGCGGCGACCCAGACCGTGTCCGCACGCCGCGGGTGGATGCGGATCCGCGCCACGTGGTGCGCATCGGAGAGGCCGCGATGCTCCCAGCTCCCACCACCGTCGAGCGAGCGCCAGACGCCGGTCCCGGCGTAGGAGCTGCGCGCCACCTCCGAGTCGCCGGTGCCGACCCACACCACCTGCGGATCCGACGGAGCGATCGCCAGCGACCCCACCGAGGCGATGCCGACGTCGTCGGTCACGTTCTGGAAGGTCGTCCCGTTGTTGGTGCTCTTCCAGACGCCGCCGTTGCGTGCGGCGACCCAAAGCGTGTAGAGGTGGTCGCGCCCGGGGCCCGCCGGCACGGCGACGTCGGTGATCCAGGAGCCCGTCCGGAACGGACCGAGGTTGCGCCAGGAGAGCCCGGCGAAGGGGTCGGGGCGGGCCTCCGCCGCGGCCGGGAGGGAGGAGAACGCGGCCACCAGCAGCCCGGCCGGAAGCAGCGTGGTGAGCCGGTGGCGACGGAGCGCTTCCATCCGTCGGGCATTGTAGCCGCGCCCGTCGTCGCGACCTCGCGTTCGCCTTGCCCCCCTTTCCGCCGTTGTCGTACACTGCGCCCGCAATTTGGCCCAACATCCTCTTCCAGACCGAGCAGGAGACGTCGGATGAGTGTTCTCGAGAAACACCCTGAAGGGGCTCACCACGAGCATCCGCAGGAGAGCTTTCTGCGCCGCTACGTGTTCTCGATCGACCACAAGGTCATCGGGATCCAGTACGCGTTGACGGCCCTGTGCTTCCTGCTCTTCGGGTTCACCCTGATGCTGCTGATGCGTTGGCAGCTGGCCTATCCCGGCCAGCCGCTTCCGCTGATCGGCGGGCTTCTGGGTGACTCCAACGCGCCGGGCGGGATCATGCTGCCGGAGTTCTACAACCAACTCGGCGCCATGCACGGCACGATCATGGTCTTCCTGGCCATCGTGCCGCTGGCGGTGGGTGCCTTCGGCAACTACGTCGTGCCGCTGCAGATCGGCGCCCCGGACATGGCCTTCCCGAAGCTCAACATGATGAGCTACTGGATCTACCTGCCGGGTGGCGTGATCATGCTCTCGAGCTTCCTGCTCCCCGGTGGCGCGGCGAACTCGGGCTGGACCTCGTATCCGCCCCTGTCGGTTACCGCGACGGTGGGACAGACCGCCTGGCTGATCGGCATGGTCTTCCTGATCACCTCGTCGCTCCTGGGCTCGGTGAACTTCATCGTCACCATCGTGCAGCTGCGGGCCAAGGGTCTGACCTTCATGCGCCTGCCCTTCTTCGTCTGGGCTCAGTTGGTGACGGCCTTCCTGCTGTTGCTGGCCTTCCCTCCGCTCGAGGCGGCCGGCGTGTTGCAGCTGATGGACCGGGTGTTCGACACCAGCTTCTTCATGCCGACGGGCCTGGTGGTGGCCGGCGAGGTCGTCCAGGGGGCGGGCGGCGGCAGCCCGCTGCTGTGGCAGCACCTCTTCTGGTTCCTCGCCCACCCCGAGGTCTACGTCCTCATCCTGCCCGCCATGGGCATCGTGGCCGAGGTCATCGCCAACAACACGCGCAAGCCGCTCTGGGGCTACAAGGCGCTGGTCTACTCCGTCGTCTTCCTCGGCTTCATGTCCTTCGTCGTCTGGGCCCACCACATGTTCTTGACCGGCATGGGCACGGCGATCAGCTCGTTCTTCCAGTTCACGACCATGGTCATCTCGATTCCGTCGGTCGTGGTGCTCACGGCGCTGCTCTTATCGCTGTGGGGCGGCTCGATCCGGTTCACCACCCCGATGCACTTCGCCCTGGCCTTCCTGCCCATGTTCGCCATCGGCGGCCTGACCGGCCTGCCGCTCGGCCTGGCGCCGACCGACATCCACCTCCACGACACCTACTACGTGATCGGTCACTTCCACTACGTCGTGGCGCCGGGGACGATCTTCGCGATGTTCGCCGGTATCTACTACTGGTTCCCCAAGATCACCGGCCGGACGATGAACGACGTGCTCGGGCGCATCCACTTCTGGCTCTCGTTCGTGTTCATCAACGGGATCTTCGGACCGATGTTCCTGCAGGGCCTGGCGGGCGTCTCGCGGCGCCTCTACGACGGCGGCATGCAGTACTCGCACGCGCAGCCGGTCTTGCACTGGAACAGCTTCATGTCGATCTCGGCCTTCCTGCTGGCCGCGGCGCAGGTCCCCTTCATCTTCAACCTGTTCTGGAGCATCAAGAAGGGCCGGAAGGTCGGGGACAACCCCTGGGAGGCGACCACCCTCGAGTGGGCCGCCGCCCCCTCACCGCCCGTGGCGCACGGCAACTTCCCGGAGATCCCGGTGGTCCACCGCGGCCCGTACGAGTACTCGCCGCCGAGCGATCCCGACGGCTACCTGCCGCAGCACGCGGCACCCCAGGCAGGGTAGGAGGAGAGGATGCAGATCCCGTACACCGTCGACGAGCGGCCCGATACCGGGCTCTACAACGCGAAGCTGGGCATCTGGCTCTTCCTGGCGTCGGAGGTCATGCTCTTCGGAGCGCTGTTCTCCTCCTACATCCTGCTGCGGACCGGAGGAGGCGAGAGCTTCCTCGTCGGCCACGAGGCACTGAACGTGCCCCTGGCCTTCGTCAACACGTTGGTGCTCATCTTCTCGTCGGTCACCATCGTCATGTCGTGGGCCTCGCTGCGGCTCGGGAACTTCGCGAAGTTCCGGCTCTGGATGGGGGTGACGTTGCTCTGCGCCCTGGCCTTCATGGGCATCAAGGCCGTGGAGTACGGCGCCAAGTTCGAGCACCATCTCTTCCCGAGCACGAGCAACTTCCTCGGAATCTACTTCACGCTCACCGGGCTCCACGCCCTGCACGTGATCGGCGGTCTGATCGTCAACGGGTACCTCTGGGGACCGGGGGCGAAGATGTACCGGACGGAGCCGCAGCGCTTCATCAACAGGATCGAGACCGCCGGTCTCTACTGGCACTTCGTGGACCTGGTCTGGATCTTCCTGTTCCCCAGCCTCTACCTCCTCTAGGGGCCGGGCACCGAACGCCGGAGGCACGATGAGCGGACACACCGCAGAAGAGATCAGGGGCGAGATCCGGAAGTACTGGATCGTGGGCTTCGCCCTCTTCCTGTTGACGATCATCACCGTCGCGGTGAGCTACCTCCACCTGCCGATCGGGCAGGCGGTGTTCGTCGCCCTGCTCATCGCCTGCCTGAAGGGCGGGCTCGTCGCGGCCGTCTTCATGCATCTGATTTCGGAGCGGCAAGCGGTCTACGCGCTCCTGCTGCTCACGGTCTTCTTCTTCGCGCTGCTGATGTTCGGCCCGTCGTTCGGGCGCATGGCTTCGAGCGCGATAGGCTGACCGAGGCATGTCGCTCAAGATCTTCCATCTGGTCTTCATCGCCTTGTCGATCTTGATGAGCCTGTACGTGGGAGCCTGGGGCCTCTCGCGGTACTCCTCCGGAGCCGGAGGGGGCACGCTCGCCCTGGGCATCGGCTGCTTCGTGCTCGGCGCGGCGCTGGCCGTCTACTTCGTGAAGGTCTACCGGAAGTTCAAGGAGATGGGTCGGTGAGACGGGCGGTGACGCGGCTGGCGGGAGCGCTGGTCTTCGCCGCTTGGGCGCTCGCCTCGGCCGCGCCGGCCGCCGCATGCGCCGTCTGTTACGGCGATCCCGATTCGCCGATGAGCGCCGGCCTCAACAACGCCGTGCTCTTCCTGCTCGGCGTCGTCGTTCTCGTTCAGGCGGGATTCATCGCCCTTTTCGTCAGCATTCGCCGGCGCGGCAAGGAGCGCGAGCGTCGCAAGGCGAGCTTGGAAGTGATCGAGGGAGGAGCGCACTAGATGTTGGAGTTCCTCAGGAACTGGCTGCCGATCGACGTGTCGGCCCACGGTCCCCAGCTCGACCGCTGGACCGCCATCATCCACTGGCTGATGTTGGTCCTGTTCGTCGGCTGGGGCATCTACTTCGTCATCGTGCTCTTCCGGTTCCGGGCGAGCCGCCATCCCCGCGCCGACTACGAAGGCACCAAGACCCACTTCTCGACCTACGTCGAAGTCGGCGTCGCCCTGTTCGAGGCGTTCCTGTTGCTCGGCTTCGCGATTCCGGCGTGGGCGAAGTGGGTCCAGGCGCCCGACCCGGCCGAGCATCCGATCGAGGTGCACGTGGTGGGCGAGCAATTCGCCTGGAACGTGCACTATCCCGGTCCCGACGGCGCCTTCGGACGTCGTGACGTCCAACTGGTGAGCACTTCCAATCCGCTGGGCATCGACCCGGAGGATCCGGCCTCGAAGGACGACGTGACCACGGTCAACCAGCTGCGGCTGCCCGTCGATCGGCCGGTGACGGTTCTCCTCACGTCCAAGGACGTCATCCACAGCTTCGGGCTGCCGTACTTCCGGGTGAAGCAGGACGCCATCCCCGGAATGCAGGTGCCGGTCCACTTCACGCCGACGATGGTGACGCCCGAGGAGTCGCGCTTTCCCAAGTGCGCCGCAGAGAAGAACTGCTGGGAGATCGCCTGCGCGCAGCTGTGCGGTCTCGGACACTTCCGGATGCGGGGCTACGTGCAGATCCTGGCACAGGACGAGTACGACCAGTGGCTGAGCGCCGAGGTCGCCAAGAAGATGCCGGCTCCGGAGCCTGAGCCGGCCGCTGAGCCGGCCGCCGAGGAGGGCGCGCCGGTCTCCGGCGATGCCGCCGCCGAGACGGCCGCATCCTGAGGAGTCGGCCGCCGCAGGCATGGGTCTCGACCCCACGGTCCTTCCCACGGTCAACGCGACCCTGAACGGGATCGCCGGGACCCTGCTGCTGGCGGGGTTCGTGGCCATCCGGTCGCGCCGCGTCGAGCTGCATCGGGTGCTGATGACGAGCGCCTTCGCCTGCTCCGTGCTCTTCCTGGTCTGCTATCTCGTCTACCACGCGCAGGTGGGCTCGGTCCGCTTCCAGGGGCAGGGCACCGTGAGGACGGTCTACTTCACGATCCTCATCAGTCACACGGTGCTGGCGGCGGTCGTGCCGGTTCTGGCCGTCGTCACCCTGCGCCGCGCCCTGAAGGGGCGCTACGCCGCTCACCGCCGCCTGGCCCGCTGGACGTTCCCGATCTGGCTCTACGTCTCGGTCACCGGCGTCGTCGTCTACTGGATGCTCTACAGAGTGTCCTGGTAGGAGCCGGTACGCGTCTTGCAGGCCTTGTGAGCTGCGAGTGAGCCCGATGTGAGCGCGGCCGGCTGAGGCCGGCGGCGCGCAGCGGAGGAAGGCAGGCCCGCCGGCGTCGAGGGGACCGCCCGGCATCGAGTCGATGCGAGCAGGAGGTCTCTGACATGGTCGCGGAACGCTTTCATTTCGATGAATACGTCCTCCAGAGCGACAGCGGTGAGCTCTGGGTCGGACAGGAAGCCGTCCCCCTGCAGCCCCAGCCGGCCCGTCTGCTCGAGGCGCTGCTGCGGGCGAGCGGCCAGGTGGTCACGCGCGAGGAGCTCGGCGAGCTCCTCTGGAGCCACGAGCACCACGTCGACCGAGATCTCGGAATCAACCAGTGCGTCCGCCAGATCCGCAAGGCGCTGGATGACGACGCGCAGGAGCCCCGCTACGTCGAGACCCTGCCCAAGCGGGGCTATCGCTTCCTGCGGCCGGTGAGGCTCGAGGCGGAGACCTCTGCCGGCGCGGTTGCCGCGGCCCAGGCCCATCGGAGCGGCCGCAGGCTCGGCGTCGTGGCCGCGTGTATCGCTTTGGTGCTGCTGGCTGCCGTCCTCTGGCGGGCCCAGGCGGCGGGCCTCGACAATGGGCGCCTGGCCCTGCTGCCGGTGCGCAACCTGACCGGCTCCGAACGGTGGGATCCACTGTCGGAGGCCCTCGCGGTGACGCTGAGCACACGGCTCGCCGGTACCCTCGGATCGCGCGTCGACCTCGTCGTGCGCGAGTCGGCGGACGAAGGGGACGGTGGGCTGCCGGAGATCGGCCGGGAGAGCGGTGCCGGGCTCCTCCTGCGAGTGTGTCTGGGCCGGGACGGAGACGGTCTGCGCGCCACCGCTCGATTGATCGACTCGCGGGAGGGGCTGCTGCTCTGGACGTATGAGGGCGCCTTGGATCCGGACGACCCGAACGCCTGGGTCGGTCGGCTCGTCCAGGGGCTGAACGCCCGCCTGGCGACCTAGGTCCCGTTCAGGGGCGGGGCGGGGCGGGAAGGAGCGAGAGAGCGGCCAGCGTCTCCTCGCCTCGAGGAGACAGGGTCGTCACGCGCGACGTCCCAGTGGTCGGCGGCGCGCCGAGCGGCCACCAGTGGGCCGCGAGGGCCGCGCATTCCGCCGGCCGGGGACGGCGCAGTCCCACGCGATCGAGCAGGATCGGCGCCATGACGAATCGATCGCAGGCGGGATCGGCGCTGTCCTCCAGGCCGAGGGCGTGGCCCAGCTCATGTGCCAGGTTCAGCGCGAGGGGGCCGCAGGAGAGCACGCGACCGTCTTCGGTCTGGATCCACCGGTGGAGCACGATCCGCCTGCCGCGGAAGCTCCCGCAGCGCCGGTCGCCGATGCTCGTGGGGTCGTAGTCGATTCGCAGCGTCCGGGTGCCGCCGGTGCCGGCGAGCAGCCGTGGGAAGCCGCTGCCGTACTGAGGGCAGCTCGCCCAGAGGTCGACCGCGCCCTCGAGGGCGGCCGGTGGGACCCCTTCCCCGGCGATCAGGCCGACGCTCTCGGCGCGGGGTGGGGTGTGGGTGCCCTTTACGGCGACGCACCTGGCGGCGGCGTCGGCATCGGTGGTGGCGACGGCGAGCAGCAACAGGGTGGCGGGAGCGATCGATCGCATGGCGTGGCCTCCGGTCGTCATTCCTCGGGTACGGGCCGGGCACGGACATCGCCGTGGGTGCGGGCAGAGGCGCGGCAGCGGCGCAGGGAAGGGTCGTCTGAGCGGCGCCTGGGCGCCGGACCGCGGACCGGGGGACCTTGCGTCACGCCGTGGTGCTCGCCGGGCGTTTCCCGCCCCGTCGCAGGAGGCCACGCGGGTCGGTACGGCTTCAGGAAGCTGAATCCACGCTCCGATCGATTGGAGGTCCGCGCCCGGGACGGCGCTCCATCGGAGGCCGCCGGTGGTGAGCGGGCTTCGAGGAGAGCCTCAGGACGCCGTGCAGAGCCGGTGAGCCGCCCGGAGCTCGCGACGGGCCGATCGTCGTCGCCGGCGCTGAGCGGCGGGTGAGGGCCCACTCAGCGGACGGCGTGGCGCGGCGCGGCGGCACTGCCGTTGCGCTTCGGGATGCGCATGTGCGAACGCTCCCGTTCCATCGATCGCCTGGACGAACGAGCCAGTCTCCGGCCGTCTCGGTGGGCGGGAGCACGGGCCGTCGGATCGTCCGGCGGCCCGGACTTTTCATTCAGACAGGAGAAATCGAGATGAAGAATCAACCCAATCGGTGGCTGGGATTCGCCGCCCTGGGGCTGGCCCTTCTGCTCGTGTGCGGCTCGCCGCTCGCGGCGCAGGAAGAGACCGGCAACGTCTACGTCGCCGTGAGCGACACCCAGGGCGCGGCTCTGCCGGGCGTCACGGTGACGCTCTCGGGCCTGGGCGCGCCCCGCCTGCAGGTGACCAACGCGCAGGGGCAGGCCCGCTTCCTGGGCCTGGATCCCGGCAGCTGGAGCCTGACCGCCGAGCTCGAGGGCTTCTCCACGGTGGAGTACCCCGCCATCGACGTGCGTGTGTGCGCGGAACACCAACCTGGAGGTCACCCTCTCAGGCGGTCGAAGAGGTCATTCGGTGACCTCCGAGAGCCCTCGCTGGACGAGCGCAAGCTCTCCGCGGGCACCACCATCAGCCAGGTCGAGCTCGAGAAGGTGCCCACGGCGCGTGACCCGTGGTCGGTGCTCTCGCAGACGCCCGGCGTCTCCGTCGATCGCGTCAACGTGGGCGGCAACGAGAGCGGCCAGCAGGCCGTTCACCGCCCCCGGCGTCACCGACACCGAGAACGCGCCTTCCTGGTGGACGGCGTCGAGATCACCGACATGTCCGCCGTCGGGTCGTCGGCGACGTACTACGACTTCGACCAGTTCACGGAGATGCAGTTCTCCACCGGCGGTACGGACGTCACCAAGGCCGCCGCTGGCGTGTCGGTGAACCTGGTGACCAAGCGTGGCACCAACGAGTTCCGCGGCTCGGCCCGGTTCCTGCGCACCGACGACGACTTCTTCGCTGGCTTCCTCGAGCAGGACACGCCGTTCCTCGAGCAGCCCGACGGCGACCTGGCTCCGAGCCAGCAGAGCTTCCTCGGCAACTCGATCAACAAGATCACCGACTACGGCTTCGAGGCCGGCGGTCCGGTGCTGCGCGACACGCTGTGGGCTTGGGGCTCGTTCGGCACGAACGACATCAAGAACCGCACCGGCGGTGCCACGCGCGCCGACGCCCAGTCGGACGACACGATCCTCGAGAACACCGCCGTCAAGCTCAATGCGCAGCTGGGTCAGTCGAACTCGCTGGTCGCCTCGTGGAACAACGGCGACAAGCAGAAGTTCGGCCGCTCGGCGGGCTCCAGCCGGCCGCAGCCGACGACCTGGGATCAGCGCGGTCCGACGGCCCTCTACAAGCTCGAGGACACCCACATCTTCAGCTCCAACTTCTTCCTCTCCGGGACGCTGTCGAAGGTCGACGGCGGCTTCTCGCTCAACTGCAAGGCCTGCATCGCGGCCGGCAGCCTCGAGGCGACCCCGGAGACGGTGCTCGATCGCAACGGCGTGTGGCAGAACAGCTACAACTCCGGCAGCTCGAGCCGCCCGTCGGAGGAGATCAAGGCCGACGGCTCGTACTTCTTCAACACCGGCAACGTCAGCCACGAGATCAAGTTCGGCGCCCGCATGCGGTCGTTCGAGACCAACTCACCCTTCCACTGGCCGGGCCGCGACCTGTTCGCCATCGAGGGCGAGTACTACGGCATCTCCGGCAACAGCGAGGTGCTGGTCGCCCACCGCGGCGAGGTCCCGCTGATCAGCCAGGACTACACCTCGTTCTGGGTCCAGGACACGGTGTCGCTGTCGCGCCTGACGATCAACGGGGGGCTGCGCTACGACCTCCAGGAGGCTCGCAACGAGTCGTTCACGGTGCCGGGCAACCCCGCGTTCCCGTCGCTCCTGCCGGCTCTCTCCTTCGGCGGTCAGGATGCACCCTACGACTGGGAGGACATCACGCCGCGCCTGGGTCTGACGTACGCCCTCGGCGAGGAGCGCAAGACCCTCCTGCGTGCCAGCTTCTCGCAGTTCGCCGAGCAGCTCGAGACCAACGACATCGACCTGCTCAACCCCTTGGGTGACGCCTACGCCTACCTGAACTGGACCGATCTCAACGGAGATCTGGTGTACCAGGCCGGCGAGCCCACCTCCCTGCTGGCACCGGTCAACTTCGACCCCAACAACCCGACCAGCTTGGCGAGCCCGAACCGCATCGCCAGCGACTACACGGCGCCTCTGACCACCGAGGCGATCGTGGGCGTGGAGCACTCTCTCCTGCCCGAGTTCGTGGTCGGCCTCACCTACACCTACCGTCTGACGGAGGACCTGACGTCGGAGGAGCGCCGTATGATCCAGCTCGCCGACGGCACGATCCGCGCGACGACCGCCAACGACTTCGTCTCCGGCGGCAACGTCAGCGGCAACCTCCCCGACGGCACTCCCTTCAACGAGCCGTTCTACGTCATCGGCTGCGTGGCCGACGGCAGCTGCTCGCTGACCGGCGGCGTCCTGCGCGAGAACACCGACCGTGAGGTGGAGTACGGCGGCGTGAGCGCCAACTTCATCAAGCGTCTGTCGAATCGCTGGATGCTGCGCGGCTACGTCAACTACGGCAAGGGCGAGTGGAACGTGGGCAGCGGCTATACGGCGCTCTACGATCCGACGAACATCGTTCCGGTGTCGACGCCGGTTCCCGATCAGGGAGACACGGACGGTGAGCTCTTCGCCGTGCGCTCCTCCGGTTCCGGTAACAAGGGTGACGTCTTCCTGCAGTCGACCTGGTCGTGGAACCTCAACGGCATGTATCAGGTCGCCCCGGATCGTCCGTGGGGCTTCAACGTGGCCGCCAACCTGTTCGGCCGCGAAGGGACTCCGCTGCCGTACTTCGCCAACTCGACGAACTCCATCGACGGCATCAGCCGGCCGGTTCAGGTGTCTCAGGACATCGACAGCTTCCGGACCGACGACATCCTGACGATGGACGTCCGCCTCGAGAAGGAGTTCGCCGCGACCTCGAACGTGGGCTTCACGTTCTCGCTGGATGTGTTCAACATCCTCGACGAGGCCTACGTCCTCCAGCGCGAGCGCAACACCGGCTCGTCTCGCTACGACTTCGTCGACGAGACCCTCAGCCCGCGCATCTACCGGCTGGGCGTCCGCCTGAACTGGCGCTAGTTCCCCTCGCCAGCGACGGCCTTCGGGCCGGGGGATCCCCTCCCCCGGCCCTTTTCCCGTCCCGATGTCCGCACCGAGGCCGGCGTGCAGATCCGCCGGCTTGAATCGGCGCCTACGGCTCGTTGGAATCCGGTCCCGGCGGGCCTCTGAAGGGTCGATGAAGAGTCTCTGAGGGAAGGGTCCCGGAGGACGCCTCGGAAGTCAGGGGCGGTCGAGAACCTCCTCGGTACCGCCTGGATCGGCAACCAGGGCGGTCTGAGCGACGGCTGAGGACCGGGTGAATTCCACCGGGCGAGCGCCGAGGGGGCACTGTGCTTGCGCCGAGGAGGCGGCATGTACGGCGCTCTCGTCCTTCGCTCGTCCGGATTTGCGAGCCAGCCTCCGGTCGTTCGGAAGGGCGCGGGCAGGGCCACCGGGTCGTTCCGGTGGCCCGACCTTTCATTCAGACAGGAGAACAGCGAGATGAGGACCGAGAAGATCCTTTGGCGAGGAATCGCCATCGTCGGTCTGGCTCTGTTGCTGGCGAGCGTTGCACCGCTCGCGGCGCAGGAAGAGACCGGCAACGTCTACGTCGCCGTGAGCGACGGCCAGGGCGCGGCCCTGCCGGGCGTCACGGTGACCCTGGCGGGCCTGGGCGCCCCTCGCGTCCAGGTGACCAACGCGCAGGGGCAGGCCCGTTTCCTGGGCCTGGATCCCGGCAGCTGGAGCCTGACCGCCGAGCTCGAGGGCTTCTCCACGGTGGAGTACCCCGCCATCGACGTGCGTGTGGCGCGGAACACCAACCTGGAGGTCACCCTCTCTCAGGCGGTCGAGGAGGTCATCACCGTGACCTCCGAGAGCCCCTTGCTGGACGAGCGCAAGCTCTCCGCGGGCACCACCATCAGCCAGGTCGAGCTCGAGAAGGTGCCCACGGCGCGTGACCCGTGGTCGGTGCTCTCGCAGACGCCCGGCGTCTCCGTCGATCGCGTCAACGTGGGCGGCAACGAGAGCGGCCAGCAGGCCGTCTTCACCGCCCCCGGCGTCACCGACACCGAGAACGCCTTCCTGGTGGACGGCGTCGAGATCACCGACATGTCCGCCGTCGGGTCGTCGGCGACGTACTACGACTTCGACCAGTTCACGGAGATGCAGTTCTCCACCGGCGGTACGGACGTCACCAAGGCCGCCGCCGGCGTGTCGGTGAACCTGGTGACCAAGCGCGGCACCAACGAGTTCCGCGGCTCGGCCCGGTTCCTGCGCACCGACGACGACTTCTTCGCCGGCTTCCTCGAGCAGGACA
>JAWKHP010000037.1:0-19582 GCA_041394745.1 Thermoanaerobaculia bacterium | reverse complement strand
GCCCGTATCATCTGCGTCCTTTGCGCCCGACCCCGGGCGGCGGAGTCGGTTCGTCAAACCCGCGACCAATCGAAGAGTGGGTGGCAGGCTCGGCGGAAGCGGCGGGCCGGAAGGACGGAGAGCGTTTCGATGAACACCAGGACCTACAGCCCGAAGAAGGGCGAGATCGAGCGTCGGTGGTATGTGGTCGACGCGGCCGGGGTGCCTCTGGGGCGCCTCTCCACGCAGATCGCGCGGGTGCTCACGGGCAAGAACAAGCCGCAGTACGCGCCGCATGTCGACACCGGCGACTTCGTCATCGTGATCAACGCCGACCAGGCGGTGCTCACCGGCAAGAAGGAGACCGACAAGGTCTACTACCGGGTCAGCATGCACCCCGGCGGCCTGAAGCAGCGGACCGTCCAGGAGCAGCGGGCCAAGCAGCCCCGGAAGGTGGTCGAGGCCGCGGTGTGGGGGATGCTGCCGAAGAACAAGCTGGGCCGGCGCCAGATCCGCAAGCTCAAGGTCTACGCCGGGCCGGACCACCCGCACGAGGCACAACAGCCGGAGACGCTGGCCTTGGGCCGGTGAGGAGGACGTGGTGAGCGACGTACAGCACTACGGAACCGGGCGGCGCAAGAACGCGGTCGCCCGCGTGTTCCTGAGGGCGGGCAGCGGTGAGGTGTCGGTCAACGGCCGGACGCTGGAGGACTACTTCCCCAACCGGGTCTTGCGCATGGTCGTGCGCCAACCCCTGTTGCTCACCGAAACCGACGAGACATTCGACATCGCCGTGACCGTCGAGGGCGGCGGATCGGCTGGGCAGGCGGGCGCCGTGCGACACGGCATCTCGCGCGCCCTGCTGGAGTTCAACGGCGAGCTGCGGGAGCGCCTGAAGGCGGCCGGGCTCCTGACGCGGGATCCGCGGGTCAAGGAGCGCAAGAAGTACGGCCAGAAGGGCGCTCGGGCACGCTTCCAGTTCAGCAAGCGGTAGAGAAGGAGGAGAAGCGTGTCAGTGGAGGCCAGGATGCGGGAGATGCTGGAGGCCGGAGTCCATTTCGGTCACCAGACGCGGCGCTGGAACCCGAAGATGAAGCGGTACATCTTCGGCAAGCGCAACGGCATCTACATCATCGATCTGCAGAAGACGATGGCCCTGCTCGAAGAGGCGCGGGGTTTCATGCACCAGCTCGGCCGCGCCGGCCGGCGGGTGCTCTTCGTCGGCACCAAGCGCCAGGCGCAGGACGTCGTCGCCGAGGAGGCGCAGCGCTGCGGACAGTTCTACGTCACCCACCGTTGGCTGGGCGGGACGCTCACCAACTTCGTCACCATCCGCGGCTCCATCGACCGGTTGCAGGACATCGAGGACCGGCTCGCGGACGAGGACAGCGCGCTCACCAAGAAGGAGCGCCTCCGCCTGTCCCGCGAGCGCGAGCGACTCGAGCGCAACCTCTCCGGCATCCGCGAGATGGAGGAGCTGCCGGACGCGGTCTTCGTCGTCGATCCGGAAGCGCGAGCACATCGCCGTCGCCGGAAGCCAACAAGCTGGACATCCTGGTGATCGCCATCGTCGACACCAACTGCGATCCGGAGCTGGTCGACTACGCCATCCCCGGCAACGACGACGCCATCCGCACCATCCGTCTGTTCACCGGTCAGGTGGCGGACAGCTATCTGGAGGGTGCCGAGGTGCTGCGCCGCGAGGTCGAGCAGCGCGCCAAGGAGGCGGCCGAGGCCGCCCGCAAGGCCCAGGAGGCCAAGAAGGCCCGCGAGGCCGCGGCCGAGGCGGAGAAGCAGGCCGCCGCGGAGGCGGAGGCGGCGGCAGCCGCCGAGGCCTCGGCGGAGCCCGAAGAGGCTTCCGAGGCGGCCGAGGACGACGAGTCCTCGGACGACAGCGAAGAGTAGCCGGCGGCTCCCGTCGGCTCGTACACCCCAGACGAGCGACCCTGCGACCGGCCGCGGCCGGGACGCGGGACCGTGGACGGCCCGGAAGGGCCGTAGACGAAAGGTCGGAACATGGAGATCAACGCCCAGATGGTTCGTGACCTGCGCGAGCGCACCGGCGCAGGGATGATGGATTGCAAGAAGGCCCTGGTGGAGACCGAAGGCGACGCAGAGCAGGCGATCGAGGTGCTGCGCAAGCGCGGCTTGGCCGCTGCCGCCAAGAAGGCCGGCCGGGCCACGGCCGAGGGCGTCGTCGGCTCCTACATCCACATGGGCGGCAAGATCGGCGTGCTCGTCGAGATCAACTGCGAGACGGACTTCGTGGCACGGACCGACGAGTTCCAGGAGCTGGTGAAGGACGTTGCGATGCACGTCGCGGCCGCCGACCCCCGGTTCGTCCATCGTGACGAAGTGACCGAGGACGTCCTCGAGAAGGAGCGTGCGATCTACCGCGAGCAGGCGCTCGCCTCCGGCAAGCCGGAGAACGTCGTCGACCGCATCGTCGACGGCAAGATGGAGAAGTACTACGCCGAGAACGTCCTGCTCGAGCAGCCCTTCGTCAAGGACCCGGACGTCACCATCCAGCAGTTGGTGGCCGCCAAAGTCGCTAAACTGGGCGAGAACATCCAGGTCGCCCGGTTCGCTCGCTTCAAGCTGGGCGACGGGGCGCAGGAAGGTTAGGGGCGGCGCCGGAGAGACGGGGAGAGAACGATGAGCCAGGATCCAGCCTATCGCCGCGTTCTCCTCAAGCTCTCCGGCGAAGCCCTGATGGGCGACAAGCCCTTCGGCATCGACGAGAAGATCGTCGCCCAGATCGGCGACGAGATCCAGGCCGTCCACGATCTGGGCGTCCAGCTGGCGATCGTCATCGGCGGCGGCAACATCATCCGCGGGCTCGCCGCTTCGCACCGCGGTATCGACCGCGTGGCCGGCGACTACATGGGGATGCTGGCCACGGTGATCAACGCCCTGGCTCTGCAGGACGCGCTGGAGAAGCGTGGTGTGACGACCCGGGTGCAGACGGCGATCGACATCCGCGAGGTGGCGGAGCCGTTCATCCGCCGCCGCGCGATCCGTCACCTTGAGAAGTGGGCCGCGTCGTGATCTTCGCGGTGTTGTCGGCACCGGCAACCTGCTCACCACCGACAGCGCGGCGTGGCTCTGCGCGCCAACGAGATCCACGCCTCGGTGCTGCTCAAGGGGACCTCGGTCGACGGCGTCTACACGGCGGACCCGCACCTGGACGCGGAGGCGCAGCGCCTCGAGGTCGTCACCTACCAGCAGGTTCTCGAGCGTGGCCTGGCGGTGATGGACGCGGCGGCGATCAGCCTCTGTCGTGAGAACGAGGTGCCGATCATCGTGTTCGAGTTGATGACTCCGGGGAATCTGCGCAGAGTCGTGTGCGGCGAGCGCATCGGTTCCCTGGTCACCGAGACCCTGTCCGAGGAGGAGGCGTCATGAAGGAGCTGTTCATCGAGGTCGAGCAGAAGATGAAGCATGCCGTGGACCACTTCCACGACGAGCTCAAGAAGCTGCGCACCGGCAGGGCCTCGCTGAGCCTCCTGGAGGGAGTGACGGTGGACTACTACGGCTCTCCCGCGCCCATCAACCAGGTGGCGAACCTCTCGGTCCCCGACGCCACGCTGATCGTCGCGCAGCCCTACGATCCGTCGATGATCGCGGCGATCGAGCGCTCGATCCAGAGCGCCGAGCTGGGGCTCAACCCCTCCAACGACGGCAAGGTCGTCCGCATCCCGATCCCGCCGCTCAACGAGGAGCGCCGCAAGGAGCTCGTGAAGCGGGCCCACGACATGGCCGAGGGCACCCGCAACGCGATCCGCCAGGCGCGGCGCGAGGGCAACGAGAAGCTGAAAGCGATGGAGAAGGAGAAGGAGATCGGCCAGGACGACGAGCATCGCGGCATGGACGAGATCCAGCGTCTCCACGATCACTACATCGGTCAGACCAACACCACGCTCGAGCACAAGGAAAAGGACATCCTGACGGTTTGAGCGAGGTCGCCTTCCACGCGCTGGTGCCCGCGGCGGGCCGGGGCGAGCGCTTCGGCGGCGACATCCGCAAGCAGCTGGTGGAGGTCGAAGGACGGCCGGTGCTGGCCTGGGCGATCGATCGCCTTTTGCGCGCCGGCGCCTCCTCGGTGACGGTCGCCTTGCCGGCGGCTCTTGTCGCCGGCGCGGCCGACAACGTGCTCGCCGACGATCGGGTGCGCTGGATCGCGGGAGGCGAGACGCGGCAGGAGTCCGTGGCGGCGTGCCTCGAGGCGTGTTGCGCGCGGTGCCGGCGCGGTCGTCGTGCACCCGGGCGCCCGCCCGGTGGTCCACCCCGACGACGTCCGGCGCTGCGTCGCGGCGCTGGCCGACCACGACGGCGCCGTGCTGGGCCGACCGGTCGCCGACACCCTCAAGCTGGCTACCGAGGGCGAGATCCAAGGGACCGTCGACCGCGCCTATCTCTTTCGGGCGGAGACCCCGCAGGCGTTCCCGCGAGCGCTCTTCGAGAAGGCCCTCGCCGCCGCCGCGGTCGACCGCTTCGTCGGCACCGACGAGGCCAGCCTGGTCGAGCGGCTGCCGGGTGTGCGGCTGGCCTCCGTGGAGGCCGAGCACCCGAACCCCAAGCTCACGACGCGAGCCGACCTCACCCTGGTGGCCGCCCTCCTGCGCTACGATCCGGCGCCGTGAGCTTCCGCGTCGGGCAGGGCTACGACGTCCACCGCCTGGTCGAGGGCCGGCCGCTGGTCCTCGGTGGCGAGCGGATCCCGTTCGACCGCGGGCTGGAGGGGCACAGCGACGCCGACGTGCTCCTGCACGCGCTCGGCGACGCCCTCCTCGGTGCCGCCGGCCTTCCCGACATCGGCGCGCACTTCCCGCCGTCGGACGAGCGCTGGCGCGACGCGGACAGCACCGAGCTCCTCGCTTCGATCGCCGAGCTCGTGCGCGGTGAGGGCTTTCGCGTGGTCCAGTGCGACTGCACGGTCATCGCGGAGGCCCCGAAGCTCGGTCCCTACCGGGAGGCCATACGGGGTCGGATCGCCTCGATCCTGGGCATCGGTGCGTCCTGCGTGGGCGTCAAGGCCACCACCCACGAGGGCCTGGGCAGTCTCGGTCGCGGCGAGGGCATCGCCGCCCTCGCGGTGGTGCTGCTCGCGGCGGCGGAGGGATGACGGGGCTGCGGAAGATCTTCGGCTTCCACCCCGTGCACGAGGCCCTGCGCCACCGCCCCGGAGACGTGGTGAGGGTCTGGGCGGCCGAGGGCAAGGCGGGCCGGCGGTTCCAGACGGTGGAGCGGCTCTGCCGGTCCCAGGGCGTGGAGCTCGAGCGGGTGCCCGCGGCCGACCTCGATCGCCTGGCGCCGGGCGTCCACAACGGGTTCGTCGCCGAGCTGCGCGAGGCCGAGCGGAAGCCCGCGGGCGACGGGGACCCGACGCTCGTCGTGCTCCTCGAGGACGTCCAGGACCCGCGCAACCTCGGCGCCATTCTGAGAGCGTGCGACGGCGCGGGTGTGGGCCGCGTGCTGGTGCGCGATCGGGGCTCGGCCCCGGTCTCTCCGGCGGCCGTCAAGGCCTCCGCCGGGGCCGCCGAATGGGTGCCGGTGGAGCGCGTCACGAACAGCGCGATCGCCTTGGAGCGACTCAAGGCGGACGGCTACTGGATCTACGGCGCGGACGCGGGCGGTGCGCCGGCCTGGACGGTGGACCTGACCGGGAAGATCGTCCTCTGCCTGGGCGGTGAGGAGAGCGGCCTCCGCGCCCGGACGCGTGGGCTCTGCGACGGCCTGATCGCGCTGCCGATGCAGGGGCGGATCGACTCCCTGAACGTCTCCGCGGCCGCCGCGGCGCTGCTCTTCGAGGCGGTCCGACAGCGCCTGGGGAGCACGAGCGGGCGGTGAGGAGAGTGTGAGCTTGACCTGATGACGGTGCCGGTCTAGGCTCTGCTCCGGGGATTTTCACCACCACACGGATCATGGGTCGCGGCGACGCGCGCGGCCGAATGGAGGGAAGGACATGTCAAGGAACACGATTTTCGTCGGGCTCGCGATTCTCGCGGTCTTCTGCCTCGTGGCCCCCGTCGCGGCTCAGGTCACGCTGGCCGGTCCCACGGGCCGCACCGAGGCGCTCAATCCCGGCCCCGTGCCGGAGGGCTCGGAGCAGCTCTTCCGCGGTGACCTCGTCGCCGAGCAGGGCATCGGGTGCTCGAACTCCGCCGGAACGTCCGGTGGTCCGAACGACTTCGCCGTGGGCGTGACCGCCAGCCTGCCGACGCCCCTGAACGTGGTGAGCACGACCTACAACCTGTTCACGCAGGTCTCGCCGACCATCACCTCCCTGAGCTTCGTCGCCTGGGGCGGCGGCGCGACGCCGGGTGCGGAGCTCGGTCGGCAGATCGGCATTCCGTTCAGCCAGGGCAATCACACGGCGGCCGTCTCCGGCGTCTCCGTGCCCTCGGCGCAGTTCTACTTCGGCCTCAACCAGATGCAGTCCAACGTCGGCCTGCGCGTCGGTCTCGACTCGAGCTCCGGCTCGGCGGGAACGTCGTTCATCCGCGCCCCCACGTGCGGCGCTGTCTCGTTCGCCACCGTCGACTCGCTCGGCTTCCCCGGCAACTGGGTCATGGCGGCCGTCGTCGAGGACGCGGTGCCGGTCGAGCTGATGACCCTCGACGTCGAGTAGTTCCCCCTACCACGCAGTGAAGACCTTCACGCTCTGCCCCCGCCCGGGGGCAGAGCTTCTCTTTGCCTCGGCCCTCGCCGCGGTCGCCGCGCAGTGGGCTTGCGCTCCGCCCGCCGGATCGCCCGAGAACCTCGCGATCGTGGCCACCTTCGACGGCGGCACGGTCACCACCGAGGAGGTCGAGCGGGAGCGCGCCCGGCCGACCGAGGCGACCGACGAGTCGGCTCCGGCGCCCGAGGACCCGGAACGGGCCCTCGCGGAGCGGGTGGCGCTGCGCGAGATCCTGCTCTCGGGCGCAGGACGGGGCGCCGCCGCCGCGGCACTGCAGGCGGCGGAAGAGTCGGTCCTGCGCGACGCGCGCGTCGCGGAGCTGGGCTGGGACGGATTGACCGTCAGCGACGCGGAGCTGCGGCGGCGCTACGACGAGGATCCGTCCCGCTACCGGGACCCGGAGAAGGTCCGGCTGCAGGACATCTACCTGCGCTCTGAGGAGGGGATCGACACGGCGCAGCAGCGTCGCGCCGCGGCCGAGCGTCTCGAGGGGTTGCGGCGGGAGATCGACGGCGGCGCCGACTTCGCCGCCCTCGCTCGGGCGCACTCGGACTCCGCCACGGCCAACGGCGGCGGTTGGATGGTCCTGAAGGCCACGGACAAGGTCATGCCGGCCTTCGCCGAGGCGGCTTGGAGCCTCGAGCCCGGCGAGCTCAGCGAGGTCATCGACACGCCGAACGGGTTCCACCTCGTGCGGGTGGCGGCGCGGATACCGCCCGTCGATCGCTCCTTCGAAGACGTGCGCGAGTTCGTGCGCACGGAGACGCTGCGCGAGGAGCGCGACGACGCCGAAGCGGAGTACCTCGAGACGACCGGCGCGCGCCTCGGTCTCGAGAGGCGCTACGAGCGGCTGAACGATCCGTTCCTTCCCCTGGACGAGGCCCTGGTGCGATTGGGCGACCGTGCCTTCACGTTCCAGCAGCTGATCGAGCAGCTGCCCGAGGCCTACCAGGTGCATCTGTTCAACCGCAGCTTCGGGCCACCCCGCCGGTTCCTGGACAAGATCGCCCTGAGCTGGACCGTGCTGGAGGACGCCCGTCGGGAGGGGCTCGACGAGGAGCCGGAGGTCGCCCGGCGCATGGCCGAGGCGCGCGATCAGGTCCGCTTCGATGCGCGGCTCTCCGAGCTTCTCGACGAGCGTGTCGAGCGCGTGCCCGAGGAGGAGCTCGAGGAGTACTTCGAGGCCAACCGGCAGCGCTACCAGACCCTGGCCACCATGACGCTGCGCGTGATCCTCCTCGACCTCGAGGAGGGCACGTTGCCCTGGGACACGCTGAAGGAGGCCGAGGCCCTCGTCGAGCGGCTGCGTGCCGGCGAGGACTTCGGCGAGATGGCGCGCCGCCTGTCGGTCCACTACTCGGCCCGGGACGGGGGTCTTCTGGAGGACCTGACCGACTACGGCCTGGGCCGGCAGGTGCAGAGCCGTGCCCGCAACCGGAAGATCATCGCCGATCTGGAGCCCGGCGAGATCTCGGCGCCGTTCGTCGCCGAAGTGTACGACCCGGTTCACCTGCGCTTCGAGCGCACCGGCGTCTATATCGTGCGCCTCGAGAGTCGGCGGCCGCCGCATCAGGCGGAGCTGCGGAGGTCGAGGGCTGGTGAAGGCGAACTACCGGCGCCGCTTCTATCAGCAGCTGCGGGCCGACGTGCAGGCCGACCGGCTGCAGCGCGCTCAGCTTCCGGATGCGAGCCGGTAGACGAGCCGTCCCGTGGCGGCGTGCGCGGCCTGATCCTCTCGGGCTGCGCCGCGGGCGGCGTGGAACGCGTCCTGCTGGTCACCTTCGACACGACGCGTGCCGATCACATCGGCGCCTACGGCTACGCGGCCGGCACGACGCCCAACGTCGACCGCCTGGCCGCCGAGGGCCTGCGCTTCGAGCACGCCTACTCGACCAACCCCATCACCCTGCCGGCTCACACTTCGATCATGACGGGCACCTACCCGCCCTTCCACGGCGTGCGGGACAACGGTGCCTACGTCCTGCGCGACGACCTGACGACGCTGGCCGAGGTGCTGCACGATGCGGGGTACGCGACGGGCGCCGTCGTCGGCGCCTTCGTGCTCGACTCCCGCTTCCACATCGACCAGGGCTTCGACGAGTTCGACGACCGGGTGGAGGAGAACTGGTCGCGGGACGAGATCCAGGCCCGTGCCGCCGATGCCTTCGGCTTCGCCGAGAGGAAGGCGAACCTCGTCACCCTGGCTGCCGGCGAATGGCTCCAGAAGCCACGGCGCGAGCCGTTCTTCCTCTGGCTCCACTACTTCGACCCGCACGAGCCGCGCAACCCTCCGGAGCCGCACCACAGCCGGTTCTCCGATCCCTACGACGGGGAGCTGGCCTACGCGGACGAGCAGCTGGGGAAGGTCCTCGACGCCCTGCGCCGGAGCGGCGAGTACGAGCACACGCTCATCGTCTTCACCGCCGATCACGGCGAGGGCCTGCTCGAGCACGGGGAGCCCACCCACTCGCTTCTGGTGTACGACTCCACGATCCGGATCCCGCTGATCCTCAGGATCCCGGGCGCGGAGGGTGGTCGCGTCCTCGAGGAGCCGGCCTCCGGAGTCGACGTCATGCCGACGATCCTGACCCTGCTCGGAATCGATCCGCCCTCCGAGGTACAGGGTCTGCCGCTCCTCGGGCCGCACGGCGAGCCGGTGCCCGAGCGCCACCGGTTCCTCTACGGCGAGTCCCTCGTGGGTCGCATCCAGCACGGCTGGGGAGAGCTTCGCTACCTGCGCGACGGTCGCTACAAGCTGCACTACGGCCCCGTGCCGAGGCTCTACGATGTCGAGGCGGATCCGGGAGAGGTGTTCGACCTCGCCGCGAAAGAGCCCGCGCGGGTCGAGGCCATGACGGCGCAGCTGGCACGGCTGCTCGGAGAGTGGGAGAGCGAAGGAGCGGGCGCTCCGCAGGCTCTCTCCGCCGAGGAGGTCCGCAAGCTCCAATCCCTCGGCTATGCGGCCGCCGGCAGCGTGTCCCGGCGATACTCGGAGGATCTCGACCAGGCCCGAGGCAAGAAGGACCCTTACGCCGAGCGCTACCTCTTCGACCTCTTCGGGGTCGCCAACGAGAACATCCGCTCCGGCCTCTATCTGCAGGGGATCCGGCAGCTCGAGGAGATCGTCGCCGTCGACCCGGAGAATCCGATGGCCTTGACGAGCCTGGGGATGTCCTACCTGGCCGATGCGGGGCAGCCGCTCAAGGCGCAGGAGATCCTCCAGCGCTCCCTCGAGATCGACCCGCTGCAGGAGAACGCGCGGTACTTCCTGGGCCGCTCGTACCTGCAGCTCGGGGACCTGGCCTCGGCGCGCGAGCAGTGCGAGAGAATCCTCGAGTTCATGCCGCAGTCGGTGGCGGCCCTCTCCGAGCTGGCGCGGATCCTGGGCACGCAGGGCGATGTCGAGGGGGCGCGGCGGCACTACGAGCTGGCGCTCGAGCAGGACCCCTCCAACGTCACGGTTCTCATCGCCTACGGGTCGTTCCTGGCCCGCCACGGCGAGCACGGCCCGGCCGGTTCCCGCCTGCGCCGTGCTCTCGACCTCGACCCCGGCAACCCCGAGGCCCTCTACAACCTGGGGATCTGGTACCTCAAGGCGAGGATCGGGCGAACGCGGTTCTCTACCTGGAGCAGGCACAAGCCGCCAATCCGGACGACAGGGACGCCCCCTACGTGCTGGGCCGTCTCTACGTCGAGCAGGGGCGTTGGGAGCTGGCGCGCCGGGCCTTGGAGCGCGCCGATCGCCTGGCCGTCACCGCCGAGCGCAGGGGGCGGATCGAGGCGCTGAGAGCCCAACTGCCGGGAAGCCCCTAGCGGCGCCCGGCTTGACAGCGTCCGCCGGCGCCGGTACGGTTCCCGTCATCCCTGAAAGACCCTCCGAGGCCCTTTGGGTGACGGCACCCGGCGGCCCGATCGGAAGGCACCCGCGAAACCCAGAAGGAGGAGACTTGTGCGCATGAAGTGGATTCTGATGCTCGCGTTGGCCGTGGCCGTGCTGGTGGCGGCGGGCGTAACCGCCGAAGGCCCGAATCGAGTTCGGAACTGTGCCGATTGCCCGATCCCGAACGCCGAGGCCCCTGCCCTGCCCTCCCTGGGATCGGGTGGCCACATGAGGATCGTCCCCGATGAGACGGAGGCGACGTCGGTCCTGCAGCTCGACGACGGCAGCTGCGAAGGTGGCCTGGGCGCCGGCGTTGTCGTAACATCCTTCCAGCAGTTCAATGTCCCGACCCAGTGCACCATGGGCGGCCTGGACATCATCGCCGTGACCTCGCGGATGAACACCAACGCGGCCCAGTCGTTCGCCTTTGCGCAGGACGGTCCGGCCCCCGCAGTGGGTGGCTTCACGACCACTCCGGCCGCCTTCGCGGCTTCCGGACCCTGCCCGTCCACCTCCGTCAGCACGGTCGGTATCGGCACGGGTAACGTGATCACCGGCACCGGCAGCTTCTGGGCCGGCCTCGTCAACACCGGCTTCGCCGGCCGCGACAGCGGGACGCCCGGCAACGTGTGGCTCAACTGCGCCGCCTGCGGCATGACCCAGTACTCGCCGGCTGAGCTGACCGGCCTGGGCCTCGGCGGCACCTGGATGATCCGCGTGACCGTGGAAGACCAGAACTGCGTGCCCGTCGAGCTGCTGGGCGTGTCCATCGACTAGTCCTCGACCTCGAGGCAACGTAGGATCGGAGCCGGGCGGATCCCGCCCGGCTCTTCGTTTCTCGACTCGGCTGGAGGGGATGGACATGGACGGCGGGTTTCGACACATCGCAGCCCTGGCGATCGCCGCGTCCGCCGTCGCGGGATGCACCGGTGGCGCCGGGACGGCGGATCCCGAGGTCGTGGCCACGCTGGCAGGAGAGAGCCTCACCCGAGCGCAGTGGGCCGCCTGGAAGGATGCCCAGCCGGAGGGCCGGAAGCGGCGCGGCGGCGGCGAGTCGGTGGAGTCGTTCGAGCGCCGCCTGCTCGAGCAGTTCGTCGTCGATCGGATCGTGGCTGCGCGCGTCGAGGCCTGGGATGGGGAGCTGCCCGAGCGAGTCTCCGATCGCGTGGAGAGCCAGCGCGAGCTCTTGCTCCAGGGAGAGGTCGAGAAGACCCTGGCCGAGCCCCGCGCGGAGGTGACGGAGGAGGAGGTGCGGGCCGATTACGCCCAGAACCCCGACCTCTTCGGCCACGACGAGCGGATCCGCCTGCGCCACATCTACCGCCGGGTGGATCGCGACGCCTCCCCCCAGACCCGTGCCGCCGCGCGGGAGGAGATGGAGGAGCTGCGGCAGCGTCTCGTGGACGGCGCCAGCTTCGAGGACCTCGCCCGCGAGACCTCCGATTCCGAGACCGCCGTCCACGGCGGCCTGATCGGCGTGCTGGACTACGGCAAGCTGGGGGAGCCGCTCGACTCGCTGGTCTGGAGTCTCGGGGAGGGCGAGGTCAGCCGCGTCGTGAGCACGCCGGTGGGCTTCCACATCTTCCGGCTCGACGATCGGTTGGCTGCCGAGCGCACTCCCTTCGAGGAGGCCAGGACGCGCATCGAGCGTCGTCTCGCCCGGGAAAGGCTGGAGGCGGTGCACCGCGCGCTGCGCCAAGAGCTCCTCGCCGCGTCCGGTGCCACCTACCGGCCCGAGGCCCTCGACTCCGGGGATCCGGCCGCCCTCCTCTTCGAGCTCGGTGAGGACTCCCTCGACCTGGAGCACTGGCGCCGAACGCTCGAGAACCAACCCTTCTTCGAGGCTCGCGAGCTGCCGGAGCGCGAGCTCCTCGACAACTGGGCTCTCGGCCGGCTCTACCTGTGGGAGGCCCATCGCCGGGGCATGGAGGAGGATTCCCGGCTGGAGGAACGCCTGGCCCCGATCCGGCGCGCCGAGCTCGCCGACTGGCTCCGCGAGACGGCCAGACGCGAGGCCATCGAGGCGTTTTCGGAGGGTACCCTGCGCACCTACTTCGAGGCGGAGGCGGCGCGCTTCCAGTCGCCTCGGCAGCTCGACCTGAGCCTCCTCGTTCGCCGGTTTCCCCCCGACGAGGCCGAATGGTACGGCGTCTACGAGGAGCTGGAGAGGCTGGCCGAGCGCATCCGCTCGGGCGAGGCCGACTTCGCCGAGGAGGCTCGGCGGCACTCCGACGATCCGTCCGCGGCCGCCGGGGGCCGCGTGGGACCGGTGCGCATGGACGCCTTCCAGCAGTGGGCCGGCCCGGCCGCCCAGAAGCGCGTGCTCGAGCTCGCCGCGGGTGAGCTCAGCGAGCCTCTTTTGGTGGAGCGCTACGTCGAGCATCAGCTGGTCTACGAGCGGTGGGGCTACATGCTGGTGCTCGTGCACGACGTCCTCGAGCCGCAGACGCCGACCTTCGAGGAGGCTCGAGAGCGCGTCGTCGACCGCCTCGTGCGGGGGGGCTCGCCGGATCTCGAGGCGCTCATCCGTCGAGGGATCCTCGAGTCGGCGGGCGCGGAGCTCTTCCCGGAGAACCTCTGATGCGTCGGTGGCTCCCGGCGGTGGTCCTCGTCGGGACTCTCGGGTGCGCGCCCGGCGGCGGTGAGAACGTCCTCGTCGTGACGCTCGACACCACGCGCGCCGACCACCTGGGCGCCTACGGCTACGCGGACGCCCGCACGCCCAACTTCGACCGTTTCGGCGCCGAGCGCGCCGTGCGTTTCGACAGGGCGCTGTCCGCCGCACCGCTCACCTTCCCGTCGCACACGACGATCTTCACCGGCACCTACCCGGCCTTCCACGGGGTCCACGACAACGACGACTACCGTCTCGACGACGGGGTCACGACCCTGGCCGAGATCCTGCAGGAGGCCGGCTACGAGACCGCGGCGTTCGTGTCGGCGGCGCCGCTGGTGCGCTCGCACCACCTCGACCAGGGGTTCGACCTCTACGACGACGCGTTCGACGCCGACCTGACGGAGGCTCAGCTCCTGGCTCGGACGGATCTCGACTTCGGCTTCGCGGAGCGGCGCTCGGACCAGACCAATCTGGCTTTCGGACGGTGGCTGGAGGAGCACGCCGGCGACCGCTTCTTCGCCTGGGTGCACTACTTCGATCCCCACCAGCCGCACGATCTCCAGCCGCCCTACGACTCGCTCTTCGCCGGCGCGCCGTACGACGGCGAGATCGCCTTCATGGACGAGAGCTTCGGAGCCCTGCTCGGGATGCTCGAGGAGAAGGGCGTGCTCGACGAGACGCTGATCGTCGTGGTCGGCGACCACGGCGAGGGGCTCTTCCAGCATGACGAGTCGACGCATGCCTCGTTCCTCTACAACGCGACACAGCACGTGCCGCTGTGGATCGCCAGCCCGCGGCATCGCGAGCGGGCCGGGGAGAGCGTCGCGACGATGGTGCGCACGCTGGACGTCACGCCGACGATCCTCGACCTGCTCGGGCTGCCGCCGGGCGACGACGTGCAGGGCCGCTCACTGCGCCCGGTCCTCGAAGGGAGCGAGATGGCGCCGGAGCCGGCGATGATGGAGACCTACTACAACTGGTTCCGGTACGGCTGGGCTCCGACGCGGGCGCTCGATACGGGGGAGTGGAAGGTCATCGAGAGCCCGAAGCCGCGGCTCTATCGCTCGCAGGAGGATCCCGACGAGCTGCACGATCTGTCCGGCCGGGAGCCGGCGCGGGTGGCCGAGCTCCTCGAGCAGCTGCGGCGGCTCGATCGGCGCCTGGCGACGGACCGCCCGGACCGCTCGGTGGCGCTGTCCAGCGATCCGGAGGTTGCCCGGCAGCTCGAGTCGCTGGGCTACCTGGGAGGGAGCACGGGGGGAGCCGAGCTGCACTCCCTGGGCTTTCCTTCGCCGGAGGAGCTCGCCGCTCTGCCCGATCCGTCCGACCACGTCCTGGAGCTGGCCTTCTCGAACTCGGCGGCCGAGATGGTCCGGGTGGGGGAGTACGAGCAGGCGGTCAGGGTGGCGCGCGAGGGGCTGGCCGTCGATCCCGGCAACCTGATGCTGCGCGAGCTCCTGGCCCGCGGTCTGGGGGGCATGGGTCTCGTCGACGAGTCGCTCGAGGTCGTCAACGGGCTCCTCGAAGAGCGGCCGGAGAGCCTCGGCGTCCTGCGCCTGCTCAGCCGCCTGCGTCAGGTGCGCGGCGAGGACCGCGAGCTGGCGGGTGTCCTCGAGACGATCGCCGATCTGGGCGTGGCGGAGGCCGACGACCTGATCCGGCTGGGGCAGGCCCGAGCGCGGCTGGGCCAGCACGAGGAGGCGGTCGAGCGTTACCGGGAGGCGGCCGAGCTCGGGGAGCCGGACTCCGGTCTGCTGACCGACCTCGGCAACTCCCTGGTCGAGCTGGGACGCGGTGACGAGGCGGTGGCCGCCTACCAGCAGGCCCTCGACCTCGATCCGCGCTCCGTGCGCACCCGTTTCTCGGTCGGCCAGCTGTACCTGGCGGCCGGCAATGCGGAGTTCGCGCGGCGGATGTTCGAGGAGATCCTCGAGCTCGACCCCAACCATCTCGGCGCCCGCGTCTTCCTCGCCCGCATGGATCTCGCGGCCGGCAAGCCCCGGGACGAGGTGGCTCCGATGCTCGAGAAGGTCGTCGAGCTCAACCCCGACAGCCTCTGGGCCGCCCAGGCGCGAGAGCTCCTGGCCACCTCCGGCCCCTGACCGCACGCCGTCCTTGCCGCCCCCGCGCCCGACCCGCTACACTCTCGCCCCGCTCGAGCGGTCCGTACCGCCGGCATAGCTCAGGGGCTAGAGCAGCGGTCTTGTAAACCGCAGGTCCTCGGTTCGAATCCGAGTGCCGGCTCCACGGTCTCTTTGGTATGGTAGGCGGCCCTGTGGAGGCGTGGCCGAGCGGTCAATGGCAGCAGACTGTAAATCTGCCGGGCTAAGCCCTACGGTGGTTCGAATCCATCCGCCTCCACCATCCTCATCCTGACCCAGAGCGGGAGTAACTCAGTGGTAGAGTCTCGGCCTTCCAAGCCGTTGGTCGCGGGTTCGATTCCCGTCTCCCGCTCCATTTCTCTTCGCTAGCGGATCCCGGCGCTCCGGGGCGCGGGCACAGTGGCATCCCGTCGGCCGGCGTGGGATACTGAGCCCCTAGTTCGAAACAACGTGCTGAACGCGGAGGCGGCGTGCTCTCGGAGCGCGCCGCGGACGCGATTCGGATCCTCGCCATCGTCGGTGGGGAACGGACGCTTCGTGGGAGGAGAGAAGGAGGGGGTGCCATGCGGCTACGTGCCATCGTTCTCGGGGTGGTCTTCTTGGGGCTCGGCGTTTGGGGGCCGGGGGTGGAGGGGCAGGAGCGGCGGTCGCCGCGGCGGGATGCGATCGAGGCGGGGATCGCGGATTTCTGGAGCGCGCACGACGTCGAGCTGACGGCGGAGGCGCGGGAGGCGGTGGAGAGTGCCTTCGTTCGGGGGCTGCCGGAGGACATCTCGGCGGTGGGGGCGGGGATCATCACCAAGGTCTACCTCGAGCAGGTGCTCACGCGACTGCTCGGCGACCGCACGGGTGGGCACCTGTCGGAGTCGGACCTGGCGGCGTTGCCGCCCGCGAGCTATCTGGAGGACACCGTCGGGAAGGGGCGCGTCGGCTACCTGCGGCTCACCTCGACCCCCCTGGGCGGCGCGGTGTCGGTGGACGGGGAGCTGCGCGGCCAGACGCCCGACGAGCTCGTCCTGCCGACCGGGGTGCACGACGTCGTGGTGCGCTTCCGGAGCGGAACCTGCGAGGAACGTCTGCGGATCAAGAAGGACGAGCTGAGCTCGATCCACTGCAGCCCGTCGTAACACCCGGGGGTCGACGCGCCGCTGGTAGCATGCCGGGCCGATTGAGCGGCGCACGGGGAGGAACCGGATCAGGGCGGCGGTGCGGCGTCCTGCTGCCCCTGTTCTCGTTGCCTGGAGCCGGTCCCATCGGCGGGCTGGGCGGAGTCGGCCGGTGGGCCCGGGCTCTGGCGCAGACGGGCCATTCGGTGTGGCAGGTGCTGCCGCCGGGCCCGACGGCGGGGTGGGTGGGCAACTCGCCCTACTCGGCGCTGTCGAGCTTCGCTCTCGACGAAGCCTGGCTCGGTGACGAGGGCGTACCCACCGAGCGCGTCGATTGGGAGGCGGCGCGTCGCCTCGGGGCCGCCCGGGGGCGCCGAGCCGCTCGGGAGCTGATCGGGAGCGACGACCTCGCCGCCTTCCGGGCGGCCCACGCCGCATGGGTCGAGGACTGGGGCCTCTACGCCGTGCTCCGCCGCGCGCTCGGGCGACCCTGGTACGACTGGCCGGAGGGGCTGCGCGATCGGGCGCCGCAGACCCTCGCCGCGCGCCGGGCGGCGAACGCCGCCGAGGTCGATCTCGAGATCGCCGCGCAGTGTGCGATCGACCGGGCCTGGCAGCGCTCCCGCGGCGAGGTCCGGGCGGCGGGCGTGGAGTGGATGGGTGATCTGCCCTTCTACCCGGCCCACGACTCGGCGGATGTCTGGGCGCACCCCGGCCTCTTCGAATTGAGGCCGGACGGGAGAGCCGACCTCGTCGCCGGGTGCCCGCCAGATGCCTACAGCGACACGGGGCAGTACTGGGGGAACCCGGTGTACCGCTGGGCGGCGCATCGAGCCGACGGCTTCCGCTGGTGGGCCGCACGCCTGGGGCGGCAGCTGGAGCTCTTCGACACGGCCCGCCTCGACCACTTCCGTGGTTTGGCCGCCACCTGGCAGATCCCGGCCCGCGCGGCGTCGGCGGCCGAGGGCTCGTGGGTCGAGAGCCCGGGGGACGCCTGGGTCCGACAGGTCGGAAGTGGAGTCGCGGGCCGCCTCGTGGCCGAGGATCTGGGTGTGATCACCGAGGAGGTCCACGCCCTTCGCCGCCGGCTCGGCGCCCCCGGCTCCCGCGTCGTGCAGTTCGCCTTCGGCGACGACCATGCCGAGAGCGAGCACCTGCCGGAGCGCTGCCCGGAGGACCGCGTGCTCTACTCGAGCACCCACGACAGCCCGACGCTCGCCGAGTGGATGGGCACTCTCGAGGGTGAGGAGCGCTCCCGCCTGCAGGCGTGGCTCGGCCGCCCGGTCCGAGAGCCGGGTGCCGTCCAGGAGACCGTTCAACGCCTCTACGCATCTCCCGCCCGCCTCGTCGTCGTGACCGTCCAGGATGTCCTGGGCCTGGGGCGCGGGGCACGGATCAACCGGCCGGGCGAGGCCTGGGGGCAGTGGGAGTGGCGACTCGCCGAAGCCGATCTCGAGGCGGGCCTGCCGCGCCTCGAGGAGCTGGCTACCGCCTCAGGTCGCCGGGTCGCTCGGTGAGCCGGCGGCGACCGCGTAGATGCGCTCGACGTAGTCCGCCAGCATGCGATGACTCGAGAAGGCCGGCGTCACGGCGGCCATGGCCCGCTTCATGCGCCCGATCCACTCGTGCGGCAGCCCCGCGTCTCGGCGACCGAAGAGCGGCAGGACGTCGGTCTCGAGGAGGGAGTAGAGGGACTCCGCGTCCGCGCGGTCCTGCTCTTCGGCGTCGGCGCCGCGATCCGTCTCCGCGCCCAGCGCCCACCCGTGCTCGCCGTCGAAGGCCTCCGGCCACCAGCCGTCGAGCACGCTGAGGTTGAGCGCCCCGTTGAGCGCCGCCTTCTGCCCGCTGGTACCGCTGGCCTCGAGCGGCGGCCGCGGGGTGTTGAGCCAGACGTCGACCCCCTGCACCAGCATCTTGGCCACGCGCAGGTCGTAGTCCTCGAGGAAGACGATGCGCCCGCCGAGCTCGGGCGAGGAGCCGAGCTGGAAGACCCGGCGGATGAGCTCCTGGCCCTCCTGGTCGGCCGGGTGGGCCTTGCCGGCGACGACCACCTGCACGCCCTCGGGCTGCGAGGAGATGATGCGGGTCAGTCGATCGAGGTCGGAGAAGAGCAGGTGGGCGCGCTTGTAGGTGGCGAAGCGCCGGGCGAAGCCGATGATCAGGGCATCCGGGTCGAAGATGTCCTTCACCCGGCGCAGCTCGTCGGGCGAGGCGCCGTGGCGGGCGAACTGCTCGCGCAGGCGGTTCTCCAGAAAGCGGCCGAGCAGGACCTTCTGCGCCCGGTGCGCCCGCCACACCTCCTCGTCGTCGGCCTCCAGGAGGACGCGCCAGCGCGCGGGCTCGAGCAGGAGCTGGCGCCAGTCAGCACCGACCCGCTCGGTGAAGAGCCGGCCGATCTCCGGGCCCACCCAGGTCGACGTATGGACGCCGTTGGTCACCGCCGTCACGTCGGGGACCTCGAGGTGGCGTTCGCGCAAGGGGCGCCACATCTCCCGCACCACCTCGGCGTTGCGCCGGCTCACGGCATTGACGGTTCGTGAGGTGCGCAGCCCGACGACCGAGAGATTGAAGGACTCCTGGGCCGTGCCGGCCGGCTCCGCGTTGCCGAGGTCCAGCAGCCGGTCCACCTCGACCTCGCACAGCGTCGCCCAGGGCGTCAGGTAGCGCCGCGCCAGCTCCACGTCGAAGCGCTCGTTGCCCGCCGGCACGGGAGTGTGGGTGGTGAAGGCCACACCGGGACGGACGGCCTCGAGGGCAGCCTCCCAGGAGCCCGTGTCGGCGCGGGCGCGGGCCAGCCGCTCCAACTGGAAGAGCGAGCAGTGTCCCTCGTTGGCGTGCCAGACGGCCGGCTCGATGCCGAGTGCGGCCAGCGCGCGGGCGCCGCCGACGCCCAGGACGAGCTCCTGGATCAGGCGCATCTCCCGGCCCTGGACGTAGAGCTGGTTCGTGATCACCCGGTCGGCGGGGTCGTTGCGGGTGACGTCGGAATCGAGCAGGAGGAGGGGCACGCGCCCGACCTGGGCCAGCCAGACACGCACCGTCACGTCGCGGTCGGGGAGCGGGACGGAGACCTCGAGCGATCGCCCCTGCTCGTCCGTGGCCGGCCGCATGGGAAGGCGCGTGAAGTCGTAGGTGGGGTAGAAGTGCTGCTGCCGGCCGTCGGCGTCGAGCGTCTGGTGGAAGTAGCCCTGCCGGTAGAGCAGTCCGACGCCCGCC
>JAWKHP010000036.1:0-20306 GCA_041394745.1 Thermoanaerobaculia bacterium | reverse complement strand
CTCCGTCATTCGCGCCACCACCCAGGGCTGCGAGATCGTCTGGGCCTCCGACAGGGGCAGCGCCCGGTCGGAGTAGGCCTGCGAGCGCAGGCTCTCCCGCACGAACAGGTGACGCGGTACGGCCGACATCGCGTCGAGGACCCGCCGGTCGCGGATCCCCTGGGCGGCGAGACGTTCCACCATCTCCCGCCGGCGAGTCTCGTACGCCGAGCTCAACGGTCGGTGGTCTCCGCTTCCGCCGAGGGCTCGAAGCGCTCTTGCAGCCATCCGAAGCTCCCCAGGCCGCGATAGTCGGTCAGATCGAGGTGGAGGGGCGTCACGGCGACGTAGCCCGACGCCACGGCTTGGTAGTCCGTGCCGTCCTCGTCCTCCTGCCAGCGCGGTGTTCCGGCGATCCAGTAGTACTTGCGACCGTGGGGATCGAGCTTTTCGACCACCGCCTGCTCGTAGACCCGGCGGCCCAGCTTGGCGAACCGCACGCCCTTGTAGGGCTCGGCCGGGAGGTTGACGTTGAGCAGGAGGTCGGGCGGCAGGCTCTGCCCGAGAAGGTGCTCGACGAGGTCGCGAGCGAACGACGCCGCGCGCGAGAACGAGAAGTCCTGCGCCACCTCCTGGCTGAAGGCGACCGAGGGGATCCCCAGGAGAGTCCCCTCGAACGTGGCGCTCACCGTGCCGGAGTAGGTCACGTCGTCCCCGAGGTTGAGGCCGAAGTTGATGCCCGAGCAGATGAGGTCGGGCGGATCGTCCTTGAGCAGCCAGAGGACGCCCAGGCTGACGCAGTCCGTCGGCGTTCCGTCCACCGAGTAGACGCCCTCCTCGAGCTGTCGCATGCGCAGGGGCCGGTGCAGGGTCAGGGAGTGACCGCTGGCGCTCTGCTCACGGTCCGGAGCGACGACGGTGACCCGTCCCAGATCGCGCAGGGCGTCGGCGAGGAGCTTGACGCCCTCCGAGAACACTCCGTCGTCGTTGGTGACCAGGATGTGGGTCATGCGTCCTCACGCGGGTAGTACTTGCGGATCAGCAGATCCAGACGCTCCAGGGTCGCGGCGGGGACGGCGGCGGGGTCCGTGATCAGGGCCGTGGCCAGAGCGTCCGAGCAATCCGGGCCGCCCGGCGGCGGAAGCGATCGCACGGCCCGCCGCACCACGTCCCGGGCCATCTCCGCGTTCTCGCGCAGCGCCTCGAGGACGGCATCGACGCTCACCTCGCCCTCGTCGTCGTGCCAGCAGTCGTAGTCCGTGACCATGGCCAACGTGGCGTAGCAGATCTCGGCCTCACGGGCCAGCTTGGCCTCGGGGGCATTGGTCATGCCGATCACGTCGACGCCCCAGCTCCGGTAGAGCTCGGACTCCGCCCGCGAGGAGAACTGGGGCCCTTCCATGCACAGGTAGACGCCGCCGTCGTGCACCCGGGCTCCGGCGGCCCGCGCGCACTCCAGCAGCACCAGCCGCAGGCTCTCGCTCATCGGCCGCGCCATCGAGACGTGGGCGACCAGGCCGTCGCCGAAGAACGTGGACCGGCGCCCGTGCGTCCGATCGATCAGCTGGTCGGGCACGACGATGTCGGTCGGCCGGTAGTCGAGCTTCATCGAGCCCACCGCCGAGACCGAGACCAGATACTCGACGCCGAGGCTCTTGAAGCCCCAGACGTTGGCGCGGTTGTTGATCTCGCTCGGCATGAGGCGATGGCCCCGACCGTGCCGAGCGAGGAACGCGACCGTGCGTCCCTCCAGGTCGCCGAGGACGTAGGGACCCGACGGCGCCCCGAAGGGCGTGTCGATCTCGACCTCGGCGACCGATTCGAGCTCGGCCATGTCGTAGAGACCGCTTCCGCCCAACACTCCGATGCTCGCCTGACTCATCCCTTCGCCTCCCTGCTCCTGGCGCGGCCCGCCTCGATCGCCGCGAGCACCCGGTGCGCCGTCTCGAGCGCCCTCAACCCCTCCTCGCCGCTCACCCATCGAACCGCTTCCCCCCTGCACGCCGCGAGGAACCTCTCGAGCTCGCGCTTCAGAGGCTCGTCCCGGGCCACCTCGACCTGGGCCGCCTCGACGCTGCGCCCTCCCCCCGCGCCGGCGAGCCGATAGCCCTTGATCTCCTGCTCCCGGTAGTCGAGGGAGTAGTAGCTCTGCGGAAAGAACACCCGCAGCTGCCGGCTCGGTGCGGCCGAGACGCGCGATGCGCCGACGTTGGCGACGCAGCCGGAAGCGAGCTCGAGACGAGCGCTCGCCAGGTCGATCCGGTCCGAGAGGACGCTGATCCCGACCGCCCGCACCTCCTCGAGGGGGGAGGGATCGAGGCAGTGCAGGATCTGGAGGTCGTGGATCATGAGGTCGAGGACGACGTCCACGTCGAGACTGCGGCGGGTGAACGGCGAGAGCCTCTCCACCTCGACGAAGCCGGGCGGCTCGCCGAGGCCGAGCAGGGCCTCCACCGCCGGGTTGTAGAACTCGACGTGGCCCACGGCCAGGACCCGGTCGCCCTGTGTGCTCACCAGCTCGCGCGCCTCCTCGAGGGAGGCGGCGATCGGCGTCTCGACGAGCACGTGCTTGCCCCGTCTGAGCAGCTCACAGCCGATGCGCGCGTGATCCACGGTGGGAACCGCGACGACCACCGCATCGACCTCGTCGGCCAGGTCCTCCCAGCTGTCGAAGACGCGGGCGCCGTGCTCGGCGGCCACCGCCTCGGCGGCTGTGGCCGAGCGATCGTGGATGCCTCGCAGGTCGGCCTCCGGCAGCTGGGCCAGGAGGCGAACGTGATGTCTCCCGAGGGCGCCGGTACCCACGACCCCGACGGGGACGGGAGCGCGCTCAACCACTCTGGGCTCGACCTCTCCGCAGCGGCAGGTTGCGGATCACACCTCGCTCGGAGCCGCGAACGAACTCGACGAGATAGTCCACCTCGGGGTGTCCGCCGAGCTCGGTCGCGACCAGCTCCAGTGCCTCCTCGAGACGACGCGGTCCGCGCACCAGGATGCGCAGCGCCCTCTCGACGCGACCCAGGCTCTCGGCGTCCATTCCCTTGCGCTCGAGGCCGATCCGGTTCATCCCGTAGTACGACGCCTTGTCCCCCACGGACTTGGCGTAGGGAAGCGGATCCTGGACGATCTTCGAGTAGCCGCCGATGTAGGCGTGCCGGCCGACGCGGCAGAACTGGTGCACCGCGCTGTAGGCCCCGATCACGGCGTCGTCGTCGACGACGACGTGACCGGCCAGGGTGCCGCCGTTCGAGAAGACCGTCCGGCTGCCGACGTGACAGTCGTGGGCGACGTGGGTGTAGACCATGAAGAGGTTGTCGTCGCCCACGGTCGTCAGCCCTCCGCCCTTGCCCGTGCCGCGGTGGACGGTGCAGAACTCCCGGAAGGTGTTGCGGCAGCCGACCTCGAGCCGCGTCTCCTCTCCCGCGAACTTCAGGTCCTGGGGATCGAACCCGATGCACGCGTGGGGGTAGACGCGGTTCTCGGCGCCCAGGATCGTGGGGCCTTCGATCTGCGCTCCGGCGCCGATGCGGGTGCCCTCGCCGATGCGCACACCGGGCCCGACGACGGCGCCGGGGCCGATCTCGACGCCCTCCGCGAGCTCCGCGGTGGGATCGACCACCGCGGTGGAGTGGATCCGAGAGCTCATGGTCACCGCCCTATCGGTCGACCATCGCCGAGGAGAGCACCGCCTCCGCCGCGAGGTCACCGTCCACCCAGGCCTTCCCTTCGAGCCGCGAGTAGCGCTCGCGCAGGCGGAGGACCTCGATCTCGTAGCGCAAGCGGTCGCCGGGCAGGACGGGACGGCGGAAGCGCGCCTTCTCGATCCCGGTGAAGAGCAGCAGCTTGTCGTGCCTCTCGGCCCGATCGTGGAGCAGGAGCACTCCGGCGGCCTGCGCCATCCCCTCGACCACGAGAACTCCCGGCATCACCGGCCGACCGGGAAAGTGGCCCTGGAAGAAGGGCTCGTTGACCGTCACTCCCTTGACGGCGACGATGCGCCGACCGGCCTGCATCTCGACCACCCGGTCGACGAGCAGGAAGGGGTAGCGGTGCGGCAGGATGTCGAGGATCTGCTCGATCCCGAACACGACGTTCTCTTCGGTCACGATGTCTCCTCGTCCTCTCTCTTCGCCTTCCCGCTCTCGAGAGCGCGCAAGCGCCGGAACAGCTCGGGGAGCCTGCGGAGCAGGGCCTGCTGACGCTTCCACGCCCCCATCTCCCCCGCGGGGATGCCGGCTACCTTCTCACCCGTTTCGCTCGAGCGCAGCAGTGCGGACTTGGTGCCGACCGTCGTCCCGGCGCCGATCTCGACGTGCCCGATGATACCCGACTGGGCCGCGAGGACGACGCCGTCCCCCAGTCGCGCGCTGCCCGCCACGCCGCTCTGGGCCACCAGCAAACAGCGCCGCCCCGTCACCACGTTGTGAGCCACCATCACGAGGTTGTCCACCTTGGTGCCGGCTCCGAGCCGGGTCTCCTCGAGCATGCCGCGATCGACGGTGCTGTTCGCCCCGACCTCGACGTCGTCTTCGAGAACCACCCGTCCGAGGTGCGCGAGCTTGCGATGCTCCCCGCTGCCGGAGGCGTAGCCGTATCCGTCCCCACCGAGGACGACGCCGGCGTGCACGACGCACCGTTCACCGAGCTCGGTGCGGTCGTAGAGCACGACCCCGGGATGGAGGAGGCAGTCCGCGCTCACGATGCACTTCGCGCCGACCACCACGTGGGCGTGGAGGACGGCCCGGGCGCCCACCTCGCTCCCCGCGCCGACAACGGCGTAGGGCCCGACCGTCGCGGAGGGATCGATGCGGGCCCCGTCCACCACGGCCGTCGGATGGATGCCCGGTCCGACCGCGCTCGGCGGAGCGAAGATCGGCAGGATCTCCACCAACGCCTCGTGCGGGTCGGGCACCACCAGGAGGTCGCGCTCGATCGCCGCCACGGACGGGGGCACCAGAAGCGCCCCGGCGCCGCTGGCCCGGGCGCGATCCAGGTGCCGCCGCGACGAGACGAAGGCCAGATCGTCCGATCCGGCGCGCTCGAGAGACCGGATCCCGCGGACCACCCGTTCGGCGTTGCCCCGGACCTCCCCACCGACCCGCCGGGCCAGGGCGCCCAGGGTCGTGGGCACGGCTAGTTCCCGCCGCTCGATTCGGCGTCGAAGCGCTGCAGCACCTCGGCGGTGATGTCGATCGAGTCGGTGGCGTAGAGCAGGCCGCTCTGGAACTTGTTGAAGACCATGGTGTAACCCTGCTCCTCCGCGATCTTCGCGATCAGCGGAATGACCTTGGCTTCGATCCCGCCGAGTGCCTTGTCCTGCTCCTGCTCGAGCTCCCGGTTGGCGTCCTCCTGGACGCGCCGGAGATCGACGAGCTTGGCCTGGAGCTCCTTCTCCATCTCCGCCTGCCGCTCCTCCGACAGCGAGAGCCGCCCCTCGGTGAGCCGGTTGCGCATGTCGGTGATCTCGGCCTGCCGGCTCTCGATGTCCTGCTTCTTGGTCTCGCCGAGGGCCTTGAGTCGGTCCATCGTGCTCTTGCCTTCGGCGGAATCCGTCAACAGGCGCTGCACGTCGATCACGGCGACCTTCAGCGGGGCGGCCTGCTGGGCAGACGCCACGACCGCCGAGCCGGCGAGGGCCAGGCAGCAGACGGCCGTCCGGGCCGCTCTTCGCAGTGGGACGGAAAGGCTCATGGGTTGCTCCTCCTTCGGATCAGAAGCTCGGGCCGACGCTGAACTGGAAGCTCTCGAAGCGGTCGCCCTCGAGCTCGTCGAGATTGTTGGACCAGATGAATCGCAGAGGCGCGCCGAGGATCGGCACGTTGACTTGCAGCTCGAAACCGGCAGTCTTGCGCAGGCTGTCGTAGTCGATCGACTGCTCGGAACCGTAGACGTTGCCCGCGTCCAGGAAGGCGATCAAGCGGAAGGGGCCGCCGAGCAGGGCGTGGTACTCGAAGTTGAACTGGATGTAGCGGTCGCCGCCCACCGAGTAGCCGAACTCGTCCCGCACCGGGATCCCGTCCTCGGTGCGCACGACGAGCGAGCGGAAGCGGTGGCCGCGCACGCTGTTCTCGCCGCCGAGGAAGAAACGGTCGCTGAAGAAGAGCTCGTCGTCGCTCAGGTTCTCGATGAACCCGGCCTCGGCGTTGAACGCGGCGATGGTCTTGAGACCCTTGCGGGTGACGGGGAGGAAGAGGCTGAAATCGGCACGCGGGCGGACGTAGTTGCTGGTGCCCCCCAGCGGCCCGCCGGTGTAGTCGACCGAGAACCCGTACGAGAGCCCCTGGGTCGGCCACAGGCGGCTGTCGCGCTTGTCGTAGGTGTAGGCCATGCGGACGAGGGAGATGTCACGCTCGAAGAGCTGGGTCTCCCCCCCCGAGCCGCTCAGGCTGCGCTCGTCGGTGCTGTCGAACCGGCTGTAGGTCAGGGTGAGGTCGTTGAACAGGCCCAGCCTGCGGCCGTACGTCAGCGCCCCGCCCTGCGTTTCCTGGAAGACGAACTCTCCGGTGAGGTACTGGTAGTCCAGCTTGCGGCTGAAGATCTGGGCGCCGACGCTCTGCGGGCGATCGAGGAACCACGGCACGTTGTAGGAGATGTCGAAGACGTCCTGACGGCGGCCCGACTGGAAGTTGACGCCGAGCGTCTCGCCGCGACCGAGGAAGTTCCGGGTCCGGAACTGCAGCTGGCCGAAGAACCCGTCGATCTCGCTGAAGCCGGCGCCGAACTGGAGCTCGGTCCGCTGGCCCTCCTTCCCCTTGATCGTGAGGTCGGCCGTCTTCTCCTCGTTGTGGAACTTGAAGGCGACCGGGTCCTCCTCGTCGACCTCGAAGAACTCGAGCTGCTTGATGCGCAGGAGGCTGTTGCGCAGAGCGCCCGCCGAGAGGATGCGGCCTTCCTGCACCGCCAGCTCGCGGCGGATCACCTTGTCCTTGGTCTTGACGTTGCCCTCGAACTCGATGCGCCCGACGCGGAACTGGTCGCCCTCCTCGACGTTGACCACCACGTCGGCCACTTCGTCGTTGCGCTCCTCGAGACGATAGTCGACGGCCGCGAAGAGGTGCCCCGTGTTCTTGTAGAGCTCGTCGATCGCCTCGACCCCCTCGTCGATCACGTTCGATCGCAACCAGCCGCCCTTGGGCTGCTTGAACATCCCCAACAGCAGATCGTCGCCGAAGCGCTCGTTGCCCTCGAGACTGATGTCGCCGAGCTTCCAGCGCTGCCCTTCCTCGAGGGGAATGGTGATCACCATCCGGCGCTTCTGCTCCTTCGCCGACGGAGCGACGTCGCGGATGTCGACCTGCGGCTTGCCGATGACCAGATTCTTGTAGCCGGCCTTCTTGTAGACCTCGCGAACCTTGTCGAGGTCCTCCTGGAACTCCGCCTCGTCGTAGAGGTCCTTCTTGAAGAGCCGGGTCAGGAACCCGCTCTCCTTGGTCTTCTTCATGGCGAAGCGCAGGCGGCTGTCGGAGAAGACCGTGTTGCCCTCGAAGTCGATATCGACGATGCGGACCTTGTCGCCCTCGTCGACCGTGAAGATCGCCCGGTACGAGCCGTCCCCTACCTCCTCGAGCTGGAACTCGGCATCGGCGAGGCGGAACCCCTTCTCGGCGTACATCGACTCGATCACCGTCTTGAGCCGGTAGAGCTCCGACTTGTTGAGCGGGTCCCCCTCGCGGACCCGGATGAGGTCGCGCGAGATGCGGTCGATGATGTCGCTGCGCTCCAGGCGCTTGAGACCGATGTACTCCACCGAGCTGAGGGTGGGACGCTCCTCCACCCGCACCACCATGCGCACACCGCCGGGCACGTCCTCGGTCTCGATCTCGATCTGGTCGACGAGATTGCGATCCCAGAAGAGGTGGATCCGCTCGTTGAGGGACTCGGCGGTGATCTGGGCGCCGTCCTCGAGGCCGAGATAGAAGCGCAGGGTGCCCTCGCTCAGGGCGTCGAGCCCCTCGAAGACGAGCTCCTGAATCGGCCGTCCTTCGTAGGTCTGGGCGCGCAGGGCTCCCGCCGTGAGGAGGAGGCACGCCAGAAAGGCGCCGGCTGCGCCGCGCTGGCGCCGCCGGGCCCGGTGTCGCGTCCGCATGCGCTCCGGTTCCCTCATCAGGCCTTGCGGCCGTTGCAAGAATCTCTCCATCACGGGGGCTCTAGGCGGGCTCGCGGCTCTCCAGCCCGTTCCCCAGGAGCGCCTCCTCCGGCGCCTCCTCGACCTCGAGCGCGATCCGGTCCTCGAGGACCCGGACCCGGATGCGGGAAGGAGGCGTACCGACGTGCGCGATGAGCAGCTCGGAGACGGCGTCCTGCACGTGACGCTGGATCGTCCGCCGCAGCGGACGGGCGCCGACGGAGGGGTCGACGCCGGACTCCCGGAGGAGCCAGCGCTTGACCTCCGGATCGAGCACGACCTCCAGACCGCGTTCCACCAGGGTCAGGTTGATGTCCTCGATCAGCAGGTCCACCACGTGGAGGAGCTCCGCCTCGCCCAGCGAGCGGAAGACGATGATCTCGTCCACGCGGTTGATGAACTCCGGCCGGAAGGCACGCTGCAGCTCGGCCATGATCTCCTGGCGAACGCGCTCGAAGCTCAAGTCGGCGTCGGCCTCCTGGAAGCCCATGCGGCCGCCGCGCGTGATCAGGTGGCTGCCGAGGTTCGACGTCATCAGCACCAACGAGTTCTTGAAATCGACGTGGTTGCCGTAGGCGTCCGTGAGCACTCCGTCCTCGAGGATCTGCAACAGCAGGTTGAGCACGTCCGGGTGCGCCTTCTCGATCTCGTCGAAGAGGACGACCGAGTAGGGCCGCCGGCGCAGCCGTTCGGTCAGCTGGCCGCCCTCGTCGTGACCGACGTATCCCGGCGGCGATCCGATCAGCTTGGAGACCGTGTGCTTCTCCATGTACTCGCTCATGTCGAAGCGGACGAGGGCGTCCTGGCTCCCGAAGAGGAACTCGGTGAGGCGGCGTGCCGTTTCGGTCTTCCCGACGCCGGAGGCGCCGAGAAAGATGAAGGACCCCACCGGTCTCTGCGGGTTGCTCACTCCCAGCCGTGAACGCCTGATCGCGCGGCTGATCGAGTTGATCGCGTGGTCCTGTCCCACGACCCGCCGCTTGAGCGTGTCCTCCATGGTCCGCAGCTTCTCGGCCTCGTCGCTCTCCAGGCTGGCGGCCGGAATGCCGGTCCACGAGGAGATGACGTCCTCGATGTCGCGCTGGGTGACCTCCAGAACGCCGCTCTCGTCGGCGACGACGCGCATCCGCTCGAGGTCCTCGCGCAACTCGATCTCCCGCTCCCGCAAGTAGACGGCGCGCTCGAAGTCCTTGTCCGAGATCGCCGCCTTCATGCGCGCGATGACCTCGCGGATCTCCGCCTCCAGGCTCCGCAGGTTCTGCGTGTCGCGCACCCGTCTCAGCTTGACCTTGGCCCCCGCCTCGTCGATGACGTCGATCGCCTTGTCGGGCTGCTGCCGGTCGGTGATGTACCGCGTCGACTGGTAGATCGCGGCGCGCAACGCGCCGTCCGAGTAGCTCACCTTGTGGAACGCCTCGTAGCGCTCCTTGACGCCCGCCAGGATCCGATAGGTCTCCTCGCCGCTCGGCGGCTCGACCTGGATCGCCTGGAAGCGCCGCAGCAGCGAGCGGTCCTTCTCGATGTACTTGCGGTACTCGCGCAGCGTGGTGGCGCCGATGCAGGAGATCTCGCCGCGCGAGAGCGCGGGCTTCAGGATGTTGGCGGCGTCGAGCGACCCCTCCGCCGAGCCCGCCCCGATCAACGAGTGGATCTCGTCGATGAAGACGATGACGTCGGGATTGTCGGTGAGCTCCGAGGATGCCCTTGAGGCGCTCCTCGAACTGGCCCCGGTACTTGGTGCCGGCCACGACCAGGAGAGATCCAGCGCCACGAAGCGCTTCTTGGCCAGCACCACGGGCACCTTCCCCTGACGATCCGCTGCGCCAGGCCCTCGACGATGGCGGTCTTCCCCACCCCGGGCTCGCCGAGGAGGATCGGGTTGTTCTTGGTCCGCCGCGAGAGGATCTGGATGATCCGCTCGACCTCGTCCTCGCGTCCGATCAGCGGATCGAAGGAGCCCTGGGCCGCGAGCAGCGTGAGGTCGCGCGCGTACTCCGAGAGGTACGGCAGCTCCTTCTCCTGATCGGCCGCCTCGCGCTCCTTGGCCAGATTCAGGATCTCCTCCCGCAGGCCGTAGAGCTCGACGCCCTGCCGGGCGAGGGTGCGCATCGCCAGGCAGCCTTCGACCCGCAGGATCCCGATCAGGAGGTGCTCGGAGCCGACGCTCGTGTGCAGCATGCTCTCCGCCCCGTGGGCGGCGTAGGCCAGGATCTTCTTCGACTCCTCCGACAAGGGCAGCTCGGCGGTCGAGGAGATCCGCTCGACGAAGACGCGCTCGCCCTCGATCTCGCGCCGCAGTGCCTCCGGCTTGACCTGGAAGCGGCGCAGCAGCTCCGTGACCGAGTCCTCTCCCTCACGCAGGATGCCGAGGAGGATGTGCTCCGACTCGATGACCCGGCTGCCGAGCTTGCTGGCCTCGTAGCGCGCGAAGAACAGGGCGCGTCGGGCCTTTTCGTTGTACTTCTCGAACATGGTTTCCGATCGCCCTCGGAAGGGGTCGGATGCCCCCGAACGCCTCAAACCGGCCCGAGAACACCCCCTTCGAGCCGCAGAACTCTAGCACAGCGCTGGGCCAGAGCCGGGTTGTGCGTGACCACGATGGCGGTGGTTCCGTGGCCCGCCTGGAGCTCGAGGAGCAGCTCGAAGACCCGGTCTCCACTGGCCTCGTCGAGGTTCCCGGTGGGCTCGTCGGCGAGCAGCAGGGCGGGCTCGAGGAGCAGGGCCCGGCACAGCGCCACCCGCTGCCTCTCGCCGCCGGAGAGCTGGCTCGGGTAGTGCTCGACCCGCTCCTCCAGGCCGACCCGCTCCAGGAGGCCCCGAGCGCGGTCGCGAACCGCCCGCTCCGAGAGGCCGCGGATGCGTCCCGGCAGAACGACGTTCTCGTAGGCCGTGAAGTCCGCGAGGAGCTCCTGGAACTGGAAGACGAAGCCCACGGTGCTGTTGCGGAAGGAGGCCAGGCGGGAAGGCGGAAGCGCCGACACCTCGACGTCGCCCACCGCCACCTTCCCCGCGTCGGCGCGGTCGAGGGCGCCGAGCACGTGCAGGAGGGTGGACTTTCCCGACCCGCTGGGTCCGACGACGGCGACCAGCTCGCCGGCGTCGACCTCCAGGTCGGTGCCGCGCAGCACCTCGACCACGCGGTCCCCGTCCCGGTAGGTCTTGACCAGTCCCCGGGCCTCGACGCGCACGCCCCCGCTCACCGGCGCAGCGCCTCCACGGGGTCCAGGGACGCCGCGCGCCGGGCGGCCGCCCAAGCGCACAGACCGGCGAGTGCCAGCGTGCACGCGACGATCGCCCCGAGGTCTCCCACCTGCAGCCGGAACGGGACATGATCGACGAAGTAGACGGCGTCGGGCAGGCGCAGGACCCGGAAACGGTCGAGGAGCCAAGCGGCGAGCGCGCCGACGGCGGCACCGGCCAGAAGGCCGGTCCCGGCGAGGAGCCCGGCCAGGCTCAGGAAGGCGTTGCGCAACATGGCCGGTCGGGCGCCCATCGCTCCCAGCATCCCGACCTCCCGCCGCTTGCTCGACAGGGTCAGGAGCAACCCCGAGAAGGGACAGCCCGGCGACCGCGACGATCAGGGAGACCGCCAGGAAGAGGACCGTCTTCTCCAGACGCAGCGCGAAGAAGAGCGATCGGTTGAGCTCCCTCCAGGTGACGATCGAGCGCGCCTCGGGAGTCTCCGAGGCGATGCGCGGGACCAGCTCGAGGCCCGGTCAGAGATCGCCCGTCGCCACCTGCAGCCGTCGGGCCTCGGGTCCGAGCAGGCTGACCGCCACGTCGATCGGCAGGGCGATCCTCTCCACCTCCTCCGTCTGGCCGCTGGCGAAGGAGCCGGCGACGGTCAGGCTCCTCACCCGGGGCTGGGGGCCGAACGGGGTCAGCATCGGCCGATTCGAGGCCACGTCGACGCGGTCGCCGACCTCCAGACCCCAGGCGCCGAGGAGGCCGTCGGAGAGGTAGGTCCCGGGAGCGCGCGCGCTGGCTCCCGGGAAGTGTGCCGGCAGCGCTCCCTCGTAACCGACCAGCTCCACCGGGCGTCCCCGTCCGTGGGCGATCAGCCAGCCCCGCCCCTCGATCGAGCGCCGCACCTCGGCTCCGGTCGACGCGGCCAGGCGGGCCTCGACGGCCGCGAGGTCCGCATCGGCTGCCAGCTCGATCTGGATCTCCGGCGTTCGCGCCAGGACCTCGCCTTTCAGCGCGCTCTGGAACCCGGCCAGGGCCGAAAGGGCCAGGATCAACGCCGCCACCCCCACTCCGATGCCCGCCACCGCCGCGACGGCGAGGAACCGGACGAAGGTCTCGCGTCGAGTGCTGCGGGCGTAGCGCCGCGCCAGCAGCAGGGCCACCGGCGCGTCGAGCCCCCGGAAGCTCACCCCGCGTCCTCGTCCGCCTCCGGCCGCAGGGTCGGGAACAGGATGACGTCGCGGATCGATGTCCGCCCGGTGAGCAGCATGGTCAGGCGGTCGATCCCCACCCCCTCGCCCGCGGCCGGCGGCATGCCGTGCTCCAGGGCCCGGATGTAGTCGTGATCGAAGCGGTGGGCCTCATCGTCGCCGAGCTCGCGCGCCGACAGCTGCTGGCGGAAGCGCTCCGCCTGGGCCTCGGGGTCGTTGAGCTCGCTGAAGCCGTTGGCGAGCTCCATTCCACCGAGGTAGAGCTCGAACCGGTCGGTGAATCGCGGATCATCCGTCGAGGCCTTGGCCAGGGGACTGACCTCCACCGGCAGGCCGGTGACGAACGTGGGCTGGTCGAGGTCGGCCTCGACCGTCGCTTCGAAGAGCGCCATCAGGGCATTGCCGTAGGGCGCTCCCGCCGGCAGATCCACTCCCCGCGCCGCGGCCAGCCGCGCCAGCCCGTCGACGTCGTCGGTGTCGCCCGGGCCGGCACCGCAGGCCTCCTCCACCGCATCGCGCACGCTCATCCGGCGCCACGGGGCTTCGAGGTCGAGGGTCTTGCCCTTCCACTCCAGGCGCGCCTCGCCGAGCACCTCGGCGGCGAGGCCGCGCAGCGTCTCCTCGGTGAACCGCATCAGCCGCTCGTGCTCGACGTAGGCCCAGTAGAACTCGAGCATCGTGAACTCCGGGTTGTGCTGCGTCGAGAGCCCTTCGTTGCGGAAGTTCCGGTTGATCTCGTAGACCCGGTGCAACCCGCCGACCAGAAGGCGTTTGAGGTAGAGCTCCGGCGCGATCCGCAGGTAGAGATCGATGTCGAGCGCGCTGTGGTGCGTGACGAACGGCCGCGCGACCGCGCCGCCCGGCAGGACCTGCATCATGGGCGTCTCGACCTCGAGGAAGTCCTCGGCCTCGAGTGCCTCTCGCAAGGAGCGGATCGCACGGGCCCGGACCTCGAAGACCCGTCTCGACTCGGGGTTCATCACCAGATCGAGATAGCGACGCCGGTAGCGCTGCTCGACGTCGGCCAGGCCGTGCCACTTCTCCGGCAACGGCCGCAGAGCCTTGGAGAGCAGGGTCAACGTCCGCGCCTGCAGGGTGAGCTCGCCGGTCCGGGTGCGGATGAGCCTCCCCGAAGCGCCGACGTAGTCCCCCAGGTCCAAGCTCTCCAGCAGCGCCGAGGAGGCGGCATCGAGATCGGCCGCCCGCAGCATCACCTGCAGCTTCACGCGGCCGTCGTGGAGATCGGCGAAGCCGGTCTTGCCGTGGCTCCGCAGGGCGCGCAGCCGGCCGGGCACGCGGAGCTCGATGGCGCGCTCTTCGAGACTCGCGGCGTCGAGGTCACCGAAGCGGTCGTGGACGGCCGCGGGCTCGAGATCGTGCTCGTAGGCGTTGGGGTAGCCCTCGACTCCGGCGCCACGGAGCGCCTCCAGCTTCTCGCGCCGATTCTGTATCTGGTTGTCGAGCTCGCTCACGATCTGCTCCCCGCCGTCGCGGACGCGGAAAGATACAGTATCGCCTCGACCGGCCCAAGGTGGGGCCTGCTACCATCCCCGCTCCCATGGACGAGCAGGCGGCCGCCCCCCCGCGCACCGAGCCTCGGGTCCTGATCCCCGCCGAGGAGATCCAGCGGCGCCTGGCCGAGATGGCGGCCCGGATCGACGAGCGCTATGCCGACTGTGACCGCCTGCTCTGCGTCGGGGTGCTGAAGGGCTCGATGTTCTTCCTCGTCGACCTGGTGCGCCGGCTCTCGGTGCCCGTCGAGGTGGACTTCGTGCAGATCTCCAGCTACCGCGACGGCGCAACCCGCGGCGAGGCCGAGCTGCGCAAGAACCTCGACCTGCCGACCGACGGCAGGGACGTCCTGCTGGTCGAGGACATCGTCGACTCGGGGCACTCCGTGCGCGCCCTGCTCGCGGCCATGCCGCTGGCTTCGGCCCGCAGCGTGGCCGTGTGCACGATGCTCGACAAGGCCTGCCGCCGCGAGGTGGACGTCCCGATCGCCTTCCGGGGCTTCGAGATCGAGGACCGCTTCGTGGTCGGCTACGGCCTGGACATCGACGAGCGCTACCGCGAGCTTCCCTACGTCGGCTACTTCCCCCAGGAGGACTCCGAATGAACCCCCATCACACCGACCGCGCTCCGGCCGCCATCGGACCCTACTCCCAAGCCGTCTCCGTCGACGGCTGGCTCTTCACCTCCGGACAGATCGGGCTCGATCCGGGCACCGGCGCGATCGTCCCGGGCGGGTTCGCCGCCGAGGCCGCCCAGGTGCTGGCCAACCTGCGCGAGGTGCTGGCGGCGGCGGGCTGCACCCCCGCCGACATCGTCAAGGCCACGATCTTCGTCACCGACCTGGCCCACTTCCCGCGCCTCAACGAGCTCTACGGCGAGTTCCTCGGGGACCACCGCCCGGCACGCTCCACGGTGCAGGTCGCGGCCCTGCCCAAGGGCGCCCTGGTCGAGGTGGACCTGGTGGCCAGGCTGCGCGCCTAGCGGCCCGGGGCCCCGCCGCATGCAGCGGGCACTGCCATCACCCTCGCCGCAGGCGTACTCGCCGGACGACCGACCCGGCAGGTTTCGGCACCGACTCGCGACGGCGGTTCTCGCCCTCGGGATGGTCCTCCTGCTGGCGTTCGCCGCTCGCACTCTCTCGCGGACGCCCTGCCTCGGCGTGGCGGACATCCTGGACTTCTGGCGGGTCATGAAACCGGCCGGAATCGAGCATGTGGCCCCTCTGGCTCACCCTGGATACTTCGTCCGCTGCGAGTACCGGACCGTCGAAGCCGACCTCCTCGCGCAGCCCTCGAGCAGCTCCTCCTGGCGTGGCTGGCGCGGCAGGTGACCTGGGGCTTCCGCAGGCTCCCGGACTGTCCGGATGTCCGTCAGTCGGGTTTGCTCTACCTCGTCCTCTTGACGGTCCTGCTCGTGGGCAGCTTGGCGTCCCGCGCCCTCCTGATGACGGCCCTGTTCCTCTACGTCATCGTCGATCCCGGGTACCTGCTCTTCTTCAACAGCTTCTATGCCGATGGGACTCTCTTCCTGTCCCTGCTCGGCGTGGTCTTGGCTCTCGATCGGTTGTGCGGCGAGGCCGCGACGTCTCCCGACGGGCGCGGCCGCCGAAGGCCTGGACTACCGTCCTCGTCCTTGCGCCGTTCTCGGCGGGACCAGTAAGATGCTCTACTCTCCGCTCCCTTCGTCGTGCTCGCGACGCTCGTCGCCACGCGCGTATCGGCACCGGCTGGGCAGGACGCCGGACTCGGTTCGAGCGGACTGCTCGCTGCGCTCGCCGTCGCGGGCTCGATCGCGTGGTGGCTCTTCTTCCTCGGTCCGGGACCGCGGTTCGTCGAGGTCAACAACTACCACGCCGTCTACGGGGGCATCCTTCGACTCAGCAGCCGGCCGAGCGCGTCCTCGACGACCTGGGGATCCCCGAGGACTACCGAGCCCCTCCCCCGAACCGACGTCTGGTCCGCGGGAATCGGGCGCGATCACCCGGTCTTCCAGTCTCTGAGCGGCCTCTCGCGGCTGGCGCTACTGCGCAGCTATCTGCTCGATCCGCCTGCATTCTCCGGCGCACTCGCCAGGATCGCTGAAGACCTGGCCCGAGTCGAGAGCCATCCACGGGGGAACCAGGTCCGCAGTCCTTCCGATCGGGGACCCGTGAAGCGGACCTACACCGTGCCGTGGCAGTTCTCGCCGTCCCGGATGGATTCTCGGAGCCTGGCCCCCATTGGTCTGGCTCGTGTTCGGTGCGACGGCGAGCCGCCTGGAGCCCTTTGAGGTCGCAAGCGACACTGGTCCGGTCCACGGACCGTCTCGCTCTTCCTGCTGTTCTGGTGCGCGACTCAGATGGCCGCGGCGATCCTCGGGGAGGGCCTGATCAATCTCCACCAGCACCTGCTGGGGCCCTGGCTGGGCCTCGATCTCCTTCTGGTTTGCCTCGTGTTCCGTCTTTGTGTCCGGGTGCTTCGCTCGATCCCCTACTGGCCTCGCTGGCACCGACCGGCGCCAGGTAGCGGTCGAGGAACCGCGGATCGCGCGGTAGCCCTCGATCCGGTTCTCCTTCTTGGCGAAGCCGTGGCCCTCGTCGTCGAACACGACGTACTCGACGGGCACCCGTTCGCCCGGCGGCCGCGACGATCTCGTCGGACCTGACCTGCAGCACCCGCGGGTCGTTCGCCTCGCAGCACCATGAGCGGCTTGACGATGCTCTGGGCGTGGAAGAGCGGCGAGATGCTGCGGAAGTACTCCTCGTCCTCGAAGTCCCCCATCTCCTCGGTGAGGTAGGCGCGGAACGCCTCCCACCAGGGCGGAATGTTCTGCACCGTGCGGTACCAGTTCGAGATCCCGAACAGGTCGACGCCGACGGCGAACTCCTCCGGCCGGGTCGTGAGGGCCGCCAGCACCATGTAGCCGCCGTAGCTCCCGCCCAGGATCCCGATCCGGTCGGGGTCGACGACGCCCGTTCCGGCCAGCATCTCCTTGCTCGCCACGCAGTCGTCGAGGTCGCCCTCGCCATGGGCCCGGTCGTCCATGTGGTTGAAGGTCTTGCCGTAACCCGAGGAGCCCCGGTTGTTGATCGCGTAGACGGCGTAGCCGTGGTTGACCAGGTACTGCAGGAGGGCGCTGTAGCCGACCGTCGACTGGCCCCCGGGCCCGCCGTGCACCCACACCAGGGCGGGCACCGGCGCTTCTTCGCTCGCGGCGTGCGGCCGGTAGAGGATGCCGGGGATCTCCACTCCATCGAACGACTCGAAGCGCACGACCTCGGCTTCGACCAGGTCGGCCGGGTCGATCTCGGCGGACAGCGAGCGGGTGAGCTGCCGCGGCTCCCCCTCGGGGAGAGCCTGGACGAAGAGGTCGCCTCGGCCGTGTGCTGCTGGTGGCGTAGAAGGCCATGCGGCTCTCGTCGCGCGAGATGCTGACCGCGCTGATCTCGGCGTTCGCGACCTCGGGGAGGCCGACCTCGGCGCCGGCCACCGTGTCGACGATCGTGAGCCGGGTGCGCGCGTCGGCGTTGACGCCGACCACGAGGTAGCGCCCGCCCTTCGAGAAGCCGGCGAAGGAAACGTCCCAACCCGGCTGCTGCAGGATCTCCGGGTGCCGTTCTCCAGGTCCGCGGAAACGAGGTAGAGGAACTCGCTCCCCTCGTCGGTGAGCATCAGCAAGTCTCCACCGTCCGGAGTGAACTCCACCGGGTAGTAGTTGACGTCCCCCTCGACGTCGGTCAGCAAACGGGTCTCGCCCGTCGCGAAGTCGTGTACGTAGACGTCGTTGTCGGCGTTCCCGACGTTCTTCGACAGCGCCAGGAGGGTGCCGTCCGGGCTCACGTCGCCGAAGCTGTAGGCTTCGTCGTTCTCGAACAACAGCTCGCGTGAGTAGTCCGTCGGCGAGACCTCGTAGACGTCCATCACCTTCGGGTCGCGCTCGTTGGTGCCGATGTAGAACGACGAATCGTCGTCGGCCCAGCCGTAGAACTCCGCCCGCAGCTCCTCGCCGGGCGTCAGGTCCCGCACGCTGCCGTCCTCCTCCCGGACCCACAGGTGGAACAGCTCGTTGCCCCCGTGGTCCGAGCGGTAGAGGATCCTCCCGTCCTCGGGGAAGTAGCCCACGGAGAAGATGTTGTCGGTGGTCGACGCGGTCAGCGGCTCCGCCGGGCCGCCGTCGACGGGCAGCGCGTAGAGGTTGAAGATGCCGCTCGCGTCGCTGTGCACGAGCACCCTGCCACCGTCGGGCGAGAACGAGGCGCCTCCGTAGCTGGTGGTGTCCAGGAACTGCTCGATCGTGTACTCGGGGACCTGGCGCGGATCCGGGAGGCCGTCAGCGCTGTGCTCCGGCGCGCGACCGCACGCGAGCGGAGCGAGGCAGCCGACCAGGACGGCGAGGGCCAGGGGGACGGTGGGGCGACGGGTCGACACGCTCATGGGGGACCTCCGGAGGCGAGAGCCGGCGCCCGGATGGTACCGGAATGCGTCCTTACGAGACGGTCGACGGGGGGCGCGCCTCCCGCAGGAGCTCGGCGATCACCTCGTTGGAGAGGAGGAAGCCCTCGCGGTTCAAGTGCACCGCCCCGTCGCGCCGCTCGAGCCACGGCGCGAGCCGCTCGAGGAGCGAAGCCGTCTCCTCCGGCTCGCGCCCCAGGAGGGCCGCCATCCGAGCCACCGGCAGGCCCTCGGCCAGGCGCAAGCCGAGGAAGAGCTCCTCCTCCCGGGGCACGCTCTCGGTCACCTCGACGGCGAGCGGATCCCGCAGATAGGCCGCGAGATCGGGGGGATTGCGCCAGCGCCGCTCCCCCACCAGCGAATGCGCCGAGGGGCCGAAGCCGAGGGTCTCCCGCCGGCGCCAGTAGCGCAGGTTGTGCCGCCCCTCGCGTCCGGGCCGGGCGAAGTTCGAGATCTCGTACTGGCGCAGGCCCGCGTCCTCGGCCCGCTCGGCCAAGAGCAGGTAGGAGCGCCGCTGCGCTTCGGCGTCGGGAAACAGGGCGGGGCGCCGGCGCAGGAGGCCGTCGATCTCCGAGCCCGGATGGACCTCGAGCAGGTACGCGCTCAGGTGGTCCGGCGCCAGAGCCAACGCAGTCTCGAGGCTGCGCCGGAAGCTCGCTCTCGTCTGCCCCGGGATGGCCACCATCAGATCGAGGCTCAGGTTGTCGAAGCCCGCCTCGCGCGCTTGGCGAACGACGCGCAGGGCGCGGGCGGTGTCGTGCCGCCGTCCGAGCAACGAGAGCTCGCGGTCGCAGAAGCTCTGGATCCCGAGGCTCAACCGGTTCACCCCCGCGGCCCGGTAGCCGGCGAGACGCTCCGGATCGAGGTCGGAGGGGTTGGCCTCGAGGGTGACCTCCGCATCCGCCGTGAACGGAAAGCGGCGCGACAGATGCCCGAGCAGGCGCGCAACCTGGGTCGGGGCCAGCAGCGAGGGCGTGCCGCCGCCGAGGAACACGGTCGGTGCCGTTCGGCCGTGCAGATCGCCCCGTCCGTCGATCTCGCGCTCGAGGGCGGCGAGAAAGCGGGAGCGGCGCTCCGGGTCCTCGCCGACGCGGTAGAAATCACAGTACCGGCAGCGCGTGCGGCAGAAGGGCACGTGGACGTAGAGGCCCAGGCTCACGTATCTCCCCCGGGAGCGACGTACTCCTCCTCGAGCTCGGCCGTCAATCCGGACGCGTCGCCTGCGGCACATTCGGTCAGCACCCGCCGGGACACCGCGTCCAGCGAGGGCACGACGTCGAGATTGCCCTCGCGCGCGAGGGCGGCGACGTCGTGATCGCTCGCGTCCACCCATCGTCCGGCGCGCAGCAGCGCCTGACCCTCCACCTCCGACCGGCCGCAGCGCAGCCAGAGCTCGCCCGCGAGCAGGAGCTCCCCGGCGAGACGGCGATTGCTCTCCACGCGCGGCGTCGCTCCGCTCGGCGGCCGGCGGGCGAAGGGTCGCATCCCCCAACGGGCGGCCCGGCGCGAGAACGCCCGTTCCGACGGCGGCGGGGCGTGGAAGAGGGCGGTGAAGGCGTCCTCGTCTCCGAAGGCCGCCAGCCGGCGCTTGTCGGCCGGATCGGTCTCGAGGACGAGCGGCTGCACGTGCCGGACGCCGGCGCCGGCGAGCAGCGGCAGAGCCTGCTCGCACAACGACTCGCCGTCCGTCAGTCCCGGGACCAGGGGCCAGACGACGGAGCCCTCGCCCAGCGAATCGAACGCTCCGAGGTCCCCCGCCAACAGTGCCGGGAGGAGATCCCAGACCACCCAGCCCTCCCCACGCCGTCGCTCGGTGCCCGGCAGCAACTGGCGCAGGACGCCCCCGGCACGCTCGCCGGGCGC
>JAWKHP010000035.1:0-20421 GCA_041394745.1 Thermoanaerobaculia bacterium | reverse complement strand
ACGAGCGCCGCAGGGCGGTCGAGACCTTGCTGGCTCCACTGCGGGAGACCCTCGGCCGGCTCGACCAGCGCACCGCCGCGCTCGAACAGGCGAGGGTGGAGGCCTACTCCGGGCTCTCCGAGCAGCTCAAGCGCCTCTCGCTGACGACGGGCGATCTGCAGGAGCGCACCAGCTCGTTGGCCACGGCCCTCCGCGGCTCCGGGGCGAAGGGGCGGTGGGGGGAGGTCGCCCTGCGCAACGTCGCGGAGCTCGCCGGGATGAGCGAGCACTGCGACTTCGTGGAGCAGACGGCCGTGGAGGGCGGCCGGCGCCCCGACATGACGGTGCGGCTGCCGGGGAACCGCTGGATCGCCGTCGACGCCAAGGCACCGCTGCGCGCCTACCTCGACGCGGTCGAGGCGACGGACTCCGGAGAGCGACGCAAGCGTCTGGACGAGCACGTCCGCGCCCTGCGTCAGCACGTGCGGGACCTGGCGCAGCGCGACTACGCTTCGTCGCTGCCCGGTGAGATCGATCTCGTGGTCCTCTTCCTGCCCGGAGACGCCTTTCTCGCTGCGGCCTTCGAGCACGAGCCGGAGCTGCAGGTCGAGGCGCTGCGCTCCAAGGTGCTCCTGGCGACCCCCACCACGCTGGTGGCGCTGCTGCGTACCGTCGCCATCTACTGGCAGCAGCGCTCGCTCGCCGAGCACGCCGAGGAGATCGCCGGCGTGGCCCGCGAGCTCTACGATCGCGCCGCGAAGCTGGGCGAGGAGCTCGACGGGGTCGGGCGCGGTCTGCAGAGCGCCCTCGACGCCTACAACCGCGCCGTCGGTTCCTTCAAGCACCGGCTGCTGCCGATGTCCAGCCGTCTCGAGCAGCTCAAGGTCACCGAGCAGAGCCGGCGCGAGCTCGCCGCGCCGGAAGAGATCGACACCGCCCCGCGCTCGGTCCCCTAGCGGTTGCGCACCAGGAGAACGTCCTTGCGGCTGAGCTCGGTCCTCTCGACGACGACGAGCGACGCCCGCACCTGTTCCGGGAGGGTCTCGAGCCCGCCGGCATCCATCGCCGCCCACACGGTGGCCTCCTGCTCGAGGTGCTCCACGAGAACCTGCGGATCCTCCGTTTCGCGGGTATAGACGCCGTCGGAGTAGAAGGCGAAGGCCTCCGGGAGGTTGCTGAGATCGTACGCCAGCACCTCGTGACCGGCCTCTCGGGAAGCGGCGGTGGCGTCGCGCAGGACCGACGAGAAGGAGCGGGCGGACTTGCTCGACTCCATCGCGGGAAAGGCCACCGCGGTGACGAACAGGTAGGCGGCGACGAAGGCGACGGCCGGCCCGAGCGCGGCGGGGAGGACTCGGCGCCGGCGGCAGGCCACCAGCGCACTCGCACTGCAGATCACCAGGAGCGCGGCCAGGGCGAGCGGCATCCAGTACGGCACCTCGGTCCGGCCCCGAGCCGCGAAGGGCACCGCCAGACCCGCCAGGAGGAGCAGGCCGGCGACGACCGTCTGGCCGGCGAAGAGCCACCGCCGGCGCACGGGCCGGGTCCCCGTCGGCCCCTCCTCCGCCAGAGTGGCGATGAAACGGGCCACGAGGAGCGCGAACGCCGGGACGGCGGGCAGCACGTAGAGGTCCCGTTTCTCGGTCGAGATCGAGAAGAAGAGAACCACGAAGCCGCAGACGACGAGCAGGAAGCGGTCCCACGGATCGCGGCGCCGCCAGGCCAGCACCACGGCTCCCGGCACGAGACCCGACCATGGCAGCAGATGCACGGGCAGGACGCGCAGGTAGTACCAGAAGGGCCGCTTGTGGTGCATACCGTGCAGTCCCCGCTCGATGAAGTGCTCCTTCAAGGCTCCCCAGAGCGAGTAGTCTCCTGCGCCCCACAGATGGATCGCCAAGGGCCAGAGCCCGGCCACCAGGAGGAAGAGCAGTGGACCGGAGAGCGGAGCGAAACGTCGCCAGGCGCCCAGGTCGCGATCGACGGCCAGGGTCACGAGGGCGATACCGAGAGGGAGGAGCAGGCCGACCGGGCCCTTGTCGAGAACCGCCAGGGCGAGAGCCGCCCAGAAGACCAGGCCGGCTCGCCGGCCGTCTGCCTCTCCGGTCCGGTAGGCGAGGAAGGCGCTCAGCGCGACCCAGACGAGGGCGCAGAGAAGGGAGTCCGTCTGTGCCCACCGCGCCTTCTCCCAGAACATCAGGGTCGTGGCCAGCACACCGCCGGCCAACCAGGCGATGCGGGGCTCGCCGGCACGCCGGGCCAGCCGGAGGATCAGGAGCAGGGTCACGATCGCGGCCAGCGCGGAGGGTGCGCGCGCCGTCCACGGCGTGACCCGGCCCCCCGGCATCGAGGCGAGGGCGATCGACCAGAAGAACAGGGGCGGCTTGTCGGTGGTGACCCTGCCGTTGACGTGGGGCACGACCCACTCGCCGTCGGCCAGCATCTCCCGGGCGCCCTCGGCGAAATACGGCTCGTCCGGTGCCCATAAATCGTGACCGCCGAGGAACCAGAAGAAGAGCAGGACGGCCAGTGTGACGATGGCGAGCTCGCGACGCCTCATGCGCCCTCCAGGGCCGCGACCTGCTGCTCCTGGCCGAGCTCGATCGGAACCGGCGCCGCCTCTCCGAACGTCCGATCGCACCACTGGTCGAAGGCCAGCAGCGCGAAGAGCGGCTTGCGATGATCGGCCCGCCGCTCGAGGTGCTCGTCGAGGAGCCGCCCGACCCCGGCCGAGGAGAAGAGTCCCCGCGCCTCGGCGCGCTCGGGAGAGAACCTGCGACGCAGCTCCTCGCCCAGACCCTCGAGCACCCAACGGGAGAACGGGATGTTGAAGCCGCGCTTGCGGCGCTCCAGCACCGCGGCCGGCAACCGGTGACGGACGGTCCTCCGCAGGATCGCCTTGGTCGTCAGGCCGCGCACCTTGTGCCGCGACGGGATGCCGGCCACGAACTCGGCCAGCTCGTGATCGAGAAACGGAGCCCGCGCCTCGATCGAGGCCAGCATCGTCGCCCGGTCCACCTTGGTCAGCAGGTCGTCCTGGAGGTACCCCGTGAAGTCCGCGTACAGCAGCTCGGCGAGCGGGTCGGGAAGAGCACGCTCGGGTGTCGAGACGCCGTCCCCCTCTTCCGCGATCCAGCGCAGCCCGGGGGCCAGCAGATCCCCCAGCCGAGCCGGGTCGACGGAGCCGAACCAGACCTCGTGCCGCCGCCGACGATCCAGGTCGGCGCCCGCGGCGAATCGCTCCACGAGGTAGTCGAGTCCCACGTTGCCCATGCTGACCGGGAGCAGACGCCGGATTCCGCCCACGATGCCATGGCGCAACCAGCGCGGTACGTGGGCCAACCGGTCCGCGAGGCGATGGCCGAGGTAGGTCGGGTAGCCTCCGAAGAGCTCATCCGCGCCCTCGCCGGAGAGAACGACCTTGACTCGCTCGCCGGCGAAGCGGGAAAGCAGGGCCGTGGGAATCGTCGACGCGTCGCCGAGCGGCACGTCGAGGCTCTGCCCGACCCAGCGCAGGCCCTCGGCGAGGTCGTCGCGCGAGAGGACGAGGGAGTGGAGATCGGCCCCGAAGTGGCGAGCCGTGGCGGCCGCGAAGCCCGCCTCGTCGAAGTCCCGATCCGTATGGCCCAAGGTAACCGCCGACACCGGGCGCCGCTTCGGCGACGTAGGAGAGAACCGTCGACGAATCGATGCCGCCCGAGAGGAAGACGCCAATGCTGGAACCTGCTGCGCGAGCGGCGGCGCACGGCCAGCGCCAGCCTGCGTCGAGCTCCGACGCGATGGCGTCGACGCCGCGGCCAACCCTGGCCCCCGAGCCGGGAAGCATCGCCAGGTCCCAGTAGCGCGGCAGGACTTCCGCCCGCCCGTCGCGGTAGACGAGGCGGTGGGCGGCCGGGAGCTTGCACACGCCGGCGAGCGGCGACAACGGTGCCGAATCCAACCGAGGGTGAGGTAGCGAACCAGAGCGCGGCGATCGAGGCGGGGCCGCGGGCGGGATCCTCGAGCAGGCCCCGAAGCCTGAGGAGAACGAGGGCCTGGCTCGAGCCGGTAGTAGAGGGGCTTCTCACCGGCCCGGTCGCGCGCCAGGAGCAGGGTGCGTCGCTCGCGGTCCCAGAGGGCCAGGGCGAACATGCCGTCGAGGCGGCGGACCAGCTCCGGTCCCTCCTCCTCCCAGAGGTGGACCAGGACCTCCGTGTCCACCGACGTGGCGAAGCGGTGTCCGCGCTCCACCAGCCCGGAGCGCAGCTCGTCGGCGTTGTAGATCTTCGCCGTTGCACACACAGTGCACCGAGCCGCTCTCGTTGACGAACGGATCGGCGGGCGCCGCGGCGTCGACGATCGCCAACCGCCGGAAGCCGAGACTCGCCCGCTCGAGCCGCGTCAAGCCGGCGCCGTCGGGGCCCCGGTGGACGAGGCTCCCCGCCATCCTGCGCACCGTCGCGGCGCGCTCGGCGTCACCCGGGACGCCGACGATGCTCTACGATCCCGCACACGGGAGGCTCCTGGACACACGCCGCGCTCTCGACCTGCCGACGGCAGGCCTCGAGCGAGCCGCCCGACGGCGGCACGGGCGATGGAACCTCGGTAACGGGCCAAGAAGCCGAGAATATCGCGTCGCAGCGTCACCTCGCCGAGCGCTGCCGAGCCCACGCCTCCTCGAGGGCCTTCCGCTTCGCCGCGAGGTGCCGGTGGTAGAGATCCGGGTCCACGATGCTGTTGCCCTCCCTGTCCCGCCGCGCAGGCGCTCCACCTTTTCCACGAGGTGGAAGAACGAGCCGTGGTTGGCCAGGAAGAGATCAGATCGAGGGCGTCGAGACGCTCACCAGCGCAGGAAGGCGCGCCCTCGGGGAAGGCGTCGACGCTCACCAGGTCCATCTCGGGCAGCACGCTGACGCTGCACAGAACGATGGCGGAGAGCCCCTCGACGGTGGTCCTCCAGTTGGTGCATCCCGGGGTGTGACCGGGAGTCACCATGGCGGTCAGCGTCGTGCCGCCCAGCTCCACCGTGTCGCCGTCCTCGATCACCCGGTCGACGGGGACCGGCGGAAACGGATACTCCTCGCCCCCCATCTCCAGCAGAGGAGCCTCGGCCGAGCTGGCGACGACGGTCGCTCCGGTCAACCGCGCGAGCTCCGCCAAGCCTCCGACGTGGTCGAAATGGGCGTGCGTGGAGAGCAGGACACGCACCTCCTCGACGCGAAAGCCCAGCGTCTCGATCGCGGCCTCGATCACCGGGACGGTCTCCTCGAAGCCGCCGTCGATCAGGATCAGCCCGTCGGGCGTGGCGAAGAGGTACGCCGCCACCTCACGTGCCCCGACGTAGTACAGGTTGCCGGCGATCCGGAACGGCTCGACGGGCTCGTTCCAACTCCGCCATTCGGGAGGCAGCTCGGCGGCTGCGGGGAGGGCGGCGAGGAGGACGAGGAGCGGAGCGAGGACGCGTCTCATGGGCGCGAGAATAGCCCGGCCGGACCTCCCGGCGCCGCCCTCCGTGATACCCTCTCACCCGGTCGGCGGCTGTCGGCTCCCTTCCCCAGCACTACCCTTTCTTCCCGCCACAGGAGAGCTCCATGCGCGTTCTGGTGACCGGACACAACGGCTATATCGGGGCCGTGATGACGCCGATGCTGGAGGCCGCCGGCTTCGAGGTCGTGGGTCTGGACAGCAACCTCTTCGCGGGTTGCCGCTTCGGCGAGGAGCCGCACTCGGTCCGCTCCATCGACAAGGACCTGCGGGAGGTCGAGAGGGAGGACCTCGAGGGCTTCGACGCCGTGATCCACCTGGCCGGTCTGTCGAACGACCCGCTCGGCAACCTCGATGCCGAGCTGACCTACGAGATCAACCACCGGGCGTCGATGCGGCTCGCCGAAATGGCCAAGGAGGTGGGCGTCTCCCGCTTCCTCTTCTCCTCCTCGTGCAGCACCTACGGGGCCGCCGGCGACCACTTCCTGGACGAGAGCGCCACGTTCGCGCCGGTAACACCCTACGCCGAGTCGAAGGTGTGGATGGAGCGCGACCTCTCGGCCTTGGCCGACGATTCCTTCTCCCCCACCTATCTGCGCAACGCCACCGCCTACGGCGTCTCGCCGCGGCTGCGCCTCGACCTGGTGCTCAACAACCTCGTGGGCTGGGCGCTGACCACCGGCAAGGTGACCCTGCTCTCCGACGGCACCCCCTGGCGCCCGATCGTCCACATCGAGGACATCAGCCGCGCCTTCCTCGCGGCCCTCGAGGCGCCGCGCGAGGCCGTGCACGACGAGGCCTTCAACGTCGGCGTCACCGAGCACAACTACCGCATCCTCGAGCTCGCCGAGATCGTCGCCGAGACCGTCCCCGGCTCGCAGATCGAGATCGCCGAGGACGCGGGCCCCGACAAGCGCTGCTACCGCGTCGACTGCTCCAAGATCCAGCGCGTCCTCCCCTCCTTCCAGCCCCAGTGGGACGCCCACCGCGGCGCCCGCGAGCTCTACGACGCCTACCGCCGCAACGGCATGACCGAAGAGGTCTTCCACGGCCCGGACTACATCCGGCTCAAGCACCTCCAGGGCTTGCTCGACGAGGGCGTCCTCGGCCCCGATCTGCGCTGGGTGCCCGCCCCGGCCTCGGCCTAGCCGCCGCCCGTCGCCCCGAGGCGAAGCCGAGGGACCTCAGCTCCGGACCTCGCACGGCACCGGCGGACCGGATGAAGCGGCTGGCTCCCCGGCTCAGCCGCCCTCGTCCCTGGACCGGCGGGCCGTTTTGCTGCTTTGCAGTCTTACGGTACACTCGCCCCCGTGAGCACCCGCGAGTACCATGTCGCCCTGCAAGCCCGCGGAACGCTGGCCCTCCCGGCCGACCTGCGCAAGCGCCATCATCTGGACGCTCCCGGCGCGCAGGTCCGCGTGGTGGAGCGTGAGGACGGCGTCATCGAGCTGTACCCGCTCGCCGCGGTTCCCGCGGAGCAGCGCTGGTTCTGGACCGAGCGCTGGCAGCGGATGGAGCGCGAGGCGGACGAGGACATCGCCGCCGGACGGCTCCGCGGCTTCGACGACGTCGACGAGCTCCTGACCGGCCTCGAGCCGTGAGGTTCGAGGTCACGCTCAGCTTCGAGAGGGACTACGCGAAGCTGAAGGACCGCGAGAAGGCCCTTTTCCGCGAGGCCGCTCGGAGGTTCAATGCGGTCTGCGACGCCGCTCTGGCGCACGGCGGAAGACCCCGGTGGCCCAAGGCACTGCGGGTCAAGGACGTCGAGGGCGCTCCCGGGGTCTGGGAGATGACGTGGAGCTTCTCCGGACCCGACGGCCGAGCCACCTGGGAGTGGACGTCCACCGAGGTCGACGGCGCCCACGTCCCGGTCATCCGCTGGCGCCGCATCGGCGGCCACGCCATCTTCGGTGATCCCTGATCGGCGGGCGCTCGCTCCGCTCGCCTCGGCCCCTCCCCCTACGGCCAACTCACCTCGCGCCAGTCCCCGGAGGCGAGCTCCCGCTCGGCGAGCTCCCAGACGACGACGCGGACGCCGTCGAGGCGGGCCGGATCGTCGGTGAGCTGGCGGGCGAGGGCGCGGCGGGCGGCGGTGGCGGCGCCGGCGTTCTGGGCGATGCGGTCGACGGGGAGCTGGAGCTCCCAGGAGAGCTGCTCGGCGAAGCCGGCGCCGGCGCCCCAGCCGAGGCCGGCGTCGGAGAAGACGTTGGTGAAGCTGTCGCCGAGGAGGAGGACCGGCGCACCCCGGGTGGGGCGCCACGCGGCTCCGAGGTCGTCGGTCACCGGATGGATGGTGACCCTCTGGGCGGGCCAGAGGGCGTGGCCGTCCGGCAGGCGCAGCATGGCGGCGAGGTCGCCGGCGCCTTCGACCACGGCCTCGCGACGCAGCCACACCGGGTCGGCGTCGGAGGGGGGCGGCAGCCAGGGGCGGATCCTCTCGGCCACCCGGCGCGCCGCGAGCTCCATCGCCGCCGGCGTCCAGTGGGAGTCGCGCTCGAGATAGGCGTCGCTCTCCGCGGCGAGCGCCGCCAGCTCGGGGCGCAGGTCGAGCCACGAAATCCCCCGCTGGTCGAGCCAGGCGACCCAGGCCGCCTGCGAGGGGTTGGCGAGCGGCGCCTCGATGCGGCGGAAGACGGGGACGAAGCCCTCCGGCTCGATCGCCGCCTTGGAGGGCACCTGGACGATCAGCAGCCGGATGTCCTGGCTCGTCAGCCACTCGCCCAGAGCCGCGAGGGCGGGGCGGGGATCCGGTCGGGGAGCCTCCTCCCAACTCTCGCCCGACCGCGACCGTCGCTCGAGCACGACCGGGTCGAGGAACCCGGGGCCGCTGACGACGGCGACGTCCGGGGCGTAGTCGAGCCTCCCGTCGCGGCCCGCGAGCGCCCGTTCGTTGCCGACGCCTCCGAACCGGGTCAACATCCACTGCCCCCAGCTCTGCACCGGCTGCGAGAACGGAGCCGTCTCCTCGAGGTCGTCCTCGAAGGCGTGGAGACCCGCCAGCAGTCGACGGTTGCCGGCGAGCGGTCCCTCCTCCCGGGTTTCGGCCCGGGCCGCGGCGACCGCCGTTCGGAGACCCTCGAACGGACGCCAGCGCCCCTCCGCGGGCTCGACGCCCAGGCCCAGGGCACGAGCGAGCGGCAGCAGGACCAGGGTGGCCAGGAGGAGCCCTCCCGTCAGCCGGGCGACGGCGGGGCGCACGTCGGTCCGTCCCACCTCGCGGAGGGCCTGCTCTTCCCGCTGCGGACGGGGGATCGAGACGCTCGTCATCAGAAGATGAAGTAGATGAAGGGGTTGTACTCCTGGGTCGTGAGCGCGGCCAGGGAGAGCCAGAAGAGCCCGAGGCACAGCGCCGCCCTGGCCGGGGTCAGCCGGCGCGTCCAGTCCCACGTCTGGGGCAGGGCGAAGGCGATCGCCGCCGCGAGCAGGAGCATGCCGAGCAGGTATGGGGCGTAGAGGACACCGGCGGCCAGAGCCCCGCCGCCCACGGCGCCGACACCCACCAGGTCTCCGAGGTAGCGCACCGTGCTCCCGAGGTCCGGGGAGCGGAACGGCACCCAGGCCACGGTCACCAGGAGAAAAGTGATCGCGGTGCGCATCGGGGCCGGCAGCCGATGGTAGAGCGGTCGCTTCCCGAACGCCCGCTCCCCCGCCAAGAGCAGCCCGTGCCAGCCGCCCCAGAGGACGAAGTTCCAGGAGGCCCCGTGCCAGAGCCCCCCCAGCAGCATCACCAGGGCCAGGTTCACGTAGGTGCGCCGCGGCCCCTTCCGGTTGCCGCCCAGCGGGATGTAGAGGTAGTCGCGCAGCCAGGTCGAGAGCGACTGGTGCCAGCGGCGCCAGAAGTCGGTGATCGACCGCGCCTTGTAGGGCGAGTCGAAGTTCTTCGGCAGCACGAAGCCGAGCAGCAGCCCGAGGCCGATCGCCATGTCCGAGTAGCCGGAGAAGTCGAAGTAGATCTGGAACGAGTAGGCGAAGAGCCCCGTCCAGGCGTCGAGGGTCGTCAGGCTGCCGGCATCGAAGGCGGTGTCCGCGAGCTTTCCGCAGGGGTTGGCGAGCAGCACCTTTTTCGCCATGCCGAGCGACAGGAAGGCCGCGCCGCGGGCGACCTTGGCCCAGGTGTGGGAGCGGGCGGCGAGCTGGTCCGCGATCTCCTGGAAGCGCACGATCGGTCCCGCCACCAGCTGCGGGAAGAGCGAGACGTAGCAGGCGAAGTCGACGAGGTTCGAGAGCGCTACGGCGTCGCCGCGGTAGACGTCGATCGTGTAGCTCATCGACTGGAAGGTGTAGAAGCTGATGCCCAGCGGCAGGGTGATCCGCAGCGCCGTCTCGAGCCCGAGCGACGAGAGCCCCAGCGCCTCGGCGAGCGCGTTCCAGCTGTCGATGCCGAAGTTGAAGTACTTGAAGAACCCCAGCAGCGCCAGGTTGGTCACGATCGACACCGCCACCGCCACCTTCTGCCCGCGCGAGCGCGGCCCGCCGGGCTCCAGGCGCTCCGGACGCGCCCTCCACGGCCGCGCCAGCCCGTCCACCAGAGCCAGGCCGCAGAGGTAGTCGACCAGCGTCGAGAAGGCCATCAGGGCCATGAAGGCCGGGTTCGCCCACCCGTAGAAGAGGTAGGAGAGGAGCGTCAGCGCCAGGTGCCGCCCGCGCCGCGGCGTCACGTAGTAGACGCCCAGCGCCAGGGGGAGGAAGAGGAAGACGAAGAGGTGGGAGGAGAAGACCACGGTGCGGCCTCATTCTGCTACAGGGCCGGCCGCGGCGACCGGCGGTCCTACCGTTCGCACGGCCCCGCAGGGGCGGATCGGGCGCCGAGTCGAGGCCGCGGCACGGGATCGACGGACCGGGTGAAGCGGCTGGTGCCCGCATAGGATGGAGCGGCCCATGCTCCCACCCACGGCGACCCGCCGGGCCCGCCTCCGGGACCTCCTCGGCCTGCGCCGCAGCATCGTCGGCCTGCTGGCGATGGTCGTCCTCGTCGGCCTCGGGGAGCGCCTGGCCGAGCGCTTCCTCCCCCTCTACCTGATGGCGCTGGGCGGCGGTGCGCTGTCGGTCGGGCTCCTGAACGGCCTCGACAACTTCCTCTCGGCCATCTACTCCTTCTTCGGCGGGGCGATCGCCGACCGGCTGGGCGTCAAGCGCTCGCTCCTCCTCTTCGACCTGCTGGCGATGGCGGGCTACCTGGTCGTCATCGTGGTCCCCCGCTGGGAGGCCGTGCTGCTCGGCGCCGTGCTCTTCCTCTCCTGGAGCGCCCTGTCGCTCCCGGCGACCATGTCGCTGATCTCCCGTTCGCTGCCGGTGACACAGAGGGTGATGGGGGTCTCCGTGCACTCGCTGACGCGCCGGATCCCCATGGCGCTCGGCCCGGTGCTCGGCGGCCTCGCCATCGACGCGTTCGGCGTCGAGCGGGGCGTCCGGATCGCCTTCGGCGGCGCCCTCGCGCTCGCCGTCGTGGCGGCCGTCGTCCAGACCCGGCTGATCGACACCGATCCCGTCGCCGTCGAGCATCTCGGGGGGCGCGGCCGCCTGGGCGATCCACGCGGTCTGTGGCTCCGCCTCCCCGGGTCCCTCAAACGGTTGCTGGTGGCGGACATCCTGGTGCGCTTCTGCGAGCAGATCCCCTATGCCTTCGTCGTGCTGTGGTGCATGCGGGCGATCGCCGACCCGGTGAGCGCCACCCAGTTCGGGGTGCTCACGACGGTCGAGATGGCCACGGCCCTGCTCGTCTACCTGCCGGTGGCCTGGTTCGCCGACCGCGCGCAGAAGAAGCCCTTCGTCGTCACCACCTTCGTGTTCTTCACGCTCTTCCCCCTCGTGCTCCTCGCCTGCCGCTCGTTCTGGCCGCTGGTCGGGGCCTTCGTCCTGCGAGGGCTGAAGGAGTTCGGCGAGCCCACCCGCAAGGCCCTCATCCTCGAGCTGGCGCCCGAGGACCGGAAGGCGGCCACGTTCGGGCTCTACTACCTCCTGCGCGACCTGATCGTCTCGATCGCCGCGTTCTCCGGCGCCGCACTCTGGGCCGTCTCGCCGACGGCGAACCTCCTCACCGCCACGGCCTGCGGCGCGCTCGGCACCGCCTGGTTCGCCTGGGCGGGACGGCGGTCCTATCTCGATGCCGAGCCGGGAGCGTAGAGGAGAGGGCCGGGCTGGGTGTTGCCGAGGGTGTCCGAGAGGTAGAGCCCTTCGAGCTGGGGGTTGTCCGCGAAGCGCTCCAGGCGGAGGCGTTCGCGATCGCCCGGCGCCGGGGCCGGGAGTGGTCGGCCGTCGAGGAGAGCCCACTCGACGACGCGGATGCGCTCACCCTCCGGCTCGCCGGAGATCCAGCGCTCGACCCGGTAGTCGACGGTGCGCAGGGCCCGGGTGTAGGGAGTGATCGACTGAGCGGTCGGCGTCTCGGAGACGGCCACGACCTCCGCCTCTGCCTCCCGGACCGCGATCACGCGCCGACGCTCCGTCAGCATCCGGTACCGGAGATGATCTTCGCGGATCTCTTCGTCGGCGAGGACGCGATTCCACACGGCCAGTCCCTCCACCGTCCCGGCCCAGTCACCGCCCCCGCCCGCGCGAGAGCCGACGGTGAGCGGCAGGGTCCGGAACTGGAAGAAGTCCCCACGGACCTCCCGACTCTCGAGCCGCAGCTCGCCGTCGACCCAGACCCGCGTGCTGCTCGGTGCGTGGGTCAACACCAGGTGGCTCGGGCGGTCTGCCGGAAGCCGGCCGATCTCGATCGACGCGTCGGGGTGCTCGCCGCGCGGAGAGCCGACGCGGAGCGTCCAGCCGAAGACTTCGCCTCGCTGCCAGAGGGAGAAGTTCTCCCCGCCCCTGCCGGCGAAGGAAACGACACGCCCCGTCTGCGACGGCACGGCGGGCCGCAGGGTCAGCTCGAGGGTCAGCTCGTTGGTCGCCTGGAGCGCCCAGCGCAGGCGGTTGCCCTCCTCCTCACCGGTCGAGAAGAAGCCGCCCCCGGTCACCATGCGGAAGAAGTGGTCGAGATGCGCCCTGTTCGCCGGCTCGAGGCGGATGGTGCGATCCACGCCTTCTTCCGGGTCGTGGACCAGGTTCGGGGCGTCCCCCGTCTGCCAGAGGAGCTGGAGTGCCTCCCGGTCGGCCGGCCACAACGGCGGCTCGATCTCGAGCGCGGTCTCGGGAAGGGCATTCGGTCGGTCGGCCCGGTCCTCGAAACCGGAGAGGAGCAGACGGTCCGGCCGGCGCACGGGCGCGGACGGACGCACGACCAGGCGGCGTCCGCCCGGCTCGATCGACCAGTCCTCGATCGTCGTCCGGGAGCCGAGCTCCACGCTCGCCTCCGGCCGCGCCGCCACCGGCTCGTCGAAGGTGACCTCGATCCGCGCGCCGCCCTCCGGCAGCGAGACACCGACCGCCGCCGGTGGCCGCGACGGTGCGACGACGACCTCGCCGGCGAACTCCGTCATTCCGCCCACCCGGGCGGCGATCGGGAAGCGTCCGGCATGCGTCCACGTGTGCTCGACTTCGTTCCCCTCGGCGGTCGCACCGTCTCCGAGGCTCCAGCGCCACTCTCCGGGTCGCGGCGCGCGCAAGCGCACGGTGAGAGGTGCCTCGCCCCGGTGACTCCCGAGGGGCAGGGGCTCGGCCCACACGTCCGGAAACCGGTCGACACCCGGATCCCGGGTCACCCGCACTGGCGGTGCCACGAGCTCGAGCGTCTCGGGATCGCTCTCGGCCACCAGGATCTCGTAGTCGGCGCTGTGGTGGTCGTGCTCACCGGCCGACGCGCCGAAAGCGAACAGCCGCCCGTCGGCGGAGAGCATCGGGAAGTACAGATAGTCGAGGCCGTCCGGCAGGCGGGAGTCGTCCTTCGCCACGATCGTTCCGGTCGTCCTCGTCGCCAGGTCGATGCGAGACAAGGGTCCGCCGGCCCCCGCCGTCCAGAACCCCCAGCGACCGTCCGCGGAGAAGTACGGCTGGCATCCGGCCAGACGCGGCTCTTCGGTGACGGTCCGCGTCCCGGCGTCGTAGGGTGAGAAGGTGGGACGCCCCGCCGTGGCCCAGTGCAGCGTCGAGTCGATCAGCCAGCCGTACTCGCTGCGCGGCCGCCGGGTCAGGCGGCGCTGCTTCCCCGTCGCGAGATCGCGCGACACCGTGTACCCCTCGGCGTCGATGAAGGCGAGCGCGTCGGGTCCGTGCCAGATCGCGGCCCGGTGCTCGAGGTAGGTGCGCGCCGCCGGCGAGAGCACCTCCTCCTCCCCCGTCCCGAGATCCAGCAACCGAAGCTCTCCCGTTTCCGTCGGGAGCGGGTACTCGCCGGCCGAGTCGGGAAGGCTGAGGTAGACCAAGCGAGCGCCGTCCGGAGAGAGGTGGGCGCAGCAGTGCCGCGCGTGCGGCTCGTCGGCGGTGAGCTGCTCCGGAGTCCCGTCCGGCAGGCGGAGCGTCCAGAGTCGCCAAGCCCCGGAGCGGTTGGACTCCCAGACGAGCCGCCCGTGCGGCAGGCTCGCCACCGCCGGTGCAGCTGCGGCGCGTGCGGTGGATGCCCCGCGACCGGCCGAGACGGCCCGGTCGACGGCCGCACCGGACGCGCCCGTGGCGCCCGGCTCGCCGTTCGTGCCGCCGGCGCCGCACGCCGCGAGCAGGCCCGCCAGGAGCGCGAGGAGGCGGCCCGGCCGCGCTCTCACGCCTTGCGCGGCGCGTACTGGCGGCTCATCCACTCCCGGTAGGCGCCGCCCGCGAGGATCGACCGCCACCAGGCTTCGTGCTCGATGAACCAGCGGACCGTCGCCGCCAGGCCCGCCTCGAAAGAGGTCGCCGGCTCGAAGAGGAGCTCGTGCTCGATCTTGGTCGGATCGATGGCGTAGCGCCGATCGTGGCCCGGCCGGTCCTGCACCAAACGCACCAGGCTCTCGCACATCTGGCCTCGCGACGGCGGCGCCTGGGGAAAGCGGGAGCGCAGGCGCGGCTCGCCGGCGAACACCTCGTCGACCATCCGGCACAGGGTCGTCACCACCTCGAGGTTGGTCTTCTCGCACCGCCCGCCGATGTTGTAGGTCTCCCCCGGTCGTCCGTCCGCCAGGACCCGCTCCAGGCCGAGGCAGTGATCCTCGACGTAGAGCCAGTCGCGGACGTTCTTGCCGTCGCCGTAGACCGGCAGGGCCTTTCCTTCGAGGAGGTTGACGATGCACAGCGGGATGAGCTTCTCGGGAAAGTGGAACGGCCCGTAGTTGTTGGAGCAGTTCGAGATCGAGGTGGAGAGGCCGAAGGTGCGGTGGTACGCGCGAACCAGGTGATCCGCGGCCGCCTTGCTGGCCGCGTACGGCGACGTCGGCGCGTAGGGCGTCACCTCGGTAAAAGCCGGCTCCCCGGGCTCCAGGGAGCCGTAGACCTCGTCGGTGGAAACGTGGTGGAAGCGGTGCGGCATTCCATCGCCGGCCAGCCACACGGCCCGCGCCGCCTCCAGCAGCACCTGCGTGCCGCGAACGTTGACGTCCACGAAGACCTCCGGGCCGGCGATCGACCGGTCGACATGGGACTCCGCCGCGAAGTGCACGATGATGTGGGTGCGCTCCTCCCGCAGCAAGCCCTCGACGGTGCCGCGGTCGCGGATGTCGCCCTGGACGAACCGGAAGCCGGGCCGCGAGTCGAGCCCGTCGAGACTCTCCCGGCGGCCGGCGTAGGTCAGCGCGTCGAGCACGACGCAGCGGTCGGCGGGGTGGCGGGCCAGCCAGCCGCGGACGAAGTTGACCCCGATGAATCCGGCTCCGCCCGTTACCAAGAGTCGAGACATCGCCTGCTCCTATGCATCCAGGGTCGCCAGCATCCTACCGAGAGAGCTTCGCCACCACGAAGCCGGCAGGTGGAGCTCGCTCCGGGTCGCCGCCGCGTCGAGGACGCTGTAGGCAGGCCGGCGAGCGGGCGTCGGATAGTCGTCGGTGGCGATCGGGGCGATGTCCACGGGGCTCTCCAGGAGTCCACGCTCCGATGCCTCCTGCTGCGTCGCGCACGCCAGGTCGTACCAGGATGCCGCCCCGGCGTCCGCCCAATGCCAGACGCCGGAGAGCTCCGGACGCGCCGCCAGCGCCCAGACGGCGGGTGCCAGGGTTCCGGTCCAGGTCGGCGAGCCCACCTGGTCGGCCACCACTCTCAACGCCTCGCCGCGCCGCATCCGCGCCAGCATCGCGAGCACGAAGTTGCGCCGGTGCGCCGAGTACAACCAGGAGGTGCGCAGCACGGCGGCCTCCGGACAGGCCGCGAGGACCTCTCGCTCGCCCTCGAGCTTGGAGGCGCCGTAGACGCCGATCGGCGCCGGCGGGTCCTCGGGCCGATACGGTCTCGAGGAGGCTCCGTCGAAGACGAAGTCCGTCGAGACGTGCACGAATCTCGCTCCGACCGAGGCGGCCTGGTGGGCGAGGATGGCGGCGCCCTCCACGTTGACGCGGCGCGCCGCCTCCGGCTCCTCCTCGGCTCGGTCGACCGCCGTATAGGCCGCGGCGTTGAGGACCACGGTCGGCCTCCAGCGCTCGAAGGCGGCCGTCACACTCTCCCGCCGCGTGACGTCCAGCTCGCCGTGGGCGAGAGCCGCCACCTCCACACTCCCGGGAGCCGCGATCGTGAGCTCCCGCCCCAGCTGCCCGTCCGCTCCGGTGATCAACGCCCGCATGAGTCCACTCCCGGCGCTGGCCGCGTCAAGCCTCCAACAGGAGCTGGCGCAAGTACTCTCCGTAGGCCGCGTGGCCGTATCCGTCGGCGAGCCGTGCCAGCTGGCCGGCGTCGATGAAGCCCATGCGCAGGGCGATCTCCTCGGGACAGGCGATCTTCAAACCCTGGCGCTGCTCGATGACCTGAACGAAGTTGGCGGCGTCGAGCAGGGACTCGGGTGTTCCCGTGTCGAGCCACGCCGTACCGCGGGAGAGGCGCTCGACGGTGAGCCGGCCGCGCTCGAGGTATGCGAGGTTGACGTCGGTGATCTCGAGCTCGCCGCGATCGGACGGCTCCAACGCTCGGGCGATCTCGACCACCTCCGCGTCGTAGAAATACAGCCCGGGGACGGCCCAATGGGAGATCGGTTCCCGCGGCTTCTCCACCAGGTCGAGAACGACGCCTTCGCGGTCGAGAACGACGACACCGTACGACCGCGGATCCTGGACCCAGTAGCCGAAGATCGTCGCTCCGGTGTTGGAGGCCGCCGCCCGCTGAAGCTTCTTCGACAGCCCCTCGGCGTGGAAGATGTTGTCGCCGAGCACCAGGCAAACGCTCTCCGCGTCGATGAACTCCTCCCCGATCAGGAACGCCTCCGCGATCCCCCGGGGCTCGGCCTGCTCGGCGTAGGAAAGCTGCAGGCCCCACTCGCCGCCGTCACCCAGCAACGCCTCGAAGATCGAGCGGTCCCGCGGCGTCGTGACGATCAGGATGTCGCGGATCCCGGCCAGCATCAGAGTCGAGAGCGGGTAGTAGATCATCGGCTTGTCGAAGACCGGCAGGAGCTGCTTCGACACTCCGCGGGTCAGGGGTTGGAGCCTCGTACCGGCTCCGCCGGCCAACAGGATTCCGCGTCGCGCCATGGGGCCGGGATGCTAGCAGGCCGCCCGCGAGGTGCGTGTTAGATTCGCCCGACCGTGATGAGAGAGCGCACTCCCAAGGACCGTATGCCCGTCGTCGTCCTGTGCGGGGGCCAGGGAACCCGCCTGCGCGAGGAGACGGAGTACCGACCGAAGCCGATGGTCGAGATCGGCGGCCGCCCGATCCTCTGGCACATCATGAAGATCTACGGCCACTACGACCTCGAGCGCTTCGTGCTCTGCCTGGGCTATCGCGGGTGGGTGATCAAGGACTACTTCCTGCGCCACCGGGAGATGCGCTGTGACTTCACCCTGTCGATGGACCACGAGACGCCGATCGAGTTCCACAACAGGGCCGGCCGCGAGCGCTGGAAGGTCACCTGCGCCGAGACGGGCGAGCTCACGGGCACCGGCGCGAGGCTGTGGCGGGTTCGCGACTACATCGACACCGAGACCTTCTGCTTCACCTACGGCGACGCGGTGGGCAACGTCGACATCGACGCCCTTCTCGACTTCCACTACGAGCAGGGACGCATCGCCACCGTCACCGGTGTGCACCCCACCTCGCGCTACGGCGAGATGACCGTCGAGAACGGCCGCGCCTTGGAATTCAACGAGAAGCCCACCGTCTCCGAGGGAGTCGTCTCCGGGGGCTTCTTCGTCTTCAATCGCGAAGTCTTCGACTACCTCGACGACGAACCGTCGCTCCTGCTCGAGATCGACCCCCTCCGCAACCTCGCCCGCGACGGCCAGCTCTCGGTCTACCTGCACGAGGGCCACTGGGACCCGATGGACACCTACCGCGACTACCTCCACCTCAACAAGATGTGGGAGGAGGATCCGCCCTGGAAGGTGTGGGCGGACTAGGAGCCACCGTCCGAGCGCGATCGTCCAGACGAGTACCCTCCCGAGGTGTCCCTCCCGAGGTGTCAAGGACTTCTCGGAGGAGGGATCCGAAGCGATTGAAGTGACGCCTTCGAACTGGCTGCGAGGCTCCCGAAGAACCCGAAGGAGTGGCGCGAAGGGGCTCCGATCCTGACGGCCGAGCCCACAGAGCCGCCGAAGATGAGCCTCTGCCGACCGGCCGAGGAGGCTGGTTGGAGGAGGGGCGGCGACCTGGGATGCCGGGGCCGGGCTATCCCGGACGGATCGGCACCGGGGTCAATCGTGGAGGAATGGCTCCGGGCGGGAAGGCAGCTTGGTGGAATCGGTCCTCTCGGAGCGTTTCGGCGGCGGCTCGGTAGGCGTCGACAAAGGCGGCGTACGCACGCAGCAGCTGCTGCCTGACGCGCCTCGACACGGCATGGAAACGCGGCGCAGGCGAGCGAGTCTCGACCGCCGGTGAGCTATGAGGATGGCGGCGGCGGATCGCTCGGCGGCCTACGACGGGACGGCCCGTGGCTGCGGCCCGCGCCGCGGATCGACTCTCGATGTCCTCTACCATCGCCCGAACGAGCTCCCTGCGTTTCTCGAAGGAGAGATGAGCCCAGCAGGGCAGAGGAACGAGCACGAGCTCCTCTTCGGCCGTGAAGGCTCGCTCTCCCGGGTCCTCACCACCCCGTACGGCCCGGTTCTGAGCCGTTCGGTCGACCCACTTCCCTACAGCCGGTGCGCCGGAGAGGAGCTCCTTTGTGCCGTGCGCCCCTGGCCACTGGAGCGGAGACGTAACCAAGCCCTCCTTCACTCCTTGCTCGAGGAGGTAGCGCAGGCGGCCGACCTGCGCCTCCGGCTCGTCCGAAACGGGAATGGGGCGGTAGCGGCGCGGGAACACGACTCCGTTCCAGTCATGGAGACGCTGCACCTCCTTGGCCAGCTTGGACTTGAAGTCGCGCATGAAAGCAGCCAGCCGGATGGGTTCATGACAGACGACGAGAAGGTGGAAGTGGTTGGAGAGGAAGCGATAGTCGACGACTCCCACGCCGTGGCGCCTCGAGGCCCGAGCGAGGGCGCCGACCACGGCAGCATTGAGCGCTGGCGACGGCCGTAGCAAGAACCGACTCTGAAGGCACCGGTCCGTCACTTCGACGAGGCCATCCCCTTCGGGAATGTGGCGGAGATCGCGTCCCATGCCTTCTAGGACGCATTTCCGAGCCTCGAACTCGCAAGGGTGCCCAAAAGGGTGCCAAAAGGGTGCTGCCCCAAAAGGGTGCCCAAAAGGGTGCCAGGGACTTCTTCGGGGACTGGGTCCTACCGTCCGAAGGCGATCGCCCAGACGAGCACCAGCGAGTTGGCTCCCGGGTTGACTTCGGAGAGGCTGGCGTTGGACATGTGGTAGAAGTTCACGCCCAGAGTCTGGCGGCTCTCGAAGGCGTAGTGGAGCTCGAGGCCCGAGCGGAACTCGAGCGCCTGGCCGAGGTCCTTGCCGTCACCCTGCTCGTAGCCGACGACCGCGAAGGAGGGCACGAGACGCCAGCTGGACCGACCGAGGGCGAACGGGCGGCGCGCGCCGACGTAGCCCCAGAAGGCCTCGTCCTCGTTGGCCGACACTCCGGCGATCACGCCGAGGCCCCAAGGCAGACGGTTCGCCAACCGGACCTCCACGCCGGCCTCGGCGACATCGTCGCCGCCGGTATCGAAGACGCCTGCGGAGAGCGCCAGCGCCGTGTCCTCGGCAGGCGTCGTCGCGGCGATCGCCGGTGCCGAGGATGCGGCGACGACCGACAGGAAACAGGCGGCGGAGAACAGGAAGGTGAGAGCCGGACGGCGGTTCGAGCGCTTCATGGCGGCGTATCCTACCCTCCCGCCGGAGACCGCTCGGCGGCGCGGCGACTAGAATCACGCCCTTGGCAGCGAACAACGAAGCGCCCCACCCTCCCGAGCGTCGCCTCTACGTCGTCGCCACCGTCCATCTCGACACCCAGTGGCGGTGGACGGTCCAGGACACCATTCGCGAGTTCCTTCCGGCGACGACGCGCGGAAACTCCGCCCACCTGGAGCGCTACCCGTGGTTCGTCGTCAGCTTCGAGGGAGCGTTTCGCTACCGGCTCCTTGCGGAGTACCACCCCGAGGATCTGGCCGCGGTCCGCCGCTGGGTCGAGGCGGGCCGCTGGTGCCCGGCCGGCAGCATGCTCGACGCCCCCGACACCAACGTACCCTCGGCAGAGTCGCTGCTGCGCCACATCCTCTACGGACAGCGGATCTTCCGCGATCTCGTGGGCCGCGAGAGCCTCGACATCTTCCTCCCCGACTGCTTCGGCTTCCCCGTCTCGCTGCCCACGATCGCCGCCCACTGCGGGCTCGTCGGCTTCTCGGGCCAGAAGTTCGGCAACTGGATGGCGCCCGCGACGATCCCCTTCGAAGTCGGCGTCTGGGAGGGGCCGGACGGCCGCGGCCTGGTCGCGTGCCTGCGCCCGGAGGGCTACGGCGAAGGCCTGGACGAGGACCTCTCGGAAGCAGAGCGCTTCGAGGAACGCATCGACTCCCTGCGTGCCGCGAGCGGTGTCGGCGTCGCCCTCAAGTA
>JAWKHP010000034.1:0-25642 GCA_041394745.1 Thermoanaerobaculia bacterium | reverse complement strand
GATTCTGAGCGGGCACGTGATCGCCAACGGGGCGAGCGAGGGACCGACCCTCGCCTGCTCGGGCCGCGAGCTGTGCGTCGGCGTGTCCGTGGACACGGCCGCCGGCTACAGCGTCCGCGGCGACAGCGTGCAGCTGAAGCAGAATTCCGTCGTCGGCGGGGATCTCTACTACAACGAGCTGACGAGCAACGGGACCGTGAATGGAGCGCTGGTCACGCCGCTCGCCCTCCCCGTCGTCTCGTTCCCGCCGTTCGTGGCCCAGAGCCCCCGGCCGGACGCCCCGAGCGTCGAGGTTCCGGTCCACGGCTTCGCCACCATCGAGCCCGGGGACTATCTGCTCATCAAGGCGAAGCAGAACTCGACCGTGGTCTTCACCGGCGGCACGTACAACATCGGCGAGCTCGATCTCGGAGTACACGCGGAGGTCTCGTTCGAGGGTCCCTCCGAGCTGCGGATCGAGGGCAAGTTCGCCCTCGACCAGAACGCGAGCTTCGGCCCGGCCGAAGGCAGCGGGATCTCGGCCGCGGACATCGTCGTCTATGTGGCCGGCATCAACGGCAACAACGGCAACCTCGGCTCGACTCCGAAAGCGGCGCAGCTGGGAGTGAACGCCGACGCCCACGGGTGCTTCTACGTGCCCAACGGCACGTTGCTGATCAAGCAGAACGCCGTCGTGACCGGCGCTTTCCTGGGGCGTGATGTGCAGGTCGGAGTGAGCTCCGACGTCGCGCTGGACAGCTGCTTCGGCAACCGGGCGCCGACGGCGGACGACCAAGATCTCTTCACGCTCGGCGCCGCCACCCTGGACATCCTGCTGACCGGAAGCGACCCGGACGACGACAGCCTGACCTTCGCCATCGTCCAGGCGCCGACCGCCGGTTCGCTCGGCGCGCTGAGTCCGGTCGTCCCGGACCCGATCGGCCACTGCTCCGTGACCGAGGCGACGGTCTGCACCCTCGACGCCGATTGCCCCGGAGGGGAGACCTGCATCGACTTCGTGCAGCCACCGGTGGTCAGCGCGGAGGTGACCTACACGCCTGCCGATCCCGGTGCCGAGGAGGAGGATTCGTTCCAGTTCTCCGTCACCGACCCGCTCGGTGAATCGGCGGTCGGCACGGTTCGCATCAACCCGGCCGGCGACCCGACGGGAGGCGGCAATCCCGACGTCGTGGAGACGGCCGACACGGCCACCGAGACCCCGATGGACGTGCCGGTGACGATCTTCCTCAGCGGGGCGGCTCCGGCGACGGTGAGCCTGCAGTTCAGCATCGTGGCCGGTCCCTCGAACGGGTCTCTCGGCACCCTGATTCAGGGCAGCGAGACGCCGCGGAGGACCGCGACCGTCGACTACACGCCGAACAGCGGCTTCCTGGGAGTCGATTCCTTCACCTTCCAGGCCGCCGGCGACCTCAACGGCGACGGCGACACGGCGGATGCGGGAGAAACCGCGGTGGGTACTGCGACCATCGGCGTCGTGCAGGCCGCGCCGCCGGAGCCGCCGACGGCCGCCAACGTGGTCACCGGCACCGAGGGAAACACGCCGGTCACGATCCAACCGTCCGGCACCTGGGCAGCGGCGCGCTCGGCCAGGCTCCGATCACGGCCAAGCTCGGCAGCGCTCGCGGCGGCGGACGCAACGGCGCGCGCACGGCGACGAAGGCTCCGATCACGGAAGCACCCGTCCCGATCGGCGTCGGCGCCGGATGGTCGGCGACGACCGCCGTGCCGCCCGCGTTCTTCTGGGGCGGCGGCGAGCCCGTGTTCTCGAGCAGCGGCCCCTTCACCTTCGACGGCACGGCTTGCGTCAGCGTGACCGACGACTTCGACAAGGGTGACCAGTTCACCGTCTACGACAACGGACAGCCGGTCGGCACCACGCCGGCGGTGCCCGTGGTCACCACCGGGCTCGAGCTCGGCCCCGATGCGGCCTACTTCGATTCCACCTACAGCAGCGGCAGCTTCCTCGTCACCGGCGATGCGGGCCACTCGATCTCGATCGAGGTGGTGTCGAATCCGTTCGGTGGAGGGCGCGGCTACTTGCGCGTCGACTCTCCGGAATCCGCCTTCTGCGACGGCGAGTGCGGTCTCGTGTTCGCCGTCGTGACGCCTCCGCAGCACGGGAGCGTCAGCGTCATCACCCAGACGACCGGGACGACCGGGGAGATCGTCTACACGCCGGACGAGTCGTTCAGCGGTATCGACAGCTTCACCTACTCCGTGACCGACTGCTACGGCAACGTGGCGACCGGGACGGTGACGGTGACCGTGACCGATTCGAGCCCCTGCGTGGAGTGCGATCGCGTCACGGTGCAGCTGGCAGGCAGCGGAAGCGGCACGGTGACCAGCAACCCGCTGATCGTGGACTCCAACTCGGGTCTCATCTTGGGTATCCTCTGCCCCGATCTGTGCGAGACCGACTTCACGGCCGGCTCGGCGGTGGGCTTGCAGGCGCGGCCCGAAGGCACGTCCGTCTTCACCGGCTGGGGAGGCGACTGTTCCGGGTCGAGTCCCCTCCTGGTGATCTCCTTGAGCTCCGACATGACCTGCACGGCCACGTTCGAGGCCGACTGAGGTGCGTTCCATGACCAGACAACGAAATCGAGAGATTCGAAACCCCTTCATCGACACAGGAAAGGAGAACCAACACATGTCCGACCATCGAATCACGAGGAGGGCGGCGTGGGCGGCGCTGGCGATCGCCGGGCTGCTCTGCCTGCCGGCGCTCGCTCAGGACCTGGCGACGGTCAACAGCTTCGGGAGCGGCGTCGAGTGGACGGCCCAGGTACCGAACGACGGACTGATCCTCACCGTCAGCGGCGGCGGCTACACGGTGCAGACCCGGTTCGACGACGGGGCACGGCCCTACTTCGAGCCCTACGACGAGAACGGTGACCGCCTTCCCGACGGCGTCTACAACTGGGAACTGGTCGTCGTTCCCCGCCTCCAGGACCTCCCATCGGAGCGCTTCGAGAACGGGCGCTCCTCGGCCGACGGCTCGCGCAGCCACGCGGGTGAGGCTCCCGAGCGGCAGGTGATGTCCGGAACCTTCCGGGTCCAGAACGGCTCGATCGCACAGGGCGGCCAGGAGGAGGCCGAGGCGCCGGCCTCGGTAGGGCGTTCGGCCGGTCCCCAGGGTGAGGGACCGATCACGGAGACGGTGATCTCCGGCGACCTGACCGTCTACAACTCGCTGTGCGTGGGCTTCGACTGTGCGACCTCCGAGAGCTACGGCGACAACACGATCCGGCTCAAGGAGAACAACCTGCGGATCCACTTCGACGACACCAGCAACTCCGGTTCGTTCCCGAACCACGATTGGCGCATCGTCGCCAACGACTCGGCCAACGGCGGTGCCAACAAGTTCTCGATCGAGGACTCGACGGCCGGGCGGACCCCGTTCACCGTCACCGGCTCGTCGCCGAACAACTCGATCTTCGTGGACAGCAGCGGTCGGGTCGGGTTCCGCACCTCGACGCCGGTCCTCGACCTGCACGTCAAAACCGGCAACACGCCGGCCCTTCGCCTCGAGCAGGACGGCTCGTCCGGCTTCGCCTCGCAGATCTGGGACGTGGCCGGCAACGAGACCACCTTCTTCATCCGCGACGCCACGAACGGCTCGACCCTGCCGTTCCGGATCAGGCCCGGCGCGGCGTCGAGCACGCTCTCCATCGACAGCGACAGCCAGGTCGGCGTCGGGACCGTGAGCCCGGGCGCGAAGCTCGACGTGGTCAACAACGTCTCGTCCGACACGGCGTTGCGGGTGACCAACAACTTCGCCAGCAACCCGATCATGATGTCGCTGGTCAACACCACCAGCGCGCCGGTGATGTTCTTCGACAGCAACTTCAACGACTGGACGTTCAGTGCCGGCAATACGTTCAACATCGCCACCGGCGGCGGAGCCACCGAGATGCAGCTGAGCTCGACCGGCAACCTGACGCTGAGCGGCAACGTCATCACCACCAACTGCCCGGCCGGCTGCGGCCCTGACTACGTCTTCGAGCCCGACTACGAGCTCATGCCGCTGGAGGAGCTCGGCGCGTTCGTGGCGCAGAACAAGCATCTGCCGAAGGTGCCGCCCGCCGTCGAGATGGAGACCTCCGGGATCAACATGACGCAGCTCCAGCTGCGCCTGCTCGAGAAGGTGGAGGAGCTCACGCTCTACACCATCGCGCAGCACGAGACGATCCAGGAGCTGCAGGCGAAGGTCGAGCGCCTCGAGGGCGCTCAGCAGGACTGACGCCCGATCCGTCTGGACTCTTCCGGGGGCCGGCCGTGCGGTCGGCCCCCGTTTCTCGTTCAACGCAGCTCGATGCGCCTCCACAGCGGGACCGGGGCCCTGGGCACGTGGGTGCCGCGGCGGCGTGAGAGAACGTCGAGATCGACGAAGACGACGCCGCCACGGGCTCGCCGGTCGGGGAGCCGCACGCAGCGCTCGAACTCGCCGGGGCGAAGCTCGAAACGCACCGGCTCGGCCCCGTCGACGGCGACCTCGACGATCGAGGCGCGGTCCTCTCCCGGTTGGATCCCGTTCAGGCACAGGCGAGCCGCTCGCTCGGGTCGGCGCAGGACCACGACGGCTCTCGGGGCGCTCGGACGTCCCTCCGGAGCGGGCGGCGGCCAGCCTCTGACGAGCTCCGGTCCGTCGGGCTCCAGGGTGAGATCCACCCTGGTTCCGAGCCGAGCCGGATCGGCGCCCGCGAACAGACCCCAGGTCCGCGGCTCGACCGGTCGCAGGGTCGCCGGGACGGCCCGCGGAATCGTCGCCAGGGGCTCCTCTCCGTTCGTGACGTACCCCAGGTCGGCGAGGTGCCTGCGCAGATCGCCTTCGATCGGCGTGTCCCCGCCGGGAGCCGCCCGGCCGGAGAGCTCGTTGTGTCGCTGCACGAGCTCGTCGAGGAGGCGGCCGGCCTCCTCTTCGCGAGCCAGCGGAGAGGTCTCGCCGGGGTCGCTGGTCTCATCGTAGAGGAGGGTCGTGGGAGGCAGGGAGCCGTTTCCGGCACGAGAGGGACTCTGGTGGATCAGCTTCAAGGGTGCGTCGAGGATGCCGAGGGCTCCCTTGCCGGCGAGGTCGAGGTGGAGGAGCGATGCCCCGGTCGGGCCCTCTCCGTCGCGGAGCAGATCGGACCAGAGCCCCGTTCCGTCGAGGCCCTCCGGCGGCTCCAGGCCGAGCGCCTGGAGGACCGTGGCGAGGAAGTGCACCTGATGGAAGACCCAGCGCGGTCGCGCGGCCGGAAGTCCCGTCGGGCTCCACAGGATCAGGGGAACGTCCACCGACTCGGCGTGCAGGGTCTTGCCGTGGGTGAGGTTGCCCCGTTCGAGGAACTCCTCACCGTGGTCTGCGGTGACGGCGACGAGCGTGCCTTCGAGCAAGCCGGCGGCGGCCAAGCCGTCCACGAGGTCGTGGATGGCCCTGTCGGTGTCGAGGATGGTGCCGTCGTACTCGTCGACGAGCCGCCGGATCTCGGGGCTCGCCGGATTGAGACCGACGACGTCCAACGCGTCCGGCTGGATCGCGGGAGGCGGCTCCCGGCGCTCGTCCGGTTCGACGCCCCACACGCGCTCGGGCGTGTACGGATCGTGCGGATCGAGGTAGTGGACGTAGAGGTAGAACGGAGGTGTCAGCGTGGCCGCCAGCGCCAGGCCGTTGGCCGTGACCCAGCGGCCGGTGGCCTTGGTCGGGCTGGCGGGATTCCGGTAGGGCTCCGGGGAGAGGTCCGCGAAGGAGTCGAAGCCTCCGACCCAGGTCTCGTGTCCGCGGTCGAAGCCGAACTCGGCTCCGGCGAACCGGTTCGGCGTGTAGCCGGCCGTCGAGTAGCCGTGGTCGTGGAGGATCTCCGCCAGGGTGGGGAGAGGCGGGGGAAGGACGGCGGTTCGGCTGACCGCGCCGTGGCGCTGGGGATAGACGCCGGTGATGAGGGTCGCGATCGAGGGTTTGGTCCACGAGGAGGCGGATACCGCGTCGACCTGGATGCCCTCTCGCGCCAACGTGGACAGGAACGGAGCGGTCTCGCGCCCGTACCCGTAGCTGGCCAGGTGGTCTCGCCTCAACGTGTCCACCATGACGACCACGAGGTTGCGGAACGTGGGCGCCGCTTCGTGCGACGGCGGACGCGGGGCGCAGCCGAAGGCCAGCCCGACGAGCAGGGCGAGCGCCATCGGGCGGGGCGACACGATCGGCTCGGCGGAAGACATCGCGTGGGGCGAGGGATTGTACGATAGGCGGTCCGTGGGACACCCCTCCGTCAGGCTTCGCCCCGACGTCGTCCTCGGGGGCGCGCTGCTCGCGATCGGCCTGCTGGCGGAGGCGTCCCCGGCGGCCGCGGAGAGCCCCCAGTCCCTGCGCTTCGAGGACGTCACCGCCTCCTCCGGCGTCTCCAGCCCGCGCGCCGGCGCCTACGGGCCGATGTGGGGAGACCTCGACGGCGACGGCTGGGTCGACCTGCTGTTCACGAACCACGGTGCGTTCTCCTCGCTGCTGCGCAACGAGGAGGGCAGTGGCTTCGTGGACCGGTTCGAGACGAGCGGCATCCGCCAGCGCGCCTGGCAGTACGACGAACAGGCCGACCGCCACGGCGCGGCCTGCGGCGACTACGACGGCGATGGCGACGTCGATGTCCTGATCGCCCATGGGGCGAAACGCGGCGTGACTCTCGGCGTGAAGTACGACGAGCTCCTGCACAACCTGGGCGGGCTGCGCTTCGACGAGCTCGCGCACTGGGCCAACGTCGTGAACGGCGAAGGACGGGCCCGCCTCCCCACCTGGGTCGACTACAACCACGACGGCTGGGTGGATCTCTACGTGGGCAACTACGAGACCGCCAACGTGCTCTACATGAGCCGCGGCGACGGCACCTTCGAGGATCGAAGCACGTCGAGCGGCCTCGCTCTGGTCCGGCCGATGCACCCGGCCTGGGCGGACTGGGATCGAGACGGCAATCCGGACGTGGCCGTCGCGCCGCCCTTGACCATGATGCACAACCGGATAGCGCGCGGTTTCGACGACATGACCGAAGCGGTCGGCATACCCAAGCGCCTCGCCGGCATGGCGTTCAGCCTGGCGTGGGGAGACGTCGACAACGACGGCGACCCCGACCTTTTCGCCGTCTCCAGACAGCGCGGGCACAGTCTCTGGATCAACGACGACGGACTGTTCCGTCGGCGGCCGGGCGAGGAGTTTCCGCTGAGCGAGGGAGGCGTGGGGCAGGGTGCCGTCTGGGGGGACCTCGACAACGACGGGTGGTTGGACCTGGTGGTCGTGGAGAGCACCCGCCTGAGGCTCTTCCACAATGTCACCGGCCACCTCGAGGAGTGGGCGCTCGCGGCGACGCTCGACATCGTGCCGGGTGAGGGGGGAGACGCCGCGGTGGCCGACTACGACGGTGACGGCGTGCTCGACGTCGCCGTCGCGGCCGCGCAGTCCCATCACCTCCTGCGGGGTGCGGACGCCGGCGGCAGCTGGCTCGAGATGCGTCTCGTCGGCCTGCGGGGCAACCGGGGCGCGATCGGGAGTGAAGTGGCCGTCGAGACGCCCGCAGGTCGGCGCGTCCGGCAGTACTCGGCGACAGCGGCTTCTACAGCGGCCGACTGCTCTCCGCTCCACATCGGCCTGGGTACGGCCGAGCGCGTCACCGTGCGGGTGCGCTGGCCGAGGGGCCGGCCCTCGCGCTACGAAGGCATCCCCGTTCCGGCCACGCTGGTGGTGCGGCAGACGGCCGCCGTCCCCAGGGACGCCGGAGGCAGAACGCGGGCGTCCAGTGGCGGTAGACCACGGGCTCGTCCACCGGCGTCGTGCGTAGGACCGCCGCCATCTGGGTCGGCTTGAACCGGCCGCTGTCCAGGCCCTCTTCGTTCGCCTCGGCGATGCGCAGGATGACGTCACGGTCCTCTGGATCCCCGGGGTCGAAGTTATGGCCGAAAGCGCGATCGACGAAGGGGTCGATGAGCCCTCCGAAGGCCACGAAGAGCTCGAACTCGAAGTGCTCCAGGAGGAGCGGAAGGATGTCTTGCGCCCGAATGCCTTCGCTGCCGTCTTGCGAGCAGTCCCAGTTCACGAACTCCTCCTCGACTCGCTGGAGCTGGCGGTTCAGCTTGTAGCGTGCGGGAAGGCTCGTCCAGATCTCCTCGGTGGCCTCCAGGACCTCCGGCCACCGCATGTGACCGTTGCGCCCGATCATGTCGTGGATCAAGAAGACGCCGTCGTCGGCGAGGCAGCGGCGAACCTCTCCGAAGATCGACTCGAGCTCCCGGAAATGGTGCAGGGAGTGGCTGGCGACGCAGGCGTCGTATCGGCCCTCCGCGTGCCACTGCTCCATGTCGATCTCGCGGAAGACGAACCGCTCCCCCAGACCGGCGGCTTCGGCCGCCTCCGCGCCCCGTCGCAGCATGTGGGGATTGAGCTCGAGGCACTCGAAGACGATGTTGGAGACTCCGATGGCGTCGAGCGCGGACGCCAGACGCAACTCGAGGTCGCAGTTGCCGGCGCCGAGACTGGCGACGCGGCAGAGGCTCCCGGGGCGTGCTTCGGCGAGCCGAGCCAGCGGGCCCAGGAACAGGTCGTCGAAGCTGCTCAACCCGCACGCCTCCAGCTTCGGACGCACGAAGCGTTGGCTCCAGAAGTGGAAGATCTCCGGCAAAGCGTGCACGTCGTCCACGTCCCGGTAGATCTCGATCTCGCGGCGCCGGCTCTCGTCGTCGGGATGGCCGAAGACCGTGGCACCTTCGATCGGAGGACCCGTCTCGACCTCGACGAGCCCCGAGTCGCGGCTCATTTGCTCGGCTACGGCTTGCCCCGGGCCGGCCCAGAGAACCAAGCGGCCGAGGGGCCGCAAGGCACGAGCCAGGGTCGCTCCGGTGGACGCGGTCCGGGCGGCGACGCCGTCGGCCCGCGGCCGGAAGAGGATGAAGTCGCGGCCCTCGCCTCCAGCCGACGCCGAGTCCAGCGTCGTCACGACGCGGGCCTTCCTGAGCGCGACGAGCTCGCGGCCGCAGCAGGCCTCGAGACCGTCCCGCAGCGGTTCGGGCGCGCCGGCAACGGCTTCGTAGCAGCCGGGGCGGAGATAGAGCAGCAACAGGGATGCGAGCTCGGGGTCGTCCCCTTCGACATCGAGCACCCGCGAGGCCGGCTCGAGGCCGAGGGCGATCAGGGTCGCGAACCGCCGACCCGCCGTGGTGCTCGACCCGATCGGCATCGCAGCACTATAGACAACGCGGGGGGCCGCCGCCAGGAAGAACGACCGCGGCCGGGTATGCTGCGCCTTCGTGAAGACGCCGCCGACGGAGAATCGACACGGCCGGGGAGGGCGGACGCGGGGAGCGATGGCGCTGGGTGTGCTCGTCGTCCTCGCGGCAGCTTGCTCGACGGAACCCGCGACGCCGCCACCGCCTCGCAACGCGGTGGTCGTCTGCCTGGACACGGTGCGCCACGACGTCTTCGAGCTGCCGGAGAGCATCGGCTGGTCCGACCCGCTGAGCGGCGAGCTGGACGAGGCTCTCCGTCTCGAGTCGGCCCTGGCACCGGCTCCGTGGACCGTACCCTCGGTGGCGTCGGTGCTGACCGGCAGGTACCCGGCCACCCACGGGGCCGGGCGCTTCCCGAGCACCGTCGCCGACCTCGACCGGGAGGTGCCCACGGCGATCGCCGACGGCGTACCGACCCTGGCCGAGGTCCTCTCCCGGGAGGGTCTGCGCACCGGTGCGTCGGTCGCACATCCCTGGTTCTCCGCGGGTTACGGCCTCGACCGCGGCTTCGACTCCACGCGGGTCGTCAAAGGCCGGAAGGAAGTGCTCGAAGAGGGGCTCGCCTGGCTCGACGGCGCCGCCGATGCGACGCGGGAGCCGTTCTTCCTCTACCTCCACTTCATGGAAGCGCACGAGTACCACCGCGGGCCGCTCGACGACGTGAGGGAACGGGCCTCGCGCTTGCCCTCCCCGCTGGCCGTTGCGTCGGAAGCGCTGGCGCCCGCGGACACCTGCAGCGAACCGGATTCCGAAGCCTGTGTGCGCTGGAAGGCGTATGTGGTCGCGGTTCTCGAGCTGCGCGGCAGCGTGGCGGAGCTGCTCGGCCAGCTCGAGCGGCGGGGCCTCGGCGACCGCACCATGGTGGTCGTCTTCGCCGACCACGGAGAGGAGTTCGGGGACCACCGAGGCGAAGAGCGGGCCCTCGCAGTCGACCCCCGCGGCCTGGCCGGGGTCGGACACGGCCACGCCCTCTATCAGGAGCTGCTCCACGTTCCGCTGGTCGTGTGGCGTGCGGGAGTCAGTGGCCGTTCCGACGTCCCGGTCTCGTTGGTCGACATCTGGCCGACGATCCTGCGACGTCTCGAGGGGGAGGGGGGTGCGGAGAGCGCCCCGGGACGACCGATCGACCTCCTGCTCCGACGTGCCGACTCCGTGGTCGACCGGCCTCTCTTCGCCTCGGGGATCGCCTTCGGACCGGAGCAGACCGCGGTGGTGCTCGGAGACCGCAAGCGGATCGGACGGGAAGACTGGGGGCGAAGTCTCACCTTCGATCTGGATTCGGATCCGGAGGAGAGGAGCCCACTCTCCGCGTCGGCCCCGGAGCTCGACGCGCTGCTGGAGCGGTACGAGGCGGCGAGGTCCGGAGCGGCCGGGGACGGAAGCGTTCCCGAGATCGATGCCGCGATGGCCGAGGAGCTCCGATCTCTGGGGTACCTGGGCGGCGGCGACAACCGGTAGTCCCTACTCCCCTCGCCTCGAGTGCGCTAGGCTCTTCCAAACCACGGGAGACCCGAGGCCCGCGGGCTCTCCGAGATCGAGATGGCGAACCTCGAATTCACCGGAGAGCGCATGGTTCCCGGTCGGGTCGACCCCGATCTGGAGCTGGAGCACGTCTCCCGCTACCACTTCGCGGCCCGGCTCGCGGCGGAGCGGAGTGTCCTCGATCTCGCCAGCGGCGCGGGCTACGGCAGCGGGATCCTCGCCGCGGCCTCCGCGCGCAGGGTCGTAGGCCTCGACTTGGCGCTGGACGCGACGGCCTACGCTCGGCGGGAGTACCGGTCCGGTCCGGCGTTCCTGGCGGCGGACTGCCTGCGGCTGCCCTTCCGGCGCGGCAGCTTCGACCTGGTCGTGGCCTTCGAGGTGCTGGAGCACGTCAGCGACCCCGCCACGCTTCTGCGGGAGGCGGCCCGAGTCGTTCGGTCCGATGGGCTCGTGGTGCTGTCGACACCGGAGCGCGACGCCTACTCCGAATCGAGGCAGGGAGTTCCCAATCCGTTCCACGTGCACGAGTTCGCCGCGGGCGAGCTTTCCGATCTCCTGGCCGAGACCTTCGAGAGCTGCCGGCTGTTCGCTCAGACCCGGGCGGAGGGAGCCTTCTTCGAGCCCGTCGGCGGGAGCGCGCAGCGACGAGCCGATCTGGGAGAGGGGAGGGCGGAGCGGTCCGCGTTCCTCCTCGCCCTGTGCGGGTCGGCCGCCGTCGTGGAGCGGGCGGCGGGCCATTCCTACTTCCATCCCGGCGACCTCGACTCGATCCACCGACGCGACGCCCGGATCCAACAGCTGCAGGAGGAGGTCGAAGAGCGGTCTCGATGGGGCCGCCGGCTCACTGCCGAAGCGGAAGACGGGGCCCGCCGCATCCGCGAGCTTCAGGACGAGCTGGAGGAGCGGACCCGCTGGGCCCGCGATCTCGAGGGCCGGGTCGAGCAAGCGCGCAGTCAGACGGACCATCTCGACCGCGAGCTCGAGCTCCTGCGCGAGCAGGCTGCCGAGCGCAGCCGGTGGGCGGAGGAGCGGAAGGAATGGATCGAGCGCGGCGCCCGGGAGCGTGACGAGTGGCAGGCCCGGTTCCAGGGTCTCGAGGACCGGCTCGACTCCGTCGCGCGCCGTACCGATGAAGTGGAGAGTGACGCGAGGAAGACCGCCGGTCGGCTGGGTGACGCCCAGCGCAGCTTCGCCGAGGCTCTGCAGAGGGAGACGCGCTATGTGGAACGGCGCGTGGCCGAGCTCGGGGCGAAGCAGGACGCTCTGGCGGCCAGAGTGGCCTGCGACGGGGAGCGGACGGTGTGGCAGGGGGAGAGCCTCGAGCTCCAGCGCCGCGAGCTCGATGAGATCGCGGCGGCTCTGGCCCGGTGGCGGCCGAGGTGACGCGCCTCACCCAGGCGGAGTTCTCCCACGGCACGGCGCTCGAGTACCTGGCCTCGCAATTGGGCCTGCTGCGCGATCGGGCCGAGTTGGCGGAGGGAGGTCAGCGTCACCTGGAGCAGCTGGCGGCCGAGATGCAGACAGGGCTGGAGCATACGCACGGCCTGGCCGTGGAGATGTGGCGCAGCGCCGCGTGGACCCGGTACCGGTCGTTGACTCGAGTGTTCGCCCGTTTCGCGGGCGCTCCCGGTCAGCGGTCCGGGAGGCTGCGAGAGATGTGGCGCCGGCGCCGGGAGGCGAGTCGCGAACGACGCCGTCAAACGGCACGACTCACGGCGGAGCTGGCGACGAAGCCGATCGCGTTGCCCTCGGCGACGGGACCGCGAGCCGAGATCCTCCTCTTCGCCGCGTCGGGAGACCAGGCACTGCGCTGCCTGGAGTCGATGGCGTCGACTCCGACGCGGGTGCCCTATCGCGTGCACCTCGTGGTCGGAGACCGGTGGTTCCCGGTCGGAGTCTTCCGGTCCGTGAAGCGCCTCCGGATCCTGGCCGTGAAGGGTGATCCGTGGAGGCGGTGGCCGGGTCTGCTGAAGCGGCTCCAGGGAGACATCGTGGTGTGCCTGGACGCCCGGGTCCGGGTCGCCGCCGATTGGCTGGACCGCCTCGCTGCCACGTTCGAGGACTTCGCCGACGTCGGAATGGTGGGTGCACGGGTCGTCGACGAGGCGGGTCGGATCGTCGCGCAGGGGGGAGTCGTCGATCGCGACGGCGTTCCGAGGCCCTGCCGGCCGGCGACCGAGGGCGGAGACGCGAGTCGCGCGCGGGAGGTCGACTACGTCGGCTTCGAGTGCCTGGCGGTCGACCGGGCTCTGGCCCTGAGGCTCGGAGCCTTTCGTTCGGACCTGGGGAGCCGGGAGCATCGCTGGGCGGACCTCTGCCTGCGCGCCCGGGCCGCCGGTGCCGCCGTCTACGTACAGCCCGCTGCCATCGCCCGCCTCACCCAGCGGGTGGCGGAAGAGGCGGATGCCCGCAACGACGTCCTGCTCGGACAGACGTGGCGGGACGTGATCGAGTCGCGCCCGGCCACGGCGGACCCGGTGGCCTTGCTGGAGAGCCTCGACCGCAGGCCGCGGCTCCTGGTCGTGGACCATCGCTTGCCCACTCCGGACCAGGACTCGGGATCCCTGCGCATGGGGCACGCCCTCCGTCTCCTGCGGGAGATCGGCTACCGGGTCACCTTCGTCCCGGCCAACCTGAAGCGATTCGAGCCCTATGCGTGCGATCTCGAGGCGCTGGGGATCGAAGTGGTCTCGGCGCCCGTCGACCGGACGGTCGGGGGCTACCTGGAACGAGTCGGTGACGCGTTCGAGGTGGCCCTGGTCAGCCGCGCCCATATCGCGGCGGAGCACCTCGACGCCGTCCGCGAGCACTGCCCCTCGGCTCGGGTCGTCTTCGACACGGTCGACCTGCAGTTCCTCCGCCTCCAGCGCCAGGCGGAGCTCGAGAAGGACGAGGACTTGCGGGTGCGTGCGGGGGAGGCGAGGGCCCGTGAGGTCGCGCTGGCCCGGAAAGCCGACCTGACCCTCGTGGTGAGCGACGTGGAGAAGGAGCTGCTGGCTCATGAGGCGCCCGATCTGGAGGTCCGGGTCCTGTCGAACATCCACCACGTCTACGGTGCCGGAAAGCGTTTCGAGGAGCGCAGTGGTCTCCTGTTCATCGGTGGATTCGAGCATCCGCCCAACGTCGACGCCGTCCTGTGGTTGGTGGAGGAGATCCTCCCGCTCGTGCACCGGCGGCTGCCCGACGTCCATGCGTCGATCATCGGCAGCAAGCCGACCACCGAGGTCCGGGAGCTGGCCTCGGAACGCGTGACGATCGCGGGCTACGTGCCCGACGTGGCCCCCTACTTCGAGCGGGCGCGCCTGAGCGTGGCTCCACTCCGGTACGGCGCCGGCGTCAAGGGCAAGGTCAACCAGAGTCTCGCGCACGGGCTCCCCTGCATCGCGACGAGCTGCGCCGCGGAGGGCATGGGGCTCACCACGGGGCAGGACGTGCTGATCGCCGACGACGCGGCCTCCTTCGCCGACGCGATCGTTCGGGCGTATTCCGACGCGGCACTTTGGGGTCGCTTGTCGGAGGGAGGGTTGCGCAACACGCAGGAGCGGTTCTCGGTCGCCGCCGCGCGACGCGACCTCGAGGCGATCCTCGCCGACCTCCGCCTGTCCGGCGAGCGGGACGCGCAGGGGTCCGTTCTCGTCTTTCCGCCGGGCAACCGTACCCTCGGAGCCTGACGAGCGCTCGATCCAGCCCTCGGGTACTCGACATGTCCGACTCCGCTCGTCTCTGCGTCGTCTTCGTCCAGAAGGAGCGACGCAAGTACCCATCGTCCCTCTTCCGGGTTCTCGAGGTCGCGGCGCGGTTCGAAGCGTGGGAGCCCCACGTGATCGTCGTCGACAACGATCGGGAGGGTGCTTGGCAGCACCCGGTCGCGGCTCGACTCACGCATCTGGGCGGCGACAACTCGGATTGGGAGTTCTCCGCCTTCGACCGGGGAATCCGATGGGCGCGGGAGAACCTGGGGCCGCCCGAGGTCTTCGTCCTGGTCACCGACGCCTGCCTCGCCTACGGCGACGACTACCTCGATCTGGTCCGTCCCGAAGCAGCCGAGATCGCCGTGCGAGACGGTGCGTGCGTGGGATGGATCGACAGCTTCGGCGAGGTCTGCGACATCCTGGGTCACGAATACGACGCTTGGCTGCGGACGAGCTTCGTCCTCCTGCCCGACGCCGTGCTCGGTCGGGTCGAGCCGTTGGCCGAAGAGCTGCCGGTGGAGCGCATCTTCGGGCCGGGCCCGGCGCAGCCGTTCGCGCTCGACGCGCCGGTGAGCCGGAACCTCCAACGCCTGATCACGGCCTGGCTGACGAGCAATCCCGAGCTGGCCGTGGACCTCGAGGAGACCTGGCATTCGGGATTCCTCCTCAGCCCGGAGACCTTTCCCTTCTTTCGCGACAAGGCCCGATCGATCCTGCGCGAGCATCTGCTCTCGGCCCGCCTCCACGCGCTCGGCGTCGATGCCTACGATCTCCGGGTGGTCCGCAGCCTCTCCGGGGTTTCGAAGGCCGAGATCGGAGACTGGACGTGGCTGCGAGGCGTGATGCGGTATCACCGGGCCGAGGCGCCCCCGACGCCGCCGAGCCGTGCCCGGATCGTGCTGGCCGCCGACTGGACGACGGAGTCGAGCCGTCTCACCGCTGCCCTCCTGGCCCGGGAGGTGCTGCCCTTGCTGCGCCAACGTTGGGCCGGAGTCAGCCTCGCGCTGCTCGGTTCCACCGACACGTCCATGCCGGAGGTCGCGGGAAGCCGGGCGGTGACCCTGGCGGCCCCATCCGATGCGCTGGAACCCTGGATCGACGGGGCGTCGGTCCTCGTCCTGGCGCCGGGGAGCGATCCCCTCTCCGAGCGGGCCGAAGCCCTGGCGATCGAACGGGGCGTCCCCGTGGTGCGCGACCTGGTCTCCGCTGCCGCCCCCTCGGCTCCCCTCCTGGCGATGCGGCTGTCCGGGTGTCTCGAGGGGCTCGGCGAGGCTTGAGGTCCGGGAGGGTGCGGACCGACGCCTTGCTATCCTGCGGCGCGACGCTGCCCTGAAGAGACGATGCGCATCGAGATCGAGACGACACCGCTGGCCGACCTCGTCGTGGTGCACAGCCCCGTGTTCGAGGACCACCGTGGCTTCTTCACCGAGGTCTTCCGCCGCGACGAGCTGGAGCGGGCCGGGTTGCCGGTCGAGTTTCGGCAGGAGAACCACTCGGGCTCCACGCGCCATGTCGTACGCGGCCTCCATTTCCAGTGGGAGCCCCCGATGGGGAAGATGATGAGGGTGACGCGCGGACGGGCCTTCCTCGTGGCCGTCGACCTGCGCAAGGGCTCCTCGACGCTCGGCCGCTGGTGGGGACGCGAGTGCGCGGAGCGCGAGGCCTCCAGGTGTGGGCCCCCGCCGGTTTCGCGCGCGGGTTCTGCGTGCTGTCGGACTTCGCCGAGGTCCAGTACCTCTGCACGGCGGTGTACAACCCGGCGGGCGAGGGCGGCATCCGATGGGACGACCCCCGGATCGGTGTCGACTGGCCCGTGACGAAGCCGGTCCTCTCCGCCAAGGACGCGGAGGCGCAGTCCCTCGGGGAGTGGCTGGAGCGTCCCGAAGCGGACGCCTTCCGCTGTGAGCCGGTGCTCCTGCCGTGAGGCCGAGCCCGCTGCAGGCGGCGCTCTCGGTGGCGCTCATCTTCGGGGCCGCCGTGGCCCGGGGCGGGGAGGAGAGTCCTCGGCTGGAGGAGGTCGGCGCGGAGACCGGCTTCGCGTTCCATCACGTCAACGGTATGACCGGGCTACGCCACCTGGTCGAGATGACGGGGGCCGGAGCCGGTTGGATCGACTTCGACTCGGACGGTGATCTCGACGCCTTGCTCGTGCAGGGGGGTGTCCTCGATCCGGATCGTCCGTCGCCCGAACCGTGGCAAGGCACGCCGCACGATACCCTCCTGCGCAACGATCTCGTGGTCGCCGACGGCTCGGTCCAGCCCCGGTTCGTGGACTGGACCGCCGCTGGTGGGCTCGCCTCCGAGGGCTACGGCATGGGTGTGGCGACCGGTGACGTGAATCTGGACGGTTGGCCCGATCTCCTCATCACCAACTTCGGCACGGACCGGCTGTGGCGCAACCGCGGCGACGGGAGCTTCGAGGACGCCTCGGCCGATCTCGGCACGCCGGTGGAAGGGTGGAGCACGAGCGCCAGCTTCGTCGACGTGGACGCCGACGGCGATCCGGATCTCTACATCGGCCGCTACGTCGACTATCCCCTCGCCGATCCGATCACCTGCTACGCCCCGAGCAGCCGTGTCGACTACTGCGGCCCCTCCGCGTTCCGGGGAGTCCGGGACCGGCTCCTGCGCAACCGCGGTGACGGCACCTTCGAGGACGTCAGCGGGCTCTTCGGCATCGATCGGGTCGCGGAGCCCGCCCTCGGCGTGGTGGCGACCACGGCGGCAGGGGAGACCGGCGTCCAGATCTACGTGGCCAACGACGGACGCCCGAATCTCCTCTGGTCCTTCGACGGGAGGGAAGCCGGCGAGGAGGCGCTCCTCGCCGGTGTGGCCGTGAACCGCATGGGTGAGCCCGAAGCGGGGATGGGGATCGCCGCGGAGGACTTCGACAACGACGGAGACGAGGACTTCCTGGTGACGCACCTGACGGCCGAGACGGATACCCTCTACGTCAACGAGGGCGACGGGTTGTTCGAGGATCGGACGCTGGAAACGGGGCTCGGAGAGGGCAGCCTGGCGGTGACCTCGTTCGGCGTCTCGTGGATCGACGTCGATGGAGACGGGTGGCTGGATCTCGCCGTCACCAGCGGCGCCGTCCGCATCCTCGAAGAGCAGGCCGCCCGCGGAATGTCGCTACCACTCGAACAGCCGGGACATCTTCTGCGCAATGTCGACGGTCGGCGGCTCGTCCCGTTCGACGCGGCTCCCGGCCTGGCCCGTCCGGGGGTCGGGCGGGGCCTGGCCGCCGGTGACGTCGACAACGACGGCGACACGGACCTCCTCGCCACCTACAACGGCGGCGATGCGCGCCTGCTGGAGCTCTCCGGTCGACCCGAGCACGGGGAGTGGCTGGGCGTGCGTGCGACCGATCTCCATGGAGCGCCGGCGGCGGGCACGGTGCTCCTCTGGGAAGGACCCGACGGCTCCCTGATCAGACGGACCGTGCGGACGGACGGCAGCTACCTCTCGGCCAGGGATCCACGGGTTCAGTGGCGGGGGCTGAGCACCGACGGGAGCCTTCTCCTGCGGTGGCCGGACGGTCGGCGGATCCGCTGGTTGCAGCCGGTGCGCGGCGTCTATGCGACCTTCCGGGAGGCGGCACCGTGAGGCGGGGGACCGCGGGGGCTGTCTTGGCCATTCTGGCGATCGGGTCCGCGGGCGCGCAGGAGGAGCCTCCCACGCCCGATCTCTCGGCCCTCGAGCCGGCGGTCGCGGAGCAGATCACGGTCCTGCGGACCGGCGTCGACTCGCTGGAGGGGACGTCGGCACCGGCGGAGGAGCTGGCGGCCGCGCGCGGGGAGCTGGGGATGGCGTACCACGCCTACGGCATGGGAGACGCGGCCCGCTACTGGTACGCGGCCGCGGCCGCCGCCGCGCCCGAGGATGCCCGCTGGAGCTACTATCCGGCGCGCTTGGCCCAGCAGGAGGGCGACCTGGCGTCGGCCGAGGAGGACCTCGACCTCCTGGCGACGCGGAGTCCCGACGTCCCGCAGGTCTGGGCGCGACTCGGAGAAGTGCAGCTCGATCGGGGAGAGGCCGCGGCGGCCGGTGAATCGCTCGCCCGGGCCTTCGCCCTGAGCCCGCACGATCCCGGGATCTCCTTCCTGCTCGGCCAGGTGGCGCTCTCGGAGCGACGATGGGCGGATGCCGTGGCCCACCTCGAACGGGCACAGGCGGGGGCTCCCCGCGCCGACCGTATCCACTACTCGCTGGGCCTCGCGTACCGGGGGTTGGGTGCCGACGAGCTAGCCCGCCAGGAGATGGAGAAGCGAGGCGACGTCGGCGTCCGCTTCCTCGACCCGTGGGACGACGCTCTCACCGACATGGAGACCGGAGAGAGGCTCTTCCTCCTTCGCGGGAGACAGGCCTTCGCCGCGGGGGCCTACGAGGACGCGGCGGCGGCCTTCCGCCAAGCCGCCGAGTTCGCGCCCGAGAGCGCCCGCGCCCGGGTCAATCTCGGTACCGCGCTGGGTACCCTGGGCGACACCGACGGCGCCCTGGCCGCCTACGAGGAGGCCCTCGAGATCGATCCCCGCAACGTGACCGCGCACTACAACGTCGGCCAGCTGCTCGCCGGCCTGGGGCGCTGGCGGGAGGCCCTGGGTCATCTGCGAGCGGCCGTCGAAGCGAACCCCGACGACGAGGATGCCCGGCTGACGGAGGCCGAGGCGCTCCTGCGCTCGGGAGACCCGATCGCGGCCGGCGCCCGCTTGTCGGAGGCCCACGACGCGCTGCCGACCTCCGGCAGGATCGCGGCGGCCTATGCCAGGCTGCTCGCCGCCGGGCCGGTGCTCGAAGAGCGCGACGGCGCACGGGCGCTGATGCTGGCCCAGCAGGTCTACCAGGCGCGACCGACCCCGGATTCGGCCCACCTCGTCGCCCTCGCTCTGGCCGAGCTCGGCCACTGCGAGCAGGCGTTGGAGTGGGAGCGGAAGATCGTGGATGCCGCACGGGAGGCCGGAGAGGCCGAGCTCGAGCAGCGCGCTTCGGCGGGGCTCGCAGCATTCTCGCGCGATCCGTGCCGGCCCGGCACGACTCCCTGAAGAGCGGCTCGTGCGAGGCCTCGTCTTCCACGCTCCGGGCGACGTCCGTGTCGAGACGGTGGCTCAGCCCGTCCTGAGGGGGCCGAACGAGGCGATCGTGCGCGTCACCGCCACGGCGGTCTGCGGCTCCGACCTGCACGTCTACCGCGGACGGGAGACCGGCCTCGATGCGGGGACGGTGCTGGGCCACGAGTTCGTCGGGGTGGTGGAGGAGACGAGCCCCGGGACGGGTCTCGCCCCGGGACAGCGCGTCGTGGCGCCGTTCACCACCAGCTGCGGGGACTGCTTCTACTGCCGCCGAGGCCTGACGGCGCGGTGCGAGCGCGGCGAGCTCTTCGGTTGGGTGGAGCGGGGGGCCGGTCTGCACGGCGCGCAGGCCGAGCGCGTCCGGGTGCCGCTGGCCGCCTCGACCCTGGTCGGCCTTCCGGACGAGGTGCCGGACGGGAGGGCGTTGCTCGCCGCTGACGTTCTCGCCACCGGCTCCTTCGCCGCGGACCTCGGAGGCGTCGAGGCGGGGTCGACCGTCGCCGTCCTCGGCTGCGGTCCGGTCGGCCTCATGGCGGTGGCGGCTTGCCGCCGGCGGGGAGCCGCGCGCATCCTGGCCGTCGACCGCCTCCCCGAGCGGCTGGCGTTGGCCCACCGCTTCGGGGGCGAGCCGGTCGACTTCGAGCGCTTCGAGCCCGCGGCCGTGATCCTCGAGGCCACTGCGGGGCGCGGCGTCGACGCGGTTCTCGAGGTCGTGGGCACGCCGGAGGCCACCCGCCTCGCCGTCGACCTCGTGCGCCCGGGCGGCGTCGTCGCCGCGGTCGGCGTCCACACCGAGCACCGCTTCGCCTTCGCTCCGGGAGAGGCCTACGACAAGAACCTCACCTATCGGGCCGGCCGCTGCCCGGCGCGGCACTACCTCGAGCCGCTCCTCGCCGAGCTCGCGGCGAGCCCCGCCGACCTCGATGCCGTCTGGACCCACCGGCTACCCCTCACCGCCGCCGCCGAGGCCTACGCCCTCTTCGACGCCCGCCGCGACGGCTGCGTCAAGGTGCTCCTCACGCCCTGAGCGGACACGCCGGGCCGAGGTCTTCGGCCTCTCCCGGACGGGTCTTCCCTTGACGGGAGACGGCGGGTGTAGTTGCATCACCCTCGCATGGCTTGGATCCGGACGGTGGAGCCCTCGGAGGCGCGTGGGCTCCTGCGGCGGTTGTACGACGCGGCGACTCGGCGCGCCGGCAAGGTGTTCAACGTCTTGCGGGTCCAGAGCCCTCGCCCGAAGGTGTTGCGCGCCTCGACGCAGCTCTACCTCGAGGTCATGTTCTCACCGGAGAACGGCCTCTCGCGGGTTCAACGCGAGATGATCGCGACGGCGGTCTCGGCGGCCAATGACTGTCACTACTGAACCAGGGCGCACGCGGAAGACCTCCGTGTCGAGGTCGAAGCAGCAGGGGGAGATCCGCAGCTCGCGGACGCGGTGGCGACCGACTACCGGGAGGCTCGTCTGAGCGAACCCGATCGCGCCATGCTGGACTTTGCCGTGAAACTGACCCGGACTCCGGGGGGGATGCGGGAGGAGGACGTCGACGCGCTGCGCCGGGCCGGCTTCGACGACGCCGCCGTGCACGACCTCGTGCAGGTCACGGCGCTGTTCAACTACTTCGACCGCCTGGCCGACGGCCTGGGCATCGAGCCGGAACCGGAGTGGCGGTGATCCGCCTCGAGTTCCAGAGCTTCCGGGACTTCGCCGAGACGGCATGGCCGGGGCTGGGCCGGGACGGTCTGTGGGCGCCTCCGGGGGCTCCCCTTCCCGAGGGGCTCGGCGAGGTCCGACTCGAGGTGGGGCTGGCCGAGGGGTCACCGCTCCTGCGGGGTGTCGTCCGGCTGGAGCCCGAGGAGGAAACGGGGCGCACGTTCCTTCGCTTCGTGGAGCTCGACCGGCCCAGCCGAGTCCTCCTCGAGCGCATCGAGTCCAAGCTCGGCCACCCGGTGACCGTCGGGCCGGTGCGGGAGGAGAGCGCGGCCCTGCCGCGGGAGCAGCCGGGCTCTGCGGCCACACCGGCACCACGGGACGTGGCGGCGCCGCGCCGACGACCCTTGCGCTCGGCCTTGCGGCGCGCCGAGGGGATCCCCAAGCGTTCGGCGCCGGCCGAGCCCGCCCCCGGGCCCGAAGCGGCGCCCTCGCCGGTGGAGGCTCATACTCTGGAGGAGCTGGCGGATCTCCTGGCCGGTCAGGAGCGACGCGAGGCGCTGGCGCAGACGCAGCTCGTCCGTGAGGTTCCGCGGACCGAGCCGGCGATCCCGCCGCCGCCGGGTATCACCGAGCCGGCACCCCTCCCTCCGTACCTGGGAGGGCCGGACCCGGAGCGCGAGGGCCGCCGAGTCCTCGACGTCCGGTCGCCTTGGATGTGGGTCGCGGTCCTCCTCGCGGTGTTGGTGGCGGCGTGGCTCGCCGGTCGACGCCTGAGCGGGAGCTTCGGCGTGGCGAGCCGGGAGGCCGTCGGTGAGGAGGGGGCGTCGGCCCGTGCGGTGGCCGCGGTCGGACCCTTCGACCGCGTGGAACGCATCGAATGGGCGTCGACGGCCACGGAGACGGCGGTCACGGTACGGGTGAACGGCGCCGTCGGCCGCGAACGCTGGGAGACCGAGCCTCCGGAGACCGGTGCCATGCGCCAGGTCCTGGTGCTGCACGGAGTCGCCCGGAAACCGGAGGTCGATCCCGGCGCCATCGCCGGGCAGCGCGTGGTGGGCTTGCACACCGAGCTGTCCGGCGAGGGAAGCGCCGGAACCCTGCGTCTCACGATCGACCTGGCGGGCCCGTCGGTCCACCTGACGGGCGTGGACGTCCGCACCGGTGCGCTGCGGCTCGTGTTCGCCGGCGGCTGAGCCTACTCCCAGCTCGCCGAGGCGGGCGTGGTCACGAACTGGGCGCCCTCCGGCGGCCAGGCGACGAGCAGCCCTTCTCCGACGCGGCGCGCGACGTCGGAGCCGAACAGGTGCTCGGCCAGGTAGAGGGCGGCCTCGTAGCTCTTCGCGCCCCCCTCCGAGGTGATGATCTCGCGATCGTGGACGAAGCTCACGTTGACGCGGACATCGACCTCCGGGAACGCCTCCGCGAAGCGTGCGTAGTCGGCGGGGAAGGTCGTTGCCGCGTGCCCGTCGAGGAGACCGGCTTCAGCCAGCACGAAGGCCCCCCAGCAGAGCGACAAGACGTGCTCCGACGCGGCCCCGGTCGTCGCGACCCACTGGACGAGCTCGTGGTCCGCCAGGAGGGCGCCGCGCGATCCCTCGGCGCTGGGGACCACCAGGACGTCGGCCTTCGGGGCGTCGTCGAAGCCGTACGTCGGGGTCAGTCGGAGCCCTTCCGCGGTGACGATCTCTCCGCCGTCGGGCGAGACCGTGAAGACCTCCACCTCGCGCCGGGTCGCCTCTCCCGCGTGCTCGAGCACGTCGTAGGGCGCGGTCAGCTCCGTGCCGTAGACGCCGTCGACCACCAGGAAGGCGATGCGATAGGGGTGTGCGCCCGGGGCGACGGCGGCGGTCTCGTCGTCGGCGGCCGGGAGCCCGGCGGCGGCGCAGGCATCGAGCGCGAGGGCGAGAACGGCACCGAGCACGGGTAGAACGGGACGTGTCGAGCAGCGGATCATGGTACGGTCCTTTCCGGCTCCGGTGACTCCGGAGTGACGTAGAATAGCCTCTCCCCGGGCGGGAGATCCTTCCGCCCGAACAAAGCACTCCAGGAGGTTGTCATGCCGTACAGTCCGCTGCTGGTCCAGCCGATGCGCCAGGAGCTCGTCGACGCGGGCTTCACCGAGCTCCGGACGGCGGAGGAGGTGGATGCCTTCCTCGCCGAGAGCTCTTCGAGCCTCCTCGTCGTGAACTCCGTTTGCGGCTGCGCGGCGGGCCAGGCCCGTCCGGGCGTGCGCCTGGCGGTGGCCCACGAGGGCGCCCCGCAGCGTCTCGGAACCGTCTTCGCCGGCCAGGATCTGGAAGCGACGGCGCGGGCCCGGAGCCACTTCGCCGACAGTCCGCCGTCCAGCCCTTCGATCGCCCTGTTCAAGGACGGCGAGCTCGTGTACTTCGTGCCCCGGCACAGGATCGAGAGTCGTAGCGCCCAAGACGTCGCGAACGATCTGACCGCCGCCTTCGAGCGATTCCTGGCGGCATCTCCCACGGCGGGCTGAGCCGTGGGCACCTTCCACGACGACCGCGGTGAGCTCCACGGGATCACGGTCGTCGTCGACACCGGAGACGCGCTCTGGGTGGGGCGGTGCGACATCGCGGACGACACTCAGGTGGTGCTGCGGGATGCCGACGTCCATCGAGGAGAGGATGCCGCAGGGCGAGCGGCGTATCTGGAGAAGGCCGCGAGCTTCGGCGTTTGGAAGAAGCACGACGTGATCGCGATCCCCAGCGCCGAGGTCCGCTCCTTGCGCCGCCTGGGCGAGATCGCCGGCTGAGCGAGTCATCCGAAGGAACGACAAGGAGAGTGTGTAGTGGCGAATGCCGTAGTCAGTGTTCCGCAACCCGACAACGAGCCGGTTCGCGGGTACGCGCCGGATGCACCCGAAACCGCGAGCCTGAAGCACCGTCTGGACGTGATGCTCGGTGAGCGCATCGAGATCCCTCTGGTGATCGGCGGCGAGGAGGTCCGGACCGGACAGACCTTCGACGCCGTCTGTCCCCACGACCACGGACACGTGCTGGCGACGGTCCACCAGGCGGGCGCGCCGGAGGTGGAGAGGGCCATCGCCGCCGCCGGGGAGGCCTGGCACGAGTGGTCGGAGATGCCCTGGGAGTCGCGGGCCGCCATCTTCCTCAAGGCGGCCGAGTTGCTCGCCGGACCCTGGCGTGACACCCTGAATGCCGCCGCGATGCTCAATCAGTCGAAGACGGTCTACCAGGCCGAGATCGACGCGGCCTGCGAGTTGATCGACTTCTGGCGCTTCAATCCCTCGTACGCCGAGGGCATCTACCGCCAGCAGCCCCGGTCGGTCGGCGGCGCCTGGAACCAGGCCGAGTACCGGGCTCTGGAGGGCTTCGTCTTCGCCGTGACGCCGTTCAACTTCGTCTCGATCGGCGGCAACCTGCCGACGGCGCCCGCACTGATGGGGAACACCGTCCTCTGGAAGCCGGCGTCGACGTCGACACTCGCCTCCTGGTACATCGTCAAGCTCCTGGAGGAAGCGGGCTTGCCGCCGGGTGTCGTCAACTTCGTGCCCGGCTCCGGTCGGCAGGTGGGCGACCCGGCCCTGGCCAGCGCCGCCCTGGCCGGCATCCACTTCACCGGCTCCACGGCCGTCTTCCAGGGGATGTGGAAGACGGTGGGGCAGAACATCGGCTCCTACCGCACCTATCCGCGAATCGTCGGCGAGACCGGCGGCAAGGACCTCGTCTTCGCCCACCCCTCGGCCGACGTCACGGCCCTGTCGGTGGCGCTGACGCGCGGCGCCTTCGAGTACCAGGGGCAGAAGTGCTCCGCGGCCTCCCGCGCCTACGTTCCGGCGTCACTCTGGCCGACACTTCGCGACGAGCTCGTGGGGCGGGTCGAGTCGCTGGCGATGGGGCCGCCGACCGACTTTTCGAACTTCCTCTCCGCGGTCATCGACGAGGACTCCTTCGACAACACGATGGGCTATATCGAGCACGCGCGCTCGGAGGAGGGCTTCGAGATCCTCTGCGGGGGCACGGGCGACAAGTCCGAGGGCTACTACGTGCGCCCCACCGTGGTGCGCTCGCAGGACCCCCGCTCGAAGTTGATGAGCGAGGAGATCTTCGCGCCCGTTCTCACCGTCTTCGTCTACGAGGACGCCCGTCTCGACGAGGCGCTCGAGCTGTGCAACACGACGAGCCCGTACGGACTGACGGGCGCGGTCTTCTCCCAGGATCGGAGGGCCGTGGTGAAGATGGCCCAGGCCCTGCGGCACGCAGCGGGCAACTTCTACGTCAACGACAAACCGACGGGCGCCGTCGTCAGTCAGCAGCCGTTCGGGGGCTCGCGCGCCTCCGGTACCAACGACAAGGCCGGCTCGGCGGCCAACCTCATGCGCTGGGTCTCACAGCGGTCGATCAAGGAGACCCTGGTGCCGCCTCGCGATCACCGCTACCCGCACATGGGCGAGGCATGAGCGTGCGCCGCGTCGTCTGGGTGCCGTCTCTGGGTCTGTCGCTGTTGCTGGGGATCGGCGCCTGCATGGG
>JAWKHP010000033.1:0-31556 GCA_041394745.1 Thermoanaerobaculia bacterium | reverse complement strand
CGGGCGGCCGTGGCTTCGCGGCAGTGCGGAGCGGACCACGAGCGGACCGCGGCGACGCGGCTCCCGGTCGGAGGTAGACTCAAGCGCTTGATCGGTCGACAGCTCGCGCACTTCCGGATCACCGCCAAGCTCGGCGAAGGCGGGATGGGGGAGGTCTACCGCGCCCAGGACACGAAGCTCGGCCGCGAGGTGGCGATCAAGGTGCTGCCCCGGGCGTTCAGCGACGATGCCCAGCGCATGGCCCGGTTCGAGCGCGAGGCCAGGGTCCTCGCGTCACTGAACCACCCCGGCATCGCGGGTATCTACGGCCTCGAGGAGGACGGCGACGTGCGCGCCCTGGTGCTCGAGCTCGTCGAGGGTCCGACGCTCGCCGATCGCCTCGCCGGCGGTCCGTTGCCGGTCGACGACGCCTTTTCCGTCGCGTGCCAGATCGCCGAGGCGCTGGAGGCGGCGCACGCCCGAGGCGTCGTCCACCGCGACCTCAAGCCGCAGAACGTCAAGATCGATCCCGACGGCCGGGTCAAGGTCCTCGACTTCGGCCTGGCCAAGGCGCTGGACCCCGTCGAGGCGTCCGGCAGCGCGTCGGCATCCCGCGTCGCGGCCTCACCCACCCTGACCCTCGACGCCACCCTCCACGGCGTGATCCTCGGGACCGCCGCCTACATGGCCCCCGAACAGGCCAAGGGAGCGGCCGTCGACAAGCGCGCCGACATCTGGGCGTTCGGCGTCGTCCTCTGGGAGATGCTCGCCGGGCGGCGCCTCTTCGAGGGCGACTCCGTGCCCGAGACCCTGGCCGGAGTCTTGAAGAGCTCCATCGAGCTCGAAGCGCTACCCCCGGAGACTCCGTCCGCGATCCGGCGGCTCCTGCGCCGGTGCCTCGCACGCGACCCCAGAGCGCGGCTGCACGACATCGCCGACGCCCGCATCGTGCTGCAGGAGCTGGAGCGGGGAGAGCTCCCCGACGCCGTCGATCCCGCGGTCGCCACCGGAGGGAGACAGGGCCTTCCGGGTTGGCTGCAGTGGACGATCGGCGCCGCAGCCGGGCTCCTGCTCGGTTTCGCCGTGGCGCGCCTGGTCGCTCCCGACGCACAGCCGGCCGCACCGCCCCTCAGGGCTCGACTGTCCCTCGCCCTGCCCGCCGAGGCCCCGCTCGCCGCCGGCAACTTCCTGCCCTCCCTGGCCTTTTCGCCCGCCGGCGACTCGCTGGCCTACGTCGCGGAGGGTCCGGACGGCGTGCGGCGCCTGGCCGTGCGCCGGCTCGACACGGCCGATGCGCGGGTGATCCCCGGAACCGAGGGCGCCGAGGGCCCGTTCTTCTCGCCGGACGGCGCGTGGATCGGTTACTGGGCGCAGTGGAAGATCCGCAAGGTCCGGGCCTCGGGCGCCGGGCTCCCCGAGGTGGTCTGCGACTCGCTGGACTTCCGCGGAGCGACCTGGGCCGGGAACAGCATCGTCTTCACTCCCGGGCAGACGACGACCCTGTTCCGGGTCGCCGAGAGCGGAGGAGAGCCCGAGCCCTTGACCACGTTGCGGGAGGACGAGACCAGCCACCGCTTCCCGCACGCGCTGCCCGACGGCGACACCGTGCTGTTCTCCTCCTGGTCGAACCCCTTCGACCTCGACCGGGCCGTGATCTCCGCCGTCTCGCTCTCGAGCGGCACACGCCGGGACCTCGGCGACGGGAGCCACGACGCGCGCTACTCGCCCACCGGCCACCTGCTCTACGTCCAGGGCGGGCGACTCCTCGCCGTCCCGTTCGACCTCGAGGAGCTCCGGATCACGGGCGCGGCGAGAGTCGTGGTGGAGCCCGTGGTGAAGCAGCGCAACACCGGCGGCACGCAGTTCGACGTCTCGTCGCGCGGCGACCTGGCCTGGGTCGAGGGAGACACGGTGGGGGACGAGGTGCAGCTCGTGCGCAAGGAGCGCTCCGGAGAGCAGACGCCGATCTTCGAGACGCGCACGGTGCACCGCTTCCCCGACCTGGCGCCGGACGACCGTTCGCTCCTGGTCCAAGCCATCGGTGTCGAGGAGGACGGCATCTGGTGGATGTCGGCGGACGGTCGCCAGCGCCGCCGCCTGATGAGCAGTGGCTCTTGGCCGGCTTGGCTTCCTGCCGCACGGTGGGTCGCCACCGTCGAGAAGTCCAACCGCCTCGTCATCGACTCCCTGGACGGAACGGCGCCCTCGAGCAGCCTCGTGATCCCCGGCCTCACTTCAGCCGGCACAGCGCCCGATGGTCGGATCGTCTATTCGGTGCAGGACTCGCACGGCGACGTGGACACCCTGCTCCTGGATCCCGAGAGCGGCGACTCGCAGGCGTTCCTCACCGGACCCACGAGCGACGGGGGCGTGCAGTTCTCGCCCGACGGGCGCTACGCGTCGTTCGTCTCCGACCGAACGGGCCGCTTCGAGGTCTTCGTCACCTCGTTCCCCGACCAAACCGCGACCTGGCAGGTGTCGACCGCCGGGGGCAGCGAAGCCGTCTGGCGGGGAGACGGCGAAGAGATCGTCTTCCGCTCGGCCAACGACCTCGTCGCCGTCCCGGTCACCACCGAGCCCACCTTCCGCGCCGGCACCCCGACCGTCCTCTTCCAGATGCCGTACGACGGCGTGCTCGGCAACGCCATGGAGCCCAACTTCGACGCCGCCAGCGACGGCAGCTGGTTCCTCACGGTCTACGGCGCGGACCTGAACGAGCCGGCCGGGAGCGTCGAGATCGCGCTCGGTTGGTCCCATCTGCTCGACGGGAACTGAGCCCCGACCTGGCGGAGGGGGAGGGATTCGAACCCCCGGACGGGTTGCCCCGTCAACGGTTTTCAAGACCGCCGCTTTCGACCACTCAGCCACCCCTCCGCGGGCGCTAGCTTACTCGGCGGCTTCGTCTGCGGCGTGTCCGTGAAACACGGCGGCCGCCGGCTGCGTCTTTCCTCGCGACCGTTCACTGCGCCGGAGGTTCGCCCATGAAGCGTCTGCCCGTTCTCTGTTCCACGGTTCTCGCCCTCGCCGTCCTCGGTTCGCCCGCTCTCCACGCCGAGGAGGACTGGGTGGCGCGGAGCGACCGCAACACCGACGAGGTGACGGAGCTCTTCGGGCGCTACGTGCCGGAGCTCATCGGGCAGCTCGGGGCCGAGGGGCTGGACGAGGAGGTGACGCGGTTGGGGGTGGAGGTGGACGAGCGGCTGGCGGGGGAGGAGCGGGAGCTGCTGGCCGTGTTGCGGGAGCGGCGTTCAGGGGAGGCGGATGCGCGGGTGGCGCAGGATCTCGACATCCTGATCGACCTGCTCGATCGGGAGCTGCGGCTCGACGCGGCGCAACGTGCCGCGCTGCTGCCGTACGAGGACGTCACCGAGACGGTCTTTCGGGGGCTGCGGGCGCTGCTGGACGACCAGGTGCCGGAGGAGAGGCGGGCGGCGGCACTGGTGCGGCTGCGCCGCTATGCCGGCCTCGAGGAGGGCTATGCGCCGCTCACCGAGCAGGCGGAGGCCTACACGCGATCCGGGCTCGACGACTCTGCGCTGCTGGGTCCCTTCCGGGAGGAGGTCGAGAACGACCTCGATCGGGGCGACCGGCTGGTGGCGGGGATCGCGGACCTCTTCCGCGAGTACGAGCTCGACGGCTGGGAGCCGGCCTACGAGACCCTGCGCGGGCAGCTCGAGGCGTACGCGGCGTTCGTGCGCTCGACGGTCCTGCCGCGCACGCGGGAGGATTACCGGCTCCCCGGCGAGCTCTACGCCCTCCAGCTCGAGGACTACGGCGTCGACCTCGACCTCGACGAGCTGGTGCGCCGCGCCAAGGTCTCCTTCCGGGAGATCCAGAACGAGATGCAGGCGCTGGCGCGTCTGTTGGCCGAGGAGAGGGGCCTCCCCTCGGCCGATTACCGGGACGTGCTGCGGGTCCTGCAGGGCGAGCAGCTGGTGGGCGAGGAGATCCTGACGTACTACACGGACCGCATCGCCGACGTCGAGGCGATCATCGAGCGCGAACGGATCGCCACCCTGCCCGCGCGGCCGCTGCGCCTGCGCATCGCCAGCGACGCCGAGAGCGCCGTCGTGCAGGCGGCGACCATCCGGTGGCCGCAGCTGCTCGGGGACGGCGCCGAGGTGGGTGAGATCATCCTGCCGCTGGTGCGCCCCGCGACCGGCGACGCGGAGGAGGACCGCGGCCTCACCGACTTCACCTCGAAGGCGGCGGCCTGGAGCCTCGTCGTCCACGAAGGCCGGCCCGGTCACGAGCTGCAGATGGCCTCGATCCTCGAAGGGGGCATCTCGAAGGCGCGCGCCTTCTACGCCTTCAACAGCACCAACGTCGAGGGCTGGGCGCTCTACGCCGAGTCCGAGATGAAGCCCTACCTGCCGCTCGACGCCCAGCTGGTCTCGCTGCAGCACCGGCTGCTGCGCGCCGCACGGGCGATCCTCGACCCCGGCCTCCAGCGCGGCGAGATCACCCGCGAGCAGGCCATGCGCGTGCTCACCGAGGAGGTCGTCTTCTCGCAGCCCATGGCGGAGCAGGAGGTCGAGCGCTACACCTCGCGCTCGCCCGGCCAGGCGGTCTCCTACTTCTGCGGCTACAGCCGGCTGCTCGAGATCCGCGCCGACGCCGAGCGCATCCTGGGAGAGCGCTTCGACCGGCGCGCCTTCAACGACTTCGTCCTCTCCCAGGGCCTGGTGCCGCCCCGGCTGCTGCGCCGCGCCGTGATGGAGGAGCTCGTCCGCTAGAGCGCCAGGGCCACCAGGGCGGCGAGCCCCACGGCCCAGCAGTACCACGAGAACACGGCGAAGCGACCGCGGCGCAGCAGCGCCAGGAGGGCGACGAGGCAGGCCCAGCCGACGGCGAACGCGGTGACGAAGCCGAGGACGAGCAGGGGACGGGGCGCGGCGGCGGCACCCGAGAGGTCGGGGAGCTTCAGGACCAGAGCGCCGAGGATGGCCGGGATCGAGAGGAGGAACGAGAAGCGGGCGGCCGCGGCGGGGGCCACACCGGCCACGAGGGCGGCCGAGATCGTCGAGCCCGAACGCGAGATGCCGGGTGTGATCGCCAGCCCCTGGGCGGTGCCCACCACCACGGCCGTCAGCGCGCCGACGCGCTCGCGTCCTTCCCCGCCCCGCGACACCAGACGCGGCAGCTGCAGGACGGCGCCGGTCACCAGCAGCATGACGGCCACCACGGCGGGACGCTCGAAGAGCGCCTCGAGGGGATCCTGGAAGAGCAGGCCGATGACCGCGGTGGGAATCGAGCCGAGGACCAGGGCGAGGGCGAGGGCGAGCTCCGGCGAGTCGCGCACGGCGGCGCGGGGCGAGCGCCAGAACGGGCCGGTCGTGATCCCCCGGACGACAGCCCGAACCAGGACCGTCAGGTCGCGCCGGTAGACGACCACCACGGCCAGCAGCGTCGCGACGTGGAGCACGACGTCGAACGCCACCTGCGGTCCCTCGACGCCGAGAAAGTGCTGCGCCAGGGCGAGATGGCCGGAGCTCGAGACGGGCAGGAACTCGGTGGCCCCTTGCAGCGCGCCCAGGAGGAGCGCCTCGAGAGAGGTCATCGGACGGGGGCTCGCGTCGTCATGGTCGATGGCGCCGGCCGAACCCGACGTCGCGCGAGCATACCGCCGTGGTCAGCGATCCACGGCCGCGGCGACCGAGGCTACGGGTGCTCGGCGCGGCGCAGCGCGAAGGTTCCCGTCACCGTCTCCGGCGTGCCGGCGGCCGGTCGCTCGACGACGAAGGCGATCGAGCGACCGTCCGGCGAGACCGCGAGGCGCGTGATGCCGCCCAGCCCCTCGTCGGCCAGATCCGTCAGAGCGCTCCACGCGATCTCGTGGTTGCCGGGCAGACCCCGGAACAGGACGGTGGCCGAGCCCATGACCAGGGAGCCGTCCGGTGCCCAGGCGTAGTCCTCGCTCTCGGGCAAGGCCTTGCCGAGGATCGACGTGGAGCCCTCCTCCGGGTCGAAGCGCCGCAGCATCCAGGGCTCGGCCGACTGGTCGAGATAGGAGAGCGCCGAGGTGCCGGGGATCCGATGCAGCGACCGGCCGACGTTCTCCGCCACGACCCGTGAGGCCCCGCTCGCCACCGATGCGATCTGCAGGGTGATCGGGTCCCCGAGGACGAAGAGGGCGACGGTGTCCTCGTCGAGCCAGGCGTGGTAGCCGACCGGGGCGACGTCCGGGAGCAGCAGCTCGGGATCGCCGCCGGCGAGCGGGAACGCCCACAGGCGCTGGGTGCCGTCCGGCTCCACCCGCACGACCGAAAAGCGCTCGCCGTCGGGCATCGGGGTCGGGGAGTACTCCGACTCCGCGGTGTCGGTCACCCGCTCGCTGCGACCGCTCCTCATGTCGTAGCGGTAGACGTCGCTCTGGTCGCCGCGCTGCGAGGTGTAGAGGAGGGCCGAGCCGTCCGGCAGGAAGGCCGGCTGGTTGTCGTAGCCGTCCCGGTCGGTCGCCGCATACGGCCGCAGCACCGCCCAGGCGCCGGACTCGTCGCGTTCGAGCGGGAGGATCTCGATGTCGGTCGCAGGAGGACGGCTGGCGTCCGCCTCGACCGAGCCGGCGAAGGCGCTCCCGTCGAGGCTCCCCTCGAAGCGCGGCGCGCCGGGCAGACCCGGCACCGAGAAGGCGACGCTCTCGCCGTCGATCGCGAGCTCTTCGAGCGGCAACCCCTCGATCGCCTGCGGCGGCACGTCCAGCGTGCCGCTCCAGCCGCCGGCCGACTCCTCGAGGTGCACGACGACGGCCACCGTCGAGCCGTCCAGCGTCATCTCCCCCCGCCACGAACCGGCCTGCGCCGCGGCCGCCGTCGCCGCCAGAGTCAGAATCGCCGCCCAGCCGAACGCTCGCACCATGTCGTGCCTCCTCCCGGAGGATGGTAGACCGACCGCGAGGGCGACACCAGGGGCCGGCGCCCCGCGACCCGGGTTCCACTACAATCCCCCTGATCGTGACACTGGGCGGACGGCACCGATGATCGGCAAGACCCTCGGGCACTACGACGTCCTCTCCGAGCTCGGCGCGGGGGGGATGGGACGGGTGTATCTCGCCCAGGACCAGAAGCTCAAGCGTCGCGTCGCCCTCAAGGTCCTCCACCCCGAGACCGCCGCCGACGGCGCCCGGATGAAGCGCTTCCAGCAGGAAGCCGAGATCGTCGCCTCGATGAACCACCCGGGCATCGTCACGCTCTACTCCATCGAGGAGGCGGACGGCCTGCGCTTCCTCACCATGGAGCTGATCGAGGGCGAGCCCCTCGACCGGCGGATCCCGGAGGGCGGCCTGTCGCTCGACGAGCTCCTGCGCCTCGCGATCCCCCTGCTCGAGGCGCTGGCCGCCGCCCACCAGCGCGGCATCACCCACCGGGACCTCAAGCCGGCCAACATCCTGGTGGCCGAAGACGGGCGGGTGAAGGTGCTCGACTTCGGGCTCGCCAAGCTGCGCGAGCCGCTCTTCGACGCCGGCGACTCGACCTCGATGCTGACCCAGGAGGGGTCGGTCCTGGGCACCGCGGCCTACATGTCACCGGAGCAGGCGGAGGGTCTGGCCGTCGACGCGCGCTCGGACGTCTTCGCCCTCGGCGTCGTCCTCTACGAGATGGCGACCGGTGAGCGTCCCTTCCGCGGCGCCACCAACATCTCGATCCTCTCCGCGGTCCTCAAGGACACCCAGAGACCGGTCGAGGAGCAGCGGCGGGACCTGCCGGCGCGACTCGGCCGCATCGTCGACCGGTGCCTGGAGAAGGACCCCGACGATCGCTACGAGACGGCCGCCGCGCTGCTGGCCGACCTGCGCAACGTCGACGGCGAGGCCCGCCGGGCGGAGCCCACCTCGACGTCACGGGCCACCGCGCGCCCCTGGTTGTGGGCGGCGCTCGCGCTGGTGCTGGCCGTCGCCCTGGTGCTCTGGGCGACGAGGCGCGAGGCGACTCCCCCGCCCGCGGCATCCGCGGTGGAGGCCGAGGCGGAGGCGGGCCCCGAGGCCACCCGCGTCTACGTGTTGCCCTTCGAGAACCGGACAGGGGACGAGTCGCTCACCGGGCTCGGCCTGATGGCCTCGGACTGGCTCACCCAGGGCCTGACGCGCACCGGCCGGCTGGAGGTCGCACCGGCGCTCCCCGACATCGGCGAGGAGGGTCCGGCCGATCCGGCCTGGCTGCGACGGGTGGCCGAGCGCACCGGCGCGGGAACGGTCGTCTCCGGCGCCTACTACCTCGAGGGCGACGACCTGCAGATCAGCGCCCGGATCTTCGACACCGCGAAGGGACAGCTGCTGGCCGCCGTCGAGCCGGTCTCGGCACCCCGGGAGCAGGCCACGGAGGCCCTCGAGCAGCTGCGCCAGCGGGTCACCGGCACCATCGCGACCTTCATCGACCCCGAGCTCGGCAACGTCGCCAACCTGGTCTCCCGGCCGCCCAGCTTCGAGGCCTACGAGTCGTTCCTCTCCGGCATGGAGCGCTATACGGCGATGGACTTCCGCGGCGCCATCCCGAAGCTGCTGCACGCTTCGGAGGAGGACGCGGACTACATCACGCCGCTGCTGATGGTGGCCTCCGCACACTACAACCTCTTCGAGTACGCCCAGGCGGACGCGGTGCTCGACGAGATCCGTCCGCGTCAGGAGACCCTGGCCCCCCTCGATCGCTACAACCTCGAGTACCTGACCGCCGAGCTCGACGGCGATCGCGGCATGGCCACCCGTGCCGCCCAGCGCGCGGCGGAGCTCTCGCCGAGATCCCACTGGACCTTCCGCTACGGTGTCGCGGCACTCATGTCCAACGATCCCCGGGAGGCGGTCAGGGCCATGGAGTCGCTCGACCCGGACAAGGGCTTCGTGCGCGGCTGGGTCTCCTACACGTACCACCTCTCCTCGGCCTACCACTACCTCGGGGAGTACGAGAAGGAGCTCGCCGAGGTGCGTCGCGCGCGCACCGTGAGCCCCGAGTCCCTCGGCGCCCTCGGCCTTGAGATCCGCGCCAGGGCGGCGATGGGAGAGCTCGACGCCGTGCGCTCGCTGGTCGACGAGTGCGTGGGTTTTCGCCCCGAGTGGCTCGACACCCCGGGCAGCATGATGCTGCTCGCCGGCCACGAGCTGGCCGCCCACGGCTACCCGGAGGTCGCCGACGAGATGTACCGGCAAGCCCTCGCCTGGCACGAGCGCCTGCCCGAGACCGAGGCCGCGGCACCGCGGCGGCGTCAGGAGCTCGGCGAGTCGCTCCTCCACGTCGGCAGGCTCGAGGAGGCGCGCGCGATCTTCCGGGAGCTCGCGGCCTCCGATCCCGACCGCCTCTCCTATCAGGGGCTACTCGGCGAGCTCGCCGCGCGCCTCGGTGACCGGGACGAAGTGGCCCGGATCGACGCCGAGCTCGAGGCGCTCGAGCGGCCCTATCTGTTCGGAGAGAACTTCTACTGGCGTGCCGTCCTCGCCGCCTGGAGCGGCGACCTCGACGGCGCCACCGCCCTCCTGCGCGAGGCCTACGCCCGCGGCCGGCCCTACCACCGCCACGCCGACGAGCACCCGCACATCGATCCCAACCTCGCCCCCCTGCGCGGAAACCGTGGGTTCGAGGCCCTGGCGACACCCCGGGGCGGCGCCGGTCCCTGATCCGCCATCGTTTCGGCGCATCGGCTGGACACGACGGGGGCCTCCCGGTACGCTCCTGGCTCACTTTCAGGGAGGGTCCCGAGATGTCCCGTGAAGCCGTCGAGAAGTTCTACGAACACCTCAAGAGCGACGAGTCGATGCAGGACGCGGCGCGGCAGGCGCGCATGATGCTCGTGCACCTGGCCAAGAGCCACGGCTACGACTTCTCGCTCGACGAGCTGCAGCAGTTCCTGGGCGAGAAGTGGGGCGCCGACTTCGAGGTCGACAACCCCAACCCCGACAACCCGCAGACCTGCTTCTGCATCTAGGGGCCGGTGGAGCGCGGCGGCGCGCACGGGGAGGCGTGCCTCGAGGCTCCGTCGGTGCCGGCTGAGCGCCGGCTGCACCGGCACGTCCGGGTGCGGGTGGTCGAGCCCGATCTCGTCTTCTTCCTGGCCGACGAAGACGCACGCTGCGTGCGCGGAGCCTCGTGGGCGCGGCTCGCACCCCACCTCGAGGGCCCTCGAGGGGGAGGCGTTGGCCGGGCGCACGGGCCTCCTGCGCGAGGAGGTGGAGGCCGCCCTCGCGGCGCTGGCGGCGCAAGGCCTGCTGAGCGCGGCGGACCCGTCCGCCGAGGCCGCCGGCTGCCGGAGAGGACCGCGGGCCCGGGCCCGTCGCCTCGCGCGACGCAGCGCCGCGTTCGCCTGCCTTCCTGGCCGGAGGAGGCGCCCGTCACGGTCGAGGACTACCTCGATCCGTGGCTCGAGCGCCTCGCCGAGGAGGTCCTGGCCGGCCGGCCCTGGCTTCCGGTCACCGGCGACGAGCGGTGAGCGCGTCTGGACCGGCCCCTCTTCCCCGGCGCGGGGGACGGACCGTGCGCGGGTGCCTGCGCCTGGCGCTCTCCGCTCGCGACCGGTGGCGGCGCTCTACTTACCGGCTGCGCGGCGAACTGGAGCCTCCTCTGCCCCGCCCTCTCCGCTCGCTCTGCGCGGGCTCCCGGAGGCGATCGCGGGATACCTCGACGACGGCTCGCTCGCCGCGACGCTCTGGCTCCTCGACCTGGAGACCGGCCGGGCCGAGGCCCACCCGCTCCACCGTGAGCCCGACTGTCCCCGCTGCGGCGGCGGCGAAGAGCGCGACGGGCCCTGGAGGCTCGCCCGGCGTCCGATCGGCCACCGGACCGACGGCGGCTACCGGCTGGAGGATCCGGCGGTGACCGCCCTCCGCCTGGCTCCGTTCGTGGATCGCCTGACCGGCGTCGTGCGCGAGCTCGCCCTGCGACCGGTCGACCCGGGAGCGGCGAGGGTCGCCGTCGCCACCTACCCCCATCCCGTGCCGGCCGCCCGCTGGGCGGATCTGCGCGGCCGCCCCCGGGCGGCCGCCGCCGGAAAGGGGGCCAGCGCCGCCCAGGCGACGGCGGGGGCCGTCGCCGAGGCGATCGAGCGCAGCGACGGGGTCTTCCGCGGACACGAGCCGCGGCGCCTGGCGACCGCCGGCGAGCTCGGCGATGCGGCGCTGTCGGCGGCGGAGGTCCTCCTCTACAGCGACGCGCAGCTGGCCTCGGGAGAAGCGGCTCCGCTCGCCGACGATCCGCCCTGGCGGAGTGGACCGCAGTGCGCTCGCTGCGCGATGGCGTGCCGCTACGGCCATCGACTCCGTCCTGGTGACACACGCCGCCGGGCCTGCACCACCCGGCCGACCTGGAACGGCTGCGCCGCGGGTCGCTGCCGCGAGGAGGCGATCCTCCAGGCCCTGCTCGACGATCGAACGCGACGCGGTCGCGCTCTGGTGGTACAACCGCCTGGCGCGGCCGGCTCTCGATCCAGGGACCGTCCGACGAGGCGCCGTGCGAGACCTCGCAGCGGCACGCGGGCCCTCCTCCAGTTGCCCAGACCCGACGACGGCATCCGGCGAGTCCTGTAGCCGCCGCCGCGGCGGCCGCGACGCCCTGGCGGCCCGCCGCCCGGCTTCGGCGCCCACCCGACGCCGGGCTCGCCCTCGGGCGCGCCGCCACCGAGCTGGCCCAGTTCCTGCCGGCGCAGGACGGCACGGTCGCCGTGGACCGCCGAGCCGCCGGGACGGTGCCCGCCTGGCTCGCCGATGCTCTCGAGCGTTCGCTCCCGGCCGCGACCTTCGGCGGCGACGCGGACCCGACACGCGCGGTGGACGACCTCTCCGGACGCGGTCGACGCCATGCTCGCGTGCCTCACGAACGCCGGCCTGGACGCCTTCGTCCTCGACCAGACGCGCCGTCCGGAGCTCCTGCACGTCGTGCGCGTCGTCGTACCGGGCCTGCGGCCGTGGTATCGGCGGTTGGCCCCCGGCCGGCTCTACGACGTGCCCGTCGCCGAGGGCTGGCTCGCCGGACCCCGCACGGAGGACGAGATGGAGACGCAAGCCCTCTACCGACGCGCACCCGAACCGAGGAGGCGTTCACCGATGAGCCGACATCGATCTCGTCCCCCTGCCGGGCAGCGGCCGGCCCGCCCGGCACCGCGCCGTACCCCGACCTGCCCGGCACCGACGAGGCCTCGCACAGCGTCAGCGTGCCCTGCGCCCCGCGGGCGAGGAGCGCATGGCCGACCTGATCGCCGACCGCCCCGACATCCGGCGGCGCGGCGGCGTGGGAAGCCGGTGCCGGCGGACCTGGCGCCCCGGGTCGCGCCGCCGCCGGAGACCTTCGCCGCCGCCACGCCGGCCTCCACCTCGGCGCGCCGGAGGGTCGGCTGGTGCGCCTCGACGGCAGCCTCGCCGCCCTGGCCGCGGCCTTCAGCGTCACGCCCCGCCTCCACGCCGTGGCCGAGCGGAGGGTGCTCGCACGACGAGCCGATCCAGCTGCCGGCGGCGCTGGCCGCCCACACCCTGGCGGTGCTGCTCCACCGCTGACCCTTTACGACCCTATATTCGCGGCCGCCGCCGCCCGCACCGGAAAGGGCTCGGTCGATCCGCGCGACGTGGCGAAGGCCTACGGCTTTCCGGCCTCCTACGACGGCTCGGGCCAGCGCATCGGCCTGATCCTCCTCGGCGGCGGCGTGCGTGAGGAGGACCTCCAGGCCTTCCGGCTGCTCGGCATGGCGGCCCCGGCGATCGCGATCGAGACCGTGGATCCGGCCACGAACGATCCGGCCTCTCCCGAGGCGCTGCGCGCCGCGCTGGAGGCGATGGGTCTGGCCGAGGACGCGATCCATCCGGCGCAGGAGAACGCGAAGGCCGGCGGCGGTTCGGTGCCCTGGACGATCGAGGCGACTCTCGACGTCGAGCTTCACGGCCGCCCTCGCCCCGGCGGCCGCGATCGACGTCGTCTTCGCCCCCGGCGACATCCAGGGCAAGGTCCACGCCTTCAGCCGCCTGCTCACCAAGCCGGACGGTCCGGCGGTCATCAGCTGCAGCTGGGGAGGCTTCGAGAGCGCCTACCGCGATCAGGACGTGACGGCGATGGAGTCGCTCTTCGCGGAGGCCGCGGCGCGCGACGTCACCCTCTGCTTCGCCTCCGGCGATCGCGGCGACGGCAGCGCCACCTACGGAGGACCGAGCGGTCGACCGGAGGTCTTCTACCCGGGCTCCAGCCCCTACGTCGTCGGCTGTGGCGGGACCACGCTCGATCCCGGCGGCTCGAAGGAGGAGATCTCCTGGTCGGAGCCGATGGGCAAGAGCCTGCTGGCCAGCGGCGGCGGGCTCTCGTCGCGCTTCGAGCGGCCCGCGTGGCAGGGGGAGGAGCTGCCCCAGGGCGGCGGCCGGTGGGTGCCCGACGTCGCCGCCAAGGCCGACCTGCGGGGCGGCTACCGGATCGTGGTCGGCGGCGTCGAGGCTTCCATGGGCGGGACCAGCGCCGCCTCACCGCTGTGGGGCGCGCTGGTGGCTCTGTGCAACCAGGCGCTGGCGGCCGCGGGCCACGGTCCCGTCGGCTACCTGACGCCGCACCTCTATCCGATTCCCGCGGGTGCCACCAGGGACATCACCGAGGGGAGCAACGGAAGCTACGCCGCCGGCAAGGGCTGGGACGCCGTCACCGGCTGGGGGAGCCCGGAGGGGGAGGCGCTGCTCGAGGTTCTCCTGGGCGGTTGATGGGGGCCCCCGCCCAGGCGGGGACGAGCCCCGCCCCTACGGTTCAACGGAGGAGTCGCCACCGGTGGGCGGGGCGTCGTCGGGCAGCCAGCAGGTGACCGTCATGCCGCCCTCCGGATTGCGCTCGAAGGAGAGCTTGCCCTCGTGCGCCTCGACGATCTCGCGGCACAGCGGCAGGCCCAGCCCGGTGCCGGTCTTCTTCGTCGAGTAGAAGGGGAGCAGGGCCTTCTTCATCGTCTCCTCGTCCATGCCGCGGCCGCGGTCGACGACCTGGAGGAGGGTCCCGGTCTCGGGGCTCGAGGCGACGCGCAGCTTCACCTCGGCGGCGCCGTCGCTCGCCTCGATGGCATTCTTCACCAGGTTGACGAGAACCTGCTGCATCTGCGCCGCGTCGAACCATCCGGGGTGAGCGGGTAGCTCGCCCTCCAGCTCCAGAGTCGGGTACTCGGCGAGCGAGGCGAGGAACTTCGGCCACGCGACGGCGCCCTTGCGCGGGCGCGGGAGCCGCGCGAAGCGGGCGTAGCCCTCGATGAAGCCCTGCAGATGGTCGAGGCGCTCGCGGATTGTGCGGAAGATCTCGCGGGCACGATCGAGGCGCTGCGGATCGGCGGCGGCCAGCTCGGCCGAGTGCACCAGGGAGGACACCGGCGCCAGGGCGTTGTTGAGCTCGTGCGAGATGACCCGGATGACCTTCTTCCAGCTCTCCGCCTCCTGACGTCCCAGCTCGCCGGTCAGGCGCCGCAGGAGGATCAACCGATGCTGCCGGCGGTTGATCTGGAAGCGCCGCTGCGAGAGGTGATAGGTCTCGTTCTCCTCCTCCCCCGGCACGGTGAAGATGCCGTCGCTGCGGGTCTCGAGGATGTCGCGCATCCCGGGCGGGCAGCCCTCGGCCAGCTCCGAGAAGCGCATGCCCTCCGGTCGCGCGCCGCCCAGCAGGAGGCGCCGTGCCTCCCGGTTCGAGTACACGACCCGGCCGAGCTGGTTGACCAGGAGGATCGCCGCCGGCGAGCGGTCGAGGGCGGTGGCCAGCAGGATCTCGCGCTGCAGCAGGTCCTTGCGCTCCTCGTGGAGGATCTCCCCCACGGCGTTGTAGAGGCGCACGAGATCGCCGAGCTCATCGCTGCGGCGGTAGGCCAGGCGCACCGAGAAGTCGCGGTCCCGGAAGCTCGAAATGCCGTCGGCGAGCCCCTGGAGCACCACCCGCAGGGGCCGTACGATGCGGTGGATGCCCCAGGCGCCCAGCGGCAGGAGCACGAGGAGGGTCGCCAGGAAGGTAGGCCACGGTGAGAGCCCGAGCCTCTGGGCCGCCGCGGCGGCTCCCCCGGCGAGGACCAGGAGCAGGAGGAAGAGGGCGGTGATGCGCCCCGCCAGGCTGCTGCGCGGCCGGCGCGGCGACCGCGACCGGTCGTCGGGCGGAAGGGGTGCACCGCTTTCCACGACGGGATTGTAGTGACCCGGCACCCGCCGATGGCGGCTCAGCCCTTCGGGCGCCTCTCCACCTCGACCCCGAGGCGCGCCATCTTGCGGTAGAGCGCCTGCCGGGAGAGCTCGAGCCGCTCCGCGGCCCGGGCCACCACGCCCTCCTCTTCGCCGAGCACGCGCAGCAGCTCGTCGCGCTCGGCGAGCTCCTCGCCGCTCCACTCGCGATCCTCCACCCCGCGGCCTTCCCGGCCGAAGCCCAGATCCGCGGGCTCCACCGTGTCGCCGCCGGCCAGGAGGGTCGCCCGCTGCACGCGGTTCTCGAGCTCGCGGACGTTGCCCGGCCAGTCGTGCTCGACCAGGGTCGCCTCCGCCGCGGCCGAGAAGCGCCGGTCGAGCCCCTCGTCGGCGCTGAACCGGGCCAGGAAGTGCCGTGCCAGCGGCAACACGTCACGCACCCGTTCGGCCAGCGGCGGCAGGGCGAGCTCGACGACGTTCAGCCGGAAGAACAGGTCCTCGCGGAAGCGGCCGGCGGCCAGGGAGGCGGAGAGATCGGCGTTGGTGGCCGAGATCACCCGCACGTCCACCTGCGCCGGGCGCGGCGAGCCGATGCGCTGCACCTCGCCGGTCTGCAGGACCCGCAGCAGCTTCACCTGGCCCGCGGGCGGCAGGGAGTCGATCTCGTCGAGGAAGAGGGTGCCGCCGTCGGCCGCCTGGAAGACACCCTCGCGCCGCCCCTTCTGTCCGGTATAGGAGCCCGCCTCCGCCCCGAAGAGCTCGGCTTCGAGCAGGTCGTGCGCCAGGGCGCCGACGTTCACCCGGACGAAGGGCTCTCCGCGGCGCCGCGAGTTGGCCTGGACGACCTCGGCGATACGCTCCTTGCCCACTCCCGAGGGACCGGTGACCAGGACCGGCGCGTCGGAGGGGGCGACCTGGACGGCGAGCGCGAGGAGCCGGTGCATCGCCTCGCTCTCGTAGACCAGGCCCCGCAGGTCGTGCTCGCGCGCCAGGTCCTCGCGCGAGCGGCCGAGCTCCCGGCGCAGCCGCTCGTTCTCCCCTTCGAGCTCGCGCAACCGGACGAAGTTGGCGACGGTGGCGACGAGCTTGTCGTCCTTCCAGGGCTTCTCGACGTAGTCGGCGGCGCCTTCGCGCACGAGCTCCACCGCCGTCTCCAGCGAGGCCCAGGCGGTCATCAGCACCACCGGCAGACCGGGCTGTGCCTCGCGCAGGGCGCGGAAGAGCTCGGCGCCCTGGGCGCCGGAGGTCTCGTTGCGGGCGAAGTTCATGTCCTGCACGACCGCACCCAGGCGCTCGCGCCGCGCCGCCGCCAGCGCCTCCTCGGCGTCGCCGGCGGAGACGGAGGGGATGCCGTGCAGGTCGAAGAGGACGGAGAGGGCCTGCCGGACGGCCTCCTGGTCGTCGACGATGAGGACCCTCAGCCGCTCGTCGCTCACCGGCTCATTCTACGGAGCGCTCGGCGCTGCGCCCTCAGATCGTGCGGGTCGCCACCTCGGGGGCGACCTGCGTGGCACGCCAGGCCGGCACCAGAGCGGCGAGGATCCCGGTCACCCAGAGCATCGCCATGCCGCCCACGATCAGGGCCCACGGCATCTTCGGCGCATCCGCCACGTGAGTGAGGAGGAAGTTCAGCCCGTACGCCAGGGCCACGCCGACGGCGAGCCCCATGCCCGTGATCATCCAGTTCTCGACCAGGAAGTAGCGCAGGATGTCGCCCCGCGTGGCTCCCAGGGCCCTGCGGGTGCCGATCTGGCGGCGGCGCTGGGCCACCGAGAAGGCGGTCAGGCCCACGATGCCGAGCGAGGTCACCAGCACCAGGAGCCCGATCAGCGCGGTCAGCATGGTGTTCACCGCCAGATGGGAGCTGAAGGTTCTGCGCTTGACCTCGTCCATGGTCTTCAGGGTGACGATGCGTCCGGGATTCAGGTCCAGGATAGACTGCTCGAGGCCCTCGTAGACCGCGTCCACGGCCCCCGGCTCGGTGCGTACCAGGTACCGCATCTGGCGCTCGCTGCCCGGCCGTCGACCGGGGAAGAGCATCGTCCACTCCCTCCCCTCGTCCCAATCGGGCCACGAGTTGGGGAGCTTGTCGACGATGCCCACGATGGTGTTGAAGATGTCCCTGTCACTGTTCTCGATCCGCCGACCGAGGGCGTCGCCGTCCGGGAAGAGGTTGTCGGCCAAGGCCCTCGACATGATCACGACCCGATCGACGGCATTGCCGTCCTCATCCTCTTCGTAGTCCCAGTCGGAGGTCTGGAAGTCGCGTCCCTCGGAGATCTCGACGCCGAGCGTCTGCAGGGCCTGATCGCTGACCAGGAAGTAGGGGGCGCTCTTCGCGTTCTCCTCCGAGCCTTCGGCTCTCCGGCCGGTGGCGCTGCCGCCACCCGAGAGCGGAATCGCCTGGAAGGCGGCCGCCGCCGCCACCCCAGGCAGCGAACGCAGCCGCTCGAGGTCGGCCCGTTGGACCTCGTCGACGTACTCGTCCTCCTTGAACTCGGGGGCGAAGGGCTCGGTCTCGACGACGATGATGTGGCCTTCATCGATCCCGGTCTCGCGCACGTACTTGCCGCGTAGATCGAGCATGAGGTTCACGCAATTGGCGACGATGGCGAGCGTCAGCGCCACCTCGAGCATCACCAGCCAGAAGCGGGCCTTGCTGTGCATGAGGGCGCGGAAGATGGGTCCGAGGTGCATGGCTGCCTCCTGGGTTCGGAGTGGACTACTGGATCTTGAGGTAGTTGGCGGGGGCCACGCGGCAGATGCGCCACGAGGGGTAGACGCCGGCGATGAGACCGGCGACGAGGGAGAGGAAGAGACCGGCGAGCACCATCTTCCAGTCGAGGCTGAACTCGGCCGTGACGTCGCTGAGCAGGCGGTTGATCAGCCCGAGGGCGACGACCGACAGGCCGAGCCCGAGGACGCCGCCGAGAAGCCCCAGCAGCTCGCACTCGACGATGTGCTGCACGAAGACCGACGAGCGGCTGGCGCCGAGCGCGCGCCGGACGCCGACCTCCGGAGCCCGCGCCAGGAACTTGCCGAGCAGGATCCCGATCAGGTTCACCGAGCACACGATCATGAAGAGCAGCGAGATCACCAGCAGCGTCGTGGCCTCGTCCGGCACCACTTCCTCCGCGGCCATCCAGTCGAGGACGTTGCGCACGCGGTTGTTGACCTCGCGCGGCAGCCGGCCGTGGCTCTGCTGCTCGCGGGTGTAGGCGTCGAGCCAGTCCCGGTAGGCGGCCTGCGTCTCGGCCGTCGGCAGCTCCACCCACATCTGGATCCAGATGGTCTCCGACTGCAGGAAGTCCTCGAACTCGTCGCCCGAGTAGCCTTTCCACCCGGAGGTGTTGCCCGCGGTGGTGATCTCCATCGGCCGCACCAGGTTGAAGGGCATGAAGAGCTCCTCCGGGGCCTGGAACTCGCTCTGGGTCGTGTCGTAGACCTTGATCGTCGGCCGCCACGGGGCGAGCACGCCGACGACGGTGAAGTCGCGATCCTCGACGCGGATCTTGCGGCCCACGGAGTCCTCACCCCCGAAGAGCTTCAGGTTGGTCTCGTGGTCGAGCACCACCACCGGCTCGGCGTCGCGGTCGGCCGCGTCGTCCCACGGTCCGCCGTAGGCGAAGGGGACCTCGAACATGGGGAAGAAGTCGTGGAAGACGAGGCGGGTCATGGCCCGATAGGGCCGCTTGCCCTCGCCCTCGGGGTGCACCGTGAGGCTCGCCTTGAACATCGCGCTCTGCCGCGTCGGGATGTCGCTCGCCATGAGGTTCACGGCATCGGGATAGGCGATCTGGTCCGGCGGCTCCTCCGGCCGGTCCTCGTCCCAGGGCACCTCGGGACGCCAGTTGTCGATCTGCACGTGGAAGAGCTCCGTGCTCTTGTCGGGCAGCGGGTCGCGCGCCATCAGGTAGTAGGTGGTGACGAACGCCGTCGCCACCCCGATACCCAGGGCGATCCCGAGCACCAGGAGGGTCGAGAGCACCGGGCTCCGCTTCAAGCTCTTCCAGGCGATGCGCAGCTGGTAGGCGAACATTCGGCTCTCCTCAGGCCTCGGTCCGCGGCGAGGTCTCGGTCGCCTCGGGCCGGTAGAGGGGTTTCGGGCGGTCCTGGCTCTCGACGTCCACGAGGCGGCCGTCGAGCAGGTAGATCTGACGGTCGGCACGCGCCGCCATCTCCGGATCGTGGGTGACCACGACGACCGTCGTGCCCATCTGGTTGATCTTCTCGAGCAGGTCCATGATCTCGTTCGCCATCGCCGAGTCGAGGTTCCCGGTCGGCTCGTCGGCCAGGATCAGGCGCGGCGTGCCCACCAACGCCCGCGCCACGGCGACGCGCTGCTGCTGGCCGCCCGAGAGCTGCGACGGGTGATGCCGGGTGCGCGAGGAGAGGCCGACGATGTCGAGCGCCTCCTCGATGGCCCGCTTGCGCTCACCGCCGGCCATGCCGCGGTAGCGCAGCGGCACGTCGACGTTGTCGAAGACGTCGAGATCCGGGATCAGGTTGAAGCTTTGGAAGATGAACCCGATCTTCTCGTTGCGGATGCGCGACATCTGCCGGTCGGAGAGACGCGAGACGTCCTCGCCGTCGAGCCGGTAGGTGCCCTCGTCGAACGTGTCGAGCAGGCCCGAGACGTTGAGGAACGTCGTCTTTCCCGAGCCCGAAGGCCCCATCACCGACACGAACTCGCCGGCGTCGATGGTCACCGAGAAGCCCGCGAGAGCGTGGGTCTCGACGTGCTCGGTGCGGTAGATCTTGCGGATGTTCTGCATCTGGATCATGGGGCTCATGCCTCCCTGTTCTCTTGGCTAGCGGACCAGGACGCGATCGGCGCCCTCGAAACGGCCGGTGTCGGAGACGACGATGCGGTCGCCCTCCTCGAGGCCGGCGACGATCTCCACCTCGGAGACCGACAGGGCGCCGACCTCGATGGGGCGCCGGAGGGCGAGACCGTCCTCCAGGACGTAGGCCGTGCGGCCGCCGCCCGCCTCGAGGAACGGTCCGCGTGGGACCTTCAGGACGTCGTGACGGGTGTCGAGGATGATGCGGGTGGAGAGCCGCTGGTTCTGTTTCAGGCTCTCCGGCGCCTGCTCGTCGAAGACGACGCGGACGGGAACCCGGCTCCCCTCGACCGCCGGCGCGACGCTCGCCACCGTGGCGGGCCACTCGCGGCCGTCGTAGGTGATGGCGGCCGCCGTGCCGGGGGCGATCTCGTCGGCGTAGGCCTCCGGTACCGGGGCCTCGACCTGGAAGGCCGAGAGATCCACCACGGTCACCAGAGGCTGTCCTTCGGTGACGGCGTCGCGGTCGTTGGCCTGGACGCGCGAGACCAGGCCCTCGACGGGAGAGCGCAACGTCAGCTCCTCGACCTGACGCTCGAGGTCGGTCACAACGAGCCGTTGCCGCTCGACGCGCGAGGCACGGTCGCGCACCTCGAAGTCCAGCGTCTCGTCGGCGAAGGCCGTGCGCTGGCGCGCCGCTTCGAGCTGCATCTCGGCGATCCGCACGTCGTCCTGCGCCTCCTCGTACTGGACGTCGTTGGTCAGGCCCTCGTGGCGGAGCGTCTCCTGACGGTCCAGCGCTCGCCGGGCCGCCTCCAGCTCCACCTCGAGCAGGGCCACGTCCTGGCGGTTCTGGCCCTTCGACTGCTGCGCCTGGACCCGCTGGCGCTCGAGGTCGGCCTGCAGGGAGAGAAGCGTCGAGCGCTCCTGCTCCAGCCGGCTGGCGACCTCCGGGCTCTTCACCGTGACCAGCGGAGCGCCGGCCTCCACGACCTCTCCGGCGCGCACCTCGACCTCGACGACGCCACGCGCCGGGGCCACCAGCGTCGGGCTGAAGGCTGCGACCACGTTGCCCTGCACCGCCACCTCGCGCACCAGATCGCCGCGGGTGACCTCGCCGACGCGGATGCGCGAGAGCTCGACCGAAGTCTGCGAGCTCATCCAGCGGCGCAACGACGGGTAGGCGACGACGGCGAGGAGCAGGAGACCGCCGGCGAGCGCCCAACGCGCCGTCCGGCCTCTCCGGCTCTTGCCTTCGACGGGACGATCCATCGCCGACGTGTCGCGGATCCCGGTCACGGCACCCCTTGGAGCAACGACGGTGCCAGGAGGTGGAAAGGCCGTCGTGGCGGGCTGCGACGCCCTTGCAGGCGTGTCGTGAAGCCTCCCGGCGGACACCTGTCCGCCCACCGGCCGGACACCTGTCCGGGCCCGCGGTGTGCTCGAGCCGTGACGGGCCGCTAGACTGCGCTGCGGTGCGCACGCCCCCTTGGAGCGAGCTGGTGCGACTCCCCGCGGAGCGGGCGGTCGAGCGTCTTCTCGACGTTCGACACGCCGCCCTGCTGCGCGTCGTCGGCGCGGTCAGCACGGTCGCCGCCACCGTGATCGCCATCGCCCTGACGGCCGAGGGACGCCCGGCCCGCGCCGGCCTGTGGGCCGGTCTCCTGGCCGCGGTGCTCGCCGCCGCGATCGCGCGACGCCGACCGCGCTACCTCGACGGCGTGCGCTACATCCTCCTCGGCCTGCTCGTTCTCTGGATCCTCCTGCTCGGAGTCAGCTTCCCCCAACCGGGCATCCTCTACGCTTTCGCCGGCTGGGTCTTCCCCGCCCTGCTCCTCCTCCTGCGGCTGACCCCCGGTCAGACCGTGGCGCTCGCCGCCCTGTTCGCCGCGCTGGGGGCATGGGACGCCTTGCGCATGCCCTCCGAAGACGCGGGGCCCGGCATCGCCATGGCCGTTGCGAGCCTCGGCTGGACAGCTGCCGCCGCCGCGCTCTCGCACCGTGCGACACGGACCCGCCGCCGGGAGCTGCTGGCCGAGTGGTACTCGCACGCCTCCGCCGAGCAGGAGCGCAGCCGCATGCGCAGCGAGCTCGACGATGCCCGCACCGTGCAGCTGGCCATGCTGCCGCGCGGAGTCCCGGAGCACCCGGCACTGGACCTGGCCGCCATGTCCCTGCCCGCCACCGAGGTGGGCGGTGACTACTACGACTTCCTCTCCCTCCCGGCCGGACGCCTCGCGGTCGTGGTGGCCGACGTCTCGGGCCACGGCATGGCGAGCGGGCTCGTGCTCTCGGGCGTGCGCAGCGGCCTCCATCTGCTGCGCGAGGAGCTGGACAGGCCAGTCGACGTGCTCGGCCGACTGGCGAGGATGCTCGCCGAGACGATCCCCGAACGGATGTTCGTGACCCTGCAGATCGCCGTCTTCGACCCGTCTGCGGGAACGGTCACGGTGGCCAACGCGGGGCACCCGCCGGCGATCCTGGTCGCCGCCGGCGGCGAGGTCACGACCCTCGGGGCGCCGGCTCCCCCTCTCGGTACCCGGCTCGAGGCGAGCTTCCAGGCCGTCGACCATCCGTTCGAGGCGGGCGACACGGCGCTGCTCTACAGCGACGGAGCGATCGAGGTGCGCAACCACCGGGGCGAGCCGCTGGGCGAGCCGCGATTGCTGGCCGAGGCCCGCCGCGCCGCCGCCCGACCGGGTGCTCGCGAGCTGCGTGACGCGCTGCTGGCGGCGCTCGCCGCCTTCAAGGGAGACGTCGAGCAGGAGGACGATCTGACGCTGGTCGTCGTGCGCCGCGGACCCGCACGGTAGGATGCCCGCACCGATGCACTCGCACAGCCGCCGAGAGACGAGACGCTAGTGCGCGCTCGTGCCCTCGATCTGCGGGTCTCGGAGCGGCTCGGCAGGGTCTCCGGTCTCTGGCTCGAGCCGTCCGGCGCGGAGGTCGCCCTGGTCCTCGCTCACGGCGCCGGCGCCGGCATGCGTCATCGCTTCCTCGAGGAGCTGGCGTCCGCCCTCGCCGAACGCGGCGTGGCCACCCTGCGCTATCAGTTCCCCTACAGCGAGAAGGGGCGCGGGCGACCCGATCCGCCGACCGTCCTGGTCCACACGGTCGAGAAGGCGGTGGCCGCGGCGCGCGAGCTCACCCGCTTGCCGCTCTTTGCCGGCGGCAAATCGATGGGCGGGCGCATGAGCTCGACGGCCGTGGCGGAGAAGGGGCTGCCGGGCCTTTCGGGCCTCGTGTTCTTCGGCTTTCCACTCCACCCGGCGGGCAAACCCGCGACCACGAGGGCCGAGCACCTGGCCGCCGTCGAGGTCCCCATGCTCTTCCTGCAGGGCGACCGCGACCGGCTGGCCGAGCTCGACCTGTTGCGGCCGGTGCTCGAGCCTCTCGGGCATCGCGCCCTCCTCCACGTCGTCGAGGGGGCCGACCACGGTTTCCACGTGCTCAAGCGCTCCGGGCGCGACGACGCGGACGTGCTGACCGAGCTCGCCGACACGGCGGCGGCGTGGATGCGGCCTTCGCGTCCTAGAATCGCGCCGTGAACGCGCCTGAGCTCCTCGCCGGCACCAGCGGCTTCTCCTACAAGGAGTGGAAGGGGCCCTTCTACCCGGAAGACCTCCCGGCCGCCAAGATGCTCGCGTACTACGCCGAGCATCTGCCGGCGGTGGAGATCAACAACACGTTCTACCGCATGCCGAAGCGGGAGGTCCTGGCCACCTGGGCCGGGAGCGTCCCCGGCTCCTTCCGCTTCTCGATCAAGGCCTCCCGACGCATCACGCACTTCAAGCGGCTGAAGGAGTGCGGCGAGGAGATCGGTTACCTGGCGGGGCAGCTCGAGGCTCTCGGCGACCGCCTCGGGGTGGTGCTCTTCCAGCTGCCGCCGCAGCTCGCCGCCGACCTCGAGCGGCTGCGGACGTTCCTCGCCGAGCTGCCGGCGGACCTGCCCGCCGCCTTCGAGTTCCGCCACCCTTCGTGGTTCGACGCCGCGGTTCTCGACGCCTTGCGCGAGAGGGGCTGCCCGCTCTGCGTCGCGGACACCGAGGAGGGGGAGGACGCTCCGCTCGAAGCGACGGCGGACTGGGGGTACCTCCGGCTGCGACGCCCCGACTACGACGACGAGGCCCTCGCCGCCTGGGCTCGGCGACTCGGCGGCCTGGGCTGGAAGCGCGCCTTCGTCTTCTTCAAACACGAGGACGAGGGCGCCGGGCCGCGCATGGCCGCCCGCTTTCTCGAGCTGGCGCGCGAAGGCTGAGGCGCCGGTTCAGTCCCCGCCGCGATCGCGCGGCCGGCCCGGCTCGTGGCCGCGGCCGAAATGGGGCGGCGGACCCTGCGGCAGGAGGGCCGGGCCGAGACGCTCCAGCTCCTCCCGCTGCTCGGGCGAGAGCAGCGCCTCGATCTCGGCCCGCGCCCGCTCCAGGCGACCGTGCACCCTCGGCTCCACCTCGCGACGCAGCTGCCAGAGATCGTGTCGGGCCGAGTCGACGATGGCGCGCACTTGTTCGGTCTGTTCTCTCGTCAGGTCGAGCCGGCGCTCGAGCCGGCGTACCAGGAAGTCGAGCTCCGGCGGGCCTTCGCCGCGGTGCCAGGCGGCGATGCGCCGCAGGTGCACGAGCTCGACCGAGAGACCGCCGACCACCGCGCCGATCAGGAACGCCACGATCAGCAGGACGACGGCGGTCCAACGCTTCACGGCGCCTCCCCCACAGAGGGGTCGACCATCCAGGCGGCGAGATCGTCGACCGAGGCCGGCTCGCCGCCGCCGGGGAGCTCCCGCCACACCATGACCCCCAGCAGCAGAGCGAGCGTCAGCGCCGCCGGCAGGAGGCGCCGGGCCGCCCAGCCGAGCGGATCGGGCGCGGCCGGCAGGTGGGCGACGACGCGCGCCGCGAAGGAGGGGTCGGGCGTGACCCCGGCGTGGTGCTCGCGCAGCAGGGCGCGCGCCGTCTCCAGATCGCGCTCGAGCTCGCTCACGAGCGACCCTCCTCGAGGAGCTTGCGCAGGCGCGCCCGGGCGCGGTGCGCCCGCACCTTGACGTTGGCCTTCGTCCAGCCGAGCTTGTCGGCGATCTCGGCCACGCTCCACTCCTCTCCGTGCAGCATCAGCAGCAGGAACCTGTCCTTGGCCGGCAGGGTCGCCAGCAGCCTCTCGATCTCGATCCGGGCGTCGGAGTCTATCGTCGCCGGCGCCGGCAGGCTCTCGGGCAGCGGCTCGGTGGGCCGCGAGCGGCGGATGCGCTGGTAGCAGGTGTTCAGGCACACCCGGGTGAGCCAGTGCTCGAAGGGCGCCTCGGCACGGTAGGTGTCGAGCTTGCTCCAGGCGGTCAGGAAGGTGTCCTGCGCGGCTTCCTCGACCTCCTCCTTGGCGCGGAAGAAGCGACCGGCCAGACGGAAGACGCGACGCTCGTGGAGTCGCACCAGGTCTCCGAACGCATCGCGATCGCCCCCGCGGGCGGCCTCCACCAGCAGGGCTTCAGCGTCGCGCTCGACGGGCGCCTCGAGTGAGGTCAGGGTCGCCACCGTGGACGGGGTCATTCTCGCCTCTACCCGCGCAGATGCAAGCGACCGGCGGGCGGTTACGGCACTTGCGCCCGTAACCGAACGACCCTCTTCGGTCTCTTTTCCCACGACGGCACACGACGCCGTCCGCGAAAGGAGATCCACGATGACCCGACCCCACCGTTCCACTCTGGCCCTGCTGCTGGCCGGCGTCGCGGCCCTGTCCGTCGCGGCCGCGGTCGCGGCCCAGCCGGGCCCCGGCGGCCCCGGCCCGATGGGGCCGTTCGCCGAGCGTTTCGTCGAGGAGCGCTTCGACCGCCTGGCCGACTACCTCGAGCTCACCGAGTCCCAGCGCGTCGAAGCCGAGGCGCTGCGCGACCGCTGGCTCGGCGACGCCCGCCAGCGCATCGAGAGCGCCGCGGGCTCGTTCGAGACCATCCACGAGATGGCCCTGGCCGAGAACCCCGACGCCAACGCCATCGGCGAGATGGTCATCCGGATGGTGCGCGACCGCGAGGCGGCTCGCGAGGCCCACGACGGCTACCGCGCCGAGCTCCTCGCCCTGCTCACCCCAGAGCAGGCCCAGCGCTTCGAGGCCTGGGAAGCCGCCCGCCCCTGGGCCGACCACCCCGGCCCCGGCCGCCACCACGGCCCGCACGGCCCCTTCGCCCCGCCGGACCGCGACGGCGACTGAGCCGGCAAGCGGTCCGCAAGCCGTGAGGGAGGCGGGGTCTCCAGGGGGCTGAGTACCCGCCCCCTGGAGACCCCGCCTTCCTCACGGCGCCCCACGAACCTGGTCCCAGATCGCCAGGATCGCATCGGCCGAGCGGTCGATGTCCTCCTCGGTGGTGGACCAGTTGGAGACGGAGAGGCGCAGGACGCGGCGGCCTCGCCAGGCCGAGCCGCCGGCCCAGCAGGTGCCCTCGGCCTGGAGGCGACTGACGACCTCGTCGGTGAGGCGGTCGGAGCTGCCTTCGGCGTCGCCGAGGAAGCGGACGAGGACCTGGTTCGAGACGACGTCGTTGACGATCTCGACGCCGTCGTGACCGCCGAGGCGCTCGGCGAAGCGGGTGGCGAGGTCGCAGCAGCGCTCGATGAGGGAGGCCACGCCGGAGCGGCCCAGGTGGGCCAGCGCCGCCCAGACGGAGAAGGCGCGGCCGCGGCGCGAGGCTTCGGGCACCCAGTCGAAGCCGTCGCGCTCGCCGCCCTCCTGGCGGATGAGGTAGCTCGCCGAGCTGGTCATCGCCGCGTGGTGCGCCTCGGCGTCGGCGACGATCGCGACACCGCAGTCATAGGGGACGTTGAGCCACTTGTGGGCGTCGGTGGTCCACGAGTCCGCCCAGGCGAGGCCGCGCACGAGCGGCGCCAGGCGCGGGCTCGCCGCGGCCCAGAGCCCGAAGGCACCGTCGACGTGGTGCCATGCCCCGTGCCGGCGGCAGATCTCCGCGATCTCGGCCAGCGGATCGAACGCTCCGCTGTTCACGTTGCCGGCCTCGGAGCAGACGATCGCGGGCCCGCCCCCGGCGGAGAGGACCTCCTCGAGCGCCTCCGGCCTCATCCTCCCCTGGCCGTCGACCGCCACCGCGAGCAGCGTCTCGTCCCCCAGGCCCAGCATCCGCAGAGCCACGCGAACGGTCACGTGCGACTCCTCGGCGAGGAGGATGCGGATCTCCGGCGCCCCGTGGAGGCCACGGCGCTCGACGTCCCAGCCGACGCGCGCGAGCACGGCGTGGCGCGCCGCCGCGAGCCCGACGAAGGTCGCCATCTGGGCCCCGGTGGTGAAACCGACGCCCGCCGTCTCCGGCAGCCCGAAGAGCTCGAGCAGCCAGCGCGCCGCCGTCTCCTCGACCACCGACAGCGCCGGCGACATCACCGACAGGGCTCCGTTCTGGTCCCACGCCGAGGTCAGCCAGTCGGCGGCCAGCGCCGCCGGCAGGCTGCCGCCCACGACGAAACCGAAGTAGCGGGGGCCCGCGGAGGAGACCAGACCGGGCTCGGCGCCGTCGGCCAGCCGGCGGATCACCTCGATGGCCTCCTCGCCCGCCTCCGGCAGCGGCCCGCCCAGAGCATCGCGCAGCTCGCCCACGTCCGCTCGCGCCACGACGGGTCGCTCCGGCAGCGATTCCAGGTAGTCCAGAGCGCGCTCGACGGTGTGGTCGAGCAGTTGGCGGGTGATCAGGCGGGAGAGCTCGTTGCGGCGTTCGTTCTCGTCCACGGCGCGCCTCCTCGGGCGACGGCTATGATCGGGCGGATGCGCCCGGCCGCTTCATACCACGCCGCCCGATGCCGCGCCGAGGCCCGCTAGCCGTGCCCGCCGGCTACTCGGGGACCCCCCTGGTGCGCAAGCTCGGGATCCGCCCCGGCGACCGTTTGGCGGTCCTCGACGCCCCCGAGGGCTACTGGAAGCTGCTCGAAGGACTGCCGCCGGTCGAGCGCCTGACCGCGCGTGCCCGCAGCCTCGACCTCGTCCACCTCTTCGTGGAGCGCGCCTCGACGCTGCGCACTCGCCTGCCGAAGCTGCTCGCCGCGATCGCGCGCGACGGGGCGATCTGGGTCTCCTGGCCGAAGAAGTCATCGGGCGTGGCCACCGACGTCACCGAAGACGTCGTGCGCCGGGAGGCCCTGCCGCTCGGACTCGTCGACGTCAAGGTCTGCGCGGTCGACGAGATCTGGTCCGGTTTGAAGCTGGTCATCCGCAAGGAGCTGCGATGAACGACGAAGCGCTACGCCGCCAGGTGGCGGATCTTCTCTCCTCGGGCCACGCCCACGCCACCTTCGAGCGCGCCGTGGCGGCCATGCCGCTCGAACTGGTCGACGACCGCCCCCGCGGCTTCCTCCACTCGGCGTGGGACCTGCTCGAGCACCTGCGCATCGCGCAGTGGGACATCCTCGGATTCAGCCGCGATCCCGAGCACCAGTCGCCCGAGTGGCCCGGTGGCTACTGGCCGGAGGAGGGCTCGACGCCCGGCGACGGCGAGTGGCGGACGAGCGTCGATCTCTTCCTCGCCGACCGCCGGGCGATGGCCGACCTGGTGCTCGACGCGAGCCGCGACCTCGGGGAGCCCTTCCCCTGGGGCGACGGCCAGACCCTGCTGCGCGAGGCGCTCCTGCTGGCCGACCACAACGCCTACCACGTCGGCCAGCTCGTGGAGCTGCGCCGCGTCCTCGGCTGCTGGCCGCCGAGCGCCTGAGGCCGGAGCTCGCGCGCCCGACCAGCCCTCCGCTGGTCGTGTCGCCCTAGGGGTCCGGGGCACGCTCGAGCTCGGCGTAGGCGGGCAGGGCGAAGGAGCCGCGATCGTTGTCGAAGACCGCTGTGAGCGTGCCTTCGAGCCGGTCGCCCTCGGGGTGGAGGCCGAGATCGATGCGGTGCGTACCGTCGGGGAGCTCCTCGAGCACGAGCAGTCCCTCGAAGCTCCCGACGAGGAGCTGCTCGTCGATGCGCTCGCCGGAGAGCTCGACGGGAGGCGCCTCTCCCAGGGCGACGGTGGAGGTCCCTTCCGCCACCAGGGTGAGAGCGATCGGCACGCGGCCGGACGGGGTCTCGACGAAGCCACGCCACGTCCCGTCGAGCGCGGCCGGCTCCCGATCTCCGGCCGACCACGTCTCGTACTCCGCCATGACCCCGTCGACCTGGGCGAGGAACCCGGGCGCCAGGGCGTCCAGGATGCTGGAGGCCAGGCCGTCGGTCGCGTCGCCGGTCACGTTGGCGAGCACGACGACGGCGAGATCCCGCTCGGGCAGCATCGCCAGGGTCGACTGGACGCCCTGGTCGCGACCGTTCGAGAGCAGCCAGAGCTCGCCGTCGGGCAGGTCGAAGCTCCCCCAACCGGCGGCGATCCGCCCGCCGAGGCCGCCGGTGCGGTCGACGTGCGAGCTCTCGCGCAGGGCGTCGGAGTAGATCGATCGCTGTCCGGGCAGCGCGGTGCCGAGGTGGAAGGCCGCGTAGCGGAGCAGATCGTCGACGCTCGCGTTCACGGCGCGTGAGCTGCGCGGCCGCGGGAAGCGGTCGGGTAGCCGTTCGCCGTCCTCCGCGTAGCGCGCCGCCGTGCCCTCGGGCGCCGTGGTCTCGGCGACGAAGGCGCGCCTCATGCCGAGCGGGGCGAAGACCTCGCGCTCGAGAGCCTCCGGGTAGGTGAGACCGGTCGTTCGCTCGAGGACGCGCTCGAGCAGGGCGAAGGTGAAGTTCGAGTACTCGAGTCGCGCTCCGGGCGCGAAGATGACGACACCCCGGTCCTCGACCATCCGCTCGCCGGTCACGGCGGCGGCGTCGGCGGCGCGATCGTAGGTGTAGTTGCCGTGCGGCACTCCGGCCGTCATCCGCAGGACCTGTCGCAGGGTCACCACCGGCTCCGCGCCGCCGCCTCCGCGGCGCAGATGCGCCGGGGCCAGGAGCGGCCCGATCGGCGCCTCGAGCGAGAGCTCACCGCGATCGACGAGGGCCAGCACGGCGCTCGCCGTGATCGACTTGCCGAGCGACGCCAGCCCGTACACCGTCTCCGGCGTCGCCTCGGTCCCCGCCTCCCGATCCGCCCACCCGAAGCCTTCCCGCCAGACGATCCGCCCGTCCCGGAGCACTCCCACCGCCACCGACGGCAGCTCCCCCGTCTCCACCCGCTCCTGCAGATCGCTCCGGATCGCCGCGAGCCCGCCCGGCAGCTCCTCGCCCCCACCCCGCGCCGCAGCCAGGCCCGCCAGGACCACCCACGCCACACACCGTCCGACACCTCGCCCCGATCGCCTCATGACCACCTCCGCATCCCCTACGGCCGGAGGACGGGGGCTGTTACAGACGCTCGCGACCGAAAACGTCGAGGCCCTCCCGGTCGGCGGCGACGCAGAGGCGCTCATCGAGGCAGACGAAGGGCAGGCTCGCCGGCTCGCCCTCAGCGGCCAGCAGCGCTGCGGCGAGTTGGAGGCTGTCGGCAGCGCGTAGTTCGTGGGTGCGCAGCAGTCGCTTGGCGGAGCGAGCGAGCCTGGGCGTCGGCTCGACCACGTCCCATGTCTCCTCCAGAGAATCCAGGCGGCCGAGAGCGGCGCGCGTCTCCCCCGGAGACAGGTGGCTCGAGCGCTCGAGGCGGGCGAGGGCGGAGGTGCACTCCACCGAGGTCGACCACCAGACGAGTACAGCCTCCTCGCCGGCATAGAGATCCAGGAGCCGGGCCGAGCTCTCCTCCTCGACGAGAAGGGGCACGACCGCCGAGCTGTCCCAGAACTTCACCGGCCCTCGCGTCTCTCGGCCAACAACGCCTCTACCGCGCTCGCTCCGGCCGTCGGTTTCGGCGGGGTCTGCTCGATCACGGAGCGGGCGGGATGGCGTTTCCTCGCTCGCCGGATCACGCCCTGACGCTCCAGCCTCTCGGCGCGCCCGTCGCCCGCATCCTCACCCTCGAGCACCGACTCCAACCGAGCCACCGGTCGCCCGCGGTCGAGGATCAGAATCGTCTCGCCGTGGCGCACCCTGTCCACCAAGGCACTGAGCTGGTTCTTTGTTTCGGTCAGAGTGGCTCTTTTCATTTGGCTATTTTAGCTTATTTTGGTGACGGGCGAGGCGCGGCAGGTTGACGCCGTTGACCACCAGGTGGGCCAGGACCGGGGCGAGGAGGTTGCCTCGCCAGGCCATGAGGGCGCCGAAGAGGGCGCCGGCGAGCGCCGCGAAGAGGGTCCAGGTGCGGAAGGCGGGGCCGGGGCCGGTGTGGAGGAGGGCGAAGAGGAGGGTGGCGGCGAGCCAGCCCCACTGGCCCTGGACGGCGCCGCGGAAGAAGAGCTCCTCGGCGAAGCCGGAGAGGAGGGCGAGGGCGGCGAGCTCGGAGGCCGTGGCGCCGGCCACGAGGTCGCCGAGGCGGCGTTCGAGGGCGCGGGCCGGCGGCAGCACGCGGCGAGCCAGCTCCCAGAGGCCCAGCAGGGCGGCGCCGGCGCCCACTCCGAGCCCGAGGTCGATCCACCAGCCGCCGGGATCGACGAAGAGCGTCAGAGGGATCCTGCCCTCGCGCGCGCCGATCCAGACCACGCCGGCGAGCGCCAGCACCAGATAGAAGATCCACGCCCAGCGGTAGAGCTGGCCGGGGCGCAGCGGCTGCTCGGCACTCGTTTGGAGGTCGTCCACGGACCGACCCTATCCTCGACCGGTCGCAGGCACCGCCAGGGCACCTCGACGGATGCCACGGGGCCGCCGCCGCTCGGCCGGCAGGGGCGCCGGCCGCTTCAGAA
>JAWKHP010000032.1:0-32930 GCA_041394745.1 Thermoanaerobaculia bacterium | reverse complement strand
GTGCAAGTGGACGTGGACGAGGCGGCGCTCGCCGGCGTGCCGCTGGATCACCTGGCCGTCGACCTCGGGCTGCGCGCCGGCACCGTCGACGTGCGCGAGATCCGGGCCGTCGCGCCCGCGGGCGAAGCGATCTTGAGCGGCTCGCTCGGCGAGACGCTGGACCTGGAGCTCGCGGCCACGGACCTGTCCCTGGCGGCGGATCCGTTCGCCGCCCTGGCCCCCGGGCCCCTCGAGGGGTCCCTCGACCTGAGGGCCGACATCGGTGGAACCGTCGAGCGACCGGAGGTGGTGGCGTCCGTCGAGGGGCGGCAGCTGGCCCTGGGCGCTCAGGCGCTCGGCGGCGACGGATCCGCCCGCCTGGATCTGCGCTGGAGCGAGGGCCGGGCGACGATCGACGGCACGCTCCTCGGCCTGGTGGGAGTCTCGGGGGAGGGAGACGTCGATCCCGAGCGCTTCGACCTGGCTCTCGATCTCTCCACCGACCGGGTGGCCACGCTCGTCGAGCTGGCCACGGGTACCGCCTATCCGGAGCTCGCCGGGGCGGTGACCGGGCGCCTCGGCGCGTCGGGGTCTTGGTCGGGGGAGGATCTCGAGGCGACCCTGACGGGCGACGCGCTCTCCGTCTCGTGGGGGGGCCACGAGCTCCACCTCCTCGAGCCCTACCGCCTGGCGCTGGCCGGAGGGGTGGTCACCGTCGAGAGTCTCTACCTCGGTGACGACGCTTCGCAGAGCGAGCTCTTCCTCTACGGCGACGTGCCCTTGGAGTCGGGCGCGCCCGTCGACCTCAGGGTGCAGGTGGCGCTCTCCTCGGCGTGGGCACAACCCCTCTTCCCGACCTGGCAGATCGGGGAGGGCCGGTTCGAGGCCCTCGGCGCCGTGCGCGGAACCATCGACGACCCGAAGGTGAACGGACAGGGCGAGCTGGAGCAGAGCACGCTGCTGATCCCGGGAGCCCCGGCCAGCGTGCAGGAGATCGCCGGCTACGTGCTCTTCGATCCGGGCCGGGTCGTTCTCGACAGCTTCCACGCCGACTTCGCCGGCGGCACGCTGCGCGCCGAGGGGGCGATCGCCCTGCCGGGCGGCGAGGATTCCTCGCTGCAGTACCAGATGCAGGTCTCCGCGAACGCGGTGACGATCCGCTACCCGGAGGGGTTCGTCGTGCGCGGCGGCGCCGAGGCGGGGATCGCGTCCACCGCGGACGGGCGCCGGATCAGCGGCGTCGTCGACCTCGACCGGGTCTTCTATCTCGAGGACGTCCCCATCGGCTTCTCGCAGCTCCTGCAGAGCGTCTTCCAGCGACGGCCTCTCGAGATCCGGGAGACCGACGAGCTGCTGGCGTCGACCGAGCTCAATCTCCTGGTGCGCGGTGCCGATGCGCTGTCGGTGCGCAACAACGTCGCCGACCTGGACGGCGACATCGACCTCGCCGTGCGCGGCACGCTGGCGCGGCCGGTGGTGTTCGGTACGGTGGAGGTGGAGAGCGGCGGCAAGCTCGTCTACTCGGGCAACGAGTACACCGTCGAGCGCGGCGTGCTCACCTTCGCCAATCCGTTCCGGATCGAGCCGGTCATCGATCTCGTGGCGACCACGGAGCTGCGCGAGTACGACGTCACGCTGACCCTGGCGGGGACGTTGGATCAGCTGTCGGCCACCGTCGTCTCCGACCCGCCGCTGGCCGACCTGGACGTCCTGGCCCTGCTGACGTCGGGCGGCGAGCTGCCGACCACCGACGACGGAACGGCGACCGACAAGCAGGCGACCGCCGCGGGGCTGCTCTACGGTCAGGCCGCCTCGGCCGTGGCGAAGCGCTTCAACCGGCTCTTCGGTCTCGACAAGTTCCGGATCGATCCGCTCACCGAGTCGAGCGGCAGCCTGGAGTCGGCCCGGGTCACCGTCGGGCAGCGGCTGTCGAGCGATCTGTTCGCGACGTACTCCTACGACCCCAGCCGTACGGACATCCAGATCCTCGAGCTGGAGTGGCAGGTCAACCGGGCCGTGACCGTCATCGCGACCCAAAACGGAGATGGGACCTACGCCCTCGATGTGCGCTGGCAGAAGAGCTTCTGACGCGGCGCTGGTCCTGGTCGCGGTCTGCGCGCTCGGCGGGACGCCGGCCGCGCCGCTCGCCGCCCAGGAGGAGGCGGCGGCCGCTCCGGTCGTCCGGTCGGTCGAGCTGCGCAGCGACCTCGCCGACGCCGGGGAGCTCGGCGACCTGGTGACCGTGCACGCCGGCGACGCGTTCTCCGAGACCGCCGTCTCGCGCAGCCTGCGCAACCTCAACCTCTCCGGCCGCGTCGGAGAGGTGGCGGCGTACCGTCGCGACCTGGCCGACGGGGTCGAGGTGGTCTTCGCCCTCTGGGCGCGGACCATCGTCGACGAAGTGCGACTCGAAGGGACACTCGGCCTGCCGGAGGCCACGTGGCGCGGAGCCGTCGCCCAGGGCGCCCGCGTTCCGCTGTACGAGGATCGGGTCTTCCGCAGCGTCTACCGGCTGCAGGACCTCTACCGCGCCCGCGGCTACCCCGAGGCGCGCGTGCGGGTGAGCGTCGACGAGCACCCCGAGGCGAAGAGCGCGACGGTCGTCCTGCGCGTCGACGCCGGGCCGCGGGCCACGGTCGGGCGCGTCCTCTTCGACGGCGACATCGCGCCGTTCACCGACGAAGACCTCACCGCCCGCCTGCGGGCCCCCGCCGGGGCCGCCTACGAGGCGACGACCGTCCGGGGGGATCGCTACCGGCTCGAGTCCTGGCTCGTGCGGCAGGGCTATCGCACCGCGTCGGTGAGCGCCGCCGAGGCGGAGTACAGACCGGACGCCCACGCCTTCGACCTCACCTTCCCGGTCCGCCTCGGTCCCCGCTTCGAGTTCGAGGTCGTCGGCGCGGACCGCGAGAAGCTGGTCAAGGCGGCCCGCTCCTTCCTCGGCGGGGACCGCTACGACGAGGCCCTGGCGGTCGGTGCGGTCGACGACCTGGTCACCTGGTATCAGCAGAAGGGGCACTACGAGGTCGAGGTGGAGCGCTCCGAGACCACCGAGGACGGCGTGCGCCGCGTCACGTTCACCATCGAGGAGGGTCCGGTCTTCGAGCTCTCCGAGGTGCGTTTCGAGTGGGCAACGAGGCCTTCGACGGCGAGGAGCTGCGGACCTGATGCGCACCAGCGGCAAGAAGATCCTGGCCCGCGGCAGCGGCCGCCTGGTGGACGCCTGGCTCGAGGAGGACGTCCGCAACCTGCGCTCCTACTACGCCCTGGCGGGGTACGTGGGCACCAAGGTGGGTCCGCCCGCGATCGAGAAGCCCGAGCCCGGCAAGCTCGCGGTGCGCATCCCCGTCGAGGAGGGGAGGCGGCGCACCGTGGCCGATCTGCAGGTGACGGGGGTCGAGTCCCTCGACGAAGAGGAGCTCCTCGCGGATCTGCCGCTGAAGGAGGGCGGCCCCTTCCACCCCCAGCTGCTCGAGGAGACCCTCGAGGAGGTGCGGGCGCAGGTACCAGGACGCGGGCTACGCCGTCACCCAGGTGTCGGCGACCGAGAGCTGGAACCCGGACCACACGCTCGTCGCCGTGCAGCTCGATGTTCTGGAGGGTCCGCGCACGGTGGTCGACCGCGTGATCGTCCGCGGCTACGAGCTCAGCTCGCCCCGACTTCGTGCGGCGGGCCGCCGGGCTGCGCCCGGGAGAGCCGGTGACCCGCCAGCGGCTGCTCGAGGCGCAACGCAACCTCTACTCTCTCGGTGCCTTCTCGCGGGTCGAGGTGAGTCTGGTTCCGGGGACTCCTACGAGAGCCGGCGCGACGTCATGGTGCGCATCCAGGAGGGCATCGAGTCACCTACGGTGCCGGTTGGGACTCCCAGGACGGGCCGCGGGGCCTCGGCTACAGCCAGGGCAATCTCTTCGGCCTCGGCGTGACCGCGCGGCTGGACCTGCGGGCGAGGCCAACGAGAAGCAGGGCCGCTTCCTGCTGCGCCAGCCCTCCGTGTCCCGCTTCCGTCTGCCGGTGACCTACAGCCTCTTCGGCATCGAGGAGAACCGCGAGAGCTTCGACTCCCTGCGCTACGGGGCCCAGGTCGACGTCTCCGCTTCGGGGACGACTGGCGCGCCGGCTTCTTGACCGGCTATCCTGGTGGGTGGAGCTCGACCAGAAGTCCGTGCAGCCCCTCGATCTCGACCGCGACCTGCAGGAGGTCGAGATCCTGAGCTTCACGCCGAGCTACTTCGTCGACCGCCGCGACGATCCGGTCGAGCCCACCAGGGGCTGGAGCAGCAACATCACCCTCGAGGCCGCCACCCCGTACCTGGGCGGCGAGGCCGCGTTCTTCAAGCTCTTCACCCAGCAGACGCGTCTGGTCGGCCTGGGGCGCCTCGGGGTGTTGGCCGGAGTCTCCGCGTCGGCGCCATCCAGCCCGGCAGCGGCTCGCAGATCGACGACGGCCTGCTCGATCCGCTGCCCAGCGCCAAGATCCCGATCTCCGAGCGCTTCTTCACGAGGGCCAGGCGCTGCACCGGCCTACGGGCGCGACGAGCTCGGACGGCTGGGGAGTCGGTCCTCCTCTGTCCCTCCGAGGTCATGGTCGAGGAGGACGGCTCGCTCACGGGGTCTATGGCGAGGAGCCTCCGCCCGGCGATCCCGGCCGTCTCGTGCCGGTCGGCGGCAACGGCCTGTTGCTGTCAACCTCGACTATCGCTTCCGATCGCGGGTGCCTTCGGCGGCACGTTCTTCGCGGACTTCGGCAACGTCTGGGCGGATTGAGGACATCGATCCCTCCCAGGGCAAGCTCGGCTGGGCGTCGGCGTGCGCTACCGCTCCCTCGGTGGACCGACCGCTTCGGAGATCGCGTGGAAGCTCGACCGGGGAGCGACCTGGATGGTTCGTACGAGGTCTTCCTCAGTCTCGGCAACCCGTTCTGAGCCGTCGCGCCTGGGGCTACAATGCCGCCTCCGGCGGTGTCCTGCTGCCGGTTTCCCATCGAGCGACGCCGCCGAGAGAGTCATGCCGAAGAGCGCTGCATTCTCCTCCGTGGAGGATGGCCCTGGAGGATCTCCGCAACGGGCGGATGGTGATCATCGTCGACGCCGAGGACCGGGAGAACGAGGGCGACCCGGCGATCGCCGCCGAGCGCGCGACCGCCGAGAGCGTCAACTTCATGGCGCTCCACGGGCGCGGCCTCATCCGTCTGGCCCTGACCCCCGAGCGCTGCGACCAGCCGCGGCTGCCCCCGATGGTCTCCGAGCGCGACAACGGCTCCCGCTTCGGCACCGCCTTCACGGTGTCGATCGAAGCCCGTGAGCGGTGACCACCGATCTCGGCGGCCGATCGCGCGCAGACGATCCGCACGGCGATCGATCCGCTGGTCGACGCCGAGGACCTGGTCCGGCCCGGGCACGTTCTTCCTGTTGCGCGCACGCCCCGGGGGCGTGTCGAGCGGCAGGGACAGACCGAGGCATCGGTCGATCTCGCCCGTCTGGCCGGCCTCGTGCCCGCCGCCGTGATCTGCGAGGTGATGAACGACGACGGGACCATGGCCCGCGTCCCCGAGCTCACCGGAGTTCGGGCGCGCCCATGGTCTGAAGATGGTCTCGATCGACGACCTCGTGCGCTACCGCACCCAGCGAGAAGCTGGTCACCCGCGTCGCGGCACCCGGAGCTGTCGACCCGCTGGGGCGTTTCCGCGCCTTCTTCGTTTGCCGCAGCGCTGTGGCTCGGCGAGGAGCACCTCGCGCGTATCATGGGCGAAGCTCGGGCTTGCGTCCCTCGGCCCTGGTCCGGCTGCACTCGCAGTGCCTGACCGGCGACCTCTTCGGGTCGCTGCGCTGCGACTGCGGCGCCCAGCTCCAGGCGTCGCTCGAGCGCATCGGCCGGGAGTGGCTCCGGGCGCTCTCGTGTACCTGATGCAGGAGGGGAGGGGCATCGGGCTCCTCAACAAGCTGCGGGCCTACGAGCTGCAGGACGTCGGCCACGACACCGTCGAGGCCAACCAGCGGCTCGGCTTCCGCCCCGATCAGCGCGACTACGGAGTCGCCGCGCAGATCCTCCGCGACCTCGGCATCCGCTCCCTGCGGCTGATGAGCAACAACCCCGACAAGGTCGGGGCCCTGGAGCTCTACGGCCTCGAAGTCACCGAGCGCCTGCCCCTCGAGATCCCCCCGACGCCCGAGAGCCGGGACTATCTGCGCACCAAGCGCGACAAGCTCGGGCATCATCTGAAGCTCGTCTGAAGGAGACACCATGGCTGCACATTTGAATCCTCCCCACGGGGGGACGCTGATCAACTTGCTTCGTCCGGTGAGAAGGCCGCGGACGTCAAGAAGGCCTCGCGCGACTGGCCCTCCTGGGACTCACCCCGCGTGGCGCCTGCGACCTCGAGCTGCTCATGAACGGCGGCTTCTCGCCGCTCACCGGCTTCATGAACCGGGCCGACTTCGACGGCGTCTGCGCCGACATGCGGCTCGCCGACGGGACGCTCTGGCCCCTGCCGGTGACCCTCGACGTCACCCAGGAGCTGGCCGACACGCTCGAGTCGGGCAAGCCCCTGGCGCTGCGCGATCCGGAGGGCGTGATGGTGGCGGCCCTCCAGGTGGGCGACATCTGGGAGCCCGACCGCGAGGCGACGGCACAGGCGGCGTTCGGCACCACCGATCGGACCCATCCGGGCGTGGCCCACCTGCTCGACCGCGCCAACGGCATCGCCGTGGGCGGCCGCCTCCTCGGCCTGCAGCTGCCCTCGCACTACGACTTCGCTCCGCTGCGCGCCACGCCGGACCGACCTGCGCCGGCGTTTCGAGCGCCTGGGCTGGCGGCGCATCGTCGCCTTCCAGACCCGCAACCCGATGCATCGCGCCCACTTCGAGCTCACCCTGCGCGCCGCCCGCGACCTCGAGGCCAACCTCCTCGTCCACCCGGTCGTCGGCATGACCCGCCAAGCCTGGGACGTCGACCACTACACGCGGGTGCGCTGTTATCAGGCCCTGCTCGACCGCTACCCGCACAACACCGCGATGCTGGCTCTCCTGCCGCTGGCGATGCGCATGGGCGGCCCGAAGGAGGCCGTCCTGCACGCCATCATCCGCAAGAACCACGGGTGCAGCCACTTCATCGTCGGACGCGACCACGCGGGACCGGGCAACGGCGCCGACGGCAAGCCCTTCTACGGGCCCTACGACGCGCAGGAGCTGCTGCGCGAGCATCGAGGAGGAGCTCGGCATCGAGATGGTGCCGTTCAAGATGATGGTCTTCGTCGAGGAGCGGGCCGGCTACTTCCCGGTCGACGAGATCCCCGAGGGCACCCGCACCCTCTCCCTCTCGGGCACCGAGCTGCGCGAGCGCCTCGCCACCGGGGCGCCCATTCCGGAGTGGTTCACCTTCGAGGAGGTGGCCGAGGAGCTGCGCCGCACGCACCCGCCCCGCCAGCGTCAGGGCTTCACCGTCTTCATGACCGGGCTCTCCGGCTCCGGCAAGTCCACGGTGGCCAACGTGCTGCAGGTGAAGCTGCTCGAGATGGGCGGCCGTCCGGTGACCCTCCTCGACGGCGACATCGTGCGCAAGAACCTCTCCTCCGAGCTCGGCTTCTCGAAGGAGCACTGCGACTCAACATCCAGCGCATCGGCTTCGTGGCCTCCGAGATCACCAAGAACGGCGGCATCGCGCTCTGCGCGCCGATCGCGCCCTACGACAACGTCCGCCAGCTGGTGCGCAAGGAGGTGGAGCCGGGCGGCGGCTTCGTCCTCGTCCACATCGCCACCCCGCTCGAGGTGTGCGAGCAGCGCGACCGCAAGGGGCTCTACGCCAAGGCGCGGGCCGGTATCATCCAGCAGTTCACCGGCATCTCCGATCCGTACGAGGAGCCGTCCGACGCCGACGTGGTGATCGACACCACGGACGTGACGCCGGAGGAGGCCGCGCAGCAGATCATCTTGCACCTCGAGCGCGAGGGCTTCATTGGGGCCAGGAGCACCATCTGACGCTGGAAGCGTCGACGATTCTCACGATCACCGGGATCTCTCTCCCCGCGGCGCCGCCTGGCGTCGCCGGGAGCGTCCTGGGTCGCGGCCTTCCGTTCCTGACCTATGGGCCCTGGCCGGCCGCGAGCCTGGGGCCGGCGGGGCTTCGGTGCCTTCGGCCTCGGCTGGACCCTCTTCCGGCTCGGCGCCCTGTTGGCTCCGCTGGGGCTCCACCTCGGGGTGCTGCGTTTCGGTTCCGCCTCGCCCGGCGAGGGCGGCACGGCGCCCCGGGGCCTCCTGCGAAGGGCCCTCGGCCTCGCCCTGCTCGGCGGGCTGGCGAGCGCGGCCCTGCTGGCCGGCGCGGCGCGCTGGCTCGAGCGCTCGGTCTTCCGCATCGAGGGCCTCGGCGGTGTGCTGCTCGCCTTCGCCGCCGCGCTCCCGCTGGTGGCGCTGCTGACGGTGCTCGCCGCGGGGGCGCGCGCCGTGCGCCGGATCGGCCTGGCCGTCGCGCTCGAACAGATCCTGCAGCCGGCCGGCTTCCTCGTCCTCGGCGTGGCCGCCCTCGCCCTCGGGCGGTCGGCCTCGGGCGTGGCCTGGGCGCACTGCGCCTCCTACGTGGTGGCGACCGCGGCCGCTCTGGCCGCCCTGCGAAGCCTGCTCGGCCCGGGTGTCGAGGGACCGGGTCGGGCCGCGCTCGTGCGCTACTCGTGGCCGACGGCGCTGGCCGGCGTGCTGACGCTGGCGGTGACGTGGACCGATCGTCTGTTCGTCGGCTACCTCATGCCCGGCGAGGCGGTCGGCATCTACCACGCGGCCTCCCAGCTGCCGATGGCCCTGGCCACGGTGCTGGGCGGCTTCAACGCGATCTTCGGCCCGATGGCGGCGGACCTCCACGCCGCGCGGGGCGAGCAGGAACGGCTGCGCACGCTGCACCGCACCGCCACGCGCTGGGGCATCGTGGCGTGCTCCTGGAAGCGGCGATCGTGCTGGCGACGCCGCGCGAGCTCTCGACGTCGTCTTCGGAGCGAGTACGCGGTGGGTGCGCGGGCGCTCTTCTGGCTCGGCGTCGGGCAGGCCGTCAACGTCGGGACGGGAGGCGTCGGCATCCTGCTGATGATGACGGGCCGCGAACGGGTCTGGTTGCGCTGGACCACGGTCGGCCTGGTGCTCAACGTGCCGCTCAACCTCCTCCTCATCCCGCGCTGGGGGGTCGCCGGAGCCGCGATCGCCACGGCGGTGTCGATCAGCGTCCTCTACGCGGGCGCCGTCTGGTCGGTCCGGCGCGCCCTGCGCATGTGGCCGTGGGGGAGGGATCTGTTCGGGCTCGCGGTCTGTGGCCTGCTCGTTCCCGCCTTCCTGCTGGCCGCCGGCCGCTGGCATCTCGAGGGTGCCGTGCGGCTCGTCGGCGTCTTCGCCGCCGGCGCGCTCGCGGCGCTCGCCGCCCGCTGGTGGGCCGGCGGAAGGGAGCGCGCGGCCGGCCTCCGGCGCGAGCTGGCGGAGCGCTGGAGGCGCCGCCGATGAGGGTCGTCTACATCGCCGGTCTCGGGCGCAGCGGCAGCACGCTGCTCGCCCGTCTGCTCGGGCAGCTGCCCGGCTGGGTGTCGGTCGGCGAGCTGCACAACCTCTGGCGGACGGGGGCGCCCGGGGGGAGCGCGGAGGAGCTCTGCGGCTGCGGCCGCAGCTTCGCGGAGTGCACGTTCTGGCCCCCCGTGCTCGCCACCGCCCTGGCCGGCACCACGGCCGAGGAGGCGGCCGATCTCGCCGCCGCGACCTCGCGCATCCGGCACGTGCCGCTGCTCGCCGGCCCCTGGAGACCGAAGCGCTGGAGCCGCCGCCTCGAACGCTACGCCGACGTCGTCGGCTCCCTCTACGGCGCCGCCGCCCGCAACGGCGAGGCGCGCGTGGTCGTCGACTCGAGCAAGGACGCCGGTCCCCTCTGGCTCCTCACCCGCGTCCCAGGCGTCGATGTGTCCGTGCTCCACCTCGTACGCGACCCGCGCGGCGTCGCGCACTCCTGGGGCAAGCGCCTGCGGCGCAGCGAGTTCGTCGACCGGGAGGTCTGGATGCCCTCCTGGGGACCCGCCGAGACCGCCTGGCGCTGGACCTACACCAACCTGCTGGCCGAGGCGGCCGGACGGCGTCTCGGGGCCTGCCGGCGGGTGCGCTACGAGGACCTCGTCGCCGATCCCCGCGGTACGCTGGCGGCTCTCGTGCGCTGGGTCGATCCGCAGGCGGGGGAGGGGACGCTCCCCGTGACCGGTTCCCGGGCCCGCTTCGACCGCACGACGCACACCCTCGCCGGCAATCCCATGCGCTTCGAGAGCGGACCCGTCGAGATCCGTGCCGACGACGCGTGGCGCCGCGATCTGCCGAGGACCTCGCGCGGGATCGTGACCGCCCTCACCTGGCCGCTGCTGCGCCGCTACGGCTACCCCCTGCGGGTGGCCCGGTGAGCGAGGCTCCCGAGGTCCTGCTCCTCCACGTGGTCGACGAGCCCGGCCAGCTCGGCGGCGTCGAACGGGTGCTCGAGCTCCTCGGCCGGGGGCTCGCCGGCGGCCCGTGGCGGCTGTCGGCCGCGGTGAACGAGGGCACGCTCCACGAGCGCTGGTCGGCCGCGGGTCTCGACGTGGCGACCCTGCCGCCGCGCCGCCCCCTGCCGGGCTTCGCCGCCGCGGTGCACCGCCTGCTGTCGCGCCGCCGCCCGGCCGTCGTGCACAGCCAGCACCGGCTGACGACGACGCTGGCCCATCTGCGCCCCCGCCGTGGCTACCGGCTGCTCCACACCTTCCCGGTCGAGCAGCACGACAAGCGGGGCTGGACCTGGTTCGGGGATCGCCAGATCGCCGTCTCCGCCGCCCTGCGCGACCACGTCATCGACCGCTACGGAGTGGATCCCGCGACCGTGGAGGTGGTCTACAACGGCGTGCCTCCGGCGCCGCCGGGCCTCGAGGGCCGGCCGCCCCGCGGCGACGACCGGGTGCGCGCCGCCGTCGTCGCCCGCCTGACCGAGCAGAAGGGGCACCGGGTGCTGGTGGAGGCGCTGCGCCGGATGGAGGCGCCGGTGCGCGCCGAGCTCGAGATCGTCCTGGTGGGGGACGGCCCCGACCGGGAGGCGATCGAGCGGTGCGCGGAGGAAGCGGGCGTGGCGGCCGCGCTCCGCTTCGAAGGACACCGCGAAGACGTCTACCCGTACCTGGCCGGCGCCGACTTCGCACTCTTGCCCTCGCTGTGGGAGGGGTTCCCGCTGGTCGTGCTGGAGGCGTTCGAGTGCGGCCGGCCGGTGGTCGCGAGCGCCGTGGCCGGGGTGCCGGAGATCGTCGACGAGACGGTCGGCCGCCTGGTGGGCGCCGGCGACCCGGACGCGCTCGCCGCGGCGCTGACCGACACCGTTCGGGCGCGCGAGAGCCTGCCGCGGCTGGGGGAGGCCGCCCTGGAGCGGGTGCGGACGCGCTTCTCGCTGCAGCGGATGGTCGACGGCTACGCCCGCGCCGTCGAGCGCCTGCTGGCTCCGTGACCGGCCGCGGCGCCGACCGTATACTGCCGGCGGCCCCGGCGGGCCGTTCCGAGCCATGACGAGAGTCGCCGTACCGCGCTGGATCCGCCGCGTGGCGATGGGCCTGCTCCTCGTCGCCGCGCTGGCGGCGGCGTTGCTCTGGGGCTTCGTGGCGCACGAGAAGAGGGTGCCGCCCTACCGCACCGTGGCGCGGGTCTACGAGGCCCTGCGGCCCGTCTACCATCGCCTGCGCGAGACCTTCCTGCCCTACGGGGGTCGCTACCGGGAGACCCCGCCCGAGCCCGGCCCCGACGGCCGCTACCAGGAGGCCGGTGGCGGTCCCGATCTCACCCCCGAGCAGCGGCGCGAGATGGAGCGCCTGCGGACCCTGGCCTACCTGCAGGGGTCGCGGCCGGCGGGCGCCGGGGCGACGGGGGTGACCGTGCGTTCGGAGGAGGCCTGGGACGGTCTCAACCTGGTCACCGACGGTCACCGCCCCTGGGCGGCCCTGCTCGACATGGACGGCAGGGCGCTCCACGAATGGAGCCTCGACTACCGCGACGCCTTCCCGGGCTCCGACCTGCCGGGCGACGCCCGCGGCTCGAAGTTCTGGCGCCGGGTGCGGCTGCTGCCCGACGGCGGGCTGCTGGCCATCTACGAGGGGAGCGGGCTGGTCGCGATCGATCGGGACTCGCGCCTGCTGTGGGCCTACTCCGGGTGGGCCCATCACGACCTCGACGTGGCGGACGACGGCTCCATCTGGGTGCTGACCCGCCGCACCGGGATCCTGCCGCGGTTCGACCCGGTGCGTCCGGTGCTGCACGACTACCTCACCCAGCTGACTCCCGACGGCGCCGTGCAGCGGGAGATCTCCGTGCTCGCGGCGATCGAGGCGTCCCCCTGGGGCCGTGGGCTCGAGGCGCGCATGGCGGACCACGGCGACCTGCTCCACACCAACACGCTGGAGATCCTCGGCCCCGGCGCCGCCGGTCGCGTACCGGCCTTCGCCGCGGGGAGCTTCCTCGTCTCGATGCGCGAGATCGACACCGTGGCGGTGATCGACCCGGTCGCACAGAGCGTCGTCTGGGCGCTGCCCGGGCTCTGGGTCGAGCAGCACCAGCCGACGATCGTCGGCGACGGGAACCTGCTGGTCTTCGACAACCGCGGAGGCCCGGGAGGGCGCTCGCGCGTGGTCGAGGTCGATCCGGCCACCCAGCGGGTCGTGTGGGAGTACGGGGGCACCCGCGAGGGCCTCTACAGCGCCACCTGCGGCTCCATCCAGCGGCTGCCCAACGGGGACACGCTGATCACCGAGTCGGACAACGGACGCGCGATCGAGGTGACGCCCGATCGCCGGATCGTCTGGGAGTACCGCACGCCGCACCGGGCCGGAGACGACGGCGAGCTGGTGGCGACGCTCTTCGAGGTCGTGCGCCTGCCGCGCTCGGCCGCCGCCTGGCTGGAGAGCCCGTGAAGCACGGCTGGAGCGTCGCGCTGCTCTGCGCGGCGATCCTCCTGCCGGCGGCGGTTCGCCTCCTCTGCTACCCGGCGTACCCGGGCTCGGACGACGCGTTCATCCACCACGCCGTGGCCGCCCGGGTCGCCGCCGGAGGCGGCTGGGGGATCCAACCCGGTCCCGCCGTCAACCTCTCCTCGAGCCCGCTCTTCACCCTCCTGGCCGCGGCGATCACCGCGCTGGCCCCCGACGGGTGGACCGGCGTCACGGCGCTGACCCTGGCGGCGGCGTGCCTCGGGGTCTGGTGCACCTGGTGGGCGGCGCGCCGGCTCGGTCTCGACGGGCTCCCGGCGGCCCTGCTCGCGGCGACGAACCTCCACCTCTGGCGCTGGGCCGGCACCTTCCTCGAGACCACCCTGGCGTGGGCCGTCGTGCCGTTGGCCGTGGGGGTCGAGGCGGGGCTGCGGGAGCGGGGCGAGCGGCGAGCGGGACCGTGGGTCGGGCTCGGATGCCTGCTGGGCGCGGCCGTCCTCCTGCGCTACGAGCTGGCACTGGTCGGGGCGGCGCTCGCCGTCCCGGCCGCGATCCGGGATCGGCGCAGGTGGCGTTGGACGCCCGTCGCGGCCGGGGCCGCGCTCGTCCTGGCGCCCTGGCTCGCCTTCGCCCGCATCGCCTTCGGCACCTTCCTGCCGACGACGCTGGCCGCCAAGGCGAGCCCGGCACCGCACGCACCGTCCCTCGCGGTGCTCGACTCCTCGCCCGCGTCGCCGTCTCGGCGGCGCCGGCCGCTCTGGTCGTGATCGCCGTCGGCCTGGTCCTGCGTCTGGGCCGTGGAGGACTCCCCGGTGCGGCCCGCTGGCGGGCCGGTTCGCGGCGCTCTGGGTGCCGCCGCTCGTGGTGGCGCTCTTCTACGCGGTGAGGATGGACGCGCTGCAGAGCCCGGGCCGCTACCTGCTGCCCTTCACTCCGCTCCTCGCCCTGCTCGCGGAGGCGGCCCTGCCGCAGTCGCATTCCGTCGGCGATCGCGCCGTGAGCGATCGGGCCGGAAGCGGTCGGGCCGGAGGCGGTCGGGCCGGGCGCGGTCGCGGCGCGGGTCGCGGAGTCGCCTGGCTCGCCGTCGCCGTCGCGGCCCAGGCCGCCTTCGCCCTGGCGGTCAACGGCCGCCGGGTGGCCCCCGTCCTGCGCGGGATGGAGTCGGGCTACGTGGCGGCGATGGAGGCGGCGGCCGCGCTGCGCGGACGCTGCGCGCCGGGCGACGCCGTGCTCGTGCTGACCGACGTCGGCGTGCTCTCCGACGCCGGCACGGGCGCTTGCCGCATCGTCGACGGCGGCGGGCTGGCCGACCCCGACCTGATCGGCCTGCCGGTGCCGGCCATGGTGGAGCGCCGCCGGCCGCGCTGGGTGGTCGAGAGCCTCGGCGATCCGGGGCGCGGCCTGCCGGCGGCGGGGGAGATGGGGCTCACCGAGGTCTGGCGGCGGGAGTTCCCGTCCCACGGCATCGCCCGCCCCGACCGGCACTTCGTCGTGCGGCTCTACGAGAGGCGAGCGCCGTGAGCGAGTCGGTGCACGCGGTGCGAATGCTCGGCGTCGAGCTCGATCCGCTCGACGTCGAGGAGCTCCACGCCGAGATCGCGGCCGCGGTGGCGGCGGGCGAGCGCCGGATCCTGGCCAACCACAACCTCCATTCGGTCTATCTGGCCCACCACGACCCGGCGATGCGGGCCTTCTACGAGCGCGCCCACCGCACCCACTTCGACGGCATGCCGCTGGTTTGGATGGCCCGCCGTCTCGGGTATGCTGTGGAGCCTCGACTGGGGTGACCTATGTGGACTGGATCGGTGAGCTCGCGCAACGGGCCGCCGCTTCGGGGTGGCGTCTCTTCTACCTGGGGGGGCGCGACGGCGTGGCGGCGGAGGCGGCCGAGCGTCTGCGCCGCCGGGCGCCGGGGCTCCGGATCGCCACGCACCCCGGGTACTTCGACGCGAGGGCGGGCTCGTCCGAGAATCGAGCGGTCCTCCAGGCGATTCGCGAGAACTCCCCGGACGTGCTGCTGGTCGGGATGGGGATGCCCCGCCAGGAGCGCTGGATCGTCGAGAACCTCGATCGGCTGGAGGCCCGGGTGGTGCTGAACGCGGGCGCCTGCTTCGACTACGTCGCCGGCGTCGCCAGGACGCCTCCACGCTGGGCGGGCCGGCTCGGCCTCGAGTGGCTCTTCGGCTGGCGCGCGAGCCGCTGCGGCTGGGCCGGCGCTACCTGGTCGAGCCGTGGTTCGTGCTGCGCCTCTTCCTGCGCGATCTGAGGGCGAGGCGCGGCCGGTGAGCTCGCTGCCGGGTCTCGGTGTCGCCGAGAGGGACGACGGCCCCGCCGCCGCCGCGGTGCCGGCGCCCGTGGCGCCCGCGACCCTGCCGCGGATCGGGCGCTCCGGGTCGCGTCGGCTGCGCCGCATCGCGCTGCTGGCGATCTCCGATGCCCTGGCGATCGTGCTCGCCGTGGCGATCGCGTACTGGCTGTGGGCCCGTCCGGTGCGGCACCAGGCGCCGGACGTCTACCTGCAGCTGCTGCCCCTGGTGCCGCTCTTCCTGCTCGCCTACGCGAACCTGGGGCTCTACCCGGGCTTCGGGCTGGGGGCCGTCGAGACCATCCGGCGCCTCACCCTGGCGACCTCGTCCCTCTTCGTCGCCTTCACGGCCATGACCTTCGCCCTCAAGCTGCCCCCGCTCTACTCCCGTGTCACGTTCGTCCTGGCCTGGTGCGGCGCGGTGGTCCTGTTGCCGCTGCTGCGGTTCGTCCTGCTGTCGGCGGTACGCGGGCGGACGTGGTGGGGCGAGCCCTGCGTCGTCGTCGGCTCGGGCGACCTCGCCGAACGAACGATCTCGGCCCTGTCGCGCGCCCTCTCCCTGGGCTATCGCCCGGTGGCCCAGGTGCGGCTCTTCGTCCCCGAGGAGCAGGGGTCGGCGACGGGCGAGGTGCCGACCTTCGACGGCCTCGACGTGCTGCCCGAGCTCGCGGCCGCCGGCGTGCAGGTGGCCCTGGTGGCGGAGGAGGAGAGCCCGACGGAGCTCGTCGCGGACCTGCGGCACCGCTTCCGTCACCTGCTCTGGGTCCGCGACCATCGCGACCTGCCGGTCGAGGGCCTCGAGGTCAGCAACCTGGGTGGTGTCCTGGCGGTGAAGTTCGTCAACCAGCTCCTGCGGCGGCGCAACCGCCTGCTCAAGCGGACGGCCGACCTGGCCCTGGCCTCGGTGGGGCTGCTCCTGGCCGTGCCCTGGATCGTCCTGGGCGCCGTGCTGATCCGGCTGCGCAGCCGCGGTCCGGTCTTCTACCGGCAGACGCGCGAGGGCCTCGACGGCCGCCACTTCCGGGTGCTGAAGCTGCGCACCATGTACGCCGACGCCGAGGAGCGGCTGGAGCGGTACCTGGAGCGCTCGCCGGAGGCGCGCGCGGAGTGGGAGTCGCGGCTCAAGCTGTGCCACGACCCTCGGGTGGTGGCCGGCGTCGGGCGCTTCGTCCGCCGCTTCTCGATCGACGAGCTGCCCCAGCTGGTCAACGTCCTGCGCGGCGAGATGAGCCTCGTGGGGCCGCGCCCGTTCCCCGAGTACCACCTGCGGATGTTCGCGCCCCGCTTCCGCGACCTGCGCCGGCGCGTGCGGCCCGGGCTCACCGGGCTCTGGCAGGTCATGGTGCGCAGCGAGGGCGGCATCGAGGAGCAGGAAGCCTACGATGCCTACTACATCCGCAACTGGTCGCTTGGCTCGACCTCTACGTGCTGGCCAAGACGGTCACGGCCGTGCTGCGCGGGCGCGGCGCGTACTGAGCCTCGATCTTACTGTCGTCGACTCAGATGAAGGGTTGACAACCGTGGCTTAGCTCGCCTAGAGTCTTAGCACTCGCCGGCCAGGAGTGCTAGCAGGCCGCGAGCCCCGACACAGTCGACGTTCAACAACCCCCTATCTCGATGGAGGGAGCCACACCGTGGGAGCAGACAACATCCGTCCCCTGCACGATCGGGTCCTGGTCAAGCGCCTCGATCCCCAGGAGGAGGTCCGGGGCGGCATCATCATCCCGGACACCGCGAAGGAAAAGCCCCAGGAGGCCGAGGTGGTCGCCGCCGGCCCGGGCAAGCTCAATGACGACGGCAGCCGTCAGCCGATCGACGTCAAGGCCGGCGACCGCGTGCTGATCGGCAAGTACTCCGGCAGCGAGATCAAGATCGACGGCGTGGATTACGTCATCCTCCGGGAGGACGAGATCCTGGCCGTGGTCGGGTAACCCGAGAACCTCAGGAGGCTTTTTCAACCATGGCTGCAAAGCAGATCACCTACGCCGAGGAGGCGCGCTCCGCGATCCTCCGCGGCGTGAACAAGCTGGCCGACGCCGTCAAGGTGACGCTCGGCCCCAAGGGCCGCAACGTCGTCATCGAGAAGAAGTTCGGCTCGCCCTCGATCACCAAGGACGGCGTCACCGTCGCCAAGGAGATCGAGCTCGCCGATCCGCTCGAGAACATGGGCGCCCAGATGGTCCGCGAGGTCGCTTCGAAGACCTCCGACGTCGCCGGTGACGGCACCACCACCGCCACCGTGCTGGCCCAGGCGATCTTCCGCGAGGGCGCGAAGAACGTCACCGCCGGCGCCAACCCGATGGACCTGAAGCGCGGCATCGAGGCCGCCGTCGACGCGGCCGTCGCCTCGGTCGACGCCCTCGCCAAGCCGGTGGGCGGCGACGAGATCGCCCACGTCGGCACGATCTCCGCCAACAACGACTCCGAGATCGGCAAGATCATCGCCGAGGCGATGGAGAAGGTCGGCAAGGACGGCGTCATCACCGTCGAGGAGGCTCGCTCCATGGAGACGAACCTCGAGGTGGTGGAGGGCATGCAGTTCGACCGCGGCTACCTCTCGCCGTACTTCGTGACCGACGCCGAGCGCATGGAGTGCGTGCTCGAGAACGTCAAGATCCTCCTGCACGAGAAGAAGATCTCGAGCATGAAGGACCTCCTCCCGATCCTGGAGCGGGTCGCCCAGCAGGGCAGCCCCTTCATGATCATCGGCGAGGACGTCGAGGGCGAGGCTCTGGCCACCCTGGTGGTCAACAAGCTGCGCGGCACCCTGCAGGTGGCGGCCGTCAAGGCTCCCGGCTTCGGTGACCGGCGCAAGGCGATGCTCGAGGACATGGCCATCCTGACCGGCGGCCGCGTCATCACCGAGGACCTCGGCATCAAGCTCGAGAACGTGCAGTGGAGCGACCTGGGGACGGCCAGCAAGGTCGTCATCACCAAGGACGAGACCACCATCGTCACCGACTCCGACGACAAGGACCGCAAGGAGGCCATCGCCGGCCGGGTCAAGCAGATCCGCCAGCAGATCGACGACTCCACCTCCGACTACGACCGCGAGAAGCTCCAGGAGCGGCTCGCCAAGCTGGTCGGCGGCGTGGCGGTCATCCGCGTGGGTGCCGCGACCGAGACCGAGATGAAGGAGAAGAAGGCTCGCGTCGAGGACGCCATGCACGCCACCAAGGCGGCCGTCGAGGAGGGCATCGTCCCCGGCGGCGGCGTGGCGCTGCTGCGCGCCATCGCGGCGGTCGAGAAGGTGAAGGCCGAGGGCGACGTGCAGGTCGGCGTCGACATCGTGCGCCGCGCTCTCGAGGAGCCCGCCCGGCAGATCGCCAACAACGGCGGCTACGAGGGCTCGGTCATCGTCCGCGAGGCCCTGGGCAAGTCCGGCAACGAGGGCTTCAACGCCCAGACCGGCGTCTTCGAGGACCTGGTCAAGTCCGGCGTCATCGACCCGGCCAAGGTCACCAAGACCGCCCTGCGCAACGCCTCGTCCATCGCGTCCCTCATGCTGACCACGGAGGCCCTGATCTCCGAGGTCAAGGAGGACAAGAAGGACGGCGGCCCGGGCGGCGGCATGCCCGGCGGCATGGGCGACATGGACTTCTGATCCGGTCGACCACCCGACGTTCCATCGAACGGCCGGTCCTTCGGGGCCGGCCGTTTTTCGTCGGCTCGTCCACCGGTGCGTCCTCGGTCCGGCGGGCACCCACGAGGGGCCGTCCGGGCGCGATCGGGCTTCATGTGCCGATCCGGTGCCGGGCGACGCCGACGGGCAGTCGCGGCGCGAAGGCGTCGAGGTCGCGGCGCAGGGCGTCGGCCCCGCCGGGGGGCGCGAAGAAGGTGACGACCGGCCCGGCGCAGACGAGGTTGTCGCGGATCTCCCAGCGTTCGACCGCCGTCCAGCCCGTCGGCGCTCCGCCCCAGCGGCCCAGCCACTCCTCGTAGGCCACCAGCAGGTCGGCGTCGCGCCGCGCCAGCAGCTCGGCCAGGGCGCGTCCCCCCGGCCTGCCCCGGGCGAGGCTGTGCGCCACCTCGTCGTCGGCCAGGCCCACCAGGTCGACGACCGACGTGGCGCCGAGGAGCGAGACGGCGCCCAGGTCGTGGACCGCGACCGCGTGCGGCGAGCCGCGCCAGCGCACGAAGCGCGCCGTCTGCATCTGCTGCTCCCAGACGTTGCGCGAGGCCCGCGGCAGGTTGCGCAGGGCGTCGCCGCCGCGCAGGGCCGCCAGCGCCGTGAGGCCCGTCAGGGCCACGGCCGTCGCCGCCCGCCGGAGCCGTGCGCGCCCGGGCGCCGTCGCGGCCGCACCTCCCGTCAGGCGCGCGGCGATGGCCGTCCAGCCGGCGACGAGCAGGTACATCTCGTAGCGGTAGAAGGAGCCGAGCGCCGCGAGCTGGACGTGCAGCACGACGGAGACTGCCACGATCGCGCAGAGCCGCCGCTCGAGCCGGCCGCGCGCCGTCTCCGCCGCCCCGACCGGCAGCGCCAGCAGGACGAGGGCCAGGAGCAGCGCCGCCAGGTGCCAGGCCTCCGGCCGGGCCAGGATCCGCGGCACCCGCTCGAAGGTCAGCAGGGCGGCCGGCCAGGTGGAGAGATCGGGTCGCACGCCCTTCACCAGCAGCGGGTTGGGCAGCCACCCTCCGCCCCGCGGCAGGGCCACCAACGCGTGCACCGCCACCGGCGTCGCCGCTCCGGCCACCAGCACCGCGCCCACCCTCCACGCCCGCCGCGCCAGGGCGAGCGCCGCGAGCGCGGCGACCGCGAAGAGCGTCTCGAACCGCAGCCCCGTCGCCAGCGCGGCGAGAAGGCCGAGCGCCGCCGGCGACACGGCCTCGCCGTCCGGCTCGAGCGCCCGGAGCGCCGTCCAGAGCAGCGCCAGGAAGGCCGCCGCGTGCCAGACGTGCTCCGACCCCGTGAAGGCCACCGCCGGCACGCCGGAGAGCACGCCGATCGCCACCAGCACCGCCGTCCGCCGCCCCGCCCGTCCTTCCGCCGCACCGAGCGCCCGGTCGACCACCCACACCAGAGCCACCACGCCCAGCGCGTCGAGCGCCAGGGGCACTGCCGCTCCCCACCCCGCCAACGCTCCCACTCCCGCCAGCACCAGGACCCAGAGCGGCGACGAGGAAGCCGACCCGAACATCCCGGCCTGCACCCCCCAGATCCCGTGCTCGACGAGCGTCCGGGCCATCGCCAGGTGGATGTAGGAGTCGTCCAGCGGCAGCACGAGCGTGCCGCCCGTGGCCCGCAGGGCCGCCGACAGGCCGGCCGCGGTCAGGGCGAGGAGCAGCCCGGCCGCGATCCACGCGGGACCGCTCGGGGCGCGGACTCCGCCGGCGCGCGGTACGACCTCTCGACCGGCCACGACTCGCTCCTCCCTGCAGGGTTCGGCGCGAGTCTATCCGCCCGTCCGGCGGCCGGGGCCTAGGTGTCGCCCCCGCGCCGCGCCGCGAACCAGGCCGCCGTCCGCGCCAGCCCCTCGTCGAGCGCCAAGGGGTCGGGCAGGCCGAGCTCGCCGCGGATGCGGGACGCGTCGACGCAGGATCGGCGCTGCTCGCCCGGCTTGGCGGGCCCGTGGACCGCCTCGCGCTCGATTCCCGCCGCCCGGGCGATGCCGTCGTAGAGCGCGTTGACCGAGGTCTCGACGCCCGTCCCGACGTTGTAGACCCGGAAGCCGGGGCGCCCGAGCGCCGCGACGTTGGCGCGCGCGACGTCGGAGACGTGCACGTAGTCGCGGGTCTGCTCCCCGTCCCCGTGGATCGTGCACTCCTCGCCGGCCAGCAGCCGCTGCAGGAAGATGGCCACGACCCCGGCCTCGCCGTGGGGGTTCTGTCGCTCGCCGTACACGTTCGCGTAGCGCAGGCAGGTGACGTCGAGGCCGTGCTCGACGTGGAAGTAGTAGAGGTACCGCTCCCCGGCCAGCTTCGAGACCCCGTACGGCGAGACCGGCCGCGTCGGGTGGTCCTCGTCCGCCGGGAACGAGTCCTGCTCGCCGTAGATCGCCCCGCCGGTCGAGGCGAACACCACCTGCTTCACCCCACCCCGGACCGCCGCCTCCAGCAGGTTCAACGTCCCCAGCACGTTCACCTCGGCGTCGAACCGAGGATCCGCCGTCGACCGCCGCACGTCCATCTGGGCGGCAAGGTGCACGAGAACGTCAAAGCGCCCGTTCTCCACCAGCTCAGCGGCCTCAGGGGAGCGGATGTCGGCGACCGCGAGTTCCGCCTCGTCCGGGACATTGTCGCGCCGGCCGGTCGAGAGGTCGTCCAACACCACCACCCGATGACCCTCCGCCAGGAAGCCGTCGACCACGTGGGAGCCGATGAAGCCGGCGCCGCCGGTGACGAGGATGGTCTGACGGTGCGGTCATGCGCGGGCGGCTGCGAAGTGCCGGTCGAGGTAGTGGCCCTTCGTGGCAGTCAGTCCGGCCTTCGAGCTCGGTTCGGGGACCGTATCCCAGCACCTCGAGGGCGCGTGTCAGGTCGGCGAGCGAGTGGGGGACGTCTCCGGGCGCGGCTCGACGTACACCGGTGCACGCTCGACCCCCAGGACGATGGCCACGGTGGAGGCCAGCATCGTTCACCGTCGTGCGCCGTCCGCCGGCGACGTTCACGGCGACAGCCCCCTCGACGCCGGACGACGCGGCCAGGAGATTGGCCGCGACCGCGTCCGCCACGAAGGTGAAATCCCGGCTCTGGGTGCCGTCGCCGTGAATCGTCGGCGACTCGCCCGCAAGCAGGAGGCCTTGAAGAAGCGGGGGATGACGGCGGCGTAGGGGCCTTCGGGGTCCTGGCGGGGCCGTAGACGTTGAAGTAGCGCAGGCCCACGAAGGAGAGGCCGTAGGCGCGGGCGAAAACCTCGGCCAGCTCCTCGGTCATCACCTTGGAGGCGGCGTAGGGGGAGAGCGGGCGGCCCTCGTGGCCCTCGACCTTGGGGAGCTCCTCGCTGTCCCCGTAGACGCTCGAGGAGGAGGCGAAGACGACGCGCTCGACACCCTCCCGGCGGGCGGCGTCGAAGACGTGGGCGCTGCCTTGGACGTTGACGGCGAGCGAGGTGGCGGGATCTTCGAGGGAGCGGGGGACGGAGCCGAGGGCGGCCTGGTGGAAGACGAGGCGGCAGCCGGCGACGGCGGCGCGAACGGCGTCGGGATCGCGCAAGTCGGCCTCGACGAGGTCGATGGCGTCCAGGCAGTGGGCGAGGTTCTCGCGCCTGCCGGTCGCGAAGTTGTCCAGCACCCGCACCTCGGCGCCCGCCTCCAGCAGCGCATCGACCAGGTGGGAGCCGATGAAGCCCGCCCCGCCGGTCACCAGGACGGGGACGCCCGCGAAGTCGGGGGTCGCCATGCGCTAGTTGAGCAGGCCCCGTTCGAGCCGGGCCGGGAGGGCCGCGACGGGCTCACCCAGGCGGGCCTCGGGGAGGAGGGCGTCGAGGAGGCTGCGGATCTCGTCCGGGTCGTCCTGCTCGCAGAGGGTCTTGAGGCGGGTCAGGGCCTCGTCGAGGTCGAGGGTGGCGCTGGGGGAGACGCGGCCGACGAAGATCTTGGGGTGGCGGGTGTCGTCGAGCTCCTCGCCGTCGGTGTCGAGCTGCTCGTAGAGCTTCTCGCCGGGGCGCAGGCCGACGAACTGGATGGGGATCTCCTCGAAGGGCTTGAAGCCGGAGAGGGTGATCATGTCCTTGGCCAGCTGCAGGATCGAGACGGGCTGGCCCATGTCGAGGACCATGATCTCGCCGCGCTGGCCGATGGCGCCGGCCTCGAGCACCAGAGCGGCGGCCTCGGGGATCGTCATGAAGTAGCGCGTGGCCTCGGGGTGGGTGACGGTCAGCGGGCCGCCGCGACGGATCTGCTCGCGGAAGATGGGGACGACCGACCCGGCGGAGCCGAGCACGTTGCCGAAGCGCACGGCGACGTAGCGGGTCTCGCGGTAGCGCGACTGCAGGTGCTGGATCACCAGCTCGGCCAGGCGCTTCGTGGCCCCCATCACGGAGCTCGGGCGCACGGCCTTGTCGGTCGAGATCAGGACGAACGTCTCGACGCCGAGCTGCCCGGCCGTGTCGGCCAGGCCGCGGGTGGCCAGCACGTTGTTGCGCACGGCCTCGCCCGGGTGGTCCTCCATCAGGGGCACGTGCTTGTGGGCGGCGGCGTGCAGGACGACCTGCGGGCGGTGGCGCTCGAGCAGTCAGCCGGGTGCGGTGCGGGTCGCCGACGTCGCCGATCAACGCCCGCACCTCGAGCGACGGGAAGAGCCGCGCGACCTCGCACTGGATCTGGAAGAGGGCGGGCTCCGAGCGCTCGAGCAGCAGCAGCGTCTGCGGCGCGTACCCCGCCACCTGCAGGGCCAGCTCCGAGCCGATCGAGCCGCCGGCGCCGGTCACGAGCACCGTCTTGCCGGTGAGGAAGCGCTTGACGATCTCCTCGTCCAGACGCACCGGCTCGCGGCCCAGCAGGTCCTCGATCTCGACGTCGCGGAAGCGCGAGATGGCGACCCGCTGCTGGAGGATCTCGTAGAGGCCCGGGATGATCTGCACCGGCAGGTCGGCCCGCTCGCAGATGCCGACGATGCGCCGGATGGTCTCGGCGTCGACCGCCGCCAGGGTGATCACCACGCGCTCGATGTCGTGGGCCTGGGCGAGCGCCGGGATCTCGGCCGTCGTCCCCAGCACGCGGGCGCCGTGGATCACCGTTCCCAGCTTGCCGGGGTCGTCGTCGACGAAGCCGGCCACGTCGAGGCCGGTGTCGCCGCGGCCGGAGATCTCGCGCATCACGGCCACGCCGGCGCGGCCGGCTCCGGCCAGCAGCACCCGATGGATGCCGCCGGCCTCCGCCTCCGCCCACCGCTTTTAGCGCTCGTAGCGCTCGTAGATCGAGCGCCGCAGCACGCGCAGGGCGAGGATGCCGCCGAAGGCGAGCAGCGTATCCATGAGGATGACCGAGAGCGGGATCTGCCAGTGGTCGAAGGAGTCCGGCAGGCCCACGCGCAGCAGCACCAGGGGCGTCGCCGAATAGAAGGCGGCGTGCAGGAAGCTGCGCACCTCGGTCATGCCGACGTAGCGCCAGACGAACCGGTTGATCCCGGTGATCAGGATGGCGACGAACTGCAGCAGGACCACGGCGGGGAGCTGGATCAGCCCGCGCTCGAGGTACCCGGTGGGGATGTGGAAGTCGAAGCGCAGCGCGTAGGCGACGCAGAACGCGGCCACCAGGACCAGGAGGTCCAGCACGTACTGCACCTCGCGTCGCAGCGAGCGGCTCCAGAACGGCGAGCCGCCGCCGGGCTTCGCTGAGCGCTCCTCGCCGTTCATCCCCGCGGGTCCCCCTGCCGGCGTCGCTTCGGCAGCTTGCGCAGAATATACCGGATCAACCGGCCCTCCTGCCGCGCACGCCGCATCCGCCACAGCAGGTGGCGGCGCGCCAGGGAGGCGCGGTAGCCCTCGTCGCGGGCCGCGCAGAGCAGATGGTCCAGCAGCCTGCGCTCGACGCTGCCGCGCTCGGGCAGCCCTCCCGCCTCCAGGGCCAGGCGCAGCTCGTGCACCGCCTCGAGCTCGAGCAGGCTGATCGAGCGGGCCAGCCAGGCGCCACGCGCGTCGAGGAAGCTCCGCCAGCTCGCCGGGTCGGGGAGCAGGTCCTGGATGTCCGCCAGCATCCGCAGCAGCGAGTGGCGCCCCGGCGCCAGGCCGTGCTGCTCGATGCCGTGGACCAGGCAGTGCGCCGCGAGCACGTCCCGCACCGGCACGTGGCCGCCCGAGATGGCGCGGGTCGGGGCCACCAGACCGCCCTCGAGCAGCCGGTCGGCCGTCCACCAGCCCCCGTCCGGGTGCCAGACGCCGTGGAGGGCGAAGTGGACGTCGACCACGCCCCACACCTCCGAGGAGAGCGGCGGCAGGTGCTGTTCGTTGGGCTCCCCGGGGGCGGCCTCCATGCCGCTGTCGACCAGCGTCTGCCACAGCTCCCGCGCGCCGTGCTCCGAGGCGAGCAGGTCGAGGTCGCCGAAGGCGCGCGAGCCGAGCGCGGCGTGCTCGGCCAGGTGGAGGGCGAGGCCCTTGAGGAAGAAGACCGGGATGCCCAGCCGCTGGGCGACCTCGCACAGCTCCGCCGCCAGCTGCTCGTAGCGCAGCGCTCGCGAGGCCGTCGCCCGGCGGGCCGCGGCGAAGCGATCGGCCTGCTCCGTTCCGAGCTCGCCGGCCAGCACCTCGTGCGGCACCCAGGCGCCGATGCGCGAGGCGAGCCCCAGGGTGGCCGCCTCGTCGAATGCCAGGTCCCGCACGAAGGTGAGGGGAGGTTTCGCGTCGAGGGCGCCGAAGGCGCGCCAGAGGCACCAGAGCGTCTCCGGCCCCGGCTCCACCTCCGGCGCCCGGAAGCGAAAGCCCGTCTCGGCCGGCGCCGGCTTGACCTCCCTCACGACCCCTCGCGGCAGGTGGAGCGGACGATCTCGACCACCCGCTCGCGGTCCTCGTCGCGCAGGCTGGAGCCGCTCGGCAGGCAGAGACCGCGGTCGAAGAGCCGCTCCGAAACGGCGCCGCCGCGCACCGAGCAGCCCTCGAAGACCGGCTGGAGGTGCATCGGCTTCCACACCGGCCGTGCCTCGATGTCGTGCCCTTCGAGCGCCGTGCGCACCTCCTCGCGATCGGCCCCGAACCGCGAGGGGTCGATGGTCAGGCAGGTGAGCCAGCGGTTCGAGCGGCCGGTCGTGGCCTCCGGCATGAAGTCCACGCCGGGCAGATCCGAGAGGTCACGACTGTAGAGCTCGAAGTTGCGCCGCCGGGCCGCAACGCGCTCGGCCAGGACGGTCAGCTGGCCGCGACCCACGGCCGCCAGGAGGTTCGAGAGGCGGTAGTTGAAGCCGATCGTCGTGTGCTCGTAGTGCGGCAGCGGCTCGCGCGCCTGGCTGGCCAGCCTGCGTGCCTCCTGGATCGCCTCGCCGTCGGCCGAGACCAGGGCACCGCCGCCTGAAGTGGTGACGATCTTGTTGCCGTTGAACGAGAGGACGCCGAAGCGGCCGAAGCACCCCGCCGGTCGGTCCCGGTAGGTCGCTCCCAGCGCCTCCGCCGCGTCCTCGATCAGCGGCACGCCGTAGTCGGCGCAGATCGACTCGATCTCGTCCCAGTCGGCGCACTGCCCGTAGAGGTCGACGACGATCGCCGCCTTGGGCAGGGCGTCGTGACGCGAGCTCTCGGCCAGCTCCTCGGCGAGCAGCCGGGGGTCCATCTGCCAGCTCCCGGCGTCGGCGTCGATGAAGACCGGTTCCGCTCCCTGGTAGCGGATCGCGAACGCGGAGGCCGCGAAGGTCAGGTCCGAGCAGAGCACGCGGTCGCCGCGACCCACGCCGAGGAGCCGCAGCGCCAGGTGGAGGGCGGCCGTGCCCGAGGAGAGGGCCGCCACGTGCGGCACGCCCACGATCCGGCCGAGCTCGCGCTCGAAGGCGTCGACCTGGGGGCCGAGCGGCGCGATCCAGTTCGAGGCGAAGGCCTCGACCACCAGCTCCAGCTCCCGTTCTCCCAGATGGGGAGGGGACAGGTAGACCCGGCTCACGGGCGCTCCTCTCCCACCGGTCGCGCCGGGACGCCGGTGACGACGCTGCCGGGAGGCACGTCCTCGAGCACGACGGCGCCGGCACCGACCGTGGCCCAGGCACCGATGGTCACGCCCGGGATCACGGCGCAGCCGATGCCGAGCAGGGCGCCCTCGCCGACCCGGACCCCGCCGGCGAGATGGCAGCCCGGCGCCAGGTGCGCCCAGTCCCCGATGCGGCAGTCGTGGTCGACCGTGGCCGCGGTGTTGACGATGACGTGGCCGCCCAGTGCGGTGTCGGGCTGGACGACGGCGCCGGCGAAGACGACGGTGCCGGCCCCCAGGGTCACCGTCTCGTGGACGGTCGCCGCCGGGTGGACGGCCCCCACCCACGCCAGATCGAGGGCGGTGAGGTCGCGCCGGACGCGGTTGGACCCGATCGCGAGGGTCGCCACTTGCCCCGGCCGGAACGCGTGTCCCGCGATCGGGCCGGTGACGGGCCGACCGAGGAGGGTCGACCCGTGGCGCGCGGGGTCGTCGTCGAGCACCTCGGAGACGTCGTGCCCGCACGCCGTCAGCGTGGCGAGCACCACCTTGGCGTGACCGCCGGCACCCAGCAGCACGATCGGCTCAGACCCCATCGCCGCCTCCCGGAAGCGGGGCATCGTCGCGTGCCCCTCGGCGCTCACGCCCTCGCCGCGCAGCACCAGGGCGACCGTCCGGGCCAGGATCGACAGGTCGAGCCCCAGCGAGCAGCGCTCCACGTACTCGACGTCCAGGGCCAGCTTCTCCGGGCCACGAGACGGCGTTGCGTCCGTGGATCTGCGCCCAGCCCGTGACTCCCGGGCGCACGTCGTGCCGCCGCGCCTGGCGTTCGGTGTAGAGCGGCAGGTACTCGGTCAGACGGCCGCGGGCCGACCAGGCTGAGGTCGCCCCGCAGGACGTTCCACAGCTCGGGCAGCTCGTCGAGGCTGGTCCGGCGCAGCCACCGGCCCAGGCCGGTCAGCCGCTCGGCGTCGGGGCAGCAGGCCCCTCGCCGTCCGTTGCGTCGGTCATGGTGCGCAGCTTGAGCAGGGTGAAGTGGCGCCCGCCGAGGCCGGGCCGGGTGTGCAGGAACAGCACCGGCGCCCCCAGGGTCAGGCGCACCAGCAGGGCCAGCAGGCCGATCAGCGGCGAGACCAGGAGCAGCGCGGGCACGGTGAGGACCAGATCGAGGGCCCTCTTGCCGCCCCGCCGGTAGAGGCCGGGGTTCTTCATCCTTCGCTCAGGAGCCGACGGTACAGAGTGTCCCACTCTTCCCACAAGCGCTCGCGGCGAAAACTCCCGACGGCGCGCCGACGGGCGGCCTCGCCGCGAGCCCGGCGCGCCTCGAGGCTCGCCAGCTGGGCGCGCAGCGCCTCCTCGAGAGCTCCGGCGTCGCCGACCGGCGCCAGGGAGCCGGTGACGCCGTCGACGACCGCGTCGACCGTGCCGGTGGCGGCGTAGCCGACGGTGCACGCCGGAGGCCGCCGCTTCGAGCGGCGCGTTGGGGAAGCCCTCGCGGTAGGAGGGGAAGGCGAGCACGTCCATCAGCCGGTAGAACGGCGCGCTGTCGGGCACGAACCCCGCGAGCACCGCGCCCGGGGCGTCGCGCAGGCGCGCCAGGACCTCCCCGGAGACCGGGTCGCCGCTCTCCGGCTCGCCGACGACGAGGAGCCGCGCCTCGGGGAAGGCCGGGGAGAGCCCCTCCCAGGCCGTCACCAGGTCGGCGATGCCCTTGTCGCGGGTCAGCCTCCCGACGAAGCCGACGACCGGCCCGGGGCCCGCGAGCCCCAGCTCCTCGCGCAGTCGCTCGAGGTCGGGGTCGCCGGCTCGCGCCGGGTGGAAGCGCTCGCTGTCGACGCCGTTCGAGGAGCCGTCGGCGAGCACCAGCGCCTTGCTCTCGGCGACGAGCCCGAGCCCGATCGCCCGTCGTCGCAGGCTCGGGCTGACGCAGACGACGCGGTGGGCCAGCCGGCCGGTCAGGCGCTCGGCCCAGGCGAGGACGGCCCGCTTCATGCCGCGGGCCGTCTCCAGCCGCAGGCCTCTGAGGGTGTAGACGCGCCGCGCCCGCCGGGCGCCCAGCGCCGCCCCGACCATCCCCAGCAGCCCCGCCTTCGGCGTGCCCGCGCTCACCAGGTCCGGAGCGCGCCGCCGGAGGTGCCTTGCGAGGAGACCGCCGCCGCGCCGTCGGCGAGCGGCCGGATCTCGCGCGGCATCGCGAGCGGCCGGATCGCGACCCGCTCCCGCTCGGCGACCTCGGCGAGCAGCTCCCCAGGGAGCAGACGAAGCTCCACGTCCCAGCCGCGCTCCCGCAGGAAGGAGAGCTGGCCGCGCATCAGCAGGGCGGCCGTCATGGGGTGGGTGAGGACGACCGTGAGCCGGGGGCTCCTCGCCCCCGGCGCGGGGCTCGCTCACGCCTCGCCCGGGGCGGCGGCCGGCCCTGCCGGGGCTCCGACGGCCGGACGGCGCACGGCCCGGGCGGCCAGAGCCTTCCTGGCCGAGGCGCACCTGGAAGGCCAGGACGACGGCCACGAAGAGCCAGAAGGTCCGCTCGGTGATGTGGCGGTTGTAGAGGTAGCTCACCGCCAGGCTCGACAGACCGACGAGGAGGACGAACGCCACCGGCCCCCAGGGGCCCGCTCGCAACCGCACGAAGAGGCTCCAGACCGCGAGCCAGAGGGCCAGCATGAACCAGGCGTAGAGGAGCAGACCGAGGATGCCGGTCTCGGCCAGGAAGCGCAGCGGCGTGCTGTGGACCTCGTGGCGGTCGGGCGACCAGTGGGACTTGGCGTAGCCGCCCCAGCCGATGCCGAGGAGCGGATGGGCGGTCACCGCGGCGCGGATCCCGGCTCGCTGGGCGGCGAAGAACGTCTCCTCCGCCACGGCCTCCTCGTCGACGACGATCGCCGAGTGCAGGCGGTCGTCGATCATGCCGACGCGCTTCTGGAAGAACTCCAGCTGGGGGAGCCCTCGACCCCCGAGGACGTAGAGGCCGCCCAGACAGCCGAGGGCGAGGAGGACGCCGAAGGCGAGGCGCGCGCGCTTCTCCTTCGAAGCGACCAGGAAGGCGGCCATCAGCGCGGCGAGCCCGATGAACAGCGACAGGTAGACCGAGCGACGGCCGGACACGGCGACGGCGTAGAGGCTCATCGCCATGCCGAGGTAGCCCACCCAGCGCTCCAGCCGGGGCAGCCGCGGCACCTGACTGTAGGCCAGGCTGAGCCAGAAGGCGGTGAGCATGTAGTTGCCCATGTGGGCGCGATTGCGGAACGGACCCGCGTCCTGGATGTCCCAGTCGGGCTGCAGACCCTGGGCGATGATCCAGGGCCCGACGATCATCAGCGACCAGGCCACCAGCCGGAGGATGTGGATCGGGTGGATGCGGTATCGCCCCGAGAGGTTCTCGATGGCGAGGAGGAAGAGCGCGAAGAACGCCAGGATCGCGACGTTCACCAGCCCGGCCGCGACGCGGTTCTGCGCGATGTTGATCTGCGACGCGGCGGCGAGGGTCAGCAGGGCGAGGCCGAGCTTGGTCAGCCGGCCGGCCCGCAGGCTCGTCGGGCCGCTGGACAGGAAGAGCCACGCCACGATGCAGGCTCCGAGGATCTCGAACGGGCCGACGTTGTTGCGCAGCGACGGGATGAACTTCGTCTCCGTCAGGAACGCCGAGAGGACGAGCAGGGTGAGGAGGAGCCGACCGACCGCCGGCAGATCGTGCAGGGTCCCCGCGGCGCCGTGGCTAGTCTGCATGGGAGAGCGTCTCGATGAGGTCCACGATCCGTCCGGTCGGGTCTGCCACCGGCGCCAGGACGTCGCGGAGGAACGCCTCGGCCGCCGGGCGCCGCTCGGCGCGGCGATCGAAGAGCCGCTCCACCTGCTCCGGCATCGGCGCGGCGTCCCATGCTAGCCCCTCGGCCGCTCCCGAGGCCACATACTCCCAGGCGAAACCGTGTCCGGGGATCTCGAGGACGCCGAGACCCAGGCCGGCGCGCAGGGCCTCGACGCCCACCGAGGAGGCCAGGACGACGGCGGCGTCGTGGCTCTCGAGGAGGGCGGTGAGCGGCGTGTCGGTCTCGACCTCGACCAGAGCGGAGAGGGGCCCCATCGCGGTTCGGTACTCGTCCGCCGACTCCCGGGCGTGCAGCTTCAGGGCCAGGGTGAGCTCGCGCCGCGCGAGGGCTCCTTCGAGCGCGGCCACGAAACGCGCGACGAGTGCCAGCTTCTCGGCCCGCGTGCAGTACCCCTGGTCGTCGATCGGGTTGGTGGCCAGCAGGAGCGCCCTCCCCCGGCCACGGCGCTCGGCGACGGGCGCCGGCAGCGGCGCCAGGCGTGGATTGCCCGTGACGTGGATGCGCTCGGTCGGGACGCCGAGGGCGGCGAAGTGCCGGCGCGAGGACTCTCCCCAGACGGCGATGACATCGGCGCCCCCGGAGCCGTAGCGGCGCGGACCGCGCTCCGCGGGCAGCGGGAAGCGGATGCCCTCCTGCAGGAGGAGGAACGGAAGGCGGCGCTTCCGGAGGGCGTCGGCCAGGCGGTCGTAGGGGAAGGCGAAGTCGTTGGGGACGACCGTGACGGCGGGGCGCTCCCTCCAGGCGCGCGCCAGGTGCGGCCGCAGGAGCAGGGACCACACGAGCCGGCGCAGCGCGCGGGTGCGCCGGGAGGGGCCCGCGGTCGCCTCGCCCCCGCCGCTCGACGGCGAGCGTCGCAGGCCGGAAGGCACCAGCCGCACGACCTCGGCACCCGCCTCGCGCAGCAGCCCCTCCGGCGTCGTCAAGCCGCGCAGCTCGCAGAGCGAGAGGACGCGCGGTGAGAAGCCGCCGCGCGCGCGCAGCGCCTGGACGACCGGCACGGCCATGGCGGCGTGGTGCCGGTCGTTCGAGACGACGAGGTCAATCCGACGCACGGGATCCGCCGCCGGCCGCCGCCGCGTCGATCCGCCGGCCGATGGCCTCGCCCGTGCGGATCACGTAGTCCACCTCCGCCAGCGGCGTGGGCGACGGCGCCCCGGTGGCGACGTGGGCCGCGAAGTCGGCGATCATGCGGGCGTGTGGGGTACGGCCGGCGAGGCGATCGGCCAGGTAGGCCCCGCGGTCCCGCGGCAGGGCGAGGAGGCGCTTCCAGGCCCCGCCGGGGAGCGGACCCAGCGACCGCCCCGCGCGCGAGTCCCGGCGGCGCTCGACCAGCAGGCTGTCGGCCAGCCGATCGATCGAGAGGACGCCGTCCGACCCCTCGAGCACCAGGGTCCGCCGGTTCTCCCGGCAGCTTGCGGAGTAGTGGAAGGTGGCGATGGTGCTCTCGCCCGCCAGGGTGACGGCGACCTCGTCTGCCGGGGCGCCGAGGACGTCCCGGCCGGTCGAGAGCGCGACGACGTCGGCCGGCTCCAGGGCCCCGGCGAAGAAGTGGGTCAGGTAGAGCGCGTGCGGCAGGGTCTCGAACCAGCGCCCGCCGGGGAGGTCGTGGGACCAGTGGGGCCCGGCCAGCATGCGGTCCGTCGACGGGTCGGTGAGGAACTCGTGCCGCAGTCGCAGCAGCTTCCCGATGCGGCCCTCATTGAGCCACCGGTGCGCCCGCACGACGGCACCGGTGAACTTCAGGTTGTGGATCACCCCGAGGCGCGACGAGCCCCCCTCGAAGAGCGGGAGCAGGCCCTCCCAGTCCGCCAGGTCCGTCACCACCGGCTTCTCGACCAGGACGTCGCAGCCCGCCTCCACCGCCCGGCGCACGATGGCGGGGTGGGTGTGGGGTGGCGTGCAGACGTCGACGAGGTCGGCGGTCGCGCAGGCCTCCTCCAGGCTCTCGAAGACCCGGGCGACGCCGTAGCTCTTTGCCCGCCGGGCCGCCGATGCCGCGTCGACGTCGAAGATCCCCACGACGTCGCCGTGCGGCGTGCGCTTCCATCCGGCGAGATGGGTGCCGGAGATGTGCCCGGCCCCGACGAGCGCCACCCGGATCGCCGTCACGGGGCCTCCGCCTCGGGGTCGAGGGCCGCCACGTAGCGGGGCAGGACCCGGTCGAGGGTGAAGCGCTGTGCGGAGAGTCGTGCGGCGGAGGCCATGGCCCGGCGCTGGTCGTCGTCGTCGAGGAGAGCCAGGACGGCTCCGGCGAGAGCCCGCGGATCTGCGACGGGCACGAGCATACCGTCCTCGCCGTGCCGGATCACCTCGTTCGGGCCGAAGGGGCAGTCGGTCG
>JAWKHP010000031.1:0-35556 GCA_041394745.1 Thermoanaerobaculia bacterium | reverse complement strand
TCTCGGTGCGCTCCTCCCCGATCAGGACCAGGTCCTCGACGCGGACACCCCAGCCCTCGTCGGGGTCGTAGAGGCCGGGCTCGAGGGTGAGGAGGTCGCCGGGGGCGAGGACGCCGTCGTCGCCGGAGGCGTGGGAGAAGGACGGGAGCTCGTGGAGCTCGTAGCCGACGCCGTGGCCGAGGTTGTGGACGTAGCCGCGTCGGGTCCCCTCGTCGTGGATCGGCGTCGGACGGCCGGCGGCGTGGAAGCGCTCGCAGGCGGCCTCCTGCAGGTCCCAGCCGCGCACGCCGGGGCGGGCGGCCTCGTGGGCGGCCCGCAGGGCCGCGACGACGATCTCGTGCGCCGCGCGAAGCGCCTCGGGAGCCACCCCGACGCAGAAGGTCCGGGTGCAGTCGGCGAAGAGCTCGCCGCGCGGGAAGAGATCCACCACCAACGCTTCTCCGGCTGCCAGCTCCCGGGCCGAGTCGCCTTCGCTGTGCGGAACGCCGGCGTCGCGGCCCGCGGCCACGATGTTACCCACCGGCTGCTCCAGCCCCCAGGGGACCAAGGCGCGCGCCACGGCCTCGCGCAGGTGCCCGGCACGCAGCCGCTCGCCGGCCAGCCAGAGCCGCCCGTCGCCGTCCGGAGCGGCGGCGCGCAGCGTCCGGGCGACGGCGCGGAAGGCCCGGCAGGTTCCCGCCGCCGCCCTGCGCGCCGAGCGCACGGCGGCCTCGTCCTTGCGCCGCCGCGCCCGCCGTACCAGCGAATCGCCGTCGACGACCTCCCAGCCGGCGGCGCCCAGATGCGCGGCGACGGCCACGGCCGCCCCGGCCGCGGGATGACCGGCCAGAGCCAGCCGCCCGGGCGGACCCACGCCCGCCCCGCCGACGGCCGCCGTGGCCGCTGCGGCCCAGAGGTCGGCCGCGCTCAGGCCCTTGCGGAGACCCTCCGGGACTCCGAGGGCCTCCGCCTCGAGGACCCGAGCGCCGCAGCGCGCGGCTTCCTCCCGCTCCATGTCGGTGAAGAGCCCGACCGAGACAGAGCCCTCGCGGGTGGCGACCAGCAGAGCCCGCCCGAGGTGGACGGGACCCACGAACGGAGCCAGGGCGGGGTCGCGCGAGCTCTCCGCCAGGATCAGGAGAGCGTCGTGACCGGCCGCGGAGAGGACCGCCGCCAGCTCCTCCATCGCGGGCCGCCTCAGACGTGCCGGCCGAGGAAGTCCTGGAAGACGCCCTTGGGCATGGCGCCCATCATCCGGTCCGCCACCTCGCCCTCCTTGAAGAGGATGAAGGTGGGGATGCTGGAGACCTGATAGCGCATCGCCAGGGCCTGGGACTCGTCGACGTTGAGCTTGGCGACCCGGATCTTGTCGTTCATCTCCTCGGCGAGCTCCTCGAGGACCGGGGCCACCATGCGGCAGGGCCCGCACCACTCGGCCCAGAAGTCCACGAGGACCGGCTTGTCGGAGCCCAGGACGTCGTTTTGGAAGTTGTCGTCGGTGACGGTCAAGATGTTGTCGCTGGCCATGGGGAAGGATCTCTCCTGTGGTTGAGTGGCTGGGAGAACGGGTCAGTCGGAAAAGTAGCGGCGCGCCGCGGCCACGTCGAGCCCGATCTGGCGGCTCAGGGCTTGGGCCGAGGAGAAGGTTTCCTCCGCCCGCTGGCGCTCGAGGAAGGCGATCCTCACTCGCTCTCCGTAGACGTTCTCGTTGAAATCCAGGATGTGGCTCTCGACGACCGGTCGGGTTGCGGAGCCACCGAAGGTCGGTCGAACTCCCACGTTGGTAACGCCGGCGTGCTCGGCTCCGGAGGCCGCGAAGCGGACCGTCGTCGTGTACACGCCGTTGGCCGGCAGGAGCTCGTTCTCCGTCGCGAGATTGATCGTGGGCCAGCCGAGGGCCGCCCCCCGATCGTCTCCGGGAACTATTGTACCGAGGATGTCAAACGGCCTGCCGAGCAGCCGACGGGCCGTGGCGACCTCCCCGCGCTCGAGGGCCTGGCGGATGCGGGTGCTCGAGACGGGCTCGCCGGCGAGGTCCACCTCCTCCACTCCGTGGGCCTCGAAACCCCGCGTCGCGCCCAGGCGGCGCAGCGCCTCCACGTCTCCCGACCGGTCCCGTCCGAACACGAAACGGGAGCCGACGTAGAGCTCGCGCACGCCCAGCCCCTCGACCAGCAGCCCGTCGACGAACTCCTCGGGCGTCCGGCACGCCAACGTCTCGTCGAAGCGGACGACCGCCACGACGTCGATGCCGGCGTCTTCGAGGAGCTCTCGCTTCTGCTCGGCGGTGGAGATCCGCCGGGGCGCCTCGTCGGGACGGAGCACGCGCAGCGGATGGGGCTCGAAGGTGACCACGGCCGCGGGCAGGCCCTCGGCGTCGGCCCGTGCGACGACCCGCGACAGGATGGCCCGCTGGCCGACGTGGACGCCGTCGTAGTTGCCCACCGTGGCGACCACGGGCGACGGCAGGTCCGTGCGTCCCCAGGCGTCCTCGATCCAGCGCATCCGGGCTCCGTCAGGCCGCCGCGACACGGACCGAGGGATCGCCGGCCGGCCCCACGATGCGTCCGACCAGATCGTCCGGATGCGCCTCGGTCACCTCGACCTGGACCAGGCTGCCCGCGGGTGCGGAGCCGTCGTTGAGCAGCAGCCGGCCGTCCATCTCGGGACCCATGCCGCGGTGCCGTCCCTGGAGCAGGTGCTCGGTCTCCTCGCAGACACCCTCGACGAGGGTCTCGAGGGTGCGCCCCACGAGCCGCTGCCGGCTGGCCAGGGAGATCGGGCGCTGCGCCTCGAGCAGCCTGGCGTGGCGCCGGGCGGCGACGCTTCGGGGGATGCGGCCCGTGAGCTCGGCTCCCGGAGTCCCGGGCTCCGGGCTGTGGGACGAAGGCGCCGAGGTGGTCGAAGCGGGCCTCCTCGACGAAACGCAGCAGGGTCTCGAAGCGCTCCTCGTTCTCTCCCGGAAAACCGACGATGAAGGTCGAACGGACGAAGAGATCCGGGACCCGATCGCGGCGCCGGCGAGGAGGCGCAGGTAGCTCGGCGCTGCCGCCCCGTCGCATGGCGCGGAGGATCTCGCGATCGGCGTGCTGCAGCGGGATATCGAGGTAGGAGAGGAAGCGATCCTCGCTCCCATCAGCGTCAGGAGCTCCTCGTCCAGGGTCGTCGGGTAGGCGTAGAGGAAGCGGATCCAGGGGATCGAGGTCTCCTCCAGCAGCGCCTCGACGAGCCGCAGCAGACCGTGGCGTCCGAGGCCCAGGTCCTCGCCGTAGCGGGTCGTGTCCTGGGCGATCAGGATCAGCTCGCGCACGCCTCGTGCCTCCAGCGACCGGGCCTCGGCCACCAGGCTCTGATCGTCCGGCTGCGAAGCGTCCACGCCACTGGGGAATGGCGCAGAAGGTGCACGGGTTGTCGCAGCCCTCGGCCACCTTCAGGTAGCCGTAGCCCTTCGTCGTCAGCAGCCGCGGCTGCGTGTGGTCGAACACGAGGTGGGACGGCGAGGGCAGGGGCGCCGTCGCCCCCAGCTGCACCACCTCTCCACGCGCTCGAGGTCGTCGAGCCCGACGAAGCCGTCGATCTCCGGGATCTCCGTGCCAGCTCGGGGCCGTAGCGATTCACCATGCAGCCCGCGACGAGGACCCGCTCCACTCCCCGTCCCTTCGCGCGGCGGCCTCGAGGATGGCGTCGATCGACCCTCCCGCGCCTCCTCGACGAAGCCGCAGGTGTTCACCAGGACGGTGTCGGCCAGCTCCACGTCGTCGACCAGCTCGTAGCCCTGCTGCCGGAGCTTCCCGAGCATGATCTCGGTGTCCACCAGGTTCTTCGCGCAGCCGAGCGACACCACGCCCACGCGGCGCGGGCTCCTCTGACGGTCGTCGCTCATGGCGGGGCGGAGTCTAGCAAGGGGGGCATCGGGGGGGTTGGGGACTGCATCCGGGCCGGCGGAGGCAGCTCGGACTCGGAGCTGAGCCAGCCTGTCGTCTCGAGCGGAGCGAGAGACCTCAACGCCGACGATCTGAGGTCGCCGCCGGTCCGGGTGCAGCGGCAGGTCCCCGAGCCGCCACGACTCCTAGGAGGCGACCGACTCCTCCCCCGTCCGCGCCGGCTCGACCTGCATCTCGGCGATCGGCGGCGCCTCCCAGTCGGGCAGCCCGAGGCCGCCCTCCTCGAACCAGGAGTAGCGCCCTTCCATGGTCTTCACGCCGGTGCGGTAGCGCAGAGCGTCGTCGTTGTGCCAGAGCTCGTGGAAGAGCCGGCGCACCGTGCGCCGCCCGGTGCGGCAGGCGAGGTCGGCGAGCTCCGCCGCCTCGCGGGCGTGCGGGTCCCGGGCCCTTTCCATGGCGTGGGCACGGCTGGCGGAGGCGGCCATCGCGAAGAGCTCGTTGGCGACGTCCACCAGCCGGAAGAGGAAGCCCTGCTTGTTCTGCAACTTGGCCTGGTGGACCATCATGCCGTGGAACACCTCGCGCGCCAGCTTGCGTGTCGAGCGTTCCACGAAGCGCAGGTGCCCGGCGAAGCGTCCGAAGGCGGAGTACCGCGGCCAGCGTCCCCAGCCGAGCCAGCGGGAGGGGTACCACCAGGCGTAGAAGGCGGCGGCCCGACCGAGCGCCGCGACCTTGGCGCCGGCGCCCTTGCGGGGATCGATCAGGTCGCCCGCCACCTGCAGATGCTTGTCGACCGCCTCGCGCGCCATGAACAGGTGCATGATCTCGCTCGAGCCCTCGAAGATCGTGTTGATGCGGAAATCCCGCATCATCCGCTCGACGCCGATCGGCCGCTCGCCGCGTGCCGCCAGCGAGGTCTCGGTCTCGTAGCCCCGCCCGCCGCGGATCTGCATCGTGTCGTCCACGATCCGCCAGCCCTTGGTGGTGTTCCACTCCTTGCACGAGGCCGCCTCGAGACGGATGTCGTAGCCGCCCCGATCGGTCATCGCGGTGGTCACCTCGACGATGGCCTCCATGGCGAACGCGGTGGCCGCCATGTCGGCGAGCTTGTGCGAGATCGCCTCGTGCTTGCCGACGGGCCGTCCCCACTGCACGCGCTCGGAGCTCCAGGTGCGGCAGATCTCGAGGGCCGTCTTGGCGCTGCCGACGGCCCCGTTGGGGATCGAGAGCCGCCCGTCGTTGAGGGTGGTGAGGGCGATCTTGAGGCCGTTCCTCCTTGCCGATGAGGTTCTCGACCGGGACGCGGACGTCCTCGAAGGAGATGACGGCGTTGGCCAGGGCGCGCAGGCCCATGAAGTGGCACCGCCGCTCGACGGTGACGCCGGGCCAGGCGCTCTCGACGACGAAGGCGCTGATCTTGTCGTTCTCCGGATGGCGGGCCATCACGACGAGCAGCTCCGCGAGGGTCCGTTGGTGCACCAGAGCTTGGTGCCGTTGAGGACGTAGTGGCTGCCGTCCTCCGAGAGGACGTTGGTCTCCAGCCGGGCCGGGTCGGAGCCCACGTCCGGCTCGGTGAGGGCGAACGCGGAGATCTCTCCGCGTGCGCAGCGCGGCAGGTATTTCTTCTTGAGCTGGTCGCTGCCGAAGAGCTTCAGCGGTTGCGGCACGCCGATCGACTGGTGGGCCGAGAGCAGGGCCGAGAGGTTGCCGTCGACGCTCCCCACCAGCTCCATGATCCGCTGATACTCGCGGTTGGTGAACCCGAGCCCACCGTACTCCTTGGGGATCTTCATCCCGAAGGCGCCCAGCTTGCGGAGGCCGTCGACGAGGCGTTCGGGTACTCCCCCGTGGTGTCGATCTCGACCGGGTCGAGCTCGTCGCGCAGCAGCTGCTCGAAGGCGTCGTAGAACGCCTGGAACTCCGGGCGCGGCTCCTCGTCGAGGGGGAACGGATGCAGCAGGTCGAGCCGGAAGCGACCGAGGAACATCTCGCGCAGGAAGCTCGGCGCCGACCATTCGGCTTGGCGCGAGGCCTCCGCGACCCGTCGGGCCTCTTCGCTGACGTGTCTGGAGCTTTGGGCGGTCATCGCTGGATCCTCCCCTTCTCGACTGACGCCGAGTCTATGCCGCAGTGCGACAAGAGGTCAAGTCGCAATGCGGCATCAGGGGGCCCGGCGCGGGGGCCGGCGCAGCACCAGCGCCACCCCGCAAAGCACCATCGCGGCGCCGAGCGCGACGCGGGGCGTGAGGCTCTCGCCGAGGAAGAGCGCACCCACGAGGACGGCCACCAGGGGGATCCCGTAGGTGATCAGGGAGAGCCGCGTGGCCGGCACGCCTCGAGCAGCGAGAAGTACACCAGGAACGTCACCACCGTGCCCGCCAGCGCCAGGTAGAGGAGCGCCCTGACCGAGACGGCGTCGAGCGAGAGCGGGCGGTTCCGTTCGAGCCACAGAGCCGCGGCGCCGACGCCGAGGCCGGTGGCGAGCACCGGCAGACAGGTCAAGGTCAGGGGCGGTACTCCCTGCCCCACCGTTTGATCGAGACGTTGGCACCGGCGGAGACAGCGGTCCGATGAGGAAGAGGAGGGCGACCCGGCGCGCACCGGTCCTCCGAGGGCGGCCAGATCCTCGGAGAAGAGCACCGCCACGCCCACAAAGCCCAGCACCATGCCGGCGGCGTCCCGCCCGGCCAGTCCCTCCTCGGCCAGGCTGAGGTGGGCCAAACCGGCCACGAAGAGGGGAAAGGTCGAGAAGAGCACGGCCGTCAGGCCGGACGGGAGGGTCTGCTCCGCCCAGTAGGTCAGCACGTAGGGCACCGCGAAGGTCCCCAGCGTGTTGACGCCCACGAGGGCCCACTGCGAGCGGTCCCGCGGCCATCCCCGGCGACGGCCGAGGCCTACCAGGGCGAGGACCGTCCCGGCGAGCAGGAAGCGCAGCGACAGGCCCGTCAGCGGCGGGATGCCCTGGAGCCCGATCCGGATGGCCGCGAAGGTCGTGCCCCAGATGGCGATGAGCAGAGCCAGGGCGGGCGCAGTGCAGCCGCACCTACGGGTAGATCCGGTAGAGCATCCGCGGGTACGGGATCGCCTCGCGGATGTGATCGAGGCCGCAGATCCAGGCGACGAACCGCTCGAGGCCCATCCCGAACCCGCTGTGGGGGAAGGTCCCGTACTTGCGGATGTCGAGGTACCACTGGAAGGCGTCGCGGGGCAGGCCGTGCTGGTCGATGCGCGCCGCCAGCAGGTCGTGGTCGTGGATCCTCTGACTGCCGCCGATGATCTCGCCGTAGCCCTCCGGGGCGATGACGTCCACGCCGAGGACGCACCGCTCGTCGTCGGGGTCGGGCTGCATGTAGAAGGCCTTGATCGCTGCCGGGAAGCTGGTCACCAGGACGGGCCGCCCGAACTCCTCGCCGAGCCGGGTCTCGTGCTCGGCACCGAAGTCGTCGCCCCACGCCAGCGGCACGCCCTTCTCGTTCAGGAAGTCGACGGCTTCCGTGTAGGTCATGCGGGGAAAGGGCCTCACCACGTTCTCGAGCGGCGCCGTGTCGCGTTCGAGCACACCGAGCTCCGGCCGGCAGCGCTCGAGAACGCGTGCCACCAGGCTGGTGAGGAACTCCTCCGCCAGCTCGCACAGCCCCGGGAACTCGAGGAAGGCCACCTCGGGCTCGACCATCCAGAACTCCATGATGTGCCGGCGGGTCTTCGACTTCTCGGCCCGGAAGGTGGGGCCGAAGCAGTAGACCTTGCCGAGCGACGCGGCCGCCGGCTCGAGGTAGAGCTGCCCCGATTGGCTCAGGTACGCCTTCTCCCCGAAGTAGTCGGTCTCGAAGAGGGTCGACGTGCCCTCGCAGGCCGCCGGAGTGAGGATCGGCGAATCGATGAGCGTGAACTCGCGCTGGTAGAAGAAGTCCCGGATGGCCTGGACGATCTCCGAACGCACCCGCAGGACCGCGTGCTGACGCCGGGAGCGGAGCCAGAGGTGCCTGTGGTCCATGAGGAAGGCGACACCGTGCTCCTTGGGGGTGATCGGGTAGTCCTCGGTGAGGGACTCGATGGCGACGTCCGTCGCCTGGACCTCGACGCCCGTCGGCGCTCGGCGGTCCTCCTTGACCGAGCCGGTGACGCGAAGGGTGGACTCCTGGGTCAGCTGCTGGATCGCCTCCCAGGCGGCGTCGGAGACGTCCTGACGGCCCGCCACGGCCTGCACCTCGCCGCTTCCGTCGCGCAGCTGCAGGAAGGCGATCTTGCCGCTCGAGCGCTTGTTGACGAGCCAGCCCCGCAGCTCGACGGTCTCTCCCACGTGCTCGGCCAGATGTCGGATCTCGATACGCATGACGTCTCCCCGCCCCTTCGGAGGCGGGATCATACCGAAGCCGGACGCCGGGCTCAGCCCTCGCCGGCGGAGCCGGTCGCCTCGAGCGCCGCCAGCGCGGCGGCGGCGGCGCGCTGCTCGGCGAGCTTCTTGGTGCCGCCCTGGCCGACGGCCAGCAGCCGCTCCCAGCCGGGCACTCGACCGTGAAGAGCTTCTCGTGATCCGGCCCCTGCTCGGCGGTGAGCCGATAGGCCGGCAGCCGCGGTCGAGCGCCTGGGTGCGCTCCTGCAGACGGGACTTGGCGTCCCGCAGCCCGAAGGGCGGCCCGCTGCTGGAGGCCTGCTCGAGCAGCGGGAACACCGGGCCGCGGGCCGCGTCCAGGCCGCCGTCGAGGTAGACGGCGGCGATCACGGCCTCCAGAGCGTCGGCGAGCAGCGAGGGTTTGTCGCGCCCCCGGAGCGCTCCTCGCCGACTCCCAGCAGCAGGACCTACCCAGCCGCAGGCGCCTGCCCTCGCCGGCGAGCACCCTCCTCGCTCACCAGGTAGGACTCGCGGCGCGAGAGCTCCCTTCCGGCGCCAGGCCGTGACGGTCGAAGAGCCACCTCGGCGGCCAGCAGGCCCAGCACGGCGTCGCCCAGGAACTCGAGTCGCTCGTACGTCTCGCGGCTGCTCTGCTCGTTGGCCCACGAGCGGTGGATCAGGCGCGTTCGAGCAGCTCCGGGTCGCGGAACGCGTGCCCGAGGCGTTCGGCGAACGCCCGGGTGAGGCCGCGCGGTCGTGCGCCTCGCTCATCGCCGGCCGAAGCGGCTCTCCAGGTCCCGGTCGGTCATCTTGAGGACGATGGGGCGTCCGTGGGGGCAGGCGTAGGGCTCTCGCACTCGAAGAGCTGGCCGACCAGCCGTCGCATCTCCTCGGGCGAGAGCGGATCGTGCATCTTGATCGCGGCCTTGCAGGCCCGCTCGGCCGCCACCGCCTCGAGCAGGGCCCGCCGCACTCCTTCGGGGCTCTCCGAGGGATCGAGGTCCGCGGCCAGGTGCAGGAGGATGCGCTCCGCCTCCTCGGCGGGAACGCCCGCCGGTGCGGCCGTGACGGCCATCTCCCGCCCCGAGAGCTCCGCGAGGCCCCAGCCGCACGCCTCGAGCCGGGGGGCCAGTTCGCCGAGCCGCATGGCCTCCGGCGCGGAGAGCTCGAGGATCAGCGGCGTCAGGAGGTTCTGGCGGGGCACCTCCTCCGCCTCCAGTCGCCGTCGCAGACGCTCGAAGAGGATGCGCTCGTGCGCGACGTGTTGGTCGATGAGGTACAGCGCGTCCGGCCCTTCGAGGAGCAACATCGTGCCCTTGTACTGCCCGAGCAGGCGCAACGAGTGGATGCCCCCACCGCGCCCCGAGAGCGGCACCGGCAGGGGCTGCGGGGGGGCGTAGACGGCCTCGGCGATGCGCCCCGGCTCGGCGACCCAACCGGCTTCCCTTCCCTCGGCTCCCAGACCGTGCCACGACAGCCGTGGCGGGCCGTCCGCGCCGTCCTCGGCGCGCAGGGGAGCGGCTTCGTCGCCTCGCGCCGCGGCCAGTCCGACGCGCAGGGCGGCGGCGGTGTCGTCGACGCTGCGCGGCTCCCGGAAGCGGACCTCCGCCTTCTGGGGGTGCACGTTGACGTCCACCTCCTCGGGCGGCAGCTCGAGGAAGAGGAAGAGCGCCGGAAAGTCCTCGCTCTGCCACTGCTCGCGGACCGCCCGGTAGAACGAGGCGAGCACGGCGCGGTCGCGCACCAGACGCCGGTTCACGAACACGAAGAGGCGCCGGCCGGTCGTGGTCGAGGGGCGGCCCACCAGCCCCCACACGCGCCCGTGTCGCGACAGGGGCCGCTCGGGCAGGGGCACGAGCTCGCTCGCCAGGCCCCTTCCCCAGATCTGCTCGACCCGGCGGCGCACGCCCTCGACTCCGTCCTCGGTGGGGAGGGTGTCGAGTAGCGTGCGATCGCCGTGGCGCAGCACGAAGCGCACGTCGGGGCGTGCCAGCGCGTAGCCGTGCAAGACCTCCACCGCCCGGCGCAGCTCCGTGGCAGCGGTCTTGACGAACTTGCGGCGGGCCGGGACGTTGAAGAAGAGCGACGCGACCTCCAGGCGGGTGCCGGGCGGGTGCGGCACGGGATCGACTCCGCGCACGCGGCCGCCCTCGATGCGCACCCGCACGCCCTCCCCGCCTCCCGCGCGGTGACCATTTCGACCCGCCACGGCCGCGATCGAGGAGAGGGCAGCCTCGCCGCGGAAACCCAGGGTGGCGACCTTCTCGAGGTCCTCGAAGCTGCCGATCTTCGACGTGGCGTGGCGGTCGAAGGCCAGCAGGGCGTCGTCGTGGTCCATGCCGGAGCCGTCGTCGGTCACCACGATGCGCCGCTTGCCCCCGCCTCGAGGCTCCACCTCGACCTTCGAGGCTCCCGCGTCGAGGCGTTCTCGACCAGCTCCTTGACCACCGAGGCCGGCCGTTCGACGACCTCGCCGGCGGCGATCTGGCTGGCGAGATGCTCGGGGAGGATGCGAATGCTGGCCATCGAGGAGACCGGGAGGGCGCCCTCGGTCTACCAGCGGCCCGCGTCGTCCCGGACGCTATGCTGCGGCGCCATGGAGCCACGGGAGAGCGTGCGGCGACCCACCAGACCGTGGGTCGCCGCCGACGGCGCGCCGGCGCTGCGGCGTCTACCTCCGCGCCACGCCGAGCGGATCGAGCTGTTGCTCCTGCCCCAGCCCGGGCCGTGCGGCGAGCCGGAGCGCCACCCGCTCGAGCGCGTGGACGACTCCCCTCTGGTGGGTCGAGGTTCCGGGGGACGTGCGCGGCCGGCGCTACGCCTACCGGGCCGGCGGCCCGCGGGCGCCGGAGAACCGGACACCGCTTCGACCCGGGCGCTCCTGCCGCGCTCGATCCGTGGGCACGGGCGTCGAGGGCAGTGCAGCACGAAGGCAGGCGGGGCTTGCGGGCCCTCGCCCTCGGCTGGAGCCCGAGGGCGAGGCCTTGCGCCGGCCGCGCATCCGTGGGAACGGACGGTCCTCTACAGCGGGCCCGTGCGGTCTCACGAGACTCCATCCGGAGGTTCCCGAGCACTGCGCGGCACCTACGGAGGCTGGCGTGCGAGCCCGCGTGATCGAGCATCTGAGGTCGCTCGGCGTCACCACCCTCGAGCTGATGCCGGTCCAGCAGTTCGTGAGCGAGCCGCGCCTGGTGGGGGCGGGCTGTCGAACTACTGGGAATACAACCCCGCCAGCACCGTTCGCGCCGCACGCCAGGTACGCCACGGCGGGCGACGGACAGCAAGTCGAGGAGCTGCAGGGCGGCGATCACAGGCCCATCAGGCCGGGCTCGAGGTGATCCTCGACGTGGTCCTCAACCACACGGCCCGAGGGATGACCCGCTCACCGGACCGACCTTCGGGCTCCGCGGGCTCGACGGGGCGCTGTTCTACCGGCACCAGCCGACGGATCCGGCGCGCTATCTCGACTTCACCGGCTGCGGCAACACCCTCGACGCCTCCACGGCGGAGAGGCGAACCTGGTGGTCGACTGCCGCGCCACCTGGGCCCCTCGTGTACGGCGTCGACGGCTTCCGGCTCGACCTCGCCCCGGCGCTCTTCCGCGACGCCTCCGGAGCCTTCGATCCCGACTCTCCTCTCGTCGGTGCCCTGCGTGACGACCCCGCGCTGGCGGATCTCAAGTGGATCGCCGAGCCGTGGGACCTGGGGCCGGACGGCTACCGGCTCGGCGACTTCCCGCCGCCGTTCCGGCAGTGGAACGACCGCTACCGCGACGCGACCCGTCGTTTCTGGCGGGGCGACCCCGGGGCCGGAGCCGCCCTCGCCGGCCGGCAGCTCGGCTCTCCGGACCGCACGATCGACTACGTCACCGGCCACGACGGCCTCACCCTCGCCGACCTCGGCCTACGACCGCAAGCACAGCGGGCCAACGGCGAGGAGAACCGGGACGGGCATCCCGACGACCACTCGTGGAACCACGGCGTGGAGGGTCCCACGGACGATCCCGCCGTCCGCGCCGCGCGCCGCCGCACCCGCCTCGGGATGCTCGCCACCCTCACCCTGACGGGCGCCGTGCCGATGCTCTCGCACGGCGACGAGCTCGGGCGCAGCCAGGAGGGAGCCCAGCAGCAACGCCTACTGCCAGGACTCTCCCCTGACCTGGGTGGACTGGGATCCGGCCCCCGACGAGGACCTGCGCGCGCCGCTCGCGCTGCTGCTGCGCATCCGCCGCGAGCGGGGCCGGGCAGTCGAGACCCTGGACCTCGCCGCCCCCGAGGCGTCGGCGTGGCGCCTGGAGAGCGGTGCCGTGCTGTTGGCCAACGGCACGGCGCAAGCTGTCGGGGCGGAGGCGTTCGCGGGCCGGGTCGTCCTCTTCGACAGCGGCGAGTCCCTGGCGGTCGGCACGACGTTCGACGGGAGCGTGCCGAGCCGCAGTGCGGTCGTGGTGGCGGCGGCCGACTGATCGACCTCCTCGACCGGCCCCCACCCGGGAGGGGACGAGCCCCTCCCTACACCGGTGTGGTGGACGTCGCGGGGCTCGTCCACCGCGGGTCGGGGAGGTGGTTCAGGTTCGGCGCGAGAGCCGGAGGCCGAGGAGCGAGCCAGCCGGCGAGGCGGCGATCAGGAGGCCGGCCGCGGTGCCGGTGGCACCAGCCAGCCACCGTTCGAGGCCGACGAGCGTTCCGACGCCGAGAAGGACCGCCGCGGCCAGGGGGACCGCCCGACCCGGCGGGGTGCGGGTGCAGGCCGGAGCTGACCCCTCTCGGCCGACCGCGCGCCGGCGCCCGACCGTCGTCCGGGACGCGACGCTCCGACGCGGGCCGGCGTCTTCGCCGGGCGGGTCGGCCCGCGCCTCGAAGTCGGAGAGGACCAGGGCCTCCCACGCGCAGGAACACTCCTGCCCCGCCCGGCAGCGGGAAGGTCCCGCTCCCGGCCCGCGACCAGATCCCGGCACCGTCCGGTCGGCTGGCGAATCGCCCCCGGCGTTCGGCCCCTCCGCCGGCACCAGCTCTCCTCGCACCTCCCGCGCACCGAGGTTCACGACCACGACGTGGAGATCCGGTCCCCGTCCGTTGGCGAACGCCACGACCTCCTGCGCCGGCGTGCCGTCCCGCTGCCGGAGCTCCAGCAGGCGAAAGCTCGCGGAGCCCGCCAGGTGCCGCCGCCGTGCGAGCAACGGCGCGAGCACCCGCCGATGCCACGCCTCCACCTCCGGATCGGCCGACTCGTCGTGGTAGGCGCGGCGGTACTCCATGCCGTAGCGCTCGGTGAGACCCTCGGCCTGGCCGTGGGCGAAGAGGGGTGTGCCGGGCAGGGTGGCCAGCAGCACCGAGACCGCCTGCCAGCGCGCTCCGTCTCCGAAGACCGCGCGCACCGGCGCTTCATCGGGGTTCGAGAGGTAGTTGACCTGCCGTTCCAGCAGACGGGGGTCGAGGCGCAGGACTTCGGCGATCTGGCGCCGCAGCTCGGCCGGGCGGTCGTGACGCAGGCAGTTCACGAAGGCGCTGTTGTAGACGCGGTGCAGACCGAGATCGCGGGCGAAGTGCGCTTCCATCAACCAGAAGGCCTCGGCCAGGAGCAGGGTGTCCGGCGCTTCGCGCTCGACCCGATCGACGACCTCGGCCCAGAACTCGCGCGGCATGGCCTCGCGCAGGGCCCGCTCGGAGACACCGTGGCCGGAACGCGATGGAATCGCCCCGCCCTCGCCCGGGGCCGGGAACCAGAGGCGGCGGAAGTGCTTCCAGGCGAGCGTCATGGCGGCGTCGAAGCGGATCACCGGGAAGCGCCGGGCCACCTCGACGATGGTGTCGAGCACCGCCTCCCGCACGTCGGCGCGCCGGTAGTCGAGCTGGGCCGTGTCGTTCCAGGGCAGGCCCGTGCCGTCGTTGCCGTGGTAGAGGTAGCGCCGCCGCCCGTCGGCGCGATCGAGGTGCTCGAAGACGACGGCGGCGTCGCTCGCCTCGTAGTAGTGGTCCTCGAGGAAGAGGCGCACGTCCGCGGGACGCGGTGAGAGGTCCGGCCCCGAAAAGGAGTAGCTCGGAAAGGGCGGCTCGGGCAGGGAGAGGAAGCGCTCCGGATGCTCGAGCACCCACGGCGAGTCGATCCCCATGTGATTGGGCACCATGTCGGCCGCCAACCGCAGGCCGTACCGGCTCGCCCGTTGGCGCAGGGCGTCGAGCGCACCGTCTCCGCCGAGCTCCTCGGCCACGGTGTAGGCAGCGATCGAGTACGCCGAGGCGGCCGCCTGCGGATTGCCGCACAGCTGCTTGATCCACTGCGAGGCCCGGGAACGCTGCCAGAGGCCCACCAGCCAGAGACCCGTGAAGCCGAGGGAGGCGAGGCGATCGAGCTCGCCGTCGGGGACCTGGTCGAGCCTCTCGACTCCGAGCTGATGGAGCCAGACCGGGAGCTGCTTGGCGACCAGCACGAGCTCCAACGCCCACTCGGGGTCCCGGCCGTAGCGCGCGGCGCCCACGGTCGGCTCCCAGGATGCCACGGGCTCCTCCACCGCATCCGCTCCGGCAGCGCCGGGAGGGACGAACCCCGGCCGGTTCTCCTCCGCGAGGACGTCGGCGGCCAGCAGGGCGCGCTCCCGGCGCTCCCGCCCCGCCGCGGGTTCCTCCTCCGGGCGCGTGCGAGCCGCCAGATCCCGCACCGCGGCCCCGAGGCCGGGTGGCGCAACGGCCATCCAGTCCCCGAGCGCCGCCAGAGCGCGGCCACCGGCGGTCGTCGGCAGGGCCGCGAAGAGGGGTTCGGGAGCGGGCCGCCCCTCCTGCAGGATCGCCGCGAGCCGGCCGCCGGCCGGATGCCGTTCGAGCGCCCAGAGGAGGGTGAGGTGGCGCAACAGGGCACCGTCCGGACCCCGAGAGGCTTGGTCGACCCCGAAGGCCGTGGAGAACCGATCGAGAGCGCCCCGGACGGTGACGTCGCCGAAGCGCCGGCGCAGGGTCTCGGCGGTCTCCTCCCAGTCGACCCCCTGCCGGTCGAGGAGGCGCGACGCCTCGGCCTCGATCGCGGACAGGGCCATCAGCTCCCCGGCCGAAACGGCCGGAACCTCGGCACGGTCGGGCCGAGGCTGCGACAGACGGCCGGCGAGGCGGCGAAAGGCGACGACGTCCCCGACCGGGGACCGGCCGGCGGAGGGCAGCAGGTCCTCGAGGCCGAACCGACGCCGGACGCTTTCGGAGATCCAGAGGGCCACGGAGGTCTTGGGGCCCGCCCGCTCAGATCACCGTGCCGGGGGGGATGGAGGCACCGCGCGGAATGACGATGACTCCGCCGCGGATGGAGTACGTCGCCTCCTCGGCCTCCTCGATACCGGCCTCGTTGAGCAGCCGAGCGCCGTCGCCGATGCGCACGTCGAGGTCGAGGATGGCGTTGCGGATCAAGCAGTCGCGCCCGACCCCGATGGCCGGCCGGTCGGGGTCGGGCGACTCCCACTCGTAGGAGTTGGCCCCCATCATCACGGTGCGCTCGAGGACCGCGCCGGTCTGGACCACCGAGCGGATGCCGATCACCGAGTCGTGGATCGTGGCGCCGGAGAGGACGCCCCCCTCGCACAGCACCGAACGGCGTACGTGGCAGTCGCGCACCTTGCTGCCGGGGAGGAAGCGCGGGTGGGTGAAGATCGGCTCGCGCTCGCTGTGCAGGTCCATCGGGGGCACCGGCAGGGTGAGCTCGAGGTTCGCCTGGTGGAAGGCGGGAATGGTCCCGATGTCGCGCCAGTAGCCCGAGTACCCGAAGGCGAAGACCCGGTGGTCGCCGATGGCGGCGGGGATCACCTCCTTGCCGAAGTCGGTATGCGGCGTGTCGGTCAGGAGCTCCTTGAGCACCTCGGGCCGGAAGGCGTAGATCCCCATGCTGATGAGGCAGAGGTTCGGACGCGGCTCGAAGCCGAGGCGCTCGAGGGTCTCCTCCGGGACGATCAGGGAGTCGATGACGGAGGGCTCCTTGGGCTTCTCCACGAACTCGACGATGCGACCCTCCCCGTCGATCCGCATGACGCCGAACGAGGAGGCTTCGCGGCGGTCGACGGCGCAGACGGCCACGGTCAGGTCCGCCCGATGCTCGCGCTGGTGCTCGACGAACGCCCGCAGGTCCATGCGGTAGAGCTGGTCGCCTGAGAGCACGAGGATCTCCGTCGGGTGCTGGTACTCGAGGCGATGGAGATTCTGGCGTACCGCGTCGGCCGTGCCCTGGTACCAGCTGGCACTGGCCGCCGTCTGCTCCGCCGCGAGGATATTCACGAAGCCGGCCGAGAAGACGTCGAAGCGGTAGGTCTGCGCGATGTGTCGGTGGAGGCTCGCGCTCGAGAACTGGGTGAGCACGTAGACCCGGTCGATCCCGGCGTGCAGGCTGTTGCTGATCGGGATGTCGATGAGCCGGAACTTGCCGGCCACCGGGACCGCCGGCTTGGCCCGATCGCGGGTGAGGGGATGCAGGCGCGTCCCCTGGCCGCCGCCGAGGATCGCCGTCACCACCCTGTCTGTCGAAGGCATCGGAGCGCGTAGTGTACTAGGGCTCGCGCGCTCCCCGGGTCGTCAGGGGGCGAGCCGGCGCCGTTCCCATCCCGTGGGCGTTGCGGGGAGGTACTCGAAGCGATCGTGCAGCCGGAAGCGCCCCTGCTGCCAGAACTCCCAGCGCGCCGGAGAGAGTCGGTAGCCGCCCCATCCCTCCGGCCGGGGCACCTCGCGGCCCACGTAGCGGGCCGTCACGCGCGCCACCTTGGAGAGAAGCTCTCCCTGCCCCTTGAGCGGGCGACTCTGCGGCGACGCGTGGGCGCCGAGCTGGCTGCCGCGCGGGCGGGTCGCGAAGTAGGCGTCGGACTCCTCGGCCGAGGTCTTCTCCACCTTTCCCTCGATGCGCACCTGGCGGCCCAGCGGCGGCCACCAGAACAGCAGCGCCGCTCGCGGGTTGGCCTCGAGGTCGCGCGCCTTGCGGCTCTCGTAGTTGGTGAAGAACGTGAAGCCGGTTTCGTCGAAGCCCTTGAGCAGCACCACTCGGGCCGACGGCGTGCCGTCGTCCGCCGCCGTGGCCAGCGTCATCGCCGTGGGCTCCTCGAGATCGGCCTTCTGTGCCGCCTCCCACCAGGTGCGGAACTGCTGCAGGGGATCGGCGGCGAGGTCCGCCAGCGAGAGGCGCCCCATCACGCTCCCACGGTGGCACGGGCGGCGGCCAGGCGGGCGACCGGTACGCGGTAGGGCGAGCAGGACACGTAGTCGAGGCCGCAGCGGTCGAAGAACTCGATCGAGGCGGGCTCCCCCCCGTGCTCCCCGCAGATTCCCAGCTTCAAGTCGGCGCGGGTCGCGCGGCCGCGCTCGCACGCCAGGGCGACGAGCTGACCGACGCCCTCGCCGTCGAGGCTCTCGAAGGGATCCCCGGTCAGGAGGCCCTGGTCGATGTAGCGCGGCAGGAAGCGCCCGGCGTCGTCGCGGGAGTAGCCGTAGGTCATCTGGGTCAGGTCGTTGGTCCCGAACGAGAAGAAGTCGGCGTGGCGGGCGATGCGATCCGCCACCAGCGCCGCGCGGGGCACCTCGATCATGGTCCCGACGGGGACCGGCAGATCGACGCCCTCCTCCTCGCGCACGCGATCGATGACGGCGCAAGCCGCCCGACGGAGCTCGGACATCTCGGCCTCGGTGCCCACCAGCGGCATCATGATCTCGGGTCGCGGGTCGAGCCCCCGACGTTTCAGGGCCGTGGCGGCGCGGGCGACGGCCTCCACCTGCATGGCGTAGATCGCGGGGTGGGTCAGGCCCAGCCGGCAGCCCCGATGGCCGAGCATCGGGTTGAACTCGGAGAGGGCGTCGGCGGCCGCGCGGATCCGCTCCGGCGCGACCTCCATCTGCCGGGCGAGCTCCTCCACCGCCCGCTCCTCGTGCGGGAGAAACTCGTGCAGCGGCGGATCGAGCAGGCGGATCGTCACCGGCAGGCCGTCCATGGCCTCGAGGATGCCCTCGAAGTCGCCGCGCTGCATCGGCAGCAACCGCTCGAGGGCCCGTGCCTGCTCGCTCTCCTCGTCGGCGAGGATGAGGCGCCGCACCCAGGGGATCCGGTCCTCCTCGAAGAACATGTGCTCGGTCCGGCAGAGGCCGATGCCGGCGGCACCCAGCGCGCGCGCCACGCGGGCGTCGTGCGGAGTGTCGGCGTTGGCACGCACTCCCATGCGCCGCCTCGCGTCGGCCCAGGTGAGGATCTGCCGGTAGGCGACGACGCCGGGATCGTCGCTCGCGGCACCCGCAAGCGCCGCGTCCAGGACCTGGGAGGCGCGGGGCGCCAGGGCGCCGGCGAGCACCTCACCCGTCGAGCCGTCGATCGACAGCTCGTCGCCTTCGTGGAAGGTGCGCCCACCGACCTCGACCGCTCCCGTCTTCTCGTTCACCGACAGATCGCCGGCCCCCACGATGCAGGGCTTGCCCATGCCCCGAGCGACCACCGCCGCGTGGGAGGTCATGCCTCCGCGCGAGGTGAGGATGCCGGCGGCGGCGTGCATCCCCACGATGTCCTCGGGCGAGGTCTCCTCGCGGACCAGGAGGACGGCACCGTCGGTCGCCATCGCGGCGGCGCGCTCGGCGGTCAGGGCGATGCGTCCGGACGCCGCCCCGGGGCCGGCTGCCAGACCGCGCGCCAGCAGGCGGCCGTCCCCGACCGCTCGCGCCTTCTCGTCGGGATCGAAGACCGGTGCGAGCAGCTGCGCCAGCTGCCGCCCTCGACCCGCCGCAGGGCGGTGTCGGGGTCGATCGCACCCTCGGCCACCATGTCCACGGCGATCCTCACGGCGGCGGGTCCGGTGCGCTTCCCGGTACGCGTCTGCAGCATGTAGAGGCGACCGGCTTCGATGGTGAACTCGACGTCCTGCATGTCCCGGCGCTCCTCCTCCAGCGCCGCGCAGACCCGCTGCAGCTCCTCCCACGCCGCGGGGAAGTCTCCGGCCAGGCCGCCGTGGCCGTCGCCGTCGTCCGGGTGGATCGAGCGCGGCGTGCGGATGCCGGCGACGACGTCCTCCCCCTGTGCGTTGACCAGGTACTCGCCGTAGACCTTGCGCTCGCCGGTGGAGGGATCGCGGGTGAAGGCGACTCCCGTCGCGCAGTCCGGCCCCCGGTTGCCGAAGACCATGGTCTGCACGTTGACCGCCGTTCCGAGGTCCTCGGAGATGCCGTGCAGGCGCCGGTACTCCCGCGCCCGCCGGATGTTCCAGCTCTCGAAGACGGCGCCGACGGCGCCCCACAGCTGCTCGCGGGGATCGTCGGGGAAGGGCTTGCCGCGCCGGTCGAGGAGCGCGCGGTCCTCGCGGGCCACCTCGGCGAGCGCGGCGGCGGAGAGCTCGGCGTCGGTGGCCACGCCCTCCCTCGAGCGCGCCGCCGCGAGGACGCGCTCGAACTCCTCGTGCGGTACCCCGAGGACCACGTCGCCGTACATGGTCACCAGCCTCCGGTAGCAGTCCCGCAGGAAGCGCTCGTCCTGTCCGGCTTCGATCTGGGCCTCGACGATCTCCTCGTTGAGGCCCAGATTGAGGATGGTGTCCATCATCCCGGGCATCGACACGGCGGCACCGGATCGCACCGACAGGAGGAGGGGCTCTCCGGGATCACCGAAGCGCCGGCCGGTCGCGTCCTCCAGCCGCGCGAGCTCGCCGCGGAACTCCTCTTCGAGCCCCTCCGGGTAGCTCCCGTCGTGGGCGTGGAAGTAGCGGCAGACGTCGGTCGTGAGGGTGAAGCCGGGAGGCACCGGGATCCCCAGGCCGCTCATCTGCGCCAACCCCGCGCCCTTGCCGCCGAGGAGCGTGGCCGGCAGGCCCGCTCCCTCCGTCCGACCCGGTCCGAACCCGTAGATCGACCTCTCCGCCATGGTCTAGTCCCCCTCCGTGCCCCCTCCGCGCCGCAGCTCGGCCTTGTCGACCACCATCTCGGTCAGGCGCGCGATGCGCGACAGAGTCCGCTGGATTCCCTGCAGCAGGGCGATGCGGTTGTGCCGCAGCGCCCGATCCTCGTCCATCACCAGCACGTCCGTGAAGAAGCGCTCCAGGTACTGCGCGAAGCCCGCGATCGCGCGCAGCGCCCGCTCGTACTCCCCCTCGGCCTCGGCCGCGACGACCTCCTCGCGCAAGGTCCGGCTCTCGGTCCACAGCGACTTCTCGGCGTCCTCCCGCAGGAGCTTCTCGTCGAGCTCGTGCTCGGGCGCGTCCTTGACGATGTTGGCGATCCGCTTCGCCGCCAGGACGACCTCCAGGAAGGCCGGCTCTTCGCGCACGGCGTGGAGCGCGCGCACCCGCGCGCGGACGTCGGGCAGCGGCGCGCCGACGGCGAGCGCCGCCTCGATCTCGTCGTAGGCGAAACCCTCCCGTCCCAGCAGGTGGCGGGCCCGGTCGTGGAGAAACGGCCGCAGATCGGAGAGGACGTCGTCCCCGCTGCGCTCGAGCCGGTCGCCGTAGAGAAGGACGGCCTTGGCACCCGCGAGGTCCAGATCGAGCGGCAGGTCGGCCTCGAGGACGATCCGCACCAGCCCCTGGGCCGCGCGCCGCAGACCGAACGGGTCCCGGCTGCCGCTGGGCACGAGGCCGAGCCCGAAGATTCCCACCAGGGTGTCGAGCCGGTCCGCCAGGCCGGTGAGCAGCCCCACCGAGCCGCGCGGGATGCGGTCCTCGGCGCTCACCGGCAGGTACTGGTCGTAGATCGCCTGCCATACCTCGGCCGGGTAGCCCTCGTCGCGCGCGTAGATCCCGCCCACGGTGCCCTGGAGCGAGGTGAACTCCTTCACCATCTCGGTCGTCAAGTCGGCCTTGAGCAGGGTGGCCGCCTCCTCCGCCGCTTCCTTTTGATCGCCCCAATCGAGGACGTCGGCGAGAACGGCCGTCAGCTGACGCACGCGCTCCCCCTTCGCGGCGAAGGAGCCGAGCTCGGCATGGAACGTGAGGTGCTCGAGTCGTTCCAGGCGTTCGGCCAGCGGCTGCTTCACGTCCTCGCTCCAGAAGAAGCGCGCGTCCGCCAAGCGTGCTTCGACCACCCATTCGTTGCCGGCCCGCACGCTGCCGTCGGGATCGTCGGCGCGGTCCATCACCGTCAGGAAGCCGGGGAGGAGCTCGCCGTCGGCCTCGACCGTGAAGGCGCTCTGGTGGTCACGCAGGCTGGTGATCAGGACCTCGCGCGGCAGGTCGAGAAAGCCTTCGTCGAAGCGGCCCGGCGATCACCCCCGGCACCCCTGCACACGGCGGTGAGCCGGTCGAGAAGCTCGGTGTCCTCGACGACCGTTCCGTCGAGCTCGGCGGCGGCCGCGGCGAGACCCTCTCCCGGGCGGCCTTGCGGCGCCTCGTAGGGGACGACCAGGCCGCGGCGGGAGAGCTTGCGCCGGAAGTCGACCACCCTCGACGGTGAACGGGCGGGGAGAGAGGACTGTGGGTGGCCGACGGTCTGCGCCGGGCGGCGACCCCGAAGAGCGAGGGTACGACCTCCTCGGCGAAGAGCACGAGGAGCCCGTGGACCGGCCGCACCACGGGCCGATGCCGTGGCCCCAGCGCATCGTCTTGGCCCACGAGAGCTCGCGCAGGGTGGCCGGGAGGATCTCGCTCAGGACCGCCACGGTGGGCGCTCCCACCGTCTCGCGGTCGGCCGCCACGTAGTCGCCCTTCTCGGTGGTCACGCGGCGCAGCTCCTCCACCGGGACGCCGCACCGCTCGGCAAAGCCCCGGGCCGCCTTGGTCGGCTCGCCGCCGGCGTCGTGCGGCGCTGACCGAGGGCCGACCACTTCCTCCTGGCGGTCCGGCTCGCGCTCCGGCAGGCCCTTCAGGGCCAGGCAGAGGCGCCGCGGCGAAGTTCGTGAGGACCTCGGACGGCGTCATGCCCCGGGCCACGAGCTGCTCGAAGCAGCGCGTGGCCAGCTCGCGCACCGCAGGCTGCAGCATGCGCGACGGGATCTCCTCGCAGCGCACCTCGAGGAGCAGCTCACCCTTCGGCATCGGCCTCTCCCCCGTCGCTCTCACCCGACGGCCTGTGCGCCAACAGCGGATGCCCGAGCGGGCCTGCGGCTCGCGGCGTAGGCCCGGGCACAGGCCACCGCGAGATCCCGGATCCGCTTGATGAGCGCGACCTGTTCCGTGACCGACACCCGCCCACGCGCGTCCATCACGTTGAACAGATGCGAGCAGCGCAGCGCACACTCGTAGGCCGGCAGCACCAGGCCCGCGTCGAGGCAGCGCACCGCCTCCTCTCGTAGCCGGCGAGCTGCTGTTCGAGGAAGCCCACGTCCGCGATCTCGAAGTAGTACTTGGACTGCTCCACCCGTCCTGATGGCGCACCCGCCCGTAGGCGTGTCGGCCCGCCGGCCACCCAATCGACGTCGTAGACGTTGCGCGAGAGGCCGAGGAACATCGATGCGCTCGAGGCCGTAGGTGATCTCGGCGCTGATCGGGCGCAGCCCAGCCCACCCGCCTGCTGGAAGTAGGTGAACTGCGTGATCTCCATGCCGTCGAGCATCACCTGCCAGCCCACGCCCCAGGCGCCCAGCGTCGGCGCCTCCCAGTTGTCCTCCTCGGAAGCGCAGGTCGTGGACGGTGAGATCGATGCCCATCGCTTCGAGACTGCGCACGTAGAGTGCCTGGATGTCGTCCGGCGAGGGCTTGAGCACCACCTGGAACTGGTAGTGCTTGCCGAGGCGGAAGGGGTTGTCGCCGTAGCGGGCGTCGGCCGGGCGCCGCGAGGGCTGCACGTAGGCGACCCGCCACGGTTCGGGCCCGAGCACGCGGAGAAACGTGTCGGGGTGCATCGTCCCCGCCCCGACCTCGAGGTCGTAGGGCTGCTGGAGGACGCACCCCCCGTCGGCCCAGAAGCGGCTGAGCGCGAGGATCAGGTCTCTGGAAGGCGCGCACGTCGCGAGAACCTCTTTCATCACTCGGTAGCTCTTGAGCTCGTGTTGGAGGAACGCCCGCCGGATCCGCTCCGTGGCCTCCTCCACCTGCTCCAGGACGAAGGCGGCAGCGACGCGGCCACCCGCCGGACGACGTTCTCACGCCCCACCCGGAGGAGGAAGTCGAGCGTCGAACGGGAGACCCGGTAGCCGCCCGCGGGCAGGGCGTCCGGGTGCACCAGACCCTCGCCCGAGGGGGGAACGACGGCCCCCTCCTCGCCGAAGGCCTTGCCGGTGACCGGGCACTCCCGCGGGGGCGGGAAGAGACCGGCCAGGCGCAGGACCCAGACCTCGAAATAGCGCATCGCGACATGGCGGTCGACTCCGGCGAGCAGGGCCTCCAAGGTGCTGTCGAGCAGTCGGTACAGGTGGTGGCTCGGCTCGTTCTCCTGGGCGAACTCCAGCGCCTGTCCCGCCAGGCAGGCTCCCAGGAGAATCCCCTCGAGATCCTGCTGCAACCGGTGGACGGGCCGGATGAGGTCGACGCCGGATATCCGCGCCAGATCCCGGCCCTCCTTGAGGAACCAGGTGACCCTGGCCTTCGCCAGCGGCTGGAGATTGCCGGCGAAGCGACTGTATTTGCGCCTCGCGCCCCGCGCAACCCCTCGCAGCTTGCCGCGCTCGGGTGTGAGCAGGGTGACGATCCGGTCGTGTTCCTGCAGGTCGAAGACGTCGAGGAGGATCGCGTCGCTGGTCGCGAGCATGCACTCACCGGACCAGCAGATCCAGGAGCAGCATCGCCAAGCTGCAGTAGATGAGGATGCCGGTGATGTCGTTGGAGGTGGCGACCAGCGGACCGGCGGCGATCGCCGGGTCGATGCCGAGGCGCTGGAAGAGGACCGGGATGAGGGTACCGTTGGCGGAGGCCACCAGCATGGCCACCCACATCGAGACCCCGACGACGAGGCCGTAGTAGGGGCTGGCCTCGATGAACACCGCCACGACGGCGACGATCAGCGCGCAGGCGAGTCCGAGGAGCGTTCCGACCTTGACCTGCTGCCAGAGATAGCGTCCGATCTTGCGCCGTTCCGAGCTGATGCGCCCGGTGGCGAGGCCGCGCACCGTGATGGTGGAGGTCTGCGATCCGATGTTGCCCCCCATGCCCATGATCACCGGCACGAAGGTCGAGAGGAGGATCGCCTCGCCGAGCGAGAGCTGGAACTGACGCAGGAGCAGACCCGCCAGGACGCCGCCCACGAGGTTGACCAGGAGCCAGGGCAGCCGGATTCCGGCGACGCGGAAGGGCCGGTCCTGGTAGACCAGCTCGTCCTCCGACGTTCCCACCATCTTGAGGAAGTCCTCCGTCGCCTCCTCCTGGACGACGTCGATGATGTCGTCGACGGTGACGATTCCCACCAGACGGTTCGCGTCGTCGGTGACGGGGATCGCGAGCAGGTTGTAGCGGGTGGCCAGTGAGGCCACCTCCTCCTGGTCCGTGTCGGTATGGGCCTTGATCATGGAGCGGGTCATGACCTCGGCGACCGGCCGCTCCGGGTCGGCGAGCAGGAGCGGGCGCAGAGAGGCCACCCCGACGAGGTGCCCGGTGTCGTCGACCACGTAGACGTAGAAGATGTTCTCCACGTCCCCCGATTGGCGCAACTCCTCCACGGCCTGGCGGACCGTGCGGTCCTCCGGCAGCGCGAAGTACTGCGTGTCCATGATGCGGCCGGCGGACTCGTCGCCGTAGGTGAGGTGCGTCTGGATCTCGTCCAGGCCCTCGGAGAGGTCCACGATCTCGAGGACTGCTCGCGCAGCCCCTCGGGTAGAGACTCGACCACGAACACGGCGTCGTCGACCGGGATGTTGCGCAGCAGGTGCGCCACCTCCTCGGCCGTCAGCCCCTCGAGCAGGGCCAGTCGCAGGCTCGGCTCGACCTCGGTGAGCACCTGTCCCGCGCTCTCGGCGAAGTCCTGGACCAGCAGCTCGAAGACCCAGAGCCTCTCCTCCGGCGTGAGGATGGGGAGGACCGCGGCGACGTCCTCGGCGCGGGTCTTGGAGAGCACGTTCGAAACCCGGTTCCGGGCGCCGCGCCGCGCCAGCCGCCGCAGGGTGTCTCCCATCACCGCGATCCGGCGATTGGCGGCGAGGATCTCGGGTGGGACCTGTGTCTTCAGGGCGGTCATCGGAGGCTCCGGGGCGGCCGCCATTGTAGCCCTCCCGGCGGGGCGCCGTGGGACGGTCTCGCGGCGGTCCGGTCAGAGACCGGCGATGACGTGGCGGTCGAGGTCGGCGAGCAGTCGCCGGTCCTCTCGCCAGCCGGGCTCGAGGCGGACGAAGAGCTCCAGGTGCACCGGACAGCCGAGCATCTCCTGGAGCTCGTGCCTTGCGGTGGTGCCGATCTCGCGGATCATGGTGCCCTCCTTGCCGACCAGGATCTTCTTGTGGCCGGGGCGCTCGACCAGGATGGTGCCGTGGACGACGATGCGGCCCGAGGGCTCTTCCTCCCAGGAGTCCAGGCGCACCGCGGTCGTGTACGGCAGCTCGTCGCGGGTACGCTCCAGGACCTTCTCGCGGATCCGCTCGGCGGCGAGGAAGCGCTCCGAGTGCGGCGTGAAGAGCTGCGGATCGTGGAGCGGCTCGCCGGTCGGGAGACGGTCCCACAGGAGGTCGAGGAGCAGGTCGCAACCGTCTCCGGTGAGCGCGCTGACCGGCACCAGCTCTTCGAACAGCTCGGTGTCCGCGTAGCGCGCCAGCCGCGGCAGGAGCTTGGGCTTGGCGACCAGGTCGATCTTGTTGAGCGCCAGGATCTTGCGGCCGGGCGCCTGGGCGACGATCTCGAGCATGCGGGAGTCTCCCGAGCCGAAGGCGGCGGAGGCCTCCACCAGCAGGCAGACGACGTCGGCCTCCTCCAGGGCCTCCTGGGCCGCGCGCACCATCTGGCGGTTCATGCGGTGCAACGGCTTGTGGAATCCGGGCGTGTCGAGGAACACCATCTGGCCCCGGTCGCCCGAGAGGATGCCGACGATCCGCTGGCGCGTGGTCTGCGGCTTGTCCGAGACGATCGCGACCTTCTCGGCCACGAGCCGGTTCATCAGGGTGGACTTCCCCGCGTTGGGCCGGCCGACCAGGGCCACCGTGCCGCTGCGCCGTTCGGAGGTCAAGCGCCCTCCTCGCCGGTGGGCTCGGACGTCTCCAGCCGCTCGACCCGGACCTGCCGCACGCGCCGATCCTCGACCTCCTCCACCGTCAGCTCGAGGCCGTGGCTGACCACCGATTGTCCCGGCTCCGGCACCGCGCCGACCAGGCCGAAGACCATGCCGCCGACCGTCTCGTACGGCTCTTCCTCGAGATCGATGTCGAAAAGCTCCTCGAGCACTTCGAGATCGGCGCTCCCCTCCATGCGCCAGACGCCCTCGACCACCTGCTGAGGATCGGCGGCGGGGGGCTCGTGCTCGTCGGCGATCTCGCCCACGATCTCCTCGAGCAGGTCCTCGAGCGTCACCAGCCCGGCGGTGCCGCCGAACTCGTCGACGACGATCGCCATCTGCTGGTGGCGGGCCTGCAGCTCGCCGAGCAGCTGCGAGACGGGTTTCGAATCGGGGACGAAGAACGTCGGTGCCGCGAGATCGACGGGGTGGGAGCCGTTTCCGGCACGGACGGCTGCCAGCACGTCGCGGATGTGGAGGATCCCGACGATGGTGTCGACCGAGTCGCGGTAGACCGGGATGCGGGAGTGCTTCGAGGAGAGGAACAGGTCCGCCGCTCCTTCGAGGCCTTCCTCGGCCGCCAGGCAAACCATGTCGATGCGTGGTGTCATGACGCTCTTCACCACGGTGTCACCGAAATCGATGATGCGCAGGACGAGGTCCTCCTCCCCGGGCTCGAGGATGCCCTCCACCGCTCCGACCTGCAGGAAGGCCTGGATCTCGTCCTCCGACGCGTCGTCGTCCTCTTCGTCTTCGTCGTCTTCGGGACCGGCGTCGAGTGCGGTGCTCTCGGGGGTCAGGGCGAGCAGGGGACCCAGGAGCACGGCGAGGGAGCGGTAGACCGGCGTCAGGCCGGAGAGCGCCTCCTCCGACCAGCGGGAGACGGCGATCCTCGTCGCCGCCTCCGCCAGCACGACGGCTCCCATTCCGACGCCGAGGGCCAGCGCCAGACCGCCGGCGGTGCGTTCGGTCAGGAGCACGGCTCCGAGCAGCGCCGTGCCGGAGGCGACGACGAGCAGGGCGCGGAAGGTCAGGAAACGGCGCCGTCGGTCGTAGAGCTTGTGGAGCGAGGGCCCCGCCTCTTCCGCCCAATGGTGGAGCCGGATGCGGCCGCTGCGATCGAGCAGGGCCGCGAGCAGGTGCAGAAGGGCTGCGAGCGCGAAGAGCAGGGCCGAGAGGAGGGCGCCCATCATCGCCCGTCACCCTCTCCGAGCCACCGTGCGCGCAGCGCCAGCTCGAGGCGCTCCATCTCGCCGTCGTCCGTCTCGTGGTCGTGGCCCAGGCAGTGCAGCACTCCGTGCAGCGCGAGCTCCTGGAGCTCGCGCTCCAGGCCGTGCCCGGCGGTTTCGGCCTGGCGGCGTGCGACCGGGATCGAGATGACGAGGTCGCCGAGGTGGGTCCCTTCGACGGTTCGCTCCCCCGGGAAGGAGAGGACGTCCGTCGTGGAATCCTTCCCTCGATAGTCTCGGTTGAGCCCCCTCATCTCGCCGTCGTCGGCCAGCCGGACGGCGAAGGACGTCGCCTCGGGCGCCAGGGAGGCGAGGACCGGTCGCAGCCACGCGCCGAGAGCCGCGGCTTCGCGACCGGCTCGGCCGGTCGCATCCTGCACCGCGATCTCGCAGTGCGCGGGCGCGTGCGCCGACGTCGTCACCCTCGCTACTCCCGCGGCTCGGGAGCGGCGGCCGCGTTCGAGCCGTTGCGCGCCTGCTCGTGGCGCTCGTAGGCGAGAACGATCTTCTGCACCAGCGGGTGCCGGACGACGTCGCGGTCGCTGAAGCGCACGAACTTGATGCCCTCCACTCCGTCGAGCACCTCCTGCGCCTGGCGCAGGCCGGAGACCTTGCCCGAAGGCAGGTCGACCTGCGTCACGTCGCCGTTGACCACCGCCTTGGAGTGGTTGCCGACCCGGGTGAGGAACATCTTCATCTGCTCGCTGGTCGTGTTCTGCGCCTCGTCCAGGATGATGAAGCTCTCGTTGAGCGTCCGTCCGCGCATGAAGGCCAGGGGCGCCACCTCGATCGTGCCCCGCTCCAGCATCCGGTCGACCTTGTCGAAGCCGAGGATGTCGTAGAGGGCGTCGTAGAGGGGGCGCAGGTAGGGATTCACCTTCTCCACCAGGTCGCCGGGGAGGAACCCCAGCTTTTCGCCGGCCTCCACCGCCGGCCGGGCGAGGACGATGCGCCGGACCCGCTTCTCGAGCAGGTAGACGGCGGCCATCGCCACCGCGAGGTAGGTCTTGCCCGTCCCGGCGGGGCCGATCGAGAGCACCAGGTCGTGCTCCGCCATGGCCTGGAGGTAGAGCTGTTGGCGGAGGCTGCGCGGCTTCACCACCCGCCTCACCTTGCCGACCAGCTCGTCTCCGAGGAAGAAGTCGACCAGGGAGACTTCGGGGGCCTCCTGCATGACCCGCACCGCCGTGTCGACGTCGTCCGGCCCGAGGTCGTACCCCTTCTCGAGCAGTGTCGAGAGCTGGCTCATCAGGCTCTCGACGCGCTGCGCGTCCTGCGCGTCGCCGTCGATCTGCAGCCGGTTGCCGCGCGCCTGCAGGGTGACCCCGAAGGCCTTCTCGATCCCGCGCAGGTTCTCGTCGCGGGTCCCGTAGAGGGATTCGATGCCTTCCTCGGCCAGGATCAGCTGTGTCATGGGCCGGGGGACCGATCAGCCGGCGCTGTAGTCGTAGAAGCCGCGTCCCGACTTGCGGCCCAACCGACCCGCCAGCACCATCTGCTTGAGCAGCGGCGGGGGGGCGAAGCGCTTCTCCCGGTACTCCTCGAACATGATGTTGGCGATGTAGTAGGTGGTGTCGAGACCGACGAAGTCGAGCAGGGTCAGCGGACCCATCGGATAGCCGCAGCCGAGGCTCATCGCCTTGTCGATGTCCTCCACCGAGCCCACGCCCTCCTCGTAGGCGCGAATCGCGTCGAGCAGGTAGGGCACGAGGAGCCGGTTGACGATGAAGCCCGAGTTGTCGCGGCAGGCGACCGGTTGCTTGCCGATCCGTTCCACGAAAGCGCTGGCTGCGGCGAAGGACTCGTCGCTCGTCATCAGGGTGCGCACCACCTCGACCAGCTTCATCACGGGGACCGGGTTGAAGAAGTGGAGGCCGAGGAAGCGGTCGGTGCGCTCGGTCGCCATGGCGATCTCCGTGATCGTCAGGGACGAGGTGTTGCTGGCGAACAGCGCGTCCTTCTGCACCGCTCGATCGAGAGCGGCGAAGGTGCTGCACTTCTCCTCGAGGTTCTCGACGATCGCCTCGATCACCAGATCGCAGTCGGCGAGGTCGTCGACGCTGGTCGTGCCGTGGAGGTTGCCGAGCGTGGCATCACGGTCTTCGGCGGAGAGCTTGCCCTTCTCGACCGCCTTGCCGAGGGACTTCTCGATCCGTGCCAGCCCCTTGTCGAGGAAGCCCTGCTCGACTTCCCGCACCACCGTCGACAGCCCCGCGCGCGCACACACCTCGGCGATGCCCGACCCCATGAGGCCGCAACCCAGTACTCCCACCTTCTCGATGCTCATCCTCTGGTCTCTCCCTCCGGGCTCCGCCCCGGCGCGCCGGCCGGCGGGGCCTCGTGTTGCGTCAGCACTCTTTCGTCGTCGTCGGCGCCGCGCTCGATGTGGATCCACACCGCCTCCGGTGGAATCGACGGCAGGCGCTCCGGCCACTCCACCAGCTTGATCCCGGGGCCGCTGATCTCCTCCTCGAGGCCGATGCCCTCCACCTGGCTCGGATCCAGGCGGTAGAGATCGACGTGGAGGAAATCGCCGAGCGGCCCGTGATGCCGCTGCATCAGGGTGTAGGTGGGGGACTGCACGTGCGCGGGGTCGATCTCCAAGGCGGCTGCGACACCTTTGGCGAGAACCGTCTTGCCGGCCCCTAGTGTACCCGACACCAGGAGGAGGCCGTCGGGCGCGAGCCGGCGCCCCAGCATCGTGCCGAGCGCGCGGGTCTCCTCCTCGCCGCGGGTCGTCCACCGACTCATGGGGCGCGGAGCTCGGAGAGAGCGGCCGGCAGCGCCTCGACCAGGTCGCCGGCGCGCAGCCCGGCCTCGTCCCCGGCCTCCAGCGCCAGGTCCCCGGCGAGACCGTGGAGGTAGGTGCCCAACCGGGCGGCGTCACCACCGTCGAGGCCGCCCGCCAGCAGGGCCCCGACGACACCGGTCAGCACGTCCCCGGTGCCCCCGGTGGCCATGCCCGGATTGCCCGTTGGGTTGATCCCGATGCGGCCTCCGGGCGTCGCCACGAGGCTGGGAGCGCCCTTCAGCACCACGTGACAGCCACTCGCTTCGGCGGCGCGCCGCACAGCGGCCGGGCGGTCGGCCTGGACATCCCCGATCGACCCCCCGAGCAGGGCGGCCATCTCGCCCGGGTGGGGCGTCAGGACGGTCTCCGCCGGCCGGTCCCGCAGGGCGGCGAGGTCGTCGGCGAAGGCGATCAGCCCGTCGGCGTCGAGCACCAGGGGCAGCGGCGCGGACAGCACGACCCGGCGCAGCCGGCGGAGCACGTCCGCCGAGCGTCCGAGGCCCGGACCGAGCGCGACGGCGTCCCGGCCCTCGCAGGCTTCGAGGACCTCGTCGACCGCCGCCTCGGCGACCTCCCCCGTGCCGTCGTCGGCGAGAGGCAGGGTCATCGACTCGACGCTGCCCGAGGCCACTTCGGAGAGGATTCCGGCGGGTACCGCGGCGGTGACCAGGCCGGCACCGCTGCGCACGGCCGCCCGGCAGGCGAGCACGGCGGCGCCGCTCTTGCCGCGAGAGCCCGCCACCACCAGCAGGTGCCCGTACGTGCCCTTGTGCGCGTCGCGGGCCCGACCGCCCAGCAGGAGGCCGAGCTGCCGGGCTTCGAGCAGCTCCAGGTCCCCCTCGGCCTCTTCGAGGAGCGAGAGGGGGATGCCGAGATCCGCGACCGCGATCCTGCCCGCCAGAAGGGCCGCGGGGAGGAGCACGTGGGCGATCTTGGGGGCTCCGAAGGTCACGGTCACGTCGGCCCGGAAGGCCGGTCCCGGCACGTCCCAGCGGCTCCCGTGCAGGCCGCTGGGCACGTCGACGGCCAGCCGCAGCCCCGGCACGTCGGACAGTCCCTCGACCAGGGATGCGAGGTCACCCTCGAGCGGGCGCGACAGCCCGGTGCCGAAGAGGGCGTCGACCACCACGTCGGATTCCCGCCCCGAGGCGAGGGCCGCCCGGACGGCCTCCGGGCCGTCCAGGGAGCGCACGGGGAGTCCCATGCGGCGCACGACGTCGAGCTGCATGGCCGCGTCGCCGCTCGGCGGAGCCGGCGCGAAGAGGAAGATCTCCACCTGCCACCCGCGGATGGCGAGGTGCCGCCCGACCGCCAACCCGTCTCCTCCGTTGTTTCCGGGCCCGCACAGCAACAGCGCGGAGCCGGCACCGGGCGCCTCGTCCTCGAGCGCCTCCACCACGCCCAGGGCGGCGTTCTCCATGAGGACGGCGCCGGGCAGGCCGAGCTCCTCGATGGCCCGCCGGTCGACCTGCGCCATCGCCTCGGCGGTGAGCACCCTCATGGCGTTTCGAGCCGCCCCCAACGCGCCAGCAAGCGCGCCGTGGCGGGTGACCGGGTCTCGCCTGCGGCCAGCCGCCCGACGAGTGCGGCGAGGTCCTCGGCCGTGTCCACGTCGGCCGCGGTCGGGAGGAGCCTGGTCTCGAGGCCGATCCGATCCGCCCGTTCCAGGGTCTCCTCGAGAACCCGGCCCGTGCTCCATGGGATCTCCTCGAAGAGCTCCTCGCGCACCGCGGCGGGCCGCAGGGCCAGCAGGTAGTAGCCGCCGTCCTCCGCCGGTCCCAGGACCAGATCCGCTCCGTCCTCGCCCAGGGCCTGAGAAGGCCTCCTCGACCCGTGCGCGTCGAGGCCCGGATGGTCGCTCCCCGGCGGCCACCAGGCGCCGGACGCCGCCACCTCCGCCAGGGGGCACCGTACAGCCGCTCCCCGAGGTCCTCGCCCTCCTGGTCCGCGCCGGCCGCCCCAGATCGAGGGCTCGCTCGCCGGGATCGAGGGCCCAGCGCAACTCGAGCCCCGGAAATCCCCTCCGAGAGGCTTTCAGCACGTCCGCCAGCAGCGATTCGTGCAGCTCCAGCCGCCTCGGCGGCGCTGAGCTCCCCGATCAAGCGGGTCTTGACCTTCCCGGGCACCGCCGGCGGCTTCGAACAGCAGGACCACACGTTCCACGGAGCCGAGTCTATCGGGGTACGATCCTGCCGGCGTGTCGATCGTGACCCTGCTCACCGATTTCGGTACCGCCGACTACTACGTGGCGGCGGTGAAGGGGGTTCTCCTCTCCCGCGCCCCCGGGGTCACCCTGGTCGACGTCACGCACGACGTCCCCCGGAGGGCATCGCCACCGCCGCCTTCCTGCTCGGCGCGGCGCCGGTGGTTTCCTCCCGGCACGGTCCACCTCGTGGTGGTGGACCCGGGCGTCGGGAGCGACCGCCGAATCCACTCGCAACCCGGCGCGAGGACACCTGGTTCGTGGGCCCGGACAACGGTGTCCTGGAGGCCGTTCTCCCGGACGCGGAAGCCCGGGCCGTCGAGGCCGCGGAGCTCTTCCTCCCCGGCCCGGGGGCGACCTTCCACGGGCGGGACCGGTTCGCTCCGGTGGCGGCCCATCTGGCGGCCGGCGGCTCCATGGAGAGCCTGGGCCCCGTCGCGGAGGACCCGGTGCGCCTGCGGCTCGAGCCGCCCCGCAGGTGGGACGGAGGCGCTCGCGGCCGCGTCGTCCACGTGGATCGCTTCGGCAACCTGGTGACCGACCTTCCGATCGAATGGGCCCGGGAGGGCACGGTGGAGGCCGTCCGCGTGGCCGGTCACGAGGTCCGGACGGCGGCCGGTCACTTCGCCCAGCTCCCCGCCGACACACCCGGCTGGCTGCCCGGCTCCCTGGGCACGGTCGAGCTGGCGGTCCGCGGACAGAATCTGGCGCGGCGTTGGGGGATCGGCGGCGGCGAGGCCGTCGAGCTGGCTTTTCGCTAGAATCGAGGCGGGAGCGGGCGCCGCACGGGCGCTCCAGCGGGTAAGGAGGTCGCCATGACCGCCTGGGAGTACAAGATCATCAACATCCGCAGCGAGAACTACAGGTTGGACCCGAAGGCGTCCACGGAGTTGGACGCCCTCGGAGCGGAAGGCTGGGAGCTCGTCTCGATCACCTCGGTGAACTTCAAGAGCGGTGCCACCGACAACATCGCGATGGTCTTCAAGCGGCCGAAGACGCCCGCCTGAGCGCTCCGTTCAGCTGCGACCGGAATCGAGCCGGCGTCGTCTCTTCCAGACCGCCGAGCCGAGCGCCGCTCCCGCCGCGACGGCGACCAGCAGCAAGCCCCACGACCGCCCTCGCCACCCTCCGCCGGTCTCCCTGCGCAGCGACGAGCGCAACCGCTCGAGCTCCTCGGCCACACGCTCGCGACGCAGGGCGACCTCGGTCGCCACGTCCCGCTCAGCCCGCTTCATCGCCGTCCTCCTCCACCTCGCCCCCCAGCAGGCCGTGCCACCAGTCGGCGTGCTCGCGGGCCCGGCGCGCGACCAGGACGCGAGGATCCTGCACGCGGCCGAGCGCACGCCGGCCGGCGATGAAGAAGCCGAGAGCGGCCATCGTCAGGGCCAGGAGGATCGTGCCCGCGGCGCCCCACCGTGGCAGGACCAGGACCAGGAGCTCGAAGAGCAGCAGTGCCAGAGCCCACAGTGCCGCGACACCGACCGCGAGAGCGAGGATCAGATAGACGCCGCCCCGGCGCAGCTCCCGTCCGCTGGCCGCCAGCTCCTCTCCCAGGGCGGCGACCTCGGCCTGGAGCAGCTCGAGGATCGCGCGCCCGAGGGAGCGCACGAGCTCGCCCCACCTGCGCACGCGACCGCTCATGCCTGCCCGACGACGAAGGCGCGGGCGACGTAGGCGGCCTCGGCGCCCACCTCGTCGAGGACTCCGACGGCGAGGCGATGGGGGCCGGAGCGCATCCGCAGCTGCACCTGGAAGGGGTACAGCTGACCGAGCGCCTCGTCGATCCGGTCGTTGGGGATGCGCAGGTCCACCGGCGTCTCCTGGACCTCGGAGAGGCCGCCTTCCTCGTCCATCGCAACGAAGAAGACCCGAGCGCGTCCCACGTGCATGTCCTCGCGCGGCAACAGGGTGATCTCGCGAATCGGGATCTCCACGACGACGGTGACGAGGTAGTACCCGTCCTCCTGGACGTCGGGTACGGAGTCGCGCATCGCCAGGTTGATGTTGAGCGGGTTGCGGGTCTCGCCGTAGAGCAGCGTCGCCATGGTGCCGTCGGAGATCCGGGACTCGACGGGCTTGTCGCGGTAGGTCTGACGGTGGCGGACGACGAGGTCCTTGCGACCCTTGACCCGAACCTCCACGTCGTACTGACGGCCGGAGCCGCTGTGATTCGGAGTGAAGCCGAGGGAGTAGTAGTTGCGGAACCCGCGGGAGACGTCGTCCAGGGCGGGCCCGACGTCGTTGGTGTTGATGATGGCCTTGCCTCCCGTGCGTTCCGCGAGCGTCAGGAGAGGCGCCTGGAGGTTGCTGATGAGGGTCTGGTCGTAGAACGTCGTGAGACCGGCCTGGCTGATCTCGGCCACCTCCACCGAGGAGGCGCTGGGCGGGCGCAAGCCGGCCGCGTCGATCGTGTAGAAGGCCACCCGGTTGGCGTTGGCCTGTGAGGCCAACGATTCGAAGAGCCGCGAGGCGTTGAACTCCTGGGCCGTCGACATGACGGAGGTCTCGTTGAACTTCTGCAACAGCATGTAGAACATCTCTTCGCCGGGCTGCATCGAGAGCCCGTCGGAGACGTAGAGCAGGGCCTTGCGGCCGGGCAGGCCCGCCAGGGAGTCGACGATCTCGCGCATCGCGTCGACCGAGAAGCTGAGGTCGTTGTAGGCCGACTCGGCGAACGTCCTCACGTTCCAGAGGACGTTGGAGATCGAGTCCGCCTCGTTGATCTGTCGCAGCAGGTCGCGCCGGTCCGAATCCTGGTGGACCGCGCTGCCGGTCATGGTCTCGATCTCGAAGAGTGCCTGCGAGATGAGCTGGGCGTCGTTGGTGAACGGGTGCCGGTAGTGGAGGGAGCGGTCGTAGGTGACGAGCATGACCCGGTCGTCCCTGCCCAGCTCGTTGAGGAACTCCCGCAGACGCCGGAACACCCTGTTCCGGTTGAACGGGCGGATGTTGAAGTTGTCGATGTAGACGACCAGGTGCAGTCGCTGCTCGTCCGGGATCTCGACCTCCGTCTCCGGCGGCGGCTCGGGGGCGACCTCCGCCTCGGTCGGCCGCTGGTCCGCCGATGTCGGGATCCCGCCGGCCGTCGGCCGG
>JAWKHP010000030.1:0-35706 GCA_041394745.1 Thermoanaerobaculia bacterium | reverse complement strand
AGCGTCTCCTCGGCGCCCGTCACCAGGGGGCAGGAGACGGTGGCGTCGAGCACCAGGTCCGAGAAGCGGGCGGCGAGCTCGTCGACGCGTTCTTCATCGGCCGGCTCGTCCAGCAGCTCGGCCAGGATCCAGCGGATCTTCTCGTAGCGCGAGAGCCCGAGGTGGTCGCGGTGGTGCTCGAGGATCGCCTCATGGAGATCCGGCCGGTCGGGGAAGAGCTCGACGAAGGCGCGGCTCTTGACCTCCACGGATTCGACGATGACGCCGTCGAAGTCGAAGACCACCGCCCGCGGCGGCTGCGGCAGGTTCACAGCTCCCGGATCCCGGGCAACCCGTCGAGCCAGCACTCGGAGAAGGCGAGGTCGAGGCGGGTGTGGACGTCGCGGCCGGTGACCCAGTTGCGGATGACCGGGGCGCTGCGCTTGCCCATCCACCACCACGGATTCGGTCCGTCGCGGCGCTCCACGCAGCCCTTGCGGAAGGCCCAGACTCCCTGGTCGTAGTAGTAGGCCTTGGGGTACGACTGGCGCTCGGTGGAGACCTGGCGGTCGGGATCTCCGTAGGGCTGGAGGAGGCCCTCGCCGGTGATCTCGAGCGCCCGCAGGGGGTGGTCGTCGGCGGCCTCCCAGACGGTCATCACCGAGTCGAGCTCGGGACGCTCGTCGAGCATCGCTATGCAGCGGTCGATGAGCTCGCCGTCGAGCATGACCGTGTTGCCGAGCAGGAGCACGACGTTCTCGAGGTCGGGATGGCGTTCGTCGACCCAGCGCACGGCGTGCCGGATGACGTCGCCGTGGTTGACGCTGTCCCCGCCCAGCTCGTCGGGCCGCTCGATGACCGTGGCGCCCGCCTGCTCGGAGGCGCGCGCGATCGCCGCGCCGTCGGTCGAGACGAAGACGCCGTCGATGCGCCGCGCCTCCCGCGCCGCCGCGATCGGATAGGTCACCAGCGCCCGTCCCCGCACCGGGTGGACGTTCTTGTCGACGATCGACTTGCTGCCCGCGCGGGCGGTGACGATCGCCGCGTTCACCGATCCGTTCCCTCGACCACCGGCGCGTCGCCCCCCGCGTGGATCGTCTCGAGCAGCTGCAGCAACCCCTGGCCCATGTCGACGAAGCAGCTGGAGGTGAGCTTGCGACCCACCCGCGGCGTGTAGGAGTAGGGAGTGACGCGATAGTGGACGTCGGCACCGCCCGGATGCGGAGGCAGGTAGTCGACCCGCACCTCGCGACCGAGGATCTCGGAGAACATCGTCAGCAGGTCCTTCAGTCGCGTGGGGTGGGGGCCGGTGACGATCAGGTGCTGATTCGCGAACTCCGCGCTGGCGGCGTCGACCGAGAGCTTCGCCGCGTCCTCGACGTGCACGTACTCGCGCACGTCCTCGGGGTTGCCGACGAGCTCGACCCGGCCCTCCCGGGCGGCCTGGTGGAGCAGCCGGTGGACCCCGTTGGAGTCGTCGGAGCGCGGGCCATACAGGCTGCCGTAGCGCAGGATCGTGTAGTCGAGCCCGGCCTGGCGCTGGAACTCCTCGACGTAGGCCTCGCAGGCCTGCTTGCTGACCCGGTAGAAGCCCCCCGCGCGGCTGTAGACGTAGACGGTGCTCGCCAGCACGAACCGCGAGACCCCCGCCCGCCGCGCCGCCTCCAGCGCCTCCACCGTCCCCAGCACGTTGCTCTGCGCCGTCGCCAGAGCGGCCTCGTGCGCGCTGTCGAGGTTCGCCAGGGCCGCCAAGTGGTAGACCACGTCCGCCCCGTCGAAGGCCCGATCGAGCGCCTCCCTGTCCAGCAGGTCCCCGACCTCCATCCGCTGTCCCTCACGCAGCCACCGCGACGGCTCCCGATCGAAGACCACGACCTCGAGCCCGCGATCGGAGAGGGCATCGGCGATGTGGCTCCCGAGGAACCCGGAGCCCCGGTGACGACGGCGCGCTTCATGTAGGCGCCTCCAGCAGGTTGTCGATACCGCCTCAGGCTCCATCGCCACCCAGCCTGCCCTCCACGCGGCGTAGGAGCCGATGTGGAATGTGAGGAGGGCTTCGTCGAAGGCGCCGTCGGGGGCCCCTGGTAGGAGCTCGCGCTCGAACACGTCGAGGGTGACGCCGCCGGCTTGGCCGTCGCGCAGCGTCGGCCCAGTCCTCCTCGTCCACGAGCCCGCCGCGCGCCGTGTTGATGAGCGGGCTGTCTCCTTCATCAGGGCCAACCGTGCGGCGATCGATCAAGTGGTGGACCGACTCAGGTGAGCCAGTGCAGGCTCGTCACTCTCACGGAGGAGCTCGTCAGGGGACGATACTCCACGCCGTGGTGCGCCGGCAAAAGCGGTATCGGGCCGAGGGTCCGACGCCAGCAGACGTGGGCGGAACGGCGCGAGGAGCCGGACCAGCGCCTTCCGGTCTGCCCGACCCGATCAGTCCGACAGTCTTTTCAGCCAGCAGGCGACCGCATCGGCTTGCTCCAGCGCGCCGGCGCGGGGGCGCGATCGGCGGCCGGCGTGCCGCGCAGCAGGGCGAGCATGCCCCAGGGGGCGAGCTCGCGGCCACGGCTGGCGTGGGCGCTGCGCACGCGCCGGACGGCGATTCCAGCTCGTACTGTCGGGTCGACCGCGTCGACGCCGGCACCGCGACGCGAGGATCGCCCGTAGGTCGGGGCAGGCGGTGAGGACCTCACGCGATCGGGGACTCGGTGCCAGCGATCGAGCCGACGGCTCCGCGCAGGAGCTCCACGATCTCCAGGGCCTCAGACGTCGGCCGCCAGGGTTGAGGCGCACCCGAAAAGCCGACGCCCTCCAGCCGCTCGAGGGCGCGGTCGGCGCGGGCGAAGGAGGACGTGGAGACGGCGACGAGCCCGCCGCCTTCGCCCGGCTCAGCTTGGACGACCTTCTCGGTCCGCGCGCGTAGACCGCGCGTGTCGAGGATCGAGGCCGTGCCAGCCTGACGAGGTCGTAGTCGACGTCGCGGTGGTCGGTGACCAGGACGACCGCGTCGTGGGCGGCCAAGGAAGCTCGGCGTCGAGCGGTCGGGATCCAGGGCCGGGGTCGCGCCACGTGCGCATCGCCGGGAGCTCGGGGGATGTGCGGGTCGTGAGCCGACGTCCGCCCCGCGATCGAGGAGGAGCGAGAGGACCTCGAACCTTGGGCTCTCGCGGTCGGCGACGTCCGGCAGCAGGCCAGGCCGAGCACGAGGATCCGCTGCCGCGCAGGTCGCGCCGAGCTCCGTCTCGAGCCGGCCGACGATCCAGCGGCATCCTCGCGATGTGATCTCGCCGGCCAGCTCGATGAATCGCGTGCGCTCGCCAGAGCGCCCTCGTGCCCGCACGAGAGGTAGAACGGATCGATCGGGATGCAGTGGCCGCCCCAGCCCGGGCCGGGGTCGAAGCGCATGAAAGCCGAAGGGCTTGGTCTCGGCGGCGTCGAGGACCTCCCAGACGTCGATGCCCAGCGCCTCGTAGGCGATCTTGAGCTCGTTGACGAGGCGGTGTTGACAGCGCGGAAGACGTTCTCGGTGAGCTTCGAGGCCTCGGCGACCTCCGGGAGGAGACGCGGGGTGCACGGAGGGACGACGGTGCTGTAGAGAGGCTGGCGAGCTCGAGAGACGTGGAGTCGAGACCGCCGACGACCTTGGGGATGCGGGCGATCGACTGGCCACTGGCTCCCGGGTTCTCGCGCTCGGGGAGTAGGCGAGGAAGACCTGCTCGCCGAGGAGGTGGCGGTGGCGCGAGCTTCGGCGCCACCAGCTCGCGGGTGGTCCCGGGGTAGGTCGTGGACTCGAGGACGACCAGCTGGCCCGGTCGCAGCGTGCGGGCCACCAGCTCCGCCGTGCGCTCGACGTAGGAGGTCGGGCCGGTGGTCTTCGGTCAGCGGCGTCGGCACGCAGAGCAGGAGGCGTCGGCCTCGACGAGGCGGGCCGGGTCGGCGGTCGCCTGGAAGCCGGCGGCCCGGGCCGTCGCGATCTCGCCGTCGTCGATGTGGCCGATGTAGCTGCGACCGGCCTCGAGCTCCTCGACCTTGGCCGCGTCGACGTCGAAGCCGAGCACGGGGAAGCCCTGCCGGGAGAAGGCGAGGGCGAGCGGCAGGCCGACGTAGCCCAGCCCCAGCACGCCCACCACGGCGCGCCGCTCGAGCATCCGGCGTCGCAGCTCTTCGGCCCGGTGGCTCTCGCTCATGGCGTCACGAGGCCCCGGCGCGCTCGACGCTCGGGGCCTCGGCGATCTCTCGTTCGATCCGGCGCCACTAGGGCTGCACGGGCGAGGCGGGCGGCTCCGGCGGCTCCAGCACCGGCGGGTCGTGCTCGATGATGGCGCCGCTGATGACGCCGGCCGCGAAGGCGGCCATCGGAATGTAGCCCACGACACAGGCCCGGCAGTACTCGTCGGCCCGGTAAACGCCCTGGGAGCTCACCCGGGTGACGATGCCGTCGCAGAGCCAGTGGAAGAGCTCCTGCCCGTACTGGTCGACGGTGGTCTCGCCCACGGTCAAGTTCTGGGCCCACCCCTCCTGCTTCTCGTCGAGCGGCGGGGTGTCGCACTCGGAGTCCTTGCGGACCTCGACGAGCTTGGTGTCGGAACGGCTCGACACGCTGCCGTCGGCGGCGATCGTGGCCACGTAGTACTCGGCCGCCTCGTAGTCCTGGTCGTCGAGCCAGTCCTCGAGCCAGTCGCGGTCGTGGCCCTCCATCCAGTCGCGGTCCTTGAGCAGCTCCCACCAGTCGTCGGTGAGGTCCGGCTGCTTGCGGTCCTCGGGCTTGGGGAAGGTCGTCCAGTAGCTGTCGCCTCCGGCCGGGTGGGCCTGCACCGAGTAGAACCCGCCGACCGGGTTGAGCCGGCGGAAGAAGAGCTGCACGCTGCTGCCGCTCTCCACACCGTCGATCGACGCCGTGATCGCCGCGTTCTCCTCGAGCGGCAGACATTCGAGCTGGTCCACCGCGGCCGTCTGGCCGGCCGCAGCTACCGCCAGAGACAAGCCTCCAATCCAACAAGTCAACAGATGACGGCGCATGAAATGTCCCCCCTGGAGCCGATGCCTTCTACGGAAACCTCGAAAAGAAGCTACAGTCGAGCCGCCCGAGCTTACGGTGCGGCGATCCGCCGCGTCAACAACGGGCGCGAGGGGGTCAGCCGTCCTCGCCGAGGATCCTCTCGCTGTAGGAGCGCACCACGGCGCTGTTCTCCAAGCGAGGCAGGACCTGACGGAGGATCCGGGCGGCCTCGGTCGGCTCTCCGGACTCGTACAGCGACACCGCCAGGTAGAAGGCCAGCGACGGCGGCGCCTCGGCGTCGAGCCTCGAGCGTTGCAGGAAGTGGACGCTCCGCTCCCACTGCGAGGTGCGGTAGGCCGCTTCGCCGGCGAGGCGTTGGGCGGCGATCCAATCCGGAGAGGCCTCCGCCAACTGCTCGGCCCGCTCGTAGATGCCGGCCAGGGTCGGGTAGTCGCCGGCCGAGAGGAGCCCGGCCCGCAGCCGGGTGATCTCCTCCGACGTCACGGTGCGCGCCGTGGTGCCGGCCTCCGCGGTGTCGGGGGCGCTCTCGCTCGGCGGGGACTGGGCGACGGGCGCCGCGTCGCTGCCGGACCGGGCCGCCTCGCGCGCCAGCGCCTCCCGGGTCTTCTCGATCCCCTTGGCGGCCTTGCGGATCGGCCGGCTCTCGCGCACGTCCGGCGGCAGCGCGGCGATCAGGGTCTCCGCCCCGTCCAGATCGCCCAGCGCCAGATGGCAGGAGAGCTGATCCTCGACCAGCCGGGAGTCGGCCGGCGGGGCGGCGCAGTGGGCGAGGTCGGGGAGGGCGTCCCCGCAGCGGGCCCCCATGGCCGCCGCCCGGCCGCGCAGGCAGAGGGCCTCGTCGTAGCCCGGGGCGATCTCCAGGGCGCGGGTCGTCCACTCCTGGGCCGTCAGCCAGCTCCGGTCCGCGATCGCCAGGCGGGCGAGCTCGAGCGGCCAGCGGAGCTCGTTGGGCTCGGCCGCCGCGAGCTGGCCGATCTCGATGCGCCGCTGGGAGGGCGGCAGGCTCGCCAGCCGATCGAGGGTGCGCTGCCGCGCCACCGAGGCGAAGGCCGGCACGTCCCGCAGCACCTCCTCGGGGATCCAGCGCGCGACCTGTGCCTCGAAGTCGCTGCGCATCTCGGCGGGGATCTCGGCGTCGCCGTAGGCTCCGAAGCGCCTCTCGAGATCGAGGATCTGCCGGAACGCGTCCTCGAACCGCTCCCGCTGGCCCAGCCGCGCCTCGGTGAGCGCCAGCCGGGTGCGGCAGTCCGCCAGACGGGCCGGCTCCTCGAGCAGCCCGAAGCAGGCGATCCGGAAGCGCTGCGCCGCGGCGGCCCAGTCGCCGCGCGCGTAGGCGAGCTGCCCCTCGGTCAGGAGGTTGTCGTAGAAGGGCTCCGCCGCGCCGCACGGTGCGGCGAGGGACAGGACGACCGAGACGAGCCCGAGGGCCGGGAGGACGCGTCGCACCGGCCAAAGCTAGCACCGGGGTGGGCGCAGGCCAAGCGGCGGCTCAGAGGGGCCGGTCGTCCAGCACGGCGCGCCGGGTTGTCCACGGTGAGCCGCCGGGCCGCCTCGTCTCCCCAGCCCTTGACGAGCACCTCGCGCGCCTGCGCCAAGCCCGGCGGGCGCCACCGCGTGCCGTGGGCGTCGCTGGCCACGAAGTGCACCAGCCCGCGGTCGATCAGGTCGTGGGCGAAGCGCTTCACGTCGCGGCCGAAACGGCCCTCCAGGCTGGCTCCCGTGACCTGGAAGCGGGCGCCGGCCCGGGCCATGACTCCGGCCCGCCCGACGTCCTCGACCAGCTGCGGGACGAACTCGGGGTGGGCCACGATCGGCCGCCAGCCCATCGCCATCAGCTCGTCGACGATCGGCTCCGGCTCGGGCCCGAGACCCTGGCGGTCGAACTCGACCAGCAGGTAGCGCGACCCGGCCAGGGGCAGGAGACCCGTGTCCGGGTGCCGGTCGAGCTCGCCGAGCAGCTCCGAGTCGACCCTGATCTCGGCCCCGAGCCGCACCTCGAGGGCCCCGTCGAGCCTCGCCTCGAGAGCGGCACGCAGGACCTCGAGCCCCGCGGGGTCGTCGTTCCACCAGCGCGGGCAGCGTTGGTGCGGCGTGGCCACCAGGGCGGTGCAGCCCTCCTCCGCCGCCGCGCGACACATGGCCACGGACTCCTCCAGCTCCGCCGGCCCGTCGTCGACGCCGGGGAGGAGGTGGATGTGGAGGTCGATCACCGGATGCCGCTCAGGCCGCGGAGTCGGCCTCGGACGGCTCGGCGTACGACTGGTAGTAGTGGTAGCTCGACTTGTAGTACTTGCCGCCCACCGGTCGCTGGCGGTTGAACACCGCGCCGAGGATCTTCACGTCCGCGAAGCGCAGGCGGTCGCGGCACTCGGTGACCGCCTCGCGATGGACGGTGTTGGCGCGGAAGCAGAGCACGACGCCGTCCGAGCGCGAGCCGGGGAGGATGGCGTCGGAGACGGCCAGCACCGGCGGCGTGTCGACGACGACGAAGTCGAACGTCTGGCGCGCCGCCTCGAGGAAGCGGGCCATGCGCTCGGAGGCCAGGAGCTCGGACGGGTTCGGCGGCGTCGGGCCGGAGGTGCAGACCTTGAGGCCCGCCACGTCGGTCGAGCGGATGGCGGTCTCCGGCTCGGCCGAGCCGGTCAGGCAGCTCACCAGCCCGCAGCGGTTCGAGACCTTGAACACCCGGTGGATGCGCGGCTTGCGCAGGTCGGCGTCGACGAGGAGGACCTTGCGGCCCAGCTGCGCCATCACGACGGCGAGGTTGAGGGCCGTGGTCGTCTTGCCCTCGCCGGCCTCGGCCGAGGTGACCGTCACGACCTGGAGGCGGTCGGCCGTGGAGAGCATCAGGGCCGTGCGGAAGGAACGGTAGGCCTCGGCCACCGCCCAGCGCGGGTGGTGCTCGGGCAGGAGCTCGATCTCGACCCCGACCTCACGGTTCTTCTTCCGTTCGCCGCGACTCTTGCCGGGGCTCGCGCCGTAGGTGCCGTAGCTCTCGGTGGGGGAGCCGGACACCTCCGGGATGACGGCGAGCACCGGCAGCCCGAGGAGCGACTGCAGCTCGTCGGGGCTCTTGACCGTGCGGTCCAGGAAGTAGAAGGCGAAGACCAGGCCGATGCCGAGCACCAGGCCCACCGCCAGGCCGAGGCCGAGGTTGCGCTTCAGCGACGGGCGGAAGGGCGCCGACGGCACCAGTGCCGCGTCGACCACGCGCACGTTGTTCGGTCCCGACTGACCGAGGTTGGCCGAGACGCCGGCCTCGGAGAGACGGGTCATCAGGTCGTTGAGCATCTGCCGGCGGGCGCTGATCTCGCTCTCGAGGTTGTAGTACTCGACGAGGTCGAGATTGGCGTCGAGCGTCTCGGACTTGGCCTGGTCCTGCTGCTGCTCGATCCGGCGCACCGTGCCCAGCGCCGCCTGCCACTCGGCGTAGGCGCCCTGGCGCACCTCGTTGGCCGCCCGGTCGACGGCCTGCTGGAGGCGGCGCCGCGCGTCGTCGATCTGCCCCTTCAGCTCGACCATCTCCGGCCACTCGGGCTTGTAGGTCTGGAGCTTGCTCTCGTAGTCCGCCTCCAGCTGCCGGGTCTGCTCCTCGAGGTTGGAGACTCCGGTGGACTCTCCGGCCAGCGTCGAGGCGGCGGTGCTCTGCAGCTCGCGGTAGCGCTGCTCCTTGGCCAGGGCGTCGGACTGGGCGGCGGCGTACTGCTCGTTGAGGCGGTTCAGGCGCTGGAGGGCGACGTTGGTGCCCGGATCGGCGGCGACGATGTCGGTCTGCCGCCCGTACTGCTGCAGCTGCTCCTCCTTCTGCTGGATCTGCACCTTCAGATCGGCGATCTGCTGCTCGAGGTAGCGGCTGGCCTCGTCGACCGAGGTCGCCCGGTTGGCGGCGCCCCACTCGATGAAGGTCTGCGCGAAGCCGTCGGCGACGCGTGCGGTCAGCTCGGGGTCGGTTCCCGTCCAGGCGATCTCGACCAGCTCCGTCCCCTCGATCGGATCGACGTCGAGGCCGCCGATCAGCCGCCCGGCGAGACCGGCCAGGTAACGATCGTCGTCCGCGGCCGTGACCGCGTCGTCACCGGACCGCGGTGCCTGCTGGGAGCGCCCGGTGAAGGCCGGGTCGTCGTCCAGGTGCAGGCGCCGCACGACCAGCTCCGCCAGGCCGCGGCTCTTGAGCAGACGGTACTGGGTCGGCAGGTACTTCATCGACGCCCACTGGTCGAGCCAGGGGTTGCGGCTCGAGCTCACCGTGGCCAGGGTCCGCTGCTCGATCTGGAGGGTCGTCGAGGCGCGGTAGAGCTTCGGGCTCATCACGTAGTTGAGCACCGCCAGCGTGACGCAGACGCCGACCGTGCCCGCGACGAGCTTCCACCGCCCGAGGAGCAGGCGCACGTAGGCCATGACGTCGACCGTGGGTCGCGCGGTGCCGCCGGCGGCGAAGGTGGCGCCGCCCTCCAGGGGCGGGATGTCGAAGCGGCTCAGAAGAACGACTCCTTGACGACGATGAGGTCGCCCTCCTGGAGCTCGACGTCGGGCTCCTCCCCGGCCAGGAGGCGAGGGTAGTGCGCCTCGATCTCGCGCGTCGAGCCGTCGGGCATCTTGCGCTTCACCAGGATGCGGCTGGCCGCGCGGTCGGTCAACCCGCCGGCGCGGGCGATCGCCGTCAGCAGGGTGACGGGCGAGCGCGTGGTGAGGCTGACGGCGCCGGGCTGCGCCACCTCGCCGATGAAGTAGACGGTGACCTCCTGCGCCGCCACGACGTTGACGACGTCGTTGGGCCGCAGGGGGACGTTGAACATCGGGTCGCCGCTGACCAGGAGCGCGTCGACCGGGATCTCCAGCTGGTCGTAGAGCCCGTTGTCGGCGCGACGCAGGATGCGGATCGTTCCGCCGTGCTGCTCGGTCAACCCGCCGGCGGCGGTGATCGCCTGGAACAGGCTGAGGTCGCCGGACATGAACTGGCTGCCCGGCGTGCGCACGGCGCCGAGCAGGGAGACCTTGCGCGAGCGGTACTCCTTGATCTCGAGGGTCACCGTGGCGCGCTGCAGGTAGCTGCGCTCCAGCTGTCCCTTGATCAGCGCCTCGGCCTCCGCCTGGGTGCGGCCGACCAGCGGCACGTCGCCCAGCAGCGGCAGGGCGATGCTGCCTCCCGGGCCGACCTGGCGCTCGACGTTGAGGCTCGGCTCCTCGAAGACCTGCAGGGCGACGACGTCGCCCGGGCCGATGCGGTAGTCCTCTCCCGGTGTCGCGGGCTGAGCGACCGCGGGGCGGGCCACCAGGGGGGCCAGGAGCAGGGTCGAGAGGATCAACGAGGACGACGCGCGCATCCGGCCGATCCTACCACCGCGGCCCCGCCCGCCGGAGTTGTGGCGGCCTACCCTCCGAGACGCAACGGCTCGAGGCGGATGCCGGTCCGGATGGCGGTGTAGGAGCGGTCGAACTCCGGCAGGTTGGAGTCGATCTCGCTCTCGATGACTCCGATCTGCAGCTCCAGCACGTTTCGGTACGGGAAGGTGAAGTTCACGCCGTAGTTGACGATGTCGTCGGAGCGGTTCCCGAGTCCGCCGGTGCCCTCGTAGTCGTTGGTCCCCGTTTCGGCGAGGAAGGCGACGGCGAAGCTCTTGTGCTCAGGATTCCGGCGCCAGGACAGCTGGCCGCCGACTACCTGGGAGGTGAAGTAGGCGCTTTCGTCGAGGGCGGAGTAGACGAGCTGCCGGCCGCCGTAGAGGGTCGCGTCGGTCCGGCTCGCGAGATGGAGCAGGAGCCGGGCGCCACCGCTCACCTGGTCCTGGTCCTCGAGGTCGGGGCTGTCGAACTCGACCTGCCGGTAGACGGCGTTCACGCCGAGCTCGACGCGGTTGCCGACGAGGTCGACATCCAGGAGCGGCCCGATCGAACGGTTGGAGCGGCCTCCCGGGTCCTGCTCGAAGTCGCTCTCGGCGCTCTCGACCCCCAGCCCGAGCCGGAAGCTCTCCCGCGGGCGGTAGAAGAGGCCGCCGGAGAGCACGGTCTCGTCGCGGTCGAGCGACTGGTCGGCCTCGACGGCGCCCTCGGGGGTGCGGTCGGGGTAGCGCGCGCGCAATGCCGTCCCGCGGGCGAAGACCCCGATCGGCCCCGTGATCTGCACCTGCAGCCCGAGGGTCGCGCTCTCGTTCTCCAGGTCGAGGGGGACCCGGAGCTCGTCGTTGGCGTAGGACTGGCTCTCGGTGTGGTCGGCGGCGAGCTCCCAGGTCAGGCGGTTGTGCAGGCCGAAGAGCCCGGCGCCCGCCGTGAAGTGCGACGAGCGCAGGTCGTCTTGGTCGGCCCAGTAGGTGTAGGAGGGCACCGCTCGCAGGGAGAAGAGGACGTCCGGGCCGAGGTGGATGAAGCCCTCGAAGCCGGCGCGGGCGGTCGCCGTGACGTCGGACACCGTTTCGGCATCGTCCCGTGTGTCGTAGACGTTGTCCGTCCAGGCGACGTCGCTGATGGCGATGTCGGGAGCGATCTTCCACTTTCCGAGAGTCCAGCGGGCGCTCTCCGCCTTCTCCTGCGCGGCCTCGGCGCGGCTCTGCTGCTCGCGGGCCAGGCCGCCCGGCTCGGTGTACTGGGTGAACTGGGCGAAGGCCGAGGTGCCGGCCAGGGTGAACGCGCAGAGCGCTAGCGTCTTGGGCAGTCGCATGGAAGACTCGGCCTCCCGAAGGTGGCCGGATGATAACCCCTCGAGTCGTCGCCGCGTGGCTGGCCCTGGTGCTGGTGTGGGCGCCGCTGCCCTACGGCAGTGTGACGCCCCTCTCCCTGCTCGTCCTGCGGCTCGCGCTGGCGGCGGCGGGGATCCTCCTCGCGTGGGCCGACGGGGGGCTCCGGGCGGCCCGCGCCGTCGGCGGGGCGGCGGGGGGGCTGCTCGGCCTGGCGATCCTCGGGCTCCTGCAGTGGCCTGCCTGGCCCGCCGCCCTGGCGCGGCTGGTCTCGCCCCGCCACGTGGAGCTGGCCTCGTCGCTGCGGGAGGGGGTGATCGAGACGGCGCGCTCGGGCGTGTCCCTCTCCCTGATGCCGGAGGCGAGCCTCGCCACCGCCGTGACCCTGCTGACGATCGTCTGTGCCCTGGCCGCGGCCGCCTTCGTGGGGGGCAGCGTGCGGGGCCGCACGGTGCTCTTCGCCGCGCTCGCGCTCTCCGTTCTCTTCCAGCTCGGCTACGGCCTGCGGCACTGGCTGGCGGGGAGCACGGAGATCTGGGGGCGGGCGGTCGACACTCCCGGCGGCAACCGCCTGCGCGGGACGCTGGTCAACGGCGATCACACGGCGGTGCTGCTGGAGATCGGCATGGCGCTCTTCCTCGCCTGGCTCTGGTGGGCGGCCCGGCGCGCCCGCCGCACGCCCGGCCTCGAGCGGCGGCTGCTCCTGGTCCTGCCGCCCGTGCTCTGCTGGGCCGCCACGGCCTTCGGGCTGGTTCTCACCGGCTCGCGGGCGGCCCTCCTGGCGGCCGCGGTGGGCACCGCCGGCCAGTGCCTCCTGATGCTCGGGCGCTCGCGGCTGCGCTGGGCGCCGCTGGCGCTCGTGCCGGCGGCCGGAGTCGCCGCCCTGGTGGCCTGGGCGGCTCCGGGCATCGCCTTCTCCCGCCTCCTCGCCACCAGCTGGGACGAGATCGTCACCAACCCGCGGTTCCGCATCTGGGGGCTGGCGCTCGACGTCTGGCGCGGCTTTCCGGCGACCGGGCGGGGCTCGGCAGCTGGGAGGAGGCCGGGGCCCAGGTGCAGCCTGCGGTCCTCTCCGGTCCGCGGTGGACGCGGGCCCACAACGACTTCCTGGAGCTGCTGGCGACCGGCGGCATCGTCGGCGCCGTGCTCCTCGGCCTCGCGCTGGTGACCTGGCTGCGCCGGCTCTCCCTGCGCCTGGCGCCCGAGCGGCCGTCGCTCGAACGGGCCTCGGCGCAGGCGGCATCGGCGCCGCCCTCGCGGTCGGGGTCCACGAGCTCTTCGACTTCGGGCTCACCATCCCGTCGAACGCCGTGGCGATGGCCGTGCTGGCGGGGGCCGCGGCGGCGAGCCTCAGCCGTTCGTCGTCAGGCGGGCCTCGCCCGGTGACACGTCCCGGCTCGTGAGCAGTCGCAGCTCGAGCAGGTGAGGGCCGGCCGGGAGCGGCTCCGCCGTCTCCCAGTCGCCGCCCGGAAGCAGCATGAACGTGCCGAGGCTCTCCCCGTCGAGGAGGACCACCATCACCGCGCCCTGCGGGGGCGTGCGGAAGCGGGTCGCGAGGCGCCCGGGCCGCTCGGCGACCAGCGGCAGGCGACGCGCCCAGTCCCCGTCGGCGTGCCAGGCCGACGCGGGCCAGCGCACGGCGCTGCGCTCGTCGAGGGCCGCGCGGGCCTCCTGCAGGGCGCGCGTCGCCGCGGGCCGCGGCCGCCGCCACGCGGGCGTTCAAGGCCGGGAGACTCGCGCGACACGACGGCGATCAGCGCCAGCTGTGCCGGTACCGTCGCCGCGCTCGGCGAGGGCCCTCGCCGACAGCAGGCCGGCGTCCCAGGCCAGGCCGTCCGCCGCCGGCGCGGAGCGCTCGATGCGCTCGGCCGCCGCCGCGTCGCCGGCCGCCGCGGCCGCCGCCGCGGCCGCGCCGGGCTCCAGGCGCGGGATCAGGGACGCGAGCCGTTCGAGGGTCCGGGGTCCGAGCGGGCAGGCCGAGAAGACGCACAGATCGAGCGACCACCGCAACCAGCCCTGGAGGTGTCCGATCTGGCGATCGCCGAGCGGCCCCGGCGGCAGCGCTCCGAGAGCGGCGGCGAAGAGCTCCGAGGCATCGACGCTCGGCTCGAGCTCGCCCAGGACGGCCAGCAGCGCCTGCCGGCCCTCGCGGGCTCCGCCCCGCGCGATCTGCCGGGCGGCGCGCCGCGTCCGTTCCTCCGCGGTGCGCAGGACGGCGTCCCCCAGCCGTTCGGTGGCGTCCCGGTAGCGCTCGAGGTCGCCGCGTTCCCTGAACACCGTCTGCAGGCGACGCCAGAACGGCGGCTCGTCCGGGACGACCGCCAGCGCCGTGTCGAGCGAGGGAGCCACCCGCAGCCACGGTCCGATCAGCAGGTCGAAGCTGGTGGGGTTCTCGAAGGCGGCGGCCAGGATGCCCATCGCCTGGGCCCGCTGGCTCGGCGGCAGGCGGGACCAGTTGGACAGGTAGAAGGCGGAGAGGAGGCGGGCCGGCTCGGGGCGGCCGGGGGCCAGCTGGCGGGCGCGCAGCATGAGGCCCTCGGAGAGCTCGGGGCGCGAGCGCAGGCGGGGGTCGTTGCGTCGCGAGAAGGCGAGGTAGCGGCTGCCGCCGAGGATGAGGGCGGCGTCCCAGGAGCCCGGTTGGCGCAGGAGCACCTCGGCGGCCAGGTCGGCGGCGGCGTCGAGGCGCTCGAAGCCGAGCTGGAGCTGGGCCTCGCGCTCCTCGGGGGTCAGCGGCTCGAGCCAGCGACGGTCGAGCTCCTGCGCCAGCAGGGCCAGACCGAGCCGCAGCTCGGCCTGCCGCGGGTGGACGTAGCGGCGCAGGTCGCGCAGCAGGTCGGGCTGCTGCTCGATGAGCCCGGTGCGCTCGGCGGTCTGCGCCAGGGCGCTCTGGACGCCCTGCCAGCGCAGGTACTCGCCCACCGAGGCCCAGCCCGCGACCACCGCCAGCGCGGTCGCCAGGAGACGCCATGCGAGACGGCGCGCGGGGTCCGGGTGTGTGCGATCCAAGCGGTCGGCTATATTAGCCCACCACTTTCCCGGACCCTGCCTTGAAGACCCTCGTGCGCGATCGCTTCCTCGCCCTCCTCTGGTGGGCCATGACGGTGGTGGTCCTGCTGCTCCCCGGCTCCGAGCACCCGGTGGGCCCGGAGTGGCTGGTGCGCTTCGCGGAGTCCGGCGGGGACAAGCTGGTCCACGGGATCCTCTTCTTCGGCCTGGTGGTCTTGTCGGTTCGTGCGCTGCGGCCGCTGGGGCGACCGCGAGCCCTCGGGGTCAGCCTGACGCTCGCGGCGCTCTGGGCGCCGCTGTCGGAGTGGCTGCAGCGCACCGTGCCCTACCGCGACGCCAGCCTGCTCGACCTGGCGGCGGACGTCGTCGGTCTGGTCCTGGCCACCGTGCTCGTGCTGCGCGGACCCGGTCCGGTGGAGCCGGCCTGAGGGAGGAGCGATGAAGGTCATCGATCATCTGCGCGGCGCCGAGGGGCCGCTCATCAGCTTCGAGATCATCCCGCCCCTGCGCGGCGGCAACCTCGGAGACCTGCTGGCCCTGATCGAGCAGCTGGTGCGGTTCCGCCCGCCGTTCATCGACATCACGAGCCATGCCGCGCAGGTGATCTACGACGAGACGCCGGGCGGCATCGTCCGCCGCGTCAAGCGCAAGCGCCCCGGCACCCTGGGCGTCTGCGCCCTGATCCAGAACAAGTACGGCGTCGACGCCGTGCCGCACGTGCTGTGCACCGGCTTCACCCGCGAGGAGACCGAGGACTTCCTGATCGAGCTCAAGTACCTGGGGATCGACAACGTCCTGGCGATCCGCGGCGACGAGAGCGACTACAAGAAGCCGCTGCAGCACGGGCGCAGCGCCAACGCCCACGCCGTCGACCTGGTGGCGCAGATCGCCGGCATGAACGCGGGCACCTACCTCGAGCAGGGTCTGCTCGACGCGGAGCGTTCGGACTTCTGCGTCGGCGTCGCCGGCTACCCCGAGAAGCACTTCGAGTCGCCCAACTTCGACGCCGACCTGCGCCACACCAAGGCCAAGGTCGACGCCGGGGCCGACTACATCGTGACCCAGATGTTCTTCGACAACCGGCACTACTTCCGCTACGTCGAGCTCGCGCGCGCCGCGGGGATCGACGTGCCGATCGTCCCCGGCCTCAAGGTGCTCACCACCAAGAGCCAGACGCAGTCGCTGCCCCGCACCTTCTACTGCGAGGTGCCGGCCGAGCTCGCCGACGAGGTCGAGCGCGCGAGCGCCGCGCGAGTTCCGGACATCGGCGTCGAGTGGGCCACCCGCCAGGCCCGCGAGCTCCTCGAGCAGGGCGCCCCGTCGATCCACTTCTACGTCCTCTCCAACGCCGAGATGGTCGGGCGCGTGGTCGAGAAGCTGGATCTCTAGGGCCGGAGGCCGGGGAGGGTCTCGTTGACAGCCCGAGCGGGTGCGCGCTAGGGTTTGCGGCGCATCAGGAGCGGTTCGGCTTCGGCCGGGCTCGGCAACCTGGGACGGACACCCAAGGTGCCCTCTCGCCCTCGAGCGAGGATGTGGCCGCGAAGAGCGGCAAACGAATGTCCGGTCCGACCGACCCGCTCCCGCGTTTTCAGAGGAGCGGGTTTCGGCGTATGGGCGATCCGGTGACAGGCACGGCGACGAGGGAGAAGGCGGCGACGGTTCCCCGGGCACAGGACCGGTCGCGCCGGCGCGAGGCGCTCGAGCGGGCGCTCGCCGAGCGCGTCCTGGTCCTCGACGGAGCGACGGGTACGGCTCTCCAGGGCCGCGAGCTCACGGCCGCCGACTTCGGAGGTCCCGACCTCGAGGGTTGCAACGAGAACCTCTGCCTGACGCGCCCCGACGTGGTGGAGGACCTGCACGCCCTCTACCTCGAGGCCGGCGCCGACGTGGTGGAGACCAACACCTTCGGCGCCACGCCGCTGGTGCTGGCGGAGTACGGGCTGGCCGACGCCGCCTTCGAGATCAACCGCGAGGCCGCGCGCTTGGCGCGGCTCGCCTGCGCCCGCTTCGACGACGCGAGGCGCACGCGGTTCGTCTGCGGCTCGATGGGGCCGACCACCAAGGCGCTCTCGGTCACCGGCGGCGTCACCTTCGACGAGCTCACCGAGCACTACCGCGTCCAGGCGCTCGGGCTCGTCGCCGGCGGCGCGGACTACCTGCTGCTCGAGACCTGCCAGGACACGCGCAACATCAAAGCCGGCGTGCGCGGGATCCGCCGCGCCTTCGCCGAGCGCGGCGAGGAGCTCCCGATCGCCGTCTCGGTGACGATCGAGACCACGGGCACCATGCTGGCGGGCCAGGACGCGGAGGCCCTGGCGGTGTCGCTGGGGCACCTCGACCTGCTCTATCTCGGCCTCAACTGCGCCACCGGCCCGGAGCTGATGGCGGACCACGTTCGCACCCTCGCCGAGCTGGCCCGCACCCGCGTCGCCTGCGTCCCCAACGCGGGTCTGCCCGACGAGGACGGCCTCTACCACGAGGGGCCGACCGTCTTCGCGGAGGTCTTCGGTCGCTTCCTCGACGCCGGTTGGCTGAACCTCGTGGGCGGCTGCTGCGGCACCGGGCCGGAGCACGTGCGCGCACTGCTGCGTGCGGTCGAGGGGAGAAGCCCGCGCCGCCCCCCGGCGCATCACCGCGCGCTGGTGTCGGGATCGAGGCGGCCGAGCTGACGCCGGAGAACCGGCCGCTGCTGGTCGGCGAGCGCACCAACGTGCTGGGCAGCCGCGCTCAAGCGCCCGGTGGCGGAGGGGGAGCGGGAGGCGGCGGCGGAGGTGGGCCGGGCCCAGGTGCGCGGCGGGGCGCAGATCGTCGACGTCTGCATGCAGGACACATCGAGCGCGACGAGGGCGGGGACGCGTCGAGACCTTCCTCGAGCTGCTGACCTGGCTGGTGAAGGTGCCCCTGATGATCGACTCCACCGACGGCGACGTCATGGAGCGGGCGCTCGCCTGGTGTCAGGGCAAGTCGATCCTCAACTCCGTCAACCTCGAGGACGGGCTCGCCCGCTTCGAGCGGGTGGCGCCGCTGGCCCGCGAGTGGGGCGCGGCCGTGGTGGTCGGCACCATCGACGAGGGCGGCATGGTCTCCGCCGAGCGCAAGCTCGAGGTCGCCCGGCGCAGCCACGAGCTGCTGACCGGCCGCTTCGGCATCCCGCCCGAGGACCTCTGGTTCGACGCCCTGGTCTTCCCCGCGGCACCGGCGACGAGGCCTACATTGCTCCGCCGGGCAGACGATCGAGGGGTGCGGCGGATCAAGGAGGCCTTCCCGACAGCCGCACGATCCTCGGCGTCTCGAACGTCAGCTTCGGCCTGCCCACCGCCGGCCGCGAGGTGCTCAACTCCGTCTTCCTCTACCACTGCACCAAGGCCGGGCTCGACGCCGCCATCGTCAACACCGAGAAGCTGGCGCGCTACGCGGAGATCCCGGCCGAGGAGCGCGGGCTGGCCGAGCGCCTGCTCTTCCTCGGAGCCGGGCGACACGACGGGTAGCGAGGCGGCCGTGGCCGCCTTCACGAGCACTTCCGCGGCCGCTCGGCCAGGGCGGAGTCGAGGGCTCTCGAGGATCTGCCGGTGGACGAGCGGCTCGCCCGCGCTGCTGTCGAGGGCACCAAGGTGGGCTTCTCGAGCCTCGGACGGCGCCCTGGGCGACCCCGCTGGCCGGAAAGCCGCTCGACATCAACGGCCTGCTGATGACCGGCATGGCGGAGGTGGGGCGGCTGTTCAACGACAACCAGCTGATCGTGGCCGAGGTGCTGCAGAGCGCCGAGGTGATGAAGGCCGCCGTCGGCTACTCCGAGCCGCACATGGAGCACGCGGAGCCGGCGGGCGCGGCACGGTGGTGCTCGCGACGGTGAAGGGCACGTGTCCACGACATCGGCAAGAACCTCGTCGACATCATCCTCACCAACAACGGCTTCCGCGTCGTGAACCTGGGGATCAAGGTACCGTCCGAACGGCTGATCCAGGCGGTGCGCGAGCACCGGCCGGACGTCGTGGGTCTCTCCGGGTCTGCTGGTCAAGAGCGCCCAGCAGATGGTCTCGACGGCCGGCGACCTGCGGGCGGGCATCGACGTGCCCTGCTCGTCGGCGGGGCCGCGCTGACGTCCCGATTCACCCACGGCCGGATCGCCGCCGAGTACGCGGGGCTGTGCACCTACGCCCGCGACGCCATGAACGGGCTGGATCTGGTGGAGCGGGTGCTGGACGCGGCGCGCCGCCGGAGCTCGAGAGCCGGGTGGCCGTATTGCGCGAGGAGGCGGCGCGTCCCGCCGTGTCCGAGGGCGCCGCCGGCCGCGCGCCCGCCGTTCGGCGAGGCGGGGCCGTGCGGACCGATCTGCCGGTTCCTCGGCCTCCCGACCTGCTCCGCCACCGGGAGGAGCTCGATCCCGAGGAGGTCTGGAGCTGGATCAACCCGCAGATGCTCTACGCCAAGCACCTCGGCCTGCGCGGCTCGGTGGAGCGGCTGCGCGAGGCGGGCGACGCCAAGCTCGCGCAGCTCGAGACTGTCGTGCGCGGGTGCGCGAAAGCGCCCTGGCGGAGGGCTTCCCGGTGCGCGCCGTCTGGCGCTTCTTCCCGGCGCGGGCGGAGGGCGAGACGCTGACCCTGCTCGATCCCGACGACGGCTCCGTGGCGGCGCGGTGGGAGCTGCCGCGGCAGGCCGGGGAGGAGGGGCTCTGCATCACGGACTTCGTGCTCCCGGAAGGGGACCACGTCGCGCTGCTGGTCACCACGGCCGGCGAGGCGGTGAGGGAGCGTCGAGGCGTGGAAGCGGAGGGCGAGTACCTGCGCAGTCACGTCTGGGCTGCCCTCGCCCTCGAGTCCGCCGAGGCCGCCGCCGAGCTCGCGCACGCCCGCCTGCGCGCCGCCTGGGGCTTCGACCTGGCTGACCTGCCGCGACGCGACGCCTTCGCGGCGCGCTACCGCGGCAAGCGCTACAGCTTCGGCTACCCGGCCTGCCCCGACCTCGAGGGGCAGCGCTCTCTCGCGGCGCTGGAGCCCGAGGACATCGGCGTCACTCTCACCGACGGCGACATGATGGACCCGGAGGCCAGCGTCTCGGCCCTCGTCTTCCACCATCCGGACGCCCGCTACTTCGGAGCCTGAAGCGGGGGCTCCCGGGGGCTGTAGGATCCGCGCATGAACGCTCCCGACCGCCACCGCCGTCAGCTGCGCTTCCATCAGTGGGCCTACCGGCAGCTCGCCGAGGCCCTCGAGGCCTTGGACGAGCCGCCCGAGCGGTGCGTGCGCTGGCTGGCGCACCTGGTGGCGAGCGATTCCCTCTGGCTGGGGCGCATTCTGGGGCGTCCGCAGCGGCTGGCCGTCTGGCCGCAGCTCGATCTGGCCGATTGCCGCCAGGAGATGGAGCAGATCTCCTGGGAGTGGCGCGAGCTCGCCCGCCGCCTGGACGAGGAGGAGCTCGACCGCGTCTTCCCCTACACCAACTCCAAGGGCCAGCCGTGGGAGAGCCGGGTCGACGACGTGCTCACCCATCTGGTCGTCCACGGCGCCCACCACCGCGGTCAGATCGCGGCCGAGCTGCGTGCGCACGGCGCGGCGCCGCCCAACACGGACTTCATCCACGCCGCGCGCACCGGCGCGCTCGACGGCGAGAGCGACGGCGGATGAGGGGGCGCCTGCGCGCCGCCTTCGAGCTGCGCTGCCCGCCGGGTGAGAGCCCGGAGGAACGGGCGCGCTCGATCGCCGTCGAGCAGACCGTCGAGATCCCCGAGGGCTGCTTCTCGGAGGAGGTCGAGGCGCGCGTCGTGGCCAGGCTCGAGGAGCTCGAGCCGCTCGCCGACGGCCGTCACCGCGCCGTGCTCTCCTACCCGGTGCGGGACGTCGGCCCGCGGATCGGGCAGCTGGTCAACCTCCTCTTCGGCAACATCTCGATGCACCGGGGCATTCGCCTGGTCGCGGTGGAGTGGCCGGAGGAGATCCTCGCGGCGTTCCCCGGACCCTCCTTCGGCATTCCGGGGCTGCGCGAGGCGACCGGGGTGCGGCAGCGGCCGCTCGTCTGTGCCGCCGTCAAGCCGCTGGGGCTGTCCGCCGAGGAGCTGGCCCGGGACGCCGCCGCGTTCGCCCGCGGCGGCGTCGATCTGGTGAAGGACGACCACTCGCTCGACGACCAGCCCGAGCTGGCGCCGTTTTGCGAGCGGGTGGCGCGCTGCCAGGAGGCGGTTTCGCGAGCCAACGAGCAGACCGGAGGCGGCACCTTCTACGTCCCCAACCTCGGAGGCACCCCCGATCAGCTGATCGAGCGGGTCGAGTGGCTGCGCGGTCTCGGCGTGCGCGGCGTCATGGTCTGCCCCCTCATCCAGGGTCTCGACGTGGTGCGCTGGCTCGCCGACGAGAGCGGCCTCTTCGTCCTCGGGCATCCTTCGTTCACCGGCTCGCTGCTGGGGGAGGAGCACGGCATCGCGGCGCCGCTGCTCTACGGCCACCTGCTCCGCCTGGCCGGTTGCGACGGCGTCATCTTCGTCAACGCCGGCGGCCGGTTCGCCTGGAGCGGCGAGCGGTGCGACGCCATCGCGCGGGCCCTGCGGGAGCCGCTCGGCGAGGTCCGGCCGGCCTTCCCCGTGCCCGCCGGCGGGATGGACGTGCGGCGCGCGCCGGAGTGGGTGGCGCACTACGGCCGCGACACCATGGTGCTCATCGGGGGCAGCCTCTACCAGCAGGGCGACCTGGCGGCGGCGTCCGCGGCCCTGGTGGCGTCGCTGGAGCCGGCGTGAGCGGGTCGCGGATCCTGCGCGACGACGGCTTCCGTTGGCGTGGAGTCGAGCTGCGCGAGTACAAGGAGGCGGGCGACGGCCTCTTCCGCGACGTGACGCGACAGGTGCTCGCCGGGGGCAGGGAGGCCGAGGAAGCCGTCCGCTTCGAGCTGCGATACTTCGAGGTGGGAGCGGGCGGCCACTCGACTCTCGAGCGCCACGAGCACGCCCACGCGGTCGTCGTGCTGCGCGGTCGCGGCACGGTGATCCTCGACGGCGAGGAGCGCGAGATCGCGGCCCACGACTGCGTCTGGGTCGCGCCGGGCGCCCCGCACCAGTTCCGGGCGGCGACCGACGAGCCGCTGGGCTTTCTCTGCGTCGTCGACCGCGAACGCGACCGGCCCGTTCCGTTGTAGCGCCGGGCCGCTCAGCGGTCGACGGGGTGCGGCAGGAAGGCGAGCCGGCGGCGGCGGATTCGGCGCAGCCAGTCGAGCTGCCCGCGCGGTCTTCCGCGTCCGTGGAGAGCAGGGCCGAGAGCTGGGTGCGGCCGTCGATCCTGTCGCGCAGCCGTGCGCCGCCGGATGCCGCGGCAGCAGCCCGCTCGGCCGCCCGTCGAGCTGCGGGTAGTAGGAGCCGAGGAGCTCGAGCGGCACCGACAGCGGCGAGGAGCCGCGACGCAGCTCCTTCTCCGCCTGCTCGAGCAGCAGGTCGCGCAGGGTGATCTCCTCGCTCACCGCCAGGGGCGTGTCGCCGACGCTGCGGACGGTGAGCACGTCCGCCTGGAGGAGCACCTGCAGCGCTTCGAGGAAGCGGAACTTCACTCCTCCCACCGAGCGGTAGAGCTTCTCGAGCGTCATGCCGTCGATCCACTCCTCGGTGATCGTGCGCGCCAGCGCGGGCAGGGTGGTGCCGGGCCACGCCTTGCCGAGGCCGAGGATCACGTTGTCGTGCGGCACGACCTCCCGAATGCGCTGGTGCTCGTCCACCCAGCGAGCGCCCTCCATGGCGATCCCCATCACGTGGATCGGGTCGGGCAGCAGCTCCTCCGGAGAGAGCTCCTCCTGGGCGAAGTGGAACACCCCGCGCGGCCAGAGGAAGAGGCCGCAGATCGAGTCGGAGATCTGCTGCGAGAGCGTCTCCTGCACGACCGATTCGGCGAGCAGGCCGAGCTCGACGATGCCGTGCCCCAGGCGCTGGCCCTGGCGGCGGCAGTGGGTGATGGCGCGCAGCAGCTCCGACTGGGAGAGCTTGCGGTGGGCCAGCAGGTAGCGGCCGAAGTACTCGAGAGGATCGCTCGAGAAGCAGGCGACGATGTTGCCGCGCGAGAGGTGCACCCGCTTCTCGACCGTGGAGCGCTGGAAGACCAGCACCCCGGTGCCGCGGTCGTTGGCCGCCCACTGCAGGACCTCGGGCACCGGAAAGGTGTTGAGAAGTCCGAAGAGCTCCATGACCCCCCTTGTCTCGAGCTACGGCTCTCTAGGTGAGCTGCGTGAGCTCCTCCTCGAGCTGTTCCCACGCCTCCATCAGACCTTCGATCTCCCCCTTGAGGCGTTTCTGCTCGTCTTCGAGCTTCCTCACCCTACCGCGTTCCGTGCGTTCGAAGAAAGCCGGGTCGCAGAAGGTCTCGTTGATCTCGTGGACTCTCTCCTCGGCCTTCTCGATGGCGGCCGTCAGGCGCTCCCGCTCGCGCTCGAGCCGGCGTCGCTCGCGGTCGGCCTCCGGCGAGCCGCCGTTCTTGCCGCGCTCCTTCCCCTTCTTGCGCTCGCGCTTGGCCTGCAGGGCCGCCACCTCGGCGTCGAGGTGGTCGTCGCCGCAGCGCTCCACGTACTCCTCGTAGGTACCCAGGAAGTCCTGGATGCCGCGCTGGGAGATCTCGACGATGCGATCGGCCAGCTGCGACACGAACCAGCGGTCGTGGGAGACGAAGAGCAGCGTCCCCTCGTAGTTGCGCAGTCCCTCGACCAGGGCTTCGATCGCCTCGAGGTCGAGGTGGTTGGTGGGCTCGTCGAGCACCAGCACGTTCGGTTGTTCGACGCCGAGGCGGGCGAAGACGAGGCGCGCCGCCTCGCCTCCCGACAGGTTCCTCACCTTCTTCTGCGCTTCGTCCTTGGAGAAGAGGACGGCGCCGAGGCGGCCGCGCACGAAGCCGATCGGCTCGCCCGGACAGGTCTGCCAGAGCCAGCTCTCCACGGTCTCGTCGCTGTCGGTCAGCAGCTCCCGGTGGTCCTGCGCGAAGTACCCGGGGTAGGTTTCGTGCCCCCATTCGACCTCGCCGGCGTCCTGCTCGACGCGACCCAGGGCGATCTTGAGCAGGGTCGACTTGCCGATTCCGTTCGGCCCGATGATCGCCACGCGCTGGCCCCGGCGCACGACCAGCGACACGTCCTCGAGCACCCGCTTGTCTCCGTACGCCTTGGAGACGTGCTCGAGCTCGAGCGCGGTCTTGCCCGACGGACGGCGCTGCTCGAAACGGAAGGTCGGGTAGGCGCGCGAGCTCTCCGGCAGAGGCTCGAGCGCGTCGGCCTTCTTCTCGATCAGGCGCAGCTTGCTCTGCGCCTGGCGCGCCTTGGTGGCCTTGGCGCGGAAGCGGTCGACGAAGGCCTGGTGGTGGGCGATCTCCTTCTCGCGCTTGGCGAGCTCCTTCTCCTTGCGCTCTCGGTCGGCCACCTTGGCGCGGGCGAAGGCCGAATAGTCGCCGGTGTAGAGGGTCACCGTCTGGTAGTCGACGTCCAGGATGTGGGTGCAGACGTTGTCGAGGAAGCGGTGGTCGTGCGAGATGACCACGACCAGGCCCTCGTACTGCTGCAGGAACTTCTCGAGCCAGCGGATCGAGAGGATGTCGAGGTGGTTGGTCGGCTCGTCGAGGAGCAGCGCGTCGGGGCGCGACGCGAGGGTCTGGGCCAGCAGCACGCGGAGCTTGAAGCCGCCGGAGAGGATGGAGAGGGGCTCTCGATGGATGTCGCCCGGGATGCCCAGCCCTTCGAGGATCTCCGCGGCGGCGGCCTCGGCGGTGTAGCCGTCGTGGCGCATCACGATCTCCTCGAGCTCGGCGTAGCGGTCGCCGTCGAACTCCTCCTCGGCGCGGTGCAGGATCTCCTCCTTCTCCTGCATCGCCTCCCACAGCTCCGCGTTGCCCATCAGCACGACGTCGAGGATCGGGACCTTCTCGTAGCGGAAGTGGTCCTGCGAGAGCACGCCGAGGCGCAGCCGCTTGGGGATCGAGAGCGTGCCCTCGCTGGGCGGCTCCTCCCCCGAGAGGACCCGCAGCAGAGTCGACTTGCCCGAGCCGTTGGCCCCCACCAGGCCGTAGCGGCAGCCCGGATTGAGCTGAAAGGCGACTCCCGTGAAGAGGGTTTGGGCTCCGAAGGCCTTGCCCAGGCCGGAGACGGAGATCATGGGGCGGCGAAGGTTAGCATGGGCTGGCTCGCTCCTTGCAGCCGTCAGCGGACGTCGCGAGCAGCGAACGGCCCGGGAGGGCTCGGGGAGATGGCGGTCCGGCGCGTGGTGAAACGAAAGGGCGGCAGGAAGGGGGCGTCGCGGAAGCGCGCACGGCGCAAGCCTTCCCTCTGGAAGCGGTGGCCGGTGCGGCTGGCGCTCGTCGGGGCGCTCCTGCTCGTCGCCGCGACCCTGTGGCTGTTGGCTCCCTTCTGGGAGCTCTCGCTGCAGCTCGACGAGAGGGCGAGCCGCCCGACGTCCCACCTCTACGGAGCGCCGCTCGAGCTGAAGGAGGGCGGGACCGTCGGCCTCGACTCCCTGACGGCCGAGCTCGACGCGATGGGCTACCGGCGGGCCGCGGGAGAGCCGCTCGCGGCCGGCTATCGCCTGGCCGGGGACGGAGGACGCATCCAGGTGCGGCGGACGCCGACTCCGCGAGGGTGGCGCGAGGCGGGTGTCGCGGCGTTCGAGCTCTCCGGAGCCCGGATCGAGCGGCTGACCTGGAACGGCACGCCGGTCGTCACGGTGACGCTCGAGGCTCCGGTGCTGGCCGCCTACTACGGTCCGCGCCGCGAGGAGCGGCGACCGGTGCGCCTGGAGGACCTTCCGGAGCACCTCGTCCAGGCGGTGCTGGCGGCCGAGGACTCCGGCTTCTTCGACCACGGCGGCCTCTCGGTGCGCGGTATCGCTCGAGCCGCCTGGGTGAACCTGCGCGGTGGGGAATTGCGCCTGGGCGGCAGTACCCTCACGCAGCAACTGGTCAAGAACCTCTTCCTGACCCAGGAGCGGACGTTCAGCCGCAAGGCGCGCGAGGCGGTGCTCGCCGTCTTCGTCGACGGGCGCTACTCCAAGCGCGCCATCCTCAACGCCTACTTGAACGAGATCTACTGGGGCAGCCGCGACGGCACCAACTTGATGGGCGTGGGGGCGGCCGCCTGGGGCTACTTCGGCGAGAGCGCCGAGCAGCTCGACCTGTGTCAGTCGGCCCTGCTGGCGGCCGTCATCCGCTCCCCCGGGGGGTACGACCCGGCCGAGCATCCCGAGCGCGCCCGCGAGCGGCGCGACTGGGTCTACAGCCGGATGGTGGAGGAGGGGTGGCTGACTGAGACGCGCGCCGCGGCGGCCCGGCGGCAGCCGCTCTGCTACCGGCCGCAACCCTCGGCCCGCGGCGACGCCCGCTACTTCGCGGACGCCGTCGCCCGGGAGGCCGCCGAGCGCTTCGGGGTCGACGACGCCGTGGGCCGCGGCCTGGCCCTGCTCTCGACCCTGCGGCTGCCGGAGCAGGCGACGGCGACGGAGGCCGTCGACTGGGGAGTGCGCTCCCTGGAGGAGGGCTGGGAGAAGGACCACGCGGGGAAGGCGCCGCTGCAGGCGGCCCTGGTGTCGATCGATCCCCGCTCGGGAGCGCTGCTCGCCTACGTCGGGGGGCGGGACTACGGCGCCAGCCAGTTCGATCGCGTGGCGCAGGCGGCGCGCCAGGCGGGGAGCGCCTTCAAGCCGGTGGTCTACGCCACCGCGATCCAGAACCGCGTGGCCACGCCGGCGAGCTGGCTGGAGGACGAGCCGTTGACCGTGGCTCTCGCCGGCTCGACCTGGCAACCGCGCAACTCGGACGGTGAGTTCCGCGGCTGGGTGACCGTGCGGCAGGCGCTGGAGAAGAGCCTCAACGTGCCCACGGCCCGCCTGGCGCTCGCCACCGGGCTCGACCACATCGTCGACACGGCGCGGAATCTCGGCGTCCGGGCTCGCCTCGAGCCGTACCCGGCCCTGGCGCTGGGCGCTTTCGAGATCACTCCCGGCGAGCTCGCCACCGTCTACACGACCCTGGCGGCCGGCGGTCTGCGGCCGCCGGTCCATGGGTTGACGGCGGTCCTGGGGCCCGACGGCAGGCCGCTGCCCGGTCGCGAGCTGCCGGCACCGGTTCCCGCGCTCGACCCCGCGACCGCGTACGTCGTGACCTCGATCCTGCAGGGCGTCCTGGACCGAGGCACGGCGGCGGGAGTGCGCAAGATGGGGGTGGGGGATCCGCTGGCCGGCAAGACCGGGACGACGAACGACCGCCGCGACAGCTGGTTCGCCGGCTTCTCGCCGGAGCGCTCGACCCTCGTCTGGGTGGGCTACGACGACAACTCGACGACGCGGCTGTCGGGAGCGAGGGCGGCGCTGCCCATCTGGGCGCGGTTCGTCTGGAGGGTCCGCCCCCCCGGCGGCTACCTGCCGTTCGCGGTACCCGACGGCGTCGTCACGGCGACCATCGATCCCCTCTCCGGCCAGCTGGCCACGGGGCGCTGCCCGACGGTGCTGACCGAGGCCTTCCTGGAGGGGACCGTGCCGCAGCGCGCCTGCTCGCTGCACGGCGGGTTCGGCGGTCGGCCGTGGCGCGACCGGGTGGCGGTGGGAGAGGAGGAGCGCAGCGAGCGGCGCGGCCTCTGGCGCTGGCTGGGCAAGGTCCTCGGTCGTGACAAGGACGAGAGCGCGGACGAGCCTCCGCCGGACTGAGACGGATATCGAGCCGCGGTATGCTGTGAGGCTCGCCGATCGGAGTCGGTCGCGCGATCCCAGAGTCTTCCGTGCCGCGACAGCGAGAGACAGCGATCCTGGTCGAGGAGGCCAGGACCCACAACCTCAAGGGCGTCAGCTGCCGCGTGCCCCACGGGCGGGTCACGGTGGTGACCGGACCCTCGGGCGCCGGCAAGTCCTCCCTCGCCTTCGACACGATCTACGCCGAGGGGCAGCGGCGGTTCGTCGAGTCGATGTCGACCTACGCCCGGCAGTTCCTCGAGCAGATGGAGCGGCCGCCGGTGGAGGCGCTGCACAACATCCTGCCGGCCGTGGCTCTCGAGGCTCGCAACCCCGTGCGCAACGCCCGCTCCACGGTCGGCACCCTGACCGAGGTACGGGACGTCCTGCGGCTGCTCTTCACCCACCTGGGGGAAGTCTCCTGTCCGGCGGGTCACGGCCCGGCCCGCAGCTCGGCCCGGAGGAGGCGGCGGATGCGCTGCTCGACGGGCGGCGGGGGGGAGCGTTCCTGCTCGTCGCACCGGTCGCGCGCCTCCAAGAGGGCCAACGACGCCTTGAAGGAGCTGGTGCGCCAGGAGGTTCGGCCGCCGGCTCGCGGGCGAGGAGATCGGGCGCCTCGGCGCGTCGCGCCGCGGGCCGAAGCGGCTGGATCCCCTGCACCTGGTGCTCGGACGCTTCACCCGGGAGACCGGCCGATCGCGGCTCGTCGAGACGCTCGAGGAGGCCTATCGACTGGCCGCGGGTCGCGCCGTGGGCCGGGGTGAGGACGCGGTCGCGCACTTCTCGCGCAGCCCGGGCTGCCCGGACTGCGGGGTCGGGCTGCCGCGCCCGACGCCGGCCCTCTTCTCCTTCAACTCGCCGCTCGGGGCGTGCCCGGCCTGCGAGGGGTTCGGCCGGGTCATCGGCATCGACCGCTCGCGCGTCATTCCCGACCCGACGCGCACCCTCGAGGGGCGCCCGATCGCGCCGTGGAACACGCCGGCCTACGAGGAGCACTACGAGGACCTGCTCGCGGCCTGCCGGAAGGAGGGGATCCCCACCGACGTGCCCTGGCGCGACCTGCCGGAGGAGGCGCGTCAGTGGGTGTGGAACGGCAAGGGCGACTTCACGAGCCTGGCGCGGTTCTTCCGCTGGCTCGAGCGCAAGACCTACCGCGTCCACGTCCGCGTCCTGCTGGCCAAGTACCGTTCGTACGACACCTGCCCGGCGTGTCTCGGCACCCGGCTGCGACCCGAGGCGCTGGGAGTCACCGTCCAGGGCAGCCGGTTGCCGGACCTGACGGCTCTCTCGATCGAGCGGCTGCGCCAGTGGCTGCGCACGCGGGAGTGGACACGGCGCCAGCGCGAGCTCTCCGGACATCTGCTCGACGAGCTGGCCGAGCGGGTCGAGGTGCTCCACCGGGTCGGCCTCGACTATCTGACGCTCGACCGGCAGGCGCGGACCCTCTCGGGCGGGGAGGCGCAGCGCATCCACCTCGCCGCGGCGCTGGGGTCCGGTCTCACCAGCACCCTCTACGTTCTCGACGAGCCGACGGTCGGCCTCCACCCCCGCGACAGCCGCAAGCTCCTCGGTCTGCTCCGGGACCTGGCGGCGCGCGGCAACACGGTGCTCGTCGTCGAGCACGACCGGACGCTGATCGCAGGAGCCGACCACGTCATCGACCTGGGGCCGGCCGCCGGAGAGAACGGCGGCGAGGTGATGGCGGAGGGCGACCTCGAGACGCTGATCGAGACCGAGGGCTCGCCGACCGGCGCCGTTCTGCGACGGGAGCCGTCGCGGCAAGCGCACCGCCACATGGCCCGCTTCCGGCGCGAGCACGGCCGGCGCTCGATGGAGGAGGAGGTCGACCGGCTCGCCCGCATCCGCATTCGCGGCGCGCGGGAGCACAACCTCCGTGGGTTCGACGTCGAGCTGCCGCTGGGCGCGATGGTGGCGGTGACGGGCGTCTCCGGCTCGGGGAAGTCGACCCTGATCGAGAACGTGCTGTGGGGAACCCACCAGCGCAGTCTGGGCGTGCCCGATGTCGAGGCGGGTGCCTGCGACGGGATCGACGGGCTCGACCGCGTGGGCACCGTCGTGTTGGTGGACCAGGAGCCGATCGGTCGGTCGGCGCGCTCGAACGCCGTGACGTACATCAAGGCGTGGGACGGCGTGCGCAAGGCGTTCGCGTCGACGCGGGAGGCCGAGGCGGCCGGCATCGCTCCCGGGCACTTCTCGTTCAACGTCGACGGCGGGCGCTGCCCGGTGTGCAAGGGCACGGGCAGCGAGGAGGTCGACATGCACTTCATGGCGCCGGTCTCGGTGCGCTGCTCGGAGTGCGACGGCCGGCGCTTCAAGCGCGAGGTCCTGAAGGTGCGCTACCGGGGCCTCGACATCGCCGAGACGCTCGAGCTGACCGTGACCGAGGCGATGGAGCACTTCGACGGCCAGCGAGCGATCACCCGACGGTTGAAGGCCCTGCTGCGGGTGGGCCTGGGGTACCTGCGGCTCGGGCAGCCGACCTCGACCCTCTCGGGCGGCGAGGCGCAGCGGCTGAAGCTCGCCACGTTCCTCGACCCGCCGAAGAAGGAGGGCAGGCGGCTCTTCCTCTTCGACGAGCCGACCACGGGGCTGCACGTCTCCGACATCGAGCTGCTCTACAAGACCCTCCGGGCTCTGGTGCGGCGCGGCGACGGCGTGGTCGTGGTCGAGCACTCGCTGGATCTCATCCGCTGGGCCGACTGGGTCGTCGACCTGGGCCCGGGAGGCGGGACTCACGGTGGACAACTCCTCTACTCGGGGCCCATGGACGGATTCCTCGAGCGAGGGGAGAGCCCGACCGCGGCCGAGCTGCGCGAGTTCCTGGGCTTGGGGCGCGAGGCCGCGCTCGCCGCCGGGACGTGAACCACCGTCGGTCCGGTGCCGGCGTCTGTCGGTATCGGTGCCCCGCCGGCACGTCGTTGCGACCGTGGGGGGTGATCGGGCCGCCGGCCGCCGCCGGTACGTCGGGCCCATCGGTGTAGGGGCGGGCCTCGTGCCCGCCCGGGTGGGGGACGGGGCGACCCTGGTTCGATCCCCCCGCCCGGGAGGGGACGAGCCCCTCCCCTACGTCCTTGGGGGCGAGGGTCATCGGCATTGGGGCCCTGACCGCACGTGGGTTGCGACCGCGGGCGTGACCGACCGCCGTCGGTACGGGTGCGGGTCGATGGGAATGGGGTGGGGCTGGGGCCATCGGTCCGGGAGCCCGCGCGCACGTCGTCGGCGACCGCAGGGGTGGACCGCCGGCCGCCGTCGTTGCGGGCGCGTTGGAGCCGAGGTCGCTGCTAGGATCCGGCCGCGATGGGACGGGACCCGGTGCGGCGTTGGGTTGGGATCGTCGGGGGCGTCGCTCTCGGGGCGGTGCTGCTGTTCGCGGCGTGGACGAAGGCTCTGGACCCCGGGGCGTTCGCGGAGCAGATCCGGGCGGAGGGGCTCGACGGTGTCCTGTCGGCGCCGACGGTGGCGTGGATCGCGCTGGCGCTCGAGATCGGGCTGGGATTCGCCCTGCTCTTCGGGGTGCGGCGGCCGGCGGTGCTGGTGCCGGCGGCCCTGCTCATCGTCTTCTTCCTCTTCCTGACCGGCCGCGCCTACTGGTACGACCTGCGCGGGATCGAGCGCGAGGCGAGCGCCTGCGGCTGCTTCGGTCACCTCGTGGAGCGCAGCCCCGCCGAGGCGTTCTGGGGAGACCTGGCGCTGCTCGGCGTCCCGTGGCTCCTGGCTTGGTGGGGGAGGAGTCGCGAGCGGCGGCGCGGGCTCGCGGCACCGGTCGCCGCGGTGCTGGCCACCGTCGCGGGACTGGTCTTCGCGTGGAAGGCGCCGGAGCTGCCGCTCGACGACCTCGCGACCCGGCTCTCCCCGGGCGTCACGCTGTCGCAGCTGTGCGCCGGGTCGGGGGCGGAGCGGATCTGCTTCGACGGACTGGCGCCCGATCTCGAGGAGGGGGAGCATCTCATCGTCCTCCTCGACCTGACGGACGAGCTCGACGAGGCCGCCTTCGACGCCCTGCAGTCGTGGTCGCTCGAGGGCCGCGAGCCGGCCGTCACCGTGCTCGCCGACGCCTCTCCCGAGCAGCTCCACGCCTTCACCTTCCGCTGGGGGCCGGCGTTCGAGATCGTCCTCGCCCCGGGGCCGCTGCTGCGGCCCCTCTACCGTACGCTGCCGCGCTCCTTCCGCGTCGTCGACGGGACCGTCGTCGAGACCTGGCCCGGGTGGCCGGCGCCGCTGATCGCCGGTTCGTGAGCGCCGGGCACTGAGCACCGGGCACTGGGCGCCGGGCACTGGGCGAGGGCTGGCCGGGGGACGCCGGCTGTGGGACACTCTGCGGCGGAGACGACCATGACCGAAACGATGCGCAGGATCCTCGCTCTCGCCCTCCTCCTTCCGTTGACGGCCGTCGCCGCTGTGTCGGCACAGGACGGCTTCCGGCCCACCAGCGAGTACGTCTTCGAGCTCGACGGCTCGACGGACCCCGGGGCCGAGGTCTTCGTGCAAGGTCAGGGCGCGGCGTTCCTCATCGTCTCCGACTCGATCGAGTCGCCCCTGCTCGTCGAGCCGCGCGCCGGCGACGTCAAGGCGGTGAGCCTGCTCAAGGTGGCGCGGCAGGCCGACGGCACGGTGAACCTGCTGCCCAACGCCGTCGCCGCCTCGGAGGGGGCGTTCACGGTCGAGATGGACGGGGTCACCTTCGACCTCGACGGCCACCCGGCCGGCCTGATGGTCAAGCCGCCCTGGATCGGCGACGCCGGCATCCAGGACCTGCTCGACTACAGCCTCGAGTACCGGCGCGGCGCGGAGGACTACACCGCCTCCGAGCCGATCCTGCGCGAGCTCCAGGCCGAGGATCGCCCCGTGACCGTCCGCGTCTTCTTCGGCTCCTGGTGCCCGCACTGCCAGATGGTCATGCCGCGGATCCTCAAGGTCGCCGAGGCGTTGCGCGGGTCGAAGATCGCCCTGGAGTTCTACGGCCTGCCGCGCGGGATCGGCGACGACCCGGAGGCCAAGCGCTGGGACATCGACGGCGTGCCCACCGGTGTCGTCTTGATCGGCGACCGCGAGGTCGCGCGGATCTCCGGCGGGGAGTGGAAGATCCCCGAGCTGGCGATCAAGAACGTCCTCGACGGGGCCTAGGGCTTCGCCACCGCCAAGGTGGCGATCTCGTCGCGGGAGAGGGCGCCGGCCTCCAGGAACATCGGCAGCGAGTCGTCGTCGTGGCGCAGCGCCAGGAAGGCGACGGCCTCGCCGTGGTCCCAGGTGGCCAGCAGGAGCGCTTCGGACCAGGCCGGGAAGTCGCCGTGCTCGGCGGTGCCGCGGTAGCTCGGCGCGCCCCAGGCGTCGGTGACCTCGGCGACACGCTCCTCGAAGGCGTCGCGCAGCCGCTCGAAGCCCGCCTCGAGATCGGCGCTCGACGGCCCCCCGTCCGGCGGGTCCCAGCGCTCGATCCACACCCCCTGCACCCCCGGCACGTTCGCCAGCAGATCGTCGAACACTTCGAGCAACTCGCTCATCCGCCCCATCCTACGACGCCCGCCCCCACCGGTCGCCCCGAGCACAGGAACTCCCAATGTCGCCCCGACCGGAGGGAGGGGCCTCAGCTCGAGTGCGTGTCGGGTGCGGTCAGGAGCTCGATGGGGTGCGCCCCGCCGTTGTGCCAGGAGGCGTCGGGGGCCTGGAGCGAGCCGGGGGCGGCGCAGCGGGTGATGCCGAGCTCGCGCAGGGGGTCCGCCAACCGCCAGGCCTCGCCCGCCAGGGCGGCTCCCTGGAGGCGGCCGCGCCACGGCTCGAGCGCGAGAAGGGTCGCCTCGGGCTCCGGGATCGAGTGCACGCGGATCGTGCGCACGCCGGGGCTCGGCCGCAGGGTGGTGTCGGGGTCGACGACGACGGTGCCCGCCTCCACCGCCAGGTCGGGCCGGAGGAGGCCGCGCAGGTCGGCCTCCGCGCGCAGCTGCTGGACGGAGGCGAGGGCCTCGGGGGAGGCGGGCCCGGGAGGCAGGATCTCGGCTACGGCGGCGAGCGCGGCGGCCAGCGCCGCGGCCAGCTCGTCGGCGTCACCGGCGGTGTAGACCGCGTGCGGCGACAGGCAGCCACGCTGATCGAAGAGGGCGACGTCGCGCGCCAGCCCGGCGGCGACCTGGCCGGGGCGCGTCGGCTCCCAGGGCCGCGACGCTGATCCTCGGCCCGTAGCCGACGAGGCGCCCGGCGAACCGCCGTCCCAGGTCGTCGAGGGCGGCCTCGTCGCCGTAGGCGATCAGGGTTTCCGAGCGCGCCAGGACCGGCTCCTCGAGGGCCCGGTCACCGCCCGTCCAGGTCACCGCCGCCAGGGCATCGGCCAGCCGAGGCTCCTCCTCCACGAGGGCGCGGACGAGGGCCGGAGCAAAGAGCGGCTCGGCGCCGGCCGACTTCACCAGGGCGGGACGCCCGAGCGCCAGGGCCGGCAGCAGGGGCTGGACCGCCAGGGCGGGCAGGTTCGAGGCGAGGACGATGGTCACCAGCCCGCCGCCCCGACGCTCGCGGGCGGTTTCGAAGACGGCGTCGGCGGCCCCTCCCACGGCGCCGCCGACGACCGTGCGCAGGGCCGCGTCGGTACCCGCCGGGCTGAGGCCCGAGAGGCGGGGCAGCGAGGTCTCGAGGGCGCGGCGCGCTCGCGAGGCGGGATCGAGGAAGGTGGAGAGCGCACGGCTCCAGGCCTCCCGCAGGCGCCCCGTCGGCAGCTCGGCGAGGGTCGCGGCGCCGTGTGTCAGTCGCTCGGCCAGCCCGCCCAGTGCGGCCGGGGTCCACGTCGCGGCGGTGTAGAAGACGCCGTTGCGCTCCTGGGAGCGGACCGCGGGACGGGGCAGCGCGTCGGGCACCGCCGCGTCGTGGATCAGCGGGGCCACGTGGCGTCAGGCTCCCGCGAGCTCTTCGGCGGCGAGCGAGCAGCCGCGCAGCTGCGCTCCCGCGGCACGGCCGCGCAGTCGGAAGCCGTCGCCGTCGGTGACCGCCAGGTCCTCGGTGAGCACGTGAAGCGCCGACCCCACGTTCGCCAGGTCGAAGATCGCCAGCAGCCCCGTCTCGCCCGCGGGCAGCTCCTCGAGCGTGGCCGGATCGAGCACGTGGAAGCGCACCCAGGGCGGCGGCCGGAAGACTCCCTCCTCGGCGGCGTAGAAGTGGCTGGTGAGCTCGGTCATCCCGTACTCCCGCACGACCTGCGCGGCGCCGAGGTCGAGCCGCTCCGCCAGGCTCGTCAGCAGCTCCTTGCGCTCCACCTCGCGGCTCTTTCCCTTGGTGCCACCCGTTTCGAAGAGCCGGCTGCCCGGGGGGAGGCGGAACCGGAGGCCGAGGCGTTCGAGACCCTCCAGCATGTGGACGAGGGCGAAGGAGGTGGCCAGCACGAGCACCGGCCGGCGGTCGCGCTGACGCGCCGCCAGGAAACCCCGGACCTGCGCGGCCGAGACCCCGCGCGGGCCGGCGGCCGTGACCGCCGTGTCGTCCCCCCAGCGCTCGAGGACGTGATCGATCATGAAGGAGAGGCTCGAATCGGGAGCCTGCTCGCGGTCGGGGACGAGGGAGAGCATCGCGGGTCGGATCGGTCCCTCGAAGAGGGCGTCGGGGAAGGTGGCGTCGATCACCGCCCGGTAGAGCTCGGGGTAGGGGTGGTGGTGGACGCTGCGCGGTCCGGAGGTGGTGCCGCTCGACCGGAAGACCTCGACCGCGGGAGCCGTGGCGAGCTCGAGGCTCGCGAAGGCGGTCGCCGGCACCAGCGGCACCTGCCTCCAGCCGGTCGGCGACTGCGCGCTCACTCCCCGCCGCTCCGCGAGGGCGCGCAGCGGCTCCAGGCGCTCGAGCTGGAAGGCGAAGGCCGCCCGCACGAGGTCGTCGAACGGCTCCGTCGCGGGATCGGCGATGAAGCGGAGGATGCGTTCGACGGGCACGGCGGCATTCTGCCACGCGCCTCCCGCGCGCGGGACCGTCTGCTAGAGTCGCGCCACGCCCTTTCGACCCCGAGGAGCCCAGCCGTCATGGACGAGTTCCCCTACTCGAAGAAGATCGAGATCGACAAGCCGCCGCGGCCGCGTCCGCCCAAGCAGACGGCGGTGATCGAGCAGATCGGCTGCACCGGCTGCGAGGCCTGCATCTCGTTCTGTCCGGTCGACTGCATCGAGATCGTCCCGGGCCCGGTCCACGCCGAGCTGCACAAGCTGGTCGAGGTGGACCTCGAGCGTTGCATCGGTTGCCAGCTCTGCGCCCGCTACTGCCCGTGGGAGACGATCGACATGTGGTCGTACGAGGAGGGCGTCGAGGTGGCGCCGCAGCTGACCGTGCGCTCCCTGCTCTACGACTACGAGCCGGAGCGGATGCACGCGGCGGCCGAGGCGCGGGTGGGG
>JAWKHP010000029.1:0-41264 GCA_041394745.1 Thermoanaerobaculia bacterium | reverse complement strand
TCGCACCTGTTGATCCTCCACGGTCGAGCCGTCTGCAAGGCCCGCAGGCCCGACTGCCCCTCCTGTGTCCTCGTCGATCTCTGCCCCTCGGCCGAGGTTTGACCGCGTTCCCGCCCCCGGCACGATGCTGTAACGTCCTCGGCTCCGCGACGCCTGCTGAAGGTGTTCGCATGGTGCTTCGGCGTGCCCCCCGGAGCGGGCCTGCAACCTGACGATTGGGAGGATGGGATGACCACGGAAGAGATTCGCGTTCGAGTCAAGGAGATCATCGCCGACGTCGCCGGTGTCGACGCCGCCGGGATCGGAGACGAGGCACACTTCATCGAGGACCTCGGTCTCGATTCGCTGGCGATGCTGGAGATGGGCGTCGACATCGACTACGAGTTCAAGCTCGGCGTCGGCGATCAGCGCCTCGCACAGCTGCGGTCGGTGCCCGACACGGTGGCCCTGATCGAGAAGTGCCTCGCCGAGCGAGACGGCGAGAGCCAGGTGGCCTGAGTGGAGCGGCGGGTGGTGGTCACGGGCTTCGGCCTCGTGACCCCTCTGGGCTGCGGCAGCCGCGAGATCTGGGACCGGCTGCTGGCCGGTGAATGCGGCACCGGCCCGGTGCGTTCCTTCGACGCCGCTCCCTACGGCGTCGATCGCGGCGGCGAGGTGCCCGACTTCGATCCGGCCCGCTACCTGCGGCGCCTCGAGCCGGGAAGCGCCGGTCGCGCCTCGCAGCTGGCCGCGGCCGCCGCGCGCCTCGCCCTGGAGGACGCGGGTCTCGCCGCCGACCCCGTGGAGCCGTGGCGTGGGGGGGTGGCCAGGGGCACGACCTCCGGCGAAGCGCGAGAGATCGAGCGCTTCAACGACGAGCTGATGGCCGAGGGCGAAGACGCAGCCGGCTCCGGCTTCCTCGACCGCTACCCCTGCCACCTGATCCCGCGCCACGTGGCGGCCGAGATCGGCTTTCTCGGACCCAACCTGATGATCCCGGCCGCCTGTGCCGCCGGCAACTACGCGGTGGCGTGGGCGTTCGACACCCTGCGCTCGGGGCGCGCCGACGTGATGTTGGCGGGTGGCGCGGACTGCTTCTCTCGCATCACCTACGCCGGCTTCAACCGGCTGGGCGCGGTGGCGCCGGAGCGTTGTCAGCCCTTCGATCGTGGGAGGAAGGGGATGATCCCCGCCGAGGGGGCCGGAGTGGTGGTCCTGGAGACTCTGGAGCGGGCGAGGCGGCGCGGCGCCCACGCCTACGCGGAGGTCGCCGGCTACGGTCTCTCCTGCGACGCCCACCACATGACCGCCGCCCACCCCGAGGGTGTCGGAGCGGCGCGCGCCATGGAAGAGGCGCTCGAGCAGAGCGGTCTCGCGGCCTCCGAGGTGTCCTACGTGAGCGCCCACGGCACGGGCACGCCCACCAACGACCGGCTCGAGGCGATCGCGGTCCGCCGCACCTTCGGAGCGGCGGCCTCTTCGGTGCCGATCAGCTCGATCAAGTCGATGATCGGCCACACCATGGGAGCCGCCTCGGCGATCGAAGCGGCGGTGTGCGCGCTCGCGGTCTCCGACGGCCGCATCCCGCCGACCATCCACTTCGAAGAACCCGATCCCGAGTGCCCCCTCGACTGCGTGCCCAACGAAGCGCGGGAGATTCCGGTCTCGGCGGCGATGAACAACTCCTACGCGTTCGGCGGCTACAACGCGTCCGTCGTCTTCCGGAGGGTTCCTTGAGCGCGGCGCCCCGACAGGTCGTCGTCACCGGGATCGGCCTCCTGTCGCCGCTCGGTGACAGCGCGCAGGAGGTGCACGACGCGCTCTGCGCCGGCCGTCTCGGCCTCCGTGACGCAGACGCAGCGGGCCTCGGGCCCGCGGGCCTGCCGATCGGTCACCTCGCCGATCCCGACTGGCGCCGCTACCTCGGCGACGGCAACCTCCGACCGCTCGACCGCTCCTCTCAGCTCGCCGCCTCGGCCGCGGCGCTCGCTCTGGCCGACGCCGGCTGGGCCGCCGGCGATCCGGGCCGCGACGGGATCGGGCTGGTCCTCGGCACCATGTTCGGAAGCGTCCACACGATCACCCAGTTCGACCGCCGGGCCGTCGTCGACGGCCCCGCGTACGCCAAACCGATGGATTTCGCCAACACGGTGATCAACGCGGCCGCCGGTCAAACGGCCATCTGGCACGGTCTGCGGGGCGTCAACGCCACGGTCTCCGCCGGAAGCCTGTCGGGACTGCAGGCCCTGGCCTTCGGCGCCGACCTGGTCCGCGCCGGCCGTTGTGACGCTCTCCTGGCCGGTGGAGTCGAAGAGCTCTGTGCCGAGACCCTCCTCGCTTTCCGCCGTGCCGGCCTTCTCTGCGGCGCCGAGCCGGACGCCGACGCCCGCCCGCGCCCCTTGGAGAGCGGCCGCACGGGCTTCGCCCTCGCCGAGGGTGCCGCTTTCCTGGTGTTGGAGGAGGAGGCGGCCGCAGCCCGGCGCGGCGCCGTCGCGCTGGCCGAGATCCGCGGTCACGGCGCCGGTCTCGACCCGGCGGACGGCCGCGACGAGGAGAGCGCGATCGAGGCCGTCGCCGCCGCGGTCGGCGAGGCCCTCCGCTCCGCGGCGATCGGTGGCAGCGATCTCGACGCCCTGGCCCTCTCCGCCAACGGTGCGATCCGCGGTGACGCGGCCGAGGCTCGAGGCCTGGAGCGAGCGCTCGACGGCAAGCTGGCGCAGCTGCCGGCGACGACCTCGAAGGCGGCTCTCGGTGAGGCTCCGGGCGCAGCCGGTGCCCTCCAGTGCGCGCTCCTGCTGACGGCCCTGCGCTGTCGGCGCCTCCCGGGCGTAGCCGGTCTTCAAGCGCTCGACCCCACGCTTCCGCCCCTGGACGTTCGGGGTGAGAGTCGCACGATCGCCGGACGCCTGGCGCTGGTCAGCGGGCACGGCCTCGACGGGCAGTCCGCGGCGCTCGTCTTGGAGGTAGGCTCCTAGCCCTCACGCCGATGACCTCCTCGCAGCGGTACGACGTCGTTCTCGTGGGTGCGGGCCTCGCCGGACTCTCCCTGGCACGCCACCTCCTGCTCGACACGGACAAGAGGGTTCTGCTGCTCGAGCGCCGTCCCGAGGTCCCTTCCGAGCGGCAGAAGGTCGGAGAGTCGACGGTCCAGGTGGCGGGCTACTACCTGTCCAAGATCCTGGATCTGGAGGAGTACCTGCAGCGGCGTCACTACATGAAGTACAACCTGCGCTTCTACTGGCCGACTCCCGGGCTCGATGCCGGCCGGTTCCAGGACTACTCGGCCAGCTACATCCGCGAGCTCTCGAACATCGCCAGCTACCAACTGGACCGCAACGAGCTCGAGCGCGAGCTCCTGCGGCGCAACCTCGAGAGCGACCGCTTCCACTTCGTGCCGTCGGTGTCGGAGCTCGAGGTCGCGCTCTCCGACGACGGTCCCCACGCGATCGCTTTCCGCTCAGGAGCCGGCCGGGAGGAGCTCTCCGCCGACTGGGTCGTCGATACCTCGGGCCGGGGTCGCTACCTCGCCAAGCGTCTCGACATGAAGCGCCCCAACTCGATCCACCACGGCGCCTTCTTCTGGTGGGTGGACGGACTGGTCGACATCGAGAAGCTGACCGACCTGTCCCGGCGTGAAGCCCGCCTCCATCACGGCCGCCGCCGCAGCGGTCACCTGCCCAGCTGGCTGGCCACCAACCACTTCTGCTTCGAGGGCGGCTGGTTCTGGGTCATTCCGCTCCAGGGCAAGACGAGCCTGGGCCTGGTCTACGACCACCGCGTGGTCGCGCACGACGACGTCTTCTCGGTCGAAAAGGCGACCCGTTGGGTCTGCGAGCGCTTTCCGATCTTCGCCCGCGATCTTCCCGAGCGACAGGTGCTCGACTTCGCCGGCTACCGCGACTTCTCCTACGACTGCGCCCGTACGATCAGCCCCGCCCGCTGGGCCCTGGCCGGAGAGGCGGGTCGATTCACCGATCCCCTCTACAGCCCGGGTAGCGACCTGATCTCGATCTACAACACGCTCATCGTCGATGCCGTGGAGACCGACGATCGCGCGAGCCTGGCGGGGAAGTGCCCCCTCTACGAACAGCTCATGCGGTCGGTCTACGCCGCCTACGAGCCTTCGTACGCCGTCAGCTACGACGCCCTCGGGGACCAGGAGACCTTCACCCTGAAGTACGTCTGGGAGCTGGCGATCTACTTCGCCTTCTACGTCTTCCCCTTCACCAACGACCTGCTGACGGAGGCCCGGTTCCAGACCGCCTGGCTTCGCCGCTTCGCCCGCCTCGGCCCGATCAACGGCGGCGTCCAGCGCCTGCTCTCCGGCTACTTCCAGTGGAAGAAGTCCCGACCGGTCCTCGCAGCCGAGGAGCCGGTTCTGTTCGAGATGACCGCGATCGCCGCCCTGTACCGGGCACGCGAGACCTTCTACGCCGTCGATCCGTCGATGGCGGAGGCAAAGAGCATCCTCGCCGAGCAGCTGGGCCATCTCGAGGAGCTGGCCCGATTCTTCGCGGCGTGGGTCGGCTCGAGGGTTCTCGACGACGTATCCCTCGTGCGGCACGCCGGGTTCGTCGAGGCGTTCGACCTCGCCGATCTGTCGTTCGACCCGGAAGGACTGCGACGGGCCGCCGCGGCCGCGGGACCGTGGCGCGAGTACCCGTGGTCTTTCGACCCGGAGGTCCTCGAACCCCTCGTCGCGGCCGGTGTCACCGACGCGCCGCGGGCCACCGGCCCGATCGCCACCTCCGCCTGAGGAGCCCGAGACATGAGCCCTTCCACCTCCCCGGCCGCCACCGTCGCGCGAGATCACGCTCCGGGTCTCGAAACCGCTTTCGACCGGCCGCCGGAGGAGGCCTCCTACACGATCGAGGAGATCGAGGGAGCCGTTCCACCGTTCGTCCGCGGCAGCTACTACCTCAACGGTCCGGCGAGGTTCGAGCGCGGCGGGACGCGGGCGCGACACTGGCTCGACGGCGACGGCATGATCTGCGCGCTCCATTTCGAGGAGGGTGGCGTCGAGTTCTCGGCCCGCTACGTGCGGACCCACAAGCTGGTCGCGGAGGAGGAGGCCGGGCGACACCTCTTCCGCGCCTTCGGCACCGCGTTCGACGGTGACCGTCTGCGGCGGGGTCTGTCGCTCGAGTCGCCCGGCAACGTCAGCATCTACCCCTTCGCGGGGACCGTCCTGGCCTTCGGCGAGCAGGGGCTCCCGTGGCGGGTCGATCCACGAACCCTCACGACCGAGGGCGTGCACGACTTCGGCAAGCAGCTCAACGAGGTCTCACCGTTCGCCGCACATCCGGCCTTCGACTACCGCAGCGGCGAGATGTTCAACTTCGGCATCTCCTTCTCGTCCCAGCGGCCCTGCCTGAATCTGTACCGCTTCTCGGGTTCGGGCGAGCTCCTCTATCGCCGGCGCCTCGGCCTCGACCTGCCGGTTTCGATCCACGACTTCGGCCTGTCGGCACGCCATGCGGTCTTCTACGTGAATCCGTACGTGCTCGACCCCGAGTCCCTCGTCGACGGCGGCGCCAGCCTGCTCGAGGCCCTCTCCTGGCGGCCGGAGGTCGCGAGCCTGCTGCTCGTCGCCGACCGCGAGACCGGCGAGGAGGTCTGCCGGGTGCCGATCGGCTCGGCCTACTGCCTGCACCTGATCGAGTGCTTCGAGACCGGGGAGGGGCTGGCGGTCGACGTGCTCGAGCTCGACCGGCCGGTCTACGACCAGTACATGGTGCCCGACCTCTTCCCCGACGCTCGCACGGCGCAGCCCGTGCGCTATCTCGTCGACGTCTCCTCGGGTCGGCTGCTCGAACGCCGGGAGCATCCATACAGGAGAATGTGCGACTTCCCCGGAATCGACCCGCGGCGTGCGGCGACGGAGTACGACGAGTTCTGGGTCCTGGGAATCGCCGCCAGCGAGGAGCCGGGGCGCAAGTTCTTCGACGAGCTCGCGCACCTGTCCTGGAACACCGGCGTCGACGACGTCTATCGCCCTCCCCGGGGGCGCTACCTCGGCGGCGAGCCGGTCTTCATTCCCGATCCCGGCTCCGAGCGCGGCGGGGCGATCCTCTGCCAGGAGCTCGACACGGTCGGACCGTCCGGCTCCTTCCTGCTCTTCGACGCACACGACGTGGCGGGCGGTCCCGTGGCTCGGCTGCGCCTGCGCCGGCCGGTCCACCTCGGGTTCCACGCCTGCTTCGCGGCGTCATGAGCGTCCCTCCGCCACCACCGGCGTGGCAGGAAGCGGTCGGCCGCCGCCTCTTCCACGGGCTCGCCCCGCGCCTCGGCGAGCGACCGCGGTCCGCGCCCCCCTCGACCCTGTCTCCCTTCGAGGAGATCACGTTCAACCGGCCCCGCGGCGGCGGTATCCTCACGGCGACCCGCTTTCCGGCCGGCGGGCCGCGAGCCCGCGGCACCGTCGTCCTGCTCCATCCCTGGACGGCCTGGGGACGAGCGTACTTCCACCGGCACGGCAGGATCGAGGCTCTGCGTGCGGCCGGCTTCGAAGCGATCACGGTCGACATGCCCGGCTTCGGCGGCGCCGGCCCGGTCGCCGGCTTTCTCGATCGCGACGTGGAGGCGGTGCTGCGCACCCTGCTGCACCGCGCGCCCGACCGGCCCCTGGCGGTCTGGGGAGTGAGCTCGGGCGGTTACTGGGCCGTCCCGGCGATCGGCCGACTCCCCGGCGTCGCAGCGGCCGTCTTCGAGGACGTCTCGCCGCACCTGCTGGAGTGGTCGTGGCGTACGTCGCCGTGGGGCCGGCCTTTCTACGTCGTCTTCCGTCTCCTCCTGCCGTCCGCCTGGCGCTACCTCGACCTGAGACGCCACGCAGCGGCCCTCCCTCCGCGCCCGAGTCTCTTCGTCAGCGGAGCCCTCGACGACGGGGTTCTGCCCGAAGAGACCCGCGATCTCGCCTCCCGAGCCGGCGGCTCGGCCCTGGTCGTCGCCGACGCCCCGCACCTGGGCTCGATCAAGATCGCTCCCGGCCGCGTCGTGGGCGCGGCCCTGGACCTGCTGGAACGGTCCGTCGCCGAGGCGACACCGCCTCTCGCGGCCTTCGAAGCGCTGCGCTGAGAACCACCACCGGAGCACTGCTATCCTCTCCGTCATGCCGGAGACCCCCCTGGGCGAGATGCTCACCCGCCTCGAGCTGCTCGACGAGCGGCTCGGCTACAAGCTACGTGGCCGCGGCGGCGGCTTCTCGACGCCGACCGCCGACCAGGTCGACAAGCACTGCTCCGAGATCGCCGAGTACGTCCTCGAGATGAAGGACATCCTGCGCGAGCTCCTGCGTGCTCTCGACGGACGCCCCTGAGCTAGCGCTTCCCGGTCGAGCCGAAGCCGCCTTCGCCGCGGGCGCTGTCGCTGAGCTCGTCGCTCTCGACGACTTCGACCTCCGGCACGGGGGCGAGCAAGAGCTGCGCGATCCGGTCACCCCGGCGGATGGTGTAGGGCTCGCCGCCTAGGTGCACGAGGCCGACCTGGAGCTCGCCACGGTAGTCGCTGTCGATCGTGCCCGGTGGGTTGGCCAGGGTCACCCCGTGGCGGATCGCGAGGCCGCTTCGCGGTCGGACCTGCCCCTCCCAGCCGGCGGGGATCTCCACCGCGAAACCGGTCGGCACCAGGACGATGGTGCCGGGATCGAGGCGCACGTCACCGTCGATCGCCGCTCGCAAGTCGAGGCCCGCGCTCCCCGCCGAGGCCCTCTCCGGCAGGGGCAGGCCGTCGCCGTGCGGCAACCGGCGGACGCGCAGACGCAGACGCTCGCCCACGTCAGCCGTCGTCTCCCTCATCGTCGTCCCCGCTCAGGTCGAGGCCTCGGGACTTCGGGGCCGAGCCCCCGCCGAGCTCCTGGCCACCGGGCAGGCCCTGCACGCCGGGTGCGACCAGCCCGTCCCTGAAGGCCCGTCCGACCCACTCCGCCGTCGGGCGGGTGACGTAGTTGCCGTCGGGGCTCACCACCGGCGTGGGGAGGAACTGGGGGGTGAAGATCCACTCCTTGTAGGTTTCGGACCCGAAGAACGACTTGATCGGGACGCCCTCCGCACGGGTGAAGACACCCGAGATCGGCCCCAGCGTCTCGGCATCGTCGCGCTGGCCGAGCCCCGAGCCGCCGAAACGGCTCTCCGTGCTCCGCCCCGGCGGTTGCTCCTCGTCGCCCTCGTCGTCCCCTTCGTCGTCGCCGCCCGGCTGCACCTGGGCCGAACCGCGGACCAGGCCCCACTCGCCGTCGTCCGTCAGCGGATCGGTCCACAGCTGGCGGATGGAGCGTGGCTCGGTGCGCAACAGCTCGTCCAGGCTGTTGGGGAGGCGGCCCTGGCGCTGCTGAAAGACCCTGATCGCCTCCGCGTATTGGAGCCCGCGGAAGATCGCCTCGTCCTCGCGCTCTCTTTGGTCCTGCACCTTGATCGACGGGAGGGCCATGGCCAGCACCGCGATCAAGACCATCACCAGGACGCTGAGGACGATCAGGTTGTAGCCGCGCTGGTGCTGGGACTCGAGCCGGCTCATCGGACTCACCACTCGGCGTAGGGCTCACCCTCGAGGGACCTCTCCTCCGAGCCGGAGTGCACGTCGATGATGCCGGGAGCGCCGTCCTCATCGAGAGAGGTCTCCGGCGGCGGCGCCTCCGGGTCGATCTCCTCGCGCACGGGCACCCACGTCTCCTGGCTCTTGGTGATCGGGTCCCGCGGGATCTCGCGCAGATAGCCCTCTTCGACCAGGGCGTTGAGCTCCGTCGGGTAGTGCCCCTTGTCCTTCTGGTACTCCTGGATCGTCTCGCGCATGGTGAAGAGGTTGTGCTTGAGCACGGCTTCCGCGGCCCGTCGCGGCGCGTTCTTCAGCGCGGGCAGGGCGATGGTGGCGAGGATCCCGATGATGGCGATGACGATGATGAGCTCCATCAGGGTGAAGCCCGTCGTCCGAGTCGACCGGTTCACCGCGCTCACCATTCGCCGTACGGCACGTCGTTGAGCCCGACGGCGAGGGAGAGCGAGTACACGTCGAAGACGTTCTCGCCGCCCCACGCCAGGGCGTCCCAGTCGTCCTGGAAGCTGCGCTTGCCCCATTCGGCCTCGCCGGTCATGGGGTCGACCGGGATTCGCCGCAGGAAGCGCACCCGGGTGTCGATCTGCCCGACGAGGTCGACGCCCTCGACCAGCACGTCGAGGTCGGGCGGGTACCCGTCGGTTCCCAGATCGACCGGGATGAAGCCGGCATCGCTGTAGCGCTTGTACTCGTCGATCGCGTTGCGCATCTCACGCAGGGCGGCGCGCAGGTCGGACTCCTTGGCGCGACGGACGCCGACCTTGGCCAGCGGCATCGCGAGCCCGGTCAGCGTGATGAGGATGGCGACCACGACCACCAGCTCGACGAGCGTGTAGCCGCCGCCGGCGCGGCGGATCGAGCTCACGCCACACTCGCCCTTCCGCGCCCTGGCGGGTCGTCGAGATCGGGGCGATGCGGCCTCTCGGGGTCGACGTCCATGCCAGGCTCCTGGTCTCCTCCCGCGGGGAGCTCGGAGGTGTCCTCGACGATGCGCACGTGAGCGCCGCCGGTCGAGAGCGCAAGGGGCTCGAGCGCCGGATCGAGGGCCCGTGCGCGAGTCAGACGCAGGCGGGCGATGCCCGGTGCCAGAGCGCGAAGGACGACGCGAAGGGCCACGCCGCGTCCGCGGACTCCGGGGAGGTCGCCGAAGCGGCTGGCACCGAGGGCGAGGTCGCCGGGGCGTGTGAGCTGCGACAGCACCGCGGCCTCGCCGTCGCCTCCCAGGAAGCCCCCGGAAGAGACCGAGACGACCTCCACGAGGTGGGGATCGAAGCGCAGGTGCGAGGGCAGGTGGGAAACCGGACCGGGGCTGTCGACCGCGAGCACGACCTCGAAATCGTCACCGACCGCCACCGCCGGACGCGCAGGCACCAGCGAGAGCCGGACCGAAGGCGCCTTCTGCGCGCCCCCGTTCTCGGCCAATCGGGGGATCGGCACCTCGCCGCTCCAGACGGCCGGCACGGGCTCTCCGGCGTTTCCGTGGTACGCGACCGGGCGAAGGGTCGGCGGCTCGTCCTCCTCGTCCTCGTCGCGTTCGCGGCCGAACGTGTCCTCCGGCGCTCCCGCCGGCGCGAGATCGACACCGGGCGGCGCCTCGGGGGCCTGTCCCTCGCCTTCCACGCCCTCGCGCAGTCCCTGCGGCAGGGACTGGATCCGCTGCCGGATCATCTCGCGGATGCGCTCCTGCTCCTCCTCCGTGTCCTCCTCGTCGAAGGGACCCTGGACCTCCGACTCGACCCGCGGGCTGCCGCCCCGGAAGGAGAGATTGCTCTCGGTACCGACCCAGATCGGCAGAAGGTCCTCTTCGGTGATGTCGGCGGTGCGGATGATGTGCGGCGTCAGAGTCAGGACGAGGTCGGTGCGCCGCTTGTCGGTGCCCTTCTTCGAGAAGAGGCGGCCGAGGACCGGAATGTCGGAGAGTCCGGGGAAGCCGCTGTCGTTGAGCGAGTTCTCGTCGCGGATCAGGCCGGCCAGGAAGTTCGTCTCGCCGTCCTTGAGCCGGATCGTCGATTGGATGTTGCGGCTGGCGATGATCGGCTGCTGCTGACCGCCGGAGCCCTCGACGAAGCCCGACAGGCTGGCGACCTCCACCTCCACGTTGAGGGTCACCTCGCGGTTGTGGTGCATGCGCGGCTCGAGCGCGAGACGGATGCCGATGTCCTGGTACTGGAACGACGTGATGGGGACGATGTTGCCGCCCACCGTCTGGCCGGTGTTGAAGGTGGTCACCGGAATCGGCACCCGGTCGCCGATCGTCACCGAGGCCTGCTCGCCGTCCGAGATGCGCACCTGCGGGCTCGCCAGGAGCTGGGCTTCGGTCGAGGACTTGACGAAGTCGTAGATGAACGACGGCAGGTTGAGGATCCAGTTGCCCTGATTGATGAACTCGAGGTCGGAGACCCGCAGGGGCGGGTCCTGATCGAGGCTCTGGGTCACCTGATAGTCGGAGAGCGAGACACCCAGCTCCCGCATCTTCGTGGTGTCGATCTGCAGCAGCTCGACATCGACGACCACCTCACCGCGGGACTTGTCGTTGGTCTCGATGATCCTCTCCGCCACCTTGACGGTGTCGGCGGTGTCCTTCAGCACGATGGCGTTGAGCTGATCGTTGGAGGCGATGTTCTTGGCGCCGATGAGGCTGCGCAGCAGCGTCATCATGTCCTTCACCTCGGCGTTGGAGAGGAAGAAGGTCTGGATCACCAGGTCTTCGTACTGGCGCCGGTTCTGGGGCGTGTCCTGGACGATGATGATGGTGTCCTCGGAGAGCACCTTGTAGAAGTGCCCCGCCGATTGCATGACGATCTCCAGCGCCTCCTGGGCCGTGACGTCGGTCAGCTCCACCGACATGCGCGAAGGCCGCAGCTGCGGGTCGAACTGGATGTTGATGCCGAAGGCCTTGCCCAGCGCCCGGTAGATGTCGGTGACCTGCACCTCCTTGGGGAAGGAGAGCGAGATCGGCTCGGGCGAGCGAGGGTTCAGCTCCGGAGGTTGCGGACGCTCCTTGCGGGCGCGCTTCTTCAGGTCGTCCAGGGACTCCGGTCCGGAGGGGGTCCCCTGTGCCTTGCGCAGCTCCTCCTGCGCCTTGGCCAGCTCCACCTGAGCGTACTGATTGGCCGGGTCGAGCTCCACCGCCTGGACGTACTCACGAACCGCCCCCTCCAGCACGCCGAGCGAGTGCAGCTCCTTGCCGCGGTCGAAGTGCTCTTGCGAGGCACGGATCTTGGCGCGCAGGAGCCCGGCCTTGTAGGCGATGTTGCCTGGGTACTGGTCGACCAGCTCCAGATAGTCGAGGACGGCTTCGTCCCACTCTCCCTTCTGCTCGGAGATCTGGGCGGCTCGGTAGTTGCCGTAGCCGGCGCAGCCGGCGGCCAGCACGGCCGCCGCCAGGAACCACTTCCAACCGCTGTTGCGCCTTGCCATGTCTCGTCTCACCCCGCTCGTTTTCCACCGGCCGGCAGCCGATGGCTCGGCGCATCCGGGAACCCGACGAACTTCACGTCCACCGACTCGAACCCGATCGCATCGACGATGAACTTGCCCTTGAGGACCTCTCCGACCTTGGCGTTGACGACGTCCTCACCGTCCAAGAATACGGCAATGCGCCGACCCTCCGGCCCGAAGCTGCCCAGGAACGACAGGTCGACCTCCGGCGGCTGGGGGCGGCGCGGCTTCTGCTCGCGGTCCTCACGAGGGGGCGGCGGCGGTGGCGGCGGCGGTGGGGGGCGACGCGCCACGACGTAGGAGAAGAGGTTGCGACTCGGGGCGTTGATCGGCACCTCGACGCCGTCGCGACTCGCCAGGCGCAGCTCTACCACCTCACCGGGCGAGAGGGCCTCGCGCGCGCGCTCGACATCGGCCGCCCGCCCATTTCCGGGTGAGCCGCCGCCGAGGCGGTACCAGAGCAGCCCCCCGAGGACCACCAGGAGGGCGATCAGAAGGACCTTCTGACGATCACGGCTCACGAGGACCTCCGGGCACCGTCCGCCGCCGCCTCTTCAGCGACGCCCCGGTCGGTCACCAAGCGCGCCGGGTCGATCCCCTCCTGGACGAACAGGGTCGAGAGGGTCAGCGCGATGCGCAGGTCCTGTCCCCGGGCCCGGCCCGAGAGCGACACCTCTTCGAGCACCAAGAAGCTCTCCGACTGCTCGAGCAGGCGGATGAATCGACGCAGGTCCTGCCAGCCGCCGTCGACGGCGAAGACGATCGAGCGTTGGACCAAGCCGAGCTCCTCGACCGGCTGATCGGGATACTGGAAGGCGTGAGGGTCGAGCCCCGCCTGGCGTGCCAGTGTCCTCACTTCGCTCAAGATGCTCGTGAACCTCTCGCCCTGGGTACCCAGTCGCTCGCCGTAGAACTCTACGAGTCGGTCCTGATTCCGTTGGGCCCTCTGCGCAACTTCCTCGAGCCGCGCCCGCTCGGCACTGAGCTCGGCGACCTCCTCCTCGAGGCGCGCGACGCTGCGTCGACCGCTCTCCAGCTCGTCGGCCAGCCGCACTCGGTAGAAGAACCAGGCACCGGCGGCGACGATCAGCAGGAGGACCGGCGGAAGCCAGAGCTTCAGCTCACGGCGCCAGAGCGACCAGTCGGTCATCGGCCCTCCTCTTCGGGCTCGGCCGTGGGCTCGGCCGGGACGGCGGCGGGCAGATAGTACGCGGACAGGCTGAACTCGACCTCACCGCCGCGTTCGGTCTCGCGCGCGAGATCCGGGCTCTGAAACGCGGGATGAGCGAACAGGGCGTCGACGAATTCGTAGAGCGCCTCGCTGTCGCGGGCCGAGCCGTTCATCGTCAGGGTCACGCGCCGCGAGCCCACCTCTCCGACTCCCTGAGAGGCCAGCCGCTCGGCATCCACCCGCCCGACGCCCGGGTTCAGCCGCGAGAGCCGGACTCCGTCGGGCAGCACCTCGGCCAACTGGTCGAAGAGCCGGCTCCAGGAAAAAGCCTGCTCGTCCATCTTGAGGTTGACGAAACGGACCTGGTCCGCCTGCCAGTCGAGGTCTTTGGCGACCAGGGCGTCGACGGCCTCGTCGATGCGCTTCTGCTGCTCGGTCCGGCTCGCCTCGAGCTCGATCGCCTGCTGTTGGCGCCGCCCCTCGCCCGTCAGGTAGCGCCAATAGGCCACCCCGTCGAAGGCCGCGAGCAGCCCGCCCAGGATCCAGGCGAGGAGTGCCACGCGGACCAACGGCCGGCGGTTGACGAACGGCCGAGCCGCGAGGTTGGGCAGGGCGCTCACGCGACCTCCTGGCAGACGGCGCCGAGCAGGGGCGCCACCACGCTGAGGTCGCCGTGCCGGAGCTGACCGCGCAGGGGCAGCTGCTCGCGCCCCAGGGCGTGCACGGGCCGGCCCAGTCCCTCGACGAGTCGCTGCACCCACGACATGACGGACTCCTCCGGCGCCAGGAGGAGAACCCGTGACGGCTCCGCCCCGGGGGCCCGCTCTTCGAGGAAGGTCTGCGTCATCCTCAGGTCCCGGAGGACGAGCCGGTCGGCGGCACCGGCTCCGGCCAGCGCCCGGTAGCGGTGCAGGAGGGGCTCACCCGCGCGCAGGAAGGTCAAGCTGTAGCCCTCGGGAGACACCATCACCAGTCCGGTCGTGGCCTCCTCCTCGGACGGACCCTCGAGAGCCGCGGCGACCGCCAGGCTCTCCGGCACGATCCGACCGAGCGTGACACCGGCCTCCGCGAAGAGGCCCTCGAGCTGCGCCAGGAGCGCCTCGAGCGCGAAGAGAACGAGGTAGCGGGCCACGCCGTTGCCGCCGAGCGTCGGCGCCTCGGCCGCCCGCAGCCTGAGATCGTCGACCCGCACCGGCACCAGACGCTGCATCTTCCACGACAGGACCTGAAGCCGCTCCTTCCGTCCGCGCGGCTCCTCCTCGAACTCGGTGAAGGCCACCCGGAGCCAGGCGTCGGGCAGGACCAGCGACGCCGAGGCGACCCCTCCGCCGACTCCGTCCAGGAGCTCGGCCAGCGCGGCGCGCAGCGGCGCCGTCTCGGCCGCCGGACCGCCCAGCGGGCCGCCCGGGAAGAGGTCGTCGGCGAGACCGACCTCGGCGAAGCCGTCGAACTCGTAGCCGCTCGGCTGGCGCCGGAAGCGCGCCCAGCGCAAGGCGTCCGGTGCGAGCGAGAACGCGTCCGGAGGAGCCGCGACCGGCTCCGCCCCGAGCAGCCGCGCCAGCAGCGGGCTACTCCACGAAGGTGACTTTGTTGATCTCACGAAGCGTGGTCACTCCTTCGAACACCTTCTCCAACGCGGATTCACGAAGGAAGCGCATCCCCTCCTCGTGTGCCGTCCTCTTGATCTCCGACGCCGGCCGGCGTTCGAGGATGATCTCCCGGATGCGGTCGGAGAGATCGAGCAGCTCCGAGATGGCGGTTCGGCCGTGGAAGCCGGTACCGCTGCACTCGACGCAGCCGGCACCTTCGTAGAAGGTCCTCTGCGCGTAGAGCGCGGGTGAGAGCCCGCTCTCCTCGAGCATCTCGGGAGCCACCTCGACGGGGCGCTTGCAGTGCGGGCAGATGCGGCGCACGAGTCTCTGCGCCAGCACGCAGTTGAGGGCGGAGACGAAGTTGTAGAGGTCGACCTTCATGTTGAGGAAACGCCCGAGCACGTCGACCACGTTGTTGGCGTGCACCGTGGTGAACACCAGGTGGCCCGTCAGCGCCGACTGCACGGCGATCTGCGCCGTGTCTTCGTCGCGGATCTCTCCCACCATGATCTTGTCCGGATCGTGGCGCAGGATCGAGCGCAGGCCGCGCGCGAAGGTCAGGCCCTTCTTCTCGTTGACCGGGATCTGGGTGATGCCCCGCAGCTGGTACTCGACCGGGTCCTCGATGGTGACGATCTTGTCCTCCGACGACTGGATCTCGGAGAGGCAGGCGTACAGGGTCGTCGTCTTTCCCGAGCCGGTCGGACCGGTGACCAGGACCATGCCGTAGGGCTCGCGGATGAACTTGCGCAGCTTGGCCATGATGCCACCGTCGAACCCCAGGATCTCCAAGCGGAGGTTCTTGAACTCCTTCGACATCGATTCCTTGTCGAGGATTCGGATCACGCAATCCTCGCCGTGGACCGACGGCATGATCGAAACGCGGAAGTCGATCGTCCGCTCCTCGAAGCGGAGCTTGAAACGGCCGTCCTGCGGCACGCGCTTCTCGGCGATGTCGAGCTCGGCCATCACCTTGATGCGGCTGATGACCGTCTGGTGATGACGCTTGTCTATCGGCTCCATCGCCTGGTAGAGGACGCCGTCGATGCGGTACTTGATGACGACCTCGTTCTCGCGCGTTTCGATGTGGATGTCGCTCGCCCGCCGCTGGATGGCGTTGAAGATCGTCGAGTCGACCAGCTTGATGATCGGGCTCGTGTCGGCCGTGATGCGGTCGATGGAGAGGACTTCGTCGCCCTCGTCGTCTTCCGCGATGAGCTGGAGACGGAAGCCCTCCGTTGCCTCGTCGAGGACCCTCTGGGCACTCTCGGAGTGCTGCAACAGCTCTTCCACGGCCGACCGCGCGCCGACGCGCACCTCCACGGGCTGTCCGAGCAGGAGCTCCAGCTCGTCCAGCTTCGTGATGTCGGTCGGCTCGGCCATGACGATCGCCAGACGCCCGTCGAGCTGCTCCTGGGGCACGAACTGGTAGCGCAGCATCAGGTCGAACGGGATCGAGCGAAAGAGGTCGTTCTGGATGCGGAACGTCGACATGTCGACGTAGTCGAGACCCAGACGCTCGGCCAGCTTCCGAGCGAAGGCCTCCTGTTCCGCGGAGCTGACCTCGGTCAGCCCCGCGGCCGCCAGGGCCGCCGGTTCGAGGGTCTTCGTCGGGAGCTTCTCGTCTTCGATGGTCACGCGCTCCTCCGGTCGCTCAGCCGTTGACCCGACCGAGCAGGCTGTAGAGGGGAAGGTACACGGCGGACAGGATCAGCGTCACGAGCAGCCCCATGAAGATGAGCATCAGGGGCTCGAGCAGGGAGAGCAGGCGTTCCATCCGGCTCTCCACCTGTTCGTCGAGGAACGTCGAGACGTCTTCGAGCATCGCGTCGAGAGCTCCGGTCGACTCGCCGACGCGCGTCATGCTGACGACCAGGTCGGAGGCGACTCCCGTCTCCTCCAGGCACTCGGCCAACGGACGTCCCTGGCGCACCTCGCCGGGCAGCGACTGCAGCCGATGACGGACCCATGCGTTGCCGACCGCACCCACCGCCGACTCGAGCGCCGGCACGATCGGAATGCCGCCGGCGAGCAGGGTGCCCAGGGAGCGGGAGAACTCCGAGATCGACAGGCTCTCCACCACGCCGCCGAGGACCGGCAGCTTCAACTTCAGGCCGTCGAAGGCGATGCGCCCGCGCACCGTGCGCCGCCACTGGAAGAAGACGATCAGCAACGCGGCGACGCACGCAGCGACGAGCAGACCGCGGTCGCGGACGAAGCTCGATGTCTGCATCATCATGCGCGTCAGCAGGGGCAGCTCGGCGTCGAGGCCCGAGAAGAAGTCCTGGAACTTGGGCAGAACGTAGATGGTCATGACCGCGATCAGCGCGAAGGAGAGCCCGATCAGGACCGCCGGGTAGATGAGGGACGAGACGATCTTGCGCCGCGTCTCGCGCACCAGCTGCTGATAGCGGATGAAGCGGCGCAGGACCTTTTCGAGCTCACCGCTGCGTTCGCCCGCCTGGAGCGTCGGCGCGTAGAGTGGGGGAAACGCGTCGCTGTAGGAGAGCACGACCTGTGAGAACGACTCGCCGCCGCGCACGCGCTCGAGGATCTGCCCGAGCAGCTTTCCCAGCTCCCCCTTCTGGCGAACGACCAGCAGATCCAGGGCCTGGACGAGAGGTAGGCCGGAACGCAGGAGGGCCGCCAGCTCGCGATTGAACAGGATGAGCTCCTGCAGGGGCACGCTGCTGCGCTCGCGGCCCAGCCCCGAGAGGCCGAGCGAGCGCAGTCGCCCACGGCGACGGAGCTCGAAGAGGTGGTATCCACGAGTCTCGAGATCGCGGCGCAGGCTCTTCTCGTCCTCGGCCTCGAAGACGCTCTCGAGGACCTTGCCGCCTGGCGTGCCCACCCTGCAGACGAACTGCACGCTCACGGCGTCTCCTCCGCGGTGCCGACCTGCAGGACCACCATGAGCGCGTGGTCGCTCGACTCCGACGGAGCCAGACCCAGCACCATCGGCTTGTTCTCGGTCAGGGCCAGGTCGGTGTGCAGGAGCTGGCGCTCGCCCGGGTTCTCCGCCAGGCGAATCACCTGGAAACCGAAGAGCTTGAGGTTGTGGTGCAGCATCGCCCCCAGGCGGAACGCCACCCGATAGTCGTGCCCCAGCCGGTAGCTGACCTCTTCGCGCTCGCGCACGCTGACCCGAGCGTGCCCGAGCACGGTGAAGTGCTCGTAACGCAGGAGCTCGCGCAGACGGCGTGACAGCTCGTCCGGCAGCGCCTCGCCCGGCGTCGCGCTCTCTTCCGCGGTGCTCGCCTGGACCACCTGGAGCTCGAGGTCCAGAAGGCGCGATGGATGGTCGAACTCATCGAGCAGGCGCCTGATGGCCTCGATGTTCGAGCGGTGGTCGCGCACGACGAGCCCGTTGGCGCCTCGTAGCTCGACCACGCCGTCCGGCGAGAGCTGGGCGTGGACCAGGCCCATGGCCTCGACCGCCGACTGGTACTCGAGCTCCGCCGCATGCACCGCGAAGGGATCCGCGGTCTGCGCCCCGGCGACCGTCGACCAGGCGACGATCAGCACGATCGCCCCCAATCGCGGCCGCAGCCGAAACGCCGAGCCCGAGTCGAGCAAGCGCGGGCCACCTACACGTCGAGCGACTCGTCGACCACCATGACGACGGAGACCGCCTCCGATCCCCACTGGTAGACGCGGGCGCCCGGCCGGTCGAGGTTCTCGATCAAGGGACTGTCCGACGGAACGGCGGCGGGCGCCACCGAGATCTCGGGGGCGCCGGGCTCGGGCGCCTCGGAGGCCCGGTACAGGGCCGTCGGCGCCAAGAGCAGGGCTCCCGCCACCAGGGCGGCCGCGACGCCGGCCGAGCGTCGAGCCGAAGCGCGGCGCTCCACACTCCGCAACCGTCGGCCGGCTCGCACTGCGTCGACCATGGCCGCCGCGTCGGCCGGCTCCGGAAGGGCTCGCGCCCCCCGGAAGACGAGCAGCGGATCCACCGCCACGGCCCGCGCTCGGCAGGTGGGACAAACGTCGAGATGCGCGAGCGCCTCCGCCACCTCCGAGGGTACCGTCCCGTCGAGCTCGAAGCGATGCGCCAGCAACCTCCTCCACGCCTGGGTCGACCGGCACGGACCGCTCATCGCTCCTCCTCCTCCGAGTACGCGCGGGCGTACTCGGGATAACGCTCGAGCAAACGGGCGCGCAGCTCGCGGCGCGCCGCGAAGAGGTGGTTGCGGACCGTCGAAGCACGGCACCCGAGGATCTCGCCGACCTCCCGGGAGCTGAGGCCTTCGATCTCACGCAGCACGAAGACCGAGCGCTGACGCTCCGAGAGATCGTCGAGCAGTGTGCCCAGGATGCGTTCGACTTCGTGGTGCTCGAGGCGCGAGAGCTCGTGACGGTGCCCCGAGGAGGCGACTTCGTAGAGATGACGGCGCACCGGCTCGTCCAGCCGGGCGCGGCTGCCCCGCGAACGCATGAAGTCGATCGAGAGGTTCGTGGCGATGCGGTAGAGCCAGGTGTTGGGGCTCCAACGCCGGTCGTAGCGATCGCGGTTCTCCCAGGCGCGGACGAAGGCCAGCTGAACGAGATCGCGGGCCTCCTCGCGGTCTCCGACCATCCGGTACACCAGTTGCAGGAGCTGCCCGGCCTTGCGGGCCACCAGCTCGTCGAACGCGTCTTCGGCGCCCTCGACGACGGCGTCGAGCAGATCGCGATCCGAGGCCTCCGCCAGGCGGCGACCGCGGACTCGGGACGAATGGACGAGGAAGGGCACGCGCAGACTCTCTCGAGGGTTCCTACGGTCGAGGCGGCCGGGGCGTCTAGCCCGCGACTACCGCGGACCGGGACGGCGGCACCCCCGGGTGCGGGCCCGGCCCCGCCCGCCCAGGCGGACGAGCAGCGATTATACTGCCGCCCGGGTGTGGATCCTGTATCAAGCCCTGCTCGCGACAGGGCTTTTCGTGGCGGCCCCCTTCCTCCTCGCCAGCCGTGCTCGCCACTACCTTCCGACCCTCCGGGGGCGGCTGGGAGGGCACCGGGGGGACGTCGTCCGGCGAGCGCTGTGGCTGCACGCGGTGTCGGTGGGTGAGGTGCGCGTCGCCGCGGCGCTCGCCCGCCGGCTCGACCTCTCGCTGCCGCTGCTGGTGACCACGGTGACCCCCACCGGACAGGCCGAGGCCCGCAGGCTCTTCGCCGGCCGCGCCGTCGTGGCCTATCTGCCGGTCGACCTGCGCTTCGCGGTACGCCGCTTCCTCGACCGTTTCGAGCCCCGTGCCTGCGTCCTGGTGGAGGGGGACTACTGGCCCCTCCTGCTCGCCGAGATGGCCCGCCGGGGCATCGCCGTGGGCGTCGCCAACGGTCGGGTCGGAGACCGCAGCTTCGCGCGGCTGAGCCGACTGCGCTCGTGGGTCGGTCCGTTCTTCGGCTCCGTACGGCGCTTCGCGGTACAGAGCGAGCGAGATCGCGACCGGCTCACTTCCCTCGGGGTCGGTTCAGAGCGCCTCGCCGTGACCGGCAACCTGAAGTTCGACGCCGAAGTCCCCGCTCCCGACCCGGGACTCTCCGAGCGGATCCGCCGGTTGGCGGCCGGGCGGGCCGTCCTCGTCGCCGGATCGACGATGCCGGAAGAGGAGGAGCAGGTCCTCGAGGCGTTCCGCGCGGTCGGCGCGGATCGCGCACTGCTGGTGCTGGCACCGCGCCATCCGGAGCGCTGGGATGCCGTCGAACGCCTCCTGCGCGAAGGCGGCGTGCACGTCGTGCGCCGCTCCACCGAGGACGCGTCGGGAGATCCGCCGCAGGTGCTGCTCCTCGACACGCTGGGCGAGCTGGCCGGACTCTACGCCCTCGCCGACGCGGCCTTCGTCGGCGGCACCCTGGTCGCGACCGGCGGACACAACCCGATCGAGCCGGCGGCCCAGGGGACCCCGCTGGCAGTGGGACCCAACATGCAGAACTTCGCCGACGTCGCGGAGCGCTTCGATCTGGAGAACGCCTGGATCCGCGTCGACGACGCCGCCGCCCTCGGTGAGGCGTGGCAACGCTGGCTGGACGCACCCGACGAGGCGACCCGACAGAGCGACCGGGCCTCGCAGCTGGTCTCGGCGAATCGCGGCGCCGTCGAGCGGACGCTGGAATTCCTCGCCCCGATCCTGGCGGAGGTCGCACGGGATGCTGCCTGATCTCGGCTCGCCCTCCCGGTCCCTGTGGCAGCTCCTCTACGGAGGCGTCCTGAAGCTGCGCCGCAGGCGGCTGACGCGGCGCGCGGACCGCCTGCCTCGAACGGTGGTGAGCGTCGGCAATCTGGTCTGGGGCGGCGCCGGCAAGACTCCGCTGGTGGCAGCCCTGGCGGCCCACCTCCGGGATGGGGGGCGGCGGGTTTGCGTTCTCTCGCGAGGCTACGGCCGGCGGGACGCGGAGGTGCGCGTCGTGAGCCAGGGCGACGGTCCGCTCCTCGGACCGGCGGTAGCCGGCGACGAGCCGGTGCTCCTCGCCGGCAGCCTCCCGGGCGTCTCGGTCGTCGTCGGCCCCGACCGCGCCGCCGCCGGTCGCCAGGCTCTCGAGCGAGTGACGCCGGAGCCCGATCTGTTCCTGTTGGACGACGGCTTCTCCCACCTACGCCTGGCACGCGATCTCGACCTGCTGGCCTTCCCCGCGGCCGATCCCTGGGGCGGCGACCGCCTGCCGCCCTCCGGCCGCCTCCGCGAGCCTCTCGCGGCCGCTCGCTACGCCGACACGGCCCTGCTCACCGACTCGCCCGGTCCGGCAGCCGTGGCGCGGCTCGCCGACGGCCTCGGCGAGCGGGGGTTCCGGGGCCCGGTCTTCGGGTCGGGGACGGAGGTCCGAGCGGCACGGAGCGTGGACGGGCGAGAGCTTCCCCACTCCGTGGCGGTCTTCCTGGTCTCCGGGATCGCCCGCCCGGAACGCTTCGAGGAGATGGCGCGCCGTCAAGGCTTCCAGGTGCGCGGCGCGCTGCGCTTCCGCGATCACCACGAGTACACGCCGGAGGTCCTGCGCGAGATCGCCGACACCTTCAAGGCGAGCGGTGCGGACGTCCTGCTCACCACGTCGAAGGACCGCGTCAAGCTCTTCGGGCACCTCGACGTGCCCCTGGCGGAGCTGCCGATCCGTGCGCGGCCGGAGGAGGCCTTCTGGAGCTGGCTCGACGAACGACTGCGCGAGATCGAGTCCCGATGAGGTGCGCCTCTTGAAGGACGCACCCGTTCTCCACGCGGTCGAGCACGCCTTCTTCAAGGCCCTGGCCGCCGGAGCCCGGCTGCCCGGACACGCCACGGCCCGGGCCATGGGTCGCGGATTGGGACGGCTGACGCACCGCTTGGCGGGGTCCCGCCGCCGGCGCGCCCTCGCCAACCTCGCGCTGGCCTTCCCCGAGGCCCCGGAGGAGCAGAGGCGCCGGTGGGCGCGGCAGTCGTTCGAGAACCTGGGTGCCCAGCTCGTCGATCTGCTGTCGGCGACCCGCTTCGACGCCGTCCAACTCTGCCGGCGCTGGACGCTCGAGGGCTGGGAGCACCTCGAGTCCGTGGGTCCGGAAGGGCGCCCCGCCCTGATCATGGGCGCCCACCTGGGCTTCTGGGAGATCCTGCCTTCGGCCATCGGCCTCTACAAGGGGGGCATGGCGATCGTCGTCCGGCCGCTCGACAACCCGCGGCTCGACCGCGAGATCGACCGCCTGCGGTTGCGCTTCGGGGGATCCACCATCGCCAAGCGAGGAGCCGCGCGCGGCATGCTCCGCACCCTGGCGGACGGCGGCCGGGCCTCGATCTTGATCGATCAGCGACCGGGACCGGGAGAGGGCGTCGAGGTGCCGTTCTTCGGACAGCCCGCCCTGACCAGTCCCCTGCTGGCTCGCATGGCTATGCGCTTCGAGCTGCCGGTGCTCCCCTACTTCGGCTTCCCCGAGCCGGGCGGCCGCTACCGGGTGGTCGTCCGCCCCCCGATCCCGCCCGAGAGCGACGACCCGGTGACCCTGACCGGGCGCTATCTGGCCGCGGTCGAGCGGGAGATCCGGGAGACACCGGGGCTCTGGCTCTGGATGCACGACCGATGGAAGACGCGATGACGCCGCGCCGCACTCTGGTCGTGGCGCCCAGCTGGGTCGGCGACACGGTGATGGCCCTGCCCGTCCTCGAGGCGCTGGCGGCCGCGGATCGCAGGCTCCATCTGCTCGCCAAGCCCCACCTCCACTCCCTGCTCGCCGCCGTGCCGGCCGTCTCCGCCTGCGTCGCACGCGGCGGCGGCGACGCGGCGACGGTGGCGGCGATCCGCGACGCGGCCTGCGAGGAGGCGGTCGTCCTCCCGAACTCCTTCCACACGGCATGGCTGGTGCGCCGCGCGGGAATCCCGGTCCGATGGGGCTACCGCGGCGACCTGCGGAGCTGGCTCCTGGCCCCGGCCGTGGCACGCCCTCGAGGTCGTCGCCCGCAGATCGAGGACTACCGCGAGCTGCTGGCCGCCATGGGCGTGGACGGGCCGGGGAGCTGGACACCGCGGCTCGAGCTGACCGCGGACCTGCGATCCGACGGTCGCGGGCTCCACGAGCGCTCCGGGCTCACCGGCGCGGGCCCGGTGATCGGCCTCTTCGCCGGAGCCGAGTTCGGTCCCAGCAAGCGCTGGCCCCTGGAGCGCTTCGTCGAGCTCTCGCGCACCCTGCGCCGTCGCCTCCCGTCCGCCCGCCAGGCCATCGTGGCCGGACCCAAGGAGGTCTGGGACGCCGTGCGCCTCCACGAGCGGACCGGAAAGGTCCATCCCGTCGTCGGGCCGGACCTCGATCTGGCGCGGCTGGCCGGCTTCCTGGCGGGGCTCGATCTCCTGGTGACCAACGACTCCGGTCCCATGCACCTGGCCGCGGCGCTCGGCGTTCCCTGCATCGCCCTCTTCGGTCCCACCGATCCGCGCCGCACCGCTCCGGCGGGAGAGGCACACCGGGTCCTCTACAGCGACCGCTGGTGCTCGCCCTGCTTCCGTCGCCGCTGCCCGCTGCTCCACCACGGGTGCATGAAGGACCTCACGGTGGAGGCGGCGGCCGAGGCGGTCGCGCAGGCGCTGGACGGTCGGGCGCCGGTCTAGGGCGCGACGAGATCGAACAGGGGGTCTCCCCCGTCCACGGCCTCGCCCGGCGCCACATGGAGGGTGCGGACCACGCCGGCGGACTCGGCCTGGATCTCGTTCTCCATCTTCATCGCCTCGAGCACGACCACTCCCTGGCCGCGCTCGACGGTGGCGCCCTCTTCGACGAGGACGGCCACCACCCGTCCCGGCATGTAGGCCGTGACCGTCTGGGCGCCGGAGCCCGTACTCTCCTCGTGCGCCTGCCGGGCGAGGTGAGCCAGGGGGTCCAGGACCTCGACGACGTGCTCCCCCGAGGCCGCGGTCACGCGATACCGCCCGTGGCCGAGCGAGCGCACGGAGACGTCACGCTGACGACCGTCGAGCACCAGGCTGCGCACGCCTCCCACGGCGGGCACCCAACCCACCGATCGCTGCTCACCGTCGACGGAGAGCCGATGGCCGTCCGTCCCGCGCTCGACGACCACCCGACGCTCGACTCCGTCGATGCGGACGATCAGCTCCACGACGAGCTCCCTGCGGCCTCTCGGCGCGCTGCCTCGCGCCAGCGACGGCGCCCTCCCGACTCGGGGCCGGGACGCGCGGCGCGCCGGCTCTGCGCCTCCAGGTGCTCGAGCGCCGCCGCGATCACCGCCACCTCCTCGTCCGCGATCGGCGGAGCCAGCTCCCCCGCCGCCATCTTGCGATCGAGCATGCCGTTGTCGAGGCGCCCGGCCCGGAAGTCGGGATCCGTCAGCAGCGCCTGGAAGAGCGGCAGGCCGGTCCGGATCCCCTCGATGCGCAGCTCGTCGAGCGCCCGACGCAGGCGGTCGATCGCACGCTCGCGGTCCGCCGCCCAGACGATGAGCTTGGCCAGCATCGGGTCGTAGTGGATGCTGACCTCCGCGCCTTCGTAGACCCCGGCATCGACACGCACTCCGGGTCCCTGTGGCCAGCGCAGGCGCTCGATGACACCGGGAGAGGGAGCGAAGCCGCGATACGGATCCTCGGCGTAGAGCCTCACCTCGATCGCGTGCCCCCGTGGCTGCCAGCCGCCCATCGCGGGATCCAGGGCGGCGCCCTGTGCGATCTCGAGCTGGGCACGGACGAGGTCGAGCCCCGTGACCATCTCGGTCACCGGGTGCTCGACCTGCAGGCGCGTGTTCATCTCGAGGAAGTAGAACCGCCCGTCGGGATCGAGGAGGAACTCGACCGTGCCGGCGTTGACGTAGCCCACGGCCAAGGCGGCTTGGACGGCCGCCTCACCCATCGCTCGACGCAGCTCGGGACCCACGACCGGCGAGGGCGCCTCTTCGACAACCTTCTGATGGCGGCGCTGGAGAGAGCACTCCCTCTCGCCCAGGGAGACCGCCGTACCGTGGGCATCGGCGAGGATCTGGATCTCGACGTGGCGTGGCTCGCGCACGAACTTCTCGAGGTAGACCGCGTCGTCGCCGAAGCTCGCGGCCGCCTCCGACCGGGCGGCGCGGAAGGCCGAGGCCAGCTCACCCGGCTCGTCGACCCGGCGCATGCCCTTGCCGCCGCCACCCGACGAAGCCTTCAGCATCACCGGATATCCGATCTCCTCGGCGTAGCGCTCGGCCGCGGCGAGGTCGGGGAGGGCCTCCTCGCCGCCCGGCACCACCGGCACGCCCGCTTCGCGCATCAGGCGACGGCTCTCGATCTTGGAGCCCATCGCCGCGATCGCCGAGGGCGGCGGACCGATGAAGACCACGCCACGGTCGGCACAGAGCTCGGCGAAGCGCGCGTTCTCCGCCAGGAAGCCGTAGCCGGGGTGGACCGCGTCGGCGCCGATCTCGCGCGCCAGGTCCGCGATGGCCTCCGCCCGCAGGTAGCTCTCGCTCGAGGGCGCCGGTCCGATGCGATAGGCCTCGTCCGCCTGCAGGACGTGGAGAGAACGCCGGTCCGCGTCGGAGTGGATGACGGCGCTGGCCATCCCGGCCTCGCGCAGTCCGCGGATCACGCGAACCGCGATCTCACCGCGATTCGCGACGAGGACCTTCTGGAACGCCTCGCGGCTCATGGGAGGCGGGCGATCTTAGCAGCCGGACGCCGAGGAGGAGCGCCGCGAGCCCGAGCCCCGCCAGCACCAGGGCGAAGCGCATCGGACGCAGATCCACCGCCAGGATCACGCGGTGGGCACCCGGGGGCACCTCGATCGCGAGCCGATGGAGGTCCGCCGCCGCGATCGCCGCTCGAGCCCCGTCCACCGTCGCCCGGTACAGCGATTGGTAGCTGCGCTGCACGAGAAGCCAGCCACCGGACGGCGACTCGACGGCGACCTCCAGGCCGTCGCCCGGACGGGCGGTGACGGTCGCCTTGCCGGGTGGACCGGAGCGGCGCTCGACGTCGCCGGCGAGCACCACTTCGCGCGACGGCTCGAAATCGTCGGCCAGCAGCCTCTCGAGGGCCGCCGTCATGTGCGGCGCGCCGCGGACGGTCCCCGCCAGGACGACCTCGGGGGCCGGGTCCGCGATGCGGTAGAGGCGCAGGTCCCGCCCCGGACCGGGCTGGGTCGCCACCAGCGGAGCGGCCTCCCCCACCGCCGGGTCCAGATCCCGGGTCAGCAGCAGGTAGTCCACGCCCGCCGCCCGCAGCAAACGGATGCGGGCCACGTCCGGCAGGCGTTTCAACGCCTGCGCCGCGGCCCGCGTCATGAAGCTGTCCAGGCCCTCCGGCGAGGCGTCGAGCTCGTAGATCCACCCCCAGCGCACACCCGACCAGGGATGGAGCTCGCTGTGCATCGTGCCCTCGTGCCAGAGCTGGCGGGCGTCCGGATACCGGCCGACGGGCAGATCGACCGGCCCGAACAGATCGTCGTGATCCGCATGGACGACCCGGCTGCCCTCCGGGATGAGATCCGCCAGGGGCGGGCGCTCGGTCAACGGCTCCACGGGGGCCGTGTCGACGAGCGCGCGCAGAGCGAAGAGCTGCCACGCCAGGTGGAGCGCGAGCAACCCGGCCGCGGCCCACCACGGCCGTCGCCTCGCCAGACTCACCAACCCGAGGGCGAGGGCGAGCACGGCGAGGGTCAGCAGGCACAGGCCCGCCCAACGAGCCCGCTCCGCGGCGAAGAAGGGAGTCCCGAATCGACCGGCGGGCGCCACGGTCGAGAACCAACGCTCCACCCGCGACGCGAGCCCGTTGAGCAGTGCCCAGCCCCCCAGATAGAGGAGCGCTCCCGCCAGCAGAACCGTGCGCAACCGGACCCGGCCGCGCGCCGTCGCGAGCGATCCCACGCCGAGCCCGGCCAGGACGGACAGGCCGAGGGTCACCCAGAGCCAGAACTTCACGGGCAGGCGCAGGAGACCGGTGCCGGGCAGGGACAGGAGGAAGGGAACGACCGGCGTGTGCTCTCCGAGCGCGAGCAGGAGCCCGAGCCCCACACACCCCCAGCCGAAGGCCGATCGGCGGCCCTTCCACGGTGCCGCAAGCGCGAGGGCCAGGCCGACCACACCGGGGTAGAGCGCGAAGACCAGGGGGATCTGGTTGGAGTGGAACCTGTGCCCCCAGAAGAGGAAGTCGGGCCCCCGGAACGGCAGCGGCAGCAGAACTTCGACGACGCTCCAGGGGTGAACGCTCGTGACCGTCGCGGCCGCAGTCGAGAAGCCCTGGAAGCCACGGAACGACGTCTCCAGGATGCGCAGGAGCTCGACCCACTGCGGCGCGGCCAGCAGGCTCCCGGCGACCACCCCCGCCCCGAGGGGCACCCACGCCGCCCGCCTTCCCTGGAGCGTCGCCGCCGCGCCCAGCGCCGCGGCGAAGATCAGCGCCGCGGTCAGGGGATCGCCTCCCACGAGCAGGAGCGCCCAGATGCAGGCGGTGGCGACGAAGCCGAGTCGCGGACGTCCCCTCCCACCCTCGAGCATCGCGGCGACGAGGGCCGGAGCCAGGGCCACCTCCGCCACGAGGTTGTAGAGATTCGAGGTCGAGAGCAGCAGACCGCTCCCGGCGTAGACGACCGCGCACGCCCAGGCGGCGGGCGCCTCGAGATCGAAGGCGCGACCCATCCACCAGGCCGCGGCGAGGGCGACGAAGAGGTGCAGCCAGAAATGGGCGTTCATCGCCCAGAAGGTCGAGGCGAAGAGGAAGAGCAGGTTGTCCGGGTAGAACGAGACGGTGTTCGGATTGGCCCGGTGGGGCTGGCCGCCGGCGCGCTGCAGATCGACGGCAGGGATCGTGCCCCGCTCCATCGCCTGCTGCTGAGTCCACTTCATCTCGAAGTGGACGTTCAGGAAGTCACGCACGTAGAGCGTGCGGCCCCCGGCCACGAGCGGCCAGACGGCGGCCAGCAAGAGGACGACGGCCGGCACGACGAAGAGCAGGACGAACCGGCGGCGGCCCACGGGCTCGCCTACAATACGCGCCATGCTCTCGGGCCTCGTCTCGGCCATGCGTCCGCGTCAGTGGACGAAGAACGTCTTCGTCCTCGCCCCCCTGGTCTTCGCGCAGTCGTTGACCGATCCGGCGGCCCTGGTCGCGGCCACCGTCGCCTTCGCCGCCTTCTGCATGGCGGCCAGCGCCGTGTACCTCTTCAACGACCTGCGCGACCGCGAGGAGGACCGCAACCACCCGCTGAAGCGCCTGCGACCGATCGCTTCCGGCCGTGTCTCGACGACCGTCGCCGGCGTCGCCTCCGTAGCGCTCGCCGTCGGATCGCTCGCGGCGGCCGCCGCGCTCGGCGCCTCGGTTGCGATCGTGGTCGCCCTGTATCTCGCGCTCAACGCACTCTACTCACTGGGGCTCAAGACGGTGGCCATCCTCGATGTGCTGCTGCTCTCGGTCGGCTTCGTGCTCCGCGTCCTCGGCGGAGGCGAAGCGATCGGCGTGGCGGTCTCCGCCTGGCTGCTGCTGTGCACGATCTTCGTCTCCCTGCTGCTGGCCGTGGCCAAGCGGCGACACGAGCTGATTCTATTGGCCGGCGACGCCTCCGATCAGCGAAGGGTGCTCGATCACTACAGCCCGCTGCTGCTCGACCAGATGATCAACGTCGTCACCGCGGGAAGTGTGCTCGCCTACGCCCTCTACTCGATCAGCCCCGAGACGGTCGAGCGCTTCCACACCCAGTACCTGGTGTACACCATCCCGTTCGTCCTCTTCGGCATCTTCCGCTTCCTGTACCTCGTCTACCAGAGCACCTCCGATCTGAACCCCACCGAGTCGATGCTCCAGGACGTCCCCTTCATGGCCAACATGCTCCTCTGGGCCGCCACCGTCCTGGCCATCATCTACCTGGCATGAGCCGGTCCGGAAAGGCCGGGGAGAGGGGGGGGGGGGGGGGGGGGGGGGGCGCCCGGGGGGGGGGGGGGGGGGGGGGGGGGGGGTGTGGGGGAGTACCCGCCTCCCGGCGACCCCCCTCTCCCTGGCCGCCCTCCTCGCCGGCTGCCACCGACCACCCCAGGAGCCGCAGCCTCCGGACATCGTCGGTTGGCTCCAGGGCTACGTCGCCATCGACAGCTCGACGGTGGAGGGCGAGGCACGAGCCGCGCGCTACCTCGCCGACCTCCTCGACGAGGAACGGATCCGCCACGAGATCCTCGTCGACCCGGACGGTCACTCGAGCGTCTGGGCCGAGGTGGGACCGCCGGAGGGCGACGCCCTCCTCCTGCTCAGCCACCTCGACGTCGTCCCCGCCGGCGACGGCTGGTCGAAGCCACCGTTCTCCGCGGAGGTCGAGGACGGAGTGCTCTGGGGCCGCGGCACCATCGACGCGAAGGGCCTCGGAATCGCCCATCTGGCGGCACTGATCTCCCTCCGGGACTCCGCCGCCGACCTCCCGCGACGCGTCGCCTTCTTCGCGGCCGCGGACGAGGAGGAGGGTGGGCTGCACGGAACCGGCTGGTGGGTGGACCACCGCCCCGACCTCTTCGAGCCCGTCGTCGGGGTCCTCGCGGAAGGCGGCTACAACCGGGCGCACCAGGATCGCGTCGCCTGGTGGGGCGTGGAGGTGGCCCAGAAGACGGCGCTCTGGGTGCGCGCCTCCTGCGCCCGACCCGAGACTCTGCTCCTGGGCCTCGACCGCCTACTCGACCGTCCTTTCCACTGGCGCCTCATCGATCCGGTCCGCCGGCACCTGGCAGCGACCGAACGGCTGGGGCTCGGCCCCGATCTGGCCCGGCTCGAAGCCGATCTCGTCGGCGGCGATGAGCCGCACATCCCGAATCGCGGCCTCGAGACTCTACTCACCGACTCGCTCCAGGTGAACATGCTCGAGCTTGCGAACGGCGGCGCCGAGGCGAGCCTGGATCTGCGTCTCCTGCCCGACCGCGATCCCGACGGCGCCCTGGAAGAGCTGCGCTCGGAGCTCGGACCGGCGGTCGCGTTGGAGACCCTCCTCGCCGGACCACGAGCCGCTCCCTCGCCTTGGGACGGCAGCATCGTCGCAGCCATCCGCGCGACCGTCGGAAGCGAAGCCGCGGTGATTCCCTACTTCATCGCCGGGGTCACGGACTCGCGCTTCTTCCGCGCTCGCGGCGTCCCGGCCTACGGCTTCTCGCCCTTTCTCCTCGACGGGACCTACGCGGCGACCGTTCACGCGGCCGACGAGCGGATCCCGGTGGCGGAGATCGAAGACGGCGCCGAGCGTATGAAACGAATCGTCGACTCCTTCCTCAGCTCCGGGGGCCGGGAGGGGAGAGCCCTCGCTCCGGCGCCGACACGTTAGGCTCGGCCGCGATCGATGGACCGGGTCCGCGACTTCTTCGACCGTAGCGCCGAGTCCTATCAGGCCCTGGAGGCCGGCATGTCGCCGTACCACCGGGTCACGGCGGCCGCCATCGAGGAGGGGCTGGTCGGAGATGTCTTGAGCCTCGGCGGGCTCTGGGCCGACGCCGGAGAGCGTCGGGACGGCATCCGCATGGTGGTGGCGGATCTCTCGCTCTCCATGCTGGCGATGCTCCCACCCGGGATCGGCCTCCGCGCGGTCTGTGACGGCCGGCTGCCAGCGTTCGCCGAGGAGAGCTTCGACCACAGCGTGCTCCCTCTGATCCTCCACCACGTCACCGACCGGACCTTCTCCTCCGCCCGAGCCGGAGCGACCCGGGTCCTCGAACAGGTGAGGTCACTGGCGCGTCCCGGCGCGACGCTGTGGATCAGCGACTTCTGCACCGGCTTCCTGGTCTACGCGTTGCAGCGCCTCTGCGCTCCGCTGACCGGACGCCTGCTCGGGCTGGTGGGTGAGCCCCTGGTGATCATGCACTCCGCCGCCTTCTATCGGCAGGCGCTGGCGGCCTCGGGATGGACGGAGATTTCGATACAGCCGATCGCCGCCCCGGACGCGAAGGCTTGGGACCTCCTCCGACCCGTCATCGCGGCACCGTGGCTGCGTCTGCCGCGATGGGCCTACCCCCTGCAGCCGACCCTGATCCGGGCCACCGCCGGATGACCGCCACGCCCGGCGACCGGCTCGTCGCGACCGTGGCCGTCTGCGCCGCGGGACTCGCGCTGGCGGCGGCACTTGTGGTGGCCGTGGAGGTCAGTCGGGCGCGCGCCTTCCAGGTCGACGAGGTCGAGCACCTTCACGCCGCGTTCAACCTGCGGCGCGGCACGGAGCTCTACCGCGACTTCTGGCAGGGGCACAACCCCCTGCTCTACGCGGTGCTCTACCCCCTGGCGGATCCCGCCGATCCCGTCACCGGCTTTCGCGCGGCGCGTTGGCTGTCCTTCGCTTGCCTGCTGGCGACGGCAGGCTGCGCCGGTTTCTGCGCCTACCGTCTGCGGGGTGCCCCGGCGGGCTGGCTCGCGGGAGGGCTCCTGCTGCTCCACTCCACGATGGTCGAGAGGGGGATCGAGGTCCGGCCGGACGGTTGGCTCGCGCTCTGCGCCGTCCTCGCGCTCGCAGTCCATATGACCGAGCTCTCACCCCTCCGGCGGCACGTGATCGAGGGGCTGCTCCTGGCCGCCGCCTTCCTGTTCACCCAGAAGGCGGTCGTCCTCTGCGCGGCCTTCCGGCCTGCTCTGGCTGTGGGAGGCGATCCGCCGCCGCTCGCCCGCCCTGGTCGTGGTCCCGACGTTGGTCTGGAGCGTTCCCATAGCGGCGACTGCGGCGTTGCTCTGGATGCGCGGAAGCTGGGACGCGTACCTCGAGTACAACGTCCTGTCGATCGGACGCAGCGTCGCCCGCTCCGCCCACCGGGACCTCAGCTTCGGTCCCTGGCGCGTGCTCGCCGTCGAAGGGCGGCGGAACATCCTCTTCGGCGCCCTCGCCGCGGCGTCACTCCCGTGGGCCGTCCTGCGCCGCGGGCGAGAGGAGCCGTCGCGCTGCTCGCCCTCGCCGGGCTCGCCTACCTCGTGGTCAATCCGTTTCCCTTTCCCTACACGCACGTCGCCGTGCTGCCCTTCTTCGCGATCCTGCTGGGCTGCGCGGCCATCACCTGGGCGCGGGGCCTGAAACGAGCCGGAGGGGCCCTCGTGCCCCTCGCCGTGGCCGGCGTCCTCCTCGGCGCCGCGGCGACCTCATTTCCGCGGCTCATCGCCAAGACGACGACCGGCAACGACTACCAGCTGCAGGTCCTGCGAGAGATCCAGAGGATCACGCGACCCGGGGATGCAGTCTTCGACATGGCGGGCCTCTACGCGCGTCCCGACGCCTATCCGGTCTACCTGATGACCGGAGCGCTGTACCAGAGCTACCTCGCCGGCGAGTTCCCGCCCATGATCCCCACGTGGCGCGAGCGCGGCCTCGTCGCCATGATCGAGAACTACCGGGTGCACTGGTTGGGGCCTCCGGAGTTCGACTTCCTCGCCAACAACATGGTCTACTGGGGCAGCAACATCTATGTATCCGGAGCCGGAATCCGTGACCTGCGACCGGGGACACGCAGAGCTTCGAGGTCCTCGAGGAGAACCGCTACCGTTTCGACGGCGAGGGCAGTCTCTTGGTCGACGGTGCGCCGCTGACCGCGGGTGTGCTCTCACCCGGCGTCCACGCGCTGTCGACCTCCACGGGCATCCGGAGCGGACGCCTCGTTCTCGACGTCCGCCCGCTTCGAGCACCGAGCCTCCCTGCCCTCTCTTCGAGTCCTTCGACTGAGCCCGACCCGTGAGCCCCGAAGACCTCCAGCAGAGCGCCACCGCGGCCGAGGAGACCGTCTGCGTCATCGTGCCCTGCCTCGACGAGGCCGACAACCTCGACGAGACGGTGGCCGAGATCCTCGCCGCGGCGCCCTCGCTCCCGGTCCGCCTCCGACTCGCCCTGGTGGATGACGGATCGAGCGACGGTACGGCAGACGTGATGACGAGGCTGTGCGCGGAGCACCCGGAGTGCTCGATGCACGTCAACGAGACGAACCAGGGGATCGGCCGTTCGGTCCTCGAGGCGGTCGCCCGCAACTCAGGCGCCGACTGGGCCACGATCGTCCCGGGGGACAACGAGTTCGTCTTCGATTCGCTGCGCAACCATCTCGCGGTGCGTGCGGAAGCGGACGTGGTGCTCGGCTACGTGCAGAACAGCGTCGTGCGCACGACGGGGCGCCGCTTCGCCTCGGCCTGCTTCCGAGCCGTCACCAACAGTCTCTACGGATTCACGTTCCACTACCTGAACGGCTTCATCCTCTTCCGTGTGCCGCCCGTTCTGGGGATCGACGTCATCTCGACGGGTCACGCCTTCTTCCCCGAGCTGTTGGCCAAGGCGCAGCTGCGCACGCCGGGGCTGCGTATCCGGGAAGTTCCCTACATTTCGCGAGGGCGGCCGTCGGGGGCTTCGAAGGCCATCCGGCCCCTCTCGGTGCTGCGCGCGGCCTGGGAGACCTGGCGTGGCTACCGCTCGGTCTCGCAGTACCGCCACCGAGTGACGCGACGCAGCCTCCGGTCCGCGGAATGAGGGTCCTCATCTCGACGTCGGGCGGGGGCAGCTTCGCCCGCTTCGCCCGAGCGTCCCCCGTGCTGGCCGACCTGTCGATCGAGATCGCTGACGACTCCCCGGCCGGCCGAGAGGTGCCATGGGAGGTCGATCATCACCTGCCCTACTCGCGCTCCGGCACCTTCTGGCACGATTTCCTGAGTCTCGCCCGCTCCTACGACCTCGTCTTCCTGAACTCGCGACGGATCCTGCCGGCCGAGGTCGTCCGCCCGCTACGGGGAAGGGTGATCAACCACCATCCCTCCCTGCTACCGGCCTTCCCCGGCCTCGATCCCTGGGCGAGGATCCTCGCGGCGGGCTGCACGATGACGGGCGCCACCTTCCACTTCGTCACCGAGGAGGTCGACGCCGGCCCGATCATCTGCCAGACGGTCTGGCCAGTGACTCCCTCCGACACCGCAGAGTCCCTCTCCAAGAAGCACTGGCTGCACGGACGGGCGGCCTACCTCCAGGTCTTGCGCTGGTTCGCCGACGAGCGGGTCGTAGTCGACTTCTCCACCGGCCGGGTCACTGTGCGCGACGCCCGCTACGAGCCGGCGTCGACGGTCCCGAATCTGGAGATTTCGGCTCCGTGAGGCTGGCGGTGACCCAGCCCGCGTATCTACCGTGGCTGGGCTACTTCGACCTTCTCGACCGCGCAGACCACTGGGTCTCCTTCGACACGCCCGACCTCTCCTCGGGCGGCTTCACCCGCCGCAACCGGATCCGCCTGCGGGACGGCCGGCGCCGCTGGCTCACGGTCCCGATCGAGGGCAGGAGCCGGAGCACGCCGATCCACCGCGCCCACTTGGCGAACGGCCCGTGGTGGGAGTCGCACGTGAACGTCATCGCCGCCAACTACTCCCGCGCCCCCCACTGGGAAGAGCTCGGCACCTGGCTCCGGGATCTCCTGCGACCCCGGTCGGACGAGACCGTTCTCTCCCGATTCAACGAACGGGTCGTGATCGAGCTCGCCGCCTACCTGGGTATCGCGGTCGAGCTCCATCGCGCCTCGGACCTCCGCGAGAACGCCGACGCCGCGGCCTCCGCCCAGGAGAAGATCCTCTCGCTCTGCCGATCCTTTCCGGAGGCCGAGGAGTACCTCAATGCCGCGGGCGGGGTGGCGGCCGGCCTCTACGATCCCAGGGCGTTCTCCGCAGCGGGCCTGGCCCTCACCGTCCAGGAGTACGATCACCCCGTCTATCCACAGGGCGAGGGCCCCTTCACGCCCTACCTGAGCGTCGTGGATTGCATCCTCTGGAACGGCACGGACACCCTCGGCATCCTCCGCTCGGGGAGCGGCTGGCGGACGCTCGGGCGTCCGCCGGAGCGATGAGGGTGCCACGACGCGGCGCCACGTCGATCGGAGCCGGGCCGGCAACCCTGGCGCTGCTCTGGCTCCCGGTACTCGCTCACGACCTCTTCGGTCGGATGAGCCCGGCTCAGGTCGTCGCCTCGCCGGTCCTGCGGCGAGCTGCGGTGGGGAGCTCCTGGCGCTGGCGATCATCGCCGCGGCGGTCGCCGCAGCCGGTCTCCTCGGCCTGCGCTCCATCCGGGGCGGCGACACGCCGCTGGCCGGCTGGGCCGCCGCCATCGCGACCTCCGCCCTTCTGGCGCTCGTGCCCGCCCGGGTCGACTCTCTGAAGGCCCTCTCCTCGATCGATCCGCCGCTACGTTTCCTCGCCTTCGCCGGTCTGGCGGCGCTGCTGGGACGCCTGCTCGCCCTGGCGAGTCCGGGCCCCAGGGTACGCCTCGGTCTCGGCACGGCCGGCCTCGTTGCATGGGTGGCCCTCTTGACCTCGCTCGACGCCCCCACCGCCCCTCTTGCGTGGTCCGTGACTCTCGGCGCCGGTGCCGCCCTCCTCGCCGGCCTCGCGTCGATCGGGCGCCCGGTGGCGCCGTTGGCTGCTGGCCTGCTGTGGTGCGCTCGGATCGACCGTAGCTCTCCTGTCGGTCGTGATGGAAACGCCTCGGGCTCAGCGCGAGCTCGCACCGGGCCGGCAAGTCCCCGGTCACCGACCCAACGTCGTCGTCTTCGTGATCGACACCCTGCGTCTCGACTTCACGGGCGCCGGGACGGCACCGGGCCGAACCACGGTGCTCGGACGGGAACTGCGGTCGCGTCATCCCCGAGCCACGGTGCTCGAGGCCGCAACCGCCGCGGCCACGAGCACCGTCCCGTCCGTCAAGGGGCTGATGACCTCGCGCCCGCCTTCGACCTGGGGCTTCACGGGCGCCGGCAGCGACCCTCCGCCGGAGGGCGTTCCGACTCTCGCGAGCTCCTTTCTCCGTGCCGGCTACGACACCGCCGCGGTGACCGGCAACCCCCTGATCCAGGGTGGTGCCTTCGAGAGCGGTTTCACCTACTTCTGGGCGGCGGGCGGACTCCACTTCTTCCAAGGCTCCCTCCTGCTGCAAGACCTGCTGGCCCTGCGCGACTACTGGCAGACTCTGGAGTTGGTCAGTCGCTTCCGCATCCACAAGCTCGACGGCGAGAGCGTGCTGCGGGTCGCCGACCGGTGGCTGAGCGAACGCGCGCCTGATCGGCCGTTCTTCCTCTACCTCCATATCGTCGAGCCCCACTGGCCCTACGACGCCGCCGGTCCGGACCCGCCGATCGAGCTGCCCGGCCCACCCTTGGACCACGTGGACCTGCTACGCCTGCCGAAGGGGTTCCCGCGCAACCGCATCATCCGGGGAACGGCTCTGCTGCAGGAGCTGGAGCAACGCTACGAGACAGGAGTTCGGCGGGCCGGCGATCTCGTCGGCCGCACCCTCTCGATGCTGGAGAACGCCGGGACGGCGGACGACACCCTCGTCATCGTCCTCGCCGACCACGGCGAGGAGTTCTTCGAACACGACGGATTCAGCCACGGCCACGACGTCTTCGAGGAGCAGACGGCCGTCCCCTTCGTCCTCCTCTGGCCACCCAACTGGCCCGAGTGGCGGCCGGTGAGCGAGTCGAGTGCGCCGGTTTCGCTCCTCGACCTCTGGCCCACGCTCGCCGACCTGGTCGATCTGCCGACTCCGGAGGCCGGGCTCTCGGGGCGCTCGCTCGTGCCCCTGCTCGCCGGAGAGGAAGACCCGAGCGCCTCTGAGCCGGTGATGTCGGAGGCGTTCTACGGCCCCTTCTGGCGCATGAGCTTCCGCCAGGGGCGGTTCAAGGTGCGGCTGACCTTCAACACCGAGGTCTCGCCCCTCGACACCGCAGCCGTGGAGGTCTTCGATCTGGTCGCCGACCCGGGAGAGGAGTCGCCGATCCGACCGGGAGACGACGAGCTGAGGACCTCGTCTCCCGTGCGCGCGCAGCGGCGGCGAGCCGCTGGAGCCATCGGGCGGAGAACGGTCTGCCCCGAGCCGCCGCTGACGACGCCGAGCTCGAGCAGCTTCGGGCGCTCGGCTACATCCAGTAAGCTGCCGGTCGCGGCAGCCCGATCTTCCACGCTTCTCGGCTTCTCGCGACCGACCCTCGAGAGACCCGCGACGGCATGAACGCACACAGACCTTCGAGGCGCGCGAGCCGCGGATCCGTTCTGGTCACGGGCGGTGCCGGCTACATCGGCAGCATTCTCGTTCCGGAGCTGGTCCTCGACGGTTGGGACGTGACGGTGTTGGACCGTTTCTTCTTTCGCCGTCCCGAGGACGTCGATCCACAGGGTCTGGTCCGACCCGTAGAGCTCGACATCCGGGACCTCGACGGGGTGCGCGAGGTGCTGGAACGGGGACGATTCGACGCGGTCGTTCACCTGGCGGCGATCTCCAACGATCCGACATCGGAGCTCGACCCCGAGCTCACCAGGAGCGTCAACAAGACCGCGGTCGACGACCTCATGCAGGCCGCCAAGGCGGCGGGTGTCGGCCGTTTCCTCTACGCGTCGTCGGCCTCCGTCTACGGCATCAAGTCGACACCCGACGTGACCGAGGAGCTCTCGCTGGAGCCCATCACCCTCTACGCGCGCTACAAAGCCGAAGGGGAGGACACGCTTTGGGGGCTCTGCGATCGGGAGTTCTGCGGCGTGGCGGTACGCGCCGCGACGGTCTGTGGGTACTCTCCGCGCCTGCGGCTCGACCTGACCATCAACATCCTCACCGAGCACGCACTGACCCGGGGCGCGATCCGGGTCTTCGGCGGCGAGCAGATGCGACCCAACGTCCATGTCCGCGACCTCGCGGGCTTCTACCGACTGCTGCTCGAAGCACCCGCAGGCGACGTGGCGGGCAAGGCGTTCAACGTCTGCCGCAGCAACGCGACCGTGCTGGAGCTGGCGCAGATGATCCGCGGCGAGATCGACCCCGGGCTTCCCATCGACATCGTGCCCAGCGACGACCTCCGCTCCTACCATCTGTCGGCCGGGCGGGCGCAGCGGGAGCTCGGCTTCGAGGCGACGACTCCGTTGACCCTCGCGGTCCGGGAGCTCGGCGAGGCCTTCGCGGACGGCCGTGTGGACGATCCTTCCGACCCCGTCTACCGCAACATCGAGACCATGAAGAGGAGCCCCGAGCTGTGGCGGAGCGCACCACGCACGAGCGGATCCCCTACGTAGATCTCGCGCGGCAGAACGAGCCGCTGCGCGGAGAGTTGATGGACGCGGTCGCCCGGGTTCTCGATCACGGTCAGTTCATCCTCGGCCCCGAGGTCACCGAGCTCGAGCGGCGTCTGGGATCGCGGCTCGGCGTCGAGCACGCAATCGGAGTGGCCAACGGCACCGACGCCCTGGTGCTCGCTCTGCGCGCGTGCGGCATCGGGTCCGGGGACGAGGTGCTCACGGTCTCACACTCGTTCGTCGCCACGGCCCTGGCAGTGCGGCTGGTCGGCGCGACCCCGGTCTTCGTCGACGTCGAAGAGCGCTCCATGCTTCTCGACCCGGCGCTGCTGGAAGCCTCGCTCAGTGCCAGGACACGCGCCGTGATGCCGGTCCATCTCAACGGCCTGGCCTGCGACATGGGGCCGATCGTCGCCTTCTGCGAAGGGCACGGCCTCCAACTGATCGAAGACTGCGCCCAGGCCCTCGGCGCGACTGCGGGCGGGCGTCCGGTCGGCTCCTTCGGGATCGGGTGCTTCTCCCTCCATCCGCTCAAGCCCTTGGCGGCGTGCGGCGACGCCGGCCTGGTCACCACCGACGATGCGGAGCTGGCCGAGCGCCTGCGCCGGCTGCGGAATCTCGGACTCGTCGACCGCGACCACTGCGAGATCGTGGGCACCAACTCACGGCTCGACACCCTCCAAGCCGCCCTGCTCCTGGTCAAGGAGCCGCACCTGGACCGCTGGATCGCCTCTCGCCGCGACCACGCCCGTCACTACCGCGAGGCATTGCACGGTCGGCTCACCCTGCCCGCGGAAGAGGCGCCCGGCGATGTGGCCACCTACAGCGCCTTCGCCGTGCGTCATCCTCGGCGCGACCGCCTGCAGGAGCTCATGGCCGAGCGCGGCGTGGACGTCAAGGCGCACTACCCGCTCGCCATCCACCAACAGGGGGCCTTCGCGGATCTCGCCGGGCCGGCGCTCCCGGTCACCGAGCGGGTGGTCGACTCGATCCTGTCCCTACCGGTCTCTCCCGAGCTCCGTGTCGATGGACGCACGCGAGTCATCGAGGCGATGCTGGAGTGTCTCGAGGCGGTGGACCGGTGAGCCCGGCGCCGGAGCGGCATCGCAAGCTCGTCGATCTGGAGACGCTCCTCGAGATCCGGGCCCGGCTGCGCGCCGAAGGCAAGACCGTCGTGCAGTGCCACGGCTGCTTCGACATCGTCCACCCCGGGCACTTGCGCTACCTGCGCTTCGCCCGCGATCAGGGCGACTGTCTCGTCGTCAGCGTCACGGCGGACGAGTTCGTGGGCAAGGGACACGACCGTCCCTACATCGACGAGACGCTGCGGGCCGAGAACCTCGCGGAGCTCGAGGTAGTGGACTGGGTCGTCGTCGATCGCAACGCCTGGGCGGGCCCGGTGCTGGAGGCGGTGCAACCCGACATCTACGTCAAGGGCAAGGAGTACGAAACCAGCGGTGACCCGCGCTTCTCGCGCGAACGCGAGTTGGTCGAGTCCTACGGCGGCGCCGTCATCTTCAGCTCCGGCGAGGTGGTCTACTCGTCGAGCGCGATCCTCGACCAGTTTCGCGATCGCTTTCGACTCGAGGGCGACAAGATCCGCGCCTTCTGCCGCCGACACGAGATCGCCAGGGCGCGGCTCGAGGAGCTCACCCGGCGGTTCTCCGGCCTGCGGGTGCTCGTGGTCGGCGATCCCATCGTCGACCACTACGTGCACTGCGAGGTGGCGCACGTGGCCGCCGAGAGCCCGATTCTCGACGCCCACGCCTTGGCGGAGGAGCGCTATCTCGGCGCCGCTGCCCTGATCGCCAAGCAGCTGGCGGCGTTCGGTGCCCGTCCCACACTGCTCACCTCGTTCGCCGACTCGCCCCAGGGCAACGCGTTCCTCGGCGCGCTCGAAGAGGGCGGAGTGGCCGCGGAGGTGGTCGAGGACGCCCAGCGACCGGTCTACGTCAAGACCCGCTACCTCGCCGACGGAGCCAAGGTCTTCAAGCTCAACCAGGGGCGCTATGCGCCGCTGGCCAGCGTCGCCGACCGCGAGATGCGGAGCCGGCTCGAGGCCCTGGCCGCAGAGCACGCGGCGGTGCTGGTCACGGACTTCGGCTACGGCCTCTTCTCCACCGGCATGGTGGACCTGATCTCGTCCCTGCCCACGCGCGGTACGCCCTACTTTCTCGATGTCAGCCAGATCAGCGCCGCCCGCCTCCTGGCGTTTCGGCGCGCGGCCTGCGCGACGCCGACGGAGACGGAGATCCGGCTGGCCTTCGCGGATCGCGAGGCCGGCCTCTCGAACCTCGCGGCTCGCTTCTACGAGCAGACGGAGGCCGAGCGGTTGATCATCACCCTCGGACGCAGGGGCGCCGTGCTCTTCCAACCGCCCGAAGAGGGCGGCGCGCGACTGGAGAACGACTATCTGCCCGCTTTCGTCACTCAACCCACGGACACGGTCGGAGCGGGCGACGTGTTTCTGGCGACCACGGCACTCTCCACCCTCGCCGGAGCGAGTCCCGCCGAAGGTCTCTTTCTCGCCATGTGCACCGCGGGTTTGCATGTCGAGCGTCTCGGCAACGACCCCGTCGACCTGTCGACCCTGATCCGATCCCTCGGTCGCAATCCGGCACTCGGCTGACCACGGCGGAGAACGGATGCGCAGCTACGGCCGCCTCGGGCTGACCCTCGCCGCCGGCTGCGTGGTGTCCGCGGCCTTCGCTTGGCTGGTCCTCGGGCGCATGGACTTGCAGGTGCTCGCCGCCGGGCTGGGTCGCGCGGACGGCAGGGTCCTGCTCCTCGCCTTCGGATGCCAGCTCCTCGGCCTCGCCTGCCTCGGGTGGCGGGCTCGCATCCTCCTCGCCCCGCTCTCCTCCCTCACCTTCTCTCTGGCCACGCGCGGACAGCTCCTCGGCTTGACGGTCAACAACGTGCTGCCTTTCCGGGTCGGCGAGCTCGCCAAGGCCGACTACTTCGCACGCCACGCGTCCTTGCCCCGCAGCTCCACCGTTGCCGCCGCCGCGGTGGAGCGTGTCCTCGACCTCCTCTGCCTCGCCGGCGTGCTCGCCATGGTGGCGCCGATCGCCCTGCCCCGATTCGAGCACGTTTCGGCCTTGAGC
>JAWKHP010000028.1:0-42979 GCA_041394745.1 Thermoanaerobaculia bacterium | reverse complement strand
AACGGCCACCCGAGGACCTCCGACCGACCGGTCGAAGTGGTCGTCGGCGTCGACGGCGAGACCGTGGCGACGCTGGAGGTCACCGGCGACTGGAAGACCTACCCCGTCCCGCTCGGATCCGGTCGCGGCGACTTCGCACTCCTCACCCTCGACGTCAGCCCGACCTTCCGGCCGTACAGCGACTTCCGACGCTATCCGGATCTGGCGCCGTCCGAGGACATCCGGTGCCTGGGAGTCGCCGTCCGGGAGCCCGCGGCCCGGCCGGCGGCCATCCGTTAGGGTCGAGGGCCCTCGATGCGACCCTGGTCCGAGCTCGAACGCATCCTGGTCTTCCGGACCGGACACCTCGGCGACACGATCGTCGCCCTTCCGGCGCTCCACTCCCTTCGCGAGGCCTGTCCGGGCAGCCACATCACCCTGCTGTGCAACGCCGGCGAAGCCGGAGGAGATCGCGTGACGGCCCCCGGCGTCCTGCCGCGCGGCGGTCTCATCGACGAGTGGCTGACCTACGGGAGCGGCCGGAACCCGGTCGCCGGGGCGATCGCGAGAGCGGGTCTGCTCAGACAGCTGAGGAGCCGCCGATTCGACGCTCTGGTCTACCTCATGACGCGGAACCGCTCCGCCGGCGCCATCGCCCGCGATCGGCTGTTCTTCCGCGCCGCCGGCATCCGGAGGATGGTCGGTGTCGGCTACCTCTCGTCCCGGCTCCTGCCCCGCCGGCCGTCCGCGCCGATCGACCCGGACTCCGTGGCGCACCCCGGAGGGCCGCTCCCGAGGGTGGAACGGGAGTCCGACTTCCTCCTCGACCTGCTTGCGGCCGAGGGGATCCCGCCGTCGAGCCGCGGAGCCGACCTGCTCCTCTCCGCCCACGAGCTCCAGCAGGCCGACGCCTGGCTCGCCGCCCACTGCGGGGACGACTTCCGCTCCAGGACGCTGCTCGCTCTGGCACCGGGAAGCGGTTGGAAGTCCAAGATCTGGAAGGAGGAGCACTTCCTCGAGGTCACCCGGCGCCTGGTCGAGCGCCACTCCGTGGTACCGGTGGTCTACGGCGGCGTCGACGAGAGACCCGTGGGCGAGAGGATCGTGGCGGCGCTCGGCTCGGGCGCCAACAGCGCCGGGGAGCTCGGCGCGCGAGTCGGTGCGGCGGCGATGCGGCACGCGAGGCTCTACCTCGGCAACGACACCGGCTCCATGCACCTCGCCGCCGCGGTCGGCGTGCCCTGTGTGGCGATCTTCGCGGCGATCGACTACCCGGGGCGCTGGGAGCCTGGGGGGGCCGGTCACCGCATCCTGCGGGTCGCGGTCCCGTGCGAGGGGTGCTTCACGCCGGACTGCTTCAACCGGCACCAGTGCCTGGAGGCGATCCCGCCGGACCGGGTCCTCGCCGCCTGCGAGGAGGTCCTCGGGCGCTAGCGGCCCACCGACCGGATCCGCGCCAGCACAGCCTCGGGAAGGGACCGGCTCGCCGCCGCCAGGTTCTCGCGCAGGTGCTCGAGGCTGGTGGTGCCGATCATTGCGGTGCTGACGTGCGGGTTGGCCAGAACGAAACCCAGAGCGACCTGGGCGGCGCTCCAGCCGGGGATCCTGCCGATGAAGCGGTAGGAGAGGCCGCGGCGCACATCGCGCCGGCGGTGCCTCAGGGCGCGCAGCAGGTACCACGCGTCTCTCGGCCCCCGGGCCCGCAGCAACCGATTGCCGATCACCGCGCCGGCGAGGGCACCCGCCGCGAGGACGGCCTTGCCGGCCCGGTGCAGGCTGGCGATCAGCGGCTCGCGGTCCCTCCTCAGAACGTTGTAGTCGACCATCAGGCTGTCGAAGAGGTCCAGCTCGCCGGCACGCGCGATGACGTCGAGATCGAAGCTGTTGACCCCCAGGAACCGCACCAACCCCTCGTCGCGCAGGCGCTCCAGGCAGTCCAACAACTCCGCTCCGAGGTGACCGAGCGAAGGGCCGTGCAGGTGCAGCAACGGCAGGCGCTCCAGACCGAGGTTTCGCAGGCTCCGCTCCACCACGCTCCGGATCCGGTCGGGGCGGAAGTCCTTGTGGGCACGCCCCCAACGATCCAAACGAGTCCCGACCTTGGAAGAGATCACCAGGTCGGAGCGGTCGAGGCTCGCCAGCGCCCGGCCGAGTCGCGGCTCGGCGTTGCCCCCCGAGTAGCTCGAGCCCGTGTCGAACAGATTGACGCCCGACGCGACGGCCTCGTGAACCAGCCGGACGGCGAGCCGCTCCGAGAAAAGCCTCTGACCCCAGTAGCTGGCGGCGCCGAAACCGATCACCGAAACCCGCAGACCGGTGCCGCCGAACGGGCGCCGTGGGATCGGCCGATCGGGGTCCTCGAGCATCAGCCGAGGGTGCACTCGACGATCAGGCCGTCGGCGGCCTGTCGGGCCCATCGCACGCAGACGTCGTTGAGCCAGTTGAGGTAGAAGCGGTTGGAGGGCCGGTGCTCGGGGCCGACGTCGTAGAACGAGAACTCGCGAACGGCGAGCGCGTGGCGCTCGAGGAGACGGTGGATCGTCGAGTAGGAGTAGTAGGCCACGTGATCGGGATGCACCGGCTCCCTCCGGCCGCCACGGCCGCGCAGCAGATAGCTCCCGATCCGCATGCCGCAGTAGGCGTTGATCGTGGTCAGAACGAGACGTGTCTCGGCGCCCATCCAGCCCCGGATGCCGGTCAGGAAGAGGCCGGGGTTCGAGAGGTGCTCGATCACCTCGCCGGCGATGATGACGTCGAAGGCGCACGGCGGCTCGACCCGCTCGAGTCCTTCGAGGTCGGCCTGTACGAGGCGACCGAAGCCGCGGTCGGCCAGGGCCTGCAAGCCGGCTGCGTCGCTGTCCAGACCCCAAAGCTCGCCGGCCGCCTCTTCGAGCTTGAGGTGCAGCAGGGAGCCGTCCGCGAGGGACCGGGTCGTGTAGGGGTGGTTGGTGCAGCCCAGATGGAGCACGCGCCGCCCCCGGGCGACATCGCGGAGGTAGCGGACCCGATCGACCAGGGGAAGCCGCGCCATCGTCGAGCTCGGCGGCCTAGCGGCCCGCGAAGCGCAGCCTCGACCTCAGCCGCCGCCAGAGCCGGAACGGGGCCCGGTTGGTGAAACGCCGGTAGGGATCGCTCGATCGTAGAGCGGCCAGGTAGCCGACGTGGTTGTCGAGGAGCAACGCGCGGATCGCCGGCGTCGCGTGGATGGGAAAGTCCCCCAGCTCGATGACGAAGACGGTGTCCGGCAGGTTGTAGGCGTGAAAGCGAGCCTCGGAGGCGCGGAGACGATCGACGATCTCGATCAGGGCATTGTAGATGACCTGGGCGTCGTGAAAGACGATGGCGCCCTTGTCGGCGAGGACCGCGGAGCACAGCCTGAAGTCCTCGCGCACCGCCCGGTCGGTGTGCTCCCCGTCGATGAAGCACAGATCCGGGCTCGACGCGATCTCGGCCGGCGTCACCCGACTCGAATCGCCGTCGATGCATGTGAGCTTTCGGCAGGGACTCCGGCGCGACCCGCCGGAGCTCGGCCAGCATGCGGTCGGTGGCGTTGTCGGGGTAGTCGAAGGGAACACCCTCTCGTCCGGCTGGGACGCCGTCCTCTTGTCATCGAGACGATGTGGGCGCACGAGTCGTCCCGCAGGTGGGATGGAGCGTCCTCCTCGATGCGAGCCGATCTCGAGATAGGTGTAGCTGGGAACGAGGGCTCGCACGGCCAGCTGGCACGCCAGCAGGGAGCGGCGGTCGTTGTCGGCGGACTGGCTGACGACCTCGTCGAAGATCGTCGTGTCGAGCCTCGCCAACCTCTCCGTGAAACTCGTCATTGTCGCTCCTCGGTCCTGCAACCGTCAGTGGCTTCCGGGCGCCTGATCAGAGCCGCCAGGCGCCGGCGCAGCCATTGTCGCTCACCGGCGTCGAAGCGAAGCGGCGATCCTGAGACCCGGCGAAGGCCAGAGAGCTCTCCACCGAGAGCAGACCAGGCTCCAGCCTGACGGCAGGAGCCGGAGTGCCGCCAGCCGGGCGCCCGCCGGAAGCGGCCGCGGCGAGGGTGAGAGCGCCAGAGTCCCGGCCCCAGAAGCGCCACAGAGGGCCGCCGAACAACTACGCCTCGACGCGGGCGACGCAGAACGGCACCGCCACCATGCCTGCCAGTCGGGCGGCCGCCGTGCCCACGATGCCGAAGCGAGCGGTCCACCAGACCATGAGCAGCCCGCTCACGAGGAGCCAGACCAAGTTGAAGGAGGCATTCCAACCGGGCGCCCGAGGGCATCCGCCGTCCGCCAGGGACGACCATTACCAGCGCGACGAGCCCGAAGGTCGCGGCGTGGAGCGCGTGAGCACGCCGGCGGAGCGCTGGTGAACTCCCGCTCCCATCCAGAGCGACAGCAGGGGCGCACCCGACACCACCAGCGTGATCACCGGCAACACGATCAACGGCGCGGCGATCTTCAAGGCCCTTGCGTAGGCGATCCGAAGCCCGGCGACGTTGCCCCGTGCGTAGGCGTCCGAGGCCAGGGGGTAGAAGCTCAGCGCCGAGCTCGCGATGAAGGCGTGCAGGCTGAGCGTGACGAGCATCGGGACCACGTAGAAGGTGAGCGCCGCCGCCCCGAGGGTCCGCACGATCCACGCCCGCTCGAACAGGAGCAGCAGATTGGCGACGGTCTGGCGCGCCGAGACCGTGACGCCGAACCGAGCCAGAGGCGCGAGCTCCGGCACGCTCGGCGGCCGGGCGAGGAGAGCACCGGGCAGGAGCCGCTGCGCCATCACAAGGAAGACGCCGCAGCCGATCGCCGTCGCCGAGACCGACCAGGCGACGAACGCCGCCAGGCCGGCGCCGGCGGCCGCCAGGGCGAGATTGCCGCCGAGCAGGACCACCGCCATCGAAACGACGACGCGCCCGTAGAGATCGAAGCGCTGGAATCCCTGGGGCACTGCACCCAGCACCTGGCTCGACATGGCCAGGGGGATCCCGATCGCGAAGATCCGGAGCGCCTGGACGGCGGCCTGCCGCGACCCGGCGGCCACCTCGAGCACCGAAGTCGCCACCCATTCGGCGCCGAGACCGAGACCCACGGCCAGGAGCAGGCCGATCGTCGACGCCAGGAGCATCGCGGCCGACATCACGGATCCCAAGCGCCCCTCGTGCCCCCGCGCCCGGTAGGCGGCCACTTCCCGGATGACCGGCTGGGCCGGCGTCAGACCCAGCGCGTAGGCGCCGAGGCCGACGACGAGGGCGTAGACGCCGTAGCGCTCCGCCCCCAGGCTGTGGACGACCGCCGGGGTCACCACCAGGGCGAGCAGAAAGGGCACGAGCCAGGAGAGCAGACCCGAGGCCGCGTTGCGCGCCGAATCGATCGCCTTCATCGCGGGGCCGAAGAGCTACTCCGCGCCCGATCCGCCGGCGCGCTGGACCGCCCGACGAGCAGCAGCTCGACCGAGAACGCCGCGAGCGCGGCGCCGGGCGCCACCCACGCCCAAGCGGCGTACCGGAATCCGACGACGGCCAGGATGGAGAGCACGATCGCCGCGGCGTGGGAGCCTGCCGCGACGACGGCGTGGCTCCGGGGAGGTGCCGTCAGGCGCTGGTAGAGATGCTCGCGGTGCGCCTGCGTCAAGCGCGCGCCGCGCGCGAAGCGACGAAGCAACGTCCACACGGGGTCGAGCAGGAACAGCGCGAGGCTCGTGGCGACCACCAGGAGGCGTTCCTCGCGCAGGTCCTGACGCCCGATCCACGGAGAGGCGGCGAGGAAGAAGCCGAGGAAGAAGCTCCCCATGTCGCCGAGGAAGACCCGCGCGGGAGACCAGTTGGAGAGGAGGAACACGAGCACCGGTGCGGCGACCAAGAGGCTCAGGCGGCCGTCGCCGGACCCCCACGAGACCACGGCGAGGGTCGAGCAGGTGATGAGCGCCTGCCCGCCGGCGAGGCCGTCGATGCCGTCCATGAAGTTGAAGAAGTTGGTCACTCCGACCAGCCACAGGAGGGAGAACGCCCAGGCAGCTGCGGGACCGAACCGCAGATCCGCCGGCGGCGGCAGCGGCAGGTTGCCGACCCCTCCCAGGCACGCCACCACGACCGCTGCGGCGACCCCCTGGACGAGGAGGCGGGGAGCGACTCCCAGTCCTCGGAGATCGTCCACCAGGCCGACGGTGGCTACGCTCAACGAGCAGCCGAGGACGAGCCACGCTGCCCCGTCCAGCTGTTGCCCGGCCAGCGTCAGCACCCCGACGCCCGCCAACACCCCGGCGACGATCGCCATGCCTCCCACCCTCGGCGTCGGACGCTCGTGCGAGCCGCGCGGGCTCGGCAGATCCATCGGCAGCCGCACGGCACGCTGACGGCCCATGGCGGTGAGGAGGCCCCGGCAGACCGCCGCCGCGACCACACAGGAGAGGATGACGGTCACGGTCGCTGCCAGATGACCCGCCTGACGTAGTCCACGTAGCTCACCAGCACCCGTGACACCTGCCGGGAGACGGCGGCAGGTGGCTGCTCGGCGCCCCATTCGGGCGCGCACGCCTCGCGCTGGGAGACCACCAGCGAAACCGCCTGGAGGACCCGCTCGGCTCGCAGCCCGCTCATCACCGTGACCCCCGCGTCCATGCCCTCGGGCCGCTCGTGGGCTTCGCGCAGCATGACCGCGGGAAACCCCATCAAGGCAGCCTCCTCCGTCAGAGTGCCGCTGTCGGACACTACACAGAAGGCGTCTCGCTGCAGGCGCATCCAGTCCCGAAAGCCGAACGGCCTCAGGAACTCGACGTCGAAGCCTCGCCGCTTCGCCGCCAGATCCGGAGGCAACGCATCGAGACGCCGGCGCGTCCGAGGGTGAGTCGACACGACGACCTTGCGCCCGAACTCGGCCGAGAGAGCCCTCAACGCGTCGAGGATCGAGGCCATGCGCTCCGGAGCGTCCACGTTCTCCTCCCGGTGGGCGCTGACCAGGACGTAGCCGCCGCGTTCGAGGCCGAGGCGGGCGAGGACGTCGGAACGCTCGATGCCGTCCCGGTGGTGGGCCACCACTTCGGGCATCGGCGAGCCGGTCACGAAGATCGTCTCGGGCCTCACTCCCTCCGCCAGCAAGTGACGTCTCGCGTGCTCGGTCTGGGCGAGATTGATGTCCGAGAGGTGGTCGATGATCCGGCGGTTGATCTCCTCGGGCACCCGCTGGTCGAAGCAGCGATTGCCCGCCTCCATGTGGAAGATCGGGATCTGCCGCCGCTTGGCAGGCAGCGCGGCGAAGCAGCTGTTGGTGTCGCCGTAGACCAGGAGGGCGTCGGGTGGGTCTCGTTCGAGCACCGCGTCCACACCCTCGATGACCTTGGCGATAGCGATCGAGGGGTTGCTCTCTGCCACCGCCAGGACATGGTCCGGCGAACGGATGCCGAGCTCGTCCAGGAGACCCTCGTTGAGCTCGAAATCGAAGTTCTGACCCGTGTGCAACAGCACATGATCCATCCGCGATTCGAGCTCCGCGATGACGCGCGAGAGCTTGATCACCTCGGGACGGGTGCCGACGACGGTGAGGACCTTGAGGCGCCGCACGGAGGGCTACTCTAGGCTCTGCGCGGCTCGTTGGCCACTCGCCTCTCCGCGCCGGTCAACTCCTCGAGCCAGGTCTCGAGTCGACCGACGAGGCCTTCTCTCTCGAAGTGCCCGAGAAAGTAGTCGCGTCCGGCCCGCCCCATCGCGGCGCGCTCTTCGGCGGGGCTCCCGGCCAGGGTGAGAGCATTCGCCGCCAGCTCACCGGCGTCCCCGGCGGGGCCGATCAGCCCGGCGCCGGCGCATCGCACGATGTCCGCTCCCTCCCCGTCGAGGGCACCGAGGATCGGGCGACCGCAGGCCAAGTAGGACTGGAGCTTCGTCGGGACCGTCAGCGAGATGGCGTCGCCGGCTCGCAGGGTGATCACCAGCGCGTCGGCGGCGCAGAGCCAGCGCGGCATCGACTCGGCCGGATGGGCCCCCAGCCAGTGGACGCTGCCGCCGAGACGACGACGCACGATCTCGCTCTCGAGCCACCGCCGGCGGCTCCCCTCGCCGAGGAGGACCCAGTGGATCTCCGGCCCGTGGCGCAGCCGGTCGGCCGCCTCCAGGATGGTCTCCAGGGACTGGGCGTCGCCGAGATTGCCGGCGAACAGGGCCACGAACCCCTGCGGGAGCGCGGCTCGCTCAGGGGCGTCGGCCTCGACCTCGACGGGCCGGTAGAACGACTCGCTCCAGTTCGGTAGGTGGCGGACGTGCACGGGATCGGCGCCGCACGTCTCCACCGCCGACACGAAACCTCGCGACTGAACCAGCAGAAGATCGCAACGCCGGTAGATCCAGCGCACGAGCCGACGCACGACGGCGAGCACCAGCGGCGATCGGACCGCGTCGACCGCGGTCAGGGTCTCGGGCCACAGATCCTGCACCCAGAGCGCCATCGGCACTCCGCGCAGTCGTCGCAGGACGGCACCCGGAATCCCGACGGTGACCGGCGACAGCTGGTAGACGAACACGCAGTCGAAGCGTTCGCGGCAGCGCAGCGGCCCGAGCAGTGAAGCCGACAGGACGAAGGACAGGTAGTTGACGGCCAACCGCACGCGGCTGCCCCGGCCGCGAGGAAGCAGCGGCACACGGACGACACGGCTGGAACCGAAATGCTCGGTGGCCGGCCCGAAGGCCGAGTACCCGGTGAACGGCCTGCCCTGCGGGTAGTTCGGAATCCCCGTCAGGACGGTGACTTGGTGGCCGCGTTCCTGCCACGCGCGAACCAGGTCGTTGACCCGGAAGCTCTCTGGCCAGAAATACTGGGAGACCAGTAGAATCTTCATGGATCGTGGCCGAACCGGCAGCGCAGACGGGGGCGAGCGAACCGGTGGAGAGTACACCAGCCTCATCGCCCCCCCGCCTGATCCACGCCTGGCCGTACGTCGAGTGGGGCGGCGTCCAGATCTACTTCCTGAACCTCTTGCGTACGGCGGCCGAGGAGTTCGACGTGCGCGCCATCCTGCCGGAGGGTTCGTCGCCGACGCTTCTCGGATATCTGAGCGACCAGTCGGTGGCGATCGAGCAGCTTCCGGCGCGCTGCCCGTCCGTGGCGGCCCGCGGTCTGGCGGCACGAGTCGGTCTCCGCTACCGCAAGCTACGTGCGGAGTCCGTCTTCCGTCGCCACCTGCTGGCCGCGGCCGGTGGCTCGGCCATCCTGCATGTGGACGTCGCGCCCTGGACGTCGCACCGCCTGCTGGCCGCTCTGGCTCGGCGGCACCCGACCGTCGTCACCCTCCACACCCGCCTCCCGGAGCCCGGCCGGTTCCGCCGGCGCCTCTGGCGGCGGCGCCTGCGCCGCCTGGCACGCACGCCCGGCTTCCGGCTGATCGCCACCAATCTCGACGTCCGGGACAGTCTCGTGCCCCACCTGGGCACCTGGGTGGAAGCGAACGTCCCGATCGCCTACTCGGGCGTCGATCTGCGGGAGATCGCGGCCGTCGAGTCGGCTCCAGCCGACCGAGACGAGCGCCTCCGCGAGCTCGGCTTGCCGACCGACCGGACCCTCGTGGTGGTGGCGGCGCAGTTCATCGAACGCAAGGGCAACTGGACCTTCCTCGAAGCGGCCGCCCACCTCGAGACGCGCTGCCCGCGGCTGTTCTTCGTCTGGCTCGGCATGGAGGACCTGCCTCCGGAGACCGAGGTCCGCATCGCCTCCATCGTCGGGCCGGACGCCTTTCGCTACCTGCCGTCCCGCCTCTCGGGCACCAGCCGTCTCGCCTTCCTCTCGACCCTGGCGGCCCTGGCGGACATCTTCGTGCTGCCGAGCCTGGTCGAAGGACTGCCGCTCGTTCTCATCGAGGCGATGGCCCTCGGCAAGCCGATCGTCGCCACGAGGATCAACGGGATTCCGGAGGCGATCGAGGACGGCAGCAACGGCCTTCTGGTTCCCCCCGGCCGGGCGGCGGAGCTGGCGGCGGCCATCGCCTCCCTCGCCGATCATCCCGAGACCGCCCGGCGGCTCGGCGATGCCGCCCGGCGTACCGCGGCGGAGCGCTTCGATCAGCGCTCGACGACCGAGGTGACGATGCAGGCCTACCGGGCCGCGTTGCGCTCGCCGGCCTCCTCGGGGCCTCCGGGCCGTGAGGGTCCGGGAGGCGGGAGGTGACGGTCCAGCCGGAATCGTGCCTCAGGGAGCCCCGGCGCGGCACCTCCGTCACGCTCCTCGCTCTGGGCCTCCTGACGGCGGCGTCCGCGGCGGTCGAACCGCTCGGCGAGCTGGTCGCGCTGCCGGGGCTCTGGTTCTGGATCGCGGTCATGGCCGCAGCGCTCGCGACGCCCTTCCTCGTGCAGCGCCGGTTCGGCGCCTTCGAGCCGTTCTCGCCGGTCACCTACCCGGTCTGGACCTATCTCGCCCCCGTGTTCGTGGTCGGCTCAGCGCTGCTCGCCTCGGGCATCGCCAAGCAGGCCCCGGACCTGATTCCGGTTCCGGTGGACCTGCAGTACTGCCTCGCCATGGCCTACCTGGTGGTCGGCTGGACGGGTCTCCTGATCGGCTACTACTGCCGTTGGGGCGACGACCTGGGCGCCAGGGTGCGACGCCGGCTGCCGGACACGCGCTGGACCACGGTCGAGTTGCGCGTCTCCGCGGCCCTTCTGTTGGCCGCCGGTCTCGGGCTCTACTGGCTGGCGTTCCGTCTCGGCGTGATCGGGCACCAGAGGCTCGCGACCGTCGGCCCCTGGGACGGCCTGCTCATCTTCCTCTCCTTCGTCTCGCACGTGGCGGCCTTTCTCCTCTGGTTCTCGCTGTTCGAGAGGCCGTCCTGGACGGGCGGTGAGCGGGCGCTGGCCGTGGGGCTCTACCTCCTCGGCCCCCTGAGCCTCACGATCTCGGCCAGCCGGGCCGGATTGGTCACCCACCTCCTGCTCCTCGCCCTCGCCTTCCGTCTGGCCGGGCGGCGGATCCGTTGGCGTCACGTGATCCTCTTCGGCGTCCTCGGCGCGGCGAGCCTGGCGATCGGCACGATCTGGAGCACGACCTACCGTCTGAGCAAGGGCGACGAGGCGCCCATCTACCGGACCGAAGAGCAGTCCGCCGAGCCGCGGGCCGACTCCACCCGGCCCACGCACCGCGACTCGCAGCCGCAGGAGGGCGGGACCCAGGCGAGGCCGGAGGGCGCCAGGGCATCGAATCTCGAGCTGGTGACGGAGACGGCCGAGATCGTCGCCGAGCGCGGACTGACCGACAACGTGCTCTTCGTCCTGCGCAACGTCGCGGTCCGCATCGAGATCACCAGCTCGGTCGCCATGCTGGTGGCCAAGTACCGTCTCCTGCGGCCCATGGAGGAGCAGACCGGTCTGGCCGGAAACATCTGGCGCGACACCTGGACCGCGCCGATACCGCGGTTTCTCTGGCCGGACAAGCCCAAGGTCTCCGACGCCCGCACCTACAGCCTCGTCTACTTCGACTACGGCGGGACGTCCTTCGCGATGACGCCGGTGGGCGACCTGTTGCGCAACTTCGGGCCGGTCGGAGTCCCGCTCGGCATGGCGCTGCTCGGCTTCGCGCTGAGGCTCCTCTACCGCACCCTGGTCGCGGGCCCGGTGGCCCGGCCCGCCCCGGCCGCCATCTACGCGATCGGCTTGATGAACATCAACTACGAGGGCTTCTACGGGTCTCTCCTCCCCACGGTGATGCGCCTGGTCGCGGTCACCGGCGGCGCGTTGGTGGCGGTGCACCTGGGGGTCGTCGTTCAGCGCCGGATACGGCGCTCGCACCGGTCGTGAACGCACCCGCTCGGCCCCGCGTCCTGGTGGTCCAGGACTACTTCCTGCCGGGCTACAAGGGGGGCGGCTCGCTGCGCTCGGTGGCGAACCTCGTCGAGCGCCTTCAGGACGAATACCGCTTCGACGTCGTGTCCCGCGACCGCGATCGGGGCGATCGAGGCCGCTACCCGGACCTCCGGCCCGGCTGGAGCGAGAGCCGGGGCTGCCGCGTCCGCTACCTCGCCCCGTGGCAGATCAACCCCTGGAGCCTCCGGCGGGTCCTCGCCGACAGGCGCTACGACCTGGTCTACTTCAACAGCTTCTTTTCGCGACTCACCATCTGGCTCCTCGTGGCGCGCCGTTTCGGGACGCTCCCCGCTTGCCCGGTGGTCTTGGCGCCGCGCGGTGAGCTCGCCGGCAACGCGCTGCGCCTCAAGCGCTGGCGCAAGGCCGTCTACCTGCGAGTCTGCCGCCGGCTGGGACTCTGGCGCGACATCACCTGGCACGTCTCGTCGGCATCCGAGCGGGACGAGGTCTCACGGGTCCTCGGTCAGCCTTCCGAGATCGCCTTGAACCTGCCGTCCCGCCCCCCGCCCCGCGGCTCGCTGCCGGAGCTGCCCGAGAAGCGATCGGGCTCGGCCCGCTTCGTCTTCTTGAGCCGCCTGGTGCCGAAGAAGAACCTCGAGACGGCGATCGACCTCATCGGCCGTGTCTCCGGAGACGTCGTCTTCGACGTCTACGGTACGGCCGAGGATCCGGGCTACGTCGCCGAGTGCGAGTCGAGGATGAAGCGGCTGCCGCCGAACGTCCGCTGCCGCTATCGGGGGCCCGTTCCGCACGAGGAGGTCCACGCCACCCTGGCCCGGTACCACGTCTTCTTCTTTCCGACGCTCTCGGAGAACTTCGGGCACGTCGTGCTGGAGGCCCTCGCCACCGGCCTCCCGGTGTTGCTCAGCACCGAGACCTACTGGCGGGATCTGGAGCGCAAGGGTGTCGGCTACGACGTCCCGCTGACCGACCCGAGCGCCTTCGTCGATCGCCTGGGTCGCTTCGTCGCCATGGGCCCGGAGGAGTTCCAACGGGCGTCGGCCGCGGCGACCCGACTGGCCGAGGCGGTACTTTCCGACCCGCGGCCCGTCGAGGCGCACCGCAGGCTGTTCCGCGAGGCCCTCACACCCGGGCATGGCCGAAGCGACCGAGTGCTACCATCCGTCCTCCGAGGGCACCGATGAAGGCACGCGCGAGGATCCTGGTCACCGGGGCAGGTGGCTTCATCGGAAGCCACTTGGTGCCCTACCTGAAGGCCCGGGGCTACTGGGTTCGGGGCGTCGATCTCAAGGACCCGGAGTTCTCGAGGACCGAGGCGGACGAGTTCGAGCGGCTGGATCTGCGCCGGTCGGACGACTGTCTGCGCGCCACGGACGGCATCGACGAGGTCTATGCGCTGGCGGCGGACATGGGGGGCATGGGCTACATCTCGTCCCACCACGCGCGGATCCTGCACGGCAACTCGCTCATCGACCTCCATTCACTCGACGCGGCCAGAGAGAACGGGGTCCGGCGATTCCTCTACGCCTCCTCGGCCTGCGTCTATCCGGAGTTCCTGCAGAGCGAAACCGACATCGAGCCGCTGCGCGAATCCAGCGCCTACCCGGCGGCTCCTCAGGACGCCTACGGGTGGGAGAAGCTGCTCGCCGAGCGACTCTGCACCCACTACAGAGAGGACTACGGGCTCGAGACCCGGATCGTGCGCTTCCACAACATCTTCGGAGAACGGGGCACCTGGGAGGGCGGGCGCGAGAAGGCACCCGCGGCGGTGTGCCGGAAGGTCGCCTACGCGAAGCTGACCGGCGAGCCGGACGTCGAGGTGTGGGGCGACGGAGAGCAGACTCGCTCGTTCTGCCATGTGAGCGACTGCGTCGAGGGGCTCCATCGTCTGATGCGCTCCGACTTCCACGAGCCGCTGAACCTGGGACAGCAGCGCACCGTCACGATCAACCAGCTGGTCGACATCGTCGCCGGGATCGCCGGCGTCCAGGTCCGCACGAGGCACGTCGACGGGCCGCAAGGCGTGCGCGGGAGGAACTCCGACAACACGAGGCTGCGAGAGGTCCTGGGTTGGGAGCCCCGGGTCTCGCTCGAGGAAGGACTGGCGAGGACCTACGCCTGGATCGAAGAGCAGGTGTCCGCGAAGCTCGGCCGGCGCGAGGGGGTCGGTCTGGCGCAGGGCAACGGCTGACGTCTCGGTCCTGCCGCGAGTTGCCGACCAGACATGGCCACGAACGTCGCCGTGATCGGACTGGGAAGCTCGGCGCGAGCATGGCGGCGGCCTTCGCGAGTCGCGGCCTGCACGTGGTCGGAGTGGACGTCGACGAACGGGCGGTTCGCCTGCTCGATCGAGGAGAGGCTCCGGTGCGGGAGACGGACCTCGCCCGGTGCGTCCACGAGCACCGCGCCCGCATCCGTGCCACGTCGAGCCATCGGGACGCCGTCCTGAGCACGGACTGCTCCTTCGTCATCGTCCCGACCCCGAGCGCGCCGGACGGCTCGTTTTCGCTCGAGCACGCCGCTTCGGCCTTCCGCGCCATCGGCGAGGCCCTCGCCGAGAGGGACGGGTACCACACGGTCGTTCTCACCAGCACCGTGCTGCCGGGCGCGACCCGCTACGCCCTGCTGCCGATCCTCGAGCAGGCGTCCGGCAAACGGGCGGGTGAGGACTTCGGGCTGTGCTACAGCCCGGAGTTCGTGGCGCTGGGAAGCGTTCTCCACGACCTCCTGCACCCGGACATGACGTTGGTCGGCGAGCTGGACGAGAGGTCCGGCGGGGTGGTCGAGGACATCTACTCCCGGGTCGTCGTCAACGACGCTCCGTGCCGACGGATGAGCCTCGAGAACGCCGAGCTCGCGAAGCTCGCGGTCAACACGTTCATCACCATGAAGATCTCCTTCGCGAACGCGCTCGCCGAGCTGTGCGAACGGCTTCCCGGCGGTGACGTCGACGCGGTCACGGCCGCGGTGGGCACGGACTCGCGGATCGGTCGGAGATACCTGACCGGCTCCCTCGGCTACGGCGGCCCCTGCTTCCCACGGGACACCACCGCGATGAGCCGGCTGGCCGAGCTGGTCGGCTCCGAGGCGCCGCTGGCCGAGGCGACCGAGACCTTCAACCGGTCGCTCCTCGACCGCACGATCCGGAAGCTGCGATCGAGGATCGCGGCCGGCACGCCGGTCGCGGTCCTGGGTCTGGCCTACAAGCCCCACTCCCACGTGGTCGAGGCGTCGCAAGGGCTCTACCTGGCGAAGGCCCTGGCGGCGGCGGGAGCTCGGGTCGTGGCCTACGATCCCCTGGTGGACGAAACGGCGCGCGCGGAGATCGGAGACGGGGTCCGGCTGTCGAGCTCCGTCCACGACTGCATCGAGGGCTCGGAGGTGGTCCTGATCGCCACTCCGGACGATCTGTTCCGGACGCTGCGCGCGGAGGACTTCTCTCGCGGACCCGGCCCAAGGTCCCGGCGGGCGACGGTGATCGACTTCTGGCGGATCTTGGCGGCGGACGTGGCCGAGAGCGGCGCCGTCGACTACATCGCCGCCGGCAGGGACTCCGACCCGCAAGCCAACGCCGATCGACTGCGGTGCGTCTGGGACGAGGCGGTCGGACGGCCGGTCTCGTGAGCCCAGCCGGCTCCGCGCCCGTCAGGGTCGAGATCGTCGCTCCGGTCCACAATCGCAGGGCGATCACCCTGCGCTGCTTGAGGAGCATCGCGAGGCTTCGGCTCGAGGGAATCGACGTCCACACGATCATCGTCGACGACGGATCGACCGACGGCACGTCGGAAGCGATCCGCGAGGAGTTTCCCCGGACGGAGCTGCTGCGGGGGGACGGCGACCTCTGGTACACCGAGGGCACGAACGTCGGAGTCCGGGCTGCCCTCGAGCACGATCCGACCCACGTGCTGATGATCAACGACGATCAGATCCTCGACTCGAGTTGCCTCCAGCGTCTGGTCGAAACGGCCCGACGCCACCCCCGCTCGGTGGTCGGCGGCCTCCTGCTGCTCTGGGACACGCCGCACCGCGTCTTCCAGGTGGCGCCGCAGTGGAATCCCTGGACCGGAGGCTGGCGGCACTGGCGGCACCAGACGGTCTGGACGGTGCCCGCGAGGGCCTGGGAGGTGGATCTGATCGTCGGCAACTGCGTCCTGGTGCCGGTCGAGGCGTTCGAGGAGGCAGGCCTGATGGACTCGAAGCGCTATCCGAACTTCGGCGACGCCGAGTTCACGCCCCGCCTGCGACGGCAGGGGTGGAGGCTCCTCGTCGAGCCTCGAGCTCGGGTTTACTGCCAGCCCAACGACATTCCGCCCCGGCTGCGGACGATGCCCTGGCGGCAGGCGTTCGACGCCCTGGTGCGGGACCTCGGTCATCGCCACAACTTACGGCGACGCCTGTACGCGTGTCTGGACGGCGCTCCCAGCCGGTTGGAGGGCCTCCTCGCGTTCTGCATGTTCCTGCTCCGCCTCCCGCTCGGAATGAACGCGGAGGGGAGTGGGCGGCGCGGCAGGACGAGCGCCCGCTCTCCGAGCTGTTCGCGGACGCGGTCGTCGAGGAGTGAGCGGCCCCGCGCCGACTCAGTCGCCACTCGCCGGCGTGCGGGCTTTCGCGACGACGGCGAACGCGTTGTGCAGGCCCAGCACGTCGCCGATGGACTGGAACCACCGACTTTGCACGCTGAGGTAGGGCTCGACACGACAGACGTAGCCGAGCCCTTCGAGCAGCGACCGGATCGCCTCTTGATCGAGACCGGCGCGCAGGGAGTGGTAGTCGGCGTTGTCGTGAACGGAGGCGTCGAGGTAGACACCGCGGCGCCGGCGCAGCCAGCGGCCCAGGCCGGCCCTGAGGTCGCCCCGCGAAAGGCGCCAGACGTAGTAGCCCAGCGCGCAGAACGCCCGCGTCGGCCCGCCCACGGTGTCGTAGCGCAGCGGATCCTCGAAGGAGAGGATCTGTCCGTGCCGGGCCAGGAGCTCGGTGGCCCGGCGGATCACTCCCAGGTAGTCGGGGACGTGATGCAGGAACGCGCTGGCGATCACGATGTCGTACTCGTCGTCGATCGCGGCCAGTGCTCGGCCGACCTCTTCGCAGCGCACGTGGAGGCGCTCGGCGTGTCCGACACAGCGAGCCCGGAGCGCCGCGAGCTGGCTCTCGGAGGCGTCGACCGCAGTGACCGTCGCGCCCAACTCGAGACAACGCAACGTGGTGGACCCCTCCCCGGCCCCGAGATCGAGCACCCTTAGCGAGGCCCGATGGCGGACCGCCCGTTCGTACACCTCGCTCAGCAGCCCCGCGTAGAGCCGGCGCAGGGCCGCGTGCTTGAGGTGCGGCGCCCCTTCGACGAACCGGCGCGTGGCCTCGGCGTCGTAGGCGGAGAGGTTCGCCAGCGAGGCGGCTCTGTCGGCTCGTCCATCCATCGGCTCAGCGCCGGATCCTACTTCTCGCGGCGGCGATCCGGCCGCAGGACCCTCAGTCTCGCCAGGCGGTCCCGGTAGGCCCCGCGAGGGACGCAGAGCACGTTCGCGCCCACCTCGTCATCGCGGAACCCGTCGATAGGACGCAGCACGGCGCGCTCTTCGTCGATCGAGTAGAACTCGAAGTCGGCCCGACCGCGCATGAAGGCGATCAGGTCGTTGGGCAGATGGTCGAAGTGCCTCGAGGTGGCCAGTGCCATCTCGATCTCGACGATCGGCGGCCGCGTCTGGTCGAACAGCCGTCCGGCGCCTTCGAGCACGGCGAGCTCCGAGCCCTCGACGTCCATCTTGACGAAGGAGACTTCACCAACGCCCCAGCGCTCCAGGTACGAGTCCAGGCTCGTCACACGGACCGGCGAGCTGATCGAGTCGGACCGACCCAGGCTCGAGACGGAGGCGTGGGAGTCCGGCAGGTCTGCGAACACGTGGAGATCGGCCTGCCCTTCGGCCTCCCCCACAGCCACCGCGTTCAAGCGCACCGCGGCAGAGCTCTCGTTGAGCTCGACGTTGCGTCGAAGCGTCTCGAAGCTCCGGGGTAGCGGCTCGAAGGCGTGGACGGCGCCGCCGGGAGCCACCAGGGTCTGCAGGAGGGTCGTGTACCAACCGATGTTCGCGCCGACGTCGACGCAGACGTCGCCCGGTTCGACCACCCGGCGGACGACCTCGGTGACCCCGGGCTCGTACTCGCCCAGGAAGTAGACGAACTGGCCCCAGACGTCGGCCAGAGGCGTCAGCAGCCGGCGTCCGTCCGCCGTCCTCGCCAGGACCTGACGGGGAACGTCGGTCGCACGCCTCATACTGGCCATCGCCAGGCGGTACCTCCCTCTTCGGATCGGCGAGTGGAGCGTGTACAGTCTCGCCAGCTCTTGGAGGGGCCCCAAGCTCCTTCTCATCGGCCTGATCAAGCTAGCACAGCGCGAAACCGCCATCCCGATGAACCCGTGGCTTCGGAAGAACCTGGTCTGCCCACGGGATCACGGGCCCCTGGAGCGGTCCGGTCAGCGGCTGTCGTGCGACTCCGGACACAGCTACCCGATCTTCGACGAGGTGCCGGTCCTGTTGCTCGACGAGGTGGAGCCGACCCATGGCTACATCGGTCGGACGCTGGCCCAGGTCGCCGGATCCGATTCAGGCGGAGCCTCCGAGCTCCCGCGGCGGTCCGGAGCCGAGGCCGACGACGGAGTCGACCCCTTCGTCCAGGCCGAGATCCCCTACACCTCCGGGATGCTCTACCGCTCCGTGCAGCACCGGCTGACGCGCTACCCGATCCCTCCCTTCCGCATGGCGCCCGGCCACGGCGAGTGCCTGCTCGACATCGGGTGCAACTGGGGTCGATGGTCGGTCGCGGCGGCCCTTCGCGGCTATCGGCCGATCGGTCTCGATCCCAGCCTCGACGCCGTTCTGGCGGCGCGACGGGTCGCGCGCCAGCTCCGCGTCGACGCCGAGTTCCTGGTCGGCGACGCCCGCCATCTGCCGTTCGCCGACGGAGCCTTCGACGCCGTCTTCGCCTACGGCGTCTTCCAGCACTTCAGCCGGGACAACGCGCTGCGCTCCCTCGAGGAGGCGGCGCGGGTGCTGGCGACCGGCGGTACGTCGATGATCCAGATGCCCAACCGATACGGCGTTCGGCAGTACCAGCAACACCGCCGGCGCGGATTCACGGAAGGCGAGGGCTTCGAGGTCCGGTACTGGGCTCCGCGCGAGTTGACGGAGGTCTTCGGGCGGATCTTCGGACCGACCGCGCTCACCGCGGACTGCTACTTCGGTCTCGGTATCCAGGAAGCCGACGCCGACCTGCTGCCCCGGCGCTTCCGTGCCATCCTCCTCGCCTCCGGACTCTTGAGGCGAGCCAGCCGCTTCGTCCGGCCGCTGCGCAACCTCGCGGACAGCGTCTATCTCGAGTCCGTCAGGCGGGATCGAGGCGGTCCGGCGTGAGTGTCGTCCTCGGCATCAACGCCTTCCACGCCGGAGCGTCCGCCGCGATCGTCGTCGACGGCGTGCCGCGAGCCGCCATTGCCGAGGAGCGGCTGAACCGGATCAAGCACTACGCCCTCTTTCCCCGGCTGGCGATTCGGAAGTGTCTCGAGATCGCCGGCCTGGAGTGGTCCGACATCGATCACGTCGCGGTCGGCCGCGATCCCTCGGCCAACGCCTGGAGGAAGATCCGTTTCGCCCTCGGGCATCCCTCCAGACTGCGCGATCTGGCGGCGGTGCGACGCCACGGCCGCTCCTTGGCCGGAGTGAGGACCTTGATGGCCCTCGAGTGCGGCGTCGAGGAGGGCCGCCTGCGCTTCGCCACCCACCGCGTCGAGCACCACCTCGCACACACCGCGAGCGCCTACTTCATCTCCGAGTGGGACGACTGCGCCGCGATCACCGTCGACGGCTCGGGTGACTTCGTCTCCTGCCTGATGAGCGAGTGCCGCGGCCCCCGGATCCGCCCTCTCGGGAAGATCTTCATGCCCCACTCCCTTGGCAATCTGTACACAGCCGTCTGTCAATTCATCGGGTATGGGCGCTACGGCGACGAGGGGAAGGTCATGGGGCTGGCCCCCCTCGGAGAGGACCGCTACCGGCCGTTCCTCGACCGGATCGTCCGGGCGACCCGGTACGGATTCGAGCTCGAGCCGTCGTTCTTCATGCCTTTCGGTGCCGACGGCGGGATGGAGATCGACCACACCGGCGAGATGTTGGTCCATCGACAGTACTCGGACCGTTTCGTCCGGACGCTCGGCGAGCCGCGGAGGCGCGGCGGCGAGATCACCGAGCGCGACCGCGATCTCGCCTGCGGCGTGCAGCGGCTCTTCGAGCGCTACTACCTGCACCTGCTCCGCGTGCTCCACCGCCGCTCCCCCGGAGACCGGGTCGCCCTGGCCGGCGGTTGCGTCCTGAACAGCGTCGCCAACGGCAAGGTGTTCGCCGAGACGCCGTTCGTCGCGACCTGCATCCAGCCTGCCGCCGGTGACGACGGCCTGGCGCTGGGCGCGGCCCTCTACGCCGGCAACGCCCTCCTGGACGAGGGCCGGCGCTGGAGCATGGAGGACGCCTACCTCGGCGAGGAGTTCTCCGACGCCTTCGTCGCCTCGGAGCTCGAGCGACTCGGTCTCGCGGGCATCCGCCTCGACCGCGAACGCCTTCTCGACCGCACGGCGGAGGCGCTGGCCCGCGGCGACGTCGTGGGCTGGTTCCAGGGTCGGATGGAGTGGGGCCCCCGGGCACTCGGTAACCGATCGATCCTGGCCCATCCCGGACTCCCCGGGATGAAGGACGTCCTCAACGCCCGCGTGAAGCACCGAGAGCCGTTTCGCCCCTTCGCACCGTCGATTCTCGCCGAGCGCCAGAACGACCTCTTCGAACAGAGCCAGCCGTCGCCCTTCATGACCCACGTGTACGCGGTCCGTCCGGCCTGGCGCGAGCGCCTGTCTGCGGTGACGCACGTCGACGGCACGGGCCGGCCGCAGACCGTGACGCGCCGGGCCAATCCCCTGTACTACGACCTCATCGCGAGGTTCGAGGAGAGGACCGGGATCCCGGCGATCCTGAACACGAGCTTCAACGAGAACGAGCCGATCGTCTGCGCACCCGCGGAGGCCATCGACTGCTTCGAGCGCACCCGGATGGACGTCCTGGTGATCGGTTCCCACTTCTGTCGAAAGGGGGGCCGAGCGGTTTGACCCTGGAGATCGAGGAGGTCCGGAGCCTGCGTGGCTTCACCGTGGAGTGGGCCGCGCCGGACGGCTTCTATCTCTCACGCCGCAACGTGGTCTTCCACTCCCGGGACCTCGAGGTTCCCTTCACTCCGGTAGCCGCGATCGAAGCGCCGGTCTGGAGGCGTGCCGCCAGCGCCTCTCGACTGGCCCAGAGGCTGCTCCGCTTCATGGTCACCAACGTGCTGCCGCTCGCCAACGGTGACCTGTTCGTGACCTTCGACAAGACGATCGGCCTCATCCGCGACGGCCGATGGTTGCCGCTGCGCGGGTTGAGCCGCCCCTGCCGAGTCCTGCGCGGAGGGTGCGCCGTCGATCCCCGCGGCGACGTGTACTTCGGTGAGTACCTCCTCAACGCCCGGCGCCATGACATCGGCCTCTGCAGGTATTCGCCGGGGAGCGACTCGATCGAGCGGGTCCACACCTTCGCTGCCGGCGAGATCGCCCACGTCCACGGCGTCTACTGCGACCCCCACGACGGCGCCATGTACTGCCTCACCGGGGATGACGCGCACGAGTGCCGGATCCTGCGAAGCCGCGACAGGTGGTCCTCGTTCGAGGCCGTAGGCCAGGGTGACGAGACGTGGCGAGCCGTCAGCCTCCAGTTCTCCGCCACCCACCTGCTCTACGGTAGCGACGCGTCCTTTCGGGCCAACCACCTGTATCGGGTCGATCGCGCGACGATGCGACGCGAGGCGATCGCCGAGGTGGACTCTCCGGTGCTCTACTCGGTGCGGCTGGGCGACGACTACCTCTTCACCACCTCGGCCGAGAAGGCGCCGAGCCAGGCTGCGGACGTCGCCAGCCTGTGGTGCCTGACCCCGGACGGTCGTTGCGAGAAGGTCGTCTCCTTGCGCAAGGACCCGTGGCATCGCTCGCTGTTCAAGCTGGGCGCCCTGCACCTCCCCGGCCGCAGCACGCTCGCGCACGAAGGCTACTTTCACGCGATCGGCGTGGTGGGAGACAATCGCACCTTCCGGCTCCGGCGCAGCTCCTCCGGAGGGATGCACCGCTATGGCCACGATCCTGATCCTCGGCGCCAACGGCATGCTCGGGCACAAGCTGTGCCAGCAGCTTCGCGGCCATGACACGGTCGCGACCGTGCGCGCTCCGGAAGGAGCGGGGCCCCGCCTGGCCGAGAGCTTCCCGAGGTCTACGACGGGGTCCGACTGCTGGCAGGATTCGATTTCCTCGAGGCGGGCAGCGTGGAACGGCCCTCGACCAGGTCTGCCCGGACGTCGTGGTCAACTGCGTCGGAATCGTCAAACAGCGACCGGCCGCCCGCGATGCCTACCTAACGGTGGCGATCAACGCCTATCTGCCCCACCTCCTGGCAGTGCGCTGCGCCGAACGCGGCTGTCGGCTCCTCCACATCAGCACCGACTGCGTCTTCTCGGGAGCGCGCGGCGGCTATGTCGAGGGAGATCCCTCGGACGCGCAGGACCTGTACGGCAAGAGCAAGCACCTCGGCGAGACCGCCCCCGACGAGACCGGCAGCCTGACCCTGAGGACGTCGATCGTCGGTCGCGAGCTCCAGCGCCCCCACCACGGGCTGCTCGAGTGGTTTCTCGCGTCCCGGGGCCAGACCGTCCGCGGCTTTACCCGGGTGCTCTTCACGGGGCTAACGACGCTCGAGCTCTCTCGGGTCGTCCAACGGATCATCGACCACCATCCCACCCTCTGCGGGCTCTTCCACGTAGCCGGGCCGCCGATCAGCAAGCACGATCTCCTGGGTCGGCTCCGAGGTGCTTGGGACATGGACGTCGAGATCCGGTCCGATGACGGGCCCGTCTGCGATCGCAGCCTGGTGATGGGCCCGTTCACCGCCGAGACCGGGTACACGGCGCCGACCTGGGACGCGATGATCGAACGGCTGCGCCACGATCCGACGCCCTACGACCGCTGGTTCCCGCCGGACGATGGGGCTCGGGAACGACCTGACGATCGCTTGCAGACAAGGAGCTCGTGTTGATCCTGGAAGGCAAGAGCATTCTGGTCATCGGCGGTACCGGCTCGATGGGCCAGGTCCTGGTGCGACGGCTTCTCGGCGGCGAGCTCGGCGCACCCCGGAGGGTCATCGTCTTCTCTCGGGACGAAGCCAAGCAGCACACCATGCGGATCGCCCACCTCGACCGCAGAGCGAGCACCGACGAGGTGATCTACGACGACTTCCGAGACGCTCTCGAGTTCAGGATCGGTGACGTCCGCAGCTACGGCGATGTCTGCTCCGCCGTCAAGGACGCCGACGTGGTCGTCAATGCCGCCGCTCTCAAGCAGGTCCCGACCTGCGAGTACTTCCCGGCTCAGGCGGTCGATACCAACTGCAACGGCCCGGCGAACATCGTGCGAGCCATTCGCGAGCACGACTGGCCGGTCGAGACCGTCATCGGCATCAGCACGGACAAGGCCTGCAAACCGGTGAACGTCATGGGCATGTCGAAGGCGATCCAGGAGCGGATCCTCATCGCCGCCAACATCTCGAACCCGAAGACGCGCTTCGTCTGCGTGCGGTACGGTAACGTCCTGGCGTCCCGCGGCTCGGTCATTCCGCTCTTCCGGGACCAGGTGCTCTCCGGCGGGCCGGTGACCCTGACGCATCCCGAGATGACCCGCTTCCTGCTCAGCATCGACGACGCCGTGGACACCGTCTTCGAGGCGCTGCGCTCCGCCCGACGCGGCGAAACGTACGTCCCGATCGTCGAGTCGGCGACGGTGAGCAACATTGCCCTGGCCCTGGTCGGAGAGCGTGACGTCCGGATCCGGCACGTGGGCGTGCGGCCCGGGGAGAAGATGCACGAGATCCTCGTCTCGGAGGAGGAGTGCCGCCACGTCGCCCGCCGTGGTGACTACTACGCGATCCTGCCCATGCTCCCCGAGCTGCACGATACCGAGACCCCACTGCACGAGCTCGAGCGCGAGTACAGCTCGGCGGACTCGGTCCTCGACCTCGAGCAGACCGCGGCCCTGCTGACCGAGCACGGACTGATGCTCGACGCGTCCTCGGTACGAGCGACCTCAGAGCTCCTGCGCTAGGAGAGCCCCAGGAGGAACGAGCCATGTCCCGACTGCGCTTCCGCATCAGCATGTCCCTCGACGGCTACGTCGCGGGGCCCGATCAACGTCGCGAGGAGCCCCTGGGGACCGGCGGCGAGGGGCTGCACGAGTGGATCGTCAAGCTGGCCACGTGGCGCGAGGCGCACGGGCTGGAGGGCGGTGAGGTCGACGCGTCGACGGAGGTCGAGAAGCGCCTGCTGGGGCAGATCGGCGCCACGATCATGGGGCGCAACATGTTCGGGGGGCACCCCGGGCCGTGGGATGGGGAGACGCCGTGGACGGGCTGGTGGGGGAAGAACCCACCGTTCCACCACCCCGTCTTCGTGTTGACGCACCATCCCCGTGAGCCGCTCGTGCTGGAGGGCGGGACGACGTTCCACTTCGTCACCGACGGGATCGAGTCGGCCCTGGAGCAGGCTCGGGAGGCGGCAGGCGACAAGGACGTGGGGCTCGGCGGCGGGGCGCGCGCGGCGCAGCAGTACCTCAGGGCCGGGCTCGTCGACGAGATGTGGCTCCATGTCGTGCCGATCCTGCTCGGCGGCGGCGAGGCGCTCTTCGCCGGGCTCGACGACCTGGCCGGGCTCGAGCAGGTCGAGGTGGTCGCGGCCCCCGGCGTGACGCACCTGCGGTTCGCCAGGAGCTGAGCCGGCCCGGTGGCGGGGCGCCGCCCCGACCGTGTACCGTGAGCCCTTCAGCGCGAGCGGCAGCGGGAGGAAGACCATGGCCATCGATCGTCAGTTGCCCGAGACCTTCATCGCCGGCGGAGACGACCTCTCCCCGCCACCGGCGTCCGGCGGCGTCTGCGCTCGGGATCGACCTCCCCGCCACCAGCCTGCGGCGTCCCGCGTACCGGCGTCCGCGGCGTCTGCGATCCGTAGGGCCCGCCTCCGTCGGCGCGGACGGGTGGCGGTTCCCTGCCCTCCCTCGCGACTCCCGAGGGTGAGACCGGACCCTCGGACGAAAGGAGTCGCGATGACCGACCTTCCAGCCCACCGCCCTCTGGCCCTCAGCTGCACCCTCCTGCTCGCGGCGTTCGCAGCGGGAGCCTTCGCCGGCTCGGCTCCCGTCTCCCGGAGGGCCGCCGCCTCCCGCCACGGCGGGCCGAACGGCTGGACCGGGGGCAACGCCTCGACCTCGCTCCACGTCGAGCAGCTGAGCCATCAGGCGAACGTGCCGCTGAAGCACGCCGCTTGCCCCGGGGACCCCGCCTGCCGCGACCACTATCTCGTGGGAGGAGGCGCCGCCGGACCCCTCTTCGTCCCCTTCGAGTTCAGCCTCCACTGCGCCACGGGCGAGACCGCCGAGCTGATCCGCTATCGGATGGACGGCGGCGCCCTCACCAACGTCCTCGCGTGGGAGACCGAGAGCGGGACCTACGAGGATCAGGTCAACGTCTACGTGTTCCCCAAACGGAGACTCGAGGAGGCCTGCCAGGAGGTCTTCGGCGGCTCGTGGCCGCCCCGGGGTGAGCACCACAACGGGCGGTCGAGCGTCGTCACCTCCGTCGGCACGACCATGGAGGTCTGGGGACGTTGCACGGGCGAGGACAAGGGCGTCCACGACGAGCTCGCGGTCAGCCTCGACGCGACCTGCGTCGACCACGACTTCTAGCCGCCGCCCGCGCTCACACTTGGTGGAGCAGCGCCGGAGCGTCGATAATCCCGGCGGTGCCACCATGACCGTCGACAGGCCTCCCATCCTCGGCGCGATCCCGGCGCCGGCCCTCGTGCTGCTGGGCATCGTCAGCGTCCAGCTGGGCTCGGCGTGGGCCAAGCACCTCTTCGGCGCAGTCGGCAGCTTCGGCACCGTGGCGCTGCGCCTGGCCTTCGCGGCGGCGGTGCTCCTGCTGCTCTGGCGCCCGCCGCTGCGGATGGATCGGGGCGCGTGGACGGTCGTGATCGGATACGGCCTGCTGCTCGGCACCATGAACCTCTGCTTCTACTCGGCGCTGGCCCGCATCCCGCTGGGGATCGCGGTGACCATCGAGTTCCTCGGGCCCCTGACGGTCGCTCTGGCCGGGTCGCGGCGTTGGCTCGACGCCTTCTGGGCCGTGCTCGCTGCGCTCGGCGTGCTGCTGCTGACGGAGGGGCGCGGCACGCTCGACCTCGTCGGCATCCTGCTGGCGGTGGCGGCGGGAGTCTGCTGGGGCCTCTACATCCTGATCACCGCGGTGCTCGGCCGGCGCACGACCCAGGCCGGGGCCTGGCGTTGGGAATGCTCGTCGCGGCGCTGGTGGTCGTGCCGGTCGGCGTGGCCGACCGCGGGACGAGCCTGCTCGAGCCGTGGGTCCTGGCGCAGGGTCTCGGCGTCGCGCTGCTCTCCTCGGTCGTGCCGTACACGGTGGAGCTGGAGGCCCTGCGCCGCATCCCACCCCGCGTGGTCGGCGTCCTCTTCAGCCTCGAGCCGGCCATGGCCGCCCTGGTCGGCCTCCTCGTGCTCCGCGAGTCCCTGCGCCCCCTCCAATGGGTCGCCGTGCTCTGCGTCGTGGCGGCCTCGGCCGGTGCCACGCGCGGCGCACAGCCGGAGGTCTGACCCTAGGGCTCCTGCCCCTCGAGCCACTCCATCGCGTCCAGGTAGTGCGCGCGGGAGAGGAAGACGTCGGTCATCTGTCGATCGTCGGGGATCATGAGCGGCGCGAGCTGGTCGCCCTCGCCGTTGCCCTCGCTCGAGGACTTGTTGATGCCCGTGATCCGGCCGGCGTCGATCTCCGCACCCAAGGCGGGCAGGAGGCGCTCCGCGGCCCGGCCGTCGACGAGGCGGAAGCCCTCGATGCCGGGGCTCAGGCCGGCCGCGGACGGTTGGTAGGGACCGTTGGAGAGCCCGAGGGTATAGGCGAGGTGTCGGACGAGTGGGTGGTAGGACGTCTCCGGGTAGTCGACGTCGAGCGTCTGGAGGGCCACCGGGCCGCCGTAGGGGCCGGTGCTCTGCAGATCGCCGCCGGCGGGGACGAAGCCGATGATGAGGTCCGGATCCGGGGGAGGTGTCCTGGTCGCCATCATGCCCAGGATCTGGGACTCGGTCGCATCGTCCGTCACCACCAGCACGGTGGGCGGCCGCACGTGGATGTGATGGACGGGCAGCATCGACTCGGCGAGGAAGGCTCCCATGCCGGCGGCCTGGCGAATGTCTCCCAGGGCCTTCTCCGGCGGATCCGGGACCAGGCTTCCCCGCCATCCTTGTCGCACGACCAGGAACGGGACCATGTCCAGCGTCGGCGACCGGTTCCAGGAGGGCGTCGCGCAGAGCGTGCGATGTTTGACCTCGGGCTCCTCGCCGGGTTTCTCGGCGAGGGCGATCTCGACCCGGAGCGTGTCCGACAGCTCGCCGTCCGGCCGGAAGAAGACGTTCGCGGTGTGCACGGCTTGCCGCATCATCTCCGCCCTCGGCTGCCACAGGTCGGGGCGAATGAACTCGTGGTCGGCAGCCGCCACGCCGCGCGTGCCGTCCACGAGGACCACGTGGGCGTTCAGGCTCACCTCCTGCGCGGTATCCAGGACCCGGGGGTCGGGCGGCCAGTGGGCGTAGATGCGCGCCACGGCGGCTTTTCCGGCGATCAACGGGACGTCGCGCGAGGACTGGAAGACATGGCAGGAGAGGTGCTGCGGCTCCCCCGGCTTCGAGGTGAGGTCGACGCGGGTGCTGAACGTCCAGCTGTACCAGCCGGAGCCGTCCTCGTCGGCCAGCGCGGCGCCGTTCCTGCCGCGCACGCCGGCCTCCCCGGTCTTCACCCGCGCCGTGTAGTAGACGCCGCCCCAGAGCGGCTCCACCGGCTCGAGGAAGAAGCTCGAGCGGCGCCGGTAGAAACGGGCCTCGACCGGCGTCGGAGCGCCGGAGCCCGCGGCCGGGTAGGTGAGCTGGACGGTGGTCTCGTCGACGGTGTCCGGGTCGTAGGCGTCCGAGAAGACGACCCGTACCCGCGGAGTGCGGCTGTAGACGAAGCGGGTGTCGGGCTCCGGAGAGACTTCTTCGATCGACAGCTCGGCGGGGCCGCAGCGGTCGTAGAGCATCATCCCGTCGCGCTGGGCCGCCTCGAGATCGATCGAGAAGTCGCCGGTCAGGTTGATCTGCTTGTAGGGGCTGCGTTCGTCCGTGTTGAGCAGCGCGAGGTTGAAGGTGCCCACCGCGCGGTCGTGCGGGTAGAACGTGAACCCGAGGTCGCCGTACTTCGCCTCGAATCCCTCGTGATCGTCGATCCCGAACGGCGACGTCGCGGCGGGCTCGGGTTGCGGCCCGCTGGGCTCCCGTGGGCGTGGATCGACGCCTCCCAAGGCCTTGGTGTCGGCCCGCGCCTGCGGACTGAGGTTCGGGAACTGCTCGGCCAGCAGATCGCCGAAGCCGCGATCCGTGAACATCAGCTGTGCCGTCTTGCGGGCCCCCAGGTACTCGGCGGCCGTCGGGTAGAAGTTGACCGACGTCCGCGCCGGGTGGAACGTGTAACGCGCACCGCCGCTCTCGGGCAGGCCCGCGAGATCGGCGATGACGGTCACGAAAGCGAGGTGTGGCGCATCCCATGCGGTGAACATGAACCGGCAGCGCGCGCCGTGGTCGAGCGGCCCGAGGAAGATCCCGGCGAACGGGCGGACCTCGCCGTCGAACGGGGTGGTCAGCCCGTCACCGGTGATCTGCGCCTCGAACCGCGTCGTCACGGCCTCGGCCGGCGGAGCGCCCGCGAGCGGCTCCACGGTGTCCTCGACACCCTCTCCCGCGGCGTAGGAGCGGACGACCATCGTTTCGACGCGCTCCCCCTCCTGCCCGTGATCGTCGCGGACCGTCACCGTGACGGTATAGGTGCCGGCCTTCGGATAGGCGTGCTCGACCCGCCAGTGGTCGGCGCCGTGCTCCGGCTCCGAGCCGTCCCCGAAGTCCCAGACGTACTCGAGCGCATCCGCCGGCGTGTCGTCGACGTCGGCGGTCATCTCGAAGGTGGCGGTCTCGGGGTCGATCTCGACCGCGGAGAGGACCAGGTCGAAGGGCCGCCGGTTGTGGACGTTGACGGTCCTCGTCCCGACGGCCCACAGCGACCCGCCGCTCCACGCCTCCACCCGCACCGTCTTCTCGCCGTCGTCCCGATAGTCGTACTCGAGCGAGGGACGCTCCCCCGTCGAGATGGTGCCGAGCCCCTCGCCGAAGTCCCAGCGGAACTCGACCGGAAGCTCGTGGTCCACTCCGCCGGTCGTTCCCATCGGGCGGCGGCCCAGCACCACGGCCCACTGGCTGGGAGAGTTCTCGTAGACCGCCCCGCGGGGGATGAGGATCTCGAGGGCGGGCGCTGCGCCGCCGGTCTCCTGCGCCGGCAGCGGCGACGAGAGAGCGCAGAGGACGACGGCCACCCCGGCCGCGAGGCCCGCCCTGTGGAAGGTCACGATGCGGCACGATACCAGCCCGGGCCGGCAGCCCGCCCTCCGATGGACCGCCCTTCGCGGCGGTCAGTCCGATAGGCTCCCGGCACCATGAAGGGGGCTCGACGCGGGACTGTCGCGCTGCTCTGCGGGCTGGCGCTCGGCGCGGGTTGCGGCCCGCGGGAGCCCGGCCGGCCGCCTCTGCGCGTTTTCGCCGCCTCCAGCCTGACCGACGTGGTGGAGGCCGTGGCGCGGCAGTGGGACGGGCCGGACGTGGTGGCGAGCTACGGAGGCTCGAGCGGCCTGGCGCGGCAGATCCGCGACGGGGCGCCGGCGGACGTGTTCCTCTCGGCGGCGCCGGAGTGGGTGGAGGTGCTGCGCGGGGCGGGAGCGATCGACGGGGAGGCGGTGGTCTTCGCCCGCAACCGCCTGGTGGCCGTCGCGCCCAAGGGGAGCGCACTGCGGGCCCACGATCCCGCGGAGCTGCTCGCCGCGCTGCCGGACGGCGCGCGGGTGGCCATCGCGGACGCCGGCGTCCCGGCCGGCGAGTACGCCAGGGCGGCGCTCTGGGAGCTCGGGCTCCTCGATCGGTACCGCCCCGTTCTGGTGGCGATGCGCGACGTCCGGGCGGTGGTTCACGCCGTCGAGCTCGGAGAGACCGAGGCGGGCTTCGTGTACACCACGGACGCGTCGGCGGCCTCCGTCCTGTCTCTCTTCACGATCGACGACCGCACGCACCCTCCGATCGAGTACCTGGGAGCGGTGCTGCACGGGAGCGCGGATACGGCCGAGGCCCGACGCTTCCTCGACTTCCTGACCGACGACGCGGGGCGCTCGGCGCTGGCGGCGGCCGGGTTCCGCCTGCCGTGAGAGGCCGGCCGTGCTGAGCGAAGCGATCTGGGAGGTCGTTCGGCTGTCGCTGCTGGTGGCACTCGCCGCGGTCGCCGTGAGCCTCGTGCCGGGCATCCTCACCGGCTGGCTGCTCGCTCGCTGGCGCCATCCCCTGCGCGCCCTGGTGCAGGGACTCGTCATGCTGCCCCTGGTCCTGCCGCCGGTGGTCACGGGGTACCTGCTCCTCCTCGTCTTCGGCCGCAGCCGGCCCCTGGGCAGGGTCTGGCACGCCCTGACCGGCGGCCACCTCGCCTACACCACCGCCGCTTGTGTCGTCGCGGCCGCGGTGGTCGGCTTCCCGCTGCTCGTCGAGGCGATCCGGCTCTCGGTGGCGGCGGTCGATCCGCGCCTGGAGCAGGTGGCGCGCAGCCTCGGCCGCGGTCGCTGGGACACCTTCGTGCGAGTCACCCTGCCCCTTTCCCGGCCGGGCGTCGTCGCGGGGGCGGTGCTCGCCTTCGCGCGCGCCCTCGGGGAGTTCGGGGCCACCATCGTGCTGGCCGGCAACGTGGCGGGCGAGACCCGGACCATCCCCGTGGCCGTCTACACGCTGCTCAACGTCCCCGGTGGCGAGTCGGCCGCGGCCAAGCTGGTGGCGGTGAGCGTCGTCCTGGCTCTGGCCGCCCTGCTGCTCTCGTTCCGCTGGTCGGTACGGAGGGGCGAGTCGTGAGGCTCGAGGCCCGCGTCCACCAGATCTTCCGGGACCTGACGCTCGATCTCGACGTGGCGACGAACGGTCCCGTGCTCGGGGTCTTCGGCGCCTCGGGAAGCGGCAAGACGACCTTCGTGCACGCCGTGGCCGGGCTGCTCGAGCCCCGCGCGGGACGCATCGCGGTCGAAGGCCGACTCCTCGGCGAGCGCCCCGGCGGCAGGTGGCTGCGTCCGGAACGGCGGGGGCTGGCCCTGGTCACCCAGGACCCCCTCCTCTTTCCCCACCGCAGCGTGCGCGGCAACCTGGTCTTCGCGCCGGGGGCCGGAGAGCGGTTGGCACGCGAAGAGGGACGCCGCATCGTCGATGTCCTGCGCCTCGCGCCTCTCCTCGACCGGCGGGTCGACGGGCTCTCGGGCGGTGAGCGCCAGAGGGTGGCGCTCGGCCGGGCGCTCCTGGCCGGGCCCCGCCTCCTCCTGCTCGACGAGCCGACCAGCGCTCTGGATGCGGAGCTCTCCCGCGACGTCTTGGGGTTGCTGCTCCGGGTCAAGGAGGAGCTCGCCGTGCCCATGGTCTTCGTCACCCACCGGGCCCCGGAGCTGCTGGCGATCGCCGACGACTGCATCGTGCTCCAGGCGGGACGGGTCGTCGCCCACGGCGCCCCGGTCGAGGTGCTGCGCCGCCCGAGCGCCCTCGGCATCGCACAGCTCGTGGGGGTCGACAACCTCCTCCGGCTGCCGGTCGTCGAGCACGACGCGGAGGGCGGCGTCACGCGGCTGGGGCTCGGCGGCGGCCTCTTCCTCGCCGCCCCCTACCGGGAGGCGCCGGCCGGCACGGACCTCGACGTCGGTGTCTACGCGGACGACATCCTCCTCTTCCTGCACCGACCGACCGGCCTCTCCGCGCGCAACGTCCTGCCCGGGAGGATCCGCACGCTCGATCCGGTGGGTCGCGAGGTGCTCGTGGCCCTCGACGTCGCCGACAGCGTGCTGCGGATCCGCATCACTCCGGCGGCCGCAACGGAGCTCGAGCTCGCCGTGGGGCGCGAGGTGTGGGCGGTGGTCAAGACCGCCGCCGTGCACCACCTCGGCCTGGGCTGACCGAACCGCTCAGCTCTTCCGCCGGCGACGCGTCCAGCGGCTACCCGCCACGCCCAGGATCAGGGTTCTCCCGCCGAGGCCGGAGCGGCGGGCTGATCGGAGCCGGGCGACGGCCGAGATGTCGGCGAAGATGAAGTTCTCGACGGCACCGGCGAGCGGCCAGCCGGCGCATCATGGCGAGCTGGCCGGCGGGTCATGGCGTCGCGAGCGGACCCTGCAGGAGCTGCTCCGGGTGAGCCCCGCAGCGGCGTGCCGGCGGCCAGGTGCCGACGTCGCCCAGGAGGAGTGGAAGCGCTCGACTCTCCTCCATCGTCGGCAGCGCTCGGGCTGGTAGGCCCTCCGAAGGGTCGCACGTACCCCATCAGCCCCGCCATGTGTCGCACGAGCTCCCGCGGTCCCGCGCCCTCGCCGGCTCGAAGTCGGCGAACCCTCCGGCGCGCCGCGCAGGGCCTTCTGGAACGGTAGGCAGGAGGCCAGGACGTGGCGCAGTCGGTCTCGTTCATCGCCGACGCAACCCTACCCCACGCCCTCGTCGGCGCCCGGGGCGAAACCCGCGCCGCGCGCGGCGACCACGTCCCGGTCCCGGATGGGAGGGTAGGCTCGGGCGTCATGAGGCTCTCGGATCTCGGGCGCGCCGGAGCGCTCTGCATCGCCCTCTCGCTCCTCGCGGCCTCGGGCGGTGCCGCCGTGCGCCTGGCGGTGACCGTCGACGACCTTCCGTGGGTCGGGCCGCTCCCCGCCGGCGACACGGCGCAGGACGCGCTCGTGCGCATGGCCGCCGTGCTGCGGGTGCACGGAGCGCCGGCGACCGGCTTCGTGGTCTGCGAGCGGGGCGCGGCCGACGAGGACGCCCTGGAGAGCTGGGCGGCGTGGGGGCTCGCCCTCGGCAACCACTCCTGGGCCCACCGCGACCTCGACTCGACGCCGATCGAAGAGTGGCTCGAAGACGCGCGGCGCTGCGACCGGTACCTGGAGCGCTTCGGCGGCGCGGTGAGCCCGCTCTTCCGCTTCCCGATGCTCCACCAGGGAGCGGACGTCGCGACCCGCGACCGGGCGGCGGCGGCGCTGGGCGAGCTCGGTCTCTCCACCGCCCACGTTTCGGTCGACACCTCGGAGTGGATCCTGGCGCGCGCCCACGCGGTCGCGCTGGCGACCGGCGACGCCGTGCTGCGCCGGGAGGTGGGTCTGGACTTCGTCCGCCACGTGACCGCCGCGGTCGAGCACGCCGACGCGGTCGCGCGGCGCAAGACGGGACGCGGCGTGCCGCAGGTCCTGCTCCTCCACGCCAACACCCTGGTCGAGGACTTCCTCGACGCTCTCCTCCTCGCCCTGCACTCGCGTGGGGTCGACTTCGTGAGCCTCGACGAGGCCCTGAGCGATCCCGTCTACCTCCGCCCGGACGGATACGCCGGGCCGAAGGGGCTCTCCTGGCTCTATCGCATGGAGCCCGCGAGCCCGGAGGACGTGGCCTGGGACGACGCGGAGGCGGCCGCCATCGAGGAGCGCTTCGCACCGGTCCTCGACGACGAGCCCGATCCGCCCGTCGACGATCCGGTGAGCTGGCTGCAGCTCGCGGCCGACGCTCCCGCCGGGCTCGAGGCGATCCTCCGCGCCGCGGGAGGGTCGGAGCGCCAGCGCTCCCTGCTCGTGATGCACCGCGGCGAGCTGGTGGGTGAGGCCTACTTCCACGGCGCCGGGCCCGAGACGGCGGCCAACCTCAAGTCGGTGACCAAGACCCTCACCTCGGCCCTGGTCGGCGTCGCCCTGCGGCGCGGTTGCATCGAAAGCGTCGAGGTGCCCGTCGCACCTCTCCTCGCCGAGCGCTACCGGGCCCGATTGGACGGCGAAACGCCCCCGCTGACGCTGAGGCACCTGCTCACCATGTCCTCCGGCCTGACCCCGGTCGACTACGGAACGGTCCAGGAGAGCGACGACTGGCTCGCGGCCCTGCTCGCCGGTTCTACCGACGCGGAGGCACGCGGCACTCTCTTCACCTACGACACACCCGTCCTGCAACTGCTCACGGCCGCTCTGACCGCCGCTTGCGGCGAGCCCGTGGAGACCCTGGCCCGCGACGAGCTGCTCGGCCCCCTGGGCGGCGAGATTCCCTTCTGGCGGACCGACCCCCAAGGCCTCGTCCTCGGCGGCAACGACGCCTACCTGGTCCCGCGCGATCTGGCGCGGCTCGGCGAGCTCTACCGGCGGGGCGGGACGGTGGGTGAGCGGAGGATCCTCGACGCCTCGTTCGTCGAGGAGTCGGTCGCCGTGCAGATCGTGCCCGCCGAGCCGACGATCAACCACGGGACGCTCTCCGTCCGCGGCTACGGCTACCTCTGGTGGCTCCTCGACCTCGACGGGCGACAGGCCTACGCCGCGCTGGGACACGGCGGCCAGGTCGTCCTGGTGGTGCCCGCGGAGGAGCTCGTCGTGGTCTTCACCTCCCGCTGGCCGGCCGCCTCCTCGACCGACCACTACCGTCACATGACCGGCCTCGTGCGGGAGCGCCTGCTCCCCCTCTTCGACGAAAAGAAGCCCGGGTCATGACGCTCGGGCCTGCGTCATGCCCCGGGCCCGCCCGACCTCCGAAGAGGCCGACGGCGGCCTCTATTCGATGTCGAAGGTCTGCAGCTCCACGGGCACGGCGCCGGTGAGAGCCGCGACCACGTTCTCCGCGAACCGCTGACCGTTCGACTGGAACAGACCCAAGAACAGGATCGATCGTCGCATCGCGTCTCCCTTGCTCCGGCCCGAGGCTCGAAGACCGAGCCCTCGGACGCGGAACGCTGCCCGATTCCGCCCTTCCTGTCAATGCGGCTTCGACGCCACCCCGTCGAGCGGGGACGGAGCGTCCACCGCCTGCTAGCCTTCCGCAGGCTCCCCAGGAGCCGGGAGGCGACCATGGACGCACGCTGCGAGGTCTGCCAGGAGCCCGTCGAAGAGAGCACGGCGATCGAGATCGTCGGCACCGACGACACGCTCCTCCTCGTCTGCGGCCAGCGGTGTCTCGAGGAGTTCGAGGTGAACCCCGAGCTCTACGGCGCAGCGCTGGACGAGGACGACGAGCGCCGGACCGCTTGAGAGCTCCCGCAACGGCGACGCGCCTCCGGCGTGACTCGGAGGCGCGTCCAGGGAGGTTCCCCGCTCGACCCGCGTCTACTCGGCGAGCAGGCCCAGCAGGTCCGACGTGGAAACGATGCCGATGAGGTGACCGTCGCGGGTCACCAGCACGCGGTGGATGTGGCTCTGCAGCATGACGCGGGCGATGTGCCCGACGGGCGCGTCGTGCTCGACCGCGAAGACCTGCCCGCTCATGATGTCGCGGACCAGGCGACCCTCGTGCTCGAGGCGCAGCCCCGAGAGGTCCTCGGCGTTGTAGCGCTCCTCCCACCCGGTCAGGTAGAAGTCGCCCTGCCGCTGCGCCCAGATGTCCTCCTCCTCCACCGCCGCCAGGGCGACGTCGGAGAGCGACACCACACCCGAGATCTTGCCCTCGTCGTCGCGCACGACCGCCCCGGAGATGCCGTTGTCGACCAGGAACCGGGCGAGCTCCGCGACCGACATGTCCTCCTGCACCGACAGGACGTCCCGGGTCATCAGCTCCTCAGCGGTCATCTCGGTCCGTGTCGTGGTCATGGCAGCACCTCCGAGCCAGAGAGTGGCACGCGGGGCTGGCTCCGAGAACCTCCACCCGGGCGGTTTCCCGCCACCCGCCGGGGCGGTACCGCCGTTGCGGACCGGACGCCCGCGCGGTACCGTGGCATCGGTCCGGAGAGGGAGACCCCGGAACAGGCTCCTTCTACTCTCGGCTCGAGGGTAGCGAACCGGCAACGATCGATTGCACGGGGTCGACCTCGAGCACCGTTGGCTGCCTGTTGGAGAGGCTTAACCTCAGCCGATGTCAGCCACCACCAGCCATTGCAGATAGCTTTGAGTTTTTCGATCCAGCGGGCAATCTCTCGGCTGTGCCTGGCACAACCTTCCCTGAGCGGCTCCGCCACTACGCAACGGATATCGGCTCCGGTGATTGGAGGGTCTTCCCGAGTCCAGGTCTCATCAAGCAGCAAATCAGCGGCAACGTTGTCGCGACCGCCAACAACAACAGCGGAAGCAAGACCGGCATTGTGCCTTTCGAGCTGCCGAGCGGGTTTGCCGGGGTTGCCGAGCTCGAGGCGACGATCGCCTGCGGGTCGAACGATGCGGCCGGAACGGGAATCGAGTTGGGCTTCACGTCCAACGCGGACGAACTCCCCTCTCCGTTCGGGAGCGCGGGGACCCTTCGGCTCGTACACTCTTGCGGCAACACCCTCTACCTCTACGGTCCGGGCGGACTCCTCCTAGGCTCGCAGAACCCTCCTGGCTACTTCGGCGAGCCGCGCGACCTGCGTCTGAGATTCGACGCAGCGGCCGGAACCGTTCAGGTTTGGTTGAACGGCAATGCCATGACGGGCCTGTCTGCGACGCTGTCCAGCCAGCCGACCGTCGCGGCTGCCGGCTTCCAGATCGACAGCGGCGATCCCGGAGAGGTGTGGGTGGACGACTTCAAGGTGACCTACTCCCCCTGAGAACGGCCAGCTAGTTGCCGACGGTCGTGGTCCAGCCTCCAGTATCTCCGGACTCGAAACCGTCGGCGAAGACCTCCGTTTCCTCGCATCCTTCGAAGCGAACCGCTCCAATGCGCACTCGCTTGGTGTTCGAGCCATCGGTGGCGTTGTACATGCCGAGGAACCAGAAGGTGCAGTCGTCGACCGGATCGATTCCCATCTGGTTGTGGTCGCCGTAGCGACTGCTGTTGTTCACGGCGGTCCCGCTGACGAGAGGCACTTCGCTCGCCGTCATGATTCCGGCTGGGTCGTTCACCCGCCGGCCGGTATAGCGGATCCGGGGTACACGCTCTCGCTGCTGACGTTGTAGGAGAGCAGGATGTCGCCACGGCGGTCCATGGCGGTCGCGCCGATGAATCGGTGCTCAGCGTCGGGAGCGTAGGTTCCTTCCTGGAAGAGCGCGAATGCGCCTCCGCCCGTCCGCCGCGCTTCAAACCAACGCTGGGCTACGTGATCCTGGAAGTCCCCGGCGTCGACCTGAAACGTCCCGAGGATGACCTCGCGATTGCCGAAATTGCGATAGCTCGCGCGCAGCATCACGAGCTCCAGGATCGGGTCCAGGCGGGCGGCGCCGTCGGGCTGAGGAACGCACTCGAACTGGATGATCGGCGGGCAGAGGTTCGAGTCGAAGTCCGCGAGGACGAGGTCCGGCTCCTGGCTGAATGTGGAGTTGCCGGCGTTGTCGAAATCGACGCTCAGAGCCCAGAGCTCGACGCGATCGGTCGACGGATCGGGCGAGGGATCTCCGTTGAGCTCCTCGTCCCGATGGCGGACGAAGTAGGCCGGCGTCCCGGGCGGCGGCGCCGGGCCGTCGAGATCGACCGGCGTGAACGACTCGACGGCGAGACCGGGCAGGTTGGGCGCGTTCTCGAAACGTTGCGTGGGCCTGGCGGTGGGACAACCGACACCATCGAGGCTCAACATGTTGACCCGGTCCAGGGCGTAGACGTCCGGTCCCTGGCTGTTCTTGTTGGTGGCGGCCGCGTAGAGCGTCGGCCACACCCCCCACGAGGGGGAGTCGGGGAACTGATCGTCTTGGAACTCGTAGAAGCACCACCCACCAGTCACCGGGTCGGCCGTCCGCGAGGTGTACACGCAGAGGCGGTTCCCGGTATCTGAAACCTCGGTCAACACCCAGCGCCCCGCCAGGTGGTCGAAAAGCACCACCGGCTCGCCGAGGCCTTGCGTGCACGGCCCGGACGGGGCCAAGGTCTCGAGCGCGAACGGTCCGAGGACCACGCTGCCGCTTCCCTTGTCGTAGAGCGTCACCGCAGAGCTGTTCGTCGGAGCGTTGCCGTTCACGGCTTCGATGAAGTACGCGTTTCCGATGTCCCCGGTGGGGTCGTTCGGATTGACGGCCGAGGAACCGCCTTCGAAGTTCTGCACCACGGTCAGGATCGGGCCCGGCCCCGAGGATTCGGCCTGCAACTCCAACAGCGTGTCGCTCTGGATTCTCGGACGGACCGATTCGACGGCCCGACCCACGTTACGTGGCATCTCCCGCTCCGGGTCGCCGGTCGCCCAGGGCGACAGGGTCGGAAGACGACGAAGATCGATGTCCACGGCTCGCCCTGGGACGGGCTTCCCCACCACCGTCCCCCGAGCCGGCAACGCGGCGTCCACCTTCGCCGAGGCGACCGCGCGACCGGTGAAAAGGACCGTCGCGGCGAAGAGAAGCGCCATCCGCTGCGCAGCGTTGCGAGATACGGAGTTCATGTTCGAGCCCCGGCGGCCGCCGGTCAGGCAGGGAGCCTAGCAGAGGGCCCGAACCCCGGTGTCACCGAGCCCCTTGCCAGCGGTCGCGCTCACGCTACACTCGCATCCAACCGATCCACGAGTCACCGCTCGCGACGGAGGAGAGATCCATGCACTGCGCCTATCGACACCTCGCCTTCTCCCTGGTCTCCGCGACCCTCCTCACTGTCGGCATCGACGCCGCGGCTGCAAGGGAGATTCCCGTGCAAGTCGACCAGAGCCGAGGGGTGGACTCGCGGGTCGATTATTCGAAGCTCCTGCGGTACGGCCCCTGGGACGATCGTAACTACGAGCTGACCGTCGAAGACCTGGCTCTGTTGGCCAGGAACGAGAGCGAGCTGAAGGTGCCCGTCCCGGCCTTTTACCGGGTCGAGCTCCGCCGCACGTTCGACCTGGAGGAAACGGGCCCTGTTCAGTACCCGCACTCTGCCCTTCCGCGCTTCCTGAACGAGTACGGCGGCTACCTTGTTGACGGGAAGCTCTACCGCGGCCTCGAGCGCCGAGGGGACGATTGGGTCATCCTCGACGACGAGACCGCCGACCTCGAGGACTTCGAGCGTGAGGGAGGCTTCGCGTTCCTGGAGGGTGAGTCCCGGGTCACGTCGCCCAACGGCGCCGCCGAATCCGCCATCGCGATCAATCCGGCCAACCCGGATCTCGTGATCGCCGGAACCAATGGACCCTCGGGAAGTCAGCGGATGCACTTCTCCTCGGACGGCGGAGAGACATGGACTCAAGCGACCAACCTTCCGCTCGGTGGCGCCTGCTGCGACCCCACGGTCGCCTGGTCCGCCGACGGGAGCAAGGCCTACACCGCCACCCTGGGCTCCGGGGTCTGGTTCTACCGCAGCGGCGACAACGGCCACAACTGGGACGACCTCGCCAACGAGCCCGGCGCCGACCCGCGCAGGGAACTCGGGAGCGGTGTAGACAAGGAGTACCTCCACGTCGACACCTACCCCACCTCTCCCCGCAAGGACAGCATCTACTTGACCTGGCACCAGGGCAACATCATGCAGTTCGCCCGCTCGCTCGACTTCGGGCACACTTGGAGCACCCCCCTCGCCTTCACCGCCGACGATCGCGGCATCGGCAGCGACATCGCAACCGATAGCGCGGGCGACATCTACTACTTCTACCCGGCGTTCAACACGCAGACGATTCGCCTCAAGAAGTCGACCGACGGCGGCGTCAGCTTCGGCGCCCAGAGCCTCGTCGCCGACACGGAGGGCTCGTTCATCTTCCCGGTTCCGTCCATGGAGACCCGGGAGGTCTTCATCTACGTCTCTGCCGCCGTGGACCTCAGCGGCGGCCCCTTCCACGACACCATCTACGCCGCCTGGACCGACTCGACAGGCCCGACCACCGGCAACCCGGCGAACAACCACGCTCGGATCCAAGTCGCGTTCTCCCGCAATGGCGGCTCCTCGTGGACGGTCACGACTCCGCACGAGACGGACGACGCGAGCACCGTGGACCGCTACCATCAGTGGCTCGGCGTGGCCCCGGACGGATCAGTTCACGTCGTCTTCTACGACACTCGGCGCGACCTTCCGAGCCGCAACCAGGTCGACATGTTCCACAGCGTCTCCACGGACGGCGGCGTCACCTGGAGCACGCCGGACCGGCTCACGGCCGAGCAGTCCCCCAACATCACCACCAGCTTCGAGTTTGGCGACTACAACGGTCTCGACGTCGTCATGAACGACGTTATCGCGATCTACACCGACAATCGCAACGAGTCTGGAGGCGGCGGCAACTCCGTCGACGTCTATGCGGCGGGGCAGGTGACGTCCAACACGATCTTCACCGATGACTTCGAGAGCGGAGACACCAGCGCTTGGACCACGGCCGTCCCCTGACGCCAGGCCCGGTGCCCCCGACTTTCAGCTGACCGGATCGCACCGGGAGGGCTCCAGAGTGTCCTCCGAGACCCGGCGTTAGCATGGCGGAGGAAAGGAGAGCGCCATGCAGAGCATCGATCCCACCACCGGAGACGTCATCGCAACCTACGAGGAGACGAGCGACCGGGAGGTCGACGAAGCGCTGGCGGCGGCGGTGCGTGGCCAGGCCGAGTGGGCCCGGGCCGGCTTCGAGCAGCGGGCGGAGCCGCTGCGCAGGGTGGCGGGGCTGCTGCGGGAGGAGGCCGGGGCGCTGGCGGAGCTGATGGCGCGGGAGATGGGGAAACCCGTCTCGCAGGGGAGGGGCGAGGCCGAGAAGTGCGCCTGGGTGTGCGAGTACTACGCCGAGGAGGCGGCGGGGTTCCTGGCCGACGAGGAGGTCGCCACGGACGCCGGGCGCAGCTACGTCTCCTTCCGGCCGCTCGGCGCGGTGCTGGCGGTGATGCCGTGGAACTTCCCGCTCTGGCAGGTCTTCCGCTTCGCGGCGCCGGCGCTGATGGCGGGCAACGCGGGGCTGCTCAAGCACGCCGGCAACGTCTGCGGCTGCGCCCTGGCGATCGAGGATCTCTTCCGCCGCGCCGGCCTTCCGGACGGCCTCTTCTCCACCCTGCTCGTGGGCTCCGAGCGGGTGGCGGGCATCCTCGAGGACGAACGCATCGCGGCGGTGACCCTCACCGGCTCCAAGCCGGCGGGCAGCGCCGTCGCCTCCAAGGCCGGCGAGCTGATCAAGAAGAGCGTCCTCGAGCTGGGAGGGAGCGACCCGTACGTCGTGCTGGCCGACGCCGACCTCGAGAAGACCGTCGAGGCCTGCGTCACCGCGCGGCTGATCAACAGCGGCCAAAGCTGCATCGCAGCGAAACGCTTCCTCGTCGTCGAGGAGGTGCTCGAGGCCTTCTGCCGAGGGCATGCGGGCCAAGACGATGGGCAACCTGCCTGAGGACCCCGATCTGCCCCAGGCGCGCGAGGACCTGCGCGACGACCTGCACCGTCAGGTCGAGAAGAGCGTCTCCGCCGGGGCGCTGGCGCTGCTCGGAGGCGAGGTCCCCGAGGGCCCCGGCGCCTTCTACCCACCCACCGTGCTGGCCGACGCACCCGGCATGCCGGCCTTCGAGGAGGAGCCTTCGGCCCGGTCGCCGCGACGCGGCGGCCGACGAGACGGCGGCGCTCGAGATCGCGAACGACACCTCCTTCGGGCTCGGTGCCGCGGTCTTCCGCGCGACGTCGAGCGGGCGAGCGCATCGCCCGCGACGAGCCTGGGCCGGCGCCTGCGCCGTCAACGCCTTCGTGCGCTCCGACTCCCGTCTGCCCTTCGGCGGCGTCAAGGAATCCGGCTACGGTCGCGAGCCTGCCTTCGGGATCCGCGAGTTCGTCAACGTCAAGACGGTCTGGATCGCCTAGGGCAGACCCAGGCCGGGCCGGTAGAGGCCGACGGCCGTCTTGATCCGGCGCCGCTGGCGCTTGCTGAAGCGCGTGATGCAGGCGTCGTCGCCGTAGTCCATGTAGTTGGTGACCGGGTCGAGCCCGGGGTCGTCGGTGCAGGAGTCCCGGCCCACCGGGCAGCCGTAGCCGGGCAGGGCCTCGTAGGGAGTGTCGTCCACCTCGTCGCCGGGGGCCGCGCAGCCGTCCTGGAACGTGTGGTAGAGGCCGAGCCAGTGCCCCACCTCGTGGACCAGCGTGTCGCCCGCGTCGTAGGGGACCGCGCCGCCGTCCGGCACCGTCCGGTAGTCGATCACCACGCCGTCGTGCGGGCTCTCGCCGAGGAAGAACCAGGGGAACATGGCGAAGCCGAGCACGTCCTGGTCGAGCAGGTCGCAGGTGTAGACGTTCAGCGTCGCCGCCGGGTCGACGGCCAGGCGCCTCGTCATCTTGCGGTAGGGGCGACGCAGGCCGCCCCCGTTGCCGAACGCGAGGCAGCGATGGAACCACCGCTTGCGGTCGGTGCGGTCGACGCTCGCCAGCTCGAAGCGGAACGCGCTCTTGCGGTAGGCGCGGTTGAGGACGCGCATCTGCGCCTCGATCGCCTCGTCGGACACGTCGCCCTCCTCCGCGTCGCGCCGCACGACGTGCATCGCCACCGGCACGACCGTCTTGTGCCCCTTGCCGGCCGACGGCGCCAGGCTGCGCCACAGATCGAGCGCCGCGTCCACCTCCGCCCGCGCCTCGGCGGGACCCGCCGGCGTGGCGCAGCGACGGACCTGCCGTGTCGCTCCGGCCACCGGCGTCACCGCCACCCGGGCCTGCTCGCCCGGCAGACCCCGTCCGAACCACGAGACGTCGCGACTCCCCGCCCCGGACGCCGTCGCGGCCGGCACGAGGAGAAGGCCGAGCAGGGCGCCGCGGAGAGGTGAAGTCCACATCGTTCGGTCCGGCTCGCGCCGGCACCCGGCAGCGTACCAGCCTCCCCGGCGACCCGAGCGACGCGGGACGGACGGCGCGGTGCGGACGGCTCTCCCCAGCGAGCGAAGGTCCCGCTCTCGCATGGGACAATACGCGCCGCGGAGACCATGGACGCGGTGACGGGCAGCGGCCGATCGGCGGCCGTCCAGGAAGCGATCGAACGGCTGCTCGTCGAGGCGGACGTGGCGTACCGCATCCTCCGCCACGACCCCGTGCGCACCGCCGAGGACGCCGCGGCGGCGCGGGGCCTGCCGCTCTCTCACGGCGTCAAGACGCTCGTGCTCCGCGTCGACGACGGCTTCCTCCTCCTCGCGCTGCCGGCCGACCTGTCGCTCTCCTCCCGCGCCCTGCGGCGGGGGTTG
>JAWKHP010000027.1:0-44008 GCA_041394745.1 Thermoanaerobaculia bacterium | reverse complement strand
GGATGTAGTCGAAGGCGCCCTCGCGCATGGCGCGGATGGCGCTCTCCACCGACGAGTAGTCGGTGATGACGACGACGATCTGGTCCGGGTCCTCCTGACCGATCTGCCGCAGCACGTCCTGTCCCGACATGCCCGGGAGCATCAGGTCGAGGAGCACGAGATCGATGTCCTCGCGCCGCAGGATGGAGAGACCCTCCTCGCCGGTGCGGGCCGTGAACGGCTTGTAGCCCTCCTTCTCGAGCAGCGAAACGAGGACGTCTTGCAGGACCTCCTCGTCGTCGACGATCAGGACGTTCACGGCGCCGCGCCCTCGGTGGGTCGCGGCAGCTCGACGACGAAGCGACAGCCTTCGCCCGGCTCGCTCGAGACCCGGATCTCACCGCCGTGGCGGCGCACGATGCTGCGACTGATGGCCAGGCCCAGCCCGGTGCCGCCGGAGCTGACCTTCGTGGAGACGAAGGGCTTGAAGATCTCCTCGAGACGGTCGGCGGGGATGCCCGGTCCGTCATCGCCGACCGTCGTGCGAACCCAGGTGTCGTCACCGTCGATCGACAGGGTCAGAGTGCCGCCGCCGTTGCCGCTCATGGCGTCGACGGCGTTGAGCACCAGGTTGGTGAACACCTGCTGCAGCTCGCTGTCGTTGCCCTCGACGGGGGCCGGCTCCCGGGAGCTCGCCCAGCGCACGGCCACGGCCTTCTGCCGGATGCGCTCTTCGAGCAGCTCGAGCGTCTCGTCGAGGACCGTGACGAGGTCGATCCGGTCGCTCCCGCCGGGTCGCTCGCGCGAGAACTCCAGCAGGTTGCCGACGATCCTCGAAGCGCGGAAGGTCTGCCGCTCCATCTTCTCGAGCACCGGTCGCCGCGGATCGTCCGTCGGCATGTCGGCGAGCAGCATCTGAGCGTAGCTGGAGATGCCGGTCAGCGGCGTGTTCACCTCGTGCGCGACGCCGGCGGCGAGCATGCCCAGCGAGGCCAGCCGCTCACGCTCCTTGAGCGCGTTCTCCATCTCGACCCTCTCGGTGACGTCGCTGATCGCCACGACCCGGCGTGCGCCGCCGGGCTCCTCCGCGAGTCGGGCGACCGACACCTGCAGATGCCGGGTCTGCCCCGTGACGTCCTGGAGGCTCACCTCGCGCAGCCCGTCACTCGGCGCCGGCAGGGGCTCGACGGGCAGCAGATCGCCGAGGCGCCGGCCGACGAGGACCGTCTCGTCGAGGCCGACGAGACGGGCGAAGGCCGAGTTGACGGACTCGATCCTGCCGTCGCGCTCGAGCACGACCAGGCCGGCGGGCGAGGAGGCGAGGATCTCCTGCGAGTAGTGCTGCAGGCGGCTGACCTCGTCCAGCCTTTCCTTGACCTCGTCCAGGAGCTGGGCGTTCTCGACCGCCAACGAGACCTGGTTGAGGAGGTTGCGGATGAGGTCCAGATCGTCGCTCGAGAGCGGAACCTCCTCCGCCTTGTAGCCGAGGACCACGACGCCGAGACGGGCCTCACGCACGCGCAGCGGCATGGCGTAGCGGTACCCGCTGGTGAAGAGACGCCGCTGCGGCGTGGAGCTCTCGGTGGAGAGCTCGACACCGGAGAGCGGCCGCACGTCACGGTCCCAGAAGTCCGCGCCGAGGGCCTGCTCGGGAAGGGTGCCGCTCAGCCCGGGCTCGTCACGCAGGGCGACGAGGCCCTGTTCGGTGAGCAGCAGGAGATTCGAGCAGGTGAGGTCGAAGGTGTCCTCGAGCTGACCGAGCAGCATCTCGGAGAGCCGTCCCAGGTCGCGCTCGCGCAGGAGGTCGCGGCCGAAGTCGGCGAGCGAGCGGCGCTGGCGGAAGGCGCTGCCGTACTGGATGCGTTCGAGCGACCGGTCGATGCGCCGGCGCGTCGGGATCATCAGGCCGGCGATCGTCACGCCGGAGACGAACGAAAGCATGGTGCGCGCCGTCTGCAGGTCCTCCGGCAGCACCCGCGTCACGACCAGGCTGGCGAGCGAGAACCCGATGACGCCGACCAGCACGGTCAGCGTCAGCGACACCGAGCTGCGCACCAGGGCACCGATGTCCCAGAGCCGGTAGCGCAGGATGGCGTAGGCGAAGGTGAGGGGCACCAGGGCCAGGGGCATGACCGCCAACGCGTTCTGCAGAGCCCCGGGCTCGTTGCCGAGGGTGCGGGGCAGCAGGTAGAGACCGAGGAACGGCAGGTAGCCACCCGCCAGCCCGAGGGCCAGCCAGGTCGCCTGCCGCAGGGGCTCCGGGTGCATCTTGCGCAGGAGCCGCCAGGCGAGCAGTCCTGCCGCGAGCAGCGCCATGAGCACGAGGTGGTAGAGCTCCAGGACCTCGAGCAGCGGGATGGCGCTGGCCAGCTCGCGACTCCACAGGACCTTGCCGTCCCAGAGCATCGCGTCGGCCTCGCCGAAGAGCAGCAGGGCGGCGGGGAGGTAGACGAACGGCACCACCCACCGGGCGTGGCGGATCGGCCGCGGGAAGATGAGGAACAGATGCAGCGTGAGCGGCGCCAGCAGGATCCGCGCGATCGTCTCCAGCCCGTAGAGCGTGCGATCGATCGGCGAGAGGAGGTCGGCGGGCGAGACCACGTAGACCAGGGCCGAGGTCAGGCACCAGGAGACAGAAGAGGATCGCCGCGCGCCGCTGGTCCTGGAGCAGCGTGTAGAAGCCGATGACGAGGTACCCGGCGCCGATCAGGGCCAGGATCAGGTAGGAGGCGTCGATCTCGAGCGGCGGTAGCTGATAGACGACCGCGGGGAGCACGGCGTCGCCGCGCAGCACCGAGAGCTGGCTCTCCCGCCGCGACCGCAGGGTCTCCCCCAGGCTCGCCACCTCGCCCGCCGGCTGGCCGTTGACGTCGAGGATCCAGTCCCCCTGCTGGAGGGGGAGGCCGCTCCGTGTCACCTCCACGACCACCCAGTGTCCGGGTCCGGGCTCGGCCAGGAAGCCGAGGGGCTGGAAGCTCTGGACCTTGCGGTAGGAGCTGATCGAGCCGGCGAACGCGATCACCGCCCCCAGCAGCACGGCCGCCAGCAGCACCAGGGTGCGGCGGCGGGGCGGCGTCTGAGGGGCGTTGTCGGGGCGCACGGAGACCTCGGAGTCGGCGAAGAGCGAAGCAGGTTCCATGCCACGCGTCGAGTGGTTGGACGCGCGGGAAACCCCGGTGGCATCGACAGTTTATGCCGACGATCCGGAAATTTGAATGACGTCCGGCGAGCCGGATCCAACGGTTTGATTCGCCCCGCACGGACCCACGCCGGACGCGGGGAGGGCGGGCCTCAGAAGCTGACCGCGAGACCGCCGGTGATGCGCCCGCGCAGCTGGTCGGGGTCGGCCTCGGCCAAGTCGTCCTGGGGCTGCAGCCCCCGCGTCAGCTCCATGTTGAGCTGGACGGCGAAGTCGGAGGCGAGCCGGTGCAGCACGTCGAGCGGCTGGGTCACGACCAGCTGGAGCTTCTCGAGCTCGACCTGCCGCTCGCTGTCGCGCCGGCGCAGCGGCTCGAGGCGCTGCTCGATCTGGTGATAGGCGACGAAGACGCCGGTCTCGGTGGCGGCGAAGTGCGTGTCCACCGACGTGATCAGGTACCGCACGTCGTTGGAGTAGGGGCGTGGCCGGTCGCCCGCCCAGAGCACGCCGCCGCCGCCCTGGCCGACCGTGGACTCGAAGCGGCTCAGGATCCCGGGGGCCAGCTGCCGGTTGAGGCCGATCTGCAGCTCGGGAACGCTGTCGCCGGGCACCAGGAAGAGGTTCTCCTCCTGATTGAAGAAGTCGCGGTCGAAGTGCAGCTGCAGCGTCTCGTCGAACCGGCGGTGGAGCGCTCCGACGCTGAACGTCTCACGCTTCCCGTCGAGCTTGGAGAAGACGACCTTGTAGCAGTGCTCGGCCGCCTGGTCGCACCCCGCGTAGTCCTGGTAGTGCACGGACGTGAAGTCCTGCAGGAACGGGAGGTTCTCCGCTTCCTCGTGCACCTTCTGGCTGAAGGTCCCCGAGGCACGCCAATCCTCGCCCAGGCGCAGGACGACGCTGCCCTGCGGCATCAGGGAGAGGCTGCCGTCCCGCAGGGTGGAGTAGAGGCCGTACTCGACCAGGAGGGCGGGAGCGACCTGGTAGCCGCTGCGGCCGAAGACCTCCACGCGCTCTTGCGGCAGCCAGAACCGGTGACTCGCGGTCTCGGCCTCGCGCTCGCGATAGCGGAAGCCGGCCTCGACCTGCGAGCGCTGGCCGACCGCGGTCGCGTAGCGTCCCTCGAGGCGCCACGAACGGCTCGCCTCGGGCAGGGCGACGGGGCCGAAGCCGCCGCTGCGGTAGAAGTTGTTCTCCGCCGTATAGCGGGCCGACACCGTGGCCAGGCTCGAATCGCCCTCGCGGGAGTACGAGACCGCATGGCTCTCGAAGTCGATGTTGCGGGGGCTGCGCTCGTCCCAGATCAGGCTGTTGTCGGCGGAGGTGACCCGGACGCTGTTGGCGTTGCCGTCCTCGACGTCGACCGCGACCAGGCGTGAGCTGCCGTCCAGGCCCGTCTGCAGGGAGCCGCCCGGCTGGACCTGCATGTAGTTGCCGGTGACGTCGATGGTCAGGTCGTGCACCGACCCGGCGACGTCGAAGCGGCCTCCGGTCATCTGCGAGCTGGTGCCGTCGAGCGTGCTGTCGACTCCGGTGACGGCTTGCATCCGGGCCGAGACGAGACGGGCTTGCTCCCCGTCGTCGCGACTCCAGTCGTTGACGGCGTCGAGCAGGTCGATCTCGCGCAGGATGTCGCCCGGGATGCGGCGCCGGACGGCCCAGTAGTCCGAGGTCGTCTCCGAGTTCGTCTCGTCGAGGCGCGAGAGCTCCATCTCGAGGAACTGGGCGGCCTCCGCGCTGGCGCGCGTGAGCAGCGCCACGGCCGGCACGAAGCCCGGCTTGAAGGCGATGATCTTGTAGAGCCCCGCGGGCAGGCGGTCGAAGCTGAAGTCCCCCTGCAGGTCGGTCACCGCCTCGGTGAGGTCGGCGTCCGCCAGCTGGTACGCGTAGACGCGCGCGGCCGCGAGGGCTCCGGCGGCCGAGCTGACCTGACCGGAGAGCGTCGCGTCCTGCGCGAACGCGCCCGTGCCGAGGACGCCGAAACCGGCGACCGCGATCAGGAGTGTCCGGGAGGTTCGCGCCAGCATTCGCACCATGTGCACGTAGGGGCTTGCTCGGTCCTGGAGATGAGGCCTGAGTACGCGCTTACCGTTCAGTATAGGTCCGCCGCAATCCCCCTGTCAAAAGGCGGCTCGGCGCCCCACGGTGGGGCGGGGTGTGGGCGTCGTGCACCTTGCAACAGGTACGGCCGCGAGGCTATTCCGGTTTCGGCCGGGCGGTGTGCGGGGTGCGGGCGGCCGCCACGCAGAGGACCGAGGTCGCACCGGCGGCGCGCAGGGCCGCGGAGGCCTGCTCCAGCGTGCCGCCCGTCGTGACCACGTCGTCGACGAGCAGGTACCGGCCCGCCGGGAGCGGTGTCCGCACACGGATCCGGAAGGCGCCGCGGACGTTGGCGGCGCGTTCCTCGAAGGGCAGGCGGGCCTGGCGTCGCGTGGCCTTGCGACGGCGCAGCAGAGGGCGCAACGGCAAGCCCGTCTCGTCGGCGATCCCGGCGGCGATCTCGGCGGACTGGTTGTATCCACGAGCCAGGCGCCGCCGCCAGTGCAGGGGCACGGGGACGATGCACTCCACGGCCGGCCAGCCGGGCGCGAGCTCGCGAGCCAGCCGGCGACCGATCGGCCGGCCGAGGTGGAGCTGACGCCCGAACTTCAACGCCCGGACGACGGCGTCGAAGGGCGGCTCGTAGCTCCAGCCGGCGAGGAGACGCTCGTGCGGCGGCCGGCGCAGGAGGCAGGCGCCGCACGCGTCGATCCCCGCCGCCCCGCCGGGCGGCAAGGCCCGCAGGCACCACCGGCAGCGGGGGCCGCGCACCCTCCGCAGGGCGCCGCGGCAGCCCGGGCACAGCCCCAGGGCGCGGTCGAGGGTGTCCTGGAGGCCGTCGCAGGCCAGGCAGGGGGCCGGGAGCAGCCACCAGGCGAGGAGCTCCCGCAGGCGGGTTGTGACGCTGGGCGCTCGGCTCCGTAGACGTCCCACGAGTCCTGGGACGGATTCCGCGCGGCTATACTCGCCGCGATCCGAGAGGAGATTCCCGTGCGCAAGCTCTCCATCCCGCTGTTCGTCGGCGCCGCCCTGCTGGTGCCGGCGCTCCTCCAGGCCCAGGAGTTCACCTGGACCGTCAGCGCCCTGGGGGGCCTGGGGACCTCGATCGACAACTCCGGGAGCGCCGACCTCGGCCTGCAGGTGGGCGGCGCCCTGGTGGTCGATCGCCAGACGAACATCTGGCTGCGCGTGGGCACCCTCGGCTTCGACACCGGGAACGACCAGGGCTCGCTGCGCGACGCCGATCTGACCTACGTCAACATCGGCGGCGAGTACCAGTTCTTCGAGGGGTACTACGACTCGGGCGTCTTCCTGGGCCTGGGCGCCTACAACCTCGACGCGACGCGCCTCGGGGCCTCCGGCTCCACCGCGGTCGACGACACGGTCCTCGGCCTGGTGCTCGGGGTCAGCGGCGAGTTCAAGGTCACGCCGAAGTTCGCCTTCCTCGTCGAGGCGGCGGGCCACATCATCGACAACGACGACGCCCAGGTCATCGGAACCATCCACGCCGGCGTCGCCTGGCACTTCTGAGCCGCTCCCCGCGCTCCGGAGGGACGGCCGGGGCGCGCTATGATCGCGCCGTTGGCCACCGCATCGCCCGCCTCGAGCCGCCCTCCCCGCCGCGCCTTCCTCGTCGCTCTCGCCCTCCCCGGCCAGTCGAGCTGGGAGGTGGACGACCACCTCGACGAGCTCGCCGAGCTGGCCCGTAGCGCGGGAGTGGCCGTCGTGGGTCGCGCGGTGCAGGCGCGGCGCGCGCCCCATCCGAAGACCTTCATCGGCAGCGGCAAGGCGGAGGAGATCGGGCGCGCCGCCGGGCAGCTCGACGCCGACCTCCTGGTCTTCGACGACGATCTGTCGTCGAGCCAGGTGCAGGCCCTGGAGGGCCTGCTCGACGCCCAGGTGCTGGACCGCAGCGGCCTGATCCTCGAGCTCTTCAGCCAGCGGGCACGGTCGCGGGAGGCCAGGACCCAGGTCGAGCTGGCGCGGCTGCAGTACCTGCTGCCGCGCCTGACGCGGCGGTGGTCCCACCTGTCGCGCCAGGCCGGTGGCATCGGCGTGCGCGGCGGTGAGGGCGAAACCCAGCTCGAGGCGGACCGCCGCATGCTGCGGCGGCGGATCGGGCAGCTCGAGCGCGACCTCGAGAAGATCGAGCGCACACGCAAGGTCCAGCGCCGAAACCGCCGCGACGTGCGGCAGATCGCCCTGGCGGGCTACACGAACGCCGGGAAGTCGACCCTCTTCAACCGCCTCACGCAGGGCGGCGTGCGCGCCGAGGACCGCCTCTTCGCCACCCTCGACTCGAAGCTGCGACGCGGCGGCCTGGGGGAGGGTGAGGTGGCCGTCTTCGCCGACACGGTCGGCTTCATCCGCAAGCTGCCCCACGACCTCGTGGCCTCTTTCCGCAGCACCCTCGAGGAGATCGTCTTCGCCGACCTGGTACTGCACGTCGTCGACCGCAGCCACCCCCGATGGGAGGACCAGCTGGCGGTGGGGCGGGAGGTGCTCGCCGATCTGGGCGTCGAGGAGGAGCGAGTCCTGACGGTCTACAACAAGATGGACCGGGTCGATCCCCTGGAGCTGCACCGCGACGGCGACGGCGTCCGGGTCTCGGCCGAGACCGGCGAGGGGATCGACGAGAGCCTCCGCCCGGCGATGCGCGAACGCCTCTCCGTCCCGGCCTGAGCGCCCCGAAACGCTGTTACACTCCCGCCACATTTCGCGGCACGGAGGGAGGACGGGACATGGTCGAAACGAGGAGCTGGAGGGTCTTCGCGGTGGCCGGTCTGGTGGGGTTCCTCGCGTTGGGGACGGCCCCGCTGGCGGCGCAGGAGGAGCAGGACGAGGCGATGCAGGAGGACGGGAACGGGGCCTCGGGGGAGGAGCAGGAGGCCGTCCTCGACGAGATCGTCGTGACGGCGCAGAAGCGTGAGCAGGACCAGCGCCAGGTGCCGCTCTCGGTGTCCACGGTCTCGACCGAGGAGATCGAGACGCTCACCAGCGGCGGCGGCGACGTGCTGGTGCTCTCCGGCCGCGTGCCGAGCGTCGTGGGCGAGTCCTCGTTCGGTCGTGCCTTCCCGCGCTTCTACATCCGCGGCCTGGGCAACACCGACTTCGACCTCAACGCTTCGCAGCCGGTGTCGATGGTCTACGACGAGATCGTGCTCGAGAACCCGGTGGTCAAGGGCATGCCGGTCTGGGACATCGACCGGGTGGAGGTGCTCCGCGGTCCCCAGGGGACCCTCTTCGGCCGCAACACTCCGGCCGGCGTCATCAAGTTCGAGTCGAAGAAGCCGTCACAGGAGCTCGACGCTTTCGTCCGCGCCTCCTACGGCACCTACGACACGGTCGATCTGCAGGGGGCCGTCGGCGGTCGCCTGACCGACACGCTGTCGGCGCGCTTCTCGGGTCTCGTGCAGTCGCAGAGCGACTGGGTCGACAACACCTTCACCGGCGAGGACAACGCGCTGGGCGGCTACGACAACTACGCCTACCGCCTGCAGCTGCTCTGGGAGCCGAGCGACACGTTCACCGGCCTCTTCAACCTGCACGGCTGGGACGTCGACGGCACGGCCCGGATCTTCCGCGCCAACATCATCAAGCCGGGGACCAACGACCTGGTCGACGGCTTCTCCTTCGACAAGGTCGCCCAGGACGGGCTGAACCAGCAGGACATCTCGGCCCAGGGCGGCATGATGAAGCTCGAGTGGGATCTCGGCGGCTCGACGCTGACCTCGGTCACCGGCTACGAGACGCTCGACATGTTCAGCCGCGGCGACATCGACGGCGGCTTCGGCGCCGTCTTCGCGCCGCCCTTCGGACCCGGCTTCATCCCCTTCTACTCCGAGACGGCGGACGGCATCCCCGACCTCGAGCAGATCACCCAGGAGGTGCGGCTCACCAGCAACGGCGACGAGCGGCTCGACTGGCTCCTCGGCGCCTTCTACTTCGACGAGGACCTGAAGGCCGAGACGTTCAGCTACACCAGCATCGCCCCCGGCAACCCCGAGGAGGGCTACGCCTTCCAGAGCCAGCAGGCGAAGTCGTGGGCGCTCTTCGGCTCGGTCGATTGGGAGGCCACGGACCGCTGGACCCTCGCCGCCGGCCTGCGCTACACGACCGACGAGAAGGACTTCGCGGCCGAGAGGCCGCGGCCCGTCTTCCAGACCCCGACGGTGCGGCCGATCGAGCGCCACACCGACGTCGACTTCGTCAGCTGGGACGCCTCGGCGACCTACGAGGTCAACCCGGACGTCAACGTCTACGGCCGGGTGGCGACGAGCTCGCGGGCGCCGTCGATCCAGGGCCGCATCCTCTTCTGCGCCGACTTCGAGGGCGGCTTGAACCCGGCGACCAACTGCGTCTCCGTGGCCGACCAGGAGGACATCCTCTCCTACGAGGTCGGGGTCAAGACCGAGCTCTTCGATCGCCGGCTGCGCTGGAACTTCACCGCCTACCACTACGACGTCGACGGTCAGCAGATCGTCGCCGTGGGTGGCGAGTTCAACACCGCGACCCTGCTCAACGCCGACAGCACGGAGGGCTACGGCTTCGAGACCGACGTCGACATCGCGCCGTCGGCCAACTGGCTGATCAACCTCGGCCTCTCGAACAACCACACCGAGATCCAGGACCCGAACCTGGCGGTGGCTCCCTGCGGCGGCGGTTGCACGGTGCTCGACCCGATCGGCCCGAACGGTGCCCTGGTCGACGGCAACAGCTTGCCGCACGCGCCGGAGTGGATCTTCAACGGTCTGCTCGACTACCGCGACCAGGTGGGCGGCGGCCTCCTCTACGGCAGCTTCGACTGGGCGTGGCACTCCGAGAAGCGGTTCTTCCTCTACGAGTCGGAGGAGTTCCGCTCCGACTTCTTCGAGCTCGGCCTGCGGGTGGGCTACGTCTTCGGCACCGGAGCCAACGAGCTGGCGCTCTACGGTCGCAACCTCACCGACGAGCAGATCCTCGTCAACGGCATCGACTTCGACAACCTGACCGGCATGGTCAACGACCCAGGCCGGTTGGTGGGTCTGGTTCGTCCACCGCTTCGGCCGGCACTGATCGACCAGGGCGTGAGGAACCGGTCGGCGCGGGAGGGTTCCGCGCCGGCCGGGCGCCGCAGTGCCCCGCCCGCCACGATCGGAAGGTCCGCCGGCCAGGCCCTGGCTCCGACGTCCGCCGGTCGGCGCCGCGCACGGTCGGATGGGGCGCCGGCCGGAAGTCCTCAACGCCCGACGTCCGCCGCTCGACATCGCCCGCCACGGTCGGAGGGCGCCGGCAATAGGGCCTCAGCGCCCGACCTTCGCCACGCGCTCGCGCCAATTGGCCGCCTCGGCGAGGACGGCGTCCGCGTCGAGGGTGAGAACGCGACCGTTCTCGACCACCAGCCGGCCGTCGACGACCACGCTCTCGACGTCCGAGGCCTTGGTCGAGTAGACGAGGAGCGAGTAGGGGTCGGTAAGGGCCGCTGGTGGAAGGAACCGGTGCCGACGACGACCAGGTCGGCGCGCTTGCCCTTCGAGGAGCCGATCGTCGTCCATGTCGAGCGCCCGCGCCCCGTCGATCGTCACCATCCGCAACGCCGTCGGGCGTCGATCAGGGTGGGATCGAGGGCGGCCACCTTGTGGAGCTTGGCGGCGGTGTCGATCTCCTCCCAGAGGTCGAGGTCGTTGTTGCTGGCGGCTCCGTCGGTGCCCAGACCCACGGCGACGCCGGCCGCGAGCCGGGACCGGCGCGATCCCGGCCGCCGTCTTCATGTTCGACTGCGGGCAGTGCGCCACGCCCGCGCTCGGCCAGCGGTCGATCTCGTCCGGCGTGGGCCACACGACGTGGGCCGCCACCATGCGATCGGAGGCACCCCCAGCGACTCCATCCAGGCGACCGAGGTGGTCCCGGTCTTCGCCTTCACCTGTTCCATCTCGCTCGGGGCCTCGGCGAGGTGGGTCAGCAGCGGCGCGTCGAGCTCCTCGGCCAGCGCCGCGGCGGCCTGCAGGTGCTCTCCGGAGACGGTGTAGGCCGAGTGCGGAGCCACGGCGGCGGTGATCCGCGGGTTCTCGCGCCAGCGCTCGACGAAGCGCCGCGTGTAGGCGACCGCCTCGTCCCAGGTCGCGTGGTCCGGTGCCGGGAAGTCGATGAGCGTCTCGCCGACGACGGCCCGCATGCCGCAGCGCTCCGCCTCCTCGGCGATGGCGTCCTCGAAGTAGTACATGTCGACGAACGTCGTCGTGCCCCCGGCGAGCATCTCGAGACAGGCCAGCCGGGTGCCGGCGCGCACGAACTCCTCGTCGACGAGCGCCGCCTCGGCGGGAAGTGTGGTTCTCGAGCCGTCCATCGGCGCCAGGTCGTCGGCCAGACCGCGCAGGGCGTCATCGGCACTGCGTGTGGGTGTTGACCAGGCCGGGCAGCACGATCTTGCCGCTCGCGTCGACGGCACAGGCCCAGGTGGGCACCCGCCACCTCGGCGGCGGGACCACCGCCACGATCCGCCCCCCTCGATCGCCACGGCCCCGTTCTCGACCACTGTCCTCGGCGTCGAGCGTCAGGTGCCGCCGACGATCAGGAGCCCCGACGGCCCCGGAGGAGACGTGTCGGCGGAGAGCCCGCCGGATGCCGCGAGCAGCAGGAAGGGCGGAGCAAAGTGCGACCCAGGTCGGCGGATCTTGCCACAGGCGGGCGTTCAGTTCCGCCTCGGCGGGCTACGGCCGCTAGACTGCGCGCGGAGGACTTCCCCTGCCCTTGTCCGCGCCAGTCTCCGCCCCGGCTCATCGCCACCGAGAACGGCCGCCGCGCGTGCGGAAGGGGCGGTGAGCTCGTCGGCGCGCTGTTGCTCGTGACTTCGCTCCTCGTCTGCGTAGCCCTGTTGGAGGTGGGGCTTCGCATCGCCGCGGCGTTCGTGGGAAGCCGGCCGGTGCCCGTCGCCACCGAATCCGCGGAGCGGATCATCCTCGCCGCCGGAGACTCCAACGTCTACGGCTGGGGGTGCTCCGAGGACGACGCCTACCCGGGCCAGCTCCAGGAGCGACTCGACGAGCGGTACCCGGAGGTCTTCCGGGTCGTCAACGTGGGTCTCCCCGGACTCAACTCCACCGAGGTCGTCGATCGCCTGGACGGGTGGCTGGACCGCTACCGCCCGACGATGGTCCTCCTCACGGTCGGCGTGAACAACGGCTGGATGAGGGGTCTGGGCGGCGATCCGGAGGCGCGCCCGGAAGCCCTGCCCGCGCTCCGGATTCTCCGGCTCTTGCGCCTGCTGCGCGTCTCCTGGCGGCGGCTCCTCGACGGCCCGCCGCGAACCGGTCGGCCGGAGCTCGAGCGGGTGGTCAGCGACGACGGCCGGGTGGTGGAGCAACGCGATCGATCGACCGGCGAGGTCCTTCTGCGGCATCGCGGCAATCCCTCGCACCGCAAGCCCTACACGACGGACGCCGCAGTCCGGGTTCTGCGACGGGATCTGTCCGAGATCCACCGCAAGACTCTCCGCCGGGGCGCTCGGCTGGTCCTTCTGACCTACGCCGGATTCGAGCTGCCGGACCGGCGCAGCCAACTCGACGAGGAGACCACGCGGACCAACGCGGAGATGCGTCGCCTCGCCCGTGAGCGGGGGCTCGAACTGGTGGACGTGCGCAGGCGGTTCCTGCGGCTGTTGCCGCCCGGGGCCCCGCGCTCGGATCTCTTCCTCTCCGAGGGCGAGTCCCACCCGAACGCGCGAGGCTACGAGGAGATCGTCGATCAGCTCCTCGAGGACGTGGACTTCCGTACTGCAGCCGGATCGCGGAGCGCTCCGGAGTCCTGATCCTCAGCGTCGCTCGTCGTCGGTGATGCGGCCGTCCTGCAGGGTGACGATGCGCTGGGTGCGCTCGGCGATGGCCTGGTCGTGGGTGATGACGACCAGGGTGTTGCCGGCCTCGGCGAGCTCCTGGAAGACGTGCAGGATGTCGGAGCCGGAGCTCGAGTCGAGGTTGCCGGTGGGCTCGTCGGCGAGGATCAGGTCGGGCTCGCAGGCGAGCGCCCGGGCGATCGCCACGCGTTGCATCTGCCCGCCGGAGAGCTCGGTGGGCTTGTGGTCCATGCGGTCGGCCAAGCCGACCCGTTCGAGGAGCTCCTCGACGCGCCGGCGACGACGCTTGGCCGGCGTGCCCTTGAACAGCAGCGGCAGCTCGACGTTGTCGAAGGCGGTGATCTGGGGCAGCAGGTTGAAGCTCTGGAAGACGAACCCGATGCGCCGGTTGCGCACGTCGGCCAGCCGGTCGCCGTCGAAGCGGGCGACCTCCTCGCCGCTCAGCTTGTAGGAGCCGTCGGTCGGCGTGTCGAGACACCCGATGATGTTGAGCAGCGTCGACTTGCCCGAGCCGGAGGGGCCGATGATCGCCACGAACTCCCGCTCGCGCACGGTCAGGTCGATGCCGCGCAGCGCCTCGACCTCGAGCTTGCCCGTGTCGTAGACCTTGCGCAGCGCCCGCATCTCGATCAGCGCGCGGGTGGCGTTCGTCTCGCTACTCATAGCGCAGGACCTCCGCCGGTTGGATCGAGACGGCGCGGCGCGACGGGAAGTAGCCGGCGACGAAGCCGATCGAGCCGAGCAGGATCACCGTGGTGAGCGCCACCGGCAGCGAGAAGTCGGGCGTGCCGAGGAACTTCATCGCCTCGCTCTGGGCGTTGCTCTGGATGAAGGCGAGCGCCTGCACGATGCTCGCCCCGATCCCGACGCCGATCAGCCCGCCGAGCGAGGTGAGCGCCAGCGACTCCATCACCAGCGGTCCCATGACCCAGGAGCGCCGGGCGCCGATCGCCATCAGGACGCCGATCTCGCGGGTGCGGTGGGTGATCGCCGCGTACATGATGTTGGCCACGCCGACCCCGCCGATCAGGAGCGTCAGGCCGCCGATGATGCCGAGGAAGATCTCGATGCCGATGGTCATGTTGGTCATCGACCGTTGGGTCTCGGCGGTGTCCCAGAGGCCGATGGCCCGCTCGTCGGTGGGGTCGAAGCGGTACTTGGCTCCGAGCACCTGGTAGAAGCGCTTCTTCGCCCGGCCCATGAGCTCGGCGCTCTTCGGCTTGAAGATCATCGTGCTGACGTAGCGGCGCCCGAGCAGGGCCTCGAAGGTGCTGATCGGAATGACCGTGTTGTCCTCGTCGCGGCCGCCGTAGGAGCTCATCTGGATCTTGTCCTTCATCACGCCGATCACGGTGAAGGGCACGCCGTTGATGGTGAAGACCTTGCCGACGACGTCCTCGTCGCCGAAGAGGTCCTCGGCGATGCCGTTGCCCATGAAGGCGACGCGCCGCTTCTGCTCCTGGTCGAGCTGGTTGAGGAACCGGCCACCGGCCTGGGGCACTTGGTTGCGCATCGGACCCCACTGGGGGTGTACGCCGACCAACCGCTTGTTCAGGTTCTTGCGTCCGTAGGAGAGCTGCGCGTCCCAGGTCTGCATCTCTCCCGAGGCGGCCTCGAGCTCCGGGATGTTGCGCATCAGCAGGTCGGCGTCGTCGGGCAGGAGCCGGATCTCGCGGCCGGCCGGGAAGCCGGCGAAGTCCTTCTGCGTCTCGCCCGGCCAGCCGATCGCGATCGCCTGGCCCAGCCCGCTCGAGCCGGCGGTGAGGGTCGCCTTGAGCCCCTCGCCGAAGGAGAGCAGCAGGACGATCGAGATGGTGCCCCACGCGATGGCGGTGACCGTCAGGATCATCCGCTTGCGCTGCACGTGGGCGGCGCTGCGGAAGAGGCGGAGCATGAGTCCGAGACGCATCGGCTACATCCTCAGGGCTTCGACGGGTTTGAGGTTCGCCGCCGTGCGGGCCGGGAAGAAGCCAGCCAGGAACCCGATGGCGCCGAGGATCGACGTGGTGATGAGCGCGACCTGCGCCGAGATCGTCGGGTTGCCGACGTACTCGGTCAGGCCGAAGGACGGGAACACGGCGCAGATCGCCCAGGCGATGCCGAGGCCGATCGCGCCTCCCACCGCCGTGATCAGGAGGGTCTCGAAGAGGAACTGCCCGAGCACGTAGCGCTTCTTGGCGCCCAGGGCCATCTTGATCCCGATCTCCTTCGTCCTCTCCTCGACCACGACGTTCATGATGTTCGAGACCCCGATGCCGCCCACGACGAGGGTCAGCGCCCCGACGATGCCGAGGAACACCCGGAAGCCGAGGAAGAACGCGTCGAGGAAGACCAGCATCTCGGTGGTGTCCCACATGAGGACCGCTTCCTTGTCCGAGGGGTCGAAGCGGTACTTGCGCGCCAGCGTGGCGATGACGCCGTCCTTGGCCGCGTCGACGTCCCCGGCGTCGGCGACCTGGAAGACGAAGTCGTCCATGAACTCCTCGCCGTAGAGGGCCTGGTAGGTGGACAGCGGGATCGTTGCCTTGTCCTCGTCGCGGCCGCTGTAGTTGGAGTCCTGCGTCTTGGTCTGCATGATGCCGACGACGAGGAAGGGGACGCCGTCGAAGTAGACGTGCTTGCCGACCGCCTCGTCGACGCCGAAGAGGTTCGACTTCAGCTGATCGCCGAGGAAGACGACCCGGCGCTTGTCGCCCATGTCGATGGGGTTGATGTAGCGTCCGCCCGTTGCCGGGATCATGTTGCGCATGCGGGCGAACTCGACGTTGGCGCCGACGATCTGGGGCGCCACGGTGGAGCGCCCGGCGCGCACCCGCGTGCCGCTGTCGGAGAGCTCGCCGCTGATGCGCGCGACCTGCGGCACCTCGCGGCGGATGAGCTCGATGTCGTCGTCGGTGACGCGGATGTTGCGCCCGTGGGGCAGGCCCTGCCAGTCCTTGCTGGTGCGCGCCGGCCAGCAGATGACGATGTTCTCGCCCAGGCCCTTCATGTTGATGCCGACCTGCTTGTGGAAGCCGGCGCCGAAGGCGAGGAGCAGCGTGACCGCGGCGGTGCCCCAGATGATCCCGAAGACGGTCAGGAAGGTGCGCAGCTTCTGGGTCAGCAGGTCGCTGAAGAACTGCTTCAGGTAGTTGCGCAGGTAGGTGGTCCAGGCGATCACTCGATCTCCCGCGGCGGCCGCTCGACCACCTCGTCCCCCTCCGCCAGGCCGGAGACCACCTCGACGTTCAGGCCGTCGGAGAGCCCGATCTCGATCTCCCGCTTCTCGGGCTCGGCCTCCGGGGTGGCCGGCGGCAGCTCGACGAACGTCTTCTCGTCCTCGAACGTGAGCAAGCGCTCCGGCAGCATGAGGACGTCGCTCTTCTCGTTGATGATGATGTTGGCGTTGGCCGAGTAGCCGGCGCGCAGCACGGCGTCGCCGCTCTCTTCGATCTCGACCTCGACGTCGAAGAGGGTCGACCCCTCCTCCTCCTTGGCCTTGGGGGCGATCATGCGCAGCCGCCCGGTGACCTCGGCCGAGGGCAGGGCGCCGATCTCGATGCGCACCGGCAAGCCCTCGGCCAGCTTGCCGACGTCGATCTCGTCGACCGTGCCCTTGAAGATCAGCGTGCCCATGTCGGCGATCGTCGCCAGCGGCGTGCCGGCCTGGAAGGTGGTGAGCGGCACCACCGGATCGCCGGGATCGACCAGGCGCTCGAGGACCGTGCCCGAAGAGGGGGAGCGGATGATCGAGTCGACGCCGCCCTTGGGCTTGGTGATGCGGCCTTCCCGCAGCAGGGCCAGCCGTTCGCGCTCGAGCTCCAGCTCGATGCGGCGCTGCTCGTAGGTCTCCTCCGCGCCGTCGAGCTGCTCGCGCGGCGACAGGCCCGCGTCGAAGACCTGCTGGGCACGCTCCCAGTCGGCCTTGGCCCGGTTGTGGGCCACCTCGGCGAGCTCGACGTTGCGCTCGGCCTCGGTCACCTGCAGCGGCGTCGGGTCGGGGCTGATCGAGAACAGCGACTGCCCGGGCTTCACCGGGTCGCCGACCTTGACGAAGCACTCCTTGACGATGCCGGAGATCTGGGACTTCACCGAGACCTCCTCCTCGGGCACGATCTGCCCGGTCGCCAGGGCCTTGTCGACGATCGTGCCGCGCTCGACCTCCACCCGGGCGAGGCCGTCGCCCTCCTCCTTCTTGCCGAAGGCCCGGTAGAGGCCGAAGCCCACCACGGCGAGGAGGATCAAGAGCAGCAGGAGCTTGAGGAGCTTCTTCATGCGAGGTCTCCGAATCGAACGGTTCCCGGTCGGCTGTCGCCGCGTTCACGAGATCCTACGTCCGCCTCCGGCTTTGGTTTCGTGCCTGCGGGTGTCCGCCACCGTGCGGCCCGCCGGACGCGGGGGAAGGCAATCCCAGTGAGACGCTCGCGACCGCTCGGCGGTTGGGGTGCGGTGGAGTCCGAGCCCTGCGCGCGATGGAGATCCGGAACCCGACCGCGCCCGCGGCCGGGCCTCAGGGGACGACCGTCGTCCAGGCCGAGGTGTCGCCGGTCTCGAAGCCGTCGCCGAAGAGGAGGCCGACGGTGAAGGTCCGGGTGGGGCCGGTGCCGAGGTTTCCGGCCCAGTCGCGGGCGGTGACGAAGTACTCGACCAGGTCGCCTTGGGCCTGGCCGGGGATCTCGCCGCGGTAGACCTGGCCGCCGCTGTGGTGCATCGGGACCTGGAGCTCCGGGCCGCCGTTCACCGTGTAGTGGAGCACGACGCCGCGGTCGAAGAAGTTGCGGTCGGAGGTGTGGTCGTCGAGGATGCGGGCGCGGACGACGTAGGCGGCCGGCAGGTCGGTGGTGTCCGGGATCTCGGTGGCGACGATGCGCGGCGCCCGGTCGTCCTGCGGGCCGTTGCCGACGTAGATGCGGTTGACGAAGCTCCCCGACTCGCCCTGGGCGGTGACGATGTCCAGGCGGCGGTCGCCGGTGAGGTCGGCCGTGACGATGTCGAGCGAGGAGTCGCCGATGCCCTCGACGATGCCGCTTTGCAGCGTGAAGTTGCCCGCCCCGTCGTTGGCGTAGACCTTCTCGCCGGTCCCGCCGAGGCGGGCGATCAGCAGGTCGAGGTCGCCGTCGTCGTCGTAGTCGAAGAACTTCGAGTCGTTGTCGTCCTCCGACGGATTGGGGGAAAGGCGCGAGCTGACGTCCGAGAAGGAGCCGAGCCCGTCGTTCAGCAGCAGCAGCTCGCCTAGCGAGCCGGGGTTGGCGTTGACGCCCAGCAGGTCCACGTCCCCGTCGCCGTCGATGTCGCCGAAGTCGTAGGAGTAGGCGTTGTTGTCGGCCGGGATGGAGCTCGAGCCGCTGTAGAAGCCCTCCCCGTCGTTGACGTACAGGCGGCTGTTGCCCGACCCGGTTCCGGCGGTGCGCACGTCCAGGTCGAAGTCGCCGTCGATGTCCCCGAAGATGCAGTCCATGTTCTCGCAGACGTTCTCGGTCGGGTGCCGCAGCGCCGTCTCGTCGGTGAAGTTGCCGTCGCCGTCGTTGACCCAGATCTGGTACTGCCCGCAGCCGAACCGGTTGCCGTCGCCGTTGGTCAGGTAGAGGTCGAGGTCGCCGTCGTTGTCGATGTCCCCGAACTGGGCCCGCGAGCTGGCGAGCGCGATCTGCGGCAGCTGGTCCGTGGCGTCGGTGAAGAAGCCGTTGCCGTCGTTGACGAACAGCCCCGGCTGGCGATCGAAGTCCTGCGCCACGATCAGGTCGAGGTCCCCGTCGTCGTCGATGTCCCCGAGCTCCACTCCGCGCGCCAGCGCCGAGAACCCCAGCCGCGCCGCCGACTCGTCGGTGAACACTCCGCTCCCGCTGTTGATGTAGACCCGCTGAGGCTCCGGCGTCCCCGCACTCGAGAACCCCCCGCCGTTGGCGAAGATCAGGTCCAGATCCCCGTCCCCGTCGAGGTCCCCGACCGTCACCTGGTTGCTGTAGTCCGTCGCCGCCGGAGCAGGGAAGCGGGTGGCGGTCTCGTCGACGAACTGCTGGGCGCCCGAAGGCAGGGCCGAGGCCAAGGCCAGGACGGAGGCGAGCGAAAGCGTGCGCACGATGGCCGCGACTCTACAGGGTCGGTGCACCGGACTCCGAGCGACGCAAGAATCTGGTAGCCGCTGGCGCCGCACGCCTGCCACGATCGCGGCATGGTCACCGATCGGGCAGCGAGCGTCTCCTCCCGTCTCCTCACCGTCGCGATCGCGCTCTCCTGGGTGGCGGCTTCCGCCCCCGCGCGGTCGCAGGCCTGCGAGCTCTCGGCCCGGGACGAGGCCGGCATCCGGCAGGCCGTCGCCGCCTACCGGACCGCCTGGCTCGCCAACGACGCGGACGCGGTCCTCTCCACGCTGAGCGACGACGTCGTCCTGCAGCCGGCCCACGGCCTCGACCCGGTCGTCGGAGCGGAGGCGGCCCGAGCGTGGTGGTTTCCGGAGTCCGCGCCCTTCACCATCACCGACTTCACGATCGACGTCCGCGGCATCGACGGATGCGGACGCCTCGCCTACGCCTGGGGCCGTTCGGCGGTGTGGTGGACCGACCCCGACGGCAAGCACTCCAACGAGGGCAACCTGCTGTCGATCCTGACCAGGGACGCCGACGGCCCCTGGCTGATCGCGCAGCAGATCTGGAACAACCCGCTGACGGTGACCGAGTAGCCGGGACCGTGGCGAGGAAAAAGGGCCGGCCGCTCCCGCGGAAGCGACCGGCCCGACGTCAGACCAGCTTGGTGACGCGGTCGGCGAGACCGCCGTCGCCGAGAACCACGGTCAGGTCGGCCTTGTCGGCCACCTTCTCGAGGACCTCGAGCTCGCGCAGACGCATCAGCACCGGGTTCGATGCGAAGACGCGGGCGGTGTTCGCCTGCGAGCGCATCGACGCGGTCTCCTCCCGCCGCGTGATCAGGTCGGCCTCGGCGGCCTTCTGAGCCTCGACCACGCGGTTGAGGATGGTGCGCATGTCGCCCGGCAGGATCACGTCGCGGATGCCGAGACCCACGACCGCGATGCCGTAGTCCGTCGCGCGCTCACGAATCGCCGCCTCGAGCTCGGTCGCCACACCCTCCTTGTCGGAGAGCACGGCGTCGAGATCGCGGCTGCCGATCGCGGCGCGCAGGGCCATCTGGGCGTCACGGTAGAGAGCCTGCTCCGGCGACGCGACCGCGTCGAACGCTCGGACCGGATCGGCCACCCGGTAGGTGACCGCGGCGTTGAGCCGCAGCGTCACCTTGTCGGCCGTCATGATCTCCTGGCCCGTCACGTCCAGCGTGCTCTCGCGCAGGTCGACCGTCACGACCCGCACGCGGGCAACGCCCCGCCATGCGGCGTAGCGACCCGGCTGCAGAGTCTCGACCAGGCGACCGTCCACGACGAACAGGCCCACCGTTCCGGCCTCGACCTCGATCGACTCGAGGTCCCGGTCGACGCCCGGCGTCGCCAGGATCGCCGACAGGTCCTCCTGCTCGAAGCGAACCGGCTCGACCCGGACCACCTCCGTGCGGACGGCCGAGAAGGCCTGCCACACGATGGTGACTCCCGGGCCGGCGATCCGGCGGAAGCGACCATCGACCCAGACGAGACCGCGCTCGCGGTCCGACAGGTCGAGGACCACCGCCTCATCGCCCAGTGCGCCCGAGCGCGCGATCACGTCGACGTCCGGCGACTCCAGGAACACCTCGCGCACCGACACGCGCACGACGCGCGCCCGCAGCCAGGGGTCGAAGACCCACCGGCGACCCGGTCGCAGCACCTCCCGGAACACGCCGTCCCGGTACAGGAGGCCGCGCTCGTACTCTCGAATCTTGATCCAACGAACCATCTCGAACCTCCTTTCTTCGATAGGGCCCGCCGTAGCGAGCCGTGGTGTAGCGCCGTGGTGACGTCGTCTCCACGGCGAAACCTCATCCACCGGCATTTCGCGTCCCGACGAGATGACCTCGCCGGGGCCCTCCCGATGCGCCGCCACGATCCAGGTCGCGGAGCCTTCGCCCCCGGTGCGATCGACCTCGCCGTCGGCCCCGGGTGCCCCTCGATCGGGGTGGGGTGGAGCGGCGCGCGGATCGGACCTTCCGGGCAGGCTGCAGGGCGCCGAGTCTCGCTGCCCTCCGCCGTCGCGCGGCTGCCGTTCCAGACGGAACGGTCATCCGAGCGGCGGCTCGGGCGGCGGGCGATCCGGAGAGCCCCGACGCGATCGGTACGGCACAACGAAGAGCTTTCGAGGCTCTCGAGTCTGGCGCGGGATTCGAACCCACGACCACCGAGTTCAGGCTCGGCGCTCTACCCACTGAGCTAGCCAGGCGGCAGACGGCGGGATTCGAACCCGCACTGTCCGGAGGCGCGAGGGGCCTCCAGCGCGTTACCGTTTCGCCACGTCCACCAATCGTCTGCAACCACGTCGTCGGAACCCGTTCACGGAACGCGCGATGCCGATCAGACGAAGGTGAAGCACCCTCTGAGGCTCGCGCGCCGCCGGCCGGTGGTTGTCAGCACTCATTCGTATCGTCGTCCTCCTGGTCTTTCGTTCGCAAAAGAAAGAGCCTTCCGGGGACCGGAAGGCTCTTCGCCACGCTCGCCGATGCGAGCGTCACATGCACGCAGTGCCTACGCGGTGCCCTCCCGGGCCGCTGGGACCACTCGGAACCATCCCGAGCAGAAGTTGAGGCTCTTCGCGTGCATGGTCGTTTCCTTCGAGGGCCGGCGATTATCCGGACCCGGGCCACTTCGGGTGGAGCTGGCCCGTGCTGTCCTACTCCACCGAAATCGACTGCAGCTCCACCGGCACGACCTCGGCGCAGGCGGTGAGGCCGGTGACCGAGAAGCCGACGGAGCCGACGAAGGTCGCAGCACCGGTGGCGGGGTCGATGGTGAAGAGCGAGTTCGGTGTCGCCGACCCCGAAGCCGTTCCGCCGTAGAGCGTCCCGTTGGGGGCGAAGGCGAGGCCGCCGACGGCGGTGAGGCCGGTCGGGCCGACGGAGGTGGCGGCGCCGCTCGCGAGATCGACGGTCACCAGATCGCCGCCGCCGCTACCACCGTCGCCGGCGCCGGGGTTGCCGCCGACCACGCCGTACATGATGCCGCTGACGGGGTCGTAGGCGAGACCGGAGATGGGGCCGAAGCCCGTCGGGCCGATGGTGGTCAGGGCTCCCGTGCCGGTGTTGACGATGACGAGGTCGGACGGCGCTCCGGGTCCGCTGATGAAGGTGCCGTAGAGCGTCGAGCCGACGAACTCCAATCCGACCAGGCCTCCGGGGGTGTGCGCGACCGTCGTGATCGTCCCGCCGGTCATCGGGTTCAGTTGGTGGAGGTTGGGGCCGCCGTCGACCTCCTCCGCCCACAGCTCGTCGTTGAGGATGTCGTACTCGAGCTCGCTGGCCAGGCCCGACGCCATCGTCCCGATGAGCGATCCCGCGCCGGTGGCGATGTCGACGGAGTAGTACTCCCCGCCGAGGCCGACCGGGGCGGCCGACCAGTCGAGGTCGCCCTGCGCCCCTTGCGAGGAGCCCAGCAGCTGGGTCGAGCAGTCGACCTGCGCCGAGGCGGCGCCGGCGGCGAGGGCGAGGATGGACAGGGCGATGAGGTACTTGCGGTGCGGCATGCTGCCTCCTTCGTTGATGTCAGCTGATCGGTCGTTTCGTGTGGGCCGGAGGCGACTGTACCGCAGTGCCGGTGGGGCGGGGGTAACGCCGCCGGCGTCGGCGCGCCCGTCCACGGTGAGGAGAGGAGCTGCGAATGAGCCTGCTTCGATCACCTGTGGCCTTCGGCCTGCGCGACGTCTCGTTCACGGTCGAGGCGGAGCGTCGGATGAGGATCTACTTCCCGGCGGGACCCGGCAAGGGCGATCCGGTCGATCCCGAGACGGCGGAGATCCTGCCCGGCGACTATCCGCTTCTGGTGTTCGTCCACGGCGACCGGGGCTCGAGCCCGGAGATGTGCCCGCCGGACTGGACGACCGACTACACGCGCTGGGGCGGCGTGCTCCATCTGCTCGCGCGCTGCGGCTTCGTGGTCGTCGCTCCGGACGTGAGCGGTCCCCTGAGCTCGGGCAACGAGAAGACCGCGGCCGCCGACGCATCGGCTCTCGTCACCGACGTGATCCGCTGGATGTACTCGGACTGGGAGCACCGGGAGGTGCTGCTGACCGTGATCGGGCAGCAGAGCTACCCGATGGGCCTGATCGGCCACTCCTGGGGCGCGCTGGTCTGCGCCCGCCTCGTCGGCAGCCCCGAGTTCCCGGCCCGGGCCGTGGCGACGATCTCGGGCACCTGGACCAGCGAGACCGCCAAGCGGCAGGTCGTCGAGGCCGGCGTGCCGCTGCTCTTCGTCAACGGCACCGACGAGGCCGGCCTCTTCAACCAGCCCGACTTCCAGCCCTACCCCGAGGCCGGCCTCCCCAAGCACCAGGCCGCCCTCCAGAAGGCCGGCCACTGGGACTGGTTCCCGCCCGGCCAGGACATCGTCCCCTGCAGCGGCTCCTCCCGAAACCCCTGCGGCGTCGCGTGGCAAGCCGCCTCCGAACTCTGCCTCACCTTCTTCTACAAGTACCTCTACCGCAACTGGTTCCTCCGCCCCTACCTCCTCACCAGCGCGGGCACCCGCCCACCGCTCCTCCCGTCCTTCGAGCCGGGCACCGGGTGCGCCATCAAGATCCGGTGGGAGACGGAGGAGGAGGAGACGTCTCACGGGAGGGTGGGGGAGGTGACGCTGGGGGATTGGACGGAGGGGTCGCCGTGGTGAGCGAGCGCGGAGAGCGGTAAGTAGCGAACGGGACCAGCCGAGTTCCCGAATGCCGGCAGGCAAGCCGTGGGGAGGTCGCCCACTCCTGAGGGTCCCGCTCTGGCACGCCCGGACGGTGGGAGTTACCCTGGGCTGCGAATCCACGAACGGAGAGGAGCGCCGTGCTGCGCACAAGGCACCCAACCGCGTCTCGACGATGGTGATCGGGAGAGCTCAAGAGGCTGCGGTCACGCCCTCATCCTCGTACTTGCGAGCTGTTGCTTCAGCGTGGTGATCGCCTTGACTTGCTCCTCGAGGCGCTGGGCTGGCGACCTCCGGGTTCCTTCCGTCTCGTCACCGGCGTCTGGGGCCCGCAGGGGCGCAGAAGTGGGTCGCTTTCAATCAGCCCCTTCGCTGGCTCGTCAGCTGGCCTCCTCGTCGCGTCGATCCTGGTTTGGAGGTGGAAGCAGAGGCCTTCGAGGCCTTGGCGTTCCTGTGGCTGCTCTTCACCTTCCAGATCAGGGTGGGTCCCGTCCCATGGTTCGCATCCGTGCCGTACTGGTCGCACTTGGCGGTGAGTCTCAGCTTCTATATCTGGGATGTCCAGTTCATACTCGGTGTGAGCATCGTTCCAGCGGTGTTCATGTTGAGCTGCATTGCTGAGGTCGAGGCGTTCCGAGCGTGCTCTCGCGGCCTTGGTCGGGAAGATCGATATCGAGGTGATGAAGCTGGGTGATAACCACCCATTCTCAGAGGGGTGCGCATGGAGGGCGGACGACCGTTCCCAATCAGATCGTGTGGATGACCTACGGCGTGCCCGGTGTCCTTTCCGGCCTTGTCGGTGAGGTATTGCCTCGATCGAACCGTTGGCGGGGAGTGCTGCCTCTTGTGGCTGCGTGGTTCGATTCTGGCGGTCGGAACAGAGGCGTGGTTCGCGGTGCGAAGGCGAGCTTTGGGAAGACTCCGCCGTTCTATCTATTCCTGCTGTGCGGTCTCTACGTTGCCAACAGGCTGGCGACCGACCTGGTGAGACTGCTACGCGATGGCGCCGAAGGGCATCGAGACGAGGAGTGCGTCCGGGGGACCCGGATCAGGCCAAGACTGCCGAGGAGGACGAGCCCGGCCGCCCAATGTGAAGCCATCGGCGCTCGAGCGGAGGTAGTGCGCCATGGTCCGGAGGGCTGTGAGGAGACCGCGAGAGATCGGCGGTGTTGTGGTTGCCGTGTGCGTGGCGCTCGGCTGTGGATCGAAGTGGGCAGGATTGGGCAGTTGGACGTCGAGAGGGACCCGACGACGCGTTCGGCTCGATCGTGATCCCGCACGAAGCGAGGGAAATCGAGTATTGGAAGTCGGAGCTGTCGGAGAGCGAGGTACGCTGTCGAGACGTGCTCCAGCTGAGGCGCTCGTGACCGAGATCGTGGGCACGGCTGTTGATCAGGGTTGGAGGGCCGGTAGGTGTGGGCTCCGGGAACGGTGGCTCGGGAACTCTGGGATGGGGCAGCTACGTGGACAAGACGGTGGAGCCGCCCGTGACGGTGCGAACCTGGGCTCAGAATTGGGAGCGAGGAGATGGTTGCGTGTTGCGGTACGCGCTTATGTACCGTGGAAAGGAGAGCCGCTCCTGAGGGTGACGGTTCACCTGGAAACGCCGGAGGAGATTGAGCTCCTTGAGAGGTTTGAAGATGGATCGCAAGCTCCTGCCGTAATGCGCGGCAAGGCTCGATCCGGCGGTGCGACCTGCACGTGCGTCAAGGTGGATCAAGCACTTGGACCAGCAGGTCGAAGCCCATGATCTTCATCGAGAGTTGCCTGACCGGTACCTTCCCGCTGAGCGTGTCAGTAGCCATGCGCTGCGTGCTGACCGTGAGCAGCTGGCCCGGTCGCCGACGGCAGCTCTTGGCTCTCGGGGCCCATGCATCGCTGTGGACGTGGCTGAGTCTGCGTTCGACGAGGAGGATGCAGGGACGTCCTGCGGTCAGGCGCCGAAGTGTGGCGTTCGCGTATGGTTGCTGCTTGCGCTTCAGCTCAAGACAGGACATCTTCAATGGAGCGTCTGTGCTGTATTGGTCAGACCTAAGCCTGACCGGCCATGTCGATGCCTGGGGAACGCGATTCGCGCTCGGTGTGGCAAGCCGCTCCTTGCGTGTCCTTGTTCTGCTGCGTAGCCGAAGTCCGAGCGCGCCGGGAGGGTGCGAGTCCTTTAGAAGTCGAGGCGTCGAAGCCAAGACACTCAAGGATCCACAAGCGTGAAGGACGCCGACGACCAGACATAGAGGTTGACGGAGAGTCGAGCGGTGGAAGTAGAGAACGGCCTCACTCGCTGCCGTGAGCCTTCGATGAGGCAGTGAGGTTGCGAGACTCTGGGCGGCGTGAGGAGGCAATAGACCTGCTCCGCGAGCTGGTCGGTGAACCGGGTGACACCCGCGGGGCGAGTTGGTCTTGGGTGGTTTGCTGCTAGACATGAATGACGACTCACGTGCGGTAGAAGTGTTCGAGCCCAACTTGTTCGTCGCTATCAGGTCCGAGTCTGTGTCGCTGGGTCTCTTTCACTCACTATGAGCATCAGGACGCACGGCCGAAGCAATAGCGGAACTAGAACGGTTTCTCTCGGTGGCCGAGTCTATGGACTACCGTCGAATCCGGAAAGATCTGGAGAAGGAGGGCCTGATGGCCGCAAGACCGCGACTGTCTCGCCAACCCAAGAGGAGCGAGTGAAGGGGTGCGACCCATTCCGCGGTGGTGCAGAGGCCTATTGCGTCCTGGAAGGCATGGGACGGGCTCTGGCTACGTGCTGCCGGCGAGCTGGTCGAGGTGACCGCGACGACGGTGCAATGCCGCTTTCTGCTGTAGCCCTCGCGTGACCTCGCGGGGATGGCCGGCGTGACTCGGCCCTCCGGGGACGGCGCCCGTGCCACTGGGCGGGTCAGGAGGCTCTCTCGACGTGCCGTTCCTCCCCGGTTTGTCTCGGAGTGTGAGGTCGTCGAAAAGGGTGGCACGTCGAATAAGGAGCCCGTGGCGGGAGGCCATAACCGGGCGTGCGTTTACATGCGGCCGGAACCCGCCGGTGCCGTCCCTGGGGGCACCAGACCCGGGGCGGCGCCCTGGCCCACTGAAGCGCTCGGGGAGCGTCCCGGTTGCAGGCCCGAACCTCGCCTGTCGCCAGAGGGGCATCGTGCCACGGCGGCGAGGACGCCCTCCTCTGCAGCGAAGCGGGTCTGACCGGGGCCGCCTCTCTGCGAGTAATTTCTACTCACGGAGGCGCTTGCACACAGTTCCTCTATTCTCAATCTAAGTGCTTTGTTTAAGACGGTTTACGGCTTGACTGTCCGTGTTTTCGTGCTACCCTACCAACGCCCGTTCGGGCAGCTGCCTCCTTGGAGAGAAGGTGTCAACTATGGCGAGAAAGAGACAAGCACGCCGCGCCAGGCAACGACCGGAAGTTCCGGGAGCTGGTGTTGTACTTGGCGTCGAAGTCGTGGAGCGACCCCAAGTTCAGTCAGACGAAGCTCAACAAGTTGCTCTACTTTTGCGGACTTCTGGGCGTATCGGTCGCTCGGCGAGTCCATCACCGGGCACCGGTACCAGAAGCTGCCGTACGGACCAGCTCCGGTGAGATTCGTGCCGCTCGTGGACGAGATGCTCAACAATGAGGAGTGCGAGCGGGAGGAGCGAGCTGTTTGATCGGAAGAAGCAGTTGCGGCTGGTGGCGCTCGAGAGCCCGACGAGGCGTTTTCCGGCGCCGAGGTCGAGCTGATCGATGAGGTATTGGCGACGTTCAGGGAACTGAACGCGAAGCAGATCGCGGTGTCTGCATCGCGAACCCGGCTGGCAGGGCGCCGCGATACGGAAGAGATCCCCTACGAGACCATCTTCGTCACGGAGGCCCGCCCGCTGACGAGCGACGAAATCGAATTCGGTCAGAAGGCTTGTCGTCGGTGCGGTGCCGAGGTAGCGAGCCGTTCTTCGTCGACTTCAGCGAGAGGTTCGAGGAGCAGTCAGGGCTCCTGCTGGGGACGGTGGAGCGCGCGGGTGACGCGCTAGAAGTCGAGCATCTCCTCAAACGAGATCCGTGCAACCCTACGTACTGTACGCCGGTCCCCGGAGTAGATGATCTGTGGACGATCTCGATCGAGCTGGCCGAGGGCGAGTACACGATCTACTACACCCTGAACAGCGACCAGAGTAGGGTCTTCTTGGTTGACATCTATCCGGTGAAACCCGAGTCACCCGGGTTGACGTGGCGTAGCTCTCGGTTGGATGCCGTACCGCGAGGAACTAGGTGCCCTGGCACCCCTTGAGACCTTCGATCCCGCGGCGTTCGTCGGTGACCAGGGGAGACGCCGCAGGACGTCGCGGGCGATCTCGTTCTTGCCCTGGCGGCGGTCTACAACGACTTCCGGGACCTCCACATGGCGAGGTCTGCTGGAGGAGTGAAGCCCCGGAGGCTCGCGAGAAACACCCTCTCCCGAGCCGAGCTTCAGGTCAGACGCTCGGGCTGGACTGGGCACTCCACTGCCCGTCTGATGGCAGGCGTCGTCCACGCGAGCTGCTGGGTTGATCCGCGTGAGAACGGGGACGCGATCGCGCATGCCGCCTTCAGGAAGGTCGAACAGGCAATCGGACGTGATCGGAAGCGGGCCTGGCGCGCCGTCAAGCGGGCGATTCGAGGAGAGGAAGGGCAGCACGCTAGCGAAAGCGCTCGTCAAGATGCGAAACAAGGTGACGTTCCATGACGCCAAGCAGATCGGCAGCGGATACCGGGCGGACTTCGTAGGCACGTCCGGGTGCCTACGTGTCACGGGCACGACAATGCGCGGGACGCGTTTCTACTTCGCGGACGGAGCGACGTCGCGGTACATGCGAAACGATGGGGCTGCCGGTAGAGTTCGGCGAGCTGATCGTGCGGGTCAACGCCGCGCTGCACGCGATCGTCCTCGCCTTCCCGGCGACGGAGAGGGATTCGGCTGGCGGGAGGCGCCGGCGCGCGCTGATCCGCGCGCCTCTCCCGTGAGGTGTACATGGGGTGTAACAGTGCCCCGACCGGCGTCGGGCTTCCCCCACTAGAAGGACCGTGAGTAAGTCCTTGCGGGGTCTGGGGGGATTGATGGTGGAGCCAGTCGGGATCGAACCGACGACCTCCTGAATGCCATTCAGGCGCTCTCCCAACTGAGCTACGGCCCCACGGCGAGAGCGACGAAGGATAGCGAGGGGGTCGGAGGAGTGTCAACCGGAGGCGGGGGTCAGGGGTCCTCTGGGGGGTCGGTCGTGAGCTCGGTGAGGCGTTGGGCGGCGAAGGCGTTGTCGGGGGCGAGCTCGAGGACGCGTTGGTACTGGAGCTGGGCCTCGGCGCGGCGGTCGAGGGCGAGGAGGGTTTCGGCGCGGAGGAGGTTGGTGAACTCCTCGTCCGGGTGGAACTCGAGGTTGAGGTCGGTGAGCGCCAGGGCGCGGTCGGCCTGGCCGGCGTGGAGGGCGTGGCGGGCGACGCGGTCGAGGGAGCCGGCGGTGAAGTCGAAGGCTCCCGAGCCGTAGAGCTCCGCGCGCAGCTCGCGGTAGTGGGCGATGGTGGGCTCGAGGCCGTTCTGCTCGAGCTCGCGCTCGAGGAGGTGGACGAGGGTCTCGGGGTGCTCGCGGCCGCGGTGGCAGGTCTCGCACTCGACCCGGAGGCCGAGCTCGCCGTCGGCCTCGGGCAGGAGCTCCTCGTTGATCGTGCGCACCATCCGCAGCATGGCGCGGGCCTTCGTCTTGGCGGGGCGCTCGTCGGAGGCGAACTCGAAGGCCGTCAGGTCGTCCGGGTCGTCGCCGGAGTAGACGTGGCAGTACTGGCAGCGCACCCCCAGCGCCGAGGTGAAGGAGCGCATGGCGGCGATGACCTCGGCGGGCGGTGTTGCGGGGTCCAGGACCTGCAGGTTGGTGAGGGTCTCGGGCGGCCACTGGGCGAGAGCCCGGGTCGCCGGCGCCAGGGCGGCGGCGAGCGAGACGGCGAACGTCAGCCTTCGCATCGAGCTCATGGGTACCCCTTCGGAGTCTGCCCCCGGATACGGGCGGCCGGGCGCGAGGTTCTCGCCCGCCGCCGCGATAGCCTGCGCGGCAACGAGAGGAGGCACGCGCCATGAACGAAGCCCAGAACATCGCCGAGAAGCTGCGGGAGCACGGCGAGGACCTGTTCGACGTCAATCTCTTCACCATCGGCAACCAGGAGGTGACGCTGCTGACGGTGATCGTCGTGGGGATCATCCTGCTGGTCACGGTGCTCGTCTCGTGGCTGGTGCGGCGGGCGGTGGTGGGGATGCTGCGGCGCAAGCAGGTGGCGGACGAGGGGACGATCAAGTCGGTGGCGCGGCTGACGCACTACGCGCTGCTCTTCCTGGGGTTCGCGATCGGGTTGCACACGGCCGGGATCAACCTCTCGGCGCTGTTCGCGGCCGGCGCCCTCTTCGCGGTCGCCCTCGGCTTCGCCCTGCAGGACCTGGGGGAGAACCTGACGGCGGGAATCACGCTGCTGACCGAGCGGTCGATCAAGCCGGGGGACGTGCTGGAGATCAAGGACCGGTTGGTGCGGGTGCGGCACATGGGGCTGCGGGCCACGGTGGCGCGGACCCTCGACGACGAGGACATCATCGTCCCCAACAGCCAGCTGGCGAAGAACGAGGTGACCAACCTGACGTTCCGCGACGGCCTCTTCCGCGTGCGGGTCCTCGTCGGGGTCACCTACTCGAGCGACATGAAGAAGGTGCGCTCGGTGCTCGAGCGCGTCGCGGCGGGGATGGAGTGGGGAGTCGAGGCCCACGAGCCGGCGGTGCTGCTCGTCGACTTCGGCAGCTCCTCGGTCGACTGGGAGGTCTCGGTCTGGTCGGAGGACCCGTGGAAGGAGCGCCGCCACCAGTCGAGCCTGCGCGAGGCGATCTGGGACGCCTTCGCCGGGGAGGGCATCGTCATCGCCTTCCCGCAGCTCGACGTGCACTTCGACCCGCCGGTCAACGACGGCCTGAAGGCGCTGCGGGCGGCGTCGTAGCTCAGCGCCCGAGGTCATGGTGGAGCCGGTCGAGGGCGCGCTCGGCCGCCTCCTCTCCCCGCCGCACCAGCAGGTCGAGCTCCGAGAAGTCGACCAGCGAGCACTCCTCGATCTCGGGGACGATGAGGCAGTCGAAGGCCTCCGGCGGCGGGTGGTTGGCCCGGATCGAGAGGTAGCGGCTGCGGAAGAGGACCTCCATCATGTGGTTGCCGCGGTAGAAGATCTGGCCCAGGGGCAGCGCGTCGACGCCCGCCAGGTAGTCGGCGCCCATGCCGCGCACGACGTCGATCGGCAGGTCGTTGACGATGCCGCCGTCGACCAGCTGGCAGCCGTCGCGCTCGACCAGGGGGAAGAGGGCGGGGACTGCGGTCGACGCGCGGACGGCCTCGGCGACGTCGCCCTCGCGCAGCGCCACGCTGCGCCCGGTGGCGAGATCGCAGGCGACGGCGGCGAACGGGATCTCGAGGTCCGAGAAGTCGCCCAACCCCAGCTCGCGCAGCCAGCGGATCATCGGCTCGAGGTCGAGGAGGTTCGACCACAGCTTCCAGGTCGGGCGCGCCAGCGACGTCCAGCGGAAGCTGCGCGCCTGGTAGTGGATCTCCTCCGGTGAGAGGCCGGCGGCGTAGAGCGCCCCGACGATCGCCCCGGCGCTGGTGCCGGCGAGGCGGTCGGGCCGCAGCCCCTCGCGCTCGAGCACCTTGAGGACTCCGACGTGGGTCGCGCCGCGCAGCACGCCTCCCGACAGGGCGAGGCCGAAGACCCGGGAGTCGCTCACTCGGTGGATCGTACGCCAGCGCGGCTCGCGGCGCCGATCGGAGGCGGGGGGTAGGATCGAGCGCCCGCGATGCGAGAACTCCGGCCCCTGCTCCCGTCGCTCCTGGCCCTCGCGCTCCTCGCCTGCGGCGGCGCCGAGGCGCCGCGGCGGCCGCGCTGGGTGGTGATCGGCGTCGACGGTGCCGAGCGGACGGTGGTCGAAGCGCTCTGGGCGGAGGGCAAGCTGCCGGTGCTCCACGAGCTCGCCGATCGCGGGCTGTGGAGCGGCCTGGCGACCGACTTCGGGATCTCGCCGGTGATCTGGACCACGGTGGCGACCGGCGTCGATCCCGAAACGCACGGCATCACGGGCTTCGCCATCTCGACGCCGGACGGGGATGCGCCGGTCTCCTCGACCCTGAGGCGCGTCCCCGCCCTGTGGAACATGCTGACCGCCGCCGGCCGGGCGGTGGACGTCGTCTCCTGGTGGGCGACCTGGCCGGCGGAGCCCATCGCCGGCGTCATGGTGAGCGATCGCGCCGGGCTGGGCGTCGGAAACGAGGTGACGCCTCCGGAGATGGAGGGCACCTGGCGGCAGTGGGCGGCCGCGGCCGATCGCGGGGAGAACGCCTTTCCCGGCGACGACGTGGCGCAGCGCGATCGCCGGACCGCGGCGGCGGCGGAGCGGCTCGCGGCAGGCCATCGGGATCTGCTGATGGCCTACTTCCGCGACGTCGACGTCACCTGCCACGTGGCGTGGAAGGGGTGGGAGCCGGAGCGCTTCCCACCGCAGGACCCCGCGGAGGAGGCGGCGCTGCGGGCCCGGGTCGTCGGCGCCTACGAGGCCACCGACGAGGCGATCGGGCGGATCCTCGCCGCGGCGGGCCCCGGCGTCAACGTCCTCGTCCTCTCCGACCACGGCTTCCACGCCAAGGTCCCGGAGCGCGGCCGGGTGGCGGTCGACCTCGACGAGATCCTGGAGGGCCTCGGCTACCAGGCGCGCGATGCCGAGGGGGGCATCGACTGGAGCCGGACGAGCCTCTACACCTACGAGGCCCCGCCCTTCCGCAGCCTGAAGAAGGTCCGCTGTGCGACGGTGGGCCGCGAGCCCGAGGGCCGTTTCGACGCGACGGCGTGCGCCGAGGCCCGGCGTCGTCTGGAGGCCGACCTGCCGCGCATCACCTACGCGAGCGGCCTCCCCGTCCTGGGGCTGCGCGACGCGACCGACGAGGAGCGTGCGGCCGGCGCCGACTTCATGGTGGTGGTGGCGCGCGAGGAGCCCTCCACGAGTCTGCAGCTCGACGGCCGCCCCTGGCGCGGCTTCACGACGCGCGTCTCGCGCCTGAGCGGCACCCACAGCCCCCACTGGGCGGGGATCGTGCTGGCGGCCGGCCCCGACGTCGACCCGCACGGCGACATCCGCGGCATGTCGGTGCGCGACATCGCGCCCACCCTCCTCTACGGCCTCGGCCTGCCGGTGGGCGAGGACTTCACGGGCCGCGTCCGGTTCGAGCTCTTCCGCGACGAAGTCCGCCGATCCCACCGGCTCCGTACCGTGGAGAGCTGGGGTCGCTCCGCACCCGGCGAGGCCGCCGTCTCCGCGGCGGACGAGGAGCTGTTGCAGGAGCTGCGAGCCCTGGGCTACATCGAGTGAGACCGCACGCCGCCGTAACCACCGGAGGACCCGGAGCATCTGGGTCCTCGATGTCCCCTCGGCGCCGCAGCCGGTTCCGCACTCGGTTGCGCGGTTGCGCGATCGCCCTGGTCGCGCTCCTCGCCGCCGCGCCCCTGGCGGCGCTCGAGATGCCCTGGCGAGCGCAGGGCTGGACGGCGGAAGAAGCCGCGGCGCATCTGCTCTCGCGCTTCGCGTTCGGGCCGCGGCCGGGCGAGGTCGAGCGGGTGGCCGCCGATCCGGAAGGGTGGTTCGAGGCGCAGCTCGCCGCCGCGGCCGGCGAGCCCGTGCTCGAGGCCCGGTTGGCGCGTCTGCCCTCCCTCGACCTGCCGGCGGCCGAGTACGGACGGCGCTACCCGAGCATCGGGGCGCTGCTCGCCGAGGCCCAGGAGGCCGGGGTCCTGCCGCCCGACCTCGACGCCGCGACGCTCTCGGCCGAGGACCTGGCGCCGCTGCGGGCGCAGATCCTCACCTTCGCCCACGAGCGGGGGTATCGCGGTCTCTACGAGCTGCTCGGCGAGCTCCTCGCTCAGAAGGTGCTGCGTGCGGTCTACGCCGAGAACCAGCTGCGCGAGGTGATGACCGACTTCTGGTTCAACCACTTCAACGTCTCGGTCGAGGACCCGCTGGCCCGGCCCTACGTTCTGGCCTACGAGCGCGACGCCATCCGTGCCCACGCGCTGGGCCGCTTCCGGGATCTGCTCGGCGCCACCGCTCGCCACCCCGCGATGCTCTTCTACCTCGACAACGCCCGCTCGACCGGGCTGAACGAGAACTACGCCCGCGAGCTGCTGGAGCTCCACACCCTGGGCGTCGACGGAGGGTACACCCAAGAGGACGTCGTCGAGGTCGCCCGCGCCTTCTCGGGCTGGGCCGCGCTGCCGCCCGGCACGCCGCCGGAGCGGATGGCCGAGCTGCCCTCGGGTCCCCGGCCACCCGGGCGGGCTTCGTCGTCGAGGATGCCTTCGTCTTCCGCGCCGGTGCCCACGACGCCGGTACCAAGACCGTGCTCGGCCACCGTCTGCGCGCCGGCCGGGGGATCGAGGACGGGAGGAGGTGCTCGACATCCTGGCTCGTCACCCCGCCACGGCGCGGCACGTCGCCCGCGAGCTGGCCGTGCGCTTCGTGTCGGACGATCCGCCGCCGGCTCTGGTCGAGCGGCTGGCCGCGGTCTGGACGGCGACCGACGGCGACGTCCGCGCCCTCCTGCGGGCCCTGGTCGCCGCGCCGGAGTTCTGGAACCGCGAGGCGCGAGCGGCGAAGATCAAGTCGCCGTTCGAGCTGGCGATCTCGGCCGTGCGCGGGCTCGGGGCCGAGGTCTCGCGGCCGCGGGCGCTGGTCGAGTGGGTGCGGCGCATGGGCCAGCCGCTCTACGCCTGCCCGGCGCCGACGGGCTTCCCGGACGCCGCGACGCAGTGGGTCAACGCCGGGGCGCTGCTCAACCGCATGAGCTTCGCGCTCGAGCTGGCGGCGGGCCGCGTCGACGGCGTCCTGGTCGACCTCGACCGGCTGACCGGCGGCCGCGAGCCGGAGAGCCGTGCCGCGGCTCTCGAGACGCTCTGGCACGCCTTGCTGCCGGGTCGGCCCGCCGGAGCGGGCGAGGAGGCCCTGGCGGTGCTCGTCGCGTCTCGCGATCTCGCCGAGAGGGTCGCGGCGGCGGCGTGCGCCGCGCTGACCGCCCTCGACGATCCTTCGCCGACGGTTCCGCCGGCGTCCGCGGCGCGAGCGGCCGACCGAGCCGAACGCCTCGACGATCCCTTCGCCGACGGTTCCCGCCGGCGTCCGCGGCGCGAGCGGGCGACCGAGCCGAACGCCCTCGAGCAGGTGGTCGGCGTGATCCTCGATCCCCGGAGTTCCAGCGGCGATGACACCTCCGTCGACGGCCCCGCCCCGTCCCGGCGCCTCGACCTGTGGCGGGACCGGGAAGGACGAGGGTGGGCGCGTTCCCCCGGGAGTGGAGGGCAAGGAAGGGGGCCGGCAAGCGCCGGAGGCGGTCATGACGTGGACGCGCCGGGCGTTCCTGAAGGGCGGAGCCGTGGCCTTCTTCGGCAGCGGTCTCAGCGGGGCCGGTCCAGGCTTCCTGCAGAGGCCGCCCTGGCCGCCGGTCCGCGGGTCGCGCCGGGGCGCGGAAGGTCCTGGTGGCCATCTTCCAGCGCGGCGCGATGGACGGGCTCGCCGCCGTGGCGCCGATCGACGGCGTGCCGTGGCTCGAGCGGCTGCGGCCGCGCCTGGCGCTGTCCGCCGCGCGCTCGGCGGGGAGCACCGCCTGCTCGATCTCGGGGTCGGCTGGGGTCTGCATCCGGCGCTGGCGCCGCTGCGACCGTTCTTCGAGCGGGGCCTGCTGGCGGTGGTGCACGGCGTGGGCTCGCCCGGCCCGACCCGCTCGCACTTCGACGCGCAGGACTTCATGGAGTCGGGGACGCCGGGCGTGCGCTCGACCCCCGACGGCTGGCTCAACCGCGTCTGCGGCGAGCTGGGGCACGAGGGGACTCCCTACCGCGCCGTGGCGCTCACCCGCGCCACGCCGCGCTCGCTCTACGGGCCCGAGCCCGCCCTCGCGGTCGCCGACCTCGAGGACCTGCGGCTCGGAGCCGGGGGCACGCCGGCGGCCGTCGACGGCGGCTTCGAGAGTCTCTACCGCGAGACCTCGGAGGAGCTGTTGCGCGGCTCCGCCGAGAGCGGCTTCGAGGCGATCGAGCTGCTCGAGAGCCTGCGCTCCGTCCGCGGCGGGACCGCCTCCGGCGCCGAGTACCCCGCCTCACCGCTCGGCCGCTCGCTGCGTCAGATCGCGCTGCTGGTGCGCGGCGGCGTCGGTCTCGAGGTGGCCTTCGCCGAGGCCGGCGGCTGGGACACCCACGTACAGCAGGGGAGCGACGGCGGCAGCTTCGCCCGGCAGGCGGCGGAGCTGGCCTCGGCCCTGCGCGCCTTCTGGCTCGATCTGGGCGAGTCCCGGGACGACGTCGTCGTGCTGACGATGACCGAGTTCGGCCGCACCGTGGCGGAGAACGGCTCGGGCGGCACCGATCACGGGCACGGCTCCTGCCTCTTCGTCCTCGGCTCCGAGGTGGACGGCGGCAGGGTCCACGGGACGCTCGAGAGCCTGGTTCCCGACGCCCTGCACGAGGGCCGGGACCTGCCGGTGACGACCGACTTCCGTTCGGTCTTCGCCGAGGTGGCCGGACGGCACCTCGGCATCGACGACGACGCGGCGCTGTTCCCGGGCTGGGCCGGACGCCGCCTGCCGCTCCTCCGGGGCGGGGCGGCGGGCGGGTAGAATCCCGCCACCGTGCCCCGCCCGATCGACCCGCGGCTCCAGCGCCTCGCCGGCGGCGCGCGCTGGGTCGTGCGGCTCGTCGCCAGCCTCCTCGTGCTGGGGTTCCTGGCCGTGGCCGTCGTCCTGCTCGGGCCGCAGCTGCTCGAGCAGCTGGACAGGGTGCGCGAAGGGGAGTGGCAGGGGCCGCTGGTCATGCTGATCTTCGCCATCCCGTTCGTGGCCGCTCCGCTCTTCATGCTGACCCGGCTGTGGAAGCGGCGGAAGCCCGCGGGGGCGGACGCCGCTCCCGAGGTCGTGGGTGCGCAGGAGGCCGCGGCGCCGCGCCGGCGCCGGTCGAGCGCCGGCAGCTGGGGCTGCATCGTGGGCCCCGCCCTGTTCCTGGCCGTCGGCCTGGCCTTTGCGGCGTTCTTTCTCGTTCCTCTCTGGCGGGTCGTGCAGGCGCTGCGCTGGGACCCGGTTCCGTGCGAGATCCTCTCCAGTCACGTCGAGACCCACAGCTCCGAAGACGGCGCCACCTACAGCATCGAGGTGCGCTACCGCTACGAGGTCGACGGACGCTCCTTCCAGGGCCGTCGCTATCGCTTCTTGAACGGCTCGTCCTCGGGCTACGAAGGCAAGCAGCGGGTCGTCGACGCGCTGGCGCCCGGAACGACGACGACCTGCTGGGTGAGCCCGGCCGACCCCGAGGAGTCGGTGCTCCATCGGGGTCTCTCCTGGGAGTTCCTGTTCGGCCTCCTGCCCCTCGTCTTCGTGGCCGTCGGGGCCGCCGGGTTGTACCTCGCCTGGCAGGGCCGGAGCCGCAAGAGCCGCGGGGCTGCGGCGATCGAGCCGGGGACCCCGATCGAGCCGGGTGGAGAGACGACGCCCGGGCGCCCCGGCCTGCTCGAGCGCTGGAGCGAGCACGAGGTCCTGCCCGAGGCGCCGGCGCCGGGCGAGCTCGCCCTCGAGCCGGCGCTCTCGCCGCTCGGCAAGCTCGGCTGCATCGTCGGCGTCGCCCTCTTCTGGAACGGGATCGTCTCGGTCTTCCTCTGGCAGCTCTGGCGGGAGCCGCACTGGGCGCTGGGCTGCTTCCTGACCCCGTTCGTGCTCATCGGGCTGGCCCTGCTGGCCGCCGTCCCCTACCAGCTCCTGGCGCTGGCGAACCCGCGTCCGCACCTGGTGCTGGCCGACGCTCGGCTGGCGCCGGGGCGCTCGACGATGCTCCGCTGGTCGTTCAGCGGTGCGACGGGGAGGCTGCAGTCGGTGCGGATCCGCCTCGAGGGCCGGGAGAAGGTGAGGTACGGCAGCGGCGACTCGAGCACGACGCGTCAGAGGGTCTTCGCCCGGGTGCGCCTGGTCGAGGAGTCGCAGCGGGGCCTGCTGAGCGGGGGCGACGTGCGCCTCGAGATTCCGGCCGGGGCGATGCACTCCCTGTCCGGACGGAACAACTGGATCGAGTGGGTGCTGACCGTGCACGGCTCGATCGCCCGCTGGCCGGACGTCCAGGACGAGTTCGCCGTCGTCGTCCTCCCGGAGGCCGCCCCGTGAGCATCGAGGTTCGTCTGCTCGAGGCGAAGGCGTGCCGGGCACCGGGCGAGACCGTGCGTGCCGAGGTCCGGTGGAGCGCCGACTTCGCCCCGGAGGGTGTCGAGGTGCGGCTGCTCTGGGAGACGCGGGGCAAGGGCGACCGCGAGGAGGGCGTGGCCGCGACGGTCGAGGTCCCGGCCCCGGCCCGGCAGGGCGAGCACACCGTGGAGCTCACCCTGCCGCAGGGTCCGTGGAGCTACGAGGGACGGCTGTTGCAGATCGTCTGGCTCCTCGACGCGGTGCTCTGGCCCTCCGGTGAGCAGGCGCGGGCGGATCTCGTCGTCTCGCCGCTCGGACGCGCGCTGACGCCCCTGATCGACGTCGACGAAGAGGAGGACGGCGATGACCTCAAGTACTGAGACGCGCCGCCGCCCCCGGGCACGCGCGGCCCTGGCGCTCGCCCTGGCGTCGTGCGCCGTCGCCGGGGCCGCGGAGCGACCGTTGCGTTGGACCAACGGCGACGTCGAGCTGGCCGGCGCGCTGATCCTGCCGGCCGGCGAGGCTCCGTACCGCGCCGCCGTGGTCCTTCCGCCCGCCGGCGCGACCGGTCGCGACGACCCCCGGGTGCGCGGCGCGGCGCGCGCGCTCGCCGCCGACGGCCTGGCGGTGCTCGTCTTCGACCCGCGCGGCACCGGCGACTCGGGCGGCGATCCCCTGCGAGCCGACTTCGAGGACCTGGCGTGGGACGCCCTGACCGGAGTGAAGCTGCTGCGCACCCTGCCGGAGATCGACGGCGCGCACATCGGTCTCGTCGGCCTCTCGCAGGGCGCCCAGGTCGCCGCGGTGGCGGCCTCCCAGGACGCGAGTCTGGCGTTCGTCGTCGAGATCTCCGGCGGAGCCTCGACCGTCGCGGACGGCGCCGCCTGGAGGGTGGAGCGCGCCTGGCGCCGGCGCGGGGCGCCCGCCGAGGACGTGACGCTCGCCCTCGATCTGCTCGGCGCGTCGAACGAGATCGCCCGCGGCCGCGGCGATTGGGAGCGCTACGCCGCCCTGCGCCGCGAGGTCGAGGAGTCCTACGGCGCCGACGCCGTCGACGGCTACCCCGCGAGCCCGGACGATCCCTACTGGAGCTGGTGGGGCCGCGTCGTCGACTTCGACCCGATGACCTGGTGGTGGACCGTCGACGTCCCGGTGCTCTTCCTCTTCGCCGCCGACGACCCCGAGCAGCCCACCCGCGCCTCGGTCGAGCGGATCGAGCGGTCGATGGAGTCGGAGGGCCTCGACGTCACCGTGCGGGTCCTGGGAGGCGATGCGCTCGCGGCCCCCGACGGCACGCTGCGCCCCGACGCCCGGCACGCGATCCACGAGTTGCTGGCCGGGCTGCAAGCCAAACCCTAGGCGGCGTCTGCGGTCGGTCAGCCTGCCGCGTCGTAGGCGCGCCGGAGCCAGCCGACGAGCTCGGCGTCGACGTCGGCCGGGTCGGTCACGCGGACCCGGTGGCTGACCATGGCATTGAAGGAGCCCGACGCCTCGAGCCGGCCGGTGGGCTCGGCTCCTTGAGCTACAGCCCGACGTCCACCCGCGTCTTGTCGAAGGCTGGACGAGACCGAACTGCTTGGCCCGGCGCAGGCTGACGTAGCCCTTCTTCGGCGCCAACTCGACGTCGTCGCCGAAGTCCGCACTGCCGTGGCGATGCGGTCGTAGATCGGCCGCAAGGTCTCCTTGCCGGCGTACTGGCCTGCGACGAGATCGTCGGCCTCCGAGTGGGCCGCCGCCGACCCGAGCGCCTCGTGGGCGATCAGGTTGGCGTAGCCGTGAGTCAGGCCGTGCTGCACCCTTGAGCCAGGTGACGATCTTGCCGTGCTTGTCGAGATCGAGCGCACGAAGGGAGCCCGCTCCGGCCGCGGCGGATGGGAGACGAAGACGAACGCCGCCATGGGGAGGCGCTCCTAGTCGAGCTCCTCGAGGCCGCCCATGGAGAGGTACCAGCGGCCGTCGACGCGGACGAACCGGACCTCCTCCTCGCCGACCCGGGCCGTTGCGCGGTCGCCGTCGACGACGAGGTCCTCGAGCTCGCCGACCGGGGCGGTCAGCGGGTTGGGATCGACGTCGCTGCCGTTCTCCTCGCCGATGTCGTCGAGGAAGGCCATCAGGTCGTTGATCAACGCGGTCTGATCGACTCCGGCCAGGGCTGCGACGGCATCGGTCTTCGTGTCGTCGAGGCTGACGTCGGTCATGGTGTCCTTCAGGCCGTGACGATCGAGGATCCCCTCCCAGCGCTCGGAGAGCGCCGCCGCCTCGGCCGCGGCCGCGGCCTTCTGGGCGGCCATCGACTCGGCCGTCTCGGCCGCGGCGCCCTCGGCGAACGCGTCGCCCATCTCTCCGCCCATGTCGGCGGCCATTCCCGCCATGCCGACCATGAAGCCGGTCATCGCCACCATCATCATGGTGGTCTCGGCGCGCTCCTCCGGGGCCAGGCAGGCGAAGATCTCGCCGACGTCCTCGCTCTCGGCGGCCGCGACGACCCGGGCGTAGACAGCCTCCGGAGTCTCGGCCCCTCCGGTTTCCTCCGCCGAGCCGACGACGGGTTGGAAGAGCGCGCCGGCGGCGAGCACGGCCGCCGCGCCTCTGGACCTGACGAGCCTTCTCGACATGGTGCCTCCAGTCCGAGCCGATCCCTCGCGCCCGCAGGGCGCCGCGGCTCATGCAGTTCGTTCGAAGCGCGGGAAGATTAGCACCGGCCCGCCCCGGGGCGGAGGCCCGCGCTGCTAGACTGCCGTTCGCCTCGGGGACCTCCTTGATCGGGAAGACCATCTCGCAGTACCGCGTCGTCGAGAAACTGGGCGACGGCGGCATGGGGATCGTCTACCGTGCCGAGGACCGCAACCTCCGCCGCACGGTGGCGGTGAAGTTCCTCTCCCACGAGCGGGTGGGGAGCGACGACGCGCGGCAGCGGTTCATCCGCGAGGCGCGGGCCGCCGCCGCGCTGGACCATCCGCACATCTGCACGGTCTACGAGGTGGGAACGACCGAGCAGGGCGATCTCTTCATCGTGATGTCCTGCTACGGCGGAGGCTCGCTGCGCGCGCGCTTGCGCCATGGCCGGCTCGGCCTCGACGAGGCCGTCGATCTCGCGCTGCAGGCTGCCGAGGGAATGGCCCACGCCCATGCGGCCGGCGTCATCCATCGGGACATCAAGCCGGAGAACCTGCTCTTCGACCGGGAGGGTCGCCTGAAGATCGTCGACTTCGGACTGGCGAGGGTGGAGAGCGAGGGGAGCCTGACCCGCACCGGCGTGATCGTCGGCACCTACGCCTACATGTCGCCGGAGCAGGCGCTCGGCGAGCGCGTCGACGCCCGGGCGGACGTCTGGTCGCTGGGAGCGGTCCTCTACGAGATGGCGACCGGCCGGCCGCCCTTCCGCAGCGGCGGGACGTCGACCGTCATCCACGCGGTGCTCCACAAGCAGCCCGATCCTCTCGGGACCTACCTCGTCGACGCTCCGCAGGGTCTGCAGGATCTCCTCGACCGGGCCCTGGCCAAGGACGCCGCGCTCCGGTACTCCGACGCCGGAGAGCTGGTCGAAGCGCTGCGCGAGCTGCGCGGGGGGGTCGCCCGGCCGCCGGCCGGCCTGCCGCCGGAGAGGGCCGAGACCGTCGTCATGCCGCCGACCGCGCGACCGTCCTCGCGCCGGGCCGGCTCGGCGCCGGCCGGAGCGCGGGACGTGGCGCCCGACGGCCGCTGTCCGGAGTGCGACCAGCCGGCCTCTCCGGGGCAGCGGTTCTGCGGGGCCTGCGGGGCGGAGCTGCGCACACGATGCGCGCACTGCGGTGAGAGCAATCCGCCCGAAAACCGCTTCTGCGGTCGTTGCGGACGGCCGGTCGGGAGCACCGAGTCGTCGAGCCCGCGGGCCACCGCCGAGCGGCGTCAGCTGACGGTGCTCTTCAGCGAGCTGGCGGGCGCGATCTCCCTCTCCGAGCGCCTGGAGCCGGAGGAGCTGCGCGAGCTGATCCTCGACTACCACTCGGTTTGCGAGGAGGTGGTCCGCCGCCACGGCGGGCAGGTGGCACAGTTCCAGGGCGACGGCGTCTTCTGCACCTTCGGGTACCCGCAGGCCCACGAGGACGACCCGAGGCGTGCGGTCGCCGCCGGTCTCGACCTGGTCGCCGCCGTCGACGCCCTCGGCCGATCCGTGACCGGCCTGGGCGAGATCGGTCTGGCGGCGCGGGTGGGCGTGCACACCGGGGTCGTGGTCACCGGCGAGGACGGAAGCGACGGATCGAAGGCGGACCTGGCTCTCGGCTCGACTCCGAAGGTCGCGGCCCGCTTGCAGCAGGTGGGCGAGCCCGGGTGGGTGGTGCTGAGCGAGAGCACCCGCCGGCTGACCCGCGGCTTCTTCGAGATCGAGGAGCTGGGCGGACAGTCGTTGCGGGGCATGAGTCAACCGGTGCCGGCATTCCGCGCCGTCGGCACGCGGCGGCTCCGCAGCCGCTTCGAGGCCACTGCCGCCCTCGGCTTGACGCCCGCGGTCGGGCGAGGAGAGGAGACCGAGCGCATCGCCGAGCTCGGCCGCCGGGCCGTCTCGGGCCACGGCCGCGGCGTTCTGCTGGCCGGAGAGGCGGGCATCGGGAAGTCGCGGCTCCTGCACCTGGCCCGGGCCGCGCTGTCGGACACGATCGGCCGTTGGTGGGTGTGCGCCGGCGTGGAGTCGTACCGCCGCACCGCCTACCACGTGGCGAAGGAGGCCGTCCTCGAGCTCCTGGGCGTGGCCGTCGACGACGGGCCCGACGAGATTGCGGCGGCCCTGGCGGCGACCCTCGACGAGGCCGAGCTCGAGCGGCGCGAGATCGCGCCTCTCCTGCGCGCGCTGCTCGGCCTGCCGCCCGATCCGGAGCAGCCCCTGCCTCCGTTGAGCCCGATGCGCCTCAAGCAGAAGACCCTCGAGGCACTGCTCGAGCTGCCGCTGGCGCTCGCCCGGAGGCGCCCCGCGGCGCTCGTGGTCGAGGACCTCCACTGGGTCGACTTCTCGTCGCGGGAGTGGATCACCGCTCTCCTGCGCCGGGCGGCCGAGAGCAGCCTGCTGATCATCATGACCTCGCGGCCGGAGGGCGTGGAGACCTGGCCGGAGCAGGGACGGCCGGAGATGGTGCCGCTCGATCGCCTCAGTCGCGAGGACTCCGAGCGCATGATCGTGACCCTCGCCGGAGGCAAGCCCCTGCCGGGCGATCTCGTGCGCACGGTCCTCGACCGCACCGACGGCGTGCCCCTGTTCGTCGAGGAGCTGACCAAGACGATCCTCGAGTCCGGCGCCCTCGTCGAGGGAGAGGGCGAGTGGACGTGGGCTCCCGGAAAGGCCAAGGCCCGGGCGGCGGTCCCGGACACGCTGCAAGACTCCTTGACCGCGCGCCTCGACCGGCTCGACGAGGCCAAGAGCACGGCCCAGCTGGCGGCCGTTCTGGGCCGCCGGTTCAGCTTCGAGCGCCTGGCCGCGGTCGCCGACCTCGAACCGTCGATCCTGGCCCGGCGCCTGGGTGAGCTGGTGGAGGCGGGACTGGTCTTCGCCAACGGCGTCCCACCCGAGGCGGACTACCTCTTCAAGCACGCCCTCGTGCGCGACGCCGCGTACCAGTCGCTGCTGCGCAGCGAGCGGCGGCAGCTGCACGAGCGCCTCGCCCGCGTCCTCGAGGATCGGTTCCCGGAGGTGGAGGAGCGCGAGCCCGAGCTCCTCGCCGAGCACTGGGAGCAGGCACAGCAGCCGGTCCAGGCGGTGCGCTATCTGCAGCGGGCCGGCGACGGGGCGCTGGCCTCCTGGGCCTTCGTCGAAGCGCGCGGACACCTCGACCACGGGCTGGAGCTCCTCGAGCGGATCCCGGCGTCCCCGTCCCGCGACGAGATCGAGCTGGGGCTGGAGCTTGCGCGGGGTCTGCCGCTCGTGGCCACGACGGGCTACACGTCCGAGGAGGCCGAAGCGAACTACCGACGTGCCGCGGAGCTGGCGGAGGGCCTGGGACGCAGCGACGTCGGGTTCGGGATTCGCTACCGGACCTGGGGCCTGCACCTGCTGCGCGGCGCCGTCTCCGAGGCGCGGGAGCGC
>JAWKHP010000026.1:0-44319 GCA_041394745.1 Thermoanaerobaculia bacterium | reverse complement strand
CGCGCGACCCTCAGGAGGCCGGCGACGTGCCGTCGAGGATGTAGGCCAGCGGGTTCACCGCCACGCCGTCCTCGAAGACCTGGTAGTGCAGGTGATACCCGGTCGAGCGGCCGGTGCTGCCCACCGCGCCGATGATGTCGCCCCGGTGGAGCCGCTGTCCGGGCTTGACCGCGACGCTGCGCATGTGGCCGTAGCGGGTCGTCAGGCCGTAGCCGTGCGAGATCGTGACCGCGTTGCCCAGGCCGCCGTCACGACCCGCCTCGAGGACGATGCCGTCGCCGGTGGCGCGGATCGGCTGTCCGGGCTGCGTCGAGATGTCGATGGCGGGGTGGCTGGCGCGGTGTCCGGTGAACGGATCGGTGCGCACACCGAAGCCGCTGGTCAGGACCCCCTTGACCGGAGCGATGGTGGGCGCCGCGGCGCTCCAGCGCTCCTGGGCCAGCAGGCCGGCCTCGACGGCGGAGAGCTCTCGCGTCAGCTGGTCGGTGCGCTCGTCGAGGGAGGGAAGGACCGACGGCGTGGCCGGCAGCTCCTCGCCGCCGACTCCGGGGACCTCCTCGCGGGCGTCCTGCTCGAGACCGGCCACGATCGCCAGCTGGCGCGCCCGCGACTCGAAGCCGGCGAGCTGCTGCTCGAGCTGGCGCACACTGGCCTCGAACTCGTGGTTCACCTTGCGCAGCTGATCGTTCTCGTCCTGCACGCGCTCGAGCTGCGTGCGGTCGATCTGGTTGGTGAAGAAGGTCCAGGTGGTGAAGACCGAAGCCGCAACGAGGGCCGCGAAGAGGCCGAGGGCCACCCCGATCTGCCGATTCGTCACCCGCAGCTTTCGGAAGCGCGCGCGGGCGTGCGGCACGAAGATGATGGTGTGGTGCTTCAGCCCCATCGTTCGATGGCTACGCCGTTCGAAGTCCCTCTGATTGTCCCGAGCTGCCCCCGGAGAGGCCCGAGCATTGTACCCACCGTCACGGCACTGTCAAGAGGAGCGCGGGGCGACCACGACACGATTTCTTCCTGCCTTCTTCCCCAGATAGAGGGCCCGGTCCGCCTCCTCGACGAGTCGCTCCGCGCCGGTCGTCGCGTCGGGCTCGGCGGTGGCGACGCCGACGGTCAGGGTCAACACCTCGGCGACGCTCGAGGCCCGGTTGTCGATCTGCAGGCGCTGGATCGCCCTGCGCATGCGCTCGGCGAAGGCCTCCGCCTCGGCGCTCGGCGTGGCCCCGAGGATCACCCCGAACTCCTCGCCGCCGTAGCGGGCCACGAGATCGCCCGCCCGTCGCACCAGCGAGTGGAGCCTCTGCGCCACGCGCCGCAGACAGTCGTCGCCGTAGAGGTGACCGTGGGCGTCGTTGAGCGCCTTGAAGCAGTCGAGGTCGGCGAAGAGCACGCTCACCGGGGCACCGGCCCGGGCCGCGTGCTCCCACTCCATCGCCAGCGCCTCGTCGAAGCCGCGACGATTGGCGACACCGGTCAGCGGGTCCTGGAGCGAGAGGCGCTGGAGCTCCCGGTTGGCCCGTTCGAGACGCCGGTTGACGTCGGCGAGATGGATCGCGCCGGCCACCTGGTCCGCGATCGCGTCGAAGACACGGCGGGCCTGCTCGCTGAAGGTGTCGTGCCGGGTGCTCTCGAGGTTGAGCACCCCGAGGGTCCGGTCGCGGTAGCGGATCGGCACGATGTACTCGGAGCGCACCGCCTCGTTGCCCACCACGTAGTCGGGGTCGGCGCGGACGTCTTCGAGGTGCTGCGGCCGTCCCGTCTGCACGGCCCGGCCGCAGGCGCCGATCGACACCGGCCAGCTCTCGCCCGCGGGCAGCCGCAGCTCGAGGGCGCCGGCGTAGGCCTCGACCACGAAGTGCTCCTCCTCTTCGTCGAGCAGCAGGATCGAGGCGATCGCCACCTCCAGCGTCTCGGCGATGAAGTCCACCGTGCTCTGCATCAGGTGGAAGAGGTCGTCGGACTCCAGCGCCACGCGCGAGATCTGGGCCAGGATCTCGAAGAGGGCGAAGTCCTCCGATCGGGACGAGTGGATCGCGGGAGACGGGCGCATCCGGATTCTTCGACTGCCGGGTGAGCGCCTAATCTACTACGCCCCCCGGCGGAGCTCCGGCCAGCCGGAAGACCGCGATCGAGCCGCCGATCGTCGCGACCCGCTCGGCACCTCGCAGGAGGCGTTCCCAAGCGGCCCCCCCGTCCGGTCCCAGGTAGGGACCGCGCAGGTTGGTGAAGCTGATCGCGACCAGGGCGCCCGGGGGGAGCTCGACGGCGGCGCCTTCGAAGGGAGGCTCCAGTGAATAGCCGCCCGTGAGCTTGCGATGCCGGATCCCGTACCACCGGGGGTCCGCCATCCCGAAGTAGGAGAGACCGATGGGCTCGTCGATGCCCTCCCGCTCGAGCCATCGCGCCAGACGGCCGAGGTCCTGACCCCAGTCGAGGCTCGAGTCGACGAGACGGTGCGATCCCTCCCGCGGCCCCCCCGCGAGCTCGTTGAAGAAGGCGAGGTAGCGGGGGTGGACCGGCTGCGGACGCCAGGGCGGTGCGAGCACGACCGAGCAGCCGAGCGCCACGATCGCGAGCGCCCCCACGCTCCCCTGGGTGCCGAGGCGGGCCTGGATCCGGGGTCCCAGGACGCCGCACGCGGTCCAGAGGAACGGATAGACCGGGAGGAGGTGGCGATGGCCGATGTTCAGGTGCGAGACGACGGCGGCCGCGAAGAGGACGGCGGGAGGCAGCCAGAGAAAGAGGAGCGTGTCCAGCCGCCCCCGACGCGGCAGGACCACCACGGCCGCCAGCAGGACGGCCAGGGTGACCAGCGGCGTCTTCCACAGGAACGCCCATGCGAAGAAGCTCCGGAAGCCCCGCGGCGAGATCTCGCCGTCGAGGAACGACCAGCGTGCCAGCGAGTGCAGGCGGGCGTAGGCGAGGCCGCCGAGATAGGCCTCCGGAAGGAGGCGGCCCCGGGCGGCCGCCAGGAGGAGGCGGTCTCCGAGGGCGAGGCGCGCGTGGCGGCCCGCGCGATAGATGTCCAGCTCGGTCGGCCCGTCCGGCACACGCTCGAACGCTGCTCGCACCGCGGCGGTGCGTTCGACGGCGGCCCGGATGTCGACCGGGCCCTCACCTCCGTCGGCGCGTGTCGCGTAGCGCAGGCCGTAGACGCACCACAGAGCGGCCCAGGCGACGAGCAGGGCGGCGCAGAGAAGCGCCAGGCGCCCGGCCGCTCCGCGCCCACGCCCTCCGGCGCCCTCCTCCCGAGACGGCAGCAGCGCGAGCGCCACCCACACCGGGACGAACAGCGGCGCCGAGTGCTTGGAAAGGAAGGCGCAGGCGACGCACGCCACGAAGGCCGCACCCCGCGAGAATCCCGGGCGGGACCGGAAGCGCCAGAGGGTCCAGGTGCCCAGGAAGCCGAAGAGGGCGAGGCCGACGTCGGCGGTCACCAACGCGGAGTGCGCCAGCAGGTTCGGATCGCACGCCGCCAGCGCCAGGGCGAGGAGGCCTCCGGAGGGGCCGAAGAGCTCTCGCGCCCAGCCCCGGACCGCGAGCGCGAGGAGGAGCCCCAGACCCACCATCGGGAGGCGGGCCAGGAAGAAGAGCCGGTCGATGTCGTGCAGCCAACCCTCGCGCCCGATCCGCTCTTCGGTCGGCAGGTCGCTCGCCCGTTCCACGCCGAATCGGGCCAGGGTCGCGTCGGTGGCGCCGTAGAAGAGCTCGTGCGCGTAGGCCCACTCCGCCGCCACCCGCCGACCACCCATCTCCCAGAGGCGCGCCAGCTCCGCCCGGCTGCCCGAGGCGTCCGCACCGTCGGGCCACGGCCGGGCCGCCATCACGGGCAGGGCGGCCAGCAGCTCGAGCCCCGGTGGATGCTCCGGGTTCATCCGGAAGTCCCCGCTGCGCCAGTACGAGACGCCCGCCGCCAGGTGGGCCGGCTCGTCGAAGGTGGGGGAGGCCGACCGCGCCTGCCAGAGGGCGCAGGCCGCGAAGTAGACCAGCAGGGCCGTGACGGCCCACCGTTCCGTCCGTCGCGACGGGCCCATGTCGTCGGCCATGCGGCGGAGGATAGCCGAGGCCCGCGCTCGGATCCTCAGCCGCGGTCGAGCACGCGGTACTGGATGGCTTCCGCCACGTGGGCGGGCAGCACGGTCTCCGAGCCCGCCAGATCGGCGATGGTGCGGGCCACCTTGACGATGCGGTGGAGCGCCCGCGCCGAGAGGCCGAGGCCGTCGTAGGCGCGGTCCAGGAGGCCGCGACCGGCCGGGTCCAGGCGGCACACCCGTTCGAGCGAGCGCACCAGCAGCCGCGTTGGTGCGCGCTCCCTTCGGAGCGCCCCTGCTGGAGCCTCCGCGCCGCCGTCACGCGCTGGCGCACCTCGGCGCTCGTCTCGCCGGTCGGACCGCGCAACTCGTCCAGGCGCACGGAGGGCACCTCGACCTGCAGGTCGATCCGGTCCATCAGCGGGCCGGAGATGCGGGCCTGGTAGCTCTCGACCATGGGGCGCGCACGAGCACTCGTGGCGTGGGTCCCCCAGGTGGCCGCAGCGGCAGGGGTTCATCGCCGCCAGCAGGGCGAAGCGCGCCGGGTAGCGGAAGCGACCGGCGGCGGAGATCAGGACCTCGCCGTCCTCGAGCGGCTGGCGCAGGCCTCGAGCACGTCGCGGCGGAACTCGGGGCTCATCGAGAAAGAGCACGCCGTGGTGGGCGAGGGTGACCTCTCCCGGAGTGGGGGAGCGGAGCCGCCGCCCACCAGGGCGGCCGTGCTGGCGTTGTGGTGCGGCGCGGAAGGTCGCTCTCCACCAGCCCGCCGTGGCACCCAGCGCCGGCCAGCGAGTGGATCTTGGTGACCTCCAGGGCCTCGCCGTTCGCGAGCGGCGGCAGCAGCCCCGGCAACCGCCGCGCCAGCATCGTCTTGCCGGAGCCCGGCGGGCCGACGAAGAGCAGGTTGTGTCCGCCGGCGGCCGCGATCTCGAGCGCCCGTTTGGCCCCCTCCTGACCCCGCACGTCGACGAGGTCGAGGGCCGCCGCGGGGACCTCCGGCGGCGGTGCGACGGTGCCCGCCTCGATGCGCGAGGCGCCCACCAGGTGGGCCACGACCTCGGTCAGGTGGCTGACCGGGATCACCGTGACGCCCTCCAGGGCCGCCGCCTCCCCGGCGCTGGCGGCCGGCAGCAGGAGCTCCCGCGCCCCCTCCCGCCGCGACAGCTCGGCCATCGCGAGGGCGCCGCGCACCGGTCGCAGCTCGCCGTCCAGGGCCAGCTCGCCGACGAAGAGGCGTTCTCCGATCGCCTCCTCCGGCAGCAGCCCGAAGGCCGCCAGCAGGGCGACCGCGATCGCCAGATCCAGCTGGTTCCCCTTCTTCGGCACGTCCGCCGGGGCCAGGTTGATGACCACCGCCCGCGGCGGCAGGTCAAAGCCGCAGTTCTTGATCGCCGCCCGCACCCGTTCGCGGCTCTCGCGCACCGCGGCGTCGGCGAGCCCCACGATCTGTACGTGGGGCAGGCCGTTGCGCACGTCGGTCTCCACCTGGATCGGGAGCGCGTCGATCCCCCAAGGGGTCGCGCCCAGCACACGCGCCAGCATCGTCTCTAGGACGGATTCGGGCGGCGCAATCTGTCAGCGGCAGGCCGCGGGAGCCGGCAGGGCGAGGCGCTCGCCGTTCCAGCGCACCGTCGAGGCCGCCTCGAGCTCGGCAGTGGAGAGCCGGCCGTCGGCCCAGGCCGCGAGCTCCGCCGCTCCCAGCCGCACGCGCAGCTCGTCCCACACGCCCGCTCCCTCCCACAGCCCGCCCAGTGCCTCGGCGGGGCCGGCGAGCATTCCGGAGACGTCGAAGCCCCCCGCGCTTGGCCCCGGCTCGTCCGGTTCCTCGTCCAGCGACTCCGGCGGCACGAGCAGGTGGAGGTCGAGCGTCAGCGCGTAGCCCTCCGCGCGCGCCGCGTCGTCGAGCTCGCCGGCGAGGTCGAGGGCCCTCGCGTCGACGGTGCGCTGGGCCCAGCAGGGGAAGGGGAACCCCGCGGCATGCCGCAGCTTGAGGTCGACCCGCAGCGTCGGCTCGGCGGCCTGCGGATCGAGGGCGATGCGGGGCCAGCCGCGCTCCGGGCGGAGCATCCAGAGCAGGGTCGCCTGCAGCCGCGGCGAGAGCCCCAACGCCCCACGCCCCAGCCGACCCTGCAGCACCTCGGCCGCCCAGGGGGCGAGGTCCTCGATCGGGTCGCCGTCGGCCCCGAGCGTCACCTCGCCCAGGACGGTGGAGGCCCGCGCCGCATCCATCCCGGGCAGGTGCACGATCAGCTCGCCGCACTCCGGCCCGGTGTCGCGCCCCGGCTCGAGCCCCGCCGCCGGGTCGCAGAGCACGGTGAACGTGGCCACGGCCCCGCCCCGCCGCCGCCGCACCCGCCCGGGCTCGAGCGGCACCCAGGAAGGAGCCCCGACCGTCCTCCAGCCCGCCTCGCCCCCGACCACCGTCCGCCCCCCCGCATCCACCTCCACCGTCACCTCGAGGCGCAGCTCACCCTCCACCGAGCTCCGCTCGTGGAGGAGCTCCCAGGGGACGAGGAGGAGGCGTTGCGGCGCAGAAGCCGGCGTCGCGAGGAGACCGAGGGTGAGGAAGAGGGTTCGGCCCACACCCCAGTCTCTCGCGAGATCGTGTGGAGTGATAGCCCGAACCGGTCGGGATGTCCGCGGCGAGGGCTCCGAAGGGGTTGACCGGACCACCTGCCGAAGCTAGGGTCTAACCTAGCCGATTCGTCCGTCAACAGCATCCTCGGAGAAGGAGTCGACCCATGCGCCCGACCGACCGTAGGAACCTCGTGATCGCGGCCCTCGCGATCTGCCTCCTCATGCCGTTCGCCGTCCAGGCTCGCCCCGGCGACTCGGACGGTGCGGATGGAGGCCGGCCTTCCGCCACCTACATGGGGGTCCAGCACGCCGTCCGCTTCGACGTCTCGCCGCCGCTGCGGGACATCGCGCGCTTGCTGCCCCTGCCCCTGCAGTTCGAGGCGGAGATCGCCGACGAAGGCGACACGGGCCTCGAAGGTCCGTACGGACCGCAGGATGCCGACGCCGCCGTGCAGGGTGCCGTGGGCGAGGGCACGCTCCCGCCTCCGGACGTGAGCTTCGACGGACCGATCTCCGTGGGCTTCACGCCTCCCGACTCGGTCGGCGACGTCGGCCCCAACCACTACGTGGCGATGAGCAACGTCACGTCGACGATCCACAACAAGACCGGCACGATCGTGATGGGCCCCTTCAACAACAACTCGCTCTGGAGCGGGTTCGGGGGAGACTGCGAGACCAACAACTCGGGCGACCCCGTGGTCCTCTACGACCAGCTGGCGGATCGCTGGCTCCTGAGCCAGTTCACCTCTTCGGGCCCGACCTTCTTCAACTGCGTCGCCCTGTCGACCACCGGCGACCCGACCGGAACATACTTCCGCTGGGCCTTTCCCACCGACACGCCGACCAACTTCCCCGACTATCCGAAGTACGGCGTGTGGCCCGAGGCGTATCTCCTGGCGACCCGGGAGTTCTCCGCCGCCGGTCCCTTCGCGGGAGTCGGCGCCTACGCTCTGAACCGAGTGGAGATGCTGGCCGGAAACCCCTCCCCGCAGGTGATCGCGTTCCTCGCCACGCCGGCGGGCGTGGGAATCGCCAATATCGGTGACGGGCTCCTGCCCTCGGACCTGGACGGGACCAATCCTCCCCCGGGAGGCAGCCCCGGGGTCTTCGTCGGCTCGATGGACAACGGCGGGCCCTACGGCGCCTCACAGGACGCGCTGACCATCTGGGAGTTCGACTTCGACTTCTCGAACCCTCCGGCGTCGAGCTTCACCCTCGTCGACACTCTTCCGGTCGCCGCGTTCGATTCGATCTTCCCCTGCTCGCCAGGCTCTCGAGACTGCATCCCGCAGCCCGGCACGACCGTCAAGGTCGACCACCAGGGGTACCGCCAGAGGGTGATCCACCGTCTGGCTTACCGGAACTTCGGCGACCACCAGTCCATGGTCACGAATCAGTCCGTCGAGGTACCCACCGCGATCTCTGGTGTGAGGTGGTACGAGCTGCGGAACACGGGCGGAGGTTGGAGCGTGCACCAGCAGGGCACCTACGCTCCGGGAACCGGTGACGGAATCGATCGCTGGTTCGGCAGCATCGCGATGGACGCCTCGGGCAACATGGGCCTGGGCTTCAGTGCCTCGGACGACACCGCGACGTTCCCCAGTGTCTGGTACACCGGCCGTCTAGCCGGCGATCCGCTGGGTACGCTGCCGCAGGGTGAGGACTCGATCATCGACGGCGGAGGCTCGCAGCTTTCCAGCGGACACCGTTGGGGCGACTACTCCTCGATGAACATCGACCCGGTGGACGACTGCACCTTCTGGTTCGTGAGCGAGTACTACCCGGTCACCGCGAGCTCCTCCTGGAGGATGCGCATCGGCTCGTTCAGGTTCCCGAGCTGCATGTCCGACTTCCTCTTCGGGGACGGTTTCGAGACCGGCGATACGTCGGCCTGGGATCAGACCGCGAACTAGGGAGGCACCGGCCGGTTTGCCGTTCCGCTCGAACGGCAAACCGGCCATGCCGTCGCGGCACAAACGCGGGCCTGAGCCCCGGTCTGAGTCTGGCGAACGAACTGTGTCTCGGCGTACGAGACTCCTACTGCCTGTTCTGCTGACCACCTCACACTGGAGGCAAACCGTGAAGAAACCCGTCGTCTTGCTCGCAGTCCTCGGAGCCTTGGCTCTCTCCCTGGCCGGTCTGGCATCGACCACGACGAGGGCCGAACCCGCAGCAGGCAAAGGCACCACCTGCGCAGAAGCGCACCCCGACTTCGGTCAGGCTCCCACCTGGCATGCCATGGCGGTCGCGGAGAGCGAGGTCGTTCCGACCCTCTTCGCGATCGAGAACCTCGAGGTCACCGCCGAGGTCGAGTTCGTGACGGCGCTGGGCGACGGTTGCTACGGTGTCGTCTACACGGTCTCGCAGACGAAACCATAAGGTCGGTCACCGCAATCGGCAGGCCTCGACCGCGGTCGTCGACGGGGTTCGACCGGTGCGGCACGCATCGAAGGTCGCATCCAGCCACCTGACCTAGCAGCGGCGCGCACCCCTTCGAGTCGTCGTCCGACTCATCGCCGACAGGTATTGAGCCCCGCGTTCACCCTCTCCTGGAGCCCGAGCGGCGCGTCGCTTTGTCCGGCCCGGATAGCGACCCCCGGCACTGAGTAGAATCGGCCCGGGAGGCCGCTCCGGCCGCTCGCGGGACGAGCGGGACGGATCGCGGGTCCTCGTTCCCCATGCACTCAGCCCACCTAGCCTCGACGCCTCCCGGATCCGCGAGGCGAGAGCGATGATCGAGATCGACGGGCGGTCGCTGGATCTCGGGGTGTTCGCGCGGGTCGTGCGAGGCGGGGAGGAGGTCGCGCTCGCCGGTGCGGCGCGGGAGCGGGTGCAGGGTGCCAGGGACGTGGTGGAGCGGTGGTGGCTTCGGGGACGCCGACGTACGGGGTGAACACGGGGTTCGGGGATCTGGCGAGCGGTTTCGATTCCGGCGGGGCGGGTGCGGGAGCTGCAGGAGCGGTTGTTGGTCTCGCACGCGGCGGGGGTGGGGGAGGCGCTGCCCGGGGCGGTGGTGCGGGGGATGCTGCTGCTGCGGGCGAACGCGCTGGCGGCGGGGTACTCCGGGGTGCGGCCGGTGGTGGTGGAGCGGCTCCTGGAGCTGCTCTCGCGCGACGTGCTGCCGGTGGTGCCGAGCCGGGGGTCGGTGGGGGCGAGCGGGGACCTGGCGCCGCTGGCGCATCTGGCGCTGCCGCTCGTAGGGAAGGGGAGGGTGCGCGTCGGCGGGGTGGAGAAGCCGGCGGCGGAGGCGCTGGCGGAGCTCGGGCTCGAGCCGCTCGTGCTCGAGGCCAAGGAGGGGCTGGCGCTGATCAACGGGACGCAGGCGATGACGTCCCTGCTGGCGCTCGCCTGCCTCGATCTGCGCCGGCTCGTGCGGCTGGCGGACCTGGTGGGGGCGCTCTCGACCGAGGCGCTGCGCGGCACCGACACGGCGTTCGACGCGCGCCTCCAGGCCCTGCGGCCGCACCCGGGGCAGCGCGACAGCGCGGCGAACCTCTGGCGGCTGATGCAGGGCTCCGGGATCCGCGAGTCGCACCGGCACGGCGACGTGCGCATCCAGGACCCGTACTCGATCCGCTGCATGCCGCAGGTCCACGGCGCGGTGCGCGACGCGCTCGCCGAGGCCGAGCGGCGCGTCGGGATCGAGATGAACGCGGTGACCGACAACCCGCTGGTCTTCGCGGCCGAGGGGGACGGGGAGGACGAGATCCTCTCCGGTGGCAACTTCCACGGCGCCCCCATGGCGCAGACGGCCGACCTGCTGGCGATCGCGGCGACCGACCTGGCCTCGATCGCCGAACGCCGGGTGGAGAAGCTGACCAACGCCCACTTCTCGGGGCTGCCGGCCTTCCTGGTCGAGGACGCGGGGGTGAACTCCGGCTTCATGATCGCCCAGGTCGCGGCGGCGGCCCTGGTGGCCGAGTGCCGGGTGCTCGCCCATCCGGCGTCCGTCGACACCATCCCCACCTCGGCGGACAAGGAGGACCACGTCTCGATGGGGATGGGCGCGGCCCTGAAGCTCCGGGAGGTCCTGGAGCACGTCGGTCGGGTCCTCGCCATCGAGCTCCTCGCCGCCGCCCAGGGCGTCGACCTGCTGCGGCCGCTCACCTCGAGCGAGGCCCTCGAACGCCTGCACGCCGCGGTCCGCACGCGGGTCGGGCGCTGGGATTCCGACCGCGAGATGGCCCCCGACTTGGACGCCGCGCACGCACTGATCACCGGGGAGCTCGACGGGCTCCTCGACGCCCTCGAAGTGAGGTGACCACCATGCCCGAGAACACCGTCGAGACCCCGACCGTCGCCGGACCGCGCACCGTGCGCGCCCCGCGCGGCACCGAGCTCACCTGCCGCGGCTGGCTGCAGGAGGCGGCGCTGCGCATGCTGATGAACAACCTCGATCCCGAGGTGGCGGAGAAGCCCGACGAGCTCATCGTCTACGGCGGCTACGGCAAGGCGGCACGCAACTGGGAGTGCTTCGAGGCGCTCGTCGAGACCCTGCGCCGCCTCGAGGACGACGAGACGATGCTGGTGCAGTCCGGCAAGCCCGTGGCCGTCTTCAAGAGCCACGTCGACGCCCCGCGGGTGCTGATCTCGAACGCCATGCTGGTACCCAAGTGGGCGACCGACGACGAGTTCCGGCGCCTCGACGCCCTCGGCCTCACCATGTACGGCCAGATGACCGCCGGATCGTGGATCTACATCGGCACCCAGGGCATCCTCCAGGGCACCTTCGAGACCCTCGCCGAGTGCGCCCAGCAGACCTTCGGCGGCACGCTCGCCGGCACCCTGACCGTGACCGCGGGGCTGGGCGGCATGGGCGGCGCCCAGCCGCTGGCGGTGACCATGAACGAGGGCGTCTGTCTCGTCGCCGAGGTCGACCGCCACCGCATCGAGCGGCGCCTCGAGACACGCTACCTGGACCGCGTGGCCAACGACCTCGAGTCGGGGGTGGCCGCGGCGTTGGCGGCGAAGGAGAGCCGCGAGGCCGTCTCGATCGCCGTCGAGGCCAACGCGGTGGATCTGCTCGAGCACCTGCTGGCCGCCGGAGTCGTTCCCGACGTGCTGACCGATCAGACCTCCGCCCACGACGACCTCCACGGCTACGTGCCGCACGGCATGCCGTACGAGCAGGCCCTGGCCCTGCGCGGGAGCGACCCGAAGGAGTACGTCCAGCGCTCGCACCGCTCGATGGCGGCCCACGTGCGGGCGATGCTGGCGCTCCAGGAGCGCGGCGCCGTGACCTTCGACTACGGCAACAACCTGCGCGGTCAGGCGAAGGAGGCCGGGGTCGCCAACGCCTTCGACTTCCAGGGCTTCGTGCCGCTCTTCATCCGCCCCCTCTTCTGCCACGGCCAGGGCCCCTTCCGCTGGGCCGTCCTCTCCGGCGACCCCGACGACCTGCGAGCCACCGACGAGGCGATCCTCGAGCTCTTCCCCGAGAATCGGAAGCTCGAGCGCTGGATCCGCATGGCCCAGGAGCGGGTCGCCTTCCAGGGTCTGCCGGCACGCATCTGCTGGCTCGGCTACGGCGAGCGCGCCGAGGCCGGCCGGGCGTTCAACGACCTGGTCGCCTCCGGTCGCGTCTCCGCCCCGATCGTCATCGGCAGGGACCACCTCGACTGCGGCTCGGTCGCCTCCCCCAACCGCGAGACCGAGGGGATGCTGGACGGCTCCGACGCGATCGGAGACTGGCCGGTCCTGAACGCCCTGATCAACGCGGTCAACGGCGCCAGCTGGATCTCCTTCCACCACGGCGGCGGCGTCGGCATCGGCTACTCGCTGCACGCCGGCATTGTGATCGTCGCCGACGGCAGCGACGCCGCGGCCGCACGGCTCGATCGCGTGCTGACCAGCGATCCCGGCATGGGGATCGCCCGCCACGCCGACGCCGGCTACGAAGAGGCCGTCGCCTTCGGCCGCCGCCACGGGGTCGATCTGCCGATGGTGCGGTGAGCCCGCTCGCCGGCCGGTCCCGCCGCCTGGGCCGCGCCCTGGCCGCGGCGCTCGCGCTGCTCTCGGTCGGGTCGGCGATCGCCTCCCTGGCCCTGTCCGGGCCTCGTGACGCCGATGACCTCGAGCCCGAGATCGAGCGCCGATGGAGCGCCTTGTGGTCGGGCCTCGACGCCCTCGCGGCCCAGGCCGCCCCCGGGCTCGCGGGGACCCTCGAGGGCGAGCAGGCCGACTTCCGGGCGCTCGAGGCGCAGCTGCCCCCGAGCGGCGACCGATCCCTCGTCCTCCTCGACGCCTTCGGACAGCCCCTCGCCTGGGCCGGCAGCGGGCTGGCGCACGAGGTGGCCGCCCGCGCCCTGCCGAGGCGGGGGCACGCCGTGCGCGCCAGCTTCACCACCGTCACGCTCCTGGCGGTGGAGCCCGTGCCCGACAGCGCACCGCCGCGACGGGTGGCGGCCGCCGTCAGCTACACCACCGATCGCTTGCCGTTCCCCCTGGTGGGGCGACCGGGACTCTCGTGGCGATGGAGCGCCGCGACCGACCGGCGGTCGGCCGCCGGCGACGACGTGCGGGTGATCGGGGGCGACGGCGTCCCGTGGCTGCTGCTGGCCGCCGCCCCGGACGAGGCCGTGGAGGACGCCCGCGCCGAGTGGCTGCGCCGCGCCGCGCTGGTCGGCTTCGGTCTCGCGGCGCTCCTCTGGGGTTGGCTGCGCGACGACCGCGGGCGGGGGCCTCGTGTGGCGGGCTCCCTGGCGGCCGTCGGCCTGCTGGGCGCCGCGGCGGGAGGGGGCGCCGCGGTGGCCGTCGCGCTCTTCGGCCTCGGCGTCGCGGCCGCCGTCTGGGGGCCCCGGAGCATGCCCCGCCCCCCCGGGTCCGCCCCCTGGCTCGGGGCGCTGAGCGCCGTCCTGGTCCTGGCCGCGGCCTGGGGCCTGCAGCGCTTCGCCGGTCCCTTCGATCTCGGCCGCTCGTTCGCGGGCGGCGCTGCGGACCTCCTCCTGCGCCTCGGCCTCTGGGGCTTCGCCTTCGCCCTCCTGGGGACCACGGCGTCGTGCCTGCGACCGGGGCGCCGGCTGCTGCCGCTCTGGCAGGGCGCCTCGGTCCTGCTCCTCGCTGCGGCCTCGATCGACGTCCCCGGCGGTGCGGCCGCGGCCCTCGTGGCGGGCACCGCGCTGGTGGCCCCCTGGCTGGCGTCCGGCACGAGCAGGCCGCGCGGCGGGCGCTTGGTGGCGCTCGGCCTGCTGGCGGCCCTGCTGCCCGCCATCGCCTCCGAGATCGCCTTCCGGCGCAGCATCGTCGACCGGGCGCCGGAGCGCTTGGCCCTGCTCGGGCCACCGACCCAGGAGGACCTCCGCCTCGAGGCCGAGGAGCTGTCGCGGTACTTCCGGTCGACCGACGTCTCCCGGCTCTCGCCCGCCGACGTCGAGGAGCTCGAGGCCACCGACCTGGCGTACGCCCTCTGGCGGCGAGCGCCCCTGCGGCAGGATCGCGCTCTCTCCGGCATCGCCGTCGCCCCCGTCGCGCGGCCGGGATCCACCTTCGCCCTCGGGCTCTCGGTGGCCGAGGGAGAGCTCATCGACTGGCCGACGGTCGGCCCGGGATCGACCGGTGTCCACCTGTGGGACTACACCCTGCTGACCGAAGAGGCGCCGGTCGCCCTGCGGGGCCGGCCGTGGGCGAGCGTGCGCTACTGGCTCCTGCCCCAGCCGGGCTACGGGCTGGGACCGGGACGGGGAGAGAGCCTCTCGCGCCGACTCCTGCGCGGCGGGCCGGGCCTGCCCCAAGCCGTCGAGGAGTGGCTCCGGCCGCTGCGCTACGGCTTCTACGACCAGGACGGTCCGGCCCTCGTCTCGCCGTGGACGGGCGCGCCGCCGCTGACGGCGGAGCTCGCCGCAGGCGGCCGGGGCAGCGTCGCCACACCCGAGGGCTCGGCCCTGATCTGGACCGCGATCGAGCCGGACGGCGTGCGCGCCCTCTTCCTCCCGAGGCTGGGACCCTTGGCGGCCGTGGAACGTGTCGGCACCGACGCGACGGGAGCCCTCATGACGGTCCTCGCCCTCGTCCTGGTGGGGCTCGCCGCACAGGCCCTGCGACCCGAGACCCGGGCGCGTCTGCGGCGGCCGCTGCGCTCCTACTCGGTGCGCTTGATGGTCCTCTTCGCCCTCCTCCTGCTCGTGCCGGCGGTGGTCGTCAACCTCCTCCTCCTGCGCGCCACCGCGTCCCGCCTCGACTCGGATCGGATCGCGGCGGGGGAGGAGGCCCTCGAGGCGGCCGAGCGGGTCCTCGGCGACTACGCCGCGGCGCAGGCCCCGGGCGTGGCCTTCGACACCGTGCTCGACGACGGTCTGCTCGACTGGCTGGCCACCGTGGTGCGCCACGAGGTGAACCTCTACTTCGGCGGCACGCTCTACGCCACCAGCAAGCGCCCGCTCTTCACCGCCGGTCTGCTTCCGGAGCGGATTCCCGGCGAGGTCTACGCCCGTCTGGCGGTGGAGGGGCACGAGCACGCCGTGCGTCGCAGCAGGGTCGGAGACCTCTCCTATCGCGAGCTCTACGCGCCCCTGTCGCTGCCGGGGCCTCGACCGGGCGCCTCGAGCCTCGTCGTCTCCGTGCCGCTGCTCGGCCAGGACGAGCAGGTGAGTCGCGAGCTCGCCGACATCCGCCGCAAGGTCATCCTCTCCACGGTGGGGCTGCTGCTCCTGCTCGCGGCCCTCGGGGCGCGCCTGGCGCGCAGCTTCACGACGCCGCTGACCGACATCCTCGACGGCACCCGGCGGATCGCGGCCGGCGCGGCGAGCCTGGGGGTCGAGCCCCCGCCGCTCGACGAGCTGGCGCGGCTGGTGGAGGCGATCGACCGGATGGCGCTGCGCATCGCCCAGACGCGGGGCGACCTCGAGCGCGAGAAGCGCGTCATGGAGCGCATCCTCGAGAGCATCACCTCGGCCGTGGTCTCGCTCGACTCCCGCCACCGGGTGGTCATGCAGAACGAGGTCGCCGGCGCGCTGCTGGGGACGACGTTCGACCGGCCCATCGAAGAGGCACTGACCCACGACGAACGCCTGGCCGAGATCCTCGAGTTCGTCGCCGGGCCGGCCCAGCTGCTGCGCAGCGCCACGGTGCGCCTTCCGGCGCGGGAGGACGAGGAGCCGGAGGAGTGGACGCTGTCGTGGGTGCCGATCGCGGGCGACGGCGATCCGGCGGCCCTTCTCGTGGTCGAGGATCTCCGAGGTCCTGCGCGGCCAGCGGCTGGCGGCCTGGCCGAGATGGCGCGCATGATCGCGCACGAGATCAAGAACCCTCTGACGCCGATCCGCCTCTCGGCCGAGCACATGCGGGAGGTGCGCCAGCGGGACCCCGGTCACTTCGACGAGGTCTTCGCCCGCTGTACCGCCAACATCCTCACCCACGTCGACGAGCTGCAGGAGATCTCGTCCGACTTCTCGATCTACAGCCGGATCCCGCATCGAGCTCGAGGACGGAGACCTCGCGACCTTCGTCCGCCGCCTCGTCGAGGGTTACCGGATGGCGCCGCCGCCCGGCGTGACGCTCGCCTGGGAGGAACGAGGAGCGGCGCTCCACGCCCGCTTCGACCCGAAGCTCCTCGGCCGCGCCCTGCGCAACCTCATATCGAGAACGCCCTGCGGGGCGGTGCTCCGGCGGCACGGTCGCGGTCCGCCTCGAACGCGACGGCGCCGAGGTCGTGGTCCAGGTGGAAGACGATGGCCCGGGCGTGCCGGAGGAGGACCCCACCGGATCTTCGAGCCCTATTTCTCGACCCACGACACCGGCACCGCTCGGGCTGCCGATCGCCCGCCGGGTGCAGGTGGCGGCTAATGGCGGCCGGATCGCCGCCCGCAACGCCGGGCGGCGGCTTGCGCGTGCTCTTGCGGTCGGGTCCACCGGGGTCCTCGGCCGTGACGTAGGAGCGCGATCGGCGCCTGCAGAGGCGGCGTCTCGGCCCGGCCGGAACGCGGTCCTGCTGACCGCGCCGATCAGGAAACCGTCCCGGGCAAGAAAGCCGCGCTGCGCGCCCCCCACACTCCCGAGATCGGAGACCGACATGCGCCAGGCCTCCCTCTCCTCACCGTCCTCTCGCGGTCGGCTGCGCGACCGGCGGCTCTGGACCAGATGGGGACCACTCCGGGCAGCGCCGAAACCGGGACGTCGAGCGCCGACGGCCCGCCTGGACGGAGGCGGTCGCCGGTCTCGAGCGGCGCGAGGGCCTCATGCCCTTCACGTCGACCGCGAGAAGCACCGGCTGCTGCTCGAGGTGCCGGCCCCGGACGCCGAGGGCCGCCTGGGGAGCTACCTTTACGTCGAGGGATCCTCACCGGTCTCGGCTCGAACCCCGTAGGTCTGGACCGCGGGCAGCTCGGCGGCGAGAAGGTCCCTCGACTTCCGGCGCATCGGCCGGCGGGTGCTCTTCGAGCAGCCCAACCTCGGCTACCGCGCGCTGACCTCCGACGCCGACGAGGCCTTGCGCGCGACGCGCGAGTCCTTCGCCACCTCGGTCATCTGGGCGACGGACGCGCTGGCCGTGCACCCCGACGGACGCGCCCTGATCGACCTCACCTCGTTCCTGCTGCGCGACGCACACGGCGTCACCCGGACCCTGGCCGACACCGGGCAGGGGAGCCCCAGCTCGACCGGCCGCCGCAGCGCCATCGACTTCGACCACTGCCTGGCCTTTCCGGACAACCTCGAGCTGGAAGCGCTGCTCACCTTCGCCGGAGAGAGCCCGGGGGAGCACGTCCGCTCGACGGCGCCGGACCCGCGGGCCGTGACCATCGTCGAGCACCAGTCCTTCGTCCGTCTGCCGGGCCCGGGCTACGAGCCGCGCGAGCTCGATCCCCGGATGGGCTCCTTCGGCATCCAGTTCGCCGACTACGCGGCGGCGCTCGACGAGCCGGTCGAGAAGCGCTGGATCGTCCGTCACCGCCTGCACCGGACCGATCCGGCGTCCTCCCGGCGTGGTCGAGCCGATCGTCTACTACGTCGATCGCGGGGCCTCGAGCCGGTTCGCTCGGCCCTCATCGAGGGCGAGCTGCGGGCGCAGGCGTTCGAGGCGGCGGGCTTCGAGAACGCCTTCCGGGTCGAGCTGCTGCCCGAAGGGGCCCACCTGCCGGATGCGCGCTACAACGTCATCCAGTGGGTCCACCGGTCGACCCGCGGCTGGTCCTTACGGCGGCGGCATCATCGATCCGCGCACCGGCGAGATGATCAAGGGGCACGTGACCCTCGGCCTCGCTGCGGGTGCGCCAGGACCGGTTGATCTTCGAAGGCCTGGCCGGCGTCGAGAACACCGGCACCGGCCGACCGGACGACCTGGTCGAGCTCGCGCTGGCCCGCATCCGCCAGCTCGCAGCCCACGAGGTCGGACACACCCTCGGCTTCAACCACAACTTCGCCGCCAGCACCTACGGCGGCCGGGCCTCGGTCATGGACTACCCCGCGCCGCTGGTCGCATCGACGCCGACGGAACCCTCGACTCTCCCTCGGCCTACGCCGTGGGCATCGGCAGCTGGGACGAAGTGGCGACCGACTGGGCCTACCGCAGTTCCCCGCCGGGACCGACGAGAAGGCCGCCCTCGACGCCATCGTGCGCCGCAGTCTCGAGGAGGGTTACGTCTTCCTCACCGACCATATTTCACCCGCCGGTGCCGCCGAGCCGCGGCCAACCTCCGGGACAACGGCAGCGACCCCGGAGGAGCTGCGCCACGTGATGGCCGTGCGCGGCGCCGCCCTCGAGCGTTTCGGACGCCGGAACCTCGCCGAGGGACGGCCCCTGGCCTCCTCGAAGAGGTGCTGGCGCCTCTCTACTTCCACCATTCGTCAGGTGGACGTGCACCGTCAAGGTCGTCGGCGGTCTGCACTACGGCTTACGCGGTCAACGGCGACGGGCAGACCGGTCCGATGCCGATAGACGCCGCGACGCAGCGAGCCGCCCTTCGCAGGCGCTGCTCGACACCTCGATCCGGCGGCCCTCGACCCGCCCGAGGAGGTCCTCGACCTGCTGGCACCGCGTCCGTCCGGCCAAGCCCAACCGCGAGCTGCTGTCGAGCGGGACGGCTCCCGTCTTCGACGTGGTCGGCGCCGCCGTCACCGCCGCCGATCTCACCGTGTCGGGTCTGCTGCAACCGGAGGCGCCTCGGGCGCAGCGCCGATCAACCACCGGCGCGACGCCGACGTGCCCGGCCCGGACGAGATCCTGAACGCCCTGACCGATCGCGTCCTCGCCGACGCCCGCGGCGTGTGAGCGCTGCGCCGCGCCCACCTGGGCCGGGCCGTGACCGAGCTCGTGGCGCGGCGTCTGGCGATCTGGCGCGCTTCGGGCGAGCGCCTCCGGCGCGGTGGCGGGCGAGCGCTGGGGCCGTCACGGGCCTGCGCGACGCGCTCCAGGGAGCGCGCTGGGACGGGGCAGTGAGGCCTGGCGGCGGGGCCTGGCGGCGGAGATCTCACGCTTCCTCGACCAGCGACTGAGGGATGGAGGCGGGCTGACGCCTCGCCGGCGGCCCGACTGGCGCTGCCCGGTTGTCGACGCATGTACCCTGGAGGGCCTGCCCGGGTGCTCCTCGAGACCGGAATGCACGATCAGGATGGCCGGTACAGGGGCCTGCAGCAGGCCTAGCGAGGAGGTACCGCCGGCGGTCGCTACGAGCCGTTCGTCGATCCTGGCGCGAGCCCGCCGGAGATGACCCTCAAGGCGGTGGTGGCCGGCATCGTCTTCGGCATCGTCTTCGAGCGGCGAACGCCTACCTGGCCCCCGGGTCGGACTGACGATCTCACCTCCATCCCGGTGGCGGTGATCACGGCGGCGGCCTTCCGCCTGCTGGGACGCTCCGGGGTCGAGAGCTCCCTGTTCGAGGCCAACATCTCGCAGACCGTGGCTCGGCCTCGAGCTCGGTGGCGAGCGGGGTCATCTCTCACCCTCCCGGCGCTCTTCCTCTGGCACCTCGATCCGTCGCTGCTCCAGATGACCCTCCTGGCCCTGTGCGAGGCCTGCTGGGCGTCCTCTTCATATGTCGCTGCGCCGCTTCCTCATCGTCAAGGAACACGGCTGCCTGCCGTACCCCGAGGGGACGGCCTGCGCCGAGGTGCTGGTCGCCAGCGAGGGCGGCGCCAAGGCCCGGCACGCTTCCGCGGGCTCGCCGTGGGCGCGTTCTTTCAAGTTCCTCGTCGGCTGGCTCAAGGCCTTCGAGCGAGCTGACGGTCAAGGTTCCGTTCCTGCGCAAGGCCGAGCTCGGGCTCGAGAACTCGGCGGCGCTGTTCGGCGTCGGCTTCATCCTCGGCCCGCGGATCGCCGCCGTGATGGTGGGCGGCGGGCTGCCTTCCTGGTTGGTCATCCCGATCATCGCGACCTGGGGGCCGACCGGGCCGTACCGCTCACCCGGAGACGGTGAAGACCATCGCCGAGATGGGTCAGCCTCCGTGGACGCGCCACGTGCGCTACACATCGGCGCCGGGCGCGGTCGCGGCCGGCGGGCTGATCACGCTGTGCGCAGCATCCCGACGATGGTCGAGAGCTTTCCGCGTCGGCGCCCGTCGCTGCGCTCTGGCGCCTCGGTGAGGCGAATGCACACGAGGAGCGCACCGAGCGCGAGCTCGGTCTCGGGCAGGTCGGGGCGGGCGGCGATCCTGATCCTCTTGATGGTCGCCGTGCCGCAGATCTTCTCGGAGCTTCCGGGCTTCCTGCCGCGGCTGGTCTCCGCGGTCCTCGTCGCGATCGCCGCCTTCTTCTTCGTGACCGTCTCCTCGCGCATCGTCGGTCTCGTGGGCGTCACCTCGAACCCCACGAGCGGCATGACCATCGCCACGCTGCTCGCCACCTCGGCGGTGTTCCTCGTCCTCGGCTGGACGGACGCCGCCGCGCGCCGCCGCCCTCACCGGTGGGATGCGTGGTCGCCATCGCCGCCTGGATCGCCGGGGACACCTCGCAGGACCTGGAAGACCGGCTTCGTCGGGGCGACGCTGGCGGCGTCAGCAGGTGGGGAGCCCTCGGCGTGCCCACCGGCGGTCTTCGTCTGCCTCACGGTGATCGCCCTGGCCCGCGCCTGGGCCTCGGCACGCCCGAGATCCCGCGCCGCAGGCGACGCCGATGGTCGGGATCAGCGGCGTGCTCGACCGCCCTTCCGTGGGGGCTGGTGGGCATCGGCGTCGGGCTCGCGGTGGTGGCCGAGCTGTGCCGCATTCCCAGCCTCGCCTTCGCCGTCGGCGTCTACCTGCCGGTGAGCACGATGGTGCCGGTCTTCCTCGGCGGGCTGCTGCGCTGGGCGGCGACGCGCCGGGCGGACGGCGAGGAGGCCCGGGAGCGCGGCGTCCTCTTCGGCTCCGGCCTGGTCGTGAAGGAGGGGATCCTCGGGGTCGGGTTGATCGCGGCCGGCGCCCTCGGGCACGCTCCGCAGGGCATCGGACCGCTGGGCTGGCGCAGCCGCGCCGTGGGTGGCCTGGGCGCCTTCCTGCTGCTGGCCGCGGCGTTCTGGAACAGCGTCCGCGGGAGCGGAGCCGAGCGGTCGTGAGGCCGCCGCGGCGCCTCGCCGTGCTCGGAGTCGCTCGGTCTCCTCGGCGCCTGCGGGGACGCGTCGCCGGCCCGGGCCTCCGGTCCGCAGCGGCTGCGTCCACGCGTCATCCGGACCCTGCCGCACGACCCGGCCGCGTACACCCAGGGGCTCTTGTGGGCACACGGCACGCTGCTCGAGAGCACCGGCCTTCACGGGCGCTCCACGCTGCGCCGCGGCTCCGGAGGAGGGTACGGCGCTGCGCGAGCGCTCGCTTCCGGAGTCGCTCTTCGGCGAGGGGCTCGCGCGGGTGGGGAGCACAGCAGCTTACCTGGAAGGAGGGCAAGGCTCCTCTCTGGCGCGCGCGTCGGACTTCGCGCCCCTCGGCGAGCGCGCCTACCGCGGTGAGGGATGGTCTGTGCTGGGACGGCGTCACCCGTGCAGAGCGACGGCAGCGCGACGCTGACCGTCCGCGACGCCGACAGCCTGGCCCCGCTGCGTGCCTCCCGGTCACCCTCGAGGGCTGTCCGGTCGCCCGCCTCAACGAGCTCGAGTGCGCCGAGGGCTGGATCTGGGCCAACGTCTACGGCACCGACCGCATCGTCCGCATCGACCCGGCGAGCGGCAGTGTCGGCGCCGTCGTCGAGGCCGACGGCCTCCTCGCCCCGAGGAGCGCGCCGGCGCCGAGGTCCTCAACGGCATCGCCTACCGCCCCGACACCGAGACCTTCCTCCTCACCGGCAAGCTCTGGCCCAAGTTTCGAGGTCGTCTTCGAGCCCGTCCCCGAAAAGAGGGACAGGATCACTTCTTTCTGGAATTCCAGGCGGGTGGAAGAAACCGCGCCGGAAAAGCATGGACGGGCGCGGCCTCGGGTTCAGTCGGTTTCGGCGAGGTGGACTTCGATGCCGAGCATGCGGGCCCAGGCTTGGCGGAGGCGTTCGGGGAGGTCGAGCTCGGGGAAGATCTCGCGGACTTCCTCGCGGCTGACGAAGCGCCAGATGTGTCCCCACTCGGCGTAGCGCAGGAGGCAGGAGACGGCCTCGGCGCGCTCGTCCTCGCCGCCTTCGGCGAGGATCGCCTCGAGCTCGCTCGCGGTCACCTCGCGATCGGGGAAGAAGTAGAGAAGCTCTTCGTCCCGGCCGGTGTCCCGCTCCGGCTCTTCCGGCTCCGGCCTGCCCAGATCGCGATCGGACATCGAAGGCAGTATAGCGTCCCGCCGGGTGAGAGCAAGGACCGTCCGCGGCACCCCGCGCGCCCTTGACGCTCCAGGGACCCTCGGCTAGATTCGTCGGCCAGTAGTGAGCCGCGGGCGGGCATAACTCAGCTGGTAGAGTGCAAGCTTCCCAAGCTTGATGTCGCGGGTTCGAGTCCCGTTGCCCGCTCCAATTTTCGAGCCGCGCGACCCGGGACATCCCCGCCGGGTCACTCCACGGGAAGGGAGTACGATGGCGATGTTCGCCCGCGAATCCGACACCCCACAGAGCTCTTCGTCCTCGCCCCAGCCGCAGTCGCCGCCCCGGCGCGAGACCACCGGCGGTCAACCCGCCCCCAACCGCTCGCAGGGCAACGGAGAGCCCACGCACGTCGGTGCCGGCGCCAGGCTCGAGGGCCGCATCACCGGCGACACGGACGTCACCGTCGATGGAACGGTGGACGGTGAGATCCGTCTGCGCCGCGACGTGACGGTGGGCAAGAGCGGCTCGGTGAAGGGCTCGATCGAAGCCCGTCGGGTGCGCATCGCGGGCACGGTCGAGGGCGACGTCAAGGGCAAGGACGTCGTCGAGATCCTCCCCAGCGGCCGGCTCATCGGCGATGTGGTCGCCCCCAGCATGGTCATCGCCGACGGCGCCTTCTTCAAGGGCAGCGTCGAGATGACCGGAACCGAGGGGAGCTGAGCTTGAAGGTCGGCGTCCCGCGCGAGATCAAGGACCACGAGTACCGCGTGGGGATGATCCCGGCCGCCGTCCACGCGGTCGTCGAGGCGGGCCGCGAGGTGTGCGTCCAGGCCGGAGCGGGGGAGGGCAGCGGCATCGCCGACGACGAGTACCGCAAGGCCGGGGCCCGGATCCTCCCCGACGCCGAGGCCGTGTGGGGGGAGGCCGACCTCATCGTCAAGGTGAAGGAGCCGATCCCCTCCGAGTTCCCCCGCATCCGCGAGGGACACGTCCTCTTCACCTACCTGCACCTGGCGCCGCTGCCGGAGCTCACCGACGAGCTGCTGCGCAAGAAGGCGACGGGCATCGCCTACGAGACGATCACCGACCGCAACGGAGCGCTGCCTCTGTTGACCCCGATGTCCGAGGTCGCGGGACGGATGGCCGTGATCAAGGGCGCGACCTACCTCGACTACCCGAACGGCGGACGCGGAACCCTGATCGGCGGCGTCCCCGGCGTACCGCCCGGCGACGTGGTGATCATCGGCGGCGGCATCGTCGGTCTGAACGCCGCGAAGATGGCGCTCGGGCTCGGCGCGCGGGTCGCCATCCTCGAGACCAATCTCGACCGGATGCGGCACCTCGACAACCTCTTCCACGGCACGGTCACGACCCTCGCCAGCAACCACCACAACCTCATCTCCGCGATCCAGCGGGCCGATCTGCTGATCGGCGCCGTGCTCATCCCGGGCCGCTCGGCCCCGAAGCTCGTCACCCGCGAGATGCTGAAGCTGATGAAGCCGCGGGCCGTGGTGGTCGACGTCGCCGTGGATCAGGGCGGCTGCTTCGAGACGACCCGGCCGACGACGCACTCGGACCCCGTCTACGAGGTCGACGGCATCCTGCACTACTGCGTCGCCAACATGCCCGGCGCCGTGCCGCGCACCTCGACGTTCGCCCTCAACAACGCCACCATGCCGTACACGCTGGCCCTCGTGCGCCACGGCGTCGAGGATGCGGTACGCCGTGATCCCGGTCTCGCCGCCGGCGTCAACACCTACGCCGGCCGCATCACCTGCCGGCCGGTCGCCGAGTCCCAGGGCCGCGACTACACCGAGCTCGACTCGCTGCTCTGATCGCCCGCCGGCAAGGGGTGGCCGGTGACGTCGCTCCAGAGGCGGACGAGGTCCTCCGGGATCGGGGAGATCGCCTCGACCCGCTCGTCGCCGCGGACGGGATGGTCGAAGGCGAGCCTGCGGGCGTGGAGGGCGGGGCGCGGGAAGGAGCGCAGGGGAGCCTGCCGGGGCTTCGGGAAGGCCTTCCAGCGCGCCTCGCCGTAGACCGGGTCGCCGACCAGAGGGTAGCCGGCGTCCTTCATGTGGACGCGGATCTGGTGGGTCCGGCCGGTGAGGAGGTCGAGCTCGAGGAGCGAGAGGCCCTCGGCGCAGGCCAGGGTGCGGTACCGGGTCGTCGCCGGCCGGCCGTCGGCGCGCACCGTCATCTCCTTGCGCTTGCGCGCGTGCCGACCCACCGGCGCCTCGATCGTGCCGCTCGCGGGGTCGGGCCGCCCGTAGACGACGGCGAGGTAGGTCTTCTCGACCTGCCGCCGGGCGAAGGCCTTCGACAGGGCCCGGTAGGCGGCGTCCGTGCGCGCGACGGCGAGGGCTCCGGTGGTGTCGAGGTCCAGACGATGGACGATCCCGGGGCGTCCCTCGCCACCGACGCCGACGATCTCCGGGAAGCGGGCCACCAGCCTGTTGGCCAGGGTCCCTCCGGCGCGACCGGCCCCGGGGTGCACGGCGATGCCCGCCGGCTTGTCGACGACCACGAGGTCGGCGTCCTCCCAGAGCAGCTTCAGAGGTCCTTCCTCCGGACCCACCCGCGGGTCCTCGGCCGGCGGCGCCGGCGGCTCGCACTCGACCCGCTCCCCGGCGCGGAGCGCCTGGCCCGGCTTCCCGGGTCGTCCCCCGACCAGCACCAGCCCCTCCCGGATCCACTGCCGCACCCGGTTGCGGGGCACGTCGCAGCGGTCGGCCAGCCAGCGGTCGAGGCGCGTGCCTTCCCCTCCGCCCCGACCTCCCAGCTCGCCATCAGACGGTGCGGCCCGGCGCCTCCTCGGCGTCCTCGCGGGCCGGCGCAGGTAGTCCAGGAGCATGCAGCCGATCCCGACCGTGATGGCGCTGTCGGCGAGGTTGAACGTGTGCCAGTGATAGGTCCCGACGTAGAAGTCGAGGAAGTCGGTCACCGCGCCGGAGGCGAGGCGATCGAGCAGGTTCCCGACGGCTCCGCCCAGGATCAGCGACAGACCCATCGAGCAGGCTCTTCGCGCGGCGTGGCACGCCAGAAGTAGAGACCCACGAAGCCGAGGGCGGCGAACCCCAGCAGGCTCAGGAGAATCGGTCCCACGCCCCGGCCCGAGCCCGCCAGGAAGCCGAACGCGACCCCGGTGTTGCGCACGTGGGTGAGGTTGAAGAAGCCGTCGATCACGGGTCGCGAGGAGTGCAGGGGAAAGGCGCTCTCGATCCAGCGCTTGGACCACTGATCGAGGGCCAGGACCGCCAGCGAGACCAGGAGGTAGCTCTTCTTTCCGGCCAATCCCATCAGGCGGCACCCTCGAGGAGGGCCACCGCGGCGGCGAGCGAGCGCTCGTGGGTGATCGAGACGTGGACCGAGGCGACTCCCAGGGCCGCGGCCCGCTCGCGGGCCGCATCGTGCAACCGGACCTCAGCTTGCCGCCGGCCCCCGCCACCACCTCCACCTGACGCAGGGTGAGCCCCTGGGCCCAACCGGTCCCGAGGGCCTTGAGCACGGCCTCCTTGGCCGCGAACAGACCGCCGAGGTGCTGCAGACCGGGAGCGCCCCGGCGCCGCTTCACCTCGCCCGAGCGGCAGTAGCGGTCGATGAAGCGGTCGCCGCGCCGCTCGAGGATGCCCTCCAGCCGCGCCAGCTCCACCACGTCCAGCCCCATTCCCAGGATCGTCGTCATCTCGACCTCTCCGCACCGAACCGCCGGCCGGCCTCCGCGACGAGCTCCGGCAGCGCCTCCGGCCGCCCGAAGACGCGGATCCCCGCGACCCCTGCGGCCCCGGCCGCGGCCAGCTCGCCGAGGCGGTCGATTGTAACCCCGCCGATGGCGAGCACGGGGAGCCCCACGGCCGCGGCGCGGGCGAGCTCCTCGAGGCGATCGCCCGCCGGGCGCCAGCCGGGCTTCGACGGCGTCGGCCAGATCGGGCCGAAGACGACGTACGCCGCGCCGGCCCGGCGCGCGGCCGCGACCTCCTCCACGGCGTGCGTCGAGACCCCGACCAGGAGGCGGGTGCCCACCCAACCCGCGACGGCACCCGCCTCGAGACCGGCGGCCGGAAGGTGCACGCCGTCGGCACCGGCCGCCAGGGCCACGTCCGGGCGGCCGTTGACGAGCACGCGGGGGAGCCCCTCGCGCCGCAGGGCGCAGAGCCCGCGAGCCCGCCGCAGGAGCTCGCCATCGGAGAGGGTCTTGTCGCGCAGCTGCAGGGCGTCGACTCCGGCCCCGGCCAACGCCCGGGCCCACGCGAGGAGGGTGTCCGGCGAGCCGGCGGATGCGGGCGTGATCGCCAGCAGACGCGGAACGGCGCCGCTCACGTGCGCCGGCGCCGGGACAGCAGCAGGTCCAGGTCGTGGGCTCCCCAGACGATGTGGACCAGCCCGAAGCCGGTCACCAGGCCCCGGATCCACGGATGCGTCGCCAACGCCTCCCACTGCGCCCCGGGCAGCCGGAGGAGGGCATGCTGCCAGCCCGAGGTCCAGGGCAGGAGCACCAGGAGCACCCCCGCCTCGACGCAGTAGATGATGAACAGGAGCTGTGAGACCGTGACCCGTCGCATCGGCGCCAGGCATTCTAGCGAGGCCCGATGCGACGCGGTTCAGCGAGGCGGATCCCCGCCGCGGCTGCGGGCGTTGCCGGAGCCGCGGGTCGCGGCGGCGCCGGAGCGTCCGCGCGAGGGCGGATCGTCGTCGCGCGAGCGCGTCTCGGTGCGTCCGCGCTCCGGCTGCTCGCGCTGCGGCGCGGGTCGTTCCGGGGGACGGCTCGCCTCGGGCCGCTCCGGTGGAGACGAGGCCGCGGGAGGTCTCAGGCTGGACCAGCCGCCCGTCGACGACCCCGTCCGGCTGCGCATCTGGATCTCCTCGAGGACCCGGCGCACCAGCGGAGCACGGTCGGTCGCCGGGCTCGACGGGCCGTTGCGGTCGACGCCGCGGGGCCACGTCGCCGTCGGCGGGGTGGCGGCAGACGGGGACTGCGACGGCGGCCGGAGCTGGATGCGATCCCGCCAGGCCTCGGCGTCCGGAGGCCGGTAGGAGGGACGCGAGGGCTCCGGCGGCCGGACGTTCCACCGCGATCCCCCGGGGCCGGCATCATCGGCCTGCGGCTTCGACGGCTCCGGCGGGCGCACGTTCCACCGCGACCCCGCGGGGCCGGCGTCGTCGGCCTGCGGCTTCAGCGGCTCCCCAGGACGCACGTTCCACCGCGATCCCCCGGGGCCGGCGTCGTCGGCCTGCGGCTTCTGAGGCTCCGCGGGACGTACGTTCCACCGCGACGCCGGCGGCGCAGCGTTCGACCCGGGCTTCACCGAGCCCCGGTCGACGGGCTGGGCCGGCCGGATCGCGCCACGGTCCGGGGAGGCCGGCGCCGCGGGACGCCCGTTCGACGACCAGGTGCGGCCCGGGAGGACGTCGCCACGACCGACCGCCGTGCGCGTGCCCGGCGTGCCGCCGGAGCCGAGGACGCCGCGGGCACCCGGCGCCGCCTCCGGCCGCTTGACAAACATCCTCGTGGCCTGCGCCGACGCCTCGGGCCGGCGGGCGACGAAGGCCGTCAGGTCGGCCGGCTTCTCACGGTCGACCCGCTGGCGCTCCTGCGCCAGGCGGTTGCGGAAGGACGTCTGATCCGTCCATCCACCACGGGTGATGGGCCGCGTGTCGGTGGCCAGCACGCCGCGCTCGAGCACGCCGTTGCCGGCGTGACGCGACACCTCGCGGCCGAGGGCGAAGCGCCCGTGGTGGCGGCCGTAGCGGAAGTCGTCCACGCGGCAGAAGGTCCAGTCGTCGTAGTGGCTCCAGCCGCCGGAGACCCAGCCGTAGACGCCCCAGGAGGGCTGGTAGTCCCAGGAGGCGTAGGTCGTGGCGTAGAGCCCGGCCGGCACCCAGGCGACGTAACTCGGTCCCCAGTACCAGTAGACCCAGGCGGGGGAGTAGACCCGACCCGGCACCCACACCCAACCGTAGCCGGCCACCTGCTCCCAGAGCCCGTAGTGATGGGTCAGCCACCCCCACGGCTCGTAGGAGACCCACGCCATCCCACCGGGCGTCCAGGCCCAGTCGCCGGTGACGTAGGGACGCCAGCCGACCTCGACCCACGGGCGCCAGGCCCGCCGGCCGGACACCTGCACCCACTCTCCGCGACCCTCCAGCGACGTCGCGGCGTAGGAGAGCCGCGGATCGTCGGACCAGGTCTCGGCAGCCACCTGCACGTCACGATCGAGCGACGCACCCCACCACTCGAGCTCGTCGCGCGCCTCCGCGCGGGTCAGCTCCACGGACCAGGAGCCCTCCCGCACCCAGGCGGTCTCCGCCGTACGCACGTCCCGGCGACCGCGCGGAGTCGAGATCTCCGCCCACCCCTCGCGCACCGTCACGTGCGACGTGCCGTAGCCGTCCGAGCCGACGCGGTAGCTGCCCGGTGCCTCCAGCACGACCCACGAGCCGCCCAGGAGGACCTGGATCTGCTCCGGGCCCGACCAGGCGGGGCGCACGATCTGGAGCTCGCCCCGATCGAGCTCGAGCCGCGTCGCCGCGGCCGGGCTCTCGAAGGTCCCGGCGACGTCGGAGACGAGCAGATCGGCCTCGTCGGCCGCCCGTACCGCGGAGCCGTCCGGGAGGACCACCTCGAGCCGGGTCCCCGGCGCGAGCACGAGCCGGTCGCCGGGCACGACGGGGTAGTTGATGGCGGCCTGGAAGGCCTCTCCCTGGGAGAGGACGTGATCGGCGTAGCCCTCCACCGTCCGCAGGTAGGCCGCGGCGCCCTCCTGGGCGGCCAGCGGAGCCGCCAGGGCTGCCGACACCAGGGCTGCGGACACCAGGGCGCAGGGGCCCGGCCGTCGAGTGGAGCGTGCCGTCGTGCGTGCGATCGGGAACATGGTCGGGGTCCTCCGTCGTTGCTCGAACCTCACGCCAGCCGTTACAGCAAGGATCGCGCCAGGAGCGTGGCGCCGGGCGCCGGGCCCTGGGCCGCGCCAAAGGCAGCCGGTATACTCGCGGCCATCGTACTCTGCGAGGAGCGGACCCGTCCCCCGGGGACCACGGTCCGAATGGCATGGCGAAGTGGTTGGGTTGGAGGACCAAGAAGACCCGCGAGGGGGACGACGACCCCTATACGATCGAGGACCTGATCGTCCTCGGTCGCTACGAGGAGGCTCGCTCGGAGCTCACCCACCGCATGCGCACCAACCCCAGGGACTACCACTCCGCGGTCAAGCTCGGAGACGTGTACCGCGCCGAAGGGGACCTGCTGAAGGCCGGACGCACCTACGTCCAGGCGGCCGAGGGCTACGCGGGCGACGGGTTCCTCGAAAAGGCGCTGGCGTTGATGCTCCGGGTCCAGAAGGAGATCCCGGCGGACCCGCGGGTGGCCGGCGCCGTGCGCCGCCTCGAGAACACGCGCCAGGTGGAGAGCCACCGCGAGACCGTGGTCGAGGCCCTGAGCGGCGCCGCCCGCAAGGCGGACGGCCTCAACCGGGTCGTGGCCCAGAACGCCTGGCCGGCGATCGCGTCCTCCGGCCTCCCGGTCGGGCTCTCGGCGCCGGACGTGCGCCGCCTCTTCCTCGCCTTCCGCCCCGTGGTCGAGGCACCGGCGACGGTGCTGGTCCGCCAGGGCGAGGAGCGGGAGGCCCTCTTCCTCGTGCTCCACGGCTCCGTCGAGGCCGAGGTCGCGACCGCAGACGGTCGGCGGCTGGTCCTGGAGACCTACGGCCCCAGCGCCCTCTTCGGCGAGCGCTCGCTGCTCGCGCATCTGCCGTGGCTCGCCACCTATTCGACCCGGGCTCGGACGACGCTCCTGCTGCTCGAGCCCGAGCAGCTGCCCGGGGCCCTCCAGGGCTCGCCCAATCCGAAGGCCCTCCTGGACGCCCTGCGCTCCCAGGAGCGCGACCAGGAGCTGCATGGCGGGGAGGACGGTTCGTGAGCCTGCGTCCGATCCGCCTGTTTCCCGACCCCGTTCTCCGCGTCGACTGCCCACCGGTGGAGACCTTCGACGACGAGCTGCGCCGCTTGGTGGACGACATGATCGAGACCATGCACCAGGCGCCGGGCGTGGGGCTCGCCGCGCCCCAGATCGGGGTCGAGAAGAGCCTCTGCGTGGTCGACCTCTCGGTGGGCAAGGACCCGGAGGCGCTCTACGTGCTGGTGAATCCGGAAATCGTGGCCGAGGAGGGCGGCTGGGCCGAGATCGAGGGCTGTCTCTCGATCCCGGACCTGACCGAGAAGGTGGACCGCCCGTACACGATCCGCGTCCGCGCGCAGGACACCTCGGGCCGGGCTTTCGAGCTCGAGGCCGAGGAGTGGCTCGCCCGCGCCATCTGTCACGAAGTGGACCATTTGCGCGGTATCCTCTTCGTCGATCGATTGCGGGGCCTGCGTCGCGACCGGGCGCGCCGGCACCTGAAGCGTCTGGCCCGGGAGACCGAGGAGGTCGGTGCGTGAGCGCACGGCGTGGAATCCTGTCGTCCCTGATCGCTCTGGCTCTGCTGGCGCCCGGTTGCGGCGGCGGTGGGGGAGGCGGGGGCGGCCCCACCGGTCCGCCGCCCCCTCCGCCCCAGTCGCTGACGTTCACCCCGGCCGCCGCTCCCGACGTCGATACCGTCTACCTCGACACGGGCGGGGGCACCGACTTCAACACGCTGGTGCTCCAGGTGCGCGCCAACGAGGTGGAGGATCTCTACGGAGTGAGCTTCGACCTCGTCTTCCCGGCGCAGTTCCTCTCCTTCCGCGCCAACCGGACGGACGAGGGACGCTTCCTCCGCGGCCCGGGCGTTTCGACGAGCCTGGTGGTGGAGGAGGAGAACGGCCGCCTCCTGATCTCCTACACGCGCCTCGGCGCCGACGCGGGCGGCGAGAGCGGCTCGGGGGTGCTCTTCACGCTCGAGTTCGGCACCACGGCCTCGGGTCAGGGGGAGCTGGCGCTCGAGAACACGCTGGCCTACGACGGGCAGGGCGCCCGGCGCTTCGATTTCGGCTGGGTCGGCGGGAGCCTCGTCGTCCAGAAGTGATGCGCCCCGTCCGCTTCCACAACACGCTCGGGCGGCGCCTCGAGACGCTGCAGCCACGCTCGCCCGACGCGGTACGCGTCTACACCTGCGGCCCGACCGTCTACAACTTCGTCCACATCGGCAACTTCCGGACGTTCCTCTTCGAGGACGTCCTGCGCCGCTGCCTGCGCTACCTCGGCTACCGGGTCGAGCAGGTGATGAACCTCACCGACGTCGACGACAAGATCATCCGCGGCGTCCAGGAGAGCGGCGAGTCCATCGACGAGTTCACGCGTCCGTTCATCGACGGCTTCTTCGAGGACCTCGACACCCTGCACATCGAGCGTGCGGAGCACTACCCGCTGGCGACCGGTCACATCCCGGAGATGATCGAGCTGATCGAGGCCCTGGTCGACCGGGGCCACGCCTACCCGGCCGACGGCTCGGTCTTCTTCCGCATCGCCTCGGATGAAGACTACGGCAAGCTCTCGGGAGCCGACCCCGAGGCCGGCCGGCGGGGCGAGCGGGTCGCCGAGGACGACTACGACAAGGAGGACGTGCGCGACTTCGTCCTCTGGAAGGCGGCCAAACCCGGAGAGCCGTCCTGGGAGTCGCCGTGGGGCCCCGGCCGGCCCGGGTGGCACGTCGAGTGCTCCGCGATGAGCATGCGCTACCTGGGAGAGAGCTTCGACATCCACTGCGGCGGGGTCGACAACATCTTCCCGCACCACGAGAACGAGATCGCCCAGAGCGAGTCGGCCACCGGCCGTCCCTTCGCCTCGATCTGGCTCCACTCGGAGCACCTGATCGTCGAGGGCGAGAAGATGTCGAAGTCGCTGGGCAACTTCTACACCCTGAAGGACCTGCTCGCGAAGGGCTGCTCGCCGCGCGCCCTGCGCTTCCTCCTGCTCTCCACCCACTACCGCAAGAAGCTCGACTTCACCTTCGCGGGCCTGGAGGAGCGCGAGGCCGCGCTGCGCCGGCTGGACGAGCTCCGCTTCCGTCTCGCGCACGCGGTCGAAGGGGAGGAGCCGAGCGCCGAGGTCGCGGCGCGGCTGGCTCGCTTCGAGGAGGAGCTCGGCGCCGTCCTGGCGGACGACCTCAACGTGCCGGGAGCGCTCGGCGTCCTCTTCACCTTCGTGCGCGAGGCGAACGTCTGGATCGAAGGCTCGGCGCTCGGACACGGCGATCGCGAGCGCATCCTCGCCGCGCTCGGCCGTCTCGACACGGTTCTCGGGGTGCTCGACCCCGCCGCCTGGCCCGTGGTCGAGGGCGCCGGCGAGGGACCCGCCGACGCCCAGGTCGAGAGCTGGATCGCCGAGCGGCGCAAGGCTCGTGAGGATCGCGATTGGGCTCGGGCCGACGAGCTGCGCGATCGCCTGGCCGCTGCGGGGATCGTGCTCGAGGACACGCCGCAGGGCACTCGCTGGAAGCGCCGGTGAGCCGCGGTCCCGAAGGCTTCCGGGCCGGCGCCTCGACGCACGCTCGCGGCGCCGCCGCCGAGGACGCCGCGGCGGAGTGGCTGGAGGAGCGCGGCTTCGAGATCCTCGAACGCAACGTGCGCTACGACGTGGGCGAGATCGACGTCGTGGCCCGCGAGGGGGAGACCCTCTGCTTCATCGAGGTGAAGGCGCGGCTCGACGGCACCTACGGCTCGCCGCTGGAGGCGGTGACACGCCATCGGCAGCGCCGGCTCCTGCGCGCCGCGTCGCTCTATCTGGTCGACCGCTCCTGGCCGGGGCCGTGCCGCTTCGACGTCCTCGGCATGGTCGCGGAGGGCGAGGCCTGGCGAGTCGAGCTCGTCCGCGACGCCTTCCAGGGCTGAGGCGAGGCCGCCTCGCTCGCCGGCGCGCTCACGGGGTAAAATCTCCCTTCTGACGTCGTACCTTGGGGGAGAGGCGGCCGCACGGCTCGCGGCCGTTCCTCGCGCAGCATGACGAGCGAGCTCGACTCGACTGTTCCCACGTTCCCGGAGGCCCTGTGGCGGTCCGCCACGGACACCTCCGGCGACGTCATCTTCACCATCGACCGGCAGAGCCGGATCCTCTTCGTCAGCGAGACGGTGGAGCGTGTCTTCGGGTACACGCCCGAGCTCCTGCGCGGCCGGCCGCTCACGGTGCTCATGCCGGAGCGGCTGCGGGCCCGCCATCGCGCCGCGATGTTCGACTACGTCGCCGACCACCGGAGGCGGCTCAAGAGCTGGGAGTCGGTGCCGTTTCCCGGTCTCCATCGCGACGGACACGAGGTGGCCCTCGAGGTTTCGTTCGGGGAGTTCCGGGTGGGGGAGGAGCCATGCTTCGTGGGAGTCGTCCGGGACGTCGCCAGCCGGCGCCTGGCGGCCGAGGCGGTGCGGGATCGGCAGGAGCAGCTGCGCCTCCTCGTCGGGCAGATGCCCGCGGTCCTCTGGTCCACGGACCTGGAGCTGCGGATCACCTCGGTCCAGGGCGCGGCCCTCGACTCCGCACCGCTGCAGCCGCAGGAGATCGTCGGCCGCAGCCTCACCGAGCTCTTCCACGCCGAGGAGGGCCCGATCGAGGCCCACCGCAGGGCGCTCGAGGGCGCCTCCTGCGACTACGACGTGGCCTGGGGCGACGGGGTCTTCCACTGCCACGTCGAGCCGTTCCGCGACCGCGAGGGACGGGTCGTGGGAGCCATCGGCGTGGGCCGCGACATCACCGAGCGCAAGCTGGCGGACGAGAAGACGCAACGCGCGCTGTCTCTGCTCGGGGCCGCCCTGGATTCGACGGCCGACGGCCTGCTCGTGGTCGACCTCGCGGGCCGGATCATCAGCCACAACCACAAGTTCGCCGAGATCTGGGGCGTTCCCGAGGAGATCCTGGCCGAGGGCGACGACGATCGAGCTCTCGAGTCCGTGCTCGACCAGCTCGTCGAGCCGGGCGCCTTCATGGCCAGGGTGCGCGAGCTCTACTCCGACCCGGCCGCCGAGAGCCACGACGTCCTCGAGTTCAAGGACGGTCGCGTGCTGGAGCGCTACTCCCAACCCCAGCGCCTCGGCGACTCGATCGTGGGCCGGGTCTGGTCGTTCCGCGACGTGACCGAGCGGCGCCGGGCGGAGGAGCGCATCGAGCACCTCGCCTACCACGACGCTCTGACCGACCTGCCCAACCGGCTTCTGGTCAGCGACCGCCTCGACATGGCCCTGGCGAGCGCCCGCCGGCGGCAGCGTTCGGTGGCGATGCTCTTCCTCGACCTCGACCACTTCAAGCGGGTCAACGACCGGCTCGGGCACTCCGGGGGCGACCAGCTGCTGCGCTCGGTCGCCGACCGGCTGAGCGGTCTCCTGCGCTCCACCGACACCGTCGGCCGGTTGGGCGGCGACGAGTTCATCATCGTGCTGCCCGACTTGAGCGGGCCGGAGCACGCTCTTCCCGTGGCGCAGAAGATCCTCGACCTCTTCGACGAGCCCTTCCAGCTCGGAGAGGGCCAGCAGGTCGACATCACGACCAGCATGGGCATCAGCGTCTACCCCGACGACGGCGCCGAGATGGAGGAGCTGCTCAAGCGAGCCGACATCGCCATGTACCGCGCCAAGGAGCTGGGCCGCGACAACTACCAGCTCTCGACGCCGCGCATGCACCTGCGGGCCGCGCGCACGGCGTCGCTGATGAGCCGCCTGCGCGAGGCCGTCGAGTCGGACGAGCTGGTGCTGCACTACCAGCCGATCCTGGAGCTCGGCAGCCGCGAGGTGTGCTCGGTCGAGGCGCTGGTGCGCTGGCGCCAGCCCTCCGGGCGGCTGCTCGAGCCCAGCGCCTCATCCCCGAGGCCGAGCAGAGCCAGCTGGTCACCACACTCGGGCGCTGGGTCCTGCGCACCGCCTGCCGGCGCGCCCGCCTGTGGCAGCTGGTGCGCCCCGGCCTGCGCGTCGCCGTCAACCTCTCCTACCGGCAGTTCCGCGACGCCGACCTCATCGCGGGGCTGCGCGAAGTCCTCGACGAGGCCGGGATCGCTCCCAGCCTGCTCGAGCTCGAGATCACCGAGTCGATGGCCATCGACGACGTCGAGCTGGCCGTCGGCGTGCTCGAGCAGCTGCGCGAGCTCGGCATCCGGGTGGATGACGACTTCGGGTCGGGCCAGACCTCCCTGAGCTACCTGCGCCGCCTGCCGGTGAGCGGCATCAAGATCGACCGCTCGCTGGTCCACGACGTGGCCGGCAGCCTCGAGGCCGCCGTGATCGTCGCCGCGCTCCTCGAGATGGCCCACGGGCTCGGACTGAGGTCGTCGCCGAGGGCGTCGAGACCGAGCAGCAGCGCAGCTTCCTCTCCATCCGCGAGTGCGACGCCGCCCAGGGCTTCCTCGGCCGCCCGGTCCCCGCCGAGGAGATCCCGCCCCTCCTCCGCGGCCCCGTCGGCCCCCGCCCCCGACGCCCGGCGCAACCTTGACTCCGCCCCCCCGGGGCACTATCCTTGCGAGCCCGCGAGCGGGAATAGCTCAGTGGTAGAGCACAACCTTGCCAAGGTTGGGGTCGCGGGTTCAAATCCCGTTTCCCGCTCCAATCCCTCCCGTTGCCGCCCGACCCCGGGGCCCCTCCACACCCCGGTTCCAGCACCGGCGCCGTAGCCAAGTGGTAAGGCAAGGGTCTGCAAAACCCTCATTCGACGGTTCGATTCCGTCCGGCGCCTCCATGTCTCGCGGTCTGTAACGGAAGCTCCCCCCACGCGCCCGATGCTGTCGACGGCGGGATGACCCGTCGTGGATCGGAAAGCTTGGCCTGGGAAAGAGAGAGACGTCGTGAAGGAAACTGCTCGGGTTGCGGAGTTGGAGTACTCGAAGGATCGCGGGATCGTGCAGCTGTCGGTGCCGGAGGGGCTGAAGACGGCGGAGGTGGCGCGGTTGAAGGATCTGGTGTTCACGGATCTGGTGGCGCGGTTGCCGCGCGGGTGCCAGGCCTGCCTTTCGGGGGAGAGCCTGATCATCCGGGAGCGGCTGGAGAACGTGCTGCGCATCGACCTCGACACCATGAAGGTGCTCGGGTAGCGGTCGGGGCGTCATGACCCGGACCGTGAGCGGCCCCACCCCCCTCGGGGTGGGGCTGCTGTACAACCCGTCCCTGCCGCGGTTCCTGCGCGGCAACCTCGACGCCTACGACTACGTCGAGGTGATTCCGGAGATGTTCTGGACCGACCGCGGCCGCGGGGCCGACGATCGGTTCGTGGAGCTCGAGGCCTGGGTGCGCGAGCTCGAGTGGCTGGCGGAGCGCAAGCCGGTCGTGGCGCACAACATCAGCTTCTCGCTCGGCACGGCCGGCAGCTTCGACCACGACGCGGTCGCGCGCCTGGCGGCCTGGCGGAAGCGGTACGGCTTCGCCTGGCACAGCGACCACCTCTCCTTCGTCACCGTCAGCGGCTCCGACGGTCACGACCACAACGCCGGCCTCGCGGTCCCGCTGCCGTTCGACCGCGAGGTGCTCGACCTGGTGGCCGGGCGAATCCGCGCGATCCAGGAGAGCGTGGAGATTCCCTTCCTGGTCGAGAACAACGTCTACTTCATCGACGTGCCGGAGCAGGAGATGAGCGAGCCGGCGTTCCTCAACGCCCTGGCCGAAGAGACCGGCTGCGGCCTGCTGCTCGACCTCCACAACCTCTACGCCAACGCCCGCAACCACGGCATCGACAGCGCCGCCTTCCTCGACGAGCTCGACCTCGAGCGGGTGGGCGAGATCCACATCGCCGGGGGGAGCGAGATGGGCGGCATGTGGACCGACTCGCACTCGGGGCCGTCGCCGGAGGCGGTGTGGGAGCTGCTCGACGCGGTCGTGCCGCGGGCGCCGAACCTGCGCGGCATCACCTTCGAGTTCCACGACTCCTACTACCCGAACCTCAAGGAGGCGGGCATCCGCGCCGAGCTCGAGAGGGCACGGTCCGTGTGGCGGGAGGCGCGGGCGGCATGAGCCTTCAGGGTTACCAGAACGCCCTCGCCCGTCTCATCGCCTCGCCGCAGCGCTGCCTCGCCGTGCGTGAGGACCCCGACGGGGAGCTCGCGGGCTTCGAGCTCGACGCGCGCGAACGGCGACGGCTGGCGACCGTCGTCTGGCAGCCGGGGATGTCGGTCAGCTGCACGCTCTACCGGGTCAACCGGATCACGCCGATCTACTCGCTGCTGCCGCTCACCTGCAAGGCGCTCGGCGATCGGCTGCTGCCCGTCGCCGAGAGCTACTGGGAACGCGACCGGCGCAGCGACCTGCAGTTCGGGCACGAGATCGAGCGCTTCGCGGCGCACCTGCGCGACGAGATCGCCGCCGGCCACCTGACGGCGGAGACGTGGCTCCCGGAGGTGCTCGACTTCGAGCTCGCCGCCAACCGCCTCCGCTACCTGCCGCGCGAGCGGATCCTCGACGAGGTGGCCGTCACCGTCGGGCGGCAGCACGCCCCGCGCCTCCATCCGCTGCTGGCGATCGTGGGCTTCTCGCGCGAGCCCACGGAGCTGCTCGCGGCGCTCGCCGGCAGCGGAGCGGTCGCGCCGGCGGCGGGGGAGGAGCACTACCTCTGCCTGGACGGTCGGGGCGTCGAGGTGGAGCTCTCGCCGCTCCCCGCCGAGATCGGGCGGGCCGCGCGCGCGCTCGAGTCCACCACGACGAGGTGCCGGAGCTGCTCGAGGTCCTCCTCGACGACGGTCTCGCCGTGCGCGCCCCGCGCCCCCTGGCGGCCGAGGCCTGACTCTCCTCGACGGGCAGGCCGGCTTCGACCCGCCGAGGGTCAGGCGGAGAGCAGCGAGTCGCGGGGGTCGGTGGCCGCCGCCCGGCGGGCGGGGATCCAGGCGGCCGCGGCGCCGACCAGGGCGAGCCCGACGGCGACCCCGGCGAGCACCCAGGGATCGAGCGCGTCGACCTGGAAGAGCAGGCCCCCGAGCAACCGCGTGAAGGCGAGGCAGAGGAGCGCGCCGGCGGCGAGCCCGAGGAGCACCGGCCGGAGGGCCTCGCGCAGGGCCACGCCCAGCACCGAACGCGGCGTGGCGCCCAGCGCCAGCCGAACGCCGAACTCCCGCCTCCTCCGAGCCAGGACGAAGGACGTGACGCCGTAGACGCCGACCGCGCCGAGGAGGAGGGCGACGGCGCCGAAGACGGTGAAGAGCGCGGTCACGAAGCGCCGCTGCGCCAGGGACTCTTGCGCCACGTCCTCGAGGGTCCGCACCCGCGAGACCGGCGTCGTCGCGTCCACGGCGTGGACCGCGGCCGCCAGCGGCCCGGCGAGACGCCGCGGCTCGCCGTCGGTCCGCGCCACCAGGTACATGCTGCGGCTCCAGACCTCCTGCGAGACCATCCGGTAGGCCTCGGCTCGCGGCTCCTCGCCCGGACCCCGCTGGCGCATGTCGGCCACCACGCCGACCACCGTGAACCACTCCTCGCCGTTGTCCCAGAGGATCTCGTGCCCGACCGGGTCGGCGCCGGGCCAGAGGCGCCGCGCGAAGCTCTCGTTGATGAGCCCGGCCGGACCGCCCCGGTCGCTCGCCTCGAGAGACCGCCCGCGCACCACGGGAACGCCGAGGGCACGGAAGGTGCCGGGGCTCACGATGCGCACGTCGACGGTCTGCGGCGCCTGACCGGGCAGCCGCGGCTGATCCCGGGTGGCGAAGCTCGTCCCCATGATGCCGCCGTCGACCGGCAGCAGGTTCACCACACCCACGTCGGTGACGCCGGGCACCGCCGCCGCGCGCTCGAGGACGTCGGCGTAGAACGCCTGCAGGTCGGCGTCGTCGGGGAAGCGCCCGGTCGGCGGGGAGATCCTCATCGTCAGAGCCCCCTCGGTGGCCAGCCCGAGGTCCTGACGGACCAACCGCCAGAGGCTCTTGCCGACCAGGGCCGCACCGACCACGAGGACCAGCGCCACCGCCACCTCCGCCAGCACGAGCGCCCGCTGCACGCGGTGACGCTCGGCCGAGACGCTGCCCCCGCGCCCGGCGGCACGCAGCGCCTCGGCGGGGCCCTGCCGCAGCGCCCGCAGCGTCGGCGCCAGGCCGAACAGCAGGGCCGTGCCGAGCGAGAGCAGCAGGGAGGCCGTGAGAACGCGGGAGTCGATGCCGATCGGCCCGGCGCTGGGGAAGAGCGCCGTCAACCGCCCGGCCGGGCGAGGCGAGCGCGCCGTGGGCGAGGAGGACGCCGAGCCCGCCCCCAGCGATGCGCGTACTCGGTCAGCATCTGGCGCACCACCCGCGTCCCGCGCCCAGGGCGGCGCGGACGGCGAGCTCGTCGCCCCGCGCCCCGAGCCGTGCCAGCAGCAGATTGGCCACCGTGGCGCACCGCCACGAGCAGGACCAGAAGCACCGCTCCGGCGAGCAGCAGCAGCCGATCGGAGCGCTCACCGAGCATCCAGGCACCGAGGTCCTCGACGGTCGCCAGGCCAGGACGTCGGAGGAGAAGGTGCCCGAAGCTCGCGCCGCTCGACGTCGTCGAGGAAGGCGGAGAGCTCCGCCGTCGCCGCCGCCGGGTCACGCCCGGGTGCCAGCAAGCCGAAGACCGCGTAGTTGAAGTTCTCGCGGTAGAGGTGCTCGTCCGCCGGGTCGACGACCAGCGGCATCCAGAGATCTCCGCGCCCCAGCAGCGGACGGTACCGCGCCGGCAGGACGCCGATCACGGTGGCGGCCTCGCCGTCGATCGCCACCCGCCGGCCGAGGACTTCCCGGTCGCTCGCGAAGCGTCGCTGCCAGAGGTCGTGGCCGAGGAGCACGACGCGCTCACCCCGGACGGCCCTCCTCGGCGGCGAACGCGTCCCAGCTCGGGCTCGACCGCAACGTAGCGAAGGTCCCGGGCGTGACCCGGTTGGCGGTCAGCTCCTCGGGCTCTCCACCCTCGAGGAAGGCGACCAGCGTGCGCTCGACGGCCGAGAGCCCCTCGACCGTGCGCGCCCGCTCCCGCAGCTGGTCGAAGAGCTCGCCGCTGAAGGGTCCGGCCGGCCACACCCGCACCAGCTCGTCCGGCCGGCCGTAGGGCAGCCGGCGGATCAGGACCCCGTCGACGACCCCGAAGATCGCCAGGCTGGCGCCGATCCCCAGGGCCAGAGTCGCCAGCGCCGCCGCCGTGAAGGCGGGCGTGCGCAGCAGCGAGCGGATGCCGAACCGGAGATCCAGCCAGAGATCGCGCATGCGCCGTGCTACCGCAACCGCCATGCCATCGCCCGGGCCCTCACCGGCGGCCCCGCTCAGCGCACCGCTGTCCGCCTCGGGGATGGAAGTGTTCGCTTTCGGCCGCTCCGCACCCGCCTGACCTGCGTCGCGGGCGGGACGGTCGCTGGCGGCTCGCGCGCGGGATCAACCGACCTGCCTCCGGCCGAAGCCTGATGGCCCGGGGCGCCCTCAGGGTGTCGGCGCCTTGCCGACCGGCGGCGCGGCATCGCGCCGGGCGCCGCGGGCGAGCCATGCCGCGCCGGCGGCGAAGAGGGCGATGGAGAGGAGCTGGGCCTGGGTGAGGCCCCAGAGGACCTTCCGGGTTGACGCGGATCCACTCGATGGCGAAGCGGGCGGGGGAGGCCAGCACCAGGTAGAGGGCGAGCGGGGCGCCGGGGCGGCCCTCGAGGCGCCGGCGCAGGGCCCAGAGGAGGGCGAAGATCGCCAGGTAGCAGGCGGCCTCGTAGAGCGGCGTCAGGTGGACGCGCACGCCGGGGGGTGCGGCCAGCCGACGTAGGCGCCCGGGTGTAGGCGACGCCCCAGGGCAGGTCGGTCACCGTGCCCCAATCGCCGTCCCCGGCCAGGTGGCAGCCGACGCGGCCCAGGGCGTGCCCCACCGGGATGCCGAGGGCCGCCGAGTCGAGGAACGCGGAAAGCCGGACGCCGAGCCGCCGGGCCATCGGCAGGGCCGTCCCCAGCCCGCCGAGGAGGGCGCCGTACCAGACGCAACAACTGCGCCGGAGAAGAGGCTCCTCCAGCTCGGCCCCTCCGGCGCGCTCACGATCGCCAGGCCGTGGCTGACGACGAAGGCGCCGACGAGCATCCAGAAGCAGAGGCGCCAGGCGTCCTCGGCGCGCCCTCCACGACGGGCGTACTCGCGCGCGGCGATCCAGCTCCCGGTCCAGAAACCGGCCGCCACCATCAGGCCGTACGAGTAGATGGTGAGCGGCCCGAGCCTGGCGACGACGGGGTGCACGCGCCGACTCTAGCGTGCCCGGTCCGGCTAGGAGCCCGCGGCCACCGGACGCGCAGGCGCTGCCCGGGGTAGATGCGCGACGAGCGCAGCCCGTTGACCTGCTGCAGCGCGCGTGGCGACGTGCTGGCGCTGCGCGATCGTCCACAGGGTGTCGCCGGTGCGCACCGTGTAGGTCTCGAGCGCCGTCTGGGCGCCGCCGCTCACCGGCCGTCCGAGGGGCACCTTCAGGGTCTGCCCGGGCCGCAACGTGTTGGAGGGCAGGCCGTTGGCCGCTCGCAGCGAAGGCAGGTCGACGCCGTAGCGCTCGGCGATGCTCCACAGGCTGTCGCCGGCCTGGACGACGTAGCGGTAGCCCTGGAACCCGTCGGCGGTCACGATCTCGGCCGCCTCGCCCTGCGGTGGGCGGACCGGACCGTAGGCGAGCTTCGGGCGCTCGCCCTCGAGCTCCTCCACGTAGCGCGCGTAGCGGTCGGGGAACACCACGACGTGGTAGTGCGGCGGGTAGTGCTCGCGGGAGGCCTCGATCACGCCGGCGCCCTCGAGCTGCAGCAGCGTCCCCTCCAGCCAACGCCGGCAGCTCGAGCGCCAGGAGACGCGCATGTCGACGGCCAGCCCGAGCTGGTGGACCGACTGCGGGTGGGCGTTGCGGGGCTGGTGGTTCTTCGGACGCACCAGGCTGGTGACGACGATCTTGTCGCCGCACGCCGGGCGGTACTGGGCCGAGAGCCTCTCGACGAAGAGACGCAGCTCCGGGCGCGCGTAGGGCAGGGAGACGGTCGACTTGAGCTCGTAGTCCCGGTTGCCGGGCAGGCGCACCAGGTCGCCGTCCTCCACCTGGGAGTAGACGTCGTCCGCCGTGCGCGCGCGCTCGAAGCCCTGGGCCTCGGCGCCGGCCAGCTGGCGGTCGAACGCCGCGGTCGTCGGAGTCAGGCTGGCACCGCCGGCCGGGGGTGCCGTCAGGACGAGGGCCGAGGCCAGGGCCCAGAGTACGGATCTTCCTCTCACGACGTCATGCCCTCATGAATCGTCGGCGGCCGGCCGCCCGACCCCCTGGTCCTTCGCGTCCCTCCACCTCTTCGCTCCCGAACGGCCGGAAAGGGGAGGCCTGCTGGATGCCGTAAGTTGTGACATCCATTGGGGTTTCCTGTCAAGTCCCCGGGCCGGATCCGGCTACGAACGTCCGGAATCGAGGACGTACTGGAAGACCAGCGGCGCGACGATCGTGGCGTCCGACTCGATGACGAACATCGGCGTCTCGACGTCGAGCTTGCCCCAGGTGATCTTCTCGCTGGGGATGGCGCCCGAGTAGGAGCCGTAGCTCGTCGTCGAGTCGCTGATCTGGCAGAAGTAGCCCCAGTACGGGCACCGCCGGCCGAGGTCCTGGTGGATCATCGGCACGACGCAGATGGGGAAGTCGCCGGCGATCCCGCCGCCCACCTGGAAGAAGCCGACCGTGCGCTGCGCCGTCTCGGCGTCGACCGTGAGGTCCGCCTCGCGGTGGTCCTCCTCGAAGTCGGCCCGCCGCCGCAGCTCGTCGAGCCCCTTGCCCATGGTGGTGCGCACGTACCACTCGGCCAGCGCCCCCATGTACTCGACCCCGGCGCGGATCGCCGAGTAGCCCGAGAGGTCGCCGTCGAGCACGTGGGCGACGAAGAAGTTGCCGAGCGTCGAGTCCTCCCAGCCGGGCACGAAGAGGGGCAGGTCGCGCTCGGCGGCGGCGACGAGCCACGAGTCCTTCGGGTCGATCTCGTAGTGCTCGGAGAGCACGCCCGAGCGCACGATCTCGTAGGCGTACTCGTGGGGGAAGCGGCGCTCACCGGCCGCCTCGGCCGCCTTCCAGAGCTCGACGATCGGCCCCTCGAGGCGTCGGAACGCCGTGGTCTCCGGGATGCAGGTGTCGGTCACGCGGTTGAGGCCGGCCCGCTCCAGCTCCTTCTCGCGCTGCGGAGTCAGGTTGCGCCACTCCGGAATGCGGCGGTAGTCGTCGTGGGCGACGAGGTTGAAGAGGTCCTCTTCGAGGTTCGCCCCCGTGCAGCAGATGGCGTGGATCTTCTCCCGCCGGATGAGCTCCGCCACGGAGACGCCGAGCTCGGCCGTGCTCATCGCCCCGGCCAGGGTGAGCAGCATCCGGTTGCCCGCCGCGAGGTGCGCCACCCACGCCTCCGACGCCTCCACCAGCGTGGCGGCGTTGAAGTGCCGGTAGTGGTGGCGCGCGAATTCTCGAATGGACATCGATGGAGCCTCCTTTCCTCGACGGCCGGAACCTGCCGCGACCGGCGCACTATACCGCCGGGATCGGGGCGCCCGCGGGCAGCCAGCCCTCCTCGACGAGGAGCCGCTCGATCCACTCCGCCACCTGCCGGTGCCCGAGCTGGCTGAGGTGCAGATTGCGCCGGTTGAACGACTGGGCCGGAGGGGTCTCGCCGGCGAGCAGACGCTCGCGCATGGAGAGGGTGGGCACGCCGCGACCGGCGAGGAAGGACTCCACCCGGCCGGTGTCGTAGCCGGCCTCCAGCGGTGCCCGGTGGTACCGACGGAAGTACTCCCAGCCCTCGGTCACCGTGCGCACGAACGGGATCACCACCACCGCGAGCCGGATCCCGCGGGCGGAGAGCTCGTCGTCGAAAGCGGCGAGCAGCGCCTCCGTCACGTGCCAGCCGGCGCGCACCGGCTCCGGCTGGCCGGCCTCGGGCATCAGGGCGTAGAGGTTCCCCGAGAGCTCGAGGCCGCGCGCCCTGGCGTTGGCGGTGGCCCAGTCCTCGGAGCGCCGGCCGAACTCCGCCTCGGTCTCACCCTCGACGACCAGGCCCCTCCAGAGCTCCAGGTTCTCCGCCAAACCGAAGAGGCGCAGCGTGCGCCGGGCCCGCGCCCTGAACGGGTGGAGCCAGGTGAGCCGCAGCCGCCCGTCGCCGTCGAGCACGAAGTACGGGCGGTGCTCGTCGAGCCGGGAGCAGGTGTCGGCCAGACCCAGGGAGTTGTTGCACAGGTCGTTGTACGGGAAGACCTGGAGGACGACGGCGTCCGGGTGCC
>JAWKHP010000025.1:0-44536 GCA_041394745.1 Thermoanaerobaculia bacterium | reverse complement strand
TCGCCGAGGTGCGGCCTCTGCAGCAGGCGCTCAAGTACGCCGCGGCCGAGGCCGGGCGCATCGACGCCCTGGACGTCTACACCACGGACGGGCGGTTGGCGGGGGCGGACCTCGTCGTGCTCGAGGACGATCGGGGGTTCTTCCCGTCCTACGAGGCGGCGCTGCTGGCGCGTGGAGAGGTGCTGCGCGCCCACCCCGAGGTCGGCTCGACCCTGGCGCTGCTGGCCGGCTCGCTCGACGAGGACGCGATGCGCGGCTTCAACCTGCGCCTGCAGGAAGGCGGCGAGGCGACCGAGGCGGTGGCCGCCGACGCGCTGGCCTCGATCGGCCTCGCTCCGGAGCGAGACGCCGAGCGCGAGGAGACCGGGCCTCGCCGCGGCTTCTGGGAGTTCCTGTGGGGCGAGCGCCTGCCGCTGTGGCGGCGCACCCTCGAGCACCTGCGGCTCGCGGCGAGCGCCCTGGCGCTCGGCCTCCTGGGCGCCGTTCCCCGCGGTCTGGCGCTCGAGCGCCGCCGGCGGCTCGCCGAGCCCGTGATCCGGGCCGTGGGCGTCACCCAGACGATCCCCTCGATCGCCCTGCTCGCCTTCATGATCCCGCTGCTCGGCGTCGGGGCCGTGCCGGCGATCGTGGCGCTGTGGATCTACTCGCTCTTCCCGGTGTTGCGCAACACCTACACCGGGGTGCGCGACGCCGACCCGGAAGCCGTCGAATCGGCCACCGCGCTCGGCATGAGCCCGGCCCAGGTCCTGCTCCAGGTGCGCCTGCCGCTCGCCGCGCCGGTGATCCTGGCCGGCGTGCGCACCGCGGCGGTCCTCACCGTCGGCACCGCCACCCTCGCCGCCTTCATCGGCGCCGGCGGCCTCGGCGAGCCGATCGTCACCGGCCTGCAGCTCGCCGACACCCACCTCATCCTCTCCGGCGCCCTCCCCGCCGCCCTCCTCGCCGTCCTCGTCGACCTCGCGCTCGCCTGGGTCGAGCGCCTGGTCACGCCCGCGGGGCTGCGGTAGCCCGGGCCGCCCCCCCATTGTCGTTTCGAGCGCAGCGAGAAACCTCAGCTCGAGACCTTGCGGGCCCCCACCGGCCCGGGTGAAGCGGCAGGTGCCCGATCAAGGTGAGGGCGCTTCACACGGTCCCGCGCAGGAGTGCGAGCGCCTGCGTTGAGGTCTCTCCCTCCGGTCGAGACGACACATCCTTGTCGTTTCGAGCACAGCGACTGCGGTCGCCTGCGTTGAGGTTTCCCTCCGGTCGAGACGACAAAAGGGAGGGGCGGGTCAGTCGAGCGTCTTGCGGGTCGCGGTCTGGAGGACCGTCTGCTTCAGGGCCATCTTCATCTTGACCGGCTGCTGGTCCGCGGCGGCGAAGCGCATGGTCAGGCTCACCTCCGGGGCGAGCTCGGAGGAGAGCGTGACCCCGTCGGCGAGGGCGATGCACATCGAGCCGGTGGTCTCGATGGGGGCCATGTCCGCGGTGGCCTTCATGCCGTTGCCCATCTGGCTCGATAGCCGGCCGAGCAGGGCGTTGAAGTCCATGTCGACGGCCAAGGCGACCGCCAGGCGGGCGCACTCCTCACCGGCCGCCTCCTCCACGCCCTGGAAGGTGAAGTCCCGATCGACGACGATCGTGCCGAGCATGGCGTTCTGGATCTCCTGGCGCTGGCTCCACTCCGAGCCCGGCGTGATCGGCCCCTCGGGAAAGGCGGGGAGGGCGCTCTGCATCATCTGCAGGAGCGCCTCGTCGCTGAAGGCCTGGCGCACGAGCGCAGCGGCCTTGCGGCCCTCTTCGCCCTCGGCCTTCAGATTCGAGAAGAGCCGATCGGCACCCTCGACCGCCACCGGGCGGCCGCGCTCGTCGATCTCGACCACGAAGGCGTTCCCGACCATGGCGACGAACGGCTCGCTCGCGGCGTCGGCCGGCCCCGCCTCCGCGGTATCGACCGAGAGGATCTCCTGCGCCCCCTGCCGCACGGTCATGGCGACGCGCTCGACGCTCTGCTCCAGCCTCCGGCCGCCGGCGGACGTCCCGTCCAGGACCCGCATCGCCGACTCGAGGGTCATCTCGGACAGGAACTGCTGCGTCCCCATCGGCCCGAGATCGACCACGCCGTCCTGCCGCGTCTCCTGGCGGATGACGAGCGCCGTCCCGGGCTCGGGCCGGAACCGCAGAGTCACCTCCTGGGCCCCGCCCGGAGGCGGGAAGAGGGCGGGCCACAGGAGCGTGGAGGCCAGCGCCGCACGCGATGCCGTGATCCGTCCCATGGCTAGATCAGCAGCCCCGCCACGCAGGCGGTCATGAAGGCGGCGAGCGTGCCCCCGATCATGGCGCGCAGGCCGAGGCGGGCGAGGTCGGCGCGGCGCTCCGGGGCGATGCCGCCGATCCCGCCCAGCTGGATGCCGATGGAGGAGAAGTTGGCGAAACCGGCCATGGCGTAGGTCAAGATGACGACGCTCCGTTCGGAGAGGTGGACGGCCGTCGCCCCGGTCAACGACGAGGGCGAGTCGGAGAGGATCCGCCCGAGCTCGGCGAAGGCGACGAACTCGTTCACGACGGTCTTGATGCCGAGCAGCTGCCCGGCCAGGCGCGCCTCGGCCCACGGAATGCCCATCAGCCAGGCGAGTGGCGAGAAGACCCAGCCGAGGCCCTTCTGGAGCGTCCAGGCGCTCGCCTCGGTGAAGCCGAAGAGCCCGCCGAACCACCCGACGATGCCGTTGAGCAGGGCGATCAGCGCCACGAACACGAGGAGCATGGCCCCCACGTTGAGCGCCAGGGAGAGCCCCTGCGTCGCCCCCGCCGCGGTGGCCTCGATGACGTTCACGGTGTCGCGCTCGACGTCGAGCTTGACGTGGCCGAGCGTCCTCGGCTGCTCGGTCTCCGGCTGCATCACCTTGGCGATCATCAGGGCGGCGGGCGCCGAGATCACCGACGCGGTGATCAGGTGGCCGGCGCTGATCCCCATGCGCACGTAGGCCGCGAGCACGCCACCGGCGATGGTGGCGAAGCCGCCGACCATCACGGCGTTGAGCTCGGAGAGGGTCATCGACGCGATGTAGGGACGGATGACGAGCGGCGCCTCCGTCTGCCCGACGAAGATGTTGGCCGCCGCCGACAGGCTCTCGGCCCCGGAGGTGCCCAGCACCCGCTGCATGACGCGGGCGAAGAGCTCGACCACCTTCTGCATCACCCCCAGGTGGTAGAGGATCGCCATCAGGGAGGAGAAGAAGACGATCGTCGGCAGCACGCCGAAGGCGAAGGAGCGCAGCAGGAGGAAAGCCGGCGGGAAGGCCGGGTCTCCCTCCTGCGGATGGACGTCGAAGAGGAACGAAGCGCCCTGGTCGACGTATCCCAGGACGTGGTTGAAGAACTCGCCGAGCCAGAGGAAGAGCTGCTGCCCCGGCGCCGTCTTGAGCACGAGCACGGCGAAGACGAGCTGCAACGCCATGCCGCCGACCACGAGCCGCAACGACACCTTCCGCTTGTGCGAGCTCATCGACCAGGCGAGCAGCACCATGGTGAACAGGCCGAGCAGGCTGATCAATCGAGGCGGCATGCGAAGCGAGACGGCCGGCGCCGGAAGGGCTGGGCGATCGTATCAGCGGTGGCTCCGCCGCTCCGCCGCCTGCCCGGCCTCGGGACTGGCCGTCCCGGAAGCGGACAGGGTCGAAGCGCCCGACCGCTGCCCCGACCGGCCGCGGCTCCGCGTCGCGAGGCCGGTCGCCGCCGGCGCCGGGCTGGCACCGCCTTTGCGCTAGGGGCCCGCGATGGACATCCACCGCCCCGAGCTCGCCCAACGCAAGCGCCGCCGCCGCATCGGCTGGGCGGCCGCCGGCGTGGCGGCGCTCGCCCTCGTCACCATCGGGCTCTCGCGCCTCGAGCCGGCGGCACCGACCGTCGAGCGCGAGAGCGTCTTCGTCGACACCGTGCGCCGGGGGGAGATGCTGCGCCAGGTGAGGGGACCGGGCGTGCTGGTGCCCGAGGAGATCGTCTGGGTCGCCGCCGTCGTCGACGCCCGCGTCGACCGCATCGTCGAACGGCCCGGCGCCAGGGTCGAGCCGGACACCGTCGTCCTCGAGCTCTCCAACCCCGAGGTCGAGCGCGACGCCCTGGAGGCGGAGACCAACCTGCGGGCGGCCGAGGCCGATCTCCAGGACCTGGCGGCACGACTCGAGAGCGAGCGCCTCAGCCTCGAGTCCTCGCTGGCCGCGATCGAGTCCGACCACCAGTCGGCACAGCTCGACGCCGAGGCGCAGGAGCAGCTCGCCGCCGAGGGCCTGGTGCCCGAGATCGAGCGCCGCAGGGCCGAGCTGCGCCGCGACCAGCTGGCCCACCGGCTGGAGATCGAGACGCAGCGCGTCGCCAAGACCGGCGAGTCCAACGAGGCGCAGCTGGCCGCCGAGCGCGCGCGGGTCGAGCAGGCGCGTCTGCTGGCCGAGTTGCGCCGCCGACAGGCGGAGTCGCTCGACGTCGTCGCCGGCATCGGCGGCGTCCTGCAGCAGATCGAGGTCGAGGTCGGCGAGCGCGTCCAGTCCGGGGCCAACCTGGCGCGCGTCGCGCGCCCCGATCACCTGATGGCCGAGCTGCGCATCCCCGAGACCCAGGCCAAGGACGTGGCCCTCGACCAGAGGGTCGACGTCGACACGCGCAACGGCGTGGTGCCCGGGCGGGTGCGACGCATCGACCCCGCGGTCCAGAACGGCACCGTCACCGTCGAGATCGAGTTGACCGGCGCGCTGCCGAGCGGTGCCCGCCCCGATCTCTCCGTCGACGGCACCATCCTCATCGAGCGACTCGAGGACGCCCTCTACGTGGGCCGGCCGGCGTACGGCCAGGCCGACTCCACCATCACCCTCTTCAAGCTCTCCCCCGACGGCGAAACCGCCACGCGCACCACCGTGCGCCTGGGTCGCGCCTCGGTGAACACGATCGAGATCGTCGAAGGCCTCGAGGAGGGCGACCGGGTGATCCTCTCGGACGCCGGGGCCTGGGACGGCTTCGACCGCATCCGTCTGGATTGAGCACCTCGTCGGAAACGAACGCCGCAGCCGAGGAGACACCATGTCGAACGACTCCCTGATCCGATTGAACGACCTGAAGAAGGTCTTCTTCACCGACGAGGTGGAGACCCACGCCCTCTCGAGCATCCACCTCGAGATCGAGCGCGGCGACTACGTCTCGATCGCCGGTCCCTCCGGCTGCGGCAAGACGACGCTGCTCTCCATCCTCGGCCTGCTCGACACGCCGACCGACGGCGAGTACTGGCTCAACGGCACCCAGGTGGCCAACCTCTCGTTCTCCGAGCGCGCCCGCATCCGCAACCGCGAGATCGGCTTCGTCTTCCAGGCCTTCAACCTGATCGGTGACCTGACGGTGTTCGAGAACGTCGAGCTGCCTCTGGTCTACCGCGGCACCCCCTCCTCCGAACGGCGCGACCGGGTCCACGAGGCGCTCGAACGCGTGGGCATGGCGCATCGCATGAAGCACTACCCGACCCAGCTCTCCGGTGGACAGCAGCAGCGCGTCGCCGTCGCCCGGGCGGTCGTGGGCAAGCCCTCGATCCTCCTCGCCGACGAGCCCACCGGCAACCTCGATTCGCGCAACGGCGAGGTCGTCATGGACCTCCTCTCCGAGCTCCACGCGGAGGGGGCCACCATTTGCATGGTCACCCACGATCCGCGTTGGGCCCGCCACGCCCGCCGCACCATCCACCTCTTCGACGGCCGCATCATCGAGGAGGAGGAGGGCGCCAGCGAGGCCGAGCGCGAGCTCGAGGAAAGCGGGTTCGAGGTCGGTTGATGCTGCGCGCCGAGCTCTCTGCCGCGGCGAAGCGCTTGGCGCGCCGACCGCGACGAACCGCGCCGCTGGTGGCGGTTCTCGCCCTGGCGGCGGGTGCCTGCCTCGCGTCCTTCTCGTACTTCGACGCGCTCCTGTTCCGCGAGGTCCCCGGAGTGCGCGAGCCCGATCGGCTGGTACGCCTCTTCCACGGCACCGACCGGGACCCCTACGGCCCGACCTCCTACCCCGACTTCCTCGCCTACCGGGACCGCACGCAGACGCTGTCGGGAGTGGCCGTCTACCGCTCCGGGTGGGGCCACCTCTCCGCCGGGGGGATCGGGAGCCGCGTCCGGGCTCAGGCGGTCAGCGACGACTACTTCTCCCTCCTGGGCGTGCGTCCGTCGGCGGGAGGGTTGTTCGAGGCCGGGGTCTCGGGCTCCGAGCGCGAGATCGTCCTCTCCACCGCCTTCTGGAGCTCCCGATTCGGCGCCGATCCGGACGTGATCGGTCGCTGGGTCCGCTTCAACGGCGCGACCTACGTGATCCGGGGGGTCGTGGAAAGCGGCTTCCGCGGCACGAGCCTCGACGTCCGGCCGGACGTCTGGATCCCCGTCGGCAGGCTGGAAGCGATTCTCCCCGGGATGGGCGACCAGGCCCTGGAGGAGCCCGGCTGGCGCATCTTCCAGGTGGTCGGACGCCTGGCACCGGGAGTCTCTCTCGAGACGGCGCGGACCGATGTCGGACGCATCGCCTCCGCTCTCCAGGCCGAGGATCCGGAAGGCGACTCGCCGTTCGCCCGCCGCGCGGCCATGCTCGTAGCGCAACGAAGCGCGGCGCTTCCACCCGGAGACCGCGCCTCCGTCGCGCGTCACGCGGCCCTCATCGCACTCGTCGTCGGGGGAGTCTTGGCCATCGCGTGCGTCAACGTCGCCAATCTCCTCCTGGTCCATCTCCTGCGCCGTCGCCGCGAGCTCGAGATGCGCCTCTCGCTGGGCGCGACTCGCGGCCGCCTCTTGCTCGGTACCGCGTGCGAGGGCCTGATGCTCTCCGGAGCCGGTGTGGCCCTCGGTCTCGTGATCGCGCGGGCCCTTCTGCCGGCTCTGGCGTCGCTACGCCTCCCTCTGGCCGTCGACGTCACGCCGCAGATCGACCTCAGGATCCTGATCGCCGCCGCGGCACTGCTCCTGGTCGCCACTCTCACCATCGCGCTGCCCACGGCCTGGCACACCCGCAGGCTCCGTCCTCTGGCCCAGGCCGACGCCCTTCGGTCGATCCCTCGACAAGGCGGTCTCCTCGCCTTCGTCGGCGCCCAGGCGGCGCTCGGGGTCGGCCTGCTGCTGGTCGTTCTCCTGCTGGCCCGCAGCCTCTGGCGACTGGAGGCGATCGATCCGGGCTTCTCCCCCGACGGCGTGCTGACGGCTTCCATCGATCTCGGCTTGGAAGGCGTCGAGGAGGACGCGGGCCGAGCCTTCTGGGGCGAGCTCGTCGGCTCCCTCGAAGCTCTCCCGCAAGTCGAGTCCGTGGGCCTGTCGTCGCACCTCCCGCTGGAGGCCGAAACGGACGCCGTCGGTGTCCTGATCGCAGGCGAGCGCTACCCGGTGACCTTCAACCTCGTCGGCGCGGACTACTTCCGGACCCTGGGCGTGCCGCTCCTGACCGGCCGCCTTCCGGGCGGCGATGCCGACGAGGTCGTGGTCAGCGAATCCCTCGCCGCTCGGCTCTTCCCCGGTCGACCGGCACTGGGCGAGACCCTGGCTCTCGGGCCGGAAGGGCCGCAGTGGCGCGTCGTCGGCATCGTCGGGGACGTGCTCTCGGGCGAGCTCCGCAGCGGCACGCGGTCCGTTCTCTACCTTCCATACCCGCGTCTCTATCGGATGTTCCGGTCGGCGATGACCCTCTCGATCAGGACGCAGGGCGACCCCCGCTCGCTGATCGCCCCCCTGGGCCGGTCGGTCGAGAGGCTCCGTCCCGGTCTACCGCTCGACGGCGTGGCGACCCTGAGCGACCACGTCGCGAATGCCACCGCGCTCGATCGGCAGCGCGCGGCGTGGCTCGGCGGCCTGGCCCTGCTCGCCACCGTGCTGGCGGTGACCGGGATCTACTCCGTGACCGCCTTCACGACCGCCGCCCGCCGCCGTGAGATGGGGATCCGCGCCGCTCTCGGCGCCCGGCGCGGCACCCTCGCGCGGACGGCGCTCGCGCCCGTGGGAGCCGCCACCGCGATGGGTGCGCTCGGCGGCGCCCTCCTCGGTGTCGTCGCCGCGTCGCAGCTCGCGCCTCTCCTGTTCGAGATCTCGCCGACCGACCCGCTCGCCTGTGCCGGAGCGCCCTTGCTCATGGTCGCCGTCGCTCTCCTGGCTGGTTGGAGGCCGGCTCGGGAGGCGGCTCACGTCGACCCGACGGATGCGCTCCGCGAAACCTGAACCACGGGGACACTGACATGACCGATCTCCGCCGCGCTCTGCGCACGCTCGCCCGCAGCCCCGGCTTCACCTTCGCCGCCGTCGCCACATTGGCGCTCGGCATCGGCGGCTGCACGCTGCTCTTCAGTGCCGTCCACGCCTCGTTGGTGCGCCCGTTGCCGTACCCGGAGAGCGATCGGCTGGTCGTGCTGTGGGGAGCTCGGGACATCGGCAGCGTCGAGCGCAGCCAGGTCTCGGTGACCGAGATCGAGGACTACCGCGCCGGCACCGAGGTCTTCGCCGACGTGGCCACCTTCACCGAGTACCGGCCTCTGCTCTCGGTCGACGACTCGAGCGAGCGGTTGGTCGGCGGACTCGTTTCCGATGCCTTCTTCCGGGTTCTCGGCGTCGAGGCGGAGCGCGGGCGGCTGTTCGTGCCCGAGGAACAGCTGGAGGATCGCGACGACGTCGTCGTGCTCACCCACGGACTGTGGGTGCGCCGCTTCGGCGCCGATCCTTCGATCGTCGGCTCGACGATCCGGGTGAACCTGCGGGACCACCAGGTGGTCGGCATCCTGCCGGCTGACTTCGCGGCCCTGCCTTCGAGTCTGATGGACCACCCGCCGGATCTCTATCGGCCCCTGGCCGAGAGCTACGACAACGACAGCCGGGGCTCGCGTCACGTGCGTGCGATCGCCCGCCTGCTGCCGGGGGTGGGCCGCGCCGAGGCCCAGAGCGCGGTGGAGGTCGTGGCCGCTCGGCTCGCCGCCGAGTACCCGGAGGACAGCGCCGGCGTCTGCCTGCGCGTCGCCGCCCTGCAGGCCGACGCCGTGGCCGGTTATCGCCAGGCGCTACTGGTGTTGATGACGGCGGTGGCGCTGGTGCTGCTCGTGGCCTGCGCCAACGTGGCCCATCTGATCCTGGCCCGCATGGCGCCCCGTCAGGGGGAGCTCGCGGTGCGCACGGCGCTGGGCGCCTCGCGCGGCCGGCTGGCCCGGCTCCTCGTGCTCGAGAGCGGTCTCCTGGCGCTCGCCGGCGCCGCCGGGGGGCTCGCTCTCGCCCGCCTCGGCCTGGTCCTCCTGCGAGGCCTGGGGGAACGCTTCCCGCTTCTCGATCGCACCTCGCTCGACCCCGCCGTCTTCCTCTTCGCGGTCGGCGTGACCGCTCTCGCCGCGACGCTCATGGGGCTGCTACCCGCCTGGCAGGCGGCGCGTACGGATCCCGCCGCGGCGCTGGCGGGAGGAGCCCGCATCGCCGGCCGTGGCGCCCGTCGAGCCCTGGTCGTGACCGAAGTGGCCGCGGCGGCGGTCTTGTTGGTGGGCTCCGGATTGACCCTGCGCAGTCTGTGGCGGCTCCAGTCCGTCGATCCCGGCTTCGACGTCGGCGACAAGCTGACCGCGGGGGTCTGGCTGCCCTACTCCGCCTACGCGGAACCGGCGTCGCGGATCGCCTTCTTCGACGCGCTGCTCGAGCGCGTCGACGCCCTGCCGGGAGTGCGCTCGGCGGCCGTCACCAGCGTCCTGCCGCTCGGCGAGAACTTCGACCGCGCCTCCATCGAGGTCGAGGACCGCGAGTTCCCCGACGGCGACGAGCCCCAGCCGGACCGCTACGCGGTCAGCCCCGGCTACCTCGAGGTGATGGGGATCCAGGTCCTGCGCGGCCGCGGCATCGAGCCGACCGACCGGGAATCGACCCCGCCGGTGGCCCTGGTCAGCCGCTCCCTCGCCGAGCAGATCTGGCCCGGAGAGGACCCGATCGGGAGGCGGATCCAGCTGCCCGCCGACCCCGGGGAGGAGAATCCCTGGAGGGAGGTGGTCGGCCTCGTCGAGGACGTGCGCCAGTACGGCCTCGACGTGGCGCCCACACCGGCCATGTACTTCCCGTACACCCAGTTCCCGATGACCTACGTCTCGCTGATCGTGGCGGGGGAGGGTGGTCGGGTCGACGCGGGACAGGTGGCCGAGGCGGCCCGCGAAGTCGACCCCGACCAGGCGCTCTTCGACCTCGCGACCGGCGACGTCCTGCTGCGTCGCGCCACGGAGCGCCACCGGCTGCCGAGCCTCGTGCTCACGGTCCTGGCGGGCATCGTGCTCGGGATGGCGGCGATCGGCCTCTTCGGCGTCGTCGCCCTCGGCGTCGCTGAGCGGAGGCGGGAGATCGGAGTGCGGTTCGCCTTGGGAGCGACGGCGGGCGATGTCGGCCGTGCCGTTCTCGGGGACGTCTCCGCTCTCGTCGCTCTCGGGCTCGCCGTCGGTCTCGGCCTGGCCTGGCCCGCCGCCCTGCTCCTGCGCGGGCTGCTCTTCGGCATCGAGACCCACGACCCGGTGAGCTTCGCCTTCGCCCCCGCAGGGCTGGCGCTGGCCGCCCTGCTGGCCGCGTGGATTCCGGTGCGCCGCGCCGCCCGCATCGACCCCATGGACGCCCTGCGCTCGGAGTGAGGAGGTAGCGACGGATGCACGAGACCCTCTGGAACCTGCGCTACGCCCTGCGCACGCTGCGCCGCAACCCGGTGCTCTCGGCGGCGATCGTCCTCACCCTGGCCCTGGGCATCGGCGCCAACGTGGCGATCTTCGGGGTGGTCAACGCCGCCCTCTTCCGGCCGCTCCCCTTCGCCGACGAGGGGCGGATCGTGCGCATTCAACTCTCCCCTGCCGATGAATCGGTCGGCCTGGCGCCGGGAACCGAGGCGTTCCAGTTCTTTCGCCGCAACGCCCGGTCCTTCGCCTCCATCGCCGGCCAGCTCTACACCAGCCTGACGATGACGACGGACGCCGGGCCGGAGCGCGTCGCCGGCATCGGCGTGACCGACGGCTGGAGCGAGGCTCTCGGCATCGCCCCGGCGCTCGGCCGCGACTTCACCGCCGAGGAGGAACGGCAGGGCCGGGGAAGCGGCGTCCTCCTGCTCTCCGACGGCATGTGGCGCGAGCGCTTCGGCGCCGATCGCGGCATCGTCGGACGCACGCTGCGCCTGGACGGCGAGCTCTTCACCGTCGTCGGCGTCATGCCGCCGGGCCTCACCTATCCCTACGAGGCCGAGCTCTGGTTCCCCCTCGATCCCGAGCGCGACGTGCGCGGCCCCTGGGCCTTCAACATCCCCGCGCGCCTGGCTCCGGGCGTCGACGCGGCGGCGCTCGCCGCCGACCTCGACCTCGTCACCGAGGCCGCCCGGCGCGAGATCCCGGACCGGGTGGAGGGCCTCCACTACACCGCGACACCGCTGCGCGAGGAGATCACCCACGGCGAAGAGGGCAAGGTCGTGGCGCTGGCAGCGGCAGTCGGCTTCCTGCTCCTGATCGTCTGCGCCAACGTCGCCAACCTCCTGGTGGCGCGCTCGGCCGCCCGCCGCCGGGAGCTGGCCATCCGGGCCAGCCTCGGCGCCGACCGCTGGCGCCAGGTGCGCCAACTGCTGACCGAGAGTCTGCTGCTGGGCCTGGCCGGAGGCGCGCTCGGCCTCGCCCTCGCCGCCGTGGCGGCACCGCTGCTGGAGCCGCTCCTCCCCGGCGACCTGGCGGTCGAGGTCGTCGACGGCGTTCCTCTCGATCTGCGCGTCGTCGCCTTCACGCTCGCCGCCTCGGTGCTCGCGAGCCTGCTCTTCGGCGCCCTGCCGTCCCTGCGTCTGGCCGGGAGCGACCCCAAGACCGCGCTCGCCGCCGGCCGCTCGGGAGGCGCGGACCGCGGGTCGCTCGCCCTCGGCCGCTGGCTGGTCGTCGGCGAGATCGCCCTGTCGCTCTCACTGCTCACCGGCGCCGGGCTGATGCTCCACGACTTCCGCCGCCTGCACGACCTCGACCTGGGATATCCCGCAGACGAGCTGCTCACCTTCCGGCTCAGCCTGGACGAGGAGCGCTACGACGAGCCGGCCGAGCGTGGTCGCCTCTGGGAGCGCGTCGTCGAGGCCACGCAGCGCGCCGCCGAGGTCCGCTCGGCCGGCGTGACCTCGATCTTCCCGAGCAACGACGGCAACACGCTCTCGGGAATCGAGCTCGAGGGCGAGACGCCGCTGCCCGGCGAACGGCGGCTGGTCAACCGCCGCGCCGTGTCACCGCGCCTGCTGCAGACCATGGACCTCGCCCTGCTGCGCGGTCGCCTTCTCACGCCGAGCGACCGCGAAGGGACGGTGCCGGTCGCCGTCGTCAGCCGCTCGATGGCGGAGCGCTTCTGGCCCGGGGACGAGGCGGTCGGGAAGCGCTTCCGGCTGAGCAACGCGCGCGAGAGCGACGGGGCGGCCTGGCTCACCGTGGTCGGGGTGGTGGCGGACCTGCGCGAGGCCTACGACGAAGCGGAGGGGACGCTCTATCTACCCATGGACCAATCGCTGGACGGCGCGGACTCGCTCGAGGCCACCTTGGTGGCGCGTCTGGCGCCGGGTGCCACGACCGCCGCCGCGTCGATCCGCGCGGCCGTCGCCGGCGTCGATCCGGACCTGCCGCTCTTCCACCAGGCCACCGCCCTCGAGCTCCACTCCGAGGCGCTGGCGCAGCAGCAGAGCGCGGCCACGCTCACCGGGCTCTTCGCCGGCCTCGGCCTGCTGGTGGCCGTCGTCGGCGTCTACGCGGCGATGGCCCAGGCGGTGACCCGGCGCCGCAACGAGATCGGCGTGCGCGTGGCCCTGGGGAGCGACCGCCGGCGCATCCTCGGCCGCGTCCTCGGCGAGGGCGTACGGCTGATCGCCCTCGGAGGCGCGCTCGGCAGCCTCGGCGCCTGGGGTTTGGCGCGGTACCTCTCCAGCGCCCTGACCGAAGTGGGCGGTCTCGAGCCGGGAGTCTTCGGCACCACGCTCGCCCTGCTGGGCGGCGCGGCGCTCGCGGCCTGTCTGGTGCCCGCCTGGCGCGCGACCCGGATCGACCCGGTGACCGCTCTCAAGGGAGACTGAGGGGCATGGCTCTGATCGAGCTGCGGGGAGTCGAGAAGTCGTATCCCTATCGCGGGGGACGAACCTGGGTGCTGCGGCAGATCGACCTCGACATCGACGAGGGGGAGTTCGTCACCGTCATGGGTCCCTCCGGCGCCGGCAAGTCGACCCTGCTCGCCATCCTCGGCATGCTCGACGGAGAGTTCGACGGCGAGTACGGTTTCCTCGACCACGCGGTGCATGCCCTGAAGGTCAAGGAGCGCAACGCGCTGAACAAGGAGAACATCGGCTTCGTCTTCCAGCAGTACCACCTCCTGGACGACCTCACGGTGGCCGAGAACCTCGAGCTGCCGCTCTCCTACAGGGACGTCAAGCGCTCCGAGCGTCAGGCTCTGGTCGCCGACGCCCTCGACCGGTTCTCCATCGTGGGCAAGAAGGACCTCTTCCCGGGACAGCTCTCCGGCGGCCAGCAGCAGCTGGTGGCGGTGGCCCGCGCCGTCATCGCGTCGCCGCGGCTCATCCTCGCCGACGAGCCGACCGGCAGCCTGCACCGCGATCAGGGGCGCTCGATCATGGACCTTCTGCGGCGCCTCAACGAGGAGGGCACGACGATCATCCAGGTCACCCACGACGAGGAGTGGGCCGGCTACGGCGGCCGCACCGTCGAGCTCCACGACGGCTGGATCCGGCGCGAGCCCTGATAGGTTGCCCGGAATGGTCGAGCGCCGACCCCGGATCCTGACGGCCGACGACCAGGCGGACGTCCTCGAGGCCCTGCGCCTCCTGCTCAAGCGGGAGGGCTACGACATCGTCGCCGCGACGTCTCCGCGCGAGGTGCTGGAGGCGGTCGAGCAAGGCGATTTCGATGTCGTTCTGATGGACCTCAACTACGCCACCGACACCACGTCGGGGGCCGAGGGTCTCGACCTGCTGGCGGACCTGAAACGACTGGACGCCGCCCTACCGGTGGTGGTGATGACGGCCTGGGCGTCGATCGAGCTCGCCGTCGAGGCCGTACGCCGCGGCGCCCGCGACTTCGTCGAGAAGCCGTGGGAGAACGCCCGGCTGCTGAGCGTTCTGCGCACCCAGGTCGAGCTCGGCCGCGCCGTGCGCAAGGGCGAGCGCCTGGAAGCCGCCCTCTCCGGCGGCGCAGTGCCGGAGATCGTCGCCGAGTCGAAGGCCATGCACACCGTGCTCGAGATGATCGAGCGGGTCGGCCCGTCGGAGGCCGGCGTGCTGATCACCGGCGAGAACGGCACCGGCAAGACCCTCGTCGCGCTCGCCCTCCACGCCGTCTCCGACCGCGCCGAGCGGCCCCTGGTGACGGTCGACGTGGGCGGCCTGGCGGCCAGCGTCTTCGAGAGCGAGCTCTTCGGTCACGTGCGCGGCGCCTTCACCGACGCGAAGGAGGATCGCGCCGGACGCTTCGAGCTCGCCGACGGCGGCACGCTCTTCCTCGACGAGATCGGCAACGTCCCCCCGTCCCAGCAGCAGAAGCTCCTGCGGGTGGTGGAGACCGGGCGCTTCGAGCGTCTCGGGTCCTCGAAGACGCGCCATACCGACGTGCGCGTGCTCTCCGCCACCAATACCGACCTCGAGACCGCCGTGAGCGAGGGCCGGTTCCGCCAGGACCTGCTCTATCGCCTCAAGACGGTCGAGATCCGCCTGCCGCCCCTGCGCGAGAGGCTCGACGACATCGAGCCGCTCGCCTCCCGGTTCCTGGAACGCCACGCCCGGCGCTACGGCCGTCACGTCTCCGGTTTCGAGGCGGCGGCGCTCGACGCGCTGCGGCGTCACCGGTGGCCGGGCAACGTGCGCGAGCTCGAGCACGCGGTCGAGCGGGCCGTGCTGCTGGCGCGCGGCGAGCGGGTCAACACCGCCGACCTCGGCCTCGAGGGCGAGCGCCGGCCCACCGATCCGGCGGGACTCATCGGGCTGACCCTCGAGGAGGCGGAGCGGTTGCTGGTGCGTGCGGCCCTCGAACGTCACGGCGGCAACGTCAGCCAGGCCGCCGAGGAGCTGGGCCTCTCGCGCAGCGCCCTCTACAGGCGGCTCGACAAGCACGAGCTCGACTAGGACTCCCGTGGATCCGAAGCCGCCGCGCCGCCGCTCCCTGGGCCTGGAAGGCCGCAGCGGCGCTCTCGCGATGGCGCTCGCCCTGCCGGCGACGGCGGCCGCCGGGGCGCTCCTCTGGATCGGTGACCACGGCTCCCTGGTGCGCTGGAGCGCGACCGCGCTCCTGGCGGCGCTCTGGATCCTCCTCGGACTGGCCCTGCGAGCGCAGGTGGTGCGGCCGCTACGCACCCTGGCCAACCTGCTCGAGACCCTGCGCACGGGGGACTACTCCATCCGTGCCCGAGCCGGTCATGAGACCGGCGCTCTGGGAGCGATCCACGGCGAGCTGCACCAACTGGCGGGCCGGCTGCAGGAACAGCGTCTCGGCGCCCTCGAGGCGGCGGCCCTGGTGCGCAAGATGATGGCCGAGATCGATCTCGCGGTCTTCACCTTCGACCCCGGCGGGCGCATGCGACAGGTCAACCGTGCGGGCGAGCGGCTGCTCGGACAGGACGCGGAGAGGCTGCTCGGCCAACGCGCCGAGCGACTCGGTCTGGCGGACCTGCTGGAGGGACCGGCCCGACGCACCGTGGAGCGCTCCTTCGCCGGAGCCGGCGGCCGCTGGGAAGTGCGCCGGGGCCGCTTCCGCGAGGGCGGCGCGCCCCACCACCTGCTGGTCGTGGCCGACCTGTCGAAGGCGCTGCGCGAGGAGGAGAGGCTCGCCTGGCAGAGGCTCATCCGCGTCCTCGGGCACGAGCTCAACAACTCGTTGACGCCGATCCAGTCGATGGCCTCGACCCTGCGGGAGTTGGTACCGGAGGAGCCCGCCGACGAGACCCGGGAGGACCTGCGCCGGGGTCTGGAGGTGATCGAGCAGCGGTCCCGCGCCGTGTCGCGCTTCGTCGCCTCCTACGCCCGGCTCGCCCGGCTGCCGCCGCCCCGCTTCGAGCCGGTGTCCCTGTCGTCCCTCGTGCGCGACGTGACCGCACTGGAGGACCGCCTCGAGGCCCGCCTCGTCCCGGGCCCCGAGATCGTGGTCGAGGCGGACCGCGGCCAGCTCGAGCAACTCCTGATCAACCTGCTGGGCAACGCCGTCGACGCCGTCAGCGCAGCGGGCGGCGAGGTCACCGTGGCGTGGCGTCTCGACGGAGGTCGGGCGATCCTCGAGGTGGCGGACGACGGCCCGGGTCTCCCGGAGTCGGCCAACCTCTTCGTCCCCTTCTTCACCACCAAGCCCGGGGGCTCCGGCATCGGCCTGGTCCTCTGCCGCCAGATCGCCGACGCCCACGACGCCGAGCTCAGGGTGGAGAACCGCCCCGGCACCAGCGGATGCATCGCCACCCTGATCCTGCCGCTCGACGTCGCGAGCCGGCGCGAGTGAGCCGACGGGGCTCCGCCTCCGTACCAGGTGAGAAGCGGGCCGCGGGCTCCGCTATTCTCCTCGCCACCCCATGAGCCAAGGCCCTCCCAGGAGCGACGACGACCGCCTGACCGCGCACCGCGGCACGGCGACCTGGGGAGAACGGCGGGTACCGCTCGAACGGTTCCACCGCGCGGCCCGGGAGAGCGGACGCGCGCTCGATCCCGCCGCGCGCGAGCGGGAGATCGTCCGCTATCTCGAGCCGGTGGCCGACGACGTCGAGGTCGAAGGCCCGTGGAGTCGGGTGGCGGTCTTCGGCGGCGTCTACAGCAACCACCACGCCCTCGAGGCGCTGCTCGACGACGCCCGCCAGCGCGGTGCCGAGGCCGTCTACTGTCTCGGCGACCTCGGCGGCTTCGGTCCCTCGCCGGAGAAGGTCCGGCCGCTGCTGGAACAAGGCGGAGCTCGGACGATCCAGGGCAACTACGAGGAGTCGCTGGCCGGTGGCGCCGAAGACTGCAACTGCGGCTACACCGATCCGCGCGACAACCACTTCGCGGCTCTCTCGTACCGCTACACCGCCGAGAGCTGCTCGCCGGAGCTCAAGGAGTGGATGGGCCGCCTGCCGCGGCGGCGACGCATCCGGGTCGGGAGCCGCGAGCTGCTCCTCGTGCACGGCTCGCCGCGGCGCATCAACGAGTTCCTCTTCGCCTCGACCAGCCCGGCGCCGTTCCTCGAAGCCGTCCTCGACCGCGAGAGAGCCGACGGCCTGCTGTGCACGCACACCGGCCTCCACTGGCACCGCCGTCTGGAGTCCGGTCGTGACGTCGTCAACGTGGGTGTGATCGGCCGTCCCGCCAACGATGGCGCGACTCACGTCTGGTACGCCCTTCTCGAGATGCGAGGCGGCGCCCTGGGAGTCGACCTCGTACCGCTTCCCTACGACCACGGGGCCCTGGCCGCGGAGATGCGCGCCGAGGGTCTGCCGCCCGAGTTCGTCGAGACCATCGAGACCGGATGGTGGACGACGTGCCTGGAGATCCTGCCGGCTCGCGAGCGGGCCGCTTCACGTTTCTGAGGAGGAGCACCGATGTCCAAACCCCGACTCGCCATCCTGGGTGCCGGCCCGACCGGCCTCGAAGCCGCCCTGGCGGCGGCCGAGAGAGGTCTTCCGTTCACCCTCTACGAGCAGGCCGACGAGGTGGCCGCGCACGTGCGCGCCTGGGGTCACGTGCGCCTCTTCTCGCCGTGGAGCCTCGACGTCTCGCCGCGCATGCGCGCCGCCCTCGAGGGCGCCGGACACGACGTCCCGGACGACGGCGCCTGCCCGAGCGGCGACGAGCTGGTGGAGCGGGTCTTCGCGCCGCTGGCGGCGCTGCCCGCCCTGGCCCCCCACCTGCGTCTGGGGACGCGCGTCGTCTCGGTCGGCCGCGAGGGCCTGCTCAAGCACGAGGAGATCTCCTCCGAGGAGCGCGGGCGTCGCCCCTTTCGGTTGCTGATCGCCGACGCCGAGGGCCACGAGCGGGTGGAGCGGGCGGACGTGGTGCTCGACTGCACCGGCACCTACTCCAATCCCAACGCGCTCGGCGACGGCGGCATCCCCGCCCCCGGCGAGCGGGCTCTCGACGGACGCATCGTCCGCACGATTCCCGACGTCGCCTCCGAGGCCGCGGAATGGGCGGGCCGCGAGATCCTGCTGCTCGGCGGCGGCCACTCGGCGCAGACCGCGGCCGTGGCGCTCGCCGAGCTCGCGGCCGAGCACGACGGCACCCGGGTGGTCTGGGCCTTGCGCCGCCCCGCGCCCTCCTGGTCGGTCGACCCGGACGACCCGTTGCCCGAGCGGGCGCGCCTCACCACCCGGGCCCGCTCGGCCGTGGAGTCCGACGGCTCGGGCGTCGAGCCCGTCTGGGGTGTGGTGGTCGAGGCGCTGCGCCCGGCGGGCGAGAGGATCGCCGTGACGCTGCGCTCGCACGACGGGTCGACCCGCGAGATCGAGGTCGATCGCGTGCTCTCGCTGACCGGCTACGTCGGAGACGCCGGCCTCTATCGCCAGCTCCAGGTTCACGAGTGCTACGCGACCAGCGGGCCGATGAACCTCTCGGCGGCGCTGCTCGCCGCCGGCGGCGAGGCCGCAGACTGCCTCGACCAGGAGAGCCACGGCGTCGACACGCTGGTCAATCCGGAGCCGGGGTTCTTCCTGCTGGGCGCCAAGTCCTACGGTCGCAACAACACGTTCCTGATGCGGGTGGGCTGGCAGCAGGTCGACGAGGTTCTCTCGCTCCTCGACTGACCGGGCGCACGCGGCGCAGAATCGGCACCCGTGGGACGTGAGAAGGCAGCGGGCGGGGACCTGCCCGGCCGGGCGCGCATCGCGCGTCTGGCCTGGCCGATCGTGCTCGCCAACTGCGCCGTGCCGCTGCTCGGGCTGGTCGATACGGCGGTCATCGGTCGCACGGGAACGGTCGAGGCGCTGGGGGCCATCGCCCTGGGCGCGCTCGTCTTCTCCTTCGTCTACTGGAGCTTCGGTTTCCTGCGCATGGGCACGACCGGCCTCGCCGCCCAGGCCTCCGGCGCCGGCGACCAGGCGGAGGTGCGCGCCGCCGTGGGCCGGGCTCTCCTCGCGGGGGCCGCGCTGGGTCTTCTCATCCTGCTGCTGCAGCGGCCCATCGCACGGCTCGCCCTCGCCCTGCTCGACGCCAGCGCTGGAGTCGAGACGATCACCCGCGCCTACCTGCTCACACGAGTCTGGGGAGCGCCGGCGACCCTCGCCACGTTCGCCGTCAACGGCGCCCTGATCGGCCTCGGCGCGACACGCCGCCTCCTCGCCGTCCAGCTCTTCCTCAACGGCTTGAACATGGCGCTGGACGTCCTCTTCGCCGGCGTGCTCGGCTGGGGCGCCCGCGGTATCGCCCTGGGCACCGCCCTGTCCGAGTGGACGGCCCTCGGCTTCGGACTCTGGCTGCTCCTCGGCTTGCTGCGCGAGCGACGCCGGGACGGGGAGCCCTTCTGGCCGCCCGAACGTCTGCGCGATACGGCCAAACTCCTCGGCACCGTGCGCGTCAACGCCGACATCATGGTGCGCACCATCTTCCTGATGCTCGGCTTCGCCTGGTTCACCAACCAGGGAGCGCGCTACGGAGACGTGACGTTGGCGGCCAACCACGTGCTCCTCCAGCTCGTCTCCTTCACCGCGTTCTTCCTCGACGGCTTCGCCTTCGCCACCGAGTCGCTGGTCGGCGAGGCCGTCGGCGGTCGCCGGGTGGACCTCTTCGACGCCGCGACCCGACGCTCCAGCGAGCTGGCGGCGACGACGGCGGCGCTGCTCGCCGGTGCCGTGTGGTTGCTCGGACCGGCCCTGATCGCCGAGCTCACCGACCTGCCGGCCGTCCGCGGCACCGCGACGCACTACCTGCCCTTCGCCGCGGTCTACGTGCTCCTCTCCTTTCCCGCCTTCCAGCTGGACGGCATCTTCATCGGCGCCACGCGCACCCGGGCGATGCGCAACGCCTCCATCGCCTCCCTCGCCGTCTTCCTCGTCGCCTGGCGGCTGCTGGCGCTCGGCCGCGGCAACCGGGGGCTGTGGATCGCCTTCATCGTCTACGTCGTCGCCCGGGCCGTGGCGCTGGCCGTTCCCTTCCGGGCCCTGCGCGCCTCGATCGCCCCGGAGCGGGAACGTGGAGCCTTCCTCGACGGCACCACGGGGCGGAGCTAGACTGGCCCCCCGGAGCCCTGCCGTGAAGATCTACCAGGTCGACGCCTTCACCGATCAGCCCTTCTCGGGCAACCCGGCCGCGGTCTGTCCCCTCCCCTCGGCCCGATCGGCGGAGTGGATGCAGGCGGTGGCCGCGGAGATGAACCTCTCGGAGACGGCCTTCTTCTGGCCTTCGCACAACGGCTTCGAGCTGCGCTGGTTCACACCTGCCGTCGAAGTGGCCCTGTGCGGTCACGCCACCCTGGCGACGGCTCACGTCGCCTGGGAAACGCGTCGCGCCTCGGTCGGTCAGAGCCTCCGCTTCCTCACGCGCAGCGGGCCGCTCACGGCGACCAGGAGCGGCCGGAACATCACCCTCGACCTGCCGTCACAGCCCGCCGAGGAGACGGAAGCCCCGCAAGCGCTGACCGACGCGCTCGCCGCCGACATCCGCTGGGTGGGCCGCACCCGCGAGAACTTCCTGGTGCTTCTGCCCCGAGAGGAGCAGGTCGTCTCCCTCGAGCCCGACATCCGCGCGCTGGCCTCTCTCGAGGCCCAGGGCGTCATCGTCACCGCCGCGGCGCACACCGAGGGCTTCGACTTCGTCTCCCGCTACTTCGCGCCCGCCGTAGGGATCGACGAGGACCCGGTCACCGGCTCCGCCCACTGCACCCTGGCCCCCTTCTGGCGCGCTCGCCTGGGCAAGGACGAGATGGTCGGCCTGCAGGCGTCGGCACGGGGCGGGCGAGTCCTCGTCCGCGACAAGGGGCGCCGCGTCGAGGTCGGCGGCCGCGCCGTGACGGTGCTCGAGGGCGAGCTGCTGGCGGGCTGACGGGATCGTGGACCTGGCGAGCTTCCAGCTCCTGACCTTCGACTGCTACGGCACGCTGGTCGACTGGGAGGCGGGAATCACCGGGGCTCTGCGCCCGGTGCTGGCCCGCCACGGCGCGCAGCGCTCCGACGAGGAGATCCTCTCCCTGTACGCCGCCCTCGAGAGTCCCTTGCAGGAGGGCCCGTGGCTTCCCTATCGCGAGGTTCTCGCCCGGGTCGTGGACGGCCTGGCACGCGAGCTCGGGTTCGAGCCGTCGGCGGAGGAACGTGCGGCGCTCGCCGACTCGATCGACGGTTGGCCGGTCTTCCCCGACACGGTGGAGTCGCTGCGCCGGCTCGGCTCGAGCCGCAAGCTCGGCGTTCTCTCGAACATCGACGACGACCTCTTCGCGTCCACCGCGCCGAAGCTCGGCATCGATCTCGACCTGCTGATCACCGCGCAGCAGGTGCACGCCTACAAGCCGCGCCCTGCGCACTTCGAGGAGGCCCTGCGGCGCTCCGGAGTGCCGGTGAGGGGGATCCTGCACGTCGCGCAGAGCCTCTTCCACGACATCGTCCCGGCCCGCGCCCTGGGGTTTTCGACCGTGTGGGTGAACCGCCGCTCCGGGCGGGCGGGCTCCGGGGCCACCCCGCCGGCGGACGGCCTTCCCGACCTCGAGGTGCCGGATCTCGCGACCCTGGCGGACCTGCTGGAGGAAGCGTAATGCGGTTCGCGATCTTCGGAGTCGGTGCGGTCGGCGGCTATTTCGGCGGCAAGCTGGCCGCCGGCGGCGAGGACGTCCTCTTCATCGCTCGCGGCGCGACGCTGGCCGCCCTGCGCGCCGACGGGCTGCGGGTGCGGAGCATCGGAGGGGATTTCACCGTCCACCCCGTCCGGGCTTCCGACGGCGGCGACGCTCCGGCCGCAGTCGAGTGCGTCCTCGTCTGCGTGAAGGCGTGGCAGGTCCCCGGCGCGGCGGAGAGGATCGCCGGGCTGCTGGCACCCGACGGCTTCGCCGTCTACCTCGGCAACGGCGTCGAGGCGCCGGAGCAGCTCGCCGCGGCTCTCGGAAGAGAGCGGGTCCTGGGCGGCCTGTGCCGGATCGTCGCCAAGCAGGAGGCACCCGCCGTGATCGACCACTTCGGCGTCTCGCCCACCGTCGTCTTCGGCGAGCTCGACGACCGGCCCAGCGAGCGCGTCGAACGGTTGCTGGCCGCCTTCGAGGACGCGGGGATCGACGCGGTCGTGCCGCCGTCGACCCGCGCGGCGCTGTGGGAGAAGTTCCTCTTCATCGCCGCCACCAGCGCGGTCGGCGCCGTGACGGCGGTTCCTGCCGGTGTCGTGCGCTCCTGCCCCGAGAGCCGCCAGCTCCTGATCGCAGCGATGCGGGAGATCCAGGACCTCGCCCGGCGACAGGAGATCCCGGTGCGCGAGGACGCCCTGGAGCGAGCCCTCGCCTTCTACGGCTCGCTTCCCGCCGACGTCACCGCCTCGATGCAGCGCGACCTGATGGAGGGACGCCCGTCCGAGCTCGAAGCCCAGACGGGCGCCGTCGTGCGGCTGGCGGAGGCTTTGGAGATGCCCGTCCCCGTGCACCGCTTCCTCTACGCCGCCCTCCTGCCGCGGGAGCTCGCGGTGCGGGCGAGCGGATAGGCGACGCCCGCCGTCACGACATCGTCGCCTCCCCGACATCCCCTCGTCGGCGGGCCCGGCCTACGCTCTTCGGGACCGCTCCGCAGCGGACTCGAGGGACACGACGTGAGCGACCTGCCTGAACGCCTCAGTTTCGCGGCCCGCGCGGCCGCCGCGCTCGCCATCGACCTCTCGACCTCCCGCCCCCGCGGCGCGGTCACCTGGCCTCGCATCGAGCGTCGGCACGCGGCGCCGCTTCCCGCCGCCCCGATGCCCTGAGCAACCTCCCGCCCGTTCAGGGTCCGTCCATGCAGGCACTCCGGCGCGCCCTCGGGCGCGCCTCTTTTCCAGACCGCGTTCAGAAGCGCGACGCCGTCAGCGCCACGTCGGCATGACGCCACGCCTCGCGAAAGCGTCCCTCGGCCTCCGCGGCGTCCCGTCCCTGAGCCTCGAGACTGCGAGCCAGCCCGAAAAGAGACCAGCCGTTGCCCGGGTTCCGCTCCAGGTCCTCACGGTAGACGCGCTCGGCCTCCTCCGGACGGCCGGCTGCCAGGAGCACGGCGCCCAGGGCCTGCCGCACCGGGAAGTACCAGTCGGTGGGCTCCTGGTAGATGAGGGCCTCCTCCTGGAACACTCCCTCCTCGAGTCGCGCCACCGCTTCGTCCCACTCGCCGCGCGCCGCGGCCATCTCGCCGGCCAGGACCTCGCGGGCGATACGGAAGACGTGGGCGAAGCTGTTGATCCCCCAGATCGAGAGCTCCTCCATGGCGGGGTCGGCGGCGAAGCCGGCCAGCCGGTCGAGCTCCCGGGCGGCCGCCTCGAGGTCGCCCCGGCGGGTCAGGGCCATGCCGCGCGCGTAGTGCCAGACGGCGGTCGTGTAGACGAGGTCCTCGGCGGGCGGCGGCTCCGCCAGGAGCTCGTCCCACATCCCGAAGCGCACCATCGAGAAGAGCGGCATCGAGTAGTAGTACTGCAGCGTGACCCAGTCGGGCGTCACCATCATGTCGTGCTGCTCGCGGTGGCGTAGGGCGAGCTTGCGGGCGGCGTCGAGCGCGTCCTGCGAGCGCCCCTCCATCGCCGTCGAGGCCCAGATGAAGTGGACGTTGTGGGAGTGGTAGGCGAGGGGATAGATGCCCTGCGCGTGGCACTGGGCCACGTAGCGCTCGTCCGCCCGGTCGGCGTCGAAGTTCACTTCGGCGGCCTCGTGGTAGCGCCCGACGCGGATGTAGATGTGCGACGGCATGTGCACCAGGTGACCGGCGCCCGGAACCAGGCCGCGCAGGCGGTCGGCGGCCGCCTCGCCGCGCTCGGGGTAGCGGGCCTCTACCGCGTGGATGTAGAGGTGGTTGGCCCCCGGGTGATCCGGAGCCCGCGCCATCACGTCCTCCAGGACGCCGATCAGCTCCGCCGTCTCGGGCTTCGGCTCGCCCTCCGGAGTCCAGTAGTTCCACGGCGCCAGATCCATCATCGACTCGGCGAAGATCGTCGCCGCGTCGAGGTCGTCCGGGTAGGCGGCCACCACCTCGCGCATGGCGTCGGCGAAGGCACGATCGAGCGGCGTGCGATCCTCCGGCGGGCTCTCGGCGTAGCGCGAGGCCAGGGCCTCGATGTAGGCCCGCTCCGCTGCGGAGGCGTGCGGCGCGAGGGCGCGGGCCCGCTGCGTCGCCTCCCACGCCGGGTCGACGGCCTCCGGCAGCATGGGGAGGTTGATGTTGGGGCCGAGCACCCAGGCAACACCCCACCAGCAGATCGCGCACTCCGGATCGACGCGAGCCGCCTCGCGGAAGGAGCGCTCGGCCTCGGCGTGGTTGAAGCCGAAGGCCAGCATCAGACCCTGATCGAAGAAGGTCCGGGCCCGTTCGCTCTCGCTGCTGATCGGGTGGTGGTGGTCTCCCAGGCCTTCGAGCAGCGGTGCGATCGGTCCGTCGGCGCCGACGGCGCCCGCCAGCAGGCACCCGGCCGTCCACACCGCGATCCGGCGGGCCCCGCGAGGGAAGCTCTTCACCGTCCGTCCGTTCATGGCGTCACCTCCGCGGAGGACGATACCCTCCGGAGCGCGCGAGGCCAACCGGCGCGCCGACGGGAGATAATTCCCGCATCATGACCGCTCACGTCCTCGACCACCCGTTCGTCCGTCACAAGGTGGGGCTCCTGCGCGACGGCGCCACCGGCAGCAAGCTGTTCAGCGAAGTGGTCGGCGAGCTGGCCGGGCTGCTCGCCTACGAGGCCTGCCGGGATCTCGCCACCGGCACGCGCCGCGTGGAGACCTGGATCGGTCCGCTCGACGTCCCCCACATCGAGCCGACGGCGATCACCGTGGCACCGGTGCTGCGGGCGGGGCTGGGAATGTTGCCGGGCGTGCTCCACCAGCTCCCCGGGGCCTCGGTCTCGGTGCTCGGCATGCGCCGCGACGAGGAGACCCTGGAGCCCCACCCCTACTACGACAACGTGGCGCCTCGGGCCGGCGGCTCGACGGTCCTGCTCGTCGATCCCATGCTCGCCACGGGCGGCACGGCGGTGGCCGCGGTCGACTTCCTGAAGCGGGCGCGACCGGCCTCCATTCGCGCCCTCTTCCTGATCGCGGCGCCCGAAGGCGTCGAGGCCCTGGAGCGCGCCCATCCGGACTGCGAGGTCTGGGTGGCCGCCCTCGACGAGCGTCTCAACGAGAAGGGCTACATCCTGCCCGGCCTCGGCGATGCCGGGGACCGCCTCTTCGGAACCAAGCCGACCTGAGGCGCTCAGTCGGCCCGTTCGACGCGGATCGAGCGGTCGCCGTCGCGATCGCGCCCGAGCGTCACGCTCCACGGCCGGCAGCAGACCTCGCAGTCGACGACCAGCTCGCCCGCGACGTCGGGCTCGAAGAAGACCTCCACCGTCTCTCCGCACCAGGGGCAGACGACGGGAAAGCCCTGGAGGCTATCGTCCATTCCGGGTCCGTTCGATCCAGTCGTCGACCAATCGCTCAAGGATCGACAGCGGCACGGCGCCGTGGGTGAGCACGACGTCGTGGAACGCGGCGAGGTCGAAACGCCCGCCCAAGGCCGCTCGCGCCCTCTCGCGCAGCTCCAGGATCTTCAGCTGACCGACCTTGTACGCGCACGCCTGCCCCGGGTCGACGATGTAGCGCTCGATCTCGGCCACCACGTCGGTGCGCGGCATGCCGGTCTGCGCGAGCATGTAGTCGATCGCTTCCTCGCGCGTCCAGCGCTCGGAGTGGATCCCCGTGTCGACCACCAGGCGCACGGCGCGGAAGATCTGCCCGGTCAGGTAGCCCAGGCGGTCGTACGGATCGTCCTCGAAGCCGTGCTCGGCCGCCAGCTTCTCCGCGTAGAGCGCCCAGCCCTCGGTATAGGCGGTGAACGGGATGACCCGACGGAAGAACGGAACGCCCTGGAGCTCCTGCGCGATGCCGATCTGGAAGTGGTGGCCGGGAATGGCTTCGTGGTAGGCGAGGGTGCGCATGCCGAAGCGGGGAATCTCCTCGACGCTGCGCAGATTGACCCAGAAGGTCCCGGGCCTCGAGCCGTCGAAGGGTGGCGCGTCGTAGTAGGCGCCGGGAGCCGTCGCCTGGCGGAACTCGGGAACCCTGCGCACCCGCACGCCCACCGAGGGCCGCACGTGGAAGAGATCGCCGATGCCGGCGTCGACCTCGTCGATGATCGACTGATAGTCGGCGAGGATGCTCTCGCGCCCGGCGTCCGTGTCGGGGTAGAGGAAGCGTTCCTCACGGTTGAGCTGCTGCAGCGTCGCGCCGAGGTCGTCGATCGGGTAGCCCTCGGCGCCGAGGATCTCCCGCATCTCGGCCTGGATCCTCTCGACCTCGGCGAGGCCGAGACGGTGGATCTCGTCGGCCGAGAGATCGGTGGTCGTGTGGTGCCTGAGCGCCCAGGCGTAGTAGCGATCGCCGTCGGGGAGCTTCCAGACCCCGTCGTCCGTCGTCGCCACGCCGCGCTGCCGTTCGAAGAAGTCGATCAGCTTCTCGTATGCGGGCACCACCGTACCCTCGATCGTCGTCGCCAGCTCGTCGAGGAGCTGCTCGCGCCGAGCGGCGGGCATTTGCTCCATCGCGGCCGTCTGCTCGGCGAAGTGGGTGAAGAGCACCGTCTCGCGTGGCGCCGGCGCGATGAGCTCCTTCATCTGGGTGAGGACGTGATCGATGACGAACCGGGGCGGGACGACGCCCATCTCCTCGCGTCGTGCGAGACCTTCGAGAACCTGGTCGAAGGCTCGGCCGAACCCGGCGACTCGTTCGATGTAGTTCTCCGCGTCGGCCTCGGACTCCAGGTGGTGGGTGTTGATCATGAAGTCGGGCAGGCCGCTCTGGATGCCCCCCAACTGGTTGACGGGATAGTCGTGGTAGAGCCAGCGATTCCCCTCGACCGCGTCGACCAGGAACCACTCCAGCACGTCGTAGGAGAGCGCCGCCTCACCGGTCAGCTCGCCGCGGTCGTAGCGACGCAGCACGTCGAGCTGCTTCTCGGTCCACCGCGCCTCCTTCTCCGTGAACTCGCTCGAGAAGTCGTCGAGGTCGTCGTTGTGGAAGTCGAGCCCCATCGGCTCGAGCAGCCGCATCGAGGAGAGCATCATCGGATGACGCAGCGCGAAGACGCCGAAGACGCGGGCGTAGAAGTGGTCGATCGACCACGGCTTGCCCCAGAGCGTCGGGATCAGGAACGCACCCAGAGCCAGAAGTACGGCGAGCGCACCGACTCCCAGGGTCTTCTTCACCTTGCCCATCGCGACCTCCCCGTCGAACTGCCGAAGCCTGATCCGCATGCTACCGTAAGGGTCTGCCATGGACGTTCAGCGCATGGCCCTCCTCGTGCTCCTCGCCCTGTCGGTGATCGGGCCGACGCCGCCCGCCGCGGCCGAGACCGATCAAACGAGCGGCTCGATGATCTCCTCCGACGGGTTCGAGAGCGGCAACACCCTGGCCTGGGACCAGCGGGTCCCGCCTCTGCCGGCTCCGGATGTCTTCCGCTTCTCCGATCTCGATCTGCGCGATCCGCACGTCTTCGTCGACATCGCCGGGTTCGGGTGCACGGACGTGACCGACAGCGCTCCGGCGGGTGTGCCGAGCCTCAACGAGCAGCTGCAGACCTTCGTCACCACGGACGACGACGGCGACGGCCTCCTCGATCTCTCGGTGCTTCTCGGCTTCCGACCGTTCGCCCCGGCGGCCGCCGGGCGGCGCCGCGACCCCGGGCCCGGAGACTGCCTCGAGCCGATCGGCTCCACCGTGTGCGACTGGCGGATTCCACCCGTACCCCGGACGACCTCCTACTCCTCGCCGCTCTCCGGCGCCTGCCTCCAACCGCATGCCGGGACGACCTCCGGCTACAGCCCCGGAATCACGACGCCGTTCGCCCCGTGCGTCGTCTCGGATCCCGCCGTCGTGCCCTTCCTCCTCTTCGACCAGAGCTTCGAGCTGCAGGCGGCGCAGGCCGGCGCGGCGTTCGTTCCCGGGCCGGTCTCCTCGCTGACCGACGGGCTCTTCCTCGGGTTCCTGTCCGAGAGCGTCGCCGACTCGATCCTCCTTCCCCCGTCCTTCCCCCTGGTCGGCGGTCAACCGCTGTCGATCCTCTTCCCGGGAGGCGCCGGCAACTGCGCCTCCGGCGACGATCGCGACCTCTTCCAGGCCCAGTCGGGTTGGTGGCTCTACTTCAACTACCCGGCCGACGTCGTCCCCTTCGTCGGGCAGTAGCGGCCGTTCACACCGCCAGGCCGGCCGCGAAGTCGAGGAAACGCTCGACGTCGGCGAGGTTCGAAACCCAGCCCAGCGAGATCCGGACCGCGCCGCTGCCCGCCGGGTCGAGACAGGTGCGGAAGGCCTCGTAGCTGCTGCACGAGTCGGCGCGGCCGAAGCAGGTCTCGAGCTCCGCGCGATGGAGACCGAGGGCGAGCTCCCCGGCGCCCGGGTTGCAGAAGCAGCCGGTGCGCAGGGAGATCCCCTCGGCGCTCGCCTTTTCCTCGACGACGGCGTGGTCGAGGACGGCGCCGTCGGCGGTGAGGAAGTTGATCGCGATCGTGGCGCCCCGGGCATCCTGCTCGCGCGGTCCATAGAGGCGGACCAACGGCCGCCCGTTGGCATGGCGCAGGGAGAGGAGGCCCTCGATGAGCCAACCGGTGAGGCTCCGAACCCGTGTGTGGACGGTCTCGACTCCCATCCGGTCGAGGAGATCGAGGCCGATCTTGACCGCCGGCACGGCGGCGTAGTTCAAGGTGCCGTCCTCGAAGCCCTCGGAGCCGGGTGCGAGCACGAACGAGTCGGCCTGCACCGAGGCGACGGTGATGGTGCCGCCGGCGAACCAGGGCCGGTGGAGCTTCTCGAGCGCCCGCCGCCGCGCGATCAACGCGCCGACGCCGGTCGGGTAGCCGAACATCTTGTAGAAGGACAGGGCGACGTAGTCGGGATGCCAGAGCGAGAGGTCGAGTCGGTTGGTCGGCACGTACGCGGCCGCGTCGAGGAGCACGTCCCAGCCGCGCTCCTGTGCTTCGCCGATCCACTCGAGCGGATGCTGGACCCCCGAGAAGTTCGATTGCGCCGGAAACGCGAAGAGCCGGGGCGCTCCGGCGGCGGGCGCGTCGAGCTCCCTCTCGAGATCCTCCCAGGTCACGCGCAGCGAGTCGGATCGCATCGGCACGTAGCGCGTGTCGGCGCCCTGCGCCCGGTCGTACTCGCGGATCCCGTTGACCGAGTTGTGGTTGTCGAAGGTGAGCAGGAACCGCGAGCCCGGGACGAACGGATAGGCCTCACCGACCAGCTTCAACGCATGGCTCGCGTTGGCCGTGAAGACCACCACCCATTCGTCGGGGTCGGCCCGGAAGAACTCGAGAACCCGCTGCCGCGTCTCCTCGACGTGCCAAGTCGACAGAGCCGAGGCGGGGCTGCCCGAATGGGGGTTCCCGAGCACGCTGTCCTGCAAAAGGCCCGCGTGGAGCGTGACCTGCGAGGCCGCGTAGAGTCCGCCGCCGGTGTAGTCGAGGTAGACCGAGCCGGTCCGTTCGAGGCGTTCGAACTCGCGCGCCCTCAGCTCGCCGAGAGGGAAGGTCTCGACGTACTCCGGGTAGCGCTCGAGGAAGCGTTCCCGAGCTGCGACCTCGCGATCGGGAAGGGAGCGCACCAGCCTGCAAGCGGGAGCGATCACGCCCCCAAGCATGCCGCCCGGCGGCCCCGGCCGCCACGTCCGTCCGGGCAGGAGCGAGCACCGCCCTGCGGGGCGGACCGGCCGCGCCGGTGCTAGAATCCTCGCATCGTTCTCTGTCAGAGACGCCGGGGTCGGCTCCCCACCGGAGCCGGCCCCTCTTCCGTGCGGTCGTCGACCGCGGAGGCCCTCGCATGGCTCGCGCAGCGCTACGTCGTGCCGTCCGGCTGTCCCTCGCTCTGGCGATCGTCCTCGCCGCCACCGGCGTCCGGGCCCAGCTCACGCCCCAGGTGACCAGCGAGATCCCGTGCACCTCGGATGCCCAGTGTCCGGTCGAAGGGTGGTGTTCCTGGTTCCCCGGCTGGCCCGGCTGCGCTTGTGACGAGGGCGCCGGCCACTGCGCAGCCAATGCCAAACCCTGCGACGCGGCCAACGACTGCTTCGGTCGGGAGGTCTGCGCCGCCGGCAGCGGCCGCTGCACCGAGCCCGGCCCTCCGGAAGGGGACGCGTGCAACGCCGACGACGAATGCGCGCCCTGGATGTCCTGTCTGCTCGGTCGCTGCTCGCGAGGCGAGTGCGTCCTCGACGCGGACTGCGGCCCGGGCCGCACCTGCGGCGACCGCAACGCCTGCGTCGGATGCTCCGACGATGCGCAGTGCGCGCCGGGGAGCGTGTGCCGCGACGGGGAGTGCCTGGAAGTGCGCTGCGTCTCGGACGACGAGTGCGGTCCGCGCCAGGTCTGCCGCGACGCCACCTGCCGCGCGGTCGAGTGCCGCTCCGAGGTGGACTGCGACCCGTGCAGCGTGTGCACCTCCGAGAACGCGTGCACCTCCCTGTGCCGGGACGGAGAAGAGTGCAGGGCGCGGGTCTTCGCCGACGCGCTGCGCTTCGTCACCTTCGCCTGCGTCGGCCCCGAGGCCGAGCGCTGCAAGAGCTCGACGACCTGCCCGCTCGGCGGAGTCTGCCTCGGCGGTCGCTGCGTCGACTTGGACGACCTCCTCGTTTTGCTCCGCTCCCTGGGCGGCGATGAGCGCGGCGTCCGATGCTCAGTCGGGGCTCTCGCCGTTGCGGGCGAGGTGGGCGATGAGGGCCTCCACGACGTCGGGGTCGAGCTGCCATCCGGCCTGCTCCCGGAGGATCTCGGCTTCCGCGAGCGAGCAGCCGTTGCAGTAGGGCCGGTCGGACCGGATGGCGTCGTAGGTGTCGGCGACCGCCAGGATGCGGGCCTCGAGAGAGATCTCGGTGCCAGAGAGACCGTTCGGGTAGCCGCTGCCGTCGAAGGCCTCGTGGTGTTGCGCGACGATCGGCGACACGCTCGAAGCCAGGAATCGGCTCCAGGATGCGCATGCCCTTGGTCACGTGGGACTGCATCGGGACGCGCTCCTCCCGCGAAGGCGGGCGCGGTGCGTCGAGCAGCTCGGTGGGAAGGCCCAGCTTGCCGACGTCGTGGAGCAGGACGCCCTCTTCAGCGCCTCCAGGGCCTCGTCGTCGAGCCCGAGAGGCGCGGCCGAGAGCAAGGCTCGTCCGCAGGTGACGCGCCCGGGTGGCCGAGGGTCCACGGCGAGTTGGCGTCGATGGCGCGGGCCAACGCCGTGAGGTGCCCTCGTAGAGCTCGGCGAGATCCCTGATCAGCCGGGCGTTGAGCCCGAGCGCGACCTGGTTGGCGAGCTCGCGCAGGGCCGAGGAGTCCTCGTCGGACCGTCGTCGTCGCCACCGACAGCCATCACGCCATGAAGGCGCCGGCGGCCGTGCGCAGCGGCAGGAGCGCGACCCATTCGGCGGCCGGGCGATCGCTTCATCGGAAGAGCGAGGAAACCTCCCGCAGGTCGCATCCGTGGAGCGTCTGCACGCCGGGACCGTCGAGGGGAACCTGGAGCATCGGAGCTCCTGCCCGGAATCGAGCAATTCCTCCGTCGACGGAGCGGGTGAGAACGCGGTGCCGGCCGGGCTTCGTTTCTTCGGTCAAGGCGATGGCCACCAGCGCTGCGGAGCCTTTGTAGGCCGGTCGGCGACCTCGAGCCAGCTCGCGCCGAGGCCTGCGTCTTCCTGAGCGAACAGGCTCGCCTGCGCGATCTCGTGCAGGCCCGCGAGGAGGGCGTGAACTGGTGATCGAGCTGACCGGAGAGGCCGTTCAGGATGTCGGCGATCTCCTCGAACTCGTCCCCGGTCGCGATGTGCAGCGTTTCGCTGAACTCCTGACGGCCCATTCGTTGGGCCTTGCATCACAGCTGCTCGGGGGGATCCGAGGCTCAAACGGATCCGCCGCATGCTGACCAGGGCGACCGTCAGGAAGGAGGCGGCGACCACGAGCATGAGGGACTCGACAGAAGGGACGCGCCGCGAACGAGCTCGGCGCCGGGAGCTCATGACGACGATCAGTCTCCGGGCTCCTCCCGCGGCCTGAGGGGCGGTCGCGAGGCCGGCGATCTGACGGCCTCCGGATCGGAGAAGCTCGAGAAGACCACCTGCCCGTCGACGTTCAGTAGGGCAGGGTGCATCCCGGTCGGCCAGACGGTCTCCGACGAGCTCCCGCGCAGCGGGTAGTCGCCCCGCGGGCGAGCCACGAGGCGCCCGTCCTCCGGATGCTCGGGATCCAGAGGAGCCGTGAGCGACAGGCGGTCGGCGACCAGTGCAGCCGAGGCGTCCGTGAGCAGGTCCGAGGCCCTCGGCCGGGAGGAGCTCGTGGGGGCTCCGGAATCTCCAGCTCGACCGCTCGAACCCACTCGCCCAGCTGGCGGCGCCGGCCGGCGGCCAGCTCCACACCGGCCGCCACGTCCTCGGCCAGCGACTCGAGGACGCGCTGGCAACCGTTGAGGCCTCTCCACGTCGACGTGCCGTAGGTCTTGGCGGACTCCGTCAGGCGCGCTCGGTGCTGCGCCTGGAGAAAGGTGTGAAGCCGCCACGAAGTGAGGAGGGCGAGCACGGCCAGAGGCACGGCGGTGCCGAGCAGGAAGAGGACGACGACGCGCTTCCAGGAAGCGGCCGGGGCCCGCCTGCGGCGGCATCAGAACTCCGCCGCCCGACCCGCGAAACCGTCGTTGGCGCGGATCGTCCGTCCCAGCTCACCGGCGGCGGCAGGAATTGGCCGGCTCTCCTGCCGTCCGGCCCACGACGCTGTACAGGTCATAGGTCGAGTTCAGCGGCACCAGGAAGCGGTCAGCGCCTCACCTTGCCCTGCCAGCCTGCCCCTGGAACGGCAGGTATGGTACTCGTGGCCCCAGGGGTCAGGGAACGACGGTCTCGACGTCTTCGAGGCGGGTGGGCAGCGAGCCGTGCTCGACGATGAACGCGTCGATCTCGCCCTCCAGGAGCGCAGATCGCCCGTTGCGCGCACCAGCTTCGCCCGTTCCACGCGGTGGACGGGATGCATGCCGCCGAGAGTCGCCGGCACGCCGATCAGGGCGATGGCCACGAGCGACAGGCAGGGTGAATCCCGGCGCGAGCGCCAGTTCTGCCTCACGGAGGCCCTGTCCCTTCCGTGTCCACGTCACCTCGGGCCAGCGATCGAGACACCAGGCTGGCGCCGTCGGCCGAGAGGGTGACGGAACAGGTCGTCTTTCTGTCCCTCTTCGTTGGCGTAGCGGACGATCCAGCCCACCTGCCCCTCCTCGCGCTCGGTCGTCGGCCTGCGGTGACCGCGTGCCACGCGCGCGACCCGTCGCCAGGCTCGAAGGTCACCTCCTCGAAGCCCGAAGCTCATCTTCACCGCGACCGACGAAGCGGGGATCGGCGGTGGCCCACGTCCCCTCGTAGCTCCGCCGGAACCTCGACCGGAGCCGTCAAGCACGCCGCGAGGAGGAGGATCGGCAACGTGCCGATACCTTGAAGGCCCTCCCAGGGCAGGCCATGGCCCCCCTTCTGCGCGACGCCCCACCCCGCTCCAGGCCGGCCCCTCGTCGTGGGAGTACCAATTGGGACCGTCCGCCTTCGGCCATTGCTTGTGGTACTTGCGCACCTGGTGCGCGCGGTCGCCGGCGCGAGCCCCGCAGCTCGAGGTAGTTGCCCCGCGATCGCCGAAACGAAAGGCACCCAGGTCGGCGATCGACCCGTTCTGCGATGCAGACACTTGCGCCCGGCGAGCTGCGTCAGGCCCTCGAATCCTCTCGCCCTTGGCGAGGGCACCAGGGCGCGATGCCCGCGGGGATGGGCACCCTGCCGAGCAGCCAGTCCGTGGATCCCTCGCCAAGCCGGGCGCCGGCGTGAAGGCCGTCGAGCCGTTCCCGGGCCGCCGGGCCGTGGCGGTCGAGGAACGCCCGAACCTCCGGACGTGGACGCGTCGACCTCGATCACGACCCGTCCCACCGCCCGGACCGCCGTCGAGCGCCCCAGCGTCGCGAGACTCGCGCTCTGGTCCATGAAGGTCTCGAAACGGTAGCGATTCGCCCAGTGGGTGAAGGGAGGGGCGCGCGCGATCCATGAGGCCGGACACCGAGCACGACCAGGATCTGCAGCAGCGTGTACCCGCCCTGGCGTCGCGCGGAGGGTCGCACGATGGACTCGCCGTGGCGAGAGCAGGCCGCAAAGGTGCGGGAGCGGGCCATGAGAACCGGTGTCGAGGACGAAGCCTCTCGAGTGTGACGGACTCCATAGTCTAGCGTCATCAGTACTTTGCCGCCCGGTCCCCGGGGTCGTCCCGTGCAGCGCCGCGGGGTGGGGAGCCTCTAGAATCGGCCTCGGGAGCCACGCGATGGCCTGGATCGACAGCATCTCCGAGGACGCCGCCGACGACGATCTGCGAGCGCTCTACGAGCGCGCCCGGGACCGCGAGACCGGGCGGATCGACCACATTCTCTCGATCCACTCGCTCCACCCGGCGGGGCTGGCCGCTCATCTCGACCTCTACCGGGCCGTCATGGCGGGCTCGCCGACCCTGCGCAAGGTCGACCGCGAGATGATCGCGGTGACCGTATCGAGGCTCAACGGCTGCCACTACTGAACGGTGCATCACCGGCGGGGTCTCCGCCGGCTGCTCTCCGACGACGCCCTGGCGGAGGCGATCGCCGCAGACTGGCGACGCGCCGGTCTCGACGAGCGGCGCAGCTCGATGCTCGCCTTCGTGGAGAAGCTCACGCGCACCCCGGGCGGCATGGAGCGCGGGGACGTGGAGTCCCTGCGCCTCGCGGGTTTCTCGGACCGCGACGTGCTCGAGATCGTCGAGGTCGCCGCCTACTACGCCTACGTGAACCGCGTCGCGGACGGGCTGGGTGTGGAGCTGGAGGACGGGTGACGGTCGAGTCGGCACCGGCGGGGTACTGGGTCGAGATCCCCGCCGGCGAGCTGTGGATGGGCGGCGGGCCGAGCGACGCGGAGAATCCGCGGCACCGCGTCCTGCTCTCGGCCTTCCGGCTGGCGAGGGCGCCCGTGACCCGGAGCGAGTACGCGGCCTTCCTCGCCGCGACCGGCCACCCGGCGCCGCCCTTCTGGGACGAGCCGCGCTTCGCCGGGCCGCGCCTGCCGGCGGTCGGTCCGTCCTGGAACGACGCGACGGCCTTCTGCGCCTGGCTCTCCGAGCGTTGGGGCGAGCCGGTGCGCCTTCCCACCGAGGCCGAGTGGGAGCGCGCCGCCCGCGCCGGTCGCGACGTCGCCTGGCCCTGGGGCGACGAGCCGCCGGAGACCCTGCCGGACTTCGACCGGCGCTGGGCCGAGGGCCCGGAGCCCGTCGACGCCTACCCCTCCTCTCACCCGTGGGGCCTCCTCGGCCTCGGCGAGAACGTCCACGAGTGGTGCGCCGACTGGTTCGACGCGGACTACTACGCGAGCTCGCCGCTGCGCGATCCGCGGGGGCCGGCGGAGGGGCGCAGGAAGGTCTCGCGCGGGGGGGCCTGGCGCCACGACGTGCCGGTGTCGACCTGCACCCATCGCTCCTCGATCCCGCCCGATCGGCGATACAACGACTACGGCTTCCGGCTCGCCGCCGATCCGTCTCAAACCCGGTAGTGGTCCGCCCGCCAGCCGGTCACCGCCCGCTTGATCGCGTCGTTGGAGAGGCCCTCCTCCGCCGCCCGCCGGGCCAGAGCCGGCAGCTCGGCGTCGGAGGCGAAGCGCAGGGCAACGTACTGCCGTACGCGCAGGCGGGCGTCGGGGAGCTTGCCGGTCAAGGCGAAGTGGCGAATCGTCTCCTCGGCCCGGATCGCACGATCCTGCGCCTTGAGCGCGAAGATGCGCACGAAGTAGAGCAGCAGCCAGGCGGCCACCACGAGCCCGAGCAGCACGGCGGCCTCCAGCCGGCCGCTGGCGCGCCGCCAGGCTCGATAGAGATCCACGACCGCTCCCACCGTGAGGACCAGCATCAAGCCGGTGAGGACGTAGTGGTACAGCGGGACCAGACGGCGGTGGGTGGCGTAACTCTGGGCGTCCATGGCACCTCCTCGGGGGGCTCGGCCGAGCCTAGCGCCCGGCGGAGCGCGACGCGAGCCCGCCAATCCGTCGCCCGCGAGGCCCCGTAGAAGGAGACGAGCGGCCCGAGCCGCCCGGAAAGGACGACGACATGCGAGACTCCACCCGCACGATCTCCCCGACCCTGTGGGCCGCGACCGCCCTGACGATCCTGGCCTGCGTCGGCCCGTCCGGCGCGCCGAAGGCCGAGGCCGCCGAGAAGGAGACGCCGATGGCAGAGCAGACCGGCCAGATGGAGACCCGCTACATGAAGCCGAGCGACGAGGAGCTGCGCGAGCGGCTCACCCCGATGCAGTACAAGGTCACCCAGGAGGAGGGCACCGAGCCCGCCTTCCGCAACGAGTACTGGGACAACCACGAGGCCGGCATCTACGTCGACGTCGTGACCGGCGAGCCCCTGTTCAGCTCGCTCGCGAAGTTCGAGTCCGGCACCGGCTGGCCCTCCTTCTGGAAGCCCCTGGAGCCCGACAACGTCGTCACCCGCGAAGACCGCAAGCTCTTCGCGACCCGCACCGAGGTGCGCCCAAGCACGGCGACTCCCACTCGGCCACGTCTTCGACGACGGCCCCGCCCCCACCGGCCTGCGCTACTGCATGAACTCCGCCGCCCTCCGCTTCGTCCCCGTCGACAAGCTCGAGGAGGAGGGTTACGGCGAGTACCTGCCGCTGTTCGAGAAGGGTCGGACGCCGACGACTGGAGACTTGCCCTCGCCCGCGGCCTCCAGCTGGATGCGCCAACGGACGATCGGCGGCCAGTCCTGGTCTTCGGGTAGCGCTCCCGCCAGCTCTCTCACTTCCGGAGCCGCGACCCGACCCAACCTGTTCTCCGCTTCAAGACGGGACGTTCGCCGGCGAAGGGACGGGGAGGGCGGGGTCCTCCGATGGCTCGTTGGCCGGGGCAAGGCGCAGGCCACGCCGAAGCTGTCGCCGCCAGAATCCTCGCCGTCTTTTCGCCCTTCGCCTTGGCGAGGATCGGGTCGAGATCCGGCACGAACCCAACGGAGAAGGTTCGGCTCCACCAGTCGAGGCTCGCCTCCCATTCCGCATGGCTTTGAGCGGCGACGAAGTTCCGCGACCCCGACCTCGTGACCGCCGCGGCAAACCCCTCCCACTGGACGACCCAAAAGACGCTCAAAGGCGCTGCCCGAAGGCGCTCCAGAGGGCCGAGAGCGCCGAGTGATCCGAACTCTCGTCGAGCCCAGTCGACCATCAGGGAAGCCTCTCCGATCAGCGCGCGCTCGACGCCGTCACTACACGGGTCCTCCGCCAGCTGCAGCGCCAACACCTCCGCCGTCCACTGGTCGGGCGTCTCACGCTCGGCGAAATCGTAGGCCAGGTGCACCTGCATGCGGGCGAACGCCCCACCGATCGCCGCCGACGGGACCCACCACTCCCCACAGAGGGCTTCCGAGGCGCGCCCCAGCGAGCCGCTGAGCCTGCGGTACTCCTCGTAGTCGCCGTCCCGGAGGGCCAGCCGAGCCCGAATCAACGCCAGTTTGCCGGCCTGGAGGCTCGGGACCAGAGGTGGCACCGTCACCCCCTCTCCCGTGTACGAGACCCCGAGGTCGCTACCTGTCGTGTTCTCTACACGGGCGAAATCGGTCAGCGCCTCGGCTGCCGCATCGCTCAGGATCCGAGCCTCCCGGAGATCCTCCTCCGACCATTCGGACAAGGAGCGTCGACCGAGCTGGCCGAGGCGAGCTCGCTCCTCGTCCCCCAAGTCGACGGCGTCACCCGCCGCCAGGAGCCAATAGGCCGCGTTCTCCTCGTCCGCCACCTCGAGTGGGTCCAGGCGAGACAGGTCGAGCGACCCGCCTGCGAGGCGTTCCAGCTCCCCGAACGAGCGCTCGAGTCTGCCTGAGACCCAGCGCCCGAGCAGCCACCAGCCTGCCAGTGCCAGCCCCACGAGCGCCGCGAGCACCGACACCAGGGCGGTGAATCGGGGAAACAGCTGTAGCAAGCACCCGGACGACTCGCTGCGCTCCACGCCTTCCTCCGCTGTGGATACGGTACGCGACCAGCGCGGATTCCGAGTCCGACTGCGGCGACTAAACCACTCGACTCCCTATCGCGTCCAACCACAGGAGCGGAGGTAGTCCATGACTCGTGTCGTCGCCGCCGTGTTCGCGTCTCTCGCCGCCGTGCTTCCTGCCGCCGGCCAGCCCGGTGACTCCCCTCCTCTCGCAATCGGAGCAGAAAGGCCGGGGATCTCGTTCCATCGTCTCGATGGGGCCGAGATCCCTACCTGGGAGGAGCTGGAGGGCGACCTCGTGGTCGTCGACTTCTGGGCGAGCTGGTGTCAGCCGTGTGTTGCGGCGTTTCCCGACCTCAACGAGCTGCAGGCCCGCTTCGGCGGGCGCGGCGTGCGATTCCTGTCGGTGACCTACGAGCCGGAAGCGTTCGTGCGCTCGTTCCTCGCCGAGCATCCCCTCAGGACGACGGTGGCGCTCGACCCCGAGCTCGCCAGCTTCGCGTCGTTCAACGCCTGGGGGATCCCCGTCGTCTATCTCTTCGACCGCCGGGGCCGGCTGCTCACCTCGCTCCATCCGGTCCACCTCACCGCCGAGCTGATCGAGAAGGCCCTGAACGGAGAGCCGCTCGAAGTGGAAGAGGCGCGCGGCTGGTCCGATCCCACCGGGGCGCGCGAGTACTTCGCGTCGCTGCGCGACGCGCTCTCGGCCGAAGAGGAGCCGTAGCCACAGCCGTCGGTACGGAGGCGGGCTACCATGGGAGGTGGACCGAACGCCCTCTCCCCGAGAAGGAGCCCCCAGTGAAGACACGACGCCTCGGCAGCACCGATCTCGAGCTCTCCGCCATCGGCCTGGGCTGCATGGGGATGTCGGACTTCTACGGGCCGGCGGCGGACGAGCGGTCGATCGGGGTGATCCATCGGGCGCTGGATCTCGGCGTGACCCTGCTCGACACCGCGGACATGTACGGCGTGGGGTTCAACGAAGCGCTGCTCGGCCGGGCCCTGCGCGGGCGGCGGGACGAGGCGATCGTGGCCACGAAGTTCGGCAACGTGCGCGACACCGCCGGTCGCTTCCTGGCCGTCGACGGCACGCCGGAGTACGTGCGGCTGGCCTGCGAGGGGAGCCTGCGCCGGCTGGGCATCGACACGATCGACCTCTACTACCAGCACCGGGTCGACCCCGACACGCCGATCGAGGACACCGTCGGGGCGATGGCGCGGCTGGTGGAGGAGGGGAAGGTGCGCTACCTCGGGCTCTCGGAGGCCGCGCCGGCCACCGTCCGGCGCGCCCAGGCGGTGCATCCGATCAGCGCTCTGCAGACCGAGCTCTCGCTGTGGTCGCGCGACCCGGAGGAGGAGCTGCTGCCGCTGTGCCGGGAGCTCGGCATCACCTTCGTCGCCTACAGCCCGCTCGGCCGCGGTTTCCTGACCGGGGCGATCCGCAGCCCCGAGGACCTCGCCCCCGGCGACTGGCGCCGCAACCACCCCCGGTTCCAGGGCGAGAACTTCGCCAAGAACCTGGAGCTGGTCGAGGCCCTCGAGGGCTTCGCCTCGCGCCGCGGCGTGACCCCGGCGCAGCTCGCCCTCGCCTGGGTCCTCTCCCGCGGCGAGCACGTCGTGCCGATCCCCGGGACCCGCAGCACCGAGCGCCTCGCCGAGAACGTCGCCGCCGTCGACGTCGAGCTCTCGACCGGCGAGCTGGCGGAGCTCGACCGCATCGCCCCGCCGGGGGTCACGGCCGGCCCCCGCTACCCGGAAGCGGCGCTGCGCGCGGTCAATCGCTGATCAGCCGAGCTCGAAGGCGCCGCGTCGCCGCGCGCGATAGCGGCGGCTCCAGGAGAGCACCTCGCCCGAGGCCATCACCACTCGATGGTCGCCGCGAAACCACGGCTGGACCTCCGCGACGGCCGCGAGGCGCACGATCTCCGACCGGTTGATGCGCAGGAAGGCCTGCGGGTCCAGGCGCTCTTCGAGGCGGGACAGCGGGCCGCGGACCCGGTACGAGCGCTCCCGCGTGACCAGGTCGACGTGGTTGCCACGCGCCCGCACGACGTCGATCTCCTCGACCGGCAGCAGGAGCTCGCGATTGGGACCCGTCTCGACGAGGATCCGGGTCAGCCGCGGAGGGGCCTGCGCCGGCGCCAGCCTCGCGAGCACGCTCTCCAGCCGCCGGGCGAGGTCCTCGGGCCTCTCGGCGACGCGAGCCCGAGCCCGAGCGAGGGCCCGGCGCAGGCGCGGGGCCGCGAAGGGCTTGAGCAGGTAGTCGACCGCCTCGACCTCGAAGGCGGCCAGGGCGTGCTCGTCGAAGGCGGTGACGAAGACGACGACAGGCATCGCGGCCACACCCACCTCCTCGATCACCTCGAAGCCGGTCTTGCGGGGCATCTGGACGTCGAGCAGGACGACATCCGGGCGCAGCTCGCGGATCGCGCCCACCGCCGCCTCGCCGTCCGCGGCCTCGCCCGCGAGCGCGACGTCGGCCTCCGCCTCGAGCAGGCGACGGAGCTTGCGCCGGGCGGGCGCCTCGTCGTCGACGATCAGGACCGAGAGGGTCATCGGGCGCTCCCGTGGTGCACCGTCATGCGCCCTCCTCTTCCCGGTACGGGAAGCGCAGGGTCGCCGTGAACCCGCCGCCGGGCGGCGACCCGAGCTCCATGCCGTGGTCGTCGCCGAAGAGCAGCTGCAAGCGCTCGGCGACCGAACGCAAACCGAAGCCCGCGTGGTGGGGATCGACGGGGCCGGCGGCACCCGGTCCGTCGTCGGCCACGCTGAGGAGGAGGTAGCCGTCCTCCCGGTGACCGGCGATCCGGATCCGGCCGGTTCCGTGGCGCTCGACCCCACCGTGGCGCACCGCGTTCTCGACCAGGGGCTGGATGAGCATCGCCGGCACGACGGCACGGCGCAGCTCGTCGGGAACGTCGATCGCGATCTCGAGCCGCTCCTCGAATCGCGCCTCGAGCAGCTCGACGTAGGCCGCCAGCCACTCGAGCTCGCGCGCCAGCGGCACCAGGTCGTCGCGCGCGGTCGACAGCGAGCCGCGCAGCAGGTCGCCCAGGCGCTCGATCAGCTCGTCGGCACGGCCCACGTCGCGGTACATGGTCGAGGAGATGGTGTTGAGAGCGTTGAAGAGGAAGTGGGGCTGGAGCTGCAGCCTGAGGTTGGCGAGCTTGGCCTCGGTGAGGGTCCGCTCGAGCCGCTCCGCGCGCAGCTCGCGTTGCCGCCTCTCGCGCCGCTGGGAGGCCCACTGCACCGCGCCGACCATGAGAGTGAACCCGATGACGTCGATCGGCAGCTCCATCACGTAGCGCATCGGCATGCGTCCGTAGTCGTAGGGTCCCAACCCGGCGAGCGGGTAGAGCAGCGTCCGCAGAGCCCAGTTCGACGAGGTGTGGAGGAGCGAGTAGGCGCCCAAGGCGACCAGATAGAGCGGCAGCCGGCCGAGCCAGGCGGTCCGCGTCAGCGGACGCGTCAGCACCAGGGCCCGAATGCCCCAGTAGAGCGTCCCCGCGCCGAGCGCAGCCGTGAGCTCGTTGATCAGGGCCTTGGCAACGGGCGGACGGTCACCCTCCGCGATCGCACCGAGGTGGTGGTACGCGAACATCAGGAGGCCGAGGCCGAAGACGACGGCCAGCCAGAGCGCGATCGTCCGCCCAGGCGAGCGGCCGGGGCCGCCCACTTTCGCCGGAGGGAGCTGCGACGCGCTCACGGAGTCAGTATAGGAGCGCAGCCGGCGCCGGCGGTCCCTCCCGCACCCTCCACGATCCCGCTCGTCACGCCCGAGTCCCTCCCGTCCCGCCGCGGGCACCCGGCAGGCCGTTTCGCCGTAGGTTGCAGACGGACGACCGCTCCCCATGAGGAGATCGCGATGAACGAACGACGCGAAGCCGCGCACCCCTGGGCCCTCGGGCTGACGCTGGGAGTCTTGACCGTGGCCCTGCACCTGGCGACGGCGGCCGATTCCTGGGACCTCTTCCGGGACGAGCTCTACTACCTGGCCAACGCCGATCACCTCGGTTTCGGCTACGTCGACCATCCGCCCCTGGTCGGCTGGCTGACGGCTCTCTTCCGCGCGCTGCTCGGCAGCTCCAAGCTCGCCATCCGCGTGTGGCCGGCGCTCGCCGCCGGGGGCACCGTCTTCGCCGCCTGCGGCCTCGCCCGCGAGCTCGGCGGGCGTCGCTGGGCCGAGCTCGCCGCCGGAGTCTCGACCGCGCTGGCGCCGGGGCTCCTGGCGCTTTTCGGCTTCCTGTCGATGAACGCCGCCGACCTGCTGCTGTGGACCCTCGCCTTCTGGGCCGTGGCGCGGGTGCTCGGCCGCGGCGAGAGCTCCGCCTGGGTGCTCTTGGGCCTGGTCGCCGGCCTCGGGCTGCTCACCAAGCTCAGCATGCTCTTCCTGCTGGCGGGGCTCGTGCTCGGTCTGGCGGTGACCGGCGGATGGCGCCACCTGCGCAGCCGGAACCTGTGGATCGGCGCCGCCCTGGCGCTCGCCCTGGTCTCCCCCTACCTCGTCTGGCAGATCCTCCACGGATGGCCGACGGCCGAGTTCATGGCCAACGCCTCGGCAGGGAAGATCGCGCCCATCGGCCCGGTCGACTTCGTCCTCGCCCAGTGGGCGCCGATGGGGTGGGTCGCCGCCCTGCTGGGGGTCGGCGGTCTCGCGTGGCTGCTGATCGCTCCGGCGGCGAGGCCCTGGCGGGCGCTCGGGTGATGGTTCTGGCGTGGTGGCGAGCTGGCCACCACGCAGCGCGCCAAGCCCTACTACTTCTCGCCCGCCTTCACCCTGCTCTTCGCCGCCGCGGCGTGGCGCTCGAGGGCTGTGACGCGCGGCTGCAGCGGTCTTACCTTCGCGACGATCGCGCGCGCCACCGCCGTCGTCCTCGTGGCCGTCGCCGAGTTCCTGGCGCCGCCGCTGGTCAGCCCGTGCTCGGCGTCGAGCAGACGGTCGCCTACCAGGCGGCCCTCGGCATGCAGCCCGGCACCGACGAGCTGCACGACCTCGGGCGGCTCTCCCAGTTCTTCGCCGACCGCCTCGGCTGGCGCGATCTGGCGCAGACCGTGGCCGGCGTCTACGCTCCTCCCCGCGGCGGACCGCGAGCGTGCGTGCGCCTTCGGCCAGAACTACGGTCAGGCCGGAGCCATCGACTACTACCGCCGTGCCTTCGAGCTGCCGCTCGTCGTCTCCGGGCCACAACAGCTACTGGCTCTGGGGTCCGGGACGGTGCACGGGGGAGGTCCTGATCGTCATCGGCGCACGGCGCGACGAGCTCGACCGACAGTTCGCCTCTGCCGAGCTCGCCACCACGTTCCGCTGCGCCGACTGCATGCCCTACGAGGCGAAGAAGGAGATCTGGGTCGCCCGCGGCCTGCGCGCTCCTCTTGCCGAGGCGTGGCCCGCCGTTCGGCACTACGACTGATCCGGCGCTCCCTCCCTCTGCCCGAGGAAGACGCCCGCGAGCACCAGCGCCCCGCCGAGCGCGATGAACGGCCCGAACGGCTCGCCCAGCAGGGGCACCGCCAGGGCCAGCGTCGCCAGCGGCTCGAGGTAGAGGTAGAGCCCCGCCCGCGCCGCCCCCAGCCGCGCCACGCCCTCCTGCCAGAACCACTGCCCGAAGGCGAGCCCCGCGATCGCCAGGTAGAGCACCGCCGCGAGACCCCGCGGCGAGAGCGCGCGCACCCGGTCGAGGTCACCGGCGACGAGGAAGAGGACCCCCGTCAGCACCGCCGAGACGACGAGCACCCCGAAGGTCACCGCCAGCGGGTCTCGCCGCCGCACGAGGTTGCGCGTGACCACCGTGTAGAGCGCCCAGGTGTGCGCCGAGGCGAGCACCAGCCAGTCACCGCGGCTGCGCAGCCAATCGAGCTCCCCGACCCGGCCCCGCGAGACCAGCAGCACGATCCCCAGCGAGGCCACCGCGATTCCCACCACCCCTCGCCACCCGATCCTCTCCCCGAGGAACAGGACCGAGAGGACCGCCAGCGCCAACGGCGCCACCGCGATGATCCACCCCGTGTTGGTCGCCGTCGTCGACACGATCCCGGCCGTCTGCACCAGGAAGTGCGTCGTGAAGATCACCCCGCCGACCACCAACACGCCCCAGTCCCCCCGCTCGAACCGCAACCGAACCCGCCGCAGGAGCATCACCACCCCCAACACCGGCACCCCGATCGCCAACCGCAGCGCCAACACCTCCACCGGCCCCAGCTCCGCCACCAGCACCTTGGTGGCGACGAAGGTCCACCCCCAGACGATGACGGCGGTCAGCAGCAGGACGCGGGGGACCATGAACGACTCCCGGACGAAGCGGCGAGAGTACGCCGTTCCCGCCGACCCTGGCCAGCAGGGTGTTGCTCCCCTTCGGGCGGCCGTGGCTTCGCGGCAGTGCGGAGCGGACCACGAGCGGACCGCGGCGACGCCCCTCCCGGTCGGAGGTAGACTCAAGCGCTTGATCGGTCGACAG
>JAWKHP010000024.1:0-45072 GCA_041394745.1 Thermoanaerobaculia bacterium | reverse complement strand
GGCTCGCACGCCGTCTCCAGGGTGCGAGCACCGTGCCAAGCCGGGCGGCCTCGGCAAGTGTCTGAAAACATGGGCTTTAAGACGGAACCGGCGGCGCGGGGAGGGTTCCCGGGAGCCGGTGCCCCGGGAAACTTTCCCTGGAGCCCGGGAGACGCTCCGTGGTTGTGGGGCCAGGAGCGTTCTGGTAGCGTCCGCCCGCCTCCCGCGGCCCCGCCGCCAGACAGCCATGCCCAATACCGTCGTCATCGGAATGCAGTGGGGCGACGAAGGGAAGGGAAAGATCGTGGATCTGATCTGCCCCGCCTTCGGCGCCGTGGTCCGGTATCAGGGGGGGCACAACGCCGGCCACACGGTCAAGTTCGAGGACCGGCACTTCGCCCTCCACCTGATTCCTTCGGGGATCCTCCACGAGGGTACCCGGTGCGTCTTGGGCAACGGGATGGTGATCTCGCCGGAGGCCTTCTTCACCGAGCTCGAGGGCCTGGTGGAAGCGGGTGTCGAGGTCGAGGGCCGCTTGAGCGTCTCCGATCGGGCGCACGTGCTTCTGCCGCACTACGCGGAGCTCGACCGGCGGCGCGAGGAGAGCCTGGGCGACGACCGAATCGGGACGACCTCGCGAGGGATCGGGCCGGCGTACGAGCTCAAGGCCTCCCGCGACGGGCTGCGGATGGCGGACCTCTTCTCCAGCGACCTGGCGGGCCGTCTCGAGCGCCAGCGCGATCGGATGCGGGCGGAGCTCGAGCACCTCGGCGCCGGCGAAGGCGAGGAGTGGATGCCGAGCCTCGCCGTGGTCCGTGGCTGGGCGGACCGGTTGGCGCCCTTCGTGGCCGATACCGGCGCGCTGCTCGGCCGGTGGCGGCGCGAGGGCGCCTCGATCCTGTTCGAGGGAGCCCAGGGAACCCTCCTCGACCTCGATCACGGGTCCTATCCGTTCGTCACCAGCTCGTCGTCGACCGCCGGAGGCGCGGCGGTGGGCAGCGGTGTCCCGCCGACCCACCTCGACGGGGTCCTGGGAGTGCTGAAGGCCTACACGACGCGGGTGGGCGAAGGGCCGTTCCCCTCCGAGCTCCACGACGAGTCGGGGGCGTACCTGCGTGAGCGGGGCAACGAGTTCGGGACGACGACCGGGCGACCGCGGCGCTGCGGCTGGCTCGACCTGGTGGCGGGGCGGTACGCCTGCGAGGTCAACGGCGTCGAGACGATCGCCCTGACCAAGCTCGACGTGCTGGACGGGGTCGAGGAGATCCGCCTCTGCGTCGCCTACGAGATCGACGGCGAGCGGGTCGATCGGTTTCCCGCCGACGTGGCCCGCCTCGAGCGGGCGCAGCCGATTCTCGAAACGGTGCCCGGCTGGAACGAGGACACGGCCGGGCTCCTGGAGTTCGAGGATCTGCCCGGAGCGGCCCGGGCGTACGTCGAGCGCGTCGAGAGCGAAATCGGCGCTCCGATCTCCCTGATCTCGACGGGGCCGCGCCGCGAAGAGACGATCGTGCGCAACGAGCCCCGCCTGGTCGAGCTCACCGGCGGCCTGCTGGACTGAACCGTTCCGCGGGAGGATCGGTATTAGACTGGTCGGCGGTGCCCGTGTGGGTCGCGTCACAGCCGCTGCCCGCTCGGTGTGCCTAGAGTCGCGCCGATGCAGAGTCTCCGCAGAGCCGCCATCGCGATCGTCCTGCTGGGCGGGGCCCTGCTGCCGGCGCTCGCCGCGCAGCCCGGGGCGAGCCGTCCGGCCATCGACCTGAAGGCCGAGTACCTGGGCTGCCCCGGTGTGCGGGGACGCTACGTCGTCCTCCTCGAGCCGGGCCGCGGCGGCGTGGTCCTCTCGGGCGGCGAGTTCCCCGGCGCGCAGCGCGTCGGCGCCGCGGCGGGGGGCCGGTTCCAGGGCGCGGTGTCGGGGTACGGCACCGTCGACGTGGCGCTCGCTCCCGACGGCGAGATCTGGGCCCTGCCCGATCGCACCCTCGACGCCGGCCTTTCGGGATGCCTGGCCTTCGACAAGGACCAGTTCACCTGGCAGAGCGACCTGCTGACCTACGTGCGCTATCTGGCCGACGAGCTCCTCGTTCCCGCCAACCGCTGGGACCCGGCGATCACGTCGCTGGCAGTGGGCACCCGGACCGTGCGTCTCGAGGTGACCCGGCCGGGACGCGACACCGCCGTCCTCGAGGGCGTCGAAGGCGGCATGCTCGGCTACGGCGCCACCACCGACCCGGTGCGCTACTTCGTCCTGCCCACCGTCCTCGGCGGCGCCGCCCCACCCGTCCTCGCCCGCATCCTGATCAACCGCGGCACCGCCTTCGAGGCCGGCGCCACGACCGAGCTCGCCACCGCCCTCGTTCCCGCCGACGGCACCCCGGTCACCACCGCCTCCGACCCCGTCTTCACCCTCCGCCTGCTCGCCATCGAGCCCTGATCGGGAATCGGCGCCCGTCGCTATACTCCCCCCTTCCGGGCCGTTAGCTCAGCTGGTAGAGCAGCAGACTTTTAATCTGATGGTCGGGGGTTCGACTCCCTCACGGCCCACCACCCCGGCCGTCGCCGTCCGCGACGAACATGGCCGCGAACGCGGCAGGCAGGACGGCGACCCAGCGCCCGAGGGACCGGAGTGTGTTCCCGTTGGTCGCCCGGGGGACTGGGGGTGGTGCGATCGGGTCGATAGGGAACGCTACCAGCATCGCCGCGAAGGATTCGCCTCGCGGGTGGCCTCCAACCCAGGAGGTAGTCTCGCCACCTTCCCGCCGCGACTCGCAGTCGCGGTCGTCCACGGAGGCCGGAACCATGACCCCGATGTCCTTGCGCTTCGGAATCGCGACGCTTGCCGGCCTCTTGGCCTTACAGGGCTCGTCCCCGGCGGCGGGGCAGGAACGGGGGGGCTTCGGTGAGAACGTCGAGGTCGAGCTGGTCTCGGTCGATGTCCTGGCGACCGACCGGGACGGGCGGCCGGTCACCGACCTGACGGCGGCCGACTTCCGGCTCTTCGACGACGGCGAGCCGGTGCCGATCGGTCACTTCTCGGCACCTGCCGGCGCGCCGGGCGGGGTCGGGGCGAGCGGAGGGCGGACGGTCGCCTCGCCGGCGCTCGCCCAGCAGGGGCCGCAGGATCTACTGATCCTCTTCATCGATCAGCTGCATCTGATCCCCAGTAGCCGCCAGCGCGCCCTCGACCAGGTGACGGGAGTGCGGGACGAACGGCTCGACCGCGGGAGCGAGGTGATGGTGGCCACCTTCGAGGGCTCCATCGACGTGGCGCTGGCGCCGACGCGAGACCGCAAGAAGCTCCAGGAGGTGCTCACCAGGGAGCTGCTCTACGGTTCGCAGGCCTTGGCGATCCATCGCGAGGACTCGGACATCCAGCGCGAGGTGCGGGAGACCCTCGTCTATCACGTGGAGGACCTCGTCCGCGCCTCGTTCGCGGCGAACGAGATCATGGACCTCGCCTGTACCTCGACGAGCAACGTCGTCAAGCTCTACGCCGAGCAGGAGATGGCACGGATCGAGGGAACGGCCCAGGCCCTCGAGGAGTTCCTCGAGTCGCTCGCCGCCTATCCGGGCCGCAAGACCATGCTGCACGTCTCCGACGGATTCTCGATGGTGGCCGGCGTGCGGCCCATGCAGTACCTGATCTCGCTCTGCGACGGCTCCGCGCACTTCCAGGGCCTCGAGAGCGACTCCTTCCTCGCCCGCGCCACACCTTCGAAGTACTTCGCGGCGTCGGCGCAGCTCGAGATGGAGCAGTGGGACACGGTCGACCTCTGGCGGTCCGTCGTCGCCCGGGCGAACGCGGAGCGCGTGACTCTACACGATGCGAGCCCTCGGCCTGACGGCCCCCGCCGCCGCCGGGGTGGACGCCGTGCAGGCGACCAGCATGCCCGAGCTCATCGGACACGCGGACACCCAGGCGGCGTTGGTCGAGATGGCGGAAGGGACCGGCGGCCGGGCGATGCTCAACGCGAACGACTACACCGCCGACATCGCGCAAATGCTGGACGAGCGGACGCAGCGCTACGAGCTCGCGTTCTACCCGCAGGGGGCGACGACGAGGAGATTCCTCCTGCGTCTGGAGGTCGGGCGTCCGGCGTGAGCTGCGCTACCGCGAGAGCTACCAGCGGAGGACGGCGAGCGAGCGGTCTGCCGGAGGAGTCCTGGCGGCGCTCTATCACGGTCGCGAGGAGAACCTGCATCACCTGCACGTCAAGGTCGAGCCGCGCAGGAGACGACACGAAGACCGTGGAGGTCGACGTCGAGCTGCGGATCGCGCTCGCCGACCTCGTGCTGGTGCCGCAGTGGGGCTCGGAAGGGCCTGGTCACGGTCCATGCCAGCGCCCGTGACCCAGAGCGGCGCGACCTCGCCGGTCGGGGAGCGACGGATTCCCTGACGGTGGCGCCGGACGACGCCGGAGGCGACTTCCGGTACGTCGTCCGCATGCCTTTGCCGCGCCGGCGGACTGGACGGTGGCGGTGGCGGTGCGCGACGAGCTCGGCGACCGGACCTCCTACGTCACGACGCCGGTACACTCTTCTCGAGTGACCGGCCGAGGGCCCGGCGGAGACGGTGGGCTCTGCCTTCCCGATGACCCTCGGCCAGTACGTTCGACGACGCAACGGAGTCGCCCTCGGTGCGCCCGGCGGCCTGCGGGCGATGCTGTATCGCTCGCTCGGGCCGCGTCCTTCGCCGGCTTCTGGCGCTACTGGAACCCGATCTTCGGCTACGGCCTGGCGCGCTGGGTGCATGGGCCGCTGCTGCGGATCGTGGCGCGACCGCTGGCGGTCGTGCTGACCTTCGTCGTCTGCGGTGCCCTGCACGACCTGGTGACTGCGGCGGTCCGGGGCTGGGCTTCTTCACGCCGTGGTTCCTCGTGCTCGGGCTGGGAGGGTGGCGGCGAGGCCGTGGGGATGACCTGTCGAAGCGGCCCTGGTGGCAGCGGGCCTCGGCCAATCTCCTCTACCTGGGGGCGGTCTGGCGATCGTGCTCTGGGTGAAGGCATCGTGAGGCTCCGCGTAGGCGGGCCCGGAGGGACGTGCAGATGAAGAGCAACGCGTATCGCTTCGCTGGGTCCTCGTCGCTGGAGCCGCCTTGTTCCCGGCGCTCGCCGGGTCCGGCAGCCGTGGCCAGGAGCGGGAGTACACCGTCGTGCTCGGCGGCAACGTGGCCGGCACCCAGACTGTCCGCGTGGCGGACGACGGCACCGTCGACGTCCGCTATGCCTTCAACGACCGTGGACGCGGCCCCGATGTCGAGGCGACCTACCGCTTCGACGCTTCCGGTCTTCCGGTCGCGGTCGTCATCGACGGTACCGAGTACATGAAGGGCGAGGTCGGCGAGAAGATTCTCCATCGAGGACGGCCGGGCGGTGGGACGAATCGAGGAGGAGGGCTCCTGCCTCGAGCGCCCGGCGTTCTACGTCGCCTTCGACGGGGTGCCGTCGGAGACCGCCTGGCGCGGCGGCAGCCCTGCGGGCGCCCGAGGGCCGTCTCGCCCTCCTGCCCGCGGGAGAGACGGCGGCCGAGGTGGTGGAGAGGCGGACTCTGTCCGGCGCTGATGGAGAGGCTCTCCGAAGGCCCGGTACGTCGAGCTCGGCGGCCTCGTTCTCCTCGACCGGCGTCTGGATCGACAGCGAGGGGCACCTCGCCGCCCAGGTCTCCTCCTGGTTCTCGGTCGTACGGAAGGGCTTCGAGGGGAGGTCGCGGACCTCCTGGCCTTCCCGAGACGCCCGGCGCCCGGCTGCAGGCCCTGGCGGGCGAGCTCGCACACCGTCCCGAGGGCGACCTCGTGATCCGGGGCGCGAGGGTCTTCGACTCGCGTCGCCGAATCGCCCACACCCGGTTGGAGCGTGCTGGTGCGCGGGGATCGGATCCTGCGGGTCGGCCCGGACGCGGAGGTCGAGGCGCCGGAAGGGGCCGAGATCCTCGAGGCCGACGGCAGGACGCTGCTGCCGGGGCTGACCGACCTGCACACCCACCTCGGGGAGGATGACGGGCTCCTCAACCTGGCCGGAGGTGTCACCGCCGTGCGCGACCTCGGCAACGACATCGACGCCGTCACGGCCCTGGCGTCGAGCTGGGAGAGCGGCCGGACCCTGGGGCCGCGCGTCACCCTGGCGGGGATCATCGACGGGCCGGGCCCCTACGCCGGCCCCACCAAGATGCTGGTGGCGACCGAGGACGAGGCGCGGGCGGCGATCGACGCCTACGCCGAGCGCGGCTTCGTGCAGATCAAGCTCTACAGCTCGCTCGACCGGGAGCTCGTGCCCTTCATGATCGACTACGCGCACTCGAAGGGGCTGCGCGTCTCGGGCCACGTGCCGGCGTTCATGACGGCTGCCGAGGTCGTCCGCGACGGTTACGACGAGATCCAACACGCCAACTTCCTGGTTCTGAACTTCCTCTTCGACGACGTGCAGGACACTCGCACCCCTGCGCGCTTCACCGCCGTCGCCGAGCACGGTGGGGAGCTCGACCCGGGAGCCCCGGAGGTGTCGGCCTTCTTCGACCTGCTGACCGCGCACGAGACGGTCCTCGATCCGACCGTGGGCATCTTCGAAATGCTCCTGACGGCCCGGCCGGGGGTCGTCTCCCCGGGCTTCGCACCGGTGGCCGATCGCCTGCCCGTGCTGGTGAGGCGGGGAGCCCTCGGCGGCGGCTTGGCCGTGCCCGACGGACAGGACGCGCTCTACCACCGCTCGTTCCAGACCCTCGAGGACTTCGTCTACGAGGCGTGGCGGCGGGGCATCCGGATCGTCGCCGGCACCGACGGTCTGGCGGGGTTCATGCTCCACCGCGAGCTCGAGCTCTACGTCGAGGCGGGCATCCCGCCGGCGGAGGTCCTCGCCCTCGACACCCTCGGCGCCGCCCGCGTGCTCGGCCGGGAGTCCGATCTCGGCGAGATCCACCCGGGCAAGCTGGCCGACATGATCCTCGTCGACGGCGAGCCCGATCGGCGGATCTCCGACGTGCGCAACGTCGTGACCGTGATCCGCGGCGGCGCGGTGCTGGACGTCGCGGCCATGGACAGAGCCCTGGGGATCACTCCCCGGCAGGCCGTGGACTGACGCCCGACGCGAGGGTTCGAGCGAGCTCCGTCGTCTCCGCGTCGGCGGGAAGAAGCATTCGAGGCGGATCCCCTGCAGCGTCCCGTCGCGCGGCGTGCCGAGTGTCGTGACGGTGGAGAAGTAGCGGAACACCCGGCCGCCCCTTGTGCCGCGCCGCCGACTGTGGCAGGGTGCGCCCTCGCGGGTCGTCCGACCCGAACGGCAGCCTCTCCGGCAAGTCTCCCGTTCCCTTCATCGCCGGTTGCGCGTGGCGACCTCCCCGCCCATCGGCGAGCGGGATCGCGCCGTTCGCGGTCTGGAAAGGACCGATCCATGCAGTTCGACACCCTGGGGCTCGACCCCGCACTGTTGCGCGGAGTCTCCGATCTCGGCTTCACCGAGCCCACCTCCATCCAGAAGGGCGCCATCCCCCCGGCGTTGGCGGGCCGCGACGTCCTCGCCGCCGCCATGACCGGCAGCGGCAAGACGGCGGCCTTCGTGCTGCCGCTGCTGCAGCGTCTGTCCGCCGGCCGGGGGCGCGGTACCCGGGCCCTCGTGCTCACCCCCACCCGGGAGCTCGCGGCGCAGGTCCACGAGCACCTCGCGGCCCTGGGCCGGCACCTGCGGGTCCGGTCGACGACGGTCTACGGCGGTGTCGGACAGCGGCCGCAGGAGAGGGCGCTGCGCTCCGGAGTCCCGGTGGTGGTGGCGACTCCGGGCCGCCTCCTGGATCTCATGGGGCAGGGAGCCGCGCGGTTCGAGGAGCTCGAGATCCTGGTGCTCGACGAGGCGGACCGGATGCTCGACATGGGTTTCCTGCCGGACGTGCGGAGGATCCTCGCCGCCCTGCCGCGCCGGCGCCAGACACTGCTGTTCTCCGCCACCTTGCCTCCCGCAATCGCCGAGCTCGCCCGGACGATGCTGACCGATCCGGCGCGCCTCGACGTGGAGAGAGCGCCCGCTCCGGCCACCGGCGTGACCCAGGAGCTTCTGCCGGTGCCGGCACACCTGAAGCCCTCGCTGCTCGTGGAGCTCCTGCTCCGCGGGGAGGTCGAGACGGCGCTCGTCTTCACGCGGACCAAACACCGCGCCAACCGTCTCCACGCCCACCTGGAGGAGGCCGGCATCGCCTGCGGTCGGATTCACGGAAACCGCAGCCAGAGCCAGCGGCAGGCGGTGCTCGCGGCGTTCAAAGCGGGGCGACTCCAGGTGCTCGTGGCGACCGACATCGCGGCCCGAGGCATCGACGTCGCCGCCCTTCCGCACGTCGTGAACTTCGACGTGCCCGGACAGCCCGAGGACTACATCCACCGGGTCGGCCGGACGGCGCGCGCGAGCGCGACCGGACACGCTCTCACGTTCGTCGCCCCCGACGAAGCGCGGCAGATCGCCTCGATCGAGCGCGCGGTGGGCCGGAAGCGCCGCGGCGCCGGCTCCCCGATTTCGACTACGAGGCCCGCGTCGCGAGGCGCTTCGAGGTTCCCGTACAGGAGCGCATGGCCGCCCTGCGCTCCCTGCGCGCCGAGGAGCGCGCCCGCGCTCGCGCCAACGCGGAGAGGAGGCAAGGGAGCGCCGGGCCGTCTCGCTCCGGCGAGGAGCCGAGGGACTCGAGGCCCACGGCAGGACGGCGGAAGGACGGCGATCGACGTCGCTCGCCGCGCCGACGTCGCCGCCGGTGAGGGGTGCCGGGTTGACGGCGGGGCCGGGCCCATCGACAATGCCGCGTCACCCGAGGACACGACCGTGCTCGACCGCCTCCAACTCAGCGACTTCGGCCCCATCGTGGGCCGAAGCGTCGCCCTGCATCGTGAGGGCGAAGCGGCGCTGGCCCTGGAGCTCGTCGAGGCGCGCGGGCTGAGCGGCGCGAGCCGCGGGGGACGTCAGCCGTTCTCGCTCCTCTACCGCGGGCCGACCGAACCGGTCCTGCCCCAGGGGATCTACCGGATGGATCACCCGGAGGTCGGTGCTCTCGAGCTCTTTCTGGTGCCCCTCGGCCCCGACGGGGAGGCCCGTGACGGCCTCCTCTACGAGGCGGTGTTCACCTAGGGGGAGGGGCCCGCTGGCCGCCACTCCAGCAGGTCGTAGACCCCTCCGTGCTCGACGGCGCGGAAGCCGAGTCGGAGGTAGAGATCCAGTGCCGGGTTCCGTCGTTCGACGTGGATCCTGACCGGGAGGCCGCTCGCTTCGGCCTCCGCGAGGAGGCGGGTGAGCAGGACGGACCCGAAGCCGCGTCCGCGACGCTCCGGGAGGAGCGCGATGTCGATGAGGCGGATCTCGCCGTCTCGGCGATCGACGTAGAGCCGCCCGACGGCTTCTCCGTCGGCCAGGACGACGTCGTAGGCCGCGTGCGGGAAGCGCTCGCGGTAGTCGCGGTGTTGGGCCTCGAACTGGAAGGCGAGGAAACGCTCCTTCTCCTGCGACGTCCAGGGCACCGCCTCGAGCTCGGCGGCGCGGGTGGACGCGTAGACCCGGCGCAGAAAGGGGAGGTCCTCGTCGGTGGCCGGACGCAGGGAGAGGGTGGCCGGCGGCACCGTCACCGCTCGGTCGCGGCTCCGCCCCAGGGCTCGACGGGTACCGTCTGCGTCCCGCGCCCGTCGATCACCCGGACGCTCGGCGGCACCGCGTCGGGGGCCCGCCGGGTCGAGGCGGAGGTGGTGTAGTAGGTGCGGACGTCCTCCCCGTAGGCGGGCTCCTCCGCCAGCAGGCGCCAGGTCGCGTCCTCGCCCTCCTGGGGTGTGAGCAGGACTCGCCAGCCCGCCCGGGGGTAGGTCAGCGTCGCCATCACGCAGAGGACGTCCTCGGTGCCCTTGCCGTCGTCGCCGGCGCCGTCGAAGCGCCGCGCGAACGCCTTGTACTCGACCTGCTCGGGGTTGCCGAGCTCGAACTTGTCGGCCATCGGTGGTCCTCCCGCCTAGCTCCTGCTCGGGTACAGCCCGACCAGGGCGATGATGAAGTTGATCGTCAGGAACGGCTGCATGTTGTTGTGGGCCTGGCCGCCGCCGGTCGACGGCAGGTCCTGGTTCGCTAGATCCACCAGGCTCGCAGAGGAGTGGTAGGCGGTGGCGCCCGACGAGCGCGCCAGGGCGTGATCCGCCGGCGCCCGCAGCTCCCCGAGCTCGTCGGCGGCCAAGAGCTGATGGCGGTGGTTCGCCATCTGCGCTTCGGTGAGCGCGACCTCCTCGACCCCTCCTCTCTGACCCAGTCGGCGATCGGTGAGGCCGGGGCCGCGACCGGGGTGCATCGGCGCCCGGCCCTGGAGGTCCGGCAGGGCCGTGGTCGTGCGCCCGTCGCCGCCGTAGGTCGTGCCGATCAGGGAGAACAGCGCGGTGTTTTGGGAGATGGGCAAGAGCTGGCCGTTGCAGAACGCCCAGCCCCGGGGAGCGAAGTTGCCGGCAAAGATGCGGATCTCCGCGATGAACGGTTCGGACATGCCATTCCTCCTAGTGGCGGGACGGGTAGATCCCGACCAGGGCGATGATGAAGTGGACGCACAGGAAGGGCATCTGGTTGGTGTGGTCCTGGGAGCCGCCGACCGCCGTGATGGAGCTCGAGCTCAAGGCCTCCGTCGGCGGCTCGTTGACGTACATGCTGGCTATCGTCGACTCCGCGAGCACCTTGCCGGCCGGAGGGATGTCGAGGGCGGCGTCGGCCGAGGCCTTCATCGGGTGAGTGTGGGACGGCAGCTGGTTGACCGTGAGTGTCACCTTCTCCGCTCCGCCCTTGGCGCCCAGCCGCCGCTCGGAGAGGCCAGGTCCGTGTCCGGCGTGGAGGGGAATCCGACCCCTCAGGTCCGGGAGGCCGAAGGTGGTGCGCCCGTCGCCACCGTAGATGGTGCCGAGCAGGCTGAACAGGGCGTCGTTCTGTGACACCGCGAGGAGCTGGCCGTCGCAGAAGGCCCAACCTCGCGGGGCGAAGTTGCCCGCGAACATGCGGATCTCACCGACGAATGGCTCGGACATGGCCTCCCCCTCCCCTAGTTGCGCGACGGGAACAGCCCTTGCAGGGCGATGCAGAAGTTCAACGCCAGATAGGGCTGCATGTTCTCGTGGGCCTGCCCGCCGCCGACGTGAGTCACTGTGCCGGAGCGCAGCTCCACCAGGTTGGTCGGGTCGTTGTAGATGCGGCTCGGCGTCTGAGCCAGGACGTTGCCGGTGGGGACGGGGGTCGTGCCGTCGTCGGACGACGCCATGCCGGCGTGATCGTGGTCGGGCAATTCGGCGACGCTGAGGGTGTGCGTCTCCTCACCACCCTTGCTGCCCTGCTGGTGGTGCTCTCCGCCGTTGCTCCTGCCGACGTGGATCGGAGCGCGGCCGCGCAGGTCGGGAAGGGCGAAGGTGGTCCTGCCGTCGCCTCCGTAGGTCGTCCCCAACAGGGAGTAGAGCGACTGGTTCTGATTGATCGGCAGGATCTGACCGTCACAGAAGGCCCAGCCTCGCGGAGCGAAGTTGAAGCCGACGATGCGGACCTCGGCAAGGAAGGGTTCGGACATCCTCTGCTCCTCTCGGCTCGGGCGAGCCTCGCGTCCTCGACTGGTTTCAGGGGAACGGAGAAACCTGGCAGGTGGCGTCACCGAAGCCGCCGCCCACCGTCGCCTGGCCGGTCGCCCCGGTGTTCTGACTCGTGATGTACGCCTCGATCGTCGCCTGGTCGGTTTGCGGGTGGGGGCCGGGCACGCCCTGGAGGTTGACCAGCGTGTTCTCTCGCCGCCGCACGCGCACTCGGGTGTCGCCCCCCGAGATGCTGTTGACCGTGTTCTTTTCCGCCGCGGTCGCGCCGCCGACCTTGGCGCACATGGTGCCGCTGTCTCCGGTGTCGGCGCCGGAGTTCACGTTCATGGCCCGCAGCGGATTGACCCCGGTCATGTTGAGGACGTTGCCGGTGATCACGACGTCGAGATCGCCGCTGCCCTCCTGGGTGGAGACGTCGATCGCGCGCTCGAAGCCACTCTCGTTCAGCGTGTTGCCGGTGATCGCCACGATCGCGTCGCCGGCCCCCCGAGTGTTCACTTGGATGCAGTCTCCGGCTCCGGTGTGGGTCACGGTGTTGTTGCGGACGTGACCCCGAAGGACGACGCCGGAGCCGGAGCTGGAGTTGAGGTCGACGTTGATCCCGGCGGCCGGATTGTCATCCACGACGGCGCCATCGATGTCGAACGTGACGGTGGCGGCGACGCCGTTTCCGATCGCCTCGAGCCCGACGTTGTTGTTGGTGAACGTGCCACCGTCCACGATCAGATCGACGGTGGCGTTGCTGGCGCTGTCGCTGACTCCGGCCGTCAGCCCCGGTCCCTTGTTGTTCTGGAAGAAGCTGTCGACGATCTCCAGTCGCATGTTCGCCGACGAGTGGCCGACCGCGATGAACCCCGTGTTCTCGAAGGCCGACGTCGGACCGTCCGCGGCGTTGGTGTCGAAGTGGCTGTTGGTGACGGTGAGATCGAGTGGTGTGCTGCTGAAGTTCTGCAGCCGAACCTGATCGACCTCGGTGCCGCTCGAGATCGTCCGCCTCACCGTCGAGTCGGTGATCTCGCAGGTCCCCAGCATGTCGCGGAACTTGAGGGAGAACTCGTTGGCCTCGTTGCCGGCGTCGGTGACCGAGCTGTTGCGGAGGGCGAAGTCGGTCACGCTATTGCCGTTGATGCCGACCTGAGCGCTGCGCAGGACGGCCACGTTGTCGAATGTCGCGCCGTTGACGTTCTGCAAGTGGATGGGCGCGTTGCACCCGAGGTTCTGTCCCAGGGAGAGGCTGCCGCAGGTACCGTTCGGGTCCGTGGGGTCGGCGCCGTTGGTGGTCGCCGCATCGGTGAGATCGAGGTTCGCGAACGCGACGTCGTCCGTGTCGATGACCTCGATGCCGCGCGCCGTCACGTTCTGGATCGTGCCTCCCGAGCCGTCGGTCGTGCCCACACCCGTGACGTTGAAGCCCGATCCGGCGTTGTCGAGACGGATGCCGCGCGTCGATCCGCCGGCGTCGATGCGCTCGAATGTCGCTTTGCCGGCACCGATCGTCGTCCCGTTCTGGAAGCGGAGAGCGATGCCGTTGACCGTGGAGACCCGGTTGCCGCTGCCGGTCACTTGGACCACGCCGCCGTTGTCGGCGTGGAAGCCGACGGCGCCGCTGGTGAAAACCTGGGTGTCGGAGAAGGTGTAGGTGCCGGTATTGCCGAGCTCGAGGGTCAGTGCCTGACTGGTGAGGGGGGCGCCGGAGGTGCCGAGGTCGAGATCGGCGAAGGTCGCGTCGCTGTCGGCGTTGCGGATGAGGATGCCCAGACCGCCCGAGCCGGCGGACACCTTGCCGTTGAAGGTCGCCGCTCCGCCGCTCGTGTCCTGGACCCTGACGGCGTAGTCGTTGGCGGTGTAGGTGACCGTGCCGCCGTAGGTGAAGGCGAGCGAGCCGCCGTTGATCGAGATGCCGCGGTTGCCGTTGGGGACTCCGGCGACGGTACCGCCGCTCGCGGAGAGCGTTCCCGAGGCGCCGCTGAAGGAAGACCGCGGCCCGAGCTGTTGGTGGAGCTCAGGGTCTGGAGTGTCGCCGCGAGCGCCGTGCCGGTGATGTCGACGCCGGGGCCGCCGGAGGCGTTGATCGAGCTCGTGCCGGAGATGCTCACGGTGCCGGCACCGTTGGCCCGCAGCCCGGTGCCGCCGTCGGTCGTGACCGTGAGGCTGTCGAAGGTGAAGGTCGCGCCGGCGCTGGAGAGGAGGTCGACGCCGAGGCCGGTGGCGCCGGAGCCGATCGCCGTGTCCACGACCGTGGCGTCGCCGAAGTCGAAGGCGATGCCCGCCGAGCTCGACACCAGGATGCCTGCGGAGTCGGCATCCGTGACGCTCGTCGTGCCGCCGACGGTGAAGGCGTCGGTGAGACCGTCGAGCAGGACGCCGTTGGTCGGGCTGTCGCTCGAGACGAGACTCTGGAACGTCCAGCCGGAGAGCCCGTTGGTCTGCCCGGCGGTACCGTGGACGGCGATCGCCGGTCCGGCGAGACCCTGGAGGGTGGCGGCGGTCGAATTGACGTTCACCGTCCCCGCCTCGGTGGCGAAGAGGCCCGAGTCCGCTGCCACCGAGAGGCTGTCGAAGGTGACGGTGGCGCCGGCGTTGGTGGAGAGGAGAACCCCACTTCCCCCCGTCCCCTCCGGCCGCGGAGCGACGAGTGCCGACATCGCGTCGACCGTCGTCGCGCCGAAGTCGATGACGGCGCCCGGGGAGTTGTCGACCTGGATGCCGTCGGCGGTGAAGCCGGTGACCGAGGTGGAGCCGGTGACGGTGAGAGCCCCGGTGACGTCGCTGAGCCGCAGACCGTCGCCCGGGCTGCCGTCGGACGAGAGGGTGTCGAGGGTGACGTCGAGGTCGCCACCGTTGACGAGGATCGCCTCCGCGCCGGCGCCGGTGATCGCGACCGAGTCGATCTCGAGGTGGCCGACGGCGCTGCCGATCACGCCGGCCAGGCCGGTGTCGACGACGTCGAGGCCGAGGATCGTGTTGTCCGTCGACAGGACGATGCCGTCGCCCATCGTGCTCGTCAGCTGGGGCCGGCCCGGGCCGGCCGCCTCGACGACCTGGCCGCCGATGACGAGGTCGACGCCGCCGCCGACGAGCTGCTGTCCCGCCTTCAAGGTGACGCCGGTGTCGTAGCCGGTCGTCGTGCCGTCGCCCTGGCGCAGGCGGATCACGTCTCCGGGGCCGGAGGCCGCTTGGGCGGCCGCGAGAGTCGCGAAGGGGTTCGTCTGCGTACCGTCGAAGGGTCCGCCATGGCTGTTGTCGACGAACCAGACCGTCCGGTCGAGGCTGACGTTCACCGTGCCCGTGAACGGCCCTACCGGGTTGCCGGCGGCGTCGGCGGTCGGGTCGCCGGCCACCGGGGCCAGGGTGTAGGCGAAGCTGTCGACCCCGTTGAAGCCCGCCGGCGGCGTGTAGGAGAAGGTACCGTCGGCCGCGATGTCGGCGCTCCCTCCCGCCTGGGTCGTCACCCCCGTCGCCGGCAGGACCTGGACGGCGTCGCCGTCGGGGTCGCCGTCGTTGGCGGTGACTTCGGGGAGGCTGCTTCCGTCGACCGTCAGAGTGACGTTGCCGAACCCGGAGTACTGGTCCGTGCGCACGATCGGCGTGGTGCGCACGCTGACGACGGAGAGGTTGGAATCGACGAGATCGGACAGATCCAGCCCCTGCGCGGCGCCGCCCGTGTTGGCGATCGTCACCCGGTAGCGGAACGTCTCGCCGGGGACCACCGAGCCGCCGCCGATCGGTGACCCGGCGTCGGTGAAGTCGGCCTGCGCGGCGGTGACCGCGGGCGGCTCGGCGAAGAGCTCCTCGACCGTGACCACCGCGCCGTCCTCGGCCGTGAGGCGCAGGACGAGGGCTCGCACCTGGGAGAGGTCGGCTCCCGCACCCGCGGCCACCTGCAGCTCGGACAGGTCCACGAAGCGGTCGGTCATCGAGCCCACCGGCAGCACGAAGGCGGCACGCGACCAGTTCGCCGCGTCGGTGTAGACCTCGACGACGGCGCTCGCCGGGCTGCCGGTGACCGCCGCGCGCAGCCGGAAGCTGCCGTGATCGAAGCTCGTCATGTCGAAGGCGGGCACGAACGACGGATCGAAGGCCGTCGTCCCGTCGCCGTCGTAGAGGATGCTGGTCCGCGCCCGGTCGCCGGCCGCGACGGTGAACGTCAGCACACCGCCAGAGACTTCGACGGTGCTGGTGCCGGTACCGGAAAGACGCTCGATCTCGAGATCGCGGAAGGCGTCGATCATCGCTCCGCCGACGGTCGAGATCGACGTCGGCGGTGCGCTCAGGAGGGCCTGGGAGGTGGAGAAGGGATCGATCTCGACCGGCTGGGCCCCGGCCCGACCACCGGCCAGGAAGACGACGAGGCCGGCAGCCAGGGCGAGCGGAGCGGGACGGTTCCTGAGGGCGAGAGGTCGCACGGTCACGGCACCGTCTGGGTCCATGCGGACGTGTCTCCGGACTCGAAGCCGTCCGCGAAGATGGTGGAGCGGGCCGTCAGGGCGTCGAGCCAGCCGTCGATCAGATCGCCGGCCGGGGCGGTCCACGTCGCCGTGCAGAGGGCCGAGACCGTCGACGCGGGAGCCTCCACGAATCCGCCGATCGGGAGGAAGAGGCCGCCGCTGTCGGCGAAAGGCGCGAAGGTGGAGTCTTCGGCGAGGACGGCGCCGCCGCAGTCGGCCTCCGACCGGAACGTACAGCCGAGCTCCAGCAGGACCGACTCGTTCGACCCGGGTGTGCGATCGAGCCTGGCTCGACCGAGCAGATCGACGCGCCCGGGCAGAACGGCCACGCACTGACCGATCGAGGCCGTCTCGATCCCGATGCTCGGGCTCGCCACCGAGGCCCCCTGCGATCCGGACTCGGGCGAGTCGTCGGCATCCGTCGACGGATCCCACGCCTGCGCGACCCCGCCGCTCGAGACCGGCGTCCAGCCCTCCGCTCCGCAATCGAAGTGCCCGTTGGCGAAGAGGTTGCCGCGGTCGACGCGGAAGGAGCGCACCAGGTCGTCACCACCGGTTCCGTTGCCGTCACCGTCGAGCGGGTTGCCCGTCCGGTCGCGCAGCGTCGTCGAGCCGCACACGAGGAGACGCTGCAGCCCGTCGGGAACCGGCCCGGCGAAGGAGAGAGTCGCCGTCGAGCTCCCGGAGTCGTAGGCCACCGACGCCACCGGCGTGGCCACGTCGTCCCCTGCCGGGGCGCCGCAGGCCGTCGTGTCGTAGGTGAAGTCGGGTCCGGCGCCGACGAGCAGGTAGTTGGCCGGGTTGGTGACGTCGTCCGGATCGGCGTCGCCCGCCGGATCGCGCATCTCCTCGCTGAAGCCCACCGTGAACCCGGTCACGGTCGAGGTCACCGTCTCGCAGTCGGTCAGGGCTCCGTCCTCCGTCGGCAGCTGCGTGTCGAGCGAGGTCACCGTCGGCGGCACGACGTCGAGCATCACCGTCGCCTGGTCGCTGTCGTTGCCGGGCTCGGGATCGACGCCGTTGGCTCCGTCGTCGGCGATCGACACGGTGTTGAGCACTTCCGCCGTCCCCGGCGTGAGCGGGTCGTTCAAGTCGACCGCGAAGACCGCCGAAGCACCGCTTCCGCCGCCGGCGAGGCCGCCGAGCGAGAGCGTGCACGGCGTGCCGCCGGGGCTGCCGTCGGCGCAAGACCAGGTGCCCGTCGACGCCCCCTGGTTGAAGGTCGTCTCGTCGGGTACGGTCTCCACCAGCGTGACGCCCGTTGCGCCCTGATCGCCGACGTTGACGAAGGAGAGATCGAAGGGGAGCGTGTCACCGGGGAAGGGCGGCATGGCGCCGCTGTAGCTCTTGGTGACGCCGAGATCGGGCACCGCGTCGACGAGCGTCACGGTGGGGTCCGTGGCGCCGCCCACGTCCGGATCGTCCGTCGACAGGGAGGCGAAGTTGTCGCCCGACACCGTCCCCTGGCCGGCCACGGCGTCCAGTCCCGCCGGGACGGGGTTGGCCAGGGTCACGACGATCTCGACCGTCACGGCCGAATCGGCGGGCAGGTCGCCCACGGTCACGTCGACCTGTGAGCCGGCCGCCGAGGCGACGAGCAGCGCGCCCCCGAAGAGGAGGCGGGCGGTGGACGAGCGGCGCAGCGTGGGCGACACGATCGGGAGGACCCTCCCACGGAACCGCCGGGCCGCCGCCCGCAGGAAATCTCTCGTGCTGACGAGTAGCCGGAGTATATACCGGGTCAGCTCCACTCCTGGGACGTGTCGGCGAGCTCCTCCAGGATCTCGTCGAGGACGCGGCGTGTCTCGGCGTCCAAGTCCCGGAACTCGACGCCGACGTGCCAGACGGTCGGCTCTTCGCCCTCGGTCACGGTGCCGGACTCGCAGGTGACGACGCGCGTGTCCGCACGGAAAGCGCGCTCTCCGAAGCACAGATCGAAGGGGATGCCGGAGCCGATCTCGACGGCGGTCGGGCTCTCGATCAGCATCCCCGTACGGCTGACCTTCCGGATCCTGACTTCGGCGTCGAGCGCCAGGGAGGCGCTCCGATCGGTGGCCAGGTACCGGCCGAAGAGGCGGTCGCCGCGGTGGAAGTCGGTCGCCTCCTCGACGAGCTGCCGCAGGGCGCCCTGCTCCTCGCTCACCGGCGACTCGAACTCGATCCCCGCCTGGTAGATGGGCAGGATGTCGCCGTCGGCGACCTTCTCGGTGCCGACGAGCCTCGTCCATGCGACCCGTCCGCGCACTTCGACGCAGCGCCCGTTCCAATCGACCCGTCCCCGATAGGTCTGGCCCTTGTGCAGGCGCAGGCTGCTCTCGATGCCGAGACCGGCGAGGCTGATGTCGACGAGACGGAACTCGCCGGCCAGACGGAAGGAGCCCGTGGCCTCCTCGATCTCGTGTCGTTGGCTGCGGCGTCGCTCGTCCATCGGGAGAGGTACCTCGGAGCGCGGAATGGGAGCGTAGCGCAGGCGCACCGATTCCGCGAGCACGGTCGGCGGCGAGGCCGGTCCGAGGGGAGGGCGTAGACTCGGGGCGATGGATCTTCCGGCGTCCGAGCTCGCGCAGCCACTGGCTCCCCAGCTCTGGCTTCTCGTGCGTGTGGGGGGGGCCGTGCTGCTGGGCGGTCTCATCGGCACGGAACGGGAGGTCGCGGGCAAGCCGGCGGGTCTGCGCACCCACATGCTGGTGGCCGGCACGGCGGCCCTCATCGTCGGGCTCGGGACCCTGCTCATCGGCCACTTCGAGAGCCGCGAGAGCTCCGGCGTCCTGCGTGCCGACCCGATCCGGCTGCTGGAGGCGCTGGTGACCGGCGTGAGCTTCCTCGGCGCCGGCACGATCATCCGCTCCCGTGAGGACCACGCCGTGCACGGTCTCACCACGGCCGCCTCCCTCCTCTTCACGGCAGTCGTCGGAGCGACGGTCGCGCTCGAGCAGTACGTGCTCGCGGCGGGCGCGACGCTGCTCCTCCTCCTCACGCTCCGAGCGATGGGGGCCGTGGAGCGGCGCTGGGTCCGGGGGCGGAAGGAGTGATGTTCGGTCGCCGCATTCCGCTCTTCGAGGTGTTCGGCTTCAGCGTGCGCCTCGATCCGAGCTGGTTTCTCCTCGCCATCTTGATCGCCTGGAGCCTGGGCGGCGAGAACGGCTACTTCCGCGCCACGCACGAGGGTCTCGGGCCGGCCGCCTACTGGCTGATGGGCGCCGCCGCCGCGCTCGGGCTGTTCACGTCGATCGTCCTCCACGAGCTGGCCCACTCGGTGATGGCGCGGCGGTTCGGCTTGGCGATCAAGGGCATCACGCTGTTCATCTTCGGCGGTGTCGCGGAGATGACCGAGGAGCCCGAGAGCCCTCGGGCGGAGTTCCTCGTGGCGGTGGCCGGGCCCCTGGCGAGCGTTCTGATCGCGGCCTCCTGCTTCGGGATCGGGCAGGTGTTGAGGGCCTCCGGCACCAGTGTCGCGATCTACGGCGTCGTCGCCTTCCTCGCGTGGATGAACGCGGCTCTCGTGCTCTTCAACCTGGTTCCGGCCTTTCCCCTGGACGGAGGGCGGATGTTGAGGGCTCTACTGTGGCGCGTGCGCGGCGACCTGACCTGGGCGACCCGCATCACGGCGGGTATCGGTTCCTTCTTCGGTCTGGTCCTGATGGCCCTGGGAGTGTTCTCGCTCGTGCAGGGCGACTTCGTGGGCGGCCTCTGGCGCTTCGTGCTCGGCCTCTTCCTGCGCCAAGCCGCGCAGAGCTCCAAGCGGTTCCAGCTCGCCCGCCGCCTGCTGGAGGGCGAGGCGGTTCGCGACTTCATGGCCGAGCCTCCGACCGCGGTGCCGCGCCACCTGCCGCTGCGCGAGTTCGTCGAAACCTATCTCTACCGGCGCGGGCCGGAGCTCTATCCGGTGGTGCAGGACGACCGGTTGGTGGGCAGCATCGATCTGGAGTCGGTCAAGGCGGTGCCCCAGGCCGAGTGGGACCGCCAGAGCGTCGGTACCGTGGCGAAGTCGCTGGCGTCGAGCCCGGTGCTCGATCCGGACCTGGACGCCCTGGCGGCCCTGACGGCGCTGCGCGCGATGCCGGGTGGGCGGGCGCTGGTGGTGGAGGGGGATCGACTCGTGGGCATGGTCTCGCTCCAGGACCTGGCCCGGCTCGTGGCACTGAAGGGAGAGCTCGAGGGATGAGGCGAAAGGAGAGCAGATGAGCGCGGCGAAGGGTTCGGCGACGGCGACGGTGGCGGGGGTGGAGCTCACCCACCCGGATCGAGTGCTGTTCGGCGGTCAGGGGGTCACCAAGAAGCGCCTCGCCGAGTACTACGCAGCGGTGGAGGAGCGCATCTTCCCGCATCTCGAGGGCCGTCCCGTGTCCCTGGTCCGCTGCCCGGAAGGCGCCGGGGAGGAGTGCTTCTACCAGAAACACCCCGGCGCCGGCCTCGACACCGCCATCGACGCCGTCGAGCTCGCCGAGAAGGAGGGGGCCGGCCTCTACCTCGTCGTTCGAGAGCCCTCGGACGTGATCGTGCTGGTCCAGTACGGAGCCCTCGAGATCCACCCTTGGAACTGCCTGGCGGACCGCCCGGAGCGGCCCGACCGGCTGATCTTCGACCTCGATCCGGGGCCGGACGTGGCGTGGGACGCCGTGCGCCAAGCGGCGCGCGACGTGCGCCGCCGGCTCGACACCCTCGGGCTCGAGAGCTTTCTACGAACCTCGGGAGGGAAGGGGCTGCACGTCGTGGCACCGTTGGTTCGACGCAACAGCTGGGACGAGATCCACGAGTTCGCGAAGGCGGTCGCGGCCAGTCTGGTGGCGGAGGAGCCGGACGCCTACACCATGCAGGCCGCCAAGGGGAAGCGCGCCGGCAAGGTGTTCCTCGACTATCTCCGCAACTCACGGGGCGCCACGGCGGTGGCCACCTACTCGACACGAGCCCGCGATGGGGCGCCCGTCGCGACGCCGCTCGCGTGGGAGGAGCTCGACGAGGTGTCCGGAGGCGGCGCCTGCGGTCTCGACGAGGTGGACGAGCGCATGAGCCGGGACGAGGCGTGGGACGGGTTCTTCTCGCTCCAGCAGTCGGTCTCGGCGGCCCGCCTGCGCCAGGCCCGGGCCGCGGCCGGCTGGGCTTTCATGGACACGGAAGAGTAGCCCGGCTTCCGGGATGTCCCCGGGAGTTCCTCCCCGCTGGGCTCGGTCGCGGACGGTCGCTCCCGCGTTCCGCCCGTCGCGATGGGCTGCGATACGGATGGCACCCCCCTTGCTTTTCACAGCGAGAGACCCTCGGACATCCGGTTCGGGGGCGAAGGAAACCGAGTTCCAGGGAGGCATCCCATGAGCGGCAAGACACTGACCATTCTCACGGTACTCGGACTCGCGTGCGCCCCGCTGGCCGCGCAGACCTCCGAGGATCCGATGCGAGACGATCCGAGCCTTCAGGAGCAGCAGCAGACGGCTCCGGACGCGCCGGCCGTCTCCGATCAGACCGACCTGCAGTCCGAAGCCGCGGCCGACGTCCGGAACGACCAGAGCGTCGAGGACCCGGCCGACGAGGAGCTGCCGAAGACGGCCTCTCCTCTGGCCCTTCTCGCTCTGCTCGGCAGCGCGGGCGTGGCCACCGGTACCGGGCTCAAGCTCCGGCGCCGTCGCTAGACGGCCACTGCGCCGTCGCAACCGGCGCTCTGCGGGCTCGGGCCTCGGCGGCCCGGGCCCGCTTCGCGTTCCCTTTCGACGAATGCCCGATCTGGTGACACGCCGCCGGCTCCTGCGCGCGGCCGGCGCGGCCGCCGTCTCCACCTTCGCCGGTCCGCTTCTCGGCTTCGGCCGATGCCGGCTCGAGGCGGAGGGCCCTGTCCTGTCGGTCCGGGCCGTGGACCTGGTCCACGAGTCCACGGTCGTCGACATGCTGGGGCTGCTGACGATGGACTGGCCTCGGCTGCGCCGCTGGCAGAGCACGCCCCGGGAGTTCACCGAGGGTGACTACCGTGGTCTCGAGCGGTCGGGCATCGACGTCTTCCATCCGGCGGTGGAGCCGGAGGCGGAGGATCCGGTGGAGGGTGCGCTGCGTTGGATCGAGCGTTGGGGGCGCCTGCTCTCGCGCGGAGAGGGCTGCTATCTCGACCGCGTGGAATCGGCCGCCGATCTCCTCCGCATTCCCGCTCAGGGGAAGCTGGGCGTGATCGTCGGTTTCCAGAACTCGACCCACTTCCGCGCGCCGGCCGACGTCGAGCGGTTCTTCCGCCTCGGGCAGAGGGTCTCGCAGCTCACCTACAACGACCGCAATCGGCTGGGCGCCGGGTGCCGGGTCGAGGACCGGGGCCTGACGGCGTTCGGGCGGGAGATCGTCTCCGAGATGAACCGCGTCGGCATGGCGGTGGACATCTCTCACTGCGGGGAGCGCACGAGCCGGGACGCGATCGCGCTCTCGCGGCGGCCGGTCCTCGTCACCCACTCGAACTGCCGAGCCCTCGCGCCGGGTCAGCCGCGCTGCAAATCGGACGAGATCCTGCGGCTCGTGGCGGCGGGGGGCGGCGTCATCGGGCTGACGGTGGTGCGCGCCTTCGTGGGAGGGCGCGGCGACCTCGCGCGGCTGCTGGATCACTTCGACCACGTCGCCGGCCTCGTCGGCCCGGAGCACGCGGGGCTCGGCAGCGACGTCGACCTGGAGGGCGTGAACGCGGCGACGGGTCTGCCGTCGTCCAGCTACCGGATCGACGGTTTGAGCCTCTCGCGCCGGGTCTTCCAGATCGCCGACGGGCTTCTCGGCCGAGGGTGGACGGAGAGCGACGTGGCGGGCGTCCTCGGTGGCAACTTCCTCCGCGCCCTCTCGGCCATCTGGCCGGAGCCGCGGTGGCCGCCCCTCTCCGAACGCTGGCCGCGCCGCGATCCCTTCTGCCCGGCGCCCGGCGAGGGGACCTCAGGAGTGGAAGAGGAGCCTTCCGGCCAGGGTGCGATGTGACGCCACGAAGCGGTACACCGCCTCGACGACCCACACGAGAGGCCGCATCCGCAGGAGCCGGGCGAGTCGTCCCCACCCGACGCGCTCGAGGACGTAGAGGCAGGCGCGGCCGCCACGCAGGATCGAGCGGTCTGAACGGATCACGTGGACGGCGCGCCCGCAGGCTTCCGCGAGCTCCGGCGTCATCGGCGGGCTCGGCGCCCGCTGGTAGGGGACGAAGGTGAAGACTCCGTCGGTGTCCCGTCGCCGTGCCCACTCCACCGAGCGCGCGCAGAATCCGCAATCGCCGTCCCAGAGCACCAGCGGGTAGGCGATCGGTTCCGGCTCCGCGGCATCGGCCTCGATCGGAAGGCTGCAGGCAGATCGAGCTGAAGTGGGCACGGTGCGGGACTCCGACCCCCAGTCTGACGCACCCGGGGTGAACCGGCAAATGCGGCGATTCTCCCCGGTGGGCCGGCCGTGCTTCCGCTCGGCCTTCGCCTCGGAAGGACCGATTCGGCGCCGATTACGCCGCAATTGCGCCCAATGGACCGTCCGCCGCCCTCGGATGCTAGCGTCGGCTCGTGCGTATCGGCCCGTTCCGGCGCCTCCGCTTCTACGCCGGCCGCCTGCTGACGGCGGAGGATCTGGAGGCGGAGCAGGAGTACCACCGCGCAAAGCGCCGGTTGCAAAACCGCCTCCTGTTCGGCGCCGGCGTCGTCTCCGGGCTCGGCTGCACGGTCGAGTCGGTCGGGAGAATCCGCGTCGAGGCCGGCGTCGCCGTCGATTGTCTCGGGCGGGAGATCGTGGTTCCCGCTCCGCAGACGCTGGACGTGCCCGACGCCCGGGGGCTCTTCGTCGGGATCCGCTACGTCGAGCGGTGCGTGGATCCCACGCCCGTGGGGGACGAGGTCGAGGCGTCGATGATCGAGGAGGGCTTCGAGATCGTGCTCTCCCGCGAGAGCTTCGCGCACACCCACGATCCCCACGGGCCTCGTCTCGCCGCGTGCGGCGAGGACCACCCCGTACTCCTGCGCGCCCCGGACGGGGGAGCGGAGACCTCGCCGCCCTAGCCGCTCACGTTCGTCCAGTGCGGCCGGATCCCGCTCTGGCCGTAGAAGGCCTCCGCGAGCTTCGCGCCGTCCAGGTGGAGGCTGGCGAACCCGTTGGTGACGAAGTAGTTCGGCCCCGGTCCGACGACCTGGGTCTCGGCCCAGGCCACACCCGGGCTCACGAGGTCGGACGCCACGCCCCAGGGGATGCACCCATGGCCGCAGCAGCGTCCGTGGACGGTGGCTCCGCCGGCGGTGCGGGGCTTGTAGACGGCTCCGACGTGGACGTGCCCCCAGTACCAGAAGACGTCACGTCCGGCGAGAGGCGTGAGGCATGCGGCGACCTCGTTCCAGAGGGGCTCCGGAGTGTTGCCTCCGATGTCGAGCCCGTTGTGGTGGGACATCAGGACGAGGGTCTGCTTCTGCTGGGCGGCGAGCACGGCCTGCTGTCTGAGAAAGGCGACCTGGGTGTTCGGCCCGTCGGGACCGAGGCTCCCCGTCATGAAGCCCATGCCGCCCGGGTCCGGGTCGTAGTAGGCGGTGTCGAGGCCGACGAGGCGGAACGAGGCGTTGTACAGGGCGAAGTACCCGCAGCCCTTCTGGGCCGCGAAGTACTGCGGCGTGAGGGCGAGGCCGTAGTAGCCCTGCGCGTGGGCGTACATGTCGTGGTTGGAGTTGAGGTTGAACGACGTGTCGAACGGCCCTGGCCAGACGTCGAGGAAGTTGGATCGCTGGTAGTCACGCTCGAAGACGCCGCTCTGGGCGGTTCCGGCGTAGTAGACGTCGCCCAGGTGGACGAAGTGATCCCCCATCGACTTCGAGAGGGCTCCCACCTGCTGTGCTGGCGTGTTGTTGCCGCCCCAGTCGCCCAGGATCGCGAAGGCGCAGTGATCGGGGATCCGGAGGGAGACCGGGTTGCCGGGGAAGGGTGGAGTGGGGCCGGTCACGTGCCACGCGACCTCGGTGTAGGCCCAGTCGACGTCCGTGGCGTCGTAGTAGACGCCGCCGAAGAGCACCGCGCCGTCGGAGAGCACCCGGGTCTCCTCGCCTTCCGGCGCCAGGGACGCCGCGATCAAGCCGTCCGGATCGTCCTCGAGGATGCTCTTGACCATGAAGAGCTCGCGCGGCGGCGCCGCACCGGCGTCCAGCGTCCTGCCGTCCCGCACGTCGAGCACGAAGCGATGCGCCGCCTCGATCTGCGGCCTCAGCCGTTCGATCTCGGCCGGGGGCAGCTGCTCCCAGGCCGTCTTCAACCGTGCCACCGACTCCCTCTTGGCTTCCGTCACGATGACCTCCTCATCGTCCCGGGCCGAGACGTGTCGTCCCGTCGACCGTCGCGGGCCGTCGAGCGGGTGGTTGGATTTCGCGGCAGCCTACCATCGCCCGGTACCATCGGGTCCGGACCACCCCCTCACCGCCGTCTATCGCGGCCCCCGGTCGCGCCGACAAAGGAGATCCCATGCGTGCATTCGCACAGACGTTCGTCCCCGCTTCGATCGCCCTCTGTCTGCTGGCGCTGTGCGCCAGCGCCTCCGCCGAGCCGATCGAGGCCGACCCGACGTTCGGTCCGGCGCTGGAGGCGCCGGAGCTCTACTACGGCGTCTACGCCGATTCCGATCAGCCGAGCCGGCAGTGGTTCGTCAGCGAGGCGAAGCGCCCGCAGTTCGCCGAGCACGCCCCTGAGGTGCCGCCCGGCCACCTGATGATCGGCGCGCTCTTCGGTGACGTCGCGCCGTGGCAGATGAAGACCCTCTCCGAGACCGACTTCGAGCAGGCCTGGGTCATGGAGGGGCAGGAGCCGGTGACCGTGCGCTTCGAGCTCGACGCCGACGGCCGGGCCGTGGCACTCACCTTCACCGACCCGATGTTGGCGGACCAGGGCCGACTCGAGCGCCGCGGCGACCTGCCGGACGACCTGCGGTAGGCGAGGTGGTGTCCCCAACGGGATTCGAACCCGTGTTGCCACCTTGAAAGGGTGGAGTCCTGGACCTGGCTAGACGATGGGGACGGGCGGGCGCGCAGGGTCGCGAGCAGCGGCAGGACTGTAGCACAGGGGTTACCGGGGCGGGGGTTGCGGGCGGGGCGGGTGGCCGGTATAGTGTCCTAGCAATCGATGCAGCAGCAGTGATTGCGGCCAGCCTGACTCCGACCTTCGGCCGTTCCGGCCGAACACACCGCAGACCCACCGACAGACCATGTCTTCGAACGACTCCGCCTCCGGCGAGGAGGAAACGACAGAGCCAGCGGCGAGCCGCCGCCACCAGGGCGCGCGTTCGCGCGCCGCCTCCGGCAGGCTCAGCAGCCGTCTGTCGTTCGCTCGCCGGCGCGAGCCGCAGGGAGGTCCATCCGATGAGCATCGTGGTGCAGAAGTACGGCGGAACGTCCGTCGGCAGTGTGGAGCGCATCCGCCAGGTGGCGGACCAGGTCGTCTCGACCCATCGCGGCCGGTCCGTCGTGGTCGTCGTCTCCATAGGCGGTACGACGGACTCGTTGCTCGATCAGGCCCGCGAGCTCTCCTCGGACCCCGACCGCGGGGAGCTCGACATGCTCCTCTCGTCGGGTGAAAGGGTCTCCATCGCCCTGCTCTCCATGGCGATCCAGGAGAACGGAGTCGACGCGATCTCGTTGACCGGACCGCAGAGCGGCATCCGGACCGACGGACGGCACTTCGCGGCCCAGATCCGGGACGTGCGTCCCGAGCGCGTGCTCGAAGAGCTCGCCTCGATCAGGTCGTCGTCGTGGCCGGATACCAGGGAAGGCAGCGGCGGCGGATCACCACCCTGGGTCGAGGCGGCTCCGACACGACCGCCGTGGCGCTGGCCGCGGCGCTCCGGGCCGACCGGTGCGAGATCAGGACCGATGTCGACGGGGTCTACAGCGCCGACCCGCGAGTCGTCGAGGCCGCTCCGCTGGCCGAGATCAGCTACGACGAGATGCTCGAGCTGGCCCGTCAAGGCGCCTCGGTGCTGGAGCCCCGGTGTGTCCGTCGCCCACGGCCACGAGGTGGAGCTGCGGGTCTGCAGCCGCGCTGGCGGCGAGGCGCCGGAACCCCAGGTGGTGCCGCGCACACGGCGGCCGACGCCGCGACTCGAATCGCCGGTGTGGCGTCGCACAGCGACCTGGTGCGACTCCGGCTCGGCGAGGGCGCGTTCGAGAGCAGCCTCCACCACGAGGTGATCGACGCGATCGCGGAGACCGAGGTCCTGCTGGATCGGCGCGAGGCCGATCGCACGCGGCGCGACGTCGTCTCGGCCCTGAACCTGCCGAGCACGGACCGATTCGACGTGCGCAACGGGATTCGGCCGCTGGGTGCTGGATCTCTCGACCGACGAGGGCTCCGTCTCGGCCATCGGACACGGTGCCGGCGAGGAGGATCTGCTGCGCCGGGCAGTGGCACTCCACGAGGACGAGGAGATCGCGGTCGTCGAAACTTCCATCGGCCCATTCGGTGACCTGCCTGGTCGCCAGGAACGAGTCGAGCGCGGTCTGCCGCCTCCACCGGGAGCGCTGGTCGAGGAGCCGGTCCGGGAAGGTCGCCACATGATCGACGTCCGCCCATAGCGACCGACGGAGCCGCCATCTGGGCCCTGGCCGAGGGCTGGACTCCTCGGTAACTCCGCCACGCCTATCTGCTTCTGTGCCGGGACTTCGGCGACGGCTGCCGGGTGGCGTTCGCCGACGACCGACTCGTCGGTTTCGTCATCGACCGTCCTGCCGCCCCGCCGCCGGAAGCCCTCTTCGTCTGGCAGGTGGGCGTCCACCCGAAGCGCGCGGGCAGGGGCTGGCACGCACGCTCCTGCGCGAAGCATTCCAGTCCCGCCAGTGCGGGGGTCACCTGCTGGAAGCCACCGTCACGCCCGGGAACGGCCTCGACCCTGTTCCGGGCTTCGCGCATGCGGTCAGGGCTCCTGCGAGGTGACGCCCTCTTCGGGCCGCGTCATTTCCCCGTCGAGCACGAGGCGGAGGAGCTCTTCACATCGGTCCGATTTCGCCGCCCCGAGAGACCACCGAGAACCCGAACCGAGGCACGGCATGAGCATGGAGATCATCGAGGCCATGAATCCCAGGTCCGCAGCTGCTGTCGCTCCTTTCCGCCGTCTTCCGCGGCGAGGGGAGCGTGCCAGACGACCGCCGACGGCACCGAGTACCTGGACTTCTTCGCCGGCGCCGGTGCGCTGAACTACGGGCACAACCCCGCCCGCGCTGCGTCGCGCCCTGATCGAGTACGTGGAGGGCGAGGCGTCACCCACAGCCTGGACATGGCGACGGCGGCGCAGGAGGAAATTCAGCGACCTTCCACGACCTCGTTCTCGAGCCCCGCGGGATGGACTACAGGGTGCGCCCCCGGCCCCACCACCAATGCCGTCGAGGCGGCAGCTCCAAGCTGGCCCGCAAGGTCACCGGTCGATCGCGGGTCCTCTTCTTCACCAACGGCTTCCACGGCATGACGCTGGGCTCGCTGGCGGTGACGGGAACGCGACCAAGCGGGCGGGCGCCGGCGTCTCGCTCGGGACGCCACGCCGGTCCCCTTCGACGGGTATCTGGGCGAGGACGTCGACACGCATCGCGGCGCTCGAGGCGATGCTCGAGGACGGCGGCAGCGGCATCGACAAGCGGCCGCGATCGTCGAGACCGTGCAGGCCGAGGGCGGGTACGTCCGCGTCGATGGAGTGGCTGCGCCGGCTCGCCGAGCTGCTGCGCCGGCACGACATCCTCCTCATCGTCGACGACATCCAGGTGGGATGCGGACGGACGGGACCGTTCTTCAGCTTCGAGCCGAGCGGTATCCGACCCGACCTCGTCTGCCTCTCGAAGTCGCTCTCGGGCTACAGTCTGCCGTTCTCGATCGTGCTGCTACGGCCCGAGCTCGACGTGCAGAAGGAGCCCGGCGAGCACAGCAGGACTTTCGCGGCCACAACCCCGCCCTGGTCACCGCACCCGCGGCCCTCGAAGAGACCTTCTGGAACGACGACGCCCTGACGGAGGCCGTGACGGGCGCGCCGCGCGGATGCGGGAGGGCTTGGAGATCTCCAGCCGGAGCCGAGCCTCGAGCCTGTGTGGCGCGGTCGCGGTCTCATCAGGAACTCTGCGCGCCCCTGGAGGCCGCCGGACGAATCTCCCGCGCGGCGAGGCGCGGCCTGTTGGTCGAGACGGCCGGCGCGGATGACGGGTCGTCAAGCTCCTGCCCCCTCACCCTGAGCGCCGAGGAGCTGAACCGCGGCCTCGAGCTGCTCGGTGAGGCCGTCCGGGGCGTGGCGCGGGAGATCGAACGCGAGGACGTCCGAGGGGCGGCCTGAGGCCACATCGCCCACCATCCGAACGAGGAACGCACCATGATCGTCAAGACCCTGAACGACGTCCTCGGCACCGACAAGGTCGAGACGCTAACTGGACCAGCCGCCGGCTCCTGCTCAAGGACGAAGGCATGGGCTTCTCCCTGCACGACACCCTGATCGGAGGAACGGCCACTCCGATGTGGTACCGCAACCACCTGGAGGCGGTGTACTGCATCGAAGGCAGCGAAGGTCGAGACGGAGAGCGACGGCCGCGTCCATCCGATCGAGCCGGGGACGGTCTACGCTCTCGATCGGCACGACCAGCACATCCTGCGCGCCTTCACACCCGGCTTCGGATGTGCGTCTTCAACCCGCCCGTCTCCGGCGACGAGGTGCACGACGAGTCCGGCGCCACCCTCCCCGGGGCTGACGCCGAGGCGCGCGCGGCGCGCCTGAAGCCGCCGGCGGTTCCACCGACCCCCACCCACCCGACCACGAAACCCAACGGGAGGCCCCACCCATGACCACCGCCACCCCAGACCCGATCCACCGAAGACGTCTACCCCAGCCGTACCCGGCCCGAGCCACGCCTCATTCCCCGCCAGGACCCCGTGGCCTACGGCGGCGCCGAGGACGGCCCGCTCGACGTCGCCCACCTGCGTCGCTACGTGACAGCCCTCACCTTCGAGGGCATGTTCGACGGCGACGAGGTCGAACGGTACCTGGCCGAGCTGCAGCGCCTGCGCTCCGACGAGGCTGCGGCGCGGCCCGAGACGATCACCGAGCCGGAGAGCGGGCAGGTGCGCTCGATCTTCGCGGTGCACCGGCACTCCGAGCTCATGAACCGGCTGTGCCGCGACCGGCGGGTGGTCGAGATCGCCCGGCAGCTGCTCGGCGGTCCCGTCTACTTCCACCAGACGCGGGTGAACTGAAGTCCGGCTTCCATAGCGGCAGGAGTTCTACTGGCACTCCGGACTTCGAAACCTGGCATCCAGGAGGACGGCATGCCGCGCATGCGAGCAAATCTCCTGCTCGATCAGTCTGACCGACAACTCGCCCCAGGCCGTTGCACCTCATTCGGGATCGCATCGCGAAGTTCCTCTCCTGCGTCGGAGAGACACCCGAGAACCACTACCGGGAATCGCTCAAGAAGCAGGGAATTTTAGCGTGCCGGACGACGCGAGCCTGGCGCGGATGGTGGAGAAGGGCGGTATCGAAGGCGCCACCGGCAAGAGCGGGGGCGTCACGCTTCTTCGAGGTGCAACGTCATGCACGGCTCGAACTCCAACACATCACGCCGTGGCCGCGAAGCAACTGCTTCATCGTCTTCAACAGCGTCGAGGAACGCCGTCGTCGAGCCCTTCTGCGGTCTCGCGCCGCGTGACTTCATCCGCGGAACGCGATGACTTCTCTTCAATCGAGATCGCGTAGAGGGCGTCACGCCGCGGCCTCCCGGCTGCGCCCCTGCTGTCGCTCGCCCTGGCGGCGTGCGGCGGCGGACGCGGTGCCGGGAACGGGCAGCCGACACGACCCTCGAGCGCCTCCGCGCCTCGGGCGTGGCGCGCGTCGGCGCTGCGCCAGCGAGGCCCCGTACGCCTACCTCGATGCAGGTAGCCGGCTCCTCGGCGAGTCGCCCGGAGTCGCGCGGGTGGTCCCTGGAACGGCTCGGCGTGCCGGAGATGGAGAACGTGCTGAAGGTAGGAGTTCGGCTCCCTGATCCCGGGCCTGAAGGCCGGCCGCTTCGACATACCTCATCGCCGCGGGATGTACGTACCCCGAACGGTGCCGCGAGGTCACTTCACGCGGCCGACCTACGGCATCGGCGAGGCCTTCGCGGTGGCGGCCGGCAGCCCGCTCGGACTCCACTCCTACGCGGACGCGGCGGACTCGCGGAGGCGATCTCCGGAGTCGTCGCCGGGACAGTCGAGCGGGGGTACGCCAGGAGACCGGCGTGCCCGACGAGCGGGTGACGGTCTTCCCGGACGCCCCAGTCGCCCTCGAGGCGTGGCCTCCGGCCGCGCGGACGCCTATCGCGGGAACCAGCCTGACCGTGGCCGACCTGCTCGCCAGAGCCGGAGCGAGGCCCTGGAGCAGGCGGGCCGATTTCAGCGATCCGGTGATCGACGGCGAGAGCGTGCGCGGTTACGGAGCCTTCGTGGTCCGCCCCGACGACGTGGAGCTCCCTTGCGGCGCTCGACCGCGAGTTGGACGCCTTCCTCAAGGACGCGGAGCACCTCGAGCTGGTCCGGCCGTTCGGCTTCGGCGACGCGACGCTTCCCGGGAACGTGACGGCGCAAGAGCTCTGCGGCCGGTGACCCTGCCCGCGCCGCTGGACGCTGCCGCCTCTGCTGCCCGGACTGGGGCTGACCGCGGCTTTGGCTGCAGGTGCGGGATCGTTCTCGCCACAGTGGCCTCGGTGACCGCAAGTTGAGGCGCCTGTCGAGCACGCGGCGGTGCGCGCCCGTGGCGACCGTCTACGTCGAGGTCTTCCACGGCACCTCGGCCTGGTGCAGCTGTTCTATGCCGGCTCTGCCGTTCCTCGGGATCGAGCTGCCGGCCTTCGTGGCCGGCGTGCTCGTCTCGGTCCTCGCACGGCTCGTACGGAGCCGAGGTCGATGCGCGGGGCGGTGCGGGCCGTGCCCGGCCAGCTCGAGGCAGCGGAGGCGCTGGGGTTCTCGCCCGCCAGATCCGGTGGCGTCGTCTTCCGCAGGCCGCTCTGGCCATGCTCCCACCGGCCGGAAACCTCGCGATCGAGCTGCTCAAGGCGACCGCGCTGGTCTCCATGATCACCCTGGCTGAGCTCACCTTCCGCGCCCAGAGTGCTGCGCGCCTCGACCCTGCGCACCGTCGAGATCTTCTCGCTGGTGCTGCTGCTGTACTACAGGTTGGCGCGGCTCGTCGCGGTCGGCTTCCGGCGGCTCGAACGGCGGCTGGGAGCGGAAGGCTCCAGGAGCGACCTGATGTTCGATCTCCCCGGTCGCGCTGGAGATCCTGCCGGCCCTGCTGGGCTCTCGTCGTGACGGTCGAGGCGACGTTGGCCGGCACCCGCGCTGGCCCTGCTCCTCGGCCTGGTGCAGGCCGTGCTCGTGCTCGTCCGTTCGATTCGTCGCCCTCGCTGCCGGTGCCCTCGTCGACTTCGTGCGCAGCACGCCGCTGCTGATCCAGCTCTACTTCCTCTACTTCGGCCTGCCCTCGCTGGGCGTGGCCGCCAGCCCTCTGCTGACCGGCATCCTCGGCCTCGGCCTGCACTACAGCACCTACTGCGCCGAGGTCTACCGGGCCGGGATCGACGGCGTGCCGAGGGGCCAGTGGGAGCGGCCCGATCCTGGGCCTCGGGCGCTGGGACACCTGGTGGCGCCTGACCATCCTCCACATCGTGCCGGCCCTGGGCAACCTGCTGATCTCGATGTTCAAGGGACTCGCCGCTGCTCGCCATCACGGTCACCGAGCTGCTGCAGACGGCGAGTCATCGGCGCCGGCCCGCTGCCTGGAGCCGTTGACCGTGGTGGGCGTGCTCTTCTCGTCGTCGTCGCCTCGCGAAATTACGCCCCAGCTCGAAGGCCACACGCCTGGTGGTACGCCATGCCTGAGCGGGCGATCGTCCGGCTGCGCGGAGTGGAGAAGGGCTTCGACGGCACGCCGGTGCTGCCGGCCTCGACCTCGCCGTGGCGCCCAGCGGGGTCGGTGGCCCTGATCGGACCGAGCGGCAGCGGCAAGTCGACGGTGCTGCGCATCTTGATGACCCTGGGTCGATCCAGGGCGGGGAGGTCGCCGGGCCACGCCCTCTGGAGGCCAGGAGGCGGGCGTGGAGAGCTCCCCGGCGGAGCGCACCGCCGTCCGGCGGGAGGTCGGCATGGTCTTCCAGCATTTCAACCTCTTCCTCACATGCGCGTGCTGCGCAACGTGACCAGGCGCCCGTCCACGTCCTCGGCCTCTCGCGCGACGCGGCCGGCGCGCCCGTGAGCTCTGCGTCGGGCTCGAGGCCAAGGAGCGTGCCTACCCGCCGAGCTCAGGCGGCGGTCGAAGCAGAGGGTGGCTGTCGCCGGGCGCTGGCCATGCGCCCGCGGGTGCTGCTCTTCGACGAGGTGACCTCGGCCCTCGATCCCGAGGTCGTCGGCGAGGTGCTGGAAGTCTCCGCGACCTGGCGGAGGAGGGCGACAACACGATGCTGATCGTCACTCATCACATGCGGTTCGCGGCCGACATCGCGGATCGCGTCGTCTTCCTCGACGGCGGGCGCGTCGTCCGAGGAGAAGATCCACCGCCATCTTCTCGAGTCCGCGCAGGGAGCGCGCGGGGTTCCGCAACGCGTCCTCGACGGCGGAAGTACCGGAAGGAGCACACGACATGAACACCGACCGACGCACCAAGACGCCCGTCGCCCTGCTGGGAGCCACCGGCGCGGTGGGCCAGCGTTTCGTTTCGCTGCTCGCCGATCACCCCTGGTTCGAGCTCTCGGCGCTGGTCCTCCGCCCCGCTCGGCAGGTCTCCCCTCTCGCCGAGGCCTGCCGGTGGATCCTCGAGCCGATGCCCGAGAACGTCGCCGGGATCGACTTCTCCTCGAGCGAGGAGATTCCGGAGTGCCGGCTGATCTTCTCGGCGCTGGGCGCCGATGTGGCCGGGCCGCTGGAGACGCGATTGGCCGAGGCGGGTCGTTTCGTGGTCTCCAACGCGCGCAGCCACCGGATGGATTCTCGGGTGCCGCTGGTCGTTCCCGAGGTCAATCCCGATCATCTCGATCTGGTGGCGGCGCAGGAGTGGGAGGGCGGCTTGGCGACGAACCCGAACTGCTCGACGATCGGCCTGGTGCTCGCCCTGAAGCCCCTGGCCGACGCCTTCGGTCTGCGTCGAGTGCAGGTCGTGACGCTGCAAGCTCTCTCCGGGGCCGGCCTCGGCGGGCCGAGCGCCCTGAGCATGACCGACAACCTCGTTCCGGTCATCCCGGGCGAAGAGGAGAAGCTGGAGCGGGAGACCGGGAAGATCCTCGGCGTCCTCTCCCCGGGTCGCGACGCCGTCGAGCCGCACGGAGCCGTCGTGAGTGCCCAGTGCACTCGCGTGCCCGTTCTCGAAGGTCACACCGAGTGCATCTCTGTGGAGCTCGAGCGCGATGCGGAAACGGCGGAGGTGATCGAGGCGCTGGCCGCTTTTCGCGCCGCACCGCAGGAGCTTCTCCTGCCCACGGCGCCGGAACGACCGCTCGAGGTTCTCGCCGAGGAGGACCGGCCGCAGCCGCGCCTCGATCGAAACCGCGGGGCGGGCATGACCTGCAGCGTCGGGCGGGTCCGGCCATGCGGCGTCCTCGGCCACAAGCTCGTCGCTCTGTCGCACAACACCGTGCGCGGGGCCGCGGGCGGTTCGGTGCTGCTGGCCGAGCTCGCCGTCGCCCGCGGCGCGGTCGAGGGCGTGGCGGCGCCGCGCGCCGCCTGAGCCCGGCTCAGGGTCCCTCGATCTCCTCGTCGGGCACGAGGACGGGGGCGGCGTCGACCTCCTCGGCGTCCATCATCACGAGGATCTCGCGGAGTGCCTCGAGCAGGCGCTTCTGGTCGGCGGGAGGCAAGCACTCGAAGCGCTCGAGAAAGCGCTCCTGGAGGGGGCGGGGGAGGGAGGCGTGGCGCTTGCGCCCGGCCGCCGTGAGCGAGAGGCGCACGCGCCGGCGGTCCTCGCGCTCTCGTTCCCGGGAGACCAGATCCGCCCGGACCAGCCGTTCCACGATCCGCGAGGTGGTCGTCGGCGAGAGGGACACGCGCTTGGCCAGCTCGGCGACCGTCATCGCCTCGGGCTCGTCGCCGATCGCCTTCAGGCAGAGCAGCTGCGGGACCGTCAGCCCCACCTCGCTCGCCAGGGCGCGCGAGTGGATGGTGATCCGCCGGACGATCCGTCGGATGGAGCGCAGGAGCTCGAACGCGATGCCGCTTTGTCCGTTCAGATCGTCCCCCTTCGGCCTGTCCCGCAGTCTACCGTTCGGCCGGGTCGATGCCGCCCGGCGTGACAGGTGTCACCCCAAGTGGTGACGTTCCGCCCTCCGATCGCGGCGAGCGCGGCGGCAGCATCGTGGCCGAGGAGGAACGACATGCACGAGACGACGAGAGGGCAAGCCGCCGCCAGCCTGCGGGCCGTCACCAAGCGCTACGGTCCGGTCACGGCGCTCGACGGGATCGATCTGACCCTGGAGAGTGGCAGGGTCACCGCGCTCCTGGGACCGAACGGCGCGGGCAAGACGACGGCCGTGCGCTGCTTCCTCGGGCTGACCAGCCCCGACTCCGGCGAGGCCACGGTGTTCGGAGCACCGCCCCGCGAGGCCCGCGCCCGGATCCGAGTCGGCTCGATGCTCCAGGTCTCCGCGGTCCCGCAGACCCTGCGGGTGCGCGAGCATCTCGAGCTCTTCGCCAGCTACTACCCCGATCCACTGCCGATCGGCGAGACGGTCGCGGCTGCCGGCCTCGAGGGCCTCGAGGATCGTCTCTACGGCAAGCTCTCCGGCGGCCAGCAACAACGACTCGTCTTCGCCCTGGCCCTGTGCGGCGATCCCGACCTGCTCTTTCTCGACGAGCCGACCGTCGGCCTCGATGTCACCGCCCGGCGAGCCTTCTGGAGCCGGATCCGGGACCTGGCACGGCGCGGCAGGACCGTCCTGCTGACCACCCACTACCTGGAGGAGGCGGACGCCCTCGCCGATCGGGTCGTCGTCATCGATCGCGGCGGTATCGTGGCGGACGGCACCTCCGCGCAGATCAAGGGGATGGCCGCGCGGCGACACGTTCGTTGCCGCACGTCTCTCGGGCTCGAGCGCCTGAGGGCGCTACCCGGGGTGCGGCAGGCATCGATGGAGGAGGGGCGGGTCGACCTCCTCACCTCCGACGCCGAGGAGTGCGTCCGTGCCCTGTTGACCGCCGATGCCGGGCTCGCCGATCTGGAGGTCGTCGGTGCCGGTCTGGAGGAGGCCTTCCTCGCCCTCACCGCCCACGATGGAGAGAAGTCGGAGAAGGGAGTCGCCCGATGAGCGCCGCCACGACGTCGAACCGATCGTTGCCCCGGATCTACTGGCTCGAGGCCCGCTACGAGCTGCTGAAGGTCCTGCGGCTGCCCGCCTTCGCCATCCCGTCCATCGCCTTCCCCCTGCTCTTCTACGTCTTCTTCGGTCTCAGCTTCGGCGGTGGCCGGGCCGCGGGGAGCGTCTCCATGGCGACCTACCTGCTCGCCACCTACGGCGCCTTCGGGGTGATCGGGGCGGCCTTGTTCGGGTTCGGTGTCGGCGTGGCGATCGAGCGCGGCCAGGGCTGGATGTCGCTCAAGCGCGCCAGCCCGATGCCGCCGCTCGCGTACTTCACCGCCAAGATCTTCATGGCGGTGATCTTCGGGATCGTCATCATCGGCTCCCTGTACGGCCTCGGGATCGCGTTCGGCGGTGTCGCGATGACCGCGGAGCGCTGGCTGCGTCTGGCTCTGGTCCACGTCACCGGGGCCCTGCCGTTCTGCGCCATGGGGCTGGCGCTCGGGTATTGGGCCGGGCCCAACTCGGCGCCGGCCATCGTGAACCTGATCTACCTGCCGATGGCTTTCGCCTCGGGTCTGTGGGTTCCGCTGCCGGCCCTGCCCGGGTTCTTCCGGGCCCTGGCGCCCTGGCTGCCGGCCTACCACTACGCCCAGCTGGCCCTCGACGTGATCGGAGCCGGCGCGGGGCAGCCGGCGAGCCGCCACGTGCTCTATCTGGTCTGCTTCACGGTGCTCTGCCTGGTCGTCGCCCGGTTCGGGTACCTGCGGGACGAAGACCGGACCTGGGGCTGAGCCGGCGGGACGGAGGAGGACACTCGGTGACCTGGAGATCGGGGAGTAGACTCGCCGCCGTGAGGCTCCTCCCGCCCGACCAAGAGCAGGGGTGGACCCGCTACGCCTGGCTGGTCTACCTCGGCTTCATCTTCGTTCAGCCTTCCCTCTCGGGGAAGCTCTCCGACTGGGTGCTGGTGTCGGTCGCACTGGCGGTCTTCCTGCCGCTCTATTTCGTCGGCTACTGGATCGGCGGCCGCCGCATCCTCTGGGTCGTGGCCGCCATGACGCTGCTGGGCGTCCTGTGCACTCCGTACAACGCCGGTGGGGTCGGGTTCTTCATCTACGCCGCCTCCTTCCTCTGCCGGCTCCATCGACCCAGGCTGGCGATCGCCCTGCTGATCGCGATCGCCGGCGTGCTGTCGACCGAGGCTTGGATCGTCGGGTTCGACAACTTCACCTGGGCCGTGGGCGGCGTCTTCACCGTGCTCATCGGAGGCATCAACCTGCACTTCGCGGAGGCGGCGCGAGCGCGAGCGCGACTCGAGCTGGCCCACGGCGAGGTGGAGCGGCTCGCCGCGTTGGCCGAGCGGGAGCGGATCGCCCGCGATCTGCACGACCTCCTCGGGCACACGCTCTCCCTGATCACGCTGAAGGCGGAGCTCGCCGCCAAGCTCCTCTCGCGCGATCGCGTCCAGGCCGAACGAGAGATCCGCGAGGTCGAGGCGATCTCTCGACAGGCTCTCGCGGAGGTTCGCGGCGCCGTGCGTGGATACCGGCGGCTGAGCCTCGGCGCGGAGCTGTCCAAGGCGAAGGTGGCACTCGGCTCGGCGGGTGTCGAGGTGGACGTCGACACCGGTCCGTACTCTCTCGACGACGTGGTCGAGAGCGCCGTGGCGCTGGCCCTGCGCGAAGCCGTGACCAACGTCGTCAGGCACGCACGGGCGGATCGGTGCCGTATCCGGTTGGAACAGCGGGAGGGACGCTTCGTCCTGGAGGTCGCCGACGACGGTCGTGGCGGCTCGGCGCCCGACGGCGTCGGTCTCTCCGGAATGAGGGAACGCCTGGGTGATCTCGGCGGCACGGTGGACCGGATCGACGATCGGGGCACGCGGCTGGTGGTCGAGGTCCCGGTCGCCGGCGAAGGGCGGCACCGTGAGGCCGCTTCGTGATCCGCATCCTTCTCGCCGAGGACCAGGCCATGGTCCTCGGCGCTCTGGCGGCCCTGCTCGGCATCGAAGGGGACCTCGCCGTGGTCGGCCGTGCCGCCGACGGTGAGGAGGCACTCGACCTGGTGGCCGAGCTCGATCCGGACGTCGTTCTCACCGACATCGAGATGCCGCGGCGCACCGGGCTGGAGCTCGCCTCCGAGCTGCGGCGCCGGGGGGAGCGCTGCCGCGTCGTCATCCTCACCACCTTCGCCCGCCCGGGCTACCTGCGCCGAGCGCTCGAGGCCGGCGCCGCCGGCTACCTGCTCAAGGACTCCCCTGCGAACGAGCTCGCCGACGCGATTCGCAGGGTCCACGCCGGTCTGCGCGCCGTCGATCCCGAGCTGGCCGCGGAAGCGTGGACCGAGCCCGACCCGCTGACCGATCGCGAACGGCAGGTCCTGCGCCTGGCGGGAGAGGGGATGACCAGCGGACGGATCGCGACCCGGCTGCATCTGTCGGAGGGGACCGTGCGCAACTACCTCTCCGAGGCGATCGGCAAGCTGGGTGTCAGCAACAGGGTCGAGGCGGCGCGGCTGGCCCGCAAACAGGGTTGGCTTTGATCCGGTCCGGGCGACGGCTCGGGGGGCTGCTCGCCCTGGGGGCGCTCCTCGCCGTCTGGAGCTGCACGGACGCCCCGGTGCCGACTCCCTCGACGGTGGTCTTCGTCGTTCTCGACAACGTGCGGGCCGATCGGCTATCGCTGTGCGGCTACGAGCGGCGGACCTCGCGGCGGTTGGAGAGCCTCTGTCACCGGCCGGGAGCCCGCTGCACCTGCCGGGCCGTGGCCCCGTCGAGTTGGACCCTGCCGTCCCACGCCAGCTTCTTCACCGGGCTCGCGGTGCCCGAGCACGGCGCCGGCCGGGCGGGGGTGGGCGCCCGAGTGGGCGAGGGAACCGTGGCACGACCGCTCGGAACGGACGTGCCGACCCTGGCCGAGGCGATGGCGCGACGGGGCTACCGCACGCTCCTGGTGTCGGCCAACCCGCTGCTCTCCCGACCGTCGGGCCTGACCCGCGGATTCGACCGGGTGGAGGCCGCGGATTCGTTCGGGAGCTGGTACGGACGTCCTCTGCTCCAGGTGCTCGAAGGACTGCTGCTCCGCGAGCTGTCTCCGGAGGGGGGGCCCCTCTTCCTCTTCGTCAACATCGCCGACGCCCATCAACCCTGGGCCGAGGTGCCCTCGGGAGTCCAGGGGATTCCTCGGCGGGGGGCGCTCAGCTTCCCGCTCGATCCGCGGACCGGTAACCCGGAGCGCCGCCGCTACGTGCGTGGCGAGATGGAGCCGGAGGAGGCTGCCGCGCAGCTGGCCCACCTCGGGGATGTCTACGACTACGGTGTCTTGCGAGCCGATCGCGTCCTCGGGGGTCTCCTGCGCGTCCTGCGACAGGGCGGCTGGTGGCACGAGGACTCGCGCCTCGTGGTGACGTCGGATCATGGGGAGCACCTCGGCGACCACGGCCTGCTCGGCCACGCGGGGCCGTTCCTCTACGACGAGATCGCGGCGGTTCCCCTGGCGGCCCTGGGGGCGGGCGAGGGCGACCTGCCCGTGCCCCTCTCGGCGGTCGCCGTCCACTCCCTGGTCCTCGACGGAGTGGTGGGTGACGGTGCGGGTGAGCCGGTGCGGGCCTACGCCTACCCGAGCGAGCCGTGGACGCGCTGGTACGGACCGGCATGGGGCGCCCATCCGGCGGTGGGCGTTTGGTGGGCGGGGGGCAAGGCGCTCCTCCAGGGCGGGAAGAGCCTCCGCTTCGACCTCGAGGGCGACCCGGAGGAGCTCGTGCCCTGCCGGTCGAGGATCGCGCCCTGGCCGCGGACCTGGCACGGATGGGCGAGTCCCTCACCGCATCCGGCGACGCGGCGCCCGACGCGGAGATGGAGGATCTGCTCCGCGACCTCGGCTATCTGGATTGACGCTCGACTACTCGACCGTCTGAGTCCAGCGGGACGTGTCGCCCGATTCGAAGCCGTCGGAGAAGATGCCGCTCGTCCCGGTGATCGAGAAGGCCGTCTGGGCGCTCCAGGTTCCCTCTCCGGCCGCGTTGACGCCCCGCACCCGCCAGGCATAGGAGCCGTCGGTGAGGAGCACGCCGGTGGCGAAGGGCTCGGCCGAGCAGCTCGAGCCGGAGCACGAGGCGCCCGCATCCCAGCTCGTGTCCGAGAGCACGTGCCCCTGGTCGTCGGAGACCTCCAGGCGGTAGGAGTCCGACTTGAAGGGCGTCTCCTTGTTCCACTGGAACACGGGTCGGGGCTCGCCGATGCTCCCGGTGGGTGCCACGGGCGAGGGAGCCGAAGGCGGGGTCAGCACGGTGAAGGACGTCTGGGTCCAGGTGGAGCGCCCGTGGGGGTTGCGGCCGCGGACGCGCCAGGTGTAGCTACCGTCGGCGAGGCTGCCGACGGAGCGGGTGCACGTGCCGGCGGCGGCGCTGCAGCCGCTGGTTTCGATGGTCCACGCGTCGTAGACGGACCCGCCCGGACCGTCGACGTCCAGCTCGTACCAGGTCGCGTCCCGCGGACTCTCCTTGTTCCACTGGAAGATCGGAACGGAGGTGAAGACCGTGCCGGTCGGAGCGGTCAGAGTCACGGGACTCGGCACCGGCTTGGCGACGATGCCGTCCCGGATCTCGTCGGTCAGACGGGCGTAGCCGTTGCAGCCCGGATGTCCCCAGTCGCTCCCGCCGTTGGCGTAGTAGGTGTCCAGACAGCTGTTGGAGGGCCCCGGGACGTTGGTGTTGTTGTCGTTGCACAGATACTGCTCGCTGGTCACCTCGGGCGGATCGGAGACGTCCGAGCGGGTGTTGGCCCACCACCGGTAGCCCGTGTCGGCGTCGAGGTTCGCCAGATTGTCGCGGACCCGCACCTCCATCTCGTTGGTGTCCGTGTTGTCTTCACGCCCGAGGTCGGCCGGGCAGGGGAACGCCCCCGTCCCCGAGAACACGCCGCGCCGGTTCAGGTCGATGATGGTCATGTGCAGGAGGTCGACGCCCCGGATGCGTGCCTGCGTCTCCATCTGATTCAGGTTGCTCTGGATCCCGTTGTTGCTGATGCTGCCGAAGCAGATGTCGTTGGTTCCCTCCATCAGGAGGACGACGTCCCACGGGCCCTGATTGTCGAGGAGGCTCTGGATCCGGGTGAGGCCCGACGAAGTGGTCTCGCCCCCGAGGCCCTTGTTGACCACCTGGCACCCGTTGCCGGGGCAGTTGAGGAACTCCGCGTCCGGCAGCCGTTCGGGGTAGCCGTTGCCTTCGCATCGGACACCTTCCGTGATGCTGTCGCCGAAGGCCATGTAGCGGAACGTTCCGCCGTCGGGTACCTCGGTCGGCGCGGTGTCGATGCGGCGGGGAGGCGGGGCGTCCCGGTCGGGCCAGCGCAGGCTGAACGGACCGCCCGGCGAGGTCTCGACGAACGGGCGCTCGTCGAGGGCAGCCGGAACCTCGACCCGCCCCAGCGCGCGGCCCCGCGCGTCGAGCTCGACCACGGCCCACGACTCCGGCACGACGGAGCTGTAGAGCAGTTGGAGCCCACCGCCCAGATGGGTGAACGAGGTGCGCTCGACGCCGCGGCCCGGGAGCTGTGCCACCTCTGTCCAGCGGGAGCCGTCGTAGGCGGCCACGACGGCGCGGTAATCGCGCCCGTCGAAGCGTGCCCAGCTGGCGACGGCACCGGCCGGCGTCACGGTGACGCTCGGCATCAGGTCGAAGACCTGGTTGTCCGCCAGGACGCGCCGGGGCGGGCTCCACCGGCCGCCATCGCGCACGCTGAAGGTGATCTCGTCGTCGTTCCCGTCGTCCCCTGCCCACAGCAGCAGCCACCGCCCGTCCGGCAGGACGGTTCCGGAGAGGGCCAGCTGGGGCCGACCGGTCGTGGGGGAGACGGCTTCGGGGGCGCCCCAGGACTCTCCGTTCCAGGCGGCGGCCCAGACGCCGAGCGCCTGGGAGTCCCGTCCCTGCAGCCAGGCCACGCCGCGCAGCTCCAGGCCCTCGACGAGGAGCACGGGGTTGCCGCGCTGATCGGCCGGGGTCCGCGGCAGGGGCGGCAGGAGACGGACGCCGTCCGGACCTCCGGCCAGCAGAGAGAGGTGGACATCGCCGTCGAGCAACGTTCGACCCGTCGCGACCCAACCCCGGCCGACGGGCTCCACCGACTGCATCATCGTGGCGCGGGGGAGCGCGGTGCAGTCGCTCCGGCCCGGCGATCGGACACACAGCTCTCCCTGTTCGTCGACGGTCGCCGTCAGGGGTTGCGCGGAGAGCGTCGACTGGACGCTCCAGCCCGAGGCTGCGAGCTGGCCGGCGCAGGCGAGAGCGGCGAGCCATGCCACGGCGGGGCGGTGTGCTCGGATCGACATCCGTGAATCGGCTGCGGTGGGTGGCGGGAGCGGTCGGGCGACCGCGCGAAAGGGGGAGGATAGCACACCGTGCCGTGCGGCATGAAACCACCGGACGGGCCGGCGCGTAGAACCTTGAGTCCATGAGAAGAAGAAATGCGCTTTACAAATCTGCTATAGTGAGTGTCATATGAGTGAGAACCAGCCCGTGCAGCCCCTGCATCTACCCGTCATTCCCCTCCGGGAGCTCGTGATCTTTCCGGGGGTTCAGACCGTCATCAACGCCGGCCGTCCCGGCACCCTGCGCGCCCTCCAGGAGGCCGGCGACGACGACTCGCGGCTGGTCTTCGCGGTCGCACAGCGTGAGAACGCCGACGAGCCGACTCCGGAGAACCTCTTCACCATCGGCACCGTCGCGCGCATCCGGACCGTGCAGCGCTTCCCCCAGGGTGTCCAACTCCTCCTCGAGGGGCAGCGGCGGGGAATCGCGATGCGGATCGCCGAACGAGACGGCTACCTCGAGGCGGTCGTCCGCGAGGCCGAGGAGATGGAGCCCTCGGAGCCCGAGGACTCCGCGTTCCTCGCCCTGCAACGGGAAGTGAGAGAGCGCGCCGCCGAGCTGGGCCGCAAGGCCGGGCTGCCGCAGGAGGTCGTCGCCAAGGTCCTCGCGGGCGTGGAGGACGCCGGTCGGTTGGGCGACCTGATCGCCTCCTACCTGGAGCTCCCCGTCGCCGGGAAGCAGGTCCTCCTCGAGACCCTGTCGGTCGAGGAGCGCCTGCGCCGCGTGCTGGTGCACGTGCAGCGGCAGATCGGCGTCCTCGACGCCCAGGAGGAGATCCAGAGCAAGGTCCAGCAAGAGCTCGGTGATCGGCAGCGCGAGATGCTCTTGCGCGAGCAGCTCAAGGCGATCCAGCAGGAGCTGGGCGACGCCGACGACGGAGGTGACGTCGATCAGCTGCGCGAGCGGCTGATCGAGCTCGACCTGCCGGCCGAGGCCCGCCGGGAGGTGGACCGCGAGCTCGGTCGCCTCGGCCGGATGAACCGCGAGTCCATGGAGTACCAGGTGATTCGCAGCTTCCTCGAGACCGTGGCCGAGCTGCCGTGGAGCGAACGCAGTGAGGACGATCTGGACCTGGCGCGGGCCGAGGAAGTGCTCGCCGAGGATCACTACGGCCTCGACGACGTCAAGGACCGCGTCCTCGAGTTCTTGGCCGTACGTTATCTGCGTGACCGCCGGCGCACCGAGGAGACGGAGAGCGCCGAGGAGGCGGAGGGAGCCGAGCCGAGGCCGGCGGGCAATACCGACGACCGGTCGGGCAAGGCGCCGATCCTCCTCTTCGTCGGGCCTCCCGGAGTCGGCAAGACCTCGATCGCCCGGTCGATCGCACGCGCGATGGGGCGTGAGTACGTCCGCATCTCGCTCGGCGGTGCCCGCGACGAGGCCGACATTCGCGGTCACCGGCGCACCTACGTCGGCGCCCTCCCGGGCCGCATCATCCAGGGAATGCGCCAGGCAGGCACGAAGAACCCGGTGTTCCTCCTCGACGAGGTCGACAAGCTGGGCGCCTCCTTCCAGGGGGATCCGGCGAGCGCTCTCTTGGAGGTGCTGGATCCGGCACAGAACGACAGCTTCGTGGACCACTATCTGGGGATTCCGTTCGACCTGTCCGAGGTCCTGTTCATCACCACGGCGAACTTCATTCAACAGATCCCGGCGCCCCTTCGCGACCGCATGGAGGTCGTCGAGTTCAGCGGCTACACGGAGCAGGAGAAGCTCGAGATCGCCCGCCGCTACCTGCTGCCGCGGCAGATCGAGGAGAACGCCCTGACCGGCGAACAGATCGAGATCACCGCGGCGGCCCTGGCCGAGGTGATCAGCCGGTACACGCGTGAGGCGGGCGTGCGCCAGCTCGAGCGGGCGCTCGGGAAGCTGGGCCGCAAGGTGGCCCGGAAGATCGCCTCGGGCGAGGTGGAGCGGGCAACGGTCGACGCCGAGTCGGTCGGGGAGCTCCTCGGACGCCCGAGGATCCACCCGGAGCGCGCCGCCGCCGCCGCCCAGGTGGGCGTCGCGACGGGCCTCTACTACACCCCGGCCGGCGGCGACATCATGTTCGTCGAGGCTTCCCACCTGCCGGGCAAGGGCAATCTCATCCTGACCGGTCAGCTCGGAGACGTGATGAAGGAGTCGGGACGCGCGGCCTGGAGCTACGCGCTCGCGCACGCCGCGCAGCTGGGCATCGAGGAGAGTCTCTTCGAGCGCGACGTGCACCTCCACGTCCCGGCCGGAGCGATCCCCAAGGACGGACCCTCGGCGGGCGTGACGATGGCGACCGCTCTGGTCTCGGCGCTCTCCGGCCGTCCCGCGAGGCACGACCTGGCGATGACGGGGGAGATCACCCTGTCGGGCCGTGTGCTTCCCATCGGCGGGGTCAAGGAGAAGGTGCTCGGCGCCGTGCGAGCGGGGATCGACGAGATCGTCCTCCCGGTGGAGAATCTGGCGGATCTCGAGGACCTGCCGGCGAAGACCCGCGAGAGCCTCACCGTGCACGGGG
>JAWKHP010000023.1:0-49774 GCA_041394745.1 Thermoanaerobaculia bacterium | reverse complement strand
GGTGGACGCGGCTCTGCGTCGGGATCCCGAGCTCGCCGCCGAACGGGCGGCGCTGGCGGAGGTGGCGGCCCGGACCCGGGCGCTGCCCCGCGACCTGGTGCCGCAGCGCGACCTCTGGCCGTCGATCCGCGAGCGCACGGTGGCGGCCGAGCGTCGGGAGGGCGCCCGTCGCTGGCTCGCCGCCGCCGCGCTGGCCGCTCTGCTTCCCGGGCTCGCCTTCCTCGCCGGTCGCTGGACGGCCACCCGGCGCGGCGCCGAGCTCCCGGCCGCCGAGCTGCCGGCGGCCCCCGCGCCCGGTCCGACGCCCACGTCCCGCCCAGCGTCCGCCGCCGGGCCGAGCGCCGTCGACGGCGCGCGCGACTCCCTGGCGCGGGCCAGCCTCGAGGTACGCCGCGCCCTGGAAGAGCACCGCGACAACCTCCCCTCGGAAACCCGCGCGCTCGTCGAGCGCAACCTCGCCACCATCGAGGCCGCGATCGGGGAGATCGAGACGGCGCTCGAGCAGAGCCCGGGCGATCCCGAGCTCGAGCGCCTCCTGGTCGCCTATCGGGAGCGCGAGCTCGGGCTGCTCGAGCGCGTCACCCGGGCGGCCACCCGCCTCTAGGACGTTCCGATCCTCCAAGGAGCCATCGTGAGACTCAGCAGAGCCCTCGTCCCCGTCCTCCTCGCCGCCGCCTTGCCGCCGGCCGCGGGAGCCCAGATCCAGATCGACAAGCTCCGTCCGGCGCCGCCGAAGGGAGAGGTCTCGATCGAGAACAGCTTCGGGCGCGTCGTCGTCGAGGCCTGGGACCGCAACGAGATCCAGGTCCGCGGAACCCTCGCCTCGGGCGCCGAAGGTCTCGACTTCGACGTCGACGGCGACGGCGCCTACATCGACGTCGACGTGCCGGAAGCATGGTTCCACGCCTCCGACGACGACAGCGAGTTCCGCAGCGACCTGGAGGTCCACGCTCCCGTCGGCAGCCGGATCTGGGTCGAGAGCGTCAACGCCGAGATCCAGGTGCGCGGGTTCCGCGGCCCGGTGAGCGTCGAGACGGTCAACGGCGACGTGCTCATCGAGGTCCCCACCGCCGGCGTCGAGGTGGAGAGCATGACCGGCCGGGTCGACGTCCGGGCCCAGGCGCCCCGATGGACATCGAGTCGATCAGCGGCCCCGTCGTTCTCACCGGCGCGCGGCGAGGGTGGGGTGCAGAGCGTGAGCGGCACGGTGGAGATCACCGGCGGGCCCGTCCAGCGTCTCGGTGGAGAGCAACGACGGGCGCCGTCACCTTCACGGCGGGCTCGCCCTGGAGGCCGATCTCGAGATCGAGACCTCTCGGGACCGTGTCCCTGATCCTGCCGGCCCAGGTGCGCGCGCACTTCGAGCTGCAGACCTTCAGCGGCGCCATCGACAGCGCCCTGGGGCCCCAGTCCCCACCCCTGAGGAGCGCTTCGTGCCCTACAAGCGCGTCCGCTTCTCGACCGGCCTCGACGAGAGCGAGGTCACGGTCACCACCACGACGGCGACATCACCCTGCAGGTCGACTGACCCCCGAGAGGAGATCCCATGACCGCTCCCCGCCCGGCCCGTTCCGCCTCCACCGCCTCCGTCCTGCTCACCCTCCTCCTGCTGGCTCGCTCGGTCGACGTGGCGCAGGGGGCCCGCGAGACGCCGCCACCTCCCGATCCGGCCCTCCTGGCCGGCCTGTCGAGCTCCGACGCCGCAGCGCGGCGCTGGCCGCCTGCCGCCTGCGCGACGGGCTGCCCTGGGATGCGGAACCCTCGAGGCGCCCGGTGGCCTCCTGGACGACGGCCGCGAGGTCAGGTCCAGGAGTGCGGTCGGACGGTCCACTTCGCCGCGACGGGATGTGGGTCGCGCCGACGACTCCCGGCGGCGAGGCGGCCGAGACGCTCGCCGAGATCGGCCCCGCCGCCCTCCCGATCCTCACCGCCGGCCTGCACCATGCGGTACCGGTCGCCCGGGCCAACGCCGCCTACGGGCTCGAGGGAGATGGGGGACTCCGCGCGGCGCGCCGCTCCTGGCGGCACTCGAGACGTCGACGGAACGGTCCGTCGCAACGCCGTCGAGGCCCTCGGCGAGCTCGGTGCTCCGGACTCCATCGAGGCGCTCACCGGCCTGCTGGACGACCCGTCCGCCGAGGTCCGCGCGGCGGCGCTCGAGGCCCTGGGCGAGCTCGGCGCCCAGGCCAGCGTCGGGCCCATCGCCGCACGCCTGCGCGACGGCGACGCCACGGTGCGCGCCGCCGCCGCCGACGCCCTGGGCGAGCTCGAGTCGAGCGCCGCCCGCCAGCCGTTGATCGCCGCCCTCGAGGACTCCGACTGGCGGGTGCGCACGGCCTGCCTCGAGGCCCTCGACGAGGTCGGGGCGGAGGGCGCGGAGTCGGCGATCGGTGCGCGCCTGGGCGACGAGCACTGGAAGGTGCGTCGCGCCGCCGTGGAGCTGCTGGGCGAGCTCTCCTCCGGAGCGTCCGTCGCTCCGCTCGTCGGCGCCCTCGACGACGGGTCGTGGGAGGTGCGGCTGGCCGCGGCCGAGGCCCTGGGGGAGATCGAGGACGCCCGCGCCCGCGAGCCCCTGCGGCGCGCCCTGCGCGACGACAGCTGGGAGGTGCGGGCCGCCGCGGCCGAGGCCCTGGGAGAGCTGCAGAACGCGGCGGACGCCGACGAGCTGGCCCGGGCGCTGTCCGACCCCCACTGGCGGGTTCGCGAGGCGGTGGCGGAGGCCCTGGGAGAGCTCGGTGCATCCGGCGCCGTCGAGGCCCTGGGCCGGGCGCTGGCCGACGAGCACTGGCGCGTCCGCGAGGCGGCCGCCGAGGCGCTGGGCGAGCTCGAGGACCCGCGCGGCGCCAAGGCCCTGGGCAAGGCGCTCGGAGACGCGCACTGGAGCGTGCGCGAGAGCGCCGCCGAGTCGCTCGGCGAGCTCGAGGATCCCTCGGCCCTCGGCCCGCTGGCGGGTGCCCTGGACGACCCGTCCTGGGAGGTGCGCCGGGCCGCGGCGGAGTCGTTGGGCGAGCTCGAGCAGCCGGGAGCGCTCGAGCCCCTGACCGCGGCGCTCGCGGACGCCCACCCCGAGGTGCGGGAGGCCGCCCTCGAAGCGCTCTCCGATCTCGAGGACCCGCGAGCCCTCGCCGCCGTCCGCAAGCTCCTGCGCGACCCCGACACCGACGTCCGGGCCACGGCGGCCGAGGTGATCGCGCAGCTCAGCGAGACCGACTGACGCCCGGCGCTCGATGCCTCAGGGGATCTCGTCGACGAGCTCGAGCTCGCCCAGCTCGACGACCCCCGGGCCGGGAAGGACGACGTTGAGCACCAGGCGCTCGGGCCGCTCCCCGCTCTCACCGAGGTCGAAGGGCAGCTCGATCGGACGCCAGCCCGAGGAGCTGCCCCGCATATTGCCCATCGGCCCCGACTCGGCGAGCGTACGCGTGAAGTAGCGCTCGCCGTTCGGCAGCTCGGTCCACATCTCCAGGTAGGCGGCGCCGGCCACGTCGCGGTGCCGGACCTCGCCGCGCAGCGCGAAGCGCGGACCGGACACGCCGGGCTCCTCCAGGCGGAGGACTTCGAGGACGAGCGGGCGTGCGGCCCCTTCGACGCGCAGGGCTGCGTGCCCGTCCACCTCGACCACGTCTCCGGCGGCGGCGGACCGATCCTGCCAGTCCACCGTCGTCACGACCTGCTCGGCGTGGGCGCTGCGAGCACCGGTGAAGGCCAGCCCCAGCGCCAGGACCGGAATCAGCGCTGCACTCCCTCTCAGCGTCCGTCGCACGCTCTCCTCCTCCCTTCGACTGCTGGGCTATTCTCGACGGCGTGCAGCGCGGCCGCAAGCTCCTCCTCCACCCGGGCGTCCGGCGCATGCGGGGGTTGCTCGGCGTCGCTCTCCTGGCCTTCGGCTGCAGCGGTCGGGAAGAAGACCCAGCCCCGGGAGCTCCGCGTTCCGAGGGCGCAGCCGAGGTCACGGTCGCGTTCCGTCTACCCGATCCCGAGGTTCTGCCCGAAGGCATCGCCCGGGATCCGCGGGACGGGTGGTTCTACCTCAGCGATCTGCGCCGGCGGCAGGTGCTGCGGCGCACCGCCGACGGCGCGTGGGAGGTCTTCGTGCAGGCAAGTCCCGAGGGCTCCGCGGACGGGCTCCTCGGAACGGCGGGGCTGGCGATCGATGTCGATCGCGACCTCCTCTGGGTGGCGAGCGCACGTGCCGACGCGACGCTGGGGCCGCCGAGCCCGGAACAGCGCAGCGGCGTCTGGGCCTTCCGCCTCCGGGACGGGAGCGTCGCCCACCGGCTCCTCGTGCCGCCCGACGGCCCCCATCTGATCAACGACCTCACGGTGCTCCCCGACGGACGGGTCTTCGCCACCGACACGGCGGCCGACTCCGTGTGGGAGGCCCGCGTCGAGCAGGGCCGTTCCGAGGGCGACCGTCTCGAGGGCGACCGTCTCGAGCTCTTCGCGGCGAGCCGCGCCATCGCCTCTCCCAACGGCCTCGCCGCCTCCCCCGACGGCAGCTCTCTCTACGTGGCGCACCGCAAGGGCATCGCGCGCTTGCCGTTGGACGGCTCGGCGGGGGAGCAGCTCGGGGAGGCCCTTCGCGGCGTCGACGGGCTCGAGCTGCTCGACGGGGCCCTGCTCGCCGTGCAGAACGGGAGCGGAGTCGAGCGCATCGTCCTCGTCCAGCTACCCTTCCACGAAGCGGAGGATGCGCCGCGCGCCCTCGTCGAGGGTCCCCCGGCGTTGGAGGTGCCCACCACCTGCACGGTCGATCCGGACGTGGGTGCCTGGTGCATCGCCTCGAGCCACCTGACGCGCCCGGTCGCCGACCTCCCCCGGCTGGAGCCGAGCGCCGTGCTCCATCTGCCGGCCGCATTGCTGACGCCCGCACGCTGAGCGCCCGTAGCCCGGCGGGCGCTCACTCGAACCGCAGGTGCTTCACCGACTCGCCGTGGTCGATGATCTCGCGCAGGGCCTCGATGCCGATCCGCAGGTGGGTCTCGGCGTAGCGCTCGGTGACTTTGCGGTCGCTCTCCTCCGTCTTCACACCCTCGGGGATCATCGGCTGATCCGAGACCAGGAGCAGCGCTCCCCTGGGGATCTCGTTGACGAAGCCGGTGATGAAGATCGTCGCCGACTCCATGTCGATGGCCATGGCGCGGGTGCTCCGCAGGTGGCGCTTGAAGCGCTCGTCGTGCTCCCACACCCGCCGGTTGGTCGTGTAGACGGTTCCGGTCCAGTACTCGAGGCCGTGCTCGCGCACGACGTGCGAGACCGCGCGCTGCAGGTTGAACGACGGCAGGGCCGGGACCGAGGCCGGCAGGTAGTCGTCGGAGGTCCCGTCGCCGCGGATCGCCGCGATCGGCAGCACCACGTCCCCGATTCGGTTCTTCCTCTTCAGGCCGCCGCACTTGCCGAGGAAGAGCGCCGCGGCGGGTCGGATGGCGGTCAGCAGGTCCATCACCGTGGCCGCGTTGGCACTGCCCATCCCGAAGTTGATGATCGAGATGTCGTTCGCCGTGGCGTTGGGCATCGCGCGGTCCCGGCCCACGACGGGAACGTCGTGCCAGCGCGCGAAGAGCTCCACGTAGTGCGTGAAGTTGGTCAGCAGCACGTGGCGCCCGAAGTCCTCGAGCGCCGTCCCCGTGTAGCGGGGCAACCAGTTGGCGACGAGCTCCCGTTTGGTCTTCATCCGCGGTGGAAGGATGGTAGCAGGGCTCCGGCGGCCGATGCCGTAGAATGCCCACGCCGCATGAGACGCCCCGCACCCGACGAGTACGCCCCCTTCTACGAGACCTACGTCGGGAAGGTCCCGCCCGAGGCCGACGTCCTCCAGCTGCTGGCCTCCGACCACGCGCGCTCCGAGGAGCTGCTGCGCTCGGCGGCCGACGAGACCTTCCGCTACGCCGAGGGCAAGTGGTCGGTACGCGAGGTCGTGGGCCACCTGATCGACGCCGAACGCGTCTTCTCCTTCCGGGCCGCCCACTTCGCCCGCGGCGACGGCGCCGAGCTCCCGGGGATGGACCAGGAGGTCTGGGCCGCGAGCTCCAACGCCCACGACCGGCCGCTCCAGGACCTGCTCACCGAATGGTCCGCCGTGCGCCGTTCGACGCTGGCCCTGCTGCGCGGCCTGCCGGAGGAGGCCTGGGACCGCAAGGGAGTGGCGAGCGGCGCCGCGATCACGGTCCGGGCCCTCGCCGCGATCATCCTCGGCCACGAGCGGCACCACCGTCAGGTGCTGCGGCAGCGCTACTTCTGCGCCCCCGACGGGGATTCGTAGACGCCGGCCGGTCAGTCGGTCGAAACCTGCCGGGTCGCCTCGCGACGCTCCCCGACTCGCTTCTCGAGGACGTCGCGGACGATACGGGCCCCGTGGTCGCGCGAGTTGTCGATGAAGATGCGGTTGGTGTCGCGGCCGGACTGGACCGCGCCGGCCACGTAGAAGCCGGGAACGTCGGTCTCGCAGGAGTCTTCGTCGAAGCGCGGAACCAGGGTCTCCGGGTCGACGGTGACGCCGCAGCGCGCGAGCAGCGAGGCGTCGGTGTCGTAACCGATGAGGACGTAGGCCGCGTCGGCCGGCAGCTCGCGCGGTCCGTCGGGGGTGCGGACCCGAACGACGTGATCGGCGAAGGACTCCACCTCGCTGTCGAAGAGGGCGTCGATCGAGCCCTCGGCGATGCGGTTCTCCACGTCCGGCTTGACCCAGTACTTCACCGATTGCTTGAGCTCGTCCTTGCGCACGACCATCGTCACCGATGCGACGCCGTTGCGCCAGAGCTCGAGGGCGGCCTCGCACGAGGAGTTCCCTCCGCCCACCAGCACGACCCTCTCACCGTGATGCCGGTACGGCTCGAGATAGCGGCTGTGCACCCAGGGCTCGTCCTCGCCGGGCACGCCGAGCCGGCGCGGGTTGCCGAAGTAGCCCGTGGCCAGGACCACGTTGCGCGCGCGGCGGACCCTCTCCTCACCCTCCACCCGGGTGAGGACCCGGAAGATCCCCGCGGTGTCGCCCGGGGTGGCCTCGAGCACCGTCTCGTGCGGCGCCACGGGACTGTCGTAGTGGTCGACGACCGCCCGGTAGTAGATCAGGGCCTGTTGCAGGTCCGGCTTGTCGTCGGAGCTGGTGAAGGGCACGTCGGGGATCTCGAGCCGGTCCCGCGTGGTGAAGAACTTCATGTAGCGGGGAACTCGGAGCAGGTTCGATGTCAGCGGCCCCTGTCGACCAGGAGCACGGAGAGCCCGGCCTCCGCGCGCGCGCGCCCACCGCGATGCCGGTGGGGCCGGCGCCGATGACCAGGATGTCGAGGGTGTGTCCGGGTCGAGTCGCTCATGGTGTCTCCGCGGGTCGGACCCGAGAGTACCCCTATAATGATCGGCATGCACCCACGCGAAGAAACGCTGCTCACGCGCGACGTGGCGGCGATCCAGATTCCCGACGGCACCCGCACCCTCCTCGAGTCCGGGATGCCGGTCCTCATCACCCAGCAGCTGGGCGGCAGCTTCACCGTCATGACGGACGTCGGTGCCATGTACCGCATCGACGAGCACGACGCCGACGCCCTCGGCAAGGAGCCCCCCGAGGGCGCCGACGGGGCCGACGCCGGCTCGCTCGACGATCGCGTCTGGGGGCAGTTGCGCAAGTGCTACGACCCCGAGATCCCCGTCAACATCGTCGATCTCGGGCTCGTCTACGACTGCCGGGTGGAGACCCTCGAGACCGGCGGCCACCGCGTCGAGATCCAGATGACCCTCACCGCCCCGGGCTGCGGCATGGGACCGGTGCTGGCGGACGACGTCCGCCGCCGGGTCGAGGGCTCGAGGGCGTCGACGAGGTCAAGGTCGACGTGGTCTTCGATCCCCCTGGAACCAGACGATGATGACCGAGGCCGCCAAGCTCCAGCTCGGCTTCCTCTGACCCGCGACACCTGAAGCGGCCGGCCCCCGTGCCGGCCGGACGCGGGTGCCGCAGCCAGCCGACGGTGGCACCACCACCCGACGGCCGGCAGAGGCGCCCGACACCCTGAAGCGGCCGGCCCCCGTGCCGGCCGGACGCGGGTGCCGCAGCCAGCCGACGGTCGCACCACCACCCGACGGCCGGCAGAGGCGCCGGCCGCTTCAGTCCTCGGGGCCTGACGGACGCGGGTGCCGCCACCACCCGGCGGCCGGCAGAGGCGCCGGCCGCTTCAGGCGTCGGTGGACGGGGTGCGGTCGCGGAGGAGGCCGACGACGGCCTCGCCTCGCAGGACCTCGATGCCGTCCTGGTTCACGATGCGGGTCGCGATCGCGATCCGGTTCCGGGCCGGGTCGAGCTCGGTGATCTCACCGGTCGCGGTGAGGCGGTCGCCCGGGCGCACGGGGCGCAGGAACTCGAGCGTCTGCGACTTGTAGACAGCCCCCGTCCCCGGCAGGTGCATGCCGATGAGGGTCGAGAGCAGCGAGGCGCTCAGCATGCCGTGGGCGATGCGTCCCCGGAAGAGCGTCGTGGCGGCGAACGCGTCGTCGAGGTGGAGCGGATTCCGGTCGCCGGAGAGCTCGGCGAAGCGCCGGATCTCCTCGTCCCCGACGGTGAGCGAGACGCTCGCCGAGCCCCCGACGGCGAGATCCTCGAAGCGTCGCATCCAGGCTCAGGAGAGCGCCGGGAAGCGGCGCGGGTCGGCGTCGTGCATCAGGGCGTAGACGGCGTCCACGACCTCCTCCCGGTTGGGCTTCGAGAAGTAGTCGCCGTCCGAACCGTAGGCCGGCCGGTGCGCCTTGCCGCACACGGTGACCGGCGGGCTGTCGAGCCAGCGATAGCCCCCCTGCACCTCGAGCACCTGCTGCATCATGAAGGCGCTCGCCCCGCCCGGCACGTCCTCGTCGACGAAGACGATACGGCTGGTCTTGGCCAGCGACTCGCCGATGCGGCCCTCCCGATCGAAGGGCTGCAGGGTCTGCACGTCGACGATCTCGATCTCGACCCCCAGACCCGACAGCATCGAGGCCGCCTCCTCCACGATCCGGCAGCACGCACCGTAGGTGACGACCGTGACGTCGCCACCCTCGCGCAGCACCTCCGGCACGCCCAGCGGCACGGTCATCTCGCCGATGTTGGCCGGCAGCTTCTCGCGCAGGCGGTAGCCGTTGAGCACCTCGACCACGAGGCCGGGGTCGTCCCCGGCGAGGAGCGTGTTGTACATGCCCGCCGCCTGCACCATGTTGCGCGGCACGCAGAGCCAGATCCCGCGGGTCAGGTGCAGGATGCCGCCCATCGGCGATCCGGAGTGCCACACGCCCTCCAGCCGGTGACCGCGGGTGCGCACGATCACCGGCGCCTTCTGCCTGCCGGCGGTGCGCCAGCGCAAGGTCGCGAGATCGTCCGAGATGATTTGCAGGGCGTAGAGGAGGTAGTCGAGGTACTGGATCTCCGCGATCGGGCGGAAGCCCCGCTCGGCCAGACCGATCGCCTGTCCGAGGATCGTCGTCTCACGGATCCCGGTGTCGAAGACCCGGGTGGCACCGTACTTCTCCTGCAGCCCGAGGAAGCCCTGGTTGACGTCGCCGAGCTTGCCGAGGTCCTCGCCGAACGCCACCAGACGCGGCTCGCGGGCGAGCGCCGCGTCGAAGGCGGCGTTCAGGATCTCGAAACCCCGCAGCTCCTCGGCCGACTCCGGGATCTCGGGCGCCACGACGGGCACGCCGAGGGCGGAGCGTCCTCCCTCCGCATGGAGATGGCTGCCGTAGAGCTCTTGCCCGAGGCGCCTCTGCTCGTCGCGCCAGGCCACGAGGTTGCCCCGGGCTTCGCCCCCGTCACCGCGGCTCGCCACCAGGGCCTCCTGGGCGGCGGCCAGCAGGTCGCGCCGCAGCGCACCCTGCTTGCGACGCAGGGACGTCGCGATCTCCGCCAGCGCCGAGCCGTCGGTTTCCTCTCCGACCGCTTCGATCAGCTCGACCAGGCGGTCGCGGGATGCCTCGAGCGGCGCGCGAAAGGCGCTCCAGGCCTTGCGCTGGGCCTCGCGCACCAGCTCCTCGTCCTCGCGCTCCAGGCGGGTCAGCTCCTCCTCGCCCGTGAGCTCCTGCTGGAGGACCCAGCGGCGCATGCGGGCGAGGCAGTCGTGGCTCTCCTCCCAGGCCAGCCGCTCGGGGCTCTTGTAGCGCTCGTGGCTGCCCGAGGTCGAGTGCCCCTGGGGCTGCGTCATCTCGACGACGTGCACGATGGCGGGCACGTGGAGCCGGCGCACGATGTCCGCGGCGGAGAGGTAGGTCTCGCACAATCCGGGGTAGTCCCAACCCTTGACCGTGTAGACGTCGAAGCCTCGATGGTCGCCGGGCGTGCGCTGGAACCCCGCGAGCAGGGCGGAGAGGTCGGCCTTGGTGATCTGGACGTCGTTGGGGACCGAGATGCCGTAGTCGTCGTCCCAGATCGAGAGCAGCATCGGGACGCCGAGGACGCCCGCCGCGTTCACCGACTCCCAGAACATGCCTTCGGCGCAGCTGGCGTTGCCGATGGTCCCGAAGGCGATCTCGTCGCCGTCGTCGGAGAGTCCCTCCGGGTCCAGCCCGTCGAGCGACCGGTAGAGCCGCGAAGCCTGGGCCAGCCCCACGAGACGCGGCATCTGGGACCCGGTGGGCGAGAGATCCGCCGACGAGTTGTAGCGCTCGACGGTGCGCAGCCACGAGCCGTCGCGCCCCACCAGCGGCGTCGCGAAGTGGGCGTTCATCTGCCGCCCCGCAGAGCTCGGCTCGCGCTCCGGATCGGGATCGGCGTAGAGCTGCGCGAAGAGCTCCTCGAGGCGCGTCACGCCGAGCGCCAGCAGCAGGGTCTGGTCGCGGTAGTAGCCCGCCCGGAAATCGCCCTTCCGGAAGGCCCTGGCGAGCGCCACCTGGGCCACCTCCTTGCCGTCGCCGAAGATCCCGAACTTCGCCTTGCCGGTGAGCACCTCCTTGCGACCGAGGAGGCTCATCTGCCGGCTGCGATAGGCGGTCCGGTAGTCGCGGAGGATGCTCTCCGCGGTGAACTGGGCGGCGACGGGCTGCACGTCGGGCGACTCGGAGGACATGACGGGGGCGCCGCCGGAGGGTCCGAGCGGCGCCGAGATGGTACCACGCGCTCCGCCGCCTCCCGGCACCCGTCGAGGTGGGGCCGGAGGCGTCGCGGGGCGGGTCTCCCCTCAGGCGACGCGGACCCGAATGGTCCGCCCGACCCACTCCAGGATCTCCCGGAGCGTGTCGTAGTCGGGGTGCTTGAGGCGGATCCAGGCGTTGGCCATGTAGCCCGCCTCGACCCCTTGCGTACCGGTGCCGGGCGGCGGCAGATGGACGTCGATGATCCACTCCCCCACCTCCCGCTCCACCTCGTCCAGGCCCTCGTAGCCGGCGATGCGGCCGTCGCGCTCGGGCCGCAGGTTGAGGATCGCGGCCGAGAAGCGCCGCGACGGAGTCGCGTCCGGCCTCCCGTGGACGATGCCCATCGCCCACTCGCGATAGACGTCCATGTCGTTTCCGGCGCAGTAGAGGTCCCAGGCGCCGACGCCGGGGGGGCGGCAGCCGATCTCGGAGAACTTCAGCCCCTTGGGGCCGAAGAACCACTCCATGTGGGTGGCGGAGGTACCGATGCCCATCGCTTCGATGACCCGCTTTCCCAGCGCCTTGACCTCGTCGTAGCTCTCGGCGTCGACGCGGTTGGTGGCGATGAAGCAGGGGTTGACGGAGCGCGTCCGCATGGCGTCGAGGACTCGTGGGTAGTAGTGCGACACGAACTCGTGGGCGACCTCGCCGCCGATCGTGATCGTGTCGTAGAAGGCCTCGTGACCCTCGATGAACTCCTCGATCGCGACCTCGGCGCCGCGGTCGATGCCGTGACCGCGGATCGCCCGCTCCAGGCCCGCCGCGTCGTCGACCCTCTCGGTGTCCGCCGCGCCCGCGCCCGCCGGCGGCTTGAGGATGAGCGGAAAGCCCACGCGCTGGGCGAAGTCCCGTGCCTCCTCGGGGCTTTGCACCCTGTCCGACTGCGCGCAGGGCACGCCCTGTTCGCGCAGGAAGGCCTTCATCGCCGGCTTGTCCCGGCACAGATACGCCGTCCGGACGCTGGTCCCCGGGATGCCGCAGGCCTCCCGGACCTTGGCCACCGGCAAGATGTGCGCCTCGACCGTCGCCTCGAGCCGGTCCACCCATTCCCGGCCCTGGACCCGGCGGACGGCCTCCAGCATCGACGGCTCGTGCACGACCGAGGGCACGCGCTCGTAACCGTCCAGGTGCCGCCGGATGCCGTCCGGGATCGCCTCCAACGGCGCCTCCCCGATCCCCGTCACCCGAGCTCCGGCCGAGGCCAGTGCGCGGACGAACTCGCGCTGGTTCGACGGGAAGCTGGGCTCGACGAAGAGAACGTGCATGCGGGGGGCGGAGTTGGACCGCCGGGAGGTTTGGATTATAACTGCCGTCGATGCTCACCGCCCTGCTCGGTCCCCAGCGCCTTCGCCCCATCCTCCGCGAGGTGCTGGACGAGCTCGACCTCGAGGGTCCCGCGGCCCTCATCAACGCCGGATGGCTCGAACGGGAGGCCGAGGACGCGGAGCTTCGGGAGCGGTCGGGGCTGGAGGTCGAGAACCTGCGTCTCTGGGCGCGCAGCACCGAGCTGCGCAGGGATCCCGACCTCTCCGCCCTGACCGAGCGGCGCTGGCACCGGGTGGACGAGCTGCGCCGCCTCTACCGCCGGCGGCTCGACCACGAGCTCGGCGCCGCCAAGGAGCTCCTGCGCGAGCCCGGGGAGGCGGAGATCGTGCTGCCCGAGCGCCAGTCCTCGATCGACAGCGTGCGATCCCTGGACGAGCACTTCGCCGGCCGCCTGTCCGAGCTGCGCGCCGACGAAGAAGCGGGCTGGCACCGTCACCCGGCCGTGGCGCAGCATCGCGAGGAGCTGCTGGCCGCGATCGAGGCCGCGGGTGTGGTGCTGATGGCCGGAGGACACGTCGTCGAGCTTCTCGACCGGCTCCGGCTCTTCCGGCTCGCCGCGCCGCTGGCGGCCAAGCCGATCGTGGCCTGGTCGGCCGGGGCGATGGCCCTCACCGAGCGCGTCGTCGGGTTCCACGATCGTCCGCCGCAGGGCGCGGGCAACGCCGAGATCGTCGACGTCGGGCTCGCGCGCTGCCGTCGTCTGGTCCTCCTGCCGCACGCCCGCCGTCGCCTCGATCTGCAGGACTCGCACCGCGTGGCGATGATGGCCCGTCGCTTCGCGCCTGCGGACTGCCTGGCCCTCGACGAGGGAACCTGGCTCTGGTCCGAGGGTGGCGAGTGGACGAGCCCCTCCGGCGTGCGGCGCTTGGAGCCCGGCGGCTCGCTCAGCGAGCGCGAGAGCGTGGAGCCTGCCGCGTGACGGCGGTCGCCGAGGTTCTCGAGGCCCTGCGCACCGAAGGGCGGGCGGCGCTCGACCGCCTGCTCGAGGAGCGCGAGGTACCCCTCCACGAGGGGCCGCGGACCCTCTTCCTCTTCCAGGGCGAGGCCGACCGCGTGGAGCTGGTGCACTGGATCTTCGGGCTCGAGAGCTCGCTGCGATTCGAACGCGTGGAGGGCCACGACGACCTCTGGCACCTGGCTCTCGAGCTGCCCCGCGCGTCGCGCATCGAGTACAAGCTCCTGGTCACCCGGGGCGACCGGATGGAGCTCGTCCGCGACCCCCTCAACGACCGTCTGGCCCACGATCCCTTCGGCGCCAACTCGGTCTGCGCCACGCCCGGGTACCAAACGCCCGATTGGATCGAGGAGGACCCCGAGGCCCGCAGCGGGACGCTCGTCGGCATGTCGGTCACCAGCGCGGCGCTCGGAGGCACCAGGCAGCGGCTGCGGGTGTACCTGCCCCCGCGCTTCAACACCGAGCGCCACTACCCCCTCCTCGTCGTCCACGACGGCCGCGACTACCTCCACTTCACCGCGCTGAAGACGGTTCTCGACAACCTGATCTACCGGCTGGAGATCGAGCCGCCGGTCGTCGCCCTCACCCAGTCGTCGGACCGGCTGGTGGAATACGGAGCGGACCCACGGCACGCCGCCTTCCTGGCGGAGGAGCTCCTGCCCCGTCTCGAGGACCGCTTTCCCGTGCATCGCGAGGCCCGTTTCCGGGGTCTCATGGGGGCCAGCTTCGGCGCCGTGGCCAGCCTGCACTCCGCCTGGGCACGACCCGGCCTCTGGGGCCGGCTGCTGCTCCAGTCGGGCTCGTTCGCCTTCACCGACATCGGTCCCAACCCCCGCGGCCCGGCCTTCGAGCCGGTAGTGCGCTTCGTCAACGCCTTCCGCGAGGACCCGGGGCAACCGGCCAACCGGGCCTACGTCTCCTGCGGCCAGTACGAGTCGCTGATCTACGAGAACCGGTCGCTCGTGCCCGTCTTGCAGGGCACGGGCATGCGCATCCGCTACACCGAGGCGCGCGACGGGCACAACTGGGAGAACTGGCGCGACCGGCTGCGGGAAGGTCTCTCCTTCCTCTTCCCCGGCCCCCTCTGGTACGTCTACGAGTGAGAACCGGCGCGGCGTAGAATCGGGGCCCATGGCCGAGATCACGCGTCGCATCGGACTGTCCCTCGGGGCGGACATCTGCTGGCCCATCGCCTTCGAGGAGATCTTGAAGCGCCTCGACCTGGCCATTCCGGTCGACGGCGACACCGTGCGCTTCGAGGTCGATCGGGTGCGCATCGAGCCTTCGACCTGCAGCAGCCCTGCCCCTACGACCTGGTGATCGATCGGCTGACCCACTGGTACCACACCAGCCGCGAGTGGCTGAAGAAGTCCGTCATCATGGACGACCTCTACGTCTTCAACAACCCGTGGTCGATCCAGTCGATGGAGAAGCACACGTCGTACTGCGCGATGATGCACCTGGGTCTGCCCGTGCCGCCGACCTACATGCTGCCGCCCAAGGAGTACGAGCCCTCCCCCGACCTCGAGTCGACGCTGCGTCGCTACGCCAAGATCTTCGATCTCGGCGAGATCGGCCGGCGCCTCGGCTACCCGCTCTTCATCAAGCCCTACGACGGCGGCGCCTGGGTGGGTGTGTCGAAGATCGACGACGAGGAGGCGCTGCGCAAGGCCTACGACGAGAGCGGCAAGCGGATCATGCACCTGCAGAAGTCAGTCGAGGGCTGGGACCTGTTCGTCCGCTGCCTCGGTGTGGGCCCGCAGGTCAACCTCATGCCCTACGACCCCGGAGCACCGCTCCACGACCGCTACAAGGTGCGCTTCAACTTCGTCGACGGTGACGAGTGGTCGCTCCTGCGCGACATGACCCTCACCATCAACACGTTCTTCGGCTGGGACTTCAACTCCTGCGAGTGCCTGCGCGCCGACGGCGTCTTCCATCCCATCGACTTCGCCAACGCCTGCCCCGACAGCCAGGTCACCTCGCTCCACTACCACTTCCCCTGGCTGGTCAAGGCGAAGCTGCGCTGGGCCCTCTTCCGCGCCGCCCACAAGCGCCCCATGCGGCGGACCATGGACTGGGAGCCCTACTACGAGATCGCCGCCCGCGGCCTCCCCCTGCGCGAGGCTCTGCGCGAGTACGCCAAGATCGCCGACGAGCGCCTGGAGACCGCCCGCTTCCAGGAGTTCTGCGCCGAGCATCTCGGCGACCTCGACGAGGTGGCCTGGGAGTTCTTCGGCAGCGACACCGCCAAGGACGCCGTGCACCAGAAGGTCGAGGCCCTCTTCCCGGCCCACGAGGTCGACCAGTTCACCGACCACTTCTGGGGCCTCATCCAGTTCTGGCGCAAGACCGAGGCGGACCGGTTGGGGCTGGCCACGGAAGAACCCGCCACGGACTCGTAGGGCGACGATCCCCCACCCGGGAGGGGACGAGCCCCTCCCCTACACGGGGCCGGCAGGGTCGGAGGAACCGGCCGCCGGCGAGGCAGCGTTCCCTCTGCGAGCCGTGGCGATGAGGCCGAGGCCTGGCCAGGGGGCGAGGCGGTCCAGGGGGCGCAGGAGGGGGACGAGGAGGTCGTAGAGGCGGAGCTGGAAGCGGCCGAACTTGCGGCGGCGCAGGAGCTTGCCGTTGAGCCACCAGCCGGGGACGGCCCAGCGGTTGAAGTGGCGCACGCTCTCGAGCTCGAAGCCGGCGGCCTCGAGCTCGGCGGAGAGCGATCTCCGGTCGTAGCGGCGGCGGTGGCCGAGGACCTGGTCGAGAGTCGAGTACAGGTGCCGGCCGCGGGGGACGTAGAGGAGCAGGCGGCCGCCCGGGACCAGGCTGTCGTGGAGGGTGCGCAGCGCCTCGACCGGATCCTCGAGGAAGGCGAGGACGTTGAGGCAGACGACGGTGTCGAAGCTCCCCTGCCAGGCCGAGAAGTCCGCGGCGCGCGACAGGTCGGCGGCCCGGATCTCGAGGTAGGGCTTGCCGGTGGCGAAGTTGCGCAGGTAGGTCAGGTAGTGGGGGTTGGTGTCGGTGGCCACGTAGCGCTCCCGGGGCAGGAGCCAGACCGTCACGTTCCCGATCCCGGCCCCCACCTCGAGCACCCGCTCCCCCACGCGCGGGCGGATCGCGTCCGCCATCCAGCGGTTGTAGCGGCGGGCCCCCGCCAGCGCGTGCAGGATGTGGGAGCGGTGCTCGTCCTCGGCGTAGAGGTCGTTGCGCAGCCAGAAACGGAACATCGCCGAGACCGCCTTGACCCCGTCGCGCCAGCCGATCTTCTTGCCCTCCCGGTAGCTGCGGCCGGCGTAGGAGATCGGCACCTCCACCACGCGGCAGCCGCGCTTGGCCACCTTGGCCGTGATCTCGGGCTCCATGGCGAAGTCGTTCGAACGGATCGGAATCGACTTCAGCAGGTCGGCCCGGAACATCTTGTAGCAGGTCTCCATGTCGGTCAGGTTGAGGTCCGTGAGCCAGTTGGAGAGCCAGGTGAGGAGCCGGTTTCCCAGCGTGTGGCGGAAGGAGAGCACCCGCCCCTTCTCGCGCGCCAGGAAGCGGGAGCCGTAGACGACGTCGGCCTCGCCGTCGAGGAAGGGCTCGACGAGCTTGCCCAGATCGGCCGGGTCGTACTCGAGATCGGCGTCCTGGAAGACGATCAGGTCGCCCGTCGCCTCCCGGATGCCCGTGCGCACGGCGGCCCCCTTGCCCCGGTTGCGCTCGTGCTCGATCAACCGCACCGCCGGCTCGGCCCGCGCGATCCGTCGCACGATCTCGCGCGTGCCGTCCTTCGAGCCGTCGTCGACGACCAGCACCTCGAGTCCCGACAGGCCGGGCACCTCGGCCGCCAGCAGGCGTTCGAGCAGCGCCGCGACGAGCAGGCGCTCGTTGTAGACGGGAACCACGACGCTCAGTCGGGGCGACGCCGACGCGGCGCTCATGACGAGGCCGCCTCCTCGAGCGCCCCGAGATAGGCGACCACCAGGCGCGGCAGCGCCTCGACGTCGTACCCGCCCTCGAGCAGAGAAAGGACGCGGCCCTCGCAAACGGGCCGCCACCTCACCGAGCCGCTCCCAGGCGCCGGAAGGCCTCGCTCCAGCGCAGGCCCCCGAGGATCAGCCGCCAGGCGTCGAAGCCCGCGGAGACGAGCAGCGCCTGGGGCCGGGCCCTCTCCAGGGCCGGGAGGACTTCCGTCTCCAGAACCGCGAAGAGGGTCTCGTCGCCGGAGCCGGCCACCAGCGGCACGTTGACCGTCCAACCCTCCCCCGCTCCCCGGCCGCGCTCAGCGGCCGCCCCCGTTCCGGGGTAGAACGGGTACTGGTGAGTGCTCACGAAGAGGACGTCGTCGCGCTCCTCGAAGAGGTGCTGCGTGCCGTTGCCGTGGTGGACGTCGAAATCGTAGACGGCGACCCGTTCCAGACCGTGCCGCGACACCAGGTAGTCCGCCGCGATCGCCAGGTTGGCCAGATAGCAGAACCCCATCGCCTGCCCGCGCTCCGCATGGTGCCCGGGGGGCCGCACCGCGGCGAAGGCGCGCCGGCCCGGCCCTTCCATCATCCAGTCGGCGGCGTGGAGACCGGTCTCGACCGCCGCCAGCGCCGCCGCCCAGGTGTCCGAGGTCAGGGGATTGTCGGCGGAATCGATGAGGCCGTCGCCGCGCTCGACGGCCCGCCGGAGGCGCTCCACGTAGCCGTCCTCGTGGAGCGCCCGGGCCGCGTCGAGGGCTCCGGGATGCGGCCCCTCCCGTCGCACCTGGACGTCGGCGGCTTCCAGCCCGGCGAGAACGGAAGCGAGCCGCGCCGCCCGCTCGGGGAAGCCCGGCGGATCGTGAGCGAGACAGCGGGGATCGGTGAACGCGGCGAGCACGCGTGCGGATCCTACAGGGCGCCGGAGGCGAGCTTGCGGTAGAGCTCGACGTAGAGGCCGCCCTGGCGCTCCCACGACCAATCCATCGCCATGCCGTTGGTGCGCAGGCGCCGCCACCGCTCGCGATCGGGCCAGGCGTCCAGCGCCCGACCCAGCGCCCAGGCGAACCCCTCGGGGGTCGCGTGGTCGAAGAGGAACCCGGTGCCGTCGCCCGTCCCCGGGTTCCAAGGCTCCACCGTGTCGGCGAGCCCGCCGGTGCGCCGAACCACCGGCACCGTGCCGTAGCGCAGGCTGTACATCTGGTTGAGCCCGCACGGCTCGTAGAGCGAGGGCATCAGGAAGACGTCGGCCCCGGCCTCGATCAGGTGGGCGAGCTCGTTCTGGAAGCCGCGGTAGTAGACCACCTTCTCCGGGAAGCGCAGCTGCAGCCACTGGAAGTAGTTCTCGTAGCGCGGTTCCCCGGAGCCCAGGGCCACCAGCCGCAGGTCGCGACGCTCCAGGAACCGAGGCAGCGGGTCGAGCATCAGGTCGATGCCCTTCTGGTGGACCAGGCGCGAGACGATCCCGAGGGCCGGAACCTCGCCCCCATAGGGCAGCCCCAGACCCTCGAGGAGGACCCGCTTGTTCTTCTCCTTGCCGGAGAGATCGTCGCGATCGAAGTGGAACGAGATCATCGGGTCGCTGCTCGGGTCCCACTCGGCGTAGTCGACGCCGTTGAGGATCCCCACCAGTCGATCGGCTCGCGATCGAACCAGCCCTTCGAGGCCCATCCCGTACTCCGGCGTCTGGATCTCGCGTGCGTGGGTCGGGCTCACCGTGGTCACCACCTCGGCGTGCAGGATGCCGGCGGCGGAGACGATCGCCCCCGCAGCACGATCCTCGGAGCGGAGCTGGTCGACCTCGCCCTCCAATCCCAACTCGGGCAGCACCGAGAGCGGAAGAACGCCCTGATAGCCGATGTTGTGGACGGTCAGCACCGTCCGCGTGCGCCGGAGAAGAGCGGTCCCATCGATACAGGGTCTTCAGATAGAGGGGGCCAGACCGTGTGCCAATCGTGGCGTGCAGCACGTGCGGAGACCACCCCATGCGCTGACAGCACTCGATGGCGGCGCGGGTAAAAAGGCGAAACGCAGGTGCTCGTCGCCGCGGTCGTCGTAGATCCTGCGGCGTCCGAAGAGTGCGGGTGCATCGATCCAGGTAGATCGGCAGATCGCTGCCGGGCAGGGCGGCCGTCAGCACCCGCCACGAGACGCGCCGCGCTCCATGCGCATCTCGAGGCCCTGGAGGAAGTCCACCGGCACCGCTCCCAGGGCCTGCGGATCGAGGGTTCCGTACAGCGGCAGGAAGGGGCGGACGTCGTGACCACTGCCCTGGAGGTGGCGGGCCAGGGCCGCGGTGACGTCTCCGAGGCCGCCGGTCTTGGCGAGAGGCGCCGCCTCGGAAGCGATCAGACAGATGGAGAGACGCTCCACGGGAGCCCGGACGATATCGCAGGCGAGTACAATCCACGCCGATGGCGAACGTCGTCTTCGTGGCCCCCTTCTTCGCCGAGACGACGCTGCGTTTCGCCCGCGCCATGTCGCGCGAGCCGGGCGTGCGCTGCGGTCTGCTCAGCCAGCAACCCCTCGATCAGGTGCCGCTCGACGTCCGCCGGGCGTTCGTCGCCCACCAGCGCGTCGACGATGCGCTCGATCCTGCGAGCCTCGCGCGCGGCACCCGTGCGCTCGCCGCCCGCATGGGAGGGGTCGATCGCCTCGTCGGCATCCTCGAACAGCTGCAGATCCCCATCGCCGAGGCCCGCCGCGAGCTCGGGCTGCCCGGCATGCCGCCCGACACCGCCCGCAATTTCCGCGAGAAGTCCCGCATGAAGACCCTCCTCGCCGAGGCCGGCATCCCCTGCGCCCGGCACCGGCTGGTGACCGATCGCCGCGAGGCGCTCGCCTTCGCCGGTGAGGTGGGCTTCCCGCTGGTCTTCAAGCCCCCGGCCGGCGCCGGGGCCCGGTCGACCTTCCGGGTCGATGACGAAGAGGGCTTCGTGCGGGGCCTCCAGGTCTCCGGGCCGTCGCCCGAGACGCCGCTCCTGATCGAGGAGTTCGTGACCGGCAGGGAGTACTCGTTCGACTGCGTGATGGTGCGGGGCGAGCCCGTCTGGCACTCCTTCTCCCGCTATCTCCCGGCTCCCCTCGAGGTGCTGGAGAACCCCTGGATCCAGTGGTGCGTGTTGCTGCCGCGGCGAGTCGACGATCCGCTCTACCGGCACGTCCACCGGGTCGGCAGCCGGGCTCTCCAGGTCCTCGGCCTGGAGACGGGAATCGCGCACATGGAGTGGTTCGAGCGTCCCGACGGCGGCATCGCCATCTCCGAGGTGGGGGCCCGTCCGCCCGGAGCGCAGATCACCTCGATGCTCTCCTACGCTCACGACTTCGACATCTACCGGGGCTGGGCCCGCCTCATGGCCTTCGACGTCTTCGAGCCGCCGCCGCGGCGCTGGGCCGTCGCCACCCTCGTCCTGCGCGGTCAGGGCCGCGGACGGGTGGTCGCGGTCCACGGCCTCGACCGGGCTCAGGAGGAGCTCGGCTCGCTCGTCGTCGAGGTCAAGCTGCCGGGCAAGGGTCAGGCGCCCGGCTCCGGCTACGAGGGAGAGGGCTACGTCATCCTGCGCCACGCGGACACCCACGTGGTCGTCGAGGCGGTGCGCCGCCTGATGCAGCTGGTGCGGGTGGAGCTGGGCTGAGATGGACCGCGTCCTCTTCTTCTCCCCCGCCTTCCCTGCCGAGATGCCGCTCTTCTGCCGCGGGCTCGCCGAGGTCGGCGCTCCCGTGGTGGGCCTCGGCGATACCCCGGAGGGGGCCCTGCCGGACGAGCTCCGCCGGTGTCTCGCTGACTACGTCCAGGTTCCCCGGCTCTTCGACGAGGAGGACGTCGTCGCCCGGGTGCGCCGCTACGCCTCCCGCCACGAGCTGTCGCGGATCGAGTGCCTCTGGGAGCCGGGCATGATGCTGGCGGCGCGCCTGCGGGAGGACCTCGGGCTGCCCGGCATGACCGTGGCCGAGACCCGCCCCTTCCGCGACAAGGAGGAGATGAAGCTGGTCCTCGACCGCGCCGGCATCCGCACCCCGCGCCATCGCAAGGCCTCGACGGAGCCCGAGTGTCGCCTCGCCGCGGAGGAGCTCGGCTACCCCCTGATCGTGAAGCCGATCGCCGGCGCCGGATCGGCGGACACCTATCGGCTCGACGCCGCCGCCGACCTGGAGCGGGTCCTGCCGCGCATCCGCCACGTCGAGACCGTGAGCGTCGAGGAGTTCGTCGACGGCGAGGAGCTCACCTTCGACACCATCTGCCACGATCGCGAGATCGCCTACTTCAACATCTCCTGGTACCGCCCCAAACCGCTCTTGGGACGCAGTCTCGAGTGGATGAGCCCGCAGACCGTGGCCCTGCGGGACGTCGGGAGGCCCGACCTGGCGCCGGGGCGTGAGATGGGTCGCCGGGTGCTCGAGGCCCTCTCTTTCCGCACCGGCTTCACCCACATGGAGTGGTTCCTGAGGCCGGACGGCGAGGCGGTCTTCGGCGAGATCGGTGCCAGGCCGCCGGGGGCGCGAAGCGTCGCCATCATGAACTGGACGGGCGGCGCGGACCTCTACCGCGGCTGGGCCGAAGCCGTCACCCGCAAGCGCTTCAGCCAACCGACCCGGCGCACCCACAACGCCGCCGTGATCTTCAAGCGGGCGAGCGGAGAGGGGACCATCCGCCGGATCGCGGGCCTCGAGGGCCTCCTGCGCCGCTACGGCCCGCACATCGTCGAGGTGGACCTGCTGCCGATCGGGGCCCGGCGCCGGGACTGGAAGCAGACCCTTCTCTCCGACGGGTTCGTCATCGTGCGCCACCCCGACCTCGCCTCCACCCTCGAGATGGCGGACCGGGTCGGCACCGATCTGCGGCTCCTGGCGGCCTGAATCAGCCCGCCAGGAGGAAGCCGACGACGCCGGCCGCCGCCAGCCCCAGGAGGGCGAGGCCGATCCACAGCGCCTTGCGACTCCGGGCGCCGGATCCCTTCAACCAACGCGAAGTGGAGCGCGACATCCCCTGCAGGTCGTGGACGAGACCGAAGCGCAACTGGTCTTCGAGCTGCGCGAAGGCGCCCAGCAGCTCGCCTCCCGAGGTGTAGCGGCCGCCCGCATCCGTGTTGAGGCAGCGCAGCACCACGGGATCGACCTCGGGTGGCACGTCCGCCTGCTGACTCGGCAGGTCTAGCCTTCCGGTCGGCAGCCGGCCGGTCAGCAGCTCGAAGAGCACGGCCCCGGCGGAGTAGACGTCGGCCCGGGCGTCGAAGTCGTCGGGACTCAGCGCCCTCTCGGGGGCCATGTAGTGGATCGCGGCGGCACGCGTCTGCCGGGTCGCCATCGTCCCCTCCCCCGGCTGCGGCTCGAGGCCCGTGAGGCCGAAGTCCGCGATCTTCACCGCCTTGAGGTTGGGAGAGACCAGGATCGACCTCGGGTTGAGGTTCCCGTGGACGTGGCCGGCGGCGTGGATCGCCGCCAGTCCGGAGGCGACCTCCTTGAGGATCGACAGGGACTCTCGGACCCCCAGATCGCGGCGCCGCCGCAGGTCGGCCAGGGTCGTGCCGTCGAAGAACTCCCGGGCCACCCACACCCGGGCTCCGTCCGCACCGGCGTCGAGGATCCGCACCAGATTGGGATGGTGGAGGGCACGAGCCGCCTCCACCTGCTGATGGAAGCGGCCCAACCGCTCCGGGTCGGCAGCGATGGCTGCATCGAGCACCTTGACGACCACCGGCTCCGCCCCACCTCGCTCCCGGGCCTTGTACACGGCGCCGCCGGACGCTTCACGGTCGAGGACCTCGGTCACGATGTAGCCGCCGACGGTCTCGGGATGGTCAGCCATGGGTTTCGAACACCATGTCGGTGTCTCCTGCTTGGATTCGGTCCATGTCGTGAAGCGCCGCTTCCTGGACGCGGCGTCCGTTGATGCGGGTGCCGTGGCTCGATCCGAGGTCGCGCAGAGTGTAGCTCCCACCGGTGCGCTCGATCTCGAAGTGGAGCTTGCTCACCGACACGTCGGCGAGGACCAGGTCGCACTCCGCCGAGCGGCCCACCCGCAGCACGTCTCCCTCCATGCACACGGTGCGGCCGCCCTCGGGGCCTCCGCTGAGGAACAGCGTGGGCGGCCCCGTCGCAGGCTCGTCGCGTCGTGCCCGCGCGAGCTCGAGAGTGCCCGCCCGAGGCTCGATCTCCAGGGTCCGGATCGGGAAGGGGATGACCAGACCGCGGCGATGGAGCTCCTCCCACACGGCCGTGCGCACGGCGCTCGCGATGCCCGGTTGGTGGGCGACGTTGTCGATCCAGATCCGCAGCTCGTAGGTGATGGCGCTGTCCCCGAACTCGAGCAAGTACACCTCCGGGGTCGGCTTGTCGAGCACCGCCGGTACCCGCGACGCCGCCGCCAGCAGCGCCTCCCGGGCCCGGTGCGGCGGCGTGCGGTAGTGGATCCCGACGTGGATCCGCTCGAGGTGAAGGGGGTGCGGGTAGTAGTAGTTCAGGACCTTCGCCGACGCCATCTCGGAGTTGGGGACCACGAGGTTGTCGTTGTCTCGGGTGCGCAGATGCGTCGTACGCCAGTTGATCGCCGCGACCTGCCCCTCGGTCTCGTCGAGCCGGATCCAGTCGTGCAGCCGATAGGGCCGTTCGAGCGTGATCACCAGGCCCGCGAAGAAGTTCCCCGGATCGGTTGCAGGGCAAGACCGAGCACCAGCGAGGTGACGGCGCTGGTCGCCACCAGCGGTCCGAGCGGAACCTGCGGGAAGCTGGCCTTGAAGGAGATCATCGGCCAGCAGGTAGGCGACCCCGACGGTGACCGTCAGGACGAGGGCGGCAGGTCGACGCGCCGGCGGTGTTGGAGGACGAAGTCGAAGAAGTAGACCGCCAGCAGGCGAATCGCCAGAGCGATGATGCCGAGGAAGACCACCCAGAGGACGATCTCGTGCACGCCGGCCAGGCGCGGGCGAAGCAGGTCCGCGACCCGCAATCCGGCGCCACGGCGAAGGAAGGCCGGGAACCAGAAGCTGCGCAAGGGACGGAAACGACGGCAGAGCTTCAGCAGAGTGCCGCCGAGCAGACCGACGACGACCACTGCCGCCGCGACGGCGCGAAGCTCACCCACGGTTCCGCCATCTGCACGATCCGATCCCCCTCCCGGTGCGGCGCGAAACGCTACCACGGTGCGATGGAATCTCCGGCGCTCCCCGGCCGTAGGATCGGCCGCATGAGCGCCGAGCCCGTCATGACCCTCTGGCTGTCGGCCAGCGCGCTCCTGTGGGTCCTCGCGCTCGGTGGGATCTTCCTCCTGCTGCCGCGCTGGACGCGGTCGGGCCTCGCCTTCGCGGTCAGCGTCCGACCCGGCTTTCTCGCGACGCCGCGGGGCCGGGAGATCCTGAAGCGCTACCGCCGCGGGGTTCTCATCGCCACCCTCCTGACCGGCGCGGGCTGGGTCGCGGTCGTCGAGCTCGCACCGCACCTCATCGGCGGCGCCCACCTCCTGCTCCTGCCGGAGCTGGCCGCCTTCACCGCCGTCTACCTGCGGGCCCGCCGAGCCAGCCTGCCCCATGCAGTGGTCCACGCCGCGCCGCCGCCCGCGGTTCCCGGTCGGATCCCTCTGCCCGGTGGGTGGCTCGGCCAAACCGCTCCGTTCGCTCTCCTCGCCGGAGCCTCCGCGTGGATCCTCTCGCGGATGGGTTCGCTGCCGGAGAGGATCCCGATCCACTACGGCACCGACCTCGAAGCCGACCGCTGGGTGGCTCCGACCTGGCCGCACCTGCTGGGTCTGCCGCTGGTCGGTGTCGCGACCTGCGGCGCGATCCTGCTGATGTCCTGGGCGATGTCACGCAGCACGCGCGCGGCCACGGACGCGCGCCAGGGTGAGATGCTGCGCCTCACTCTCCGTATCCTCCTCGGCTCGAGCCTCATGGTGGCCGGGCTCTTCGGCGGCGTCTCGCTTCTCGCCCTCCGAGGCGCGGAACAGCTCGACCCGCTGGTCCTGGTGGCGATCATCCTCGTACCGGAAGCCGCGGGCCTCGTTCTGCTGATCTGGGTGCTGCTGCGCTTCTCGCGTCTGCGGTCCTCTTCGCAAGTCGCCGTCGGCGATCGCACCGACGACCGCTTCTGGAAGGCCGGACTCGTCTACTTCAACCCCGACGACCCGACCCTCTTCGTCGAGAAGCGCTTCGGCATCGGCTACACGATGAACATGGCCCGGCCGGCCTCTTGGTGGCTGCTCGGCGCCCTGGTGCTCTTCCCGCTCCTCGTCGTCCTGCTTCTCGAGCTGCTGGGCTGAACGTCAGCCCGTCCCGGCACGGCGCTGGATCTCCCGCAGGAGGGCGATGTTCATCCGGTGGCCGGTCACGTGCCCGTGCACGCGGCCGCGGATCGGGAACCCCAGCAGGTAGAGGTCGCCGACGATGTCGAGCACCTTGTGACGGGCGAACTCGTCCGGGAAGCGCAGCTCGGTGTTCACCACGCCGTCCTCGGCCACCAGGATGCAGTTGTCGAGGCGTCCGCCGGTGGCCAGCCCCAGCTCGTTCATCATCTTCAGGTCCTTCAGGAACCCGAAGGTCCGCGCCGGCGCCACCTGCTCGCGGTAGCCCTGCCAGCCGTCGAGCCGGAAGGAGAACTCCTGGTCCCCGACCGGCGGCGGGTAGGAGAGGTGGTAGGAGACCTCGAAACCGTCGCACGGCTCGATCGAGAGGCGCTTGCCTCCGTCCCCTTCGACGGAGTACTCACGGTCGATCACGAGCTCCCACCGGGGCGCCCCCTGCTCCTCGACACCGATGTCGTCGAGCGCCTGGCAGAACTCCAGGGCCGATCCATCCAGAACCGGGATCTCGCCGTGCACCTTGACGAGGAGGTTGGTGATCCCGCGGGCGTGCAGGGCCGACAGCAGGTGCTCCACCGTCTTGATCGATGCTCCCTGCTTCGACAGGGTCGTGGCGTAGTCGGTCTCGGCGACGCTGTCCACGTGGCCGGGGATGAACGTGTTGCTCGGCAGAGTGACGAAGTGGATCCCGGTGTCGGGCGGCAGGGGCTGCAGCGCCATCCCTGTGCGGGTTCCCGAATGCAGCCCGAGGCCGTAGAGCACCATGCTCGAGCGCAGGGTGCGCTGCGGCTCGCTGCCCTGTCGCACGATGGGCAGACGGGGTGGGGGCTCCAGACGTCGGTGGGCCTCCGATGGCGCGGCCACCGGGCCGACCGCCGCTCGCAGGGTGGGGTCGCTCTCCAAGGCGCGGCGGAACTCCAGCGCGGCCTCGACCGCGCTCACCGCCTGGCTGTACGAGAGGGGCTTCTCCACGTAGTCCACCGCCCCCAGCTTGATCGCCTTCACCGCCGTGGCGGCCGTACCGTGACCCGACATCATCACCACTGCCGCTCCCGGGTCCTCGGCCCGGAGCGCCTGCAGCGTCTCGAGGCCGTCCCGATCGGGCAGCCAGATGTCGAGCAGCACGACGGCAGGCGAGCGCTCCCGATAGAGCTCCACCGCCCGTTCGCCGCTGTCGGCGCAGACGGTCTCGTAGCCCTCGTCGGCGAGGACGGCGGAGAGCGAGGTCAGGATGCCCGGCTCGTCGTCGACGATCATCACCAGCGTGGACACGGTCTCGCTCTCCCGGGATTCTGTTGTGCGCCGCTGCGCCGCGCTGCGGCCGGCCGAGACGCTACCACGCGACTCCCGGCCTGGCGCCTCAGACCACGACGGCGGCGTGAGCGGCCAGCTCGGTGTCCGACAGGGCGCGCGGCGGTCGCTGCAGGCTCTCCTGCAAGAGAGCCTCGACCCGCACGGCGGAGCGGTCGAGCGACACGGCCTCCGGCGCACCGGCGCCCAGGACCCTCTCGACGGCGGCCGCCATCGGCAGGGCCGCCGCGGTATCGGCGAGATGGGCGCAGAGGAGGAGCTGGTCGCATCCGGCCATCAGCGCATCGACCGCCGTCCGGGGATCGGCGAAGAGAGGACTCACCGCCTTCATTCCCAGATCGTCCGACACCACGACGCCGGCGAAGCCCATCTCCTCCCGCAGGATGCCCCGCAGGAGGGGCGCGGAGAGCGTCGCCGGGGCTTCGGGATCGACTGCCGGCACCAGCACGTGGGCGGTCATGACCAGCCGAGCGTGGGCGGCGAGCCGGCGGAAGGGGACGAGCTCGCGGGCTCGCAGAGTGTCCCTGTCGGCCGTCACCGTCGGCAGCTCGAGGTGGGAGTCGACCGTCGTGTCACCGTGCCCCGGAAAGTGCTTCAGGCACCCCAGCACGCCTTCGTCCTGGAGGCCGCGGAGGAATGCGCCTCCGCACGCCGCGACCCGCTCCGCGTCGCGCGCGAAGGCGCGGTCTCCGATGATGGGGTTCTGCGGGTTGCTGTCCACGTCGACCACGGGGGCGAAGTCGACGTTGACGCCGAGACTGGCCAGCTCCCGACCGACGAGGCGGCCGACCTCCCCGGCCCGGTCCGCCCAGCGACGGGCCGCCGGTAGAGCGGTGATCGGAGGCGGAGTCCGCTGCACCCGTCCCCCCTCGTGGTCGACGGCCACCAGGATGCGCTCCCGGCCGACCGCGTGCCGCGCCGCCTCGAGCAGGCCGGCGAGGCGCTCGAGCCACACGTCGTAGGGCTCCCCATGGGCGAAGTTCTCGCGAAAGAGAACGATCCCTGCCGGCGAGAGCTCGCCGAGGAGCCGCCGGTCGTGCTCGGTCAGATCCGGCGACTTCTGCAGGCCGATCCAGAAGTGCAAACCGGTCCGCCGGGGATCGCGCAGTGCCGTCACGGCTCGCGCCCGACGGCGTCGGGCAACAAGCGCCCGGCGCGGTAGAAGAGCCACAGGCCCACCGCCTGGACCAGGTGATAGAGGTCGTTGTGGTTGAACCGCGGATGCGGCGCGAGCTCCAACTGCTGGATCGCGGCGGCGAGGAACGAAACCAGGATCGCGGCGGCAGTCCACGGCGTGCTCGGCTCGCGCCGACGCCACCAGAGAACGGCCGATGCCCCCAGCAGCACCGTCAGGGTCGCTCCGTAGTCGAGCACCGCCCACTGGAAATCCGGGTGACGCAAGACCCACCAGACGTAGACCAGGAAGATCAAGCACAGCAGGCCCGCCGAGGCCCGGCGGCGAGCCGGCGAGCGCACGAACGCGCGCGTGGCCGCGAGACCGAGGAGGCAGGCCGCGGCACCGATCGAGATCATCGTGGCGTTCCACAGCCAGTCCACCTCCTCGGCCCCGCCCAACGCGTGGCTCGATCCACCCAGCGCCGCTCCCGCGGCGATCGCGCCCAGGGCGGCCGCCCACAGCCTGCGGGCGCCGTGCCGACGGTCCGCCGCGTGCAGGAGCACCGCGAAGGCCACTCCGAGGCCCGCCAGGAGGTAGTCGGTCCAGAAGGTCGCCGGCTCGTGCGGCGCTCCCCCGGCCTTCATCCAGGTGAGGCCGAGGGCGAGCGCGACGGCCGTCAGCCCCAGGAGCAGCGGCGCGGCCGGGCGCCGCGCGCGGGGGGACGCTGCCGGGGGCGTCGACGCGGGGCCGCTCACCGGCGCAGTATGCCACCGCACCGGGCGGCCTCGCCCTGCGCGGGCCGGCCCCGTGCCGGTTGACAGCCCGCGGACCCCGTGCTCGCATGGGCGCGCCGTGGATCCGCCCGCCGAGAGCCGACGCACCCGCCTCGAGATCGGGCGCGGACCGCGCGAGTGCGAGAGCCTCCTCCTCGAGGATCTGCTCGGTCTGGCACCGACCCGGCCCGAAACGGCCTCTCTCCCCGTGCTCGTCGTCGTGCCGTCGCGCAGCCTGGCGCAGCACCTCCAGGAGCGGCTGGTCCACCGGGCGGGCCGCAGCGTGGTCGGCATCCAGTGCGTGACGCTGTGGGGCCTGGCCCTCGCGGTCGGTCGTGCCGCCGGCCGGCGCCCGCCGGCCCCCGTCGACCTCTTCCCCCTCTTCGCCCGCCGCCATGCCCGCCGGGAGCCCGCACTGGCCGAGGCGCTCGACGGTCTGGTGGACGGGTATCGCGCGCTGCTACCGAGCGTCCGCGACCTTCTCGACGCGGGTCTCGAGCCGGCGCTGGAGGAGGGGCTCTCCGAGGCCTTGGCGACGGACGGGCCGGCCGCTGCGGGTCCGCGCGCCACGGGCCGTGCCCTGGCCCTGCTGCGCGTGGCGGCCCGCACCGCCGAGGACGTGGCCCGTTGGGGGCCGCGGCGCTCCGACGTCCTGCGCGCGGCGGCGGAGGACTTGCGGTCCGGCGTGGCACTCCCGATCCCCTGCCACGCTCTCAGGGTCCACGGTTTCGCCGACGCCACCGGGGTCGCTGCCGACCTGCTGGCAACTCTGCTCGAGACACGGGGAGGGACCGTGACGCTCGACTTGCCGGCCGATCCGGTGGATCCGGCCGAGCGCGATCCCGCCCATCGCGTCTACGGCCGCAGGTTTCGGGAACGCATGGAGCTCGTGGCCCGCTCGACCCTGCCGGAGCCTCGGCCGCCGCTTCCCGCCGTTCGTCCGTCCGCCTTCCGGGCCCTGGGAACGGATGCCGAGGCGCGCGAGGTCGCCCGCCGCCTCATCGTCCTCCTCGAGGACGGGACGCCCGCAGAGCGCCTCGGCGTCGTGGCGCGCACCCTCGTTCCCTATGCCTCCCCCCTGCGCGATCACTTCGAGCGTCTGGGCGTGCCCTTCTCCGGCAACGGTGCGCGTGCGGGCAAGGGCGCCGCGGGTCGTCTGGCGGCGGCCTGGATCGCGGTGATCGAGGAGGGCGGGCGCGTGCCCCTCGACCGCTGGATCGAGGCCTCTCGGCCCGCCGTCGACGGTGCGCCGTCGAGCGACCTGCGGACCGCGCTCTTCGCGATGGGCCTCTCGCGCCTCGAGGACGTCGCCGCCCTGGACGCCGGATCGCTGCCCGAGCGCGTGCGATTGCCCGTGCGGCTCGGGTTCGTGGACCGGAAGGAGGGCGAGGGACTGGCTCTGCCACGCCGCACCGTGCGCCGCGCGGCCGTGACGGCCGCCGTCGACCGCGCCGCTCGTCTCCTGCGACGGCTGGAGAGCTGGGCCCGGCGCGACCTCCCGCTCGCCGAGCACGCGGTCCGCCTGAACACCCTCCTCGACGAGGATCTCGGCTGGAAGGACCACGGAGAGGCGGAGCCCGGACGGCGCTGGCTGACCGGGCTTCTCCAGGCCTTGCCGGCGGCGCTGGATCTCGGACTCCGGGATCTGCGCGATCTGCTCGCCGACCACTTCGCGCCGTTCGATCGGGAGGCCTTGGGAGGCCGGGGCGGCGGGGTCCAGGTCCTCGAGGTCGTGGAGGCCCGCGGCCGGACCTTCGACCACCTGTTCCTGCTCGGCTGCAACCGGGGGGTCTTCCCCCGCCCGGTGCAGGAGGATGCCCTGTTGCCGGACTCCCTTCGCCGAGTCCTGGCCCGGAGCGGACACGGTCCGCTGCCCGACCTGGCGGAGAAGCGAGAGGGCTTCGATGAAGAACGCTTCCTCTTCGCCCAGCTCCTCGCGTCCTCCCCGGCCGTGACCCTGTCGTGGCTCGAGGTCGACGACGACCACCGCGCCATGGCCCCTTCGCCGTTGGTGGAGCGCCTCCGCGCCGCGGGCGACGGCCACGCAAGCCCGCTCGACGACCCGCCTCTGATCGGGGACGTCTTCTCGATCACGGCGTCGGGACCGCTCACGGCGGCCGAGGCCGCCACGGCGGCGGGGCTGAGCGGCGACCGGCGCGCCGTCGAGGCCCTGCTTCCCGATGTCTTGGCCGAGCTCGGCCGGAGCGCTCCCGAGGGGTTGGCGCGGGCCCGCGCCAACGTCCTGGCCGAGCTCGCGCCGGGCGGCGGTGACGCGGCGTGGAGCGCGCCGGGACCCTATCTGGGGTTCATCGGAGCCGCCGAGGCCGGTGACCCGCGGGAGACCCACGAGCTCTGGGTGACGCACCTCGAGCAGCTGGCACGATGCCCGTGGCAGATGCTGCTCGGCAGGGTCCTGCGGCTCGAACGAGCCCCCGACCCCCTCAACGCGCTGCCCGGCATCGAGCCCCGGCTCGTCGGCTCGGTGGTCCACGGGGCCCTCGAACGGATCGCCGCCGCGACCGCGCCGGCGACGACCGAGGGCGCCCAGAGCCTCCTCCCCTTCGACGCCCCGGCGCCTTCCGGCTGGCCGGAGCCGGAAGAGGTCGAACGGTGCCTCCTGGAGGCCGCCGAGGCCCAGGTGACCGAGGACGGGATCCGGATCCCCGGCTTCGCCCGGGCCGTCGCCGCCGCCTGCCGGGCGACCGTGACGTGGGCGGGACGCCTCGATTGGAGCGCATCGGAGGGCCCCCGGGTCCTCGACACCGAGGCGGAGGGTCGCGCCCACGTGCGGGACGCCTCCGGCACCGCGCGCGCCGTTCGCTTTCGCGTCGACCGCGTGGACCGGCACCGCGGCGGGCGGCTCTGGACTGACTACAAGACGGGCACACGGTCGATCTCCAAGGCGAAGACCGAAGCGACCCGTCACCGTCACCTGCTCGAGCAGGTGGCTCGAGGCACCCTCCTGCAAGCGATCGTCTACTCGCTGGCCGGTGATCCGGCCCGCGACGTGGGCCGCTATCTCTACCTCCACCCCGACCTCCCGCCCGAGCGCGAGCGCCGGGAGTTCCTGCTCCGCGGCGACGACGAGGAGCTGCGGGCACGCTTCGACGCCGCCGTCGGCGCGCTGCTCGCGGCCTGGGACCACGGCGCGTTCTTCCCGCGCCTGATCGAACCGGATCCCGATCACCGCACGCCTGAGGCCTGCGGCTTCTGCGAGGTGAGGGCGGCCTGCCTGCAGGGCGATTCCGGGGCGCGCCGGCGCCAGCGCGAGTGGAGCCTCGCCCTGCGCGGGACACCGCCCGCCGATCCGGCGCGTTTGGCCTTTCTCTGCACCTGGCTCCTGCGCAGCCGGGAGGCCGCGGGATGAGCCGGGCCGAGGACCTGGCCGGGCGCGCGGCGGCACAGACGCGCTTCACCGGGACGCTCGTCCTCGAGGCAGGCGCCGGCACCGGGAAGACGACCACCCTCGTGGCCCGCATCCTCGCGTGGACGCTGGGCCGGGGTTGGCAGGAGGCGGCCGAGCACCTCGCCCCCGAGAGCACCGACGACGACACCTCCCGCGTGGCGGCGGAAGTGCTCGACGGCGTCGTCGCGATTACGTTCACCGAGGCGGCCGCGGCCGAGATGGCGCAGCGCGTGGCGCAGGCCCTGGCCGCGGTCGCGGCCGGCCGGGAGTCGGCGATCCGCGGTTTCGACCCGGGCCTCCTGCCCCAGGCCGCGGCCCGCCGGCGGCGCGAACGCAGCCGCGCTCTCCTCGGAGCGCTCGAGCGGCTGACCATCGAGACCATCCACGCCTTCTGCCGGCGACTCCTGACCAGGACATCCCCTGGCGGCCGGCATCCACCCGCAGATCCAAGTCGACGCCGACCAGCGCTTGACCGAGGCGATCGCCTCCGACGTCGTCGAGGAAGCGGTGCGGCAGGCCTACGCCGGCGACCCGAGTCACCCGCTCGCCCGTCTCGCCGCCTTCGGTCGGGGCCCCGCCCAGATCCGCGAAGCCGTCGGTCGCCTGGTCCAAGACGGCGTGCCGGTCGCGGCTCTGAGTGCGGATCCCTTCTCCACCGCCGCTTGCGAGGAGCTCTTCCGCGAGCTCTCCGGCGCAGTGGCACCTTCCTCTCGGCCGGCGGCGAGGCGCTGCGCGGCGTCGGCGGACGCAGCAGCGAGACCGTCCGCGGGCTGGACCTGGTCGGCGGGGCGGCGGAGGAGGCGCTGGCCGCCGCCACGTCGGGAGCCGAGGCAGTCGAAGAGTGGGTGCGGCCCCTCCAGGACGCCTTCGACGACCCGCTCTGGGACCGCCTCAAGGCCTGGTCCAAGGGCGACTTCAACAAGGGCGAGAGCGGGGCGATCGGCGACCGGGCGGGGGCGTGCAGTGCGGCGGCCGGGGAGCTTCGGCCGGCGCTGGGGAACCTGCGCGACCTACAGCCGGTGGCCGTCGACGTCGCGCGACGGGCGCTCGCTCCCCTCCTCGCGGAGGTCCATCGCCGGGCCGACGCGCGTGGAGCCCTCGCCTTCGCCTCGCTGCTGAGAGAGGCGCACGACCTGCTGGAAGGCAACGAGAGGCTGCGCGCCGCGGAGCGCCGGCGGATCCGCCAGTTGCTGGTGGACGAGTTCCAGGACACCGACCCGCTGCAGTGCGATCTGGTCCGCTGGCTCGCTCTGGAGGGGGGCGATGAACGGCCGGGCCTCTTCCTCGTCGGCGATCCGAAGCAGTCGATCTTCGGCTGGCGCAGCGCCGATCTGGCGGCCTATCACGGTTTCGTGAGCGCGGCTCTCGAGGCCGGCGGCGAGCGGTACCGTCTGGTGCGCAACTTCCGCTCCCTCCCCGCGGTGCTGCACGAGGTGTCCCGGGTCGTCGGGCCGTTGATGGTGTTCCAGGAGGGGCTGCAGCCGGAGTTCCAGGAGCTCGAGGCGGCCCTCGCCGAGGACAAGGCGCAGGGCCCGGCGCAGATCGAGTACTGGATCTCCTGGGAGCGCTCGCCGGCGGGACGGCTCCACACCGAGGCGGGCGCGCGCGGCGAGGGCGTCCACCGGCTCGAGGCCGCGGCCGTGGCGGCGGCGTTGCGCGAAGCCCACGAGAGGGGCGTGCCCTGGTCGGAGATGGCCGTCCTCTTCCGCTACCGCACCGCCTTCGACACATATCTCGAGGTCCTCCGCGATGGGGGGGTGCCCTTCGTCGTGGCCCGCGACCGGCAGTACTACCACCGACGGGAGGTGATCGAAGCGACGGCCCTCGTGCACGCCGTCGTGGATCCGTCCGACCACCTCTCGGCGCTGGCCTACCTGCGATCGGCCTGGTCCGGGCTGCCGGACGCGGCGCTCCTGCCGCTGTGGAGGCGCGAGCTGCCGCGTTGGTTGAGCGAGCTCGACGGACCGCAGAGCCCGGCGATCGACCGCCTGGAGGAGATCCTGGGCGAGGTCGCCCGCGGGCTCCCCGCCTCGGTTCCGGGTCTCGACCGCATCGCCGGCTGGGAAGTCGCCGTCGGCGACGCCCTGCGGGCCCTGGGAGAGCTCCGAGCCGCCTACCGCGCGCTACCGGCCGATCGCTTCGTGCGCCTCCTTCGACGCCGCACGTTGATGGACCCGACGGAGGCCGCGCGCTACCAGGGACGCTACCGTCTCGCCAACCTCGATCTGCTCTTCCGCCGTCTGGAGAGCGCCGCGGAGGAGCAGGGGCACGATCTCTCGGCGATCCTGCGAACACTACGGCGCAGCCTCGAGGAGACTCCCGACGCTCCCGAGGCGCAGCCCAAGGACGCCGGCGAGGACGCGGTGCAGGTGATGACCGTGCACACCGCCAAGGGGCTCGAGTTCCGCCACGTCTACCTCGTCGAGACCCACCACGTGCCCCAACAGAGCGACGAGGAGCGGTGGGACCCGGCACTCCCCGGCGAGTACCGGCTCTTCGCACGGCCCACGCCCGGCTACCACCGACTGGCGGCCCGGCGTCGCCGCATCCGCGCTCTGGAGGAGGTGCGCACCCTCTACGTGGCGCTGACCCGGCCGATCGAGCGCCTCGTCGTCGTCGGCCACTGGAGCGAGGGCAAGGAGCCGCGCTCGGTCGAGCGTGCCCGCTCCCTCCTCGACCTGGTCGAGAACCACCCGGAGGCACCCGCCTCCCTGGTGGCGTGGGCGCGGCAAGCGGAGGAAGCCGGGACCGACCGCCTGGAGCGGGGCGGGGTCGCCTGGCGATTCCTCGGCCTCTCCCGGGGCCCGTCGAGCCGGACCGACGAACCACCTTCCGCCCCGGCATCGTTCGACGTCGCCGGAGCACGACGGGCGTTCCGTGAGCTCGCCGCGCGCCGGACCGAGGCGCAGATGCGCCGCGCGCTCCCCTTCGGACGGGCGGCGTCGGCGGAGGCGGGAGCCCGCCTGGCGGCACTCTCCGCGGCCGCGCCCGGCGACGGACCCGAGGAGGCCGACGAAGGCGCCCGCGATGCCGCCCTGCTGGCCGGAAGCGCCGTCCACCGCCTCTTCCAGACCTGGGATCGGGAGGCTGACGCCGGGGAGGAGTGGACCCGCCAGCGGGAGGCCGTCGTGGCCTGGCTGCGTTCGACCGCCCCCGCCGCTTCGCTGGAGGCGGCCTCGGCCCGCGCCGAGGCGCTCCTCGACCGCCTCGAGCGCGGACGGCTCCTGCCTCGCTTCCAGGCCCTCGGCGACCGGATCGTGGCCCGCGAGCTGCCGGTCCTCCTGCCGCCGGACGACGGCGCCGTCGGCTACGTGGCGGGGGCCGTCGACCTCGTCCATCGGGACGACGACGGTCGCCTGGTGATCGTGGACTTCAAGACCGATCGGGTCGAGACCGACGAGGATCTCGCCGCCAGGGCGCGGGCCTACGCGCCACAGGAGGCGCTCTATGCCCGTGCGGTCGGCGAGGCTCTGGGCCTGGAGACGCCCCCGCGCACCGAGCTCTGGTTCCTCTGGCCCGACCGCGTGTGGCCCGAGACCTAGACAGGCGGGCGTCATCCCGGGCATCCTTCGCAGAACCTGGGACCGGGAGGGAGGATGCACGTGACACGACGCTTTCTGCAGGTTCTCTCGCTTTCGCTGGCGGTCGGCGCCGTCGCGGCGGGCGCACAATCCCCGTCGAGAGTGGAGATCGAGGCGCGCTACTGGTCCGCCGACCTCGGCGGCACGGTCGAGGTGCTCGAGGCGGGTCAGGGCACGACCATCGACCTCGCGGACGACCTCGGAGTCGAGAGCGACGAGCCGATCGAGCTCCGCCTGACCCTGCGGCCGAGCCGGCGCACCCAGATCCGCCTGTCGTGGACCGACCTGGCGTTCGCGGGAGACAACGTGCTGAGCCGCACGATCGAGTTCGCCGGGCAGATGTACACCCTGTCGACCCGCGTCGTCTCGCAGATGGACGTCGAGTACGCCCGCGCCGGCTTTTCGTGGCAGTTCCTCTCCAATCGCGACGGGACCTTCCGCCTCGGGCCCCTGGTCGAGGTCAAGGGCTTTCGCGGGGAGGCCTCGATCGTCGCCCCGGACCTGCCCTTCCCCGCCGAGGAGAGCCAGGACTTCGAGGGCGCGTTCGGTGCCGTGGGCGCCGTGCTCGACATCGAGGCCGGCGACCGCGTGCAGATCTTCGCGGAGGCCACCTACGTCGTCGAAGCGGACGACGCCGACGGCACCGACTTCGAGGCGGGGGCACGCGTGCTGCTGACGCGGAATCTCGCCGCGGTGGGCGGCTATCGCTCCTTCTCCGTCGACGCGACCGAGGGGGACGACAACTTCGACATCGACATCGAGGGCCCCTACGTCGGCCTGACGCTGCGCTTCTAGTGTCCGATCTCGAGTCGCTCCCGACGCCGGCCCTGCTCCTCGACGTCGACCGGCTGGAGCGCAACGTGTCCCGCATGGCGGATCGCGCCGCAGCGCTCGGTGTACGGCTGCGCCCGCACGCCAAGACCCACAAGTGCATCGAGGTCGCGAGGCTCCAGGTCGACGCCGGCGCACACGGGCTCACCGTCTCGACGCTCGAAGAGGCGCGCGCACTGGCCGCGGCCGGCTTCGACGACCTCACCTGGGCCCTGCCCGTACCCCTTTCACGAGTCCACGAGGCCGCGGAGCTGGCTCGCTCCGTCGAGCTCGCCCTCCTCGTCGACGGGATGGAGGCGATCGACGCCCTCGAGTCGGCGGACGTTCCCTTCGCGGTCTGGCTCAAGGTGGATTGTGGATACCACCGGGCGGGCGTCGACCCGTCACGCCCCGAGGCGGAAGCTGTGGCGCGCCGGCTGTCCGAGCACCGCATCTTGCGTTTCCGCGGTCTGCTGACCCATTCGGGGCACGCCTACTCCGCCGGATCGGTCGACGAGCTCGCCGAGATCGCCGAGAGCGAGCGACGGGTCATGGTGGAGGCGGCGCGGCGATGGCGAGCGGCGGGAGTCGAAGTGCCCTTCGTCTCCGTCGGCTCGACGCCCGCGATGTCCGCCGCCCGCGATCTCGCCGGGGTCGACGAGGCGCGTCCGGGCAACTACGTCTTCTACGATCGGATGCAGTCGCGCCTGGGTTCGTGCGCGCTGGAGGACTGCGCGGTCTCGGTGCTGGCGACCGTCGTCTCCTCCCCGAGCGGCGGAGGGCACTCCGTCGTCGACGCCGGGGCCCTGGCCCTCTCCAAGGACCCGGGGCACGCGACCGACCGGGCGTCTGGCTGCTGGGGTGCCGTCTGGGAGGACCACGACCGTGCCCGCCTGGCTCCCGACCTCCACTTGGTGGGCCTCTCCCAGGAGCACGGCGTGCTTTCCGCGCGGAGGCCTCTCGGCGAACGCCTCCGCATTCTGCCCCACCACTCGTGTCTGACCGTGGCCTGCTTCGACCGCTACCACGTGGTGCGCGGAGACCGCGTCCTGGGCACCTGGCCGATCCTCCGCGCGCGCTGAGGCGGCAACTCAGTCGTCGAGGTAGCCCAGGGCCCGCAGCGCTTCGACGTCGTCCTCGTCGAGGACGTTCGGAGGCAGCTCGTCGGAGGTCGCGAGCCCCTTTCGAACGGTGTCGAGCCACGCCGCCAGCTCGGCGGAAACCGGGCTTCCCTCGGCCGTCAGCGAACGCAGCTCCAGCGGGTCGTCATCCAGGTCGAAGAGCCAGTGCTTGGCCCCGCCGAGCCGGAAGATCTCCTTGCGACGGCCGGACAGCAGCCCCACCTCGAGCAGGCCCCGCGTGCGCACGTGGGTCGGCGCGTCTCGCCCCTGGACCGCACCGCGATGGGCCTGGACCCGGATCACCCGGTCCTTCGGCGCCTCGGCGTCGCCGTCGAGAACCGGCCCCCAGTCGAACCCCTGAAAACCGGCGAGCCGTTCGATGCCCAGCAGGGACGCGATCGTCGGCGCCAGGTCGAGGAGGCTCGCGGGTGCTTCGATCCGGCGCGGCTCGAGATGGCCGGGCCAGCCGATCGAGAACGGCACGTGCAACGTCGGCTCGAAGAGGTGACGCCCGTGTCCGGTGTAGCCGTGCTCGCCGAGACTCTCACCGTGGTCGGAGAGGAAGATCACGATCAGGTCCTCCGTCCGGACCCGCTCGCGGACCGCCGCGAGGAGCCGTCCGAGCCCTTCGTCGACGGCGGCTATCTCGGTGTCGTAGCGATCGGAATCGGACAGGCCGTGGTCGGCCAGACCGAGCCGCCGCGCAGCGTCCTCCTGGAGGACGTACGGCGCGTGGGGCTCGACGTAGTGCACCCAGAGAAAGAAGGGCCTCTCCCCCTCCTCCTCGAGTGTCCCGTCGAGCCAGGCCAAGGCCCGCTCGTTGAGATCCTCGGCGCGGGCCTCTCCCTTGAGCAGACCGAACCACCGCTTCTTCTCGAGAATCGCCTCGTAGTCCTCGAAGTGCTCCTCCAGCCCCGTCAGCTTGTTGCGCAGCGTCCAGTTGCCGACGAAGGCGGCGGTGCGATACCCACGCCGCTTCAGGAGCTTGGGCAGGGACGGGAGCGCGTCGCGCATGCGCAGGCCGTTGCGCGTGGCGGCGTGATCGTGCGGATAGAGCGACGTGAGGACCGACACCAGCGACGGTGCGGTCAGCGGTTCGACCGTGTGCGCGTCGACGAACGAGACACTCTCCGCCAGCAGCCGATCGATGTGCGGCGACGTGGGACGGGAATACCCGAACGCTCCGAGCCGATCGGCACGCAGCGTGTCGATCGAGAGCAGCAGCACGCTCGGTGGCACGGCAGCGACCGGCGCCGCCAACCCCGCACCGAGAAGCAGGGCCGCCGCGAGGTGAGCCGATCGCCGCATGAGGCGGCAATCTAACAGAACGCGGCTACCATGGCGGCGCGCCCGGCCAAGGCCACACCGGCGCCACCACCCGGAAGAGGAGGACGGCTGCGAGGTGCACCGCGAGGGGCGTCAGCAGGCTCTCCGAACGCTCCCGAAGACCGCCCAGGGCGAGACCGAAGAGGGCCGCGATCACGCCATCCGCCACGACCGACCAAGGACTGCCCAGGCCGGGAAGAAGCGAGGCGAATCCCAGTCCCGGGAGAATGCTGACCAGGCCGAACAACAGGGCCGAGATCCACACCGGCGGCGACGGCCTCCAGCGCGGACCGCGGCGCGGCGGGCCGAAGGCCCGGACGAGATCGCCGAAGATCCACCCCCGGAAGAGCACCTCACAGCCGGTCACCAGCGCGATCGTGGTCAACACGCCGGGACCGACGAGACCCGCGCTCGCGACTCCCGTGATCCCCACCCACGCCCCTCCCAGGAGGCCGAGGACGAGCGCCGCCGGGGCCTCGAGCCACCACCAGTCTCCGACAACCGGCCTCCGGAAGCCGAAGAGCCCGGCCCGTCGCTCGGCGGAGAGCAGGAGCCCCACCAGGGCGAAGAGGCCGAAGAGCGCCGAGAAGAGCCCGTCCGGCGCTCTCTGCACCGCCTCGTCGAGCCCGTCGAGCCTCTCGCCCCGCAACAGGCTGACACCCGTCGAGGCGACCGCCACGGCGCCGAGGGCGATGAGAGCTCCACGCGCCACTCCGGCCAGACGCCGGGTCGGGCTCGGGCGGCGAAACGTCTGCTGGACCACCGCCATGATCTCCTTCGGAGTCAGCCCGCTGCCGGACTTGCGCGGGCTGCCGCCGATCTCCTCGGAGCCGCCCCAGCGGTTCCCCGAGCTACGCCCGCCGGCCCGGGGATCCACCAGGTTCAGCTGCTCCCAGAGCCTGGCGAGGGACGACGGCAGGAAGGGGTCGACCTGGCGGACGGTGTAGGTGTGATCGTCCTTTTGGAGCAGCACGACGCCGAGGCGCTGGCCGTACAGACGGCGCAGGGCGCGCTCCGCCTCGTAGACACCCTCGTCCGAACGACAGGCGACCGCGAACCGACCGTTCGAGAGCTCGGCGCGAGCGAGCTCCTCGACCCGGTGCTCGTCCGTGAACTCGCTCGGCTCGTACACCAGGTCGTCGATGCGGTGCAGCAGATCGAGGACGTAGTCGGGGAAGTCGATGTCTCCCCAACGGCCGGTCTGCCGCACCTCCGCCTCGCGTTGGCGCAAGCTCTCCAGCCGGGCCGCGACCTCCCGCTCGTAGTCCGGAGGGAACCCGCAGAGCTCGAGACGCTCGAGGCCGTGGACGTCGATACATCCCTCGAGGCGCAGCAGCGGCAGGATCCTCCCGCGCACGTTGGCCCCCTCCTCACGCAGGCGCATGTGGTTCAGCAGCACCCAGATCGCCAGGACCGTGTCGAGGTCGGGATCGTTCGCCCACACCGTCCACTCGCGGGCCTGCAGGTCGAGGCCCCGCAGGACCAGAACGGCCGCCTGCTCGCAGGTGGCGAGGGTGAAGCCGCGCACGACGCCGTCGTGGTGGTCCAGGTTGTAGACGTCGCGCTGGACGTCGAGGAACGGCTCTCCCTCGGCCGCGCCGTCGAGGAAGATCGTGCCTCCGTCGGCCGAGCGCGCGGCGCTCTTGGTGGCCGAGAACCCCCGGTCGACGCGCACGTGCACCGTCGGCGCCTCGTCGCAACGTACGCTCCGCGTCCCGTCCTCGTCGTGGACGAAGTAGCGGGCCGGGAGGCCGTTGCCCCGCCCGGCGCTCCCGGCCGCCGTGTCGGTCACCGCGTCGCTCCGGCTGGAAGGTCGACCTCGAGGGTCTCCAGCGGCGGCCGGATGCGGAATCGCCTCCACGCTGCCACGGCCTCGATCGCCAGCCAGAGGGCCAGCACGAGGAGCACCGAGCCGACGAGGAACAGCGGCATGCCGCCGCTCGAGCGCTGCGCCCAGAAGTCCATCAGGTTCCGGGCCATGGCGAAGAGGGTCGAGATCATCATGAACACCATCGGCACGCCGGTGACCCAAGCGCTGCGGCCGCGCTGCACCAGGTACAGCGTCACCACGAGCAGGGCCAGACCCGCGAGCAGCTGGTTCACCGTGCCGAACAGGCGCCAGAGCGCCAGGCCCGCCGGTCGGCCGTCGATCTGATAGAAGGCGAACCAGGCGATCACGAGCACCGCCAGGCCGGACGCCACGTGGCGGTTGCCGAGCGCGCGGAGGCGCAGGGTCTCCCCCATCTCCGAGATGTTGAAGCGCAACAGGCGCGTCGCCGAGTCGAGCGTCGTCAGGGCGAAGGAGACGACGACCACCGCCACGAAGGCGGTGGCGGTGCGGTGATCGGCGACCCCGAGGCGTTCGATGAAGTGGGCGGCACCGGTCACGAAGACGCCCACCTGCTGCCCCAGGCCCTGCATCGAGCCCCAGTCGGCGTAGGTATGGCGCCAGACCTCGGCCGCCGAGAGACCGTCGTGCCCGAGCACACCCGCCGTCGTGGCGAGAACGGCCAGCAGGCCGAGCAGCGACTCACCGATCATGCCGCCGTAGCCGATCGGCCGAGCGTCCGGCTCGCGGTCGATCTGCTTGGCGGTCGTTCCCGAGGAGACCAGGGAGTGGAAGCCGCTCGCGGCACCGCAGGCGATGATGATGAAGACGAAGGGGAAGAGACTCGGCGCACCCTCCGGATGGGGCCGGAAGGCCGGAGCGGAGAACTCCGGACGGCTCACCAGGACGCCGAGATAGCAGAGCGCCAAACCGAGATACAGGAGAAGCGAGTTCAGGAAGTCCCGAGCCTGGAGGAGGCTCCAGACGGGCAGGACAGACGCCATGAAGGCGTAGCCCAGGAGGATGAGGATCCAGGCCGATTGCTCCGGCCAGGAGCCGCGGTCGAGGCCCAGCAACGGCCACCGCAACCCGGCCCACACGCCCCAGAGGACGAGGACGAAACCGCCGGCGGTCAGGGGAGCGAGGCGCATGCCGCGTCGGTGGTAGAGCCACCCCATCACCATCGCCACGACGACGAGCAACGCGGATGGAAGGACCGCGGTGGGGAACGACGCGGGATCCGCCAGCGGTCGCTCGGGATCCCAGGCGGCCCCGATCGAGAAGAGGACCGCGATGACGTAGACGAAGACCCCCATGGCCAGGGCGATGCCGAAGAAGATGATGAGGTGGAAGAGTGTCTTGGCGCGCCCACCGACGATCCCTTCGGCGACCTTGCCGATCGACATCCCCCGCGCCCGCATGCTGACCACCAGCGAACCGAAGTCGTGCACGCACCCCACCAGAAGGGCGCCCAGGACCACCCACAGCATCGCCGGAGCCCAGCCCCAGATCACCGCCACCGCCGGACCGAGGATCGGCGACAGCCCCGTGATCGACGCCCAATGGTGACCGAACAGCACGATCGGTCGCGTCGGGACGTAGTCGACGTCGTCGCGCAGGGTGTGGGCCGGCGTCACGCGAGCGGGATCGAGGGCGAACAGGCGCGGCCCGGCCAGCCGGCGGGCGTACCACCGGTAGCCCGCGATGTACACCGCCAGGCAGATCAGCGTGACCAGAGCTGCCATGAGCGGCTGATTGTACCCGCGAGCCCGCCCGGGGGGCCGGTGCTACTCTTGTCGCCACCCCGACACGACCCGAGGAGATCCGAGGATGCGCCGTTCGACGCTCGCCACCGTTCTGTCGTTCCTCTGCCTGTCGCCCGTCCTCAGCCGGCCCGCGACGGCCCAGGGAGAGGAGATCGAGCACATCGCCCCGGCTCCGGACCGGCCGGAGGGTGAGGGAGAGGGTCCCTACGACCGTCTCGTCCTGCGCGGTGCCATCCTGGTCGACGGTACCGGGGCGCCGCCTCGCGGCCCCGTCGACATCGTGATCGAGAACCACCGGATCGTCGACATCCGCTCCGTGGGTGCTCCCGGTCTGCCGATCGATCCGGAGGACCGGCCCGAGGTGGGTGAGGGGGGACGGGAGATCGACGTCTCGGGGATGTACGTGCTCCCCGGCCTCGTCGACATGCACGGCCACCTGGGCGGCGTCGAGCAGGGGACACCGGCGGAGTACGTGCTCAAGCTCTGGCTCGGCCACGGGATCACGACGGTCCGCGATCCGGGCTGCGGCAACGGGCTCCAGTTCTGTCTCGACCACAAGAGCCGCAGCGAAGCCGACACCATCACCGCTCCCCGCCTCCAGGCCTACGTCTTCTTCGGCCAGGGCCACGACGGTCCCTTCACCACTCCCGATCAGGCGCGCGAGTGGGTCCGCGAGGTGGCCGCCCAGGGCGCCGACGGCATCAAGTTCTTCGGCTACCGTCCCGACATCATGGAGGCCGCCATCCGCGAGGCCGTGAAGCTCGGCCTGCGCACGGCCTGTCACCATGCCCAGCTCGCGGTGACCCGGGTGAACGTCCTCGACAGCGCCCGCTGGGGGCTGACCACCATGGAGCACTGGTACGGGCTGCCGGAAGCCCTCTTCGACGATCGGACCGTCCAGGACTACCCCGTGGGCTACAACTACAACAACGAGCAAGACCGCTTCGGGCAGGCCGGTCGCCTCTGGAAGCAGGCCGCGAAGCCGGGCAGCGCGCGCTGGAACGAGGTGATGGACGAGCTCCTCTCGCTCGACTTCACCCTCGACCCGACGTTCAACATCTACGGCGCCAGCCGGGACCTGATGAGGGCTCGCGGCGACGAGTGGCACGACCTCTATACCCTGCCCTCGCTGTGGGAGTTCTTCCGGCCCAACCGCGACTCCCACGGCTCCTACTGGTTCGACTGGACGACCGCCGACGAGATCGCCTGGAAGGAGAACTACCGCCTCTGGATGCGGTTCGTGAACGAGTACAAGAACCGCGGCGGTCGCGTCACCACCGGCTCCGACGCCGGCTACATCTACAAGATCTACGGCTTCGGCCTGATCGGCGAGCTCGAGATGCTGCAGGAGGCCGGGTTCCACCCGCTGGAGGTCATCCGCGCCGCCACCCTGAACGGCGCCGAAGCGCTCGGCATGGCCGACCGGATCGGCTCCGTCGAGCCCGGCAAGCTCGCCGACCTGCTGGTGGTCGACGCCAACCCGCTGGCCAACTTCAAGGTGCTCTACGGAACGGGCGCCCTGCAGGTGGCCGAGAACAACCAACCCGTCCGCGTGGGGGGCGTGAAGTACACCATCAAGGACGGCATCGTCTTCGACGCCCAACAGCTTCTGGCCGACGTCCGCGAGATGGTTCGTCAGGCCAAGGCCGAGGCCGGCATCGACCACCTCACGCAGCCCGGCATGTAGCCCTATTTTCTGGGGTCGGAGTCGCCGAGCACCTGGGCGGCGCGCTCGTCACGGTAGGCGCGCACGGCCTCGGCGAAGCGGGGCTCCGAAAGGCCGAGGACGGCGCCGGCGAAGAGCGCCGCGTTGACGGCGCCGGCCTTGCCCACGGTCATCGTCGGCACCGGGATGCCCCCCGGCATCTGCACCATCGAGAGGAGCGAGTCGATGCCGAGCATCTTCGACTCCATCGGCACCCCGAGGACGGGAAGGGCCGTGTGGGCGGCGACGACGCCGGCCAGGTGGGCCGCCATGCCGGCCGCGGCGATGAAGATCCGAACCCCCGCCTCCTCCGACGACCGGATCCACTCGGAGAGGGCTTCCGGCGTGCGGTGGGCGGAGAGGATGCGGACGTCGTGGGGGATACCGAGCTTGGTCAGGGTCGCGACGGCGTGCTCCATGGCGCCCCAGTCCGACCGGGAGCCCATGACGACGCCTACGAGTGGTGTCTCCGTCATGGTCGCGGAATGTAGCACGCCCGATGGTAGGGTCCTCCCACGGTGATCGGCACGCACCACCGGCGAACCTGCCTCGCCGCGCTGCTGCTCGGCGCTCTCGCGCTCGCGCCTCCGACCTCGGCTCGAGACGGAAGGGCCACCGCGGAGTCCGAGGGCGCGCCGCACCAGGCGCCTGCCGAGCCGGGAACCGGTGCGCTTCCGGCCCCGCCCGACGTCGTGGAAGCGGCCGACAGCGATCCACTGGCAGCCGCGCGCGCCGCGCGGCGTCAGGGACGTCACGCCGAAGCGGTGGAGCTGCTGCGCGCTCGACTCGACGTCGCAGGAGCCGACCGCGAGGCGCGCCGCCTCCTCGTCGACACGCTCCTCGCCCTCGACGACGTCGACGCGGCCGCTAAGGCGGCCGAGGAGGCTCGCCGCACGGCACCGAACGACGCGCGCACCTTCGTGTCGCTGGCCGACGTGCTGGCGCGCCGCGGGCAGCTCGACGCCGCCGAGCGGTTCTATGCCGAGGCCCGGCGCCGCGATCCGGAGCTCGCCGCGGCTCTGGTGGGGCTCGGCCGCATGCTGGAGAGCCGCGGCGACCGCGCCAGCGCCGTGGCGGCCTTCCGCGAGGCCTACCGCCTGCAGCCGGACGATCCCGGAGTCTCGCTTCCCCTCGCGGCGTCGACTCCGGACGCCGCCGAGCGCCTGGCCCTCCTGCGGGCCGTCGAGCGGGATCTCGAGGATCCGGTGCTGCGTCTCCGGTTGGCCGCCGCCTTGCCCCTCCTGGAGGCTCTCGCCGGCCGGGAGACGTGCCGACTCGTCTCCGACGTCGAGCACGCCTCCCTTCCCATGCGCGAGCTCGATTTCCATCAGCGGAGCCTGTCGGGTGCGCTCGCGGGAGGAGGGAGGTGCCCTTCCTGCTCGACACCGGCGCCTCCGGCTCCTCCTCGACGAGAAGCTGGCGCGCAAGGCCGGAATCGAGTCGCTGACCGCAGCCGAGCTCGGCGGTATCGGAGACTGGGGCTCCCTCCGCGGCGCCGTCGCCGTGGCCCCGGAGGTCACCTTCGGACCCGTCCGCTTCGCCGACTGCCCGGTCCAGATCGCCGACACTCGGTTCCGCATCGGCGAGCGGGGAGTCGTCGGAGCCGATCTCTTCGAGGATTTCGTCCTCCACTTCGACTTCGAGAACCATCGGCTCCGAGCTCGAGCGGCTGCCGGTGCTGCGCGACGGGGAGGGAGCGAGGGTCCTCGCCGATCGGCACATCGGCCCACAGCACGCCGGCTGGACACCCATCCGCGTCTGGCGCGGCGACGTCCTCGTCGACACCCGCGTCAACGGCGACCGCAGCGCCTGGTTCCTCCTCGACACCGGGGCCCAGTTCAACCTCCTCGACGCCGGGCTCGCGGCAGAGATCGTGCAACTCAAGCGATACACCCAGCTCGGCCTGCGCGGATTCTCCGGCGAGGTCCAGGAGGTCTATCAGGCCCAACAGAGGGTCGACCTCGCGTTCGCCGGTCTGCAACAGGGCAACGACGGCATCCTCGCCATGGACCTCTCCGGCCTCTCCTCGTCGATGGGAGTCGAGATCGGCGGCGTCCTCGGCTACGAGGTCCTCCGCCACCTCGACCTGGCCATCGACTACCGCAACGCCCTGGTCCGGCTGCGGCCGCGCTAGCGGACGCTCAGCGGTTCCGGGCCAGGTAGGAGCGGGTCTCCGAGGCGATCACGCCCGAGAGCAGCAGCAATCCCACCAGGTTGGGAAGCGCCATCAATCCGTTCATCACGTCGGAGAGGACCCAGACGAAGTCGAGGCTGCGCACCGCACCCACGAAGGTCGCGACCACGAAGACCAGCCGGTACGGGAAGATGGCCTTGCTTCCGATCAGGTACTCGATCGCCTTCTCGCCGTAGTAGCTCCAGCCGAGGATGGTCGAGAAGGCGAACATCGCCAGTCCGAGCGTGACGATCCAGTCGCCCCAATGACCGGGGAGGCCCCGCTCGAAGGCGAGCTGCGTCAGGGAGGCGCCGTTCTCGCCCGACGACCAGGCCCCGGTGACCAGGAGGGCCAGACCCGTGAAGCTGCACACGACGATGGTGTCGATGAAGGTCTGGGTCATCGACACCAGACCTTGACGCACCGGCTCCCGGGTCTGCGCGGCGGCGGCGGCGATGCCGGCCGAGCCGAGCCCCGACTCGTTCGAGAAGATGCCACGCGCCACGCCGAAACGGATCGCCTGGGCCAGAGCCGCGCCCAGGAAGCCCCCCGTCGCAGCGGTGCCGGAGAAAGCGCCGTGGAAAATGAGCCCGAAGGCCTCGGGAAGGCGGTCGAAATGGCGCACCAGGATCCAGCCCGACCCGAGCATGTAGGCCACGATCATGAACGGCACGAAGAACCCGGTGAACCGACCGATCGAGCGGATGCCGCCCAGGATGACGGCCCCGGCGAGCACCGCGATGACCAGACCGCTCACCCAGTCGGGCACTGCGAAGGTGGTCTCCAGGGCGTCCGCGACCGAGTTCGACTGCACCATGTTGCCGATGCCGAAGGCGGCGACGGCGGCGAAGAGGGCGAAGAGCAGCCCCAGAGCGCGACCGAAGCTCGAGTCGATACCCTTCGAGAGGTAGTACATCGGCCCGCCCGACTGCTCCCCGCGCTCGTCGGTGATGCGGTACTTCACGGACAGGATGGCCTCGGAGTACTTGGTCGCCATCCCCACCAGCCCCGTCATCCACATCCAGAACAGAGCACCGGGGCCGCCCAGGGCCATGGCCGTGGCGACGCCGACGATGTTGCCGGTCCCCACCGTCGCCGCCAGGGCGGTCATCAGCGCCTGGAAGTGCGAGATGTCGCCCTCGGCGTCCTTCTCCTTGCGCACCACGAGTGCCAGATAGAGGGAGTGCCAGAGCTGCGTGAACTGCAGGCCCCGCAGCCGCAGAGTCAGGTAGAGACCTGTCAGCAGGAGCAGCGGGATCAGAAGATACGGCCCCCACACGACACCACTCGCCGCCTGCAACCACTCGTTCAGCCGCTCGAACATCGCTCTTCCTCCCCCGCTTCCGGACGTTTCCGCGCATTATCTCAGGCGCGGGGCCGCTAGACTCCGCCCATGGAGATCGATCCGCTCAGCCTTCCCCTGAAAGACCGTTACAAGCTGCTGATCGGCGCCGTCGTGCCCCGCCCCATCGCCTGGGTCGCCACGATCTCGCCCGACGCGCGAGAGAACCTGGCACCGTTCTCCTTCTTCAACGGAGTGGGCTCGGACCCCCTCACCCTCCTCTTCTGCCCGGGCAATGCGCCGGACGGCGGGGAGAAGGACACGCTGCGCAACTGCAAACCGCAGTCCGAGGGCGGTACCGGCGAGTTCGTGGTCCATCTGGTCGACCGCCGGCTCGCACGCGCGATGGCCGTGACCGCCGAGCGCCTCCCCTACGGCGAGAGCGAGATCGAGCTCGCCGGGCTTCGAACGACTCCGTCGCACGTCGTGCGCCCGCCTCGTCTCCGCGACTCGCCCGTCGCTTTCGAGTGCCGGACCGTGCAGGTCGTGCGGCTGAACCCGGGCGTTCCCGGAGGCGGCAACGTCGTCATCGGAGAGGTCCTCCACGTGCACGTCGACGACGCCGTCATCGACGAGGGCCTCCACATCGACCCGCGCGCCCTCGATCCCGTGGGCCGCCTCGCCGGCATGGACTACTGCGGCCTGGGCGAGATCTTCGCGCTGCCGCGCGGCCGCGCCGCGCTCGAGGGCTGAGCCGTCAGAGGTCGAAGAGGGCGTCGAAGGCGGAGCGAACGTCGTCCGGCGCCGCCGGCTCGTCGCGACGGTGCTCGCTGACGAGCCGAGGCGCGAAGAGCTCACAGAGGTTGCGCTTGGCCTTCGATGCGATGCGCTCGACCACCGGCCGGCGGCACTCGAACCGGGCCGACGTGTCGAACCAGGCACACTGGGTGCAGGCGTGGAGATCGCTGCCGCACGCCGAGCAGACGGCCTGGAGCGCGATACCCTCCGCCGCCACGGCGAGTCGCTCCCCGCAGCGAGCGCAGCGGAACGCCTCCTCGGTCGGGCGGCCGAGGCCCCGGCCGCGTGGCCCCTCCCTCTCCGAGCGGGCTCCTCGCGCTGCCTCGCCACCGCCCTCGGCGCGGTCGTCGTCCTGATACCCCCGCTGCCGGTAGCGGCGGGACAACACACCTCCGGCGGCACCAGGGCGATGGCCCGCAGGGGACCGCCGGAGCCTCCGGCGATCGTCATCGGCAGCGCGACGATCCAGGCCCCGGTCGCGGGTACGGCCTCGAGCCCGGTCAGGTTCTCGAGGCCGGGCACGTTGGCACCGTTGGCCAGGCGGTGCACCTCGAAGCCCTTCGAGGGGCCGTAGTCGATGCTCGCCGTGTCGACGCCGATGACCGCGACGCCGCGCTCCTCCACCAGCAGACGCACCGCATCCTCCCCGTAGGAGGGGAAGTGCAGGTCGCTCGCGTCTCCCGGAACGTCGCCCCCCAGATAGCTCGCTGCGTCCGGCCAGTAGCGATCCCATCCCGTGCGCAGCAACACCAGAGCGCCGGCCGGCACCCTTCCGTGCTCGCTCTCCCACGCCAGGACGTCCTCGGCGGTGAGGCGGTAATCGGCGTCCCCGGCAGCCCGTTCCGAGACGTCGATCACGGCACCGGGGCCGACCAGGCGCTCGATCGGGATCTCGGCCGTCGTCCAGCCCTTCTCGGCGAAGTGGATCGGCGCGTCCAAGTGGGTCCCGCCGTGCTCCGGGGCCGAGAAGGTGTTGGCCGAGTAGAACCAGCCGCCTTCGGTCGGCCCGAAGGCGATCGAGTCGAGCTCGAAACGGGTCGGAGAGGTCGGCCAGTAGAGGGTACTCTCATCGAACGGGTGACTGAGGTCGACGATCCGGTAGTCGGCCAGACCCGGCGGGGCGGCGGCCACCCGAGCGTCGGCGCCACCCTGCTCTTTGGCACCCATGCAGGCGCCG
>JAWKHP010000022.1:0-52787 GCA_041394745.1 Thermoanaerobaculia bacterium | reverse complement strand
AGGTGAAGCACCAGTCGGCCGTGACGTCCACGAAGACGAGCTGCCCCTGGTCGGCGAGGCGTTGCGCTTCGGCGCGATCGAAGGGGGTCCAGGCGATGCGTCCGGCCTCAGGCTCGACGGCGGCCGCACCTCCTGCTGCCTCGGGTGCCGTCGCCGCCACGGCGACGCCCGCGACCACGGTCAGGAGCAACGCGACGAGTGTGGTCCCTCGCAGAGCCGGTCGGCGGACGTGACCTCGCAGCCAGACCAGGAAGGCCAGCGCCAGCAAGGCCAGCTCGAAGAGGGCGACGCGCTCGGGCGGGACCTGGGAGGAGAGCACGTAGAGCAGCCAGACGGCGGCTCCGGCGAGCAGGAAGCCCATCAGGGCCTTGAAGACGATCATCCAATTCCCCGGTTTGGGGAGGAGGCGCGCCAAGCCCGGAGCCGCGGCCAGCAGGAGGTACGGGAGGGCCATGCCGAGCCCCACGGCCGTGAAGATGGCCAGAATCGTGCCCGCCGGCTGCGCCAAGGCGAATCCGACCGCCGTGCCCAGGAAGGGTGCCGAGCAAGGCGTGGCCATGAGGGTCGCGAAGAGGCCGGAGAGCAGGTGACCGCCGATCCCCTCCTTGGGGCCCGAGTCGGCCAGCCGTGCCAGGCGCGCCGGCAACGGGATCTCGAACAGGCCCCAGAGGTTGAGGCTGAAGAGAACCATCACGACGGCCAGCGCCGCGACGAAGCCGGGCTCCTGGAACTGGACGCCCCAGCCGACCGCGCCGCCCGCCGAGCGAGCGGCGATCGCGACCGCGGCGAGGGCCCAGAAGGAGAGCAGGATCCCCGCCGCCGTGGCCAGCCCCCCCGAGGTGACCTCGCGACGTCCCTTGCCGGCGCTCTGGATCAACCCGAACACTTTCAGCGAGAGGACCGGCAGCACGCACGGCATGGCGTTCAGGATGAGACCGCCGAGCAAGCCCAGCAGGAGCATGAGGGCGAGCCGCCCGGCCGCGGGGGTCGCCGCCGTCCGGCCGCCGCCGGCGGGCGGGCCGGGTGCCTCCCGCGCGAAGGCGGAGTGTCCGCTGCTCGCGCCGCCGGAGCCCACGGTCAGGGAGAGGGCGCGCTCGACGGTCACCGGCGGCAGGCACGAGCGATCGTCGCAGGCCTGATAGGTGACCGTCGCCGACACCTCGTGCGGCCCCTCCTCGGCGTCGAGCGGGACCGCGACCGGAGCGAGGATCGACACCTCTCCGTCGTAGACCGAGAGCGGCTCGTCGGCGAAGGCGAAGCTCTTGATCTCGCCTTCCGGATAGCGGAGGGTGCCCACCTCCGGCCACCCCTCCGGAGCGGTCAGCCGAACCTCGGTGGGGATGAGGTAGTCGTACGTAGGTTGGTGGGAGTTCGTGTGCCAGCCGTCCTCGAGCGTGAGGACCGTGGCCACCTGTGCGGTCTCCCCGCGCTCGTAGGCCGTACGGTCGGCCACCAGCTCGACGGTCGCCTTCTCCACGCGGGCCAGCTGTGAGGTCGCGGGCCACGCCGCCAGCAGCAGGAGGGCGAAGAAGCGGGCAGGCGCGTGCCGTTGCGAGATCACCTGCGGATCCTAGCAAGGGTGGGAGAGGCCCGGAGGCTTTCGATGTATCCTGCCGCCACGTCGTCGGACGTCCGGGCATGAAGATCTCCAGCAGAGCCTCCGGAATCGGGGAATCGGCCACCCTCCGTGTGGCGCGCCGCGCGGCGGAGCTCGCCGCCGCAGGGCGCACGGTCCTCGATTTCGGAGCGGGCGAGCCCGACTTCGACTCGCCCGGATGCGCGGTCCGGGCCGCGGTCGAGGCTCTCGAGAACGGGTTCACCCGCTATACGGCGGTGGTCGGCACGCCGGAGCTGCGGGCCGCACTGGCGACACGGTACCGCCGCGACTACGGTGCCCCATGGGACGCCGGACGGTTCGTCGTGGGCGTGGGAGCCAAGGCGGTGCTCTTCGAGCTCTTCCTCGCCCTCCTCGATCCCGGAGACGAGGTCGTCCTGCCCGCCCCCTGCTGGGTGAGCTTCCCGGAGCAGATCCGTTTCTGCGGTGCACGCCCCGTCCTCGTCCCGACCGCCCCGGCGGCCGGCTTCCGGATCGAGCCCGAGCCGCTCCTGGATGCGGTGACCGATGCCGACGCGGATCGTGCTCGTCAACTCCCCCTGCAATCCGTCGGGCGGAGTGATCGGCGGCGACGCCCTGCGCCAGCTGGTCGAGGAGCGGCCGAGCGAGGCATCTTGGTCGTGTCGGACGAGACCTACGAGCGCTTCGTCTACGACGGCCACCGCCACGCCAGCGTCGCGGCCCTGGCGCAGGAGTTCCCGGAAACCGTCGTCCTCGCCGGCTCGTTTCTCAAGACCTACGCCATGACGGGCTGGCGACTGGGATACCTGGCCGGTCCGGCGCCCGTCGTGCGCGCCGTGGGCAACATCCAGAGCCACTCCACATCGAACCCGACCTCGTTCGCCATGGCGGGCGCCGTGGCGGCGCTCGAGCACGCCGGACCCGACGTCGAGGCGATGATCGCGGAGTATGCCGAGCGGCGGAAGCTCGTGAGCCGGGGCCTGGCGGCGATCCCCGGCGTCTCCTGCGTGCCGCCGGCCGGTGCCTTCTATGCCTTTCCGGACGTCTCGGGCTGTTTCCGGTCCGGCCGGTCGGGCTCGGTGGAGCTGGCGGAGTACCTGTTGGACGAGGCGGGAGTCGCCGTTGTGCCCGGCGAGGCGTTCGGCGCCGACGGGCACGTCCGGCTCTCCTTCGCCTGCTCGCGTGCCCGGTTGGAGGAGGGGCTCGCTCGCATGGGCGAGGTCCTCTCCCGCTAGGCCGGCGGCTCGGACCAGCGACCACCGACACAGCTGGCCGCGATCGCGCCTTCGTCGGCGCCCAGGAAGAGGGCGGGCAGGAGGGTCTCGGGAGTCCATCCGGCCAGGCTCGGGTGCGCCAGGTCGACGAGGGCGAAGTCGGCCCATCGTCCGGCCTCCAGCCGGCCGGCGGCCACGCCGAGCGCCGCGGCTCCGCGCTCGGTGGCGGCGGCCAGGAGGCGGGGCGCCAGCGCTCCCGTTTCGTCGACCACGACGCCACGGCGCTCGCCTCGCAGGCGCTGCCCGTATTCGAGCCAGCGCGCCTCCTCGAGCATGGAGATCCGGGAGTTGGAGTCGGTGCCCAGGCAGGGAACGGCGCCGGCGGCGAGCATTGCGGGAACGTCGGCGATGCCGTCGCCGAGGTTTGCCTCGGTCGTCGGGCAGAGGCAGACCGTCCCTCCGGCGGCGAGGAAACGGGTCATGTCGCGGCTCCGGGTGTGCGTACAGTGCACGGCCGTGAAGCCCTCGGCGCCGCCGCAAGCGCGCAGGATCACGGCCATCGGGGGGTCCTCCCAGCGACGCCGGCAGTCGTCGATCTCCTGGCGCTGCTCCTCGACGTGCATGTGGAACGGAAGGCGTCGGCGCCGTGCCTCGGCGTAGAGCAGCGCGACCTCGGCCGGCTCCGCGGCCCGCAAGCTGTGGGCGACGATGCCGAGCGACTGGGTCGAGGGGTCGAGTCGCCCGGCGAGCCGATCGAGCTGCGCGACGTAGGACTCCGGTGAGTCCGTGCGGAAGCGCAGCTGGCCGCCCGCCAACGGACGGTCGATGCCTCCGGTGCGGTAGTAGGCCTGAAGCAGCACGAGGCGGATTCCGGCCTCGCGAGCGACGTCGAGCATCAGGTCGTCGAAGGCGAAGTCCTCGCCGCGCGGCGAGTGGTGGAGGTAGTGGAACTCTCCGACGGTGGTGATGCCGGCGCGACGCATGTCGCGGAAGGCTCGCAGCGTGACCTCGCGGAAGGCGTCGTCGTCGAGGTGCTCGACCAGTGCGTACATGGCCTCGCGCCAGGTCCAGAAGCTGCCGGCGCCCTCGGGGAACAGCTCGCCGGCCCCGCGCAGGCCGCGCTGGAAAGCGTGCGAGTGGGCGTTGACGAACCCCGGCAGCAGAGCCTTGCCGGAGAGGCGGACGTCCGGCTCCCGCTCGATCGCGCCGACGGCGGCGATGCGCCCGTCCGCGGCGACCGCGACGCGGACTCCTGCCTCCAGCGCGGCACCCGTCCAGGTCCAGTCCGCCTCGACGACGAACGAGCTCACGCCGCGGCTCCCTGGTGACAGAAGGCTTCGACGAGCTCGGTCAGCAGGCTCTCGGCCCTGGCGGCCTCGTCGCGAGGCAGGAACTCATCCGGGCGGTGCGCGACCTCGATCGAGCCCGGCCCGCAGAGGACGCAGTCGAAGCCGTGGCGGGCGAGCACACCGGCGTCGCTGGAGAAGGAGACGGCGACCGTCTCCCGCTGGTCGAGGGCGCGACAAAGGGCCGTGTGCAGGGCGCTCTCCTCCGGCGTCGCCAGCGGTGGGCTGATGTTGTCGACCGTCACCCGGGCCTGCGGAACGGCACCTCGGACGCTCTCCTCGATCCGCCGGACGAGCGCGTCCGGGTCCGCTCCGGGCAGCAGTCGAACCCCGATCTCGACACGGCAGCTCTCGGGGACGACGTTGACGGCGCTGCCGCCTTGGATGCGCCCGACGTTGAGCACGGTGAAAGGCACCTCCGGAAAGTGCCGACCCGCCTCCGGCCGTTCGGCCTCGAGCTCGTACCGAAGCGCGCTCAGGGCCGAGAGGACGGGTCCTGCCGGCTCGATGGCATTGATGCCACGGTGCGGATAGCCGCTGTGTGAGCTCTTGCCCTCGAGCTCGACCCGCAGGCGGAGGTGTCCCTTGTGGAGTCGGACCGCGCGCAGTCCCGTCGGCTCGCCGATCCAAACGGCCCGGGGAAGAGGTACGGGTCCGGGCATCGTGACGAAGTGCTGTGCTCCGCGGGACCCCACCTCCTCGTCGCAGGTCAGGAGGAGCGCGAGCGGGGCCGACAGGTCGGCCGCCCGGGCCTCCAGGAAGCAGCTCAGGGCGAGGGCCACGAAGCCCTTCATGTCGCAGGTGCCCCGGCCGACCCATCGGTCGGGCAGGGCGTGCAGTCGGAACGGGGGGGTCGACCAGCCCTCTCCGGCGGGTACCACGTCGAGGTGGCCGCAGAGGACCAGCCCGCCCCCGTCGAGAGCTTCCGGGCCCTTCTGGATCCGCAGGTTCACCTTCTCGTCGTTCCCGGCCGGCAGGCGCTCGATCAGCGTGTCGGGCGCCTCGCAGAGGTCGCACACGAAGTCGGCGATCGGGAGCACGGAGCGATGGCTCACCGACTCGAAAGCCACCAAGCTTTCGAGCAGCTCGACGGTCTGGGCCGAGAGCGGCACGCGCGGAGTCTCCCAAGGGAGGCCCGGTGCAGGCAAGGGCCGCTGGCGGTCATCCACGGCCGCGACCTCTCCGTACCGGCAGATGAAGTCCCAACGCGGCAACCAAGACCCTCGGAGGAAGTCAACGATGCGATCGACAACCTGGAGCACCGCAGCACTCGTTCTGAGCCTGGCCGTCCTGCTCGTCCCGGCGAGCCGGGCCGCCGACCACCTCGACTCATCGGGCCTGACTCCGCCCGGTGGCGACGTGCGCCTCGACATCACCGATATCTACGCCTTCCGGTCGCCGGAGTGCAGCGACTGCACCGTCTTCGTGGCCGGGCTGAATCCGCTGACGGACCCCGGCGTCAGCGCGGCCTTCGCCAAGAAGGGCTCCTACAAGTTCCGCGTCGACACCGACGGCGACGCGGTGCAGGACATGACCTTCGACGTGAAGTTCGGCCGTCAGAACGACCGCGGAATCCAACGCTTCAAGATCAAGCTCAGGGAGGCGAACGGTCCGTCCGCCACGATCGTGCGCCGGCGGGACGGCCGGACGACGCCGGTCGAAGAGGAGCCGTTCGCGATCCAGGGGAAGCGGGGAATCCGGGTCTTCGCCGGCATGGCCGACGATCCCTTCTTCTTCGACCTTCCCGGATTCCTCGATCTGGACTTCTGCGCGACCGACCCGGCCCCGGACACCTTCGCGGGGACCAACGTCAGCGTCCTCGTCCTCGAGGTGCCCAACGCCGTTCTCACCGGCAACGGCAACAACATCGGGCTGTGGGTCGAGACGTGGCGCGGAGGCCACCAGATCGACCGCATGGGTCGGCCCGCGATCAACACGGTCTTCATCCCGACCAACCCGCTCGAGCCGGACGAGGCGTCGATGAAGGACGCCTACAACGCGAACGATCCGGCATGGGATCGGATGAAGTTCCGGGGCGAGGTGCTCGACACTCTGGAGATCTTCTACGGAGCCGGGAGTCCCGACGCCGCGGGCCTGGCCGACTTCCTGCTGCCGGACATCCTCACCCTCGACGTGACGGCGACGCCTCCGGCTTCCCGAACGGTCGCAAGCCGGCGGACGACGTCATCGACGTGGAGCTCGGCCTGGTGACCAGCGGGGCCATTACCAGCGACTGCGTCGACGGCAACGACGTGCCCGTTCTCCGGCGCCTTCCGTTCCTCGGACGCGCCAACCGGGCACCTAGGCACTCCCGCGGCCGCCGGTGCGACCCCCGCGCAGTGCGGGTTCCTTCCGCTTCGGCCCTTCGGGGCGGCCTTTTTCATCCGCCCGTGGCGCCTATCGCAACCCGAAGGTGAGGAAGCCCAGAAGCTCTCCCGGTCGGCGTCGACCTCGGCGGGCGCTTGCGTCATGAACACGGCCGAGAGGAGCCACGAGCCGGGTCGTCAGCGCGTCGACGGTGACAGGCCCTCGGAGTCGGAGCGCGAGGTCAGCCGCCGGTCGGGCCGAGCGGCGGAGCGGGCGGCCACCAGCACGCCCTCGATCGGCTGGCCGTCCCGCAGGACCAGGACGGGGAGGGAGTCACCCGAGCCGAGCGTCGCGGGATCCGCGAGCGGGACCAGCTCGAGAGGCCACCCGAAGCGGTGGTCGAAGCCCGGCCCGCCCTCGCCGCCGGCCTGCAGGACGCTCTTGGCGCAGCGCGAGAAGACCTCTCTTCCCGGAGCCTGCGTCTCGCCCCGCTCGTTCCGCGCGGCCACGACCGGGTCCAGACCCTCGAAGGCCAGGTATTCGTTGAACTTTCCGGCATCCAGGCGAATCGGCGTCCGCAGGCTGCGGTAGCCGAGCACGAGGCTGCCGGAGGCGGTGACGCGGTAGAAGCCGGCCGGCTCCATCCCTGCCGGCGCCACGATCTCCTCGGGCTCCGATGCGGCGCGGACGGCCACGAAGCTCGCGATCTTGGCGGGGTCCCGGCGGACCGCCTCACCGGCGAAGTTCTCTCCGACCCGCAGCCGCACGCGGACCGTGGACACCACCTCCGGCGCGAACGTCGAGGGCTCGATCCAGAAATCGTGGGCCCGGGCCGCGGCCGGACCGATCACCGAGGCGACGATCAAAACGTGCGACAATCCGCGCAAGGTCGTCATCCGATCGACGCTAGCACGCGGGATCGGCTCGCAGCATGGACACGGATACCGCACGCGACATCCAGCTCTTGACGCGTTGCGCCATGGGGGATCGCGACGCGTTCGCCGGTCTCTTCGACGCCCACTCGTCGGTCGTTCTCGGCGTCCTCGTCTCCATGGTCCGCGATCGTGCCGTGGCGGAGGAGCTCATGCAGGAGACCTTCCTGCAAGCCTGGAACGAGGCGGAGCGCTACCGCTCCCGACGGGGCACGCCGCGAGGATGGCTGATCATGATGGCCCGTTCGCGCGCCATCGATCTGCTCCGTTCACAGGGAGCGCGGGCGAAGCGGGAGGCGGTCGTCGGCGGCGAGATGCTCGGCGACGGAAGCGTCGATCCCGTCGGCACCGCGACTCTCGAGGCGAGCGAGCGGAAGAGGTCGATCCTGGCCGCCCTCCAGGGGCTGCCGGCCGAGCAGCGGCAGTGCATCGAGCTCGCTTTCTACGGCGGGCTCAGCCACAGGCAGGTGGCCGAACGGCTGGAGCAGCCGCTCGGCACGGTGAAATCACGCATCCTCCTGGGAATGCGTCGTCTGAAGGAGGCCCTGGCTCCGTAGAGTCTCGGGAGAGATGATGTCGGATCGTCACAACGAGCTGCGCGAGTTGCTTCCCCTCTACGCCCTGGGCGCTCTCGAAGAGCCCGAGCGCCGTGAGGTGGAGGCCGCCCTGGACCGCGACCCCGCCCTGGAGGCGGAGCTCGCGCGGTGGGTCGATCAGGTCGAGGTCCTGGCCGAGACCGTGGCGCCGGTGACGCCCGCCGAGACGTCGCGCGCTCGGCTGCTGGCGTCGCTCCCGGCACGCGCGAGCTCCTCTCGGAGCGGCGGATGGATGGGTTGGGCCGCGGCGGCCGTGCTGGCCGTGACCGCCGGCTGGTTGGCGTGGGGCAACGCCGAGTTGCGTTCCCGTCTGGAGAGCACCTTGGCCGAGCGCGACGCGGAAGCGACCCGGGCGACCCGCCTCGCTTCGGATCTCGCCACGGCCCGGGAGGAGCTGCAGCGCCTGGTCCTCGCCCACAACATCGTGGCGGCGCCCGGAGCGAGGGGCATCCGGCTGGCCGGCTTGGGCGACGTGCCCGGCGCCGCGGCCCACACCTACGTCGACCCGTCGACGCGCAAGGCGGTCTTCTACGCCTCGGAGCTTCCGCCGGCCCCCGCCGATCGCACCTACCAGCTCTGGTTCATCGCTGACGGCAAGCCGGTGTCGGCCGGCGTGTTCGAGGTCGACGAACGGGGCGATGCGACGCTGCTGGTGGACGACGTCGCGCCGGTCGATTCGATCCAGGCGTGGGCGGTGACGGTGGAGCCGGAGGGCGGGGTTGCGCAGCCCACCGGGGCGGTGGTCCTGAAAGGCTGAGCGCGGGCCCTGTGCTAGCATCGCCTCCGGCCCCAGGGGAGCGCCTCCGCCCCCGCCCGAGGCCGTTTCGACTCGCTCCCGGCCGTCCGCCGACGCCGCCCGGCGGGTCGCCGAGCAGCCCACTGACGCGATGAAGCCTCCCGAGATCGTCCGCCTCACTCCCGGCAAGCGCGTTCTCTTCCTCACCAAGGATCCGGATCTGATTCGCCGGCAGCTGGCCGGCGAGCTCGATCTGCGGATGGAGGACCTGTCGGTCGACGACCTGCTCGACGACATCAACACCGACGCCATGACTCCGGCGTGGGTGTGCTTCAGCTACAAGCCGGAGGACCTGGCACGCGACGCGTACGCCGGTCTGATCGTCGACGGCGAGCGCCTCTTTCCGCGCGACGCCCTGCGAGACGGCGACTTCGAGGTGATCGTCTCCGGGCTGCGCAAGGGCGTCGGCAGCTCTCGGGAGACCGCCGTCCAGGCGGAGAAGTGGAGCGGTATCCGCATCGCGGTGGCGGCGTCGTTCGCTCCGATCCACGCGGCGAACAACGTCAACCAGGGTGTCCTCATGGGCGACCACGCGATGCTGCGCCGGTTGCAGGCGGGGAGGGCGTGCCGCTCGAGGAGTTCTGTCGCGGGTACGACCCCATCACACGGTCGATCGGCGATCGGGCGGCCTCTTCGCCTTCTCGCGCGCCGTCGCCGCCGGGGCGCTCGATCTGCCGCGACCGGAGACCGCCGAGCGACCGATGACCATGGCCGAGAAGATCCTGGCCCGCCACCGGGTCGACGCGGACGGCGCGACCTGCGTCAAGCCGGGGACGCCGTGGTGGAAATTGCGCGTCGACGGAGGCTACTCCCACGAGTTCACCACCGCGCAGGTGCACCATTTCCTGGCCGAGGAGTACGGTGAGGACTACGCGATCCGCAACCCCGAGAGGCTTCGCCGTCTTCGAGGACCACCTCATCTACGCCGATGACGTGCCCAAGATGCGCGGCTTCCTCGACAAGATCGAGATCCTCCGCACCATGCAGCGGGAGTTCCAGCGCCACACCGGCGTGCGTGACTTCTCGGCTCGCGACGGCGTCTCGCCGGGGATCTGTCACGAGGTGGCTCGCGAGCAGCTGATCCTGCCGGGCCAGTTCATCCAAGCGACCGACAGCCACACCTGCATGGGAGGCTGCAACAACGCGCTGGCCTGGGGGTCGGGGCCACCGAGTACGCCAATCTCGTGCACTCGGGGTTCACCACGGTCGAGGTGCCCGAGTCGATCCGCTTCGAGCTCGTGGGCGAGCTCTCCGAGGGCGTGACGGCGAAGGACCTGATGTTGCACATTCTCCTGCACTTCGCCCGCCCCCAGAAGACCCTCAAGCGGGTGATGGAGTTCACCGGACCGGGGATCGCCTCGCTTTCGATGGACGAGCGGGCGACGCTGACCAACATGGCGACAGAGTGCGCCGCGCGGACGGCGATCGTCGAGGCGGACGAGGCCACCGTGCGCTGGATCCTCGATCGCCAACCCGGGCGCGACCCGGAGGCCCTGCGCCGGGCGGCCGTCTCGCCCGACGCGGAAGCCGTCTACGACGGGGGCGTGCACACCATCGATCTCTCGGCGCTGCGGCCGATGGTGGCTCACCCCGGAGACCCCGACCGCGGCATCCCGTCTGATCCCACCAACGGAGCACTGGTGGGGAGATCGGCGACGTGCCGATCGACATCGCCTACGGCGGCAGCTGCACGGCCGGCAAGATCGACGATCTGGACTTCTATCACCGGGTCGTCGCCGAAGCCGTCGATGCCGGGATGCGGGTGGCGCCGGGCGTGCGCTTCCTGATCAGTTCGGCTCGCAGGAGGTCGAGCGGTACTCTCGCGAGAAGGGGTACCTGGAGACCTTCGCGCGGGCCGGAGTGCTGGTGATCCAGCCCGGGTGCGGTGCCTGCATCGGGTGTGGCCCGGGCGTCTCCGAGGAACAGGACGAGGTCACGGTGTCGGCCATCAACCGCAACTACAAGGGCCGGTCGGGCCCAGGCCGGCTCTACCTGGCCTCGCCCCTGACCGTGGCGGCCTCCGCATTCACCGGACGGATCACCGCCTACACGCCGGGCATGTTCGGCGAGCCGCGGCGGGCCGCGGTCGGCTGAGCTGGCGTCACCGGTCCCCCATGGGAGCGCTCGAAGCCTTTCGTCCGCTCGCCGTCAGCCGGCGTGGAGGGCTGGCAGAGAGCTGGCACGGCGGGGCGATCGCGGTCGTCGGAGCCGGCGGGTCCGCCGTCGCGAGCGTCGGCGATCCGGCGGTGGCGACCTTCGCGCGTTCGGCCGCCAAGCCGTTCCAGGCGATCGCGATGCTCGGGTTCGGGCTCTCGCGGTGGGAGCTCGACGACGCCGATCTGGCCCTCGTCTGCGCCTCCCACTCGGGGATGCCCGTGCACGTGGCGCGCGCAGCCGCCCTCCTGGAGCGCGCCGGCCTGGACGAGGGCTCGCTGCGCTGCGGCGCCCACCGACCGCTCGACGAGGACGCGGCACGCGACCTCGATCGCGCCGGCCGTCTCCCCGGTGCGCTCGAGAACAACTGCTCGGGCAAGCACGCCGGGATGCTGTTGGCGTGCCTCGCGGCGGAGGCCGACCGGGAGACGTACCTGGATGTCGATCATCCCCTCCAGCGGCGGGTGCTCGACGAGGTCGCCCGTTTCGCCGGTCTGGCCCCCGAACGGGTCGGCATCGGCGTCGACGGCTGCGGCGTGCCGGCCTTCCACCTGCCGCTTCGCGCCCTGGCGCTGGCCTACGCTCGGCTGGCTGCGCCCGAAACCGTGAGCCGGTCCCCCGAGCACGAAGGATGGGTGCGCCGGGTTCACCGAGCCATGACCGCGGCGCCGGAGATGGTGGCCGGTCCGGGACGCTTCACGACCGCCCTGATGTGCGCCACGGACGGCCGCCTGCTGGCCAAGGAGGGGGCGCAGGGCGTCTACGCGGTCTCCCTGCCCGATCCGGGGCGGGGGCTCGTCGTCAAGATCGCCGACGGGGGCGAGACCTGTCGCGACGCCGTCGTGCTGGAAGCGCTCCACCAGCTCGACGCGCTGAGCGACGCCGAGCTCCTGGAGCTCGCTCCGTACCGCAGCCGCACCCTGCGCAACTGGGTGGGCAGGGAGGTGGGCGACGTGGTCGTCGACTTCCGTCTCCGCTTCGTCTGAGCCGGCCGTCACCGCGCCGGAGGATAATGACGCGGTCTTGAGCACTGACGATCGCTCCGCGGGGAGTGCCTTGCGGGTCGCCCTCTGGTCGGGTGCCGTGGCCGTGGTCGTTCGGTTGGTTGCGGCGGTGCAGGAGGTCCGTTCCGCCTTCTTCGGCTTCGCGATCCTCGATGAGAGGTACTACGACGGCGTGGCGCGCACCCTGTTGGGCTGGCCCGGCGGCGTGCTCGCCGACGGCTTCAGGCCTCTCGGATACCCGGGGCTCCTGGCCGCCGTCTACGGTTTCGCCGGGCCCGACGCCGGCCCGGCGGCGGCGATCCTGGTGCAGCACCTGCTCGGAACGGCGACGGGCGTGCTCGTCGCCCTGTGCGCGCGGCGCTGGGCCCGCAGCGAGGCGGCGGGCCTGGCTGCCGGGCTGCTGTGGGCGCTGGCGGGGCCTCCCCTCTTCTTCGAGGGACAGCTCCTCGCGACGACGCTCTTCACGTTCCTGACGTTCCTCCAGGTGTTCATCGTGACGGGACCCGTCGGCGCGAGCCGGCGCGCGTTGGCAGGCGGCCTGACCGGGCTGCTCGCGCGGGTCCGGCCGAACGGCCTGCTCCTGGGGGTGGCCTACCTGGTGGCGCCGCTGTGGGAGAAGGGCCGCCGCGGCTTCCGACTCGCGGCCGCCGCCCTTCTCGCTCTCGTTGCGGTCTATCTCGCCGGCAGCCTGGTGGAGGTCCCCTGGACGCAGGCCTGGGTCCCCCTCTCGGCGTCCGGAGGGTCAACCTCTATCTCGGCAACGAGCGAGGCGCCGATGGCCTGGTGCCACGCCAGGACGAGTCGGTGCCCGCCACCGAGCCATACGTCGACTCCGTCGAAGCGTGGTCGATGCAGGAGTTCCAGCGCACCCGGCCCGGATCGGGCTCGGCCTTGGGAGCCGCATCGCGCTACTGGGTCGGGCGCACCTTCCGGGAGATTCGCGCCTGTCCCACCTGCTGGTTGCGCCTGATGGGTCGCAAGGTCGTGGCCCTGGCGGCGGGCGTCGAAGTGCCCAACCACAGGTCGTACGCCTTCGCCGCCCGGGAGGAAGTGCCGCTGTTCCGGTGGCTGCCGGTCCGCTGGTGGCTGCTCCTGGCCCTGACGCCGCTGGGCCTTGTGGCGCTCTGGCGGTCGGACAGCCGCGACGCCGTCGCCTGGGGAGTCACCTTCGCGCTGCTGCACGCGGTCGGCGTTCTCGCCTTCTTCGTCAACTCGCGGTATCGGATCCCACTCTGGCCCTTCGCCTGTGCTTGGGCCGGCGTCGGCGTCCAGCAGCTGGTGGTGTACGTCCGGGGAAAGGCGTGGCGGCGCCTCGTTCCGGCGCTACTCGCCGCCGTGGCGCTGGGGCTCGCCTCGTGGAGCGTCTCCGCGCTCCTGCCGCTTCCCGGCGAAGGGCGCGACCACTTCTACCGCTCGATGGCTCGCCAGGGACGTGGCCTCCTGGACGGCAGCCTGTCGGACGCCCGTGCGGCGGTGGCCGCGGACGCGGAAGACCCCGCGTACCGCGTCCAGCTCGGCAATGTGCTGCTCGCTCTCGACAGGCCCGAGGAGGCCGTCCCGGAGCTGCGCGCCGCCGTGGAGCTCGATCCCCGTCAGCAGGTCTCCCACAACAACCTCGGCGTGGCCCTGGAGGCCGCCGGCGAGGTGGAGGCGGCTCGCGCCGCCTATCGGTCCGCGCTGCGGCAAGACCCGACGTACCTCGCGGCCCGGGTGAATCTGGCCCTCCTCGAGCTGTCGCAAGGGCGCATCGACGATGCCGATGCGGCCCTGGAGGGAGCGTGGCTCGTCGGCGAGCCCGACGCCCGGAGCCTGGCGGCGGCCGGCCTCGTCGCCCTGGCCAAGGGCGAGTGCGCCGCGGGCGAGAGGCTCCTGGCGGAGGCCCGGGCGCTCGATCCGGAGGCCGTCGACGCCATCGAGAGCTCGGTGCGCTCCTCCGGGAGGTGGCCGGCCGGCGTTTGCTAGCCTCGGCCGGAAGGAGTCACGTGACGATGGAGATGCTGCAAGAGTCGGCCTGGGTGCCCGCGGTCCTCACGGACACCACCGTTCTGGGCTCGTCGGTGTGGGAGTGGATCCTGGCGGCGGCCATCGCTCTGGTCGTCCTCATCGTCCTGATGACCCTGCGCTGGCTGTCGCACACCCGCCTGCGGCGGCTGGCCGAGAAGACGACCAACCACCTGGACGACTTGCTGGTGAAGATCGTCGGGGAGACGCCCCGACTCTTCTTCCTGGTCCTCGCCCTGTTCGCCGGCAGCTTCGTCCTCGAGCTCTCCGGCGGAGCCCGACTCTGGGTCGGTCGGATCGCCGCGATCGCGGTTCTCTGGCAGGTGGCTTCATGGCTCGATCGGGTCTTGACGTTCTCGATCGAGCGCCACATCGAGAAGCGCCAGGCGGACGGGCTCGACGAGGGGGAGCCGACCCATCTGGCTCTCATGGGGCTCTTCCGCTTCTTCGGCCGTCTGGTCATCTGGTCGGTGGTCCTGCTGGCCGCGCTCGACAATCTCGGCGTCGACGTGACCGCCCTGATCGCCGGCCTGGGGGTGGGCGGTATCGCCGTCGGGCTGGCTCTTCAAGACGTCCTGAAGGACACCTTCGCGGCACTCTCGATCGTGCTCGACAAGCCCTTCGAGCTGGGCGACTTCATCGTCGTCGACGAGTTGGCCGGCAACATCGAGCACATCGGCATCAAGACCACGCGGGTTCGAAGCCTCTCCGGCGAGCAGCTCGTCTTCGGCAACGGCGATCTGCTCTCCAGCCGTATTCGCAACTTCAAGCGGCTGGTGGAGCGGCGAGCGCTGTTCGGCTTCGGGGTGCTCTACTCGACGCCGGCCGACGTGCTCGAGCGCATCCCCGGCATGGTGCGGGAGATCGTCGAGGGGCTCGACAAGACCCGCTTCGATCGCGCCCACTTCAAGGGCTTCGGCGACTCCTCGCTCGACTTCGAGGTCGTCTACTACATCCTCGACACCGAGTACCTCACCTTCATGGACCTCCAGCAGTCGATCAACCTCGGCCTCGTGCGGCGTTTCGCCGAAGAGGGCATCGGCTTCGCGTTCCCGACCCGCACGCTCTACGTCGAGCCCGGAGAGAGCCCGCTACGCGCAGAGCTCGTGGAGGGCGGGGGCGCGTCCTAGATCGCGATCGGTGCGGCGAGCAGGGCGTCGGGAATCGCGAAGGCGTCGACCAGTCCCCGGGCCGCGGGCCGCAGCTGGGCGCAGAGAGCCTCGACCTCGGAGCGCACGGCGCGGCTCTTGCCGCCCTCGAAGGCGCCGTGCTCCTGGAGCCAGGCGCTGTGCTCTTCGAGCCGGTCGAGGCCGTAGAGGGCGAGCACGGGTTGCAGCACCTCGCGCGCCTCTCCGGCCTCTTCGATCGCCGCACTCGCCCGCTCGAAGATGCCGCGCTCGACGTGAGCCCGGGCCAGTGCGAGGAGGTGGTTCTGGCACTCCGAGAAGGCCTCCGTCGGCTCCATGCCTCCGTCGAGGCGCTTCTTCAGGCGCCGCGCGACGGTCCCCAGCAGGTGCTCCTCGCGCCAGCGCAGCAACCCGATCTGGAACTCGGGATCGCGCAGGTGCTCGGACGAAGTCTCCCGAGCGACCAGGGGATTGAGCTCCTGGATCGCCGTCCCGGCACGACCCCCGACCCAGCGCACGAGGTCGAGGAAGCTCATGTCTCCGAACTGCTTGCGGTAGCCGGAGAGCAGCCCCTTGGAGACCAGCTGGAGGAGGACCGTGTTGTCACCTTCGAAGGTGGTGAAGACGTCGGAGTCGGCCTTCAGGGCGGCGAACCGGTTCTCCGCCAGGTAGCCCTGGCCGCCGCAGGCCTCACGGCAGGCCTGCACGGTGTCGGTGCAGTGCCAGGTGGCGAGGGCCTTGAGCCCGGCCGCCGCCGTCTCGATCTCCCGGCGTTCCTCGGCGTCCGACGCCACGAAGCCCTCCGCGAGGTCGCGCAGCGCGAAGTGGAGCGCGTAGGTTCGCGCCAATCGCGGCAGCAGGCGGCGCTGGTGACTCGGGTAGTCGAGCAGGAGGGTCTCCGGCTCGCCGGCCGGTCCGAACTGGCGTCTGCGCGTCGCGTAGCGCACCGCGATGGTCAACGCCGACTTGGCGACCGAGAGGGACCCGAGAGCGACGCTGACTCGACCGCCGACCAGGGTGCCGAGCATGGTGAAAAAGCGGCGGCCGGGGCTGGCGATGGGGCTTTCGTAGCTGCCGTCCGCATCGACCGAGGCGAAGCGATCGAGGAGGTTCTCGCGCGGCACCTCGACGTGGTCGAAGGCCAATCGTCCGTTGTCGACTCCGTCGAGGCCCATCTTCGGGCCGTTGTCCTCGACGCTCACGCCGGGCAGGACGCCGCCCTGCTCGTCGCGCACGGGCACCAGGAAGGCGTGGACCCCATAGCGCTCGCCACCGATCTCGAGCTGGGCGAAGACGGTCGCCAGACGGGCGTGCCGGGCGGCGTTTCCGATGTAGTCCTTCCAGGCCGACCGGTCCGGGGTGTGGAGGTCGAAGATCTCCCGCTCCCGGTCGTAGCGGGCCACGGTCCGCAAATCCGACACGTTGGATCCGTGGCCGGTCTCCGTCATGGCGAAACAGCCGGGCAGCTCCAGGGTGGCGGCCCGCGGCAGGTAGCGGGCGTGATGGCGCGCGGTCCCCAGCTGATGGATGCTCCCGGCGAAGAGCCCGAACTGCACTCCGAACTTGGTGAGCAGGGAGAGGTCGTGGTGCCCGAGGGTCTCGAATGCGGCGATGAAGGCGCCGGGGTCGCCGCCCCCGCCGTGGGCCGCGGGCAGGCCCAGCGCCCCCAGGCCTTCGGAGGCCAGGCGCCGGCACCAGGTCAGGACCTGCTCGCGATAGTCGGAGCGTGGCATGTCGTAGCGGTAGGAGAAGCCGGGGCCGGCCAGAAGGCTCCTGACCCGGCGGCGGATCTCCGCGCGGGGCCCGTCGAGGAGCGCGGTGAGCCCGGCAACGTCGAAGGGGGCCGCCTCGGTCCGCCCGTCGGGCTCCGCCCGTTCAGGGGAGAGCAGGGCGCGGACGGCTTCGCCTCCCTCGGTGCCGAGGGCGTCCTGCATCTCCTCCAGGGCCCGGCTCTCGGCCGCGCCGACGGCCCGGCCGCGGGCGCTCGCGATCCGCGAGCCCAGAGCCGCCAGGGAGACGGGCTCTTCGTCGAGATCCTCGCCGTTGCGCCGGATGGCGGTCAGCAGGCGGCGGAGCTCCGTCGCCGACGGAGGATCGCCCGGGTCCAGCCAGAGGCTCAGCCGATCGGCGGTCTCACCCTCGGCGGCCGAACGCGAGACTGCGGTCCGGATCGCGTCGATCTCGAAGTCGGCGAGCTCGCCATCGGCCCAGGCCACATAGAGGAGGGGAGATAGGGGCGAGCGTCGCGTCGTCCAGGGTGCGCAGTCGTTCGGCCGCCCGCTCGCTCATCGGATCAGCGCCGTGACAGCCAGAAACCGACCAGGATCGCGGCCACGCCGCCACCGACCCCCAGCCAGGGAGACTCCCAGACGGCGGTGCCGCCCGGTGCGGCCAGCGCCAGGTCGCGGATCGAGCCGGCGACCCCACCGCCGCCGGTGAACACCATGGCCGCTCCGCCGATCGCGAGCATCACGGTGCCGACGACGAGGAGGAGCAGGGTGAGGATCATCTTCATGCCCGGGAGTGTACCCGACACGCCGCGGCCGGCCCGAAGCCGACCCCTTCGGACGGGTGGGTCGGGGCGGGGCCGCTGCCGGGGGATCTGATACCCTGCGCCGCCATGGCAGAGCTGGTGAAGGTCCGCATCGCCCACAGTCCGGACTCGGACGACGCCTTCATGTTCTACGCCCTGACGCAGGGCGTTCTGGACGTCTCGGGGCTGGAGATCGAGCACGTTCTCTCCGACATCGAAAGCCTCAACCAGGCGGCATTCGCCGGCACCTACGAGATCACCGCGCTGTCCATTCACGGCTACGCCCATCTGGCCGATCGCTATGCCCTGATGCCCAGCGGTGCGAGCTTCGGCGACGGCTATGGCCCGGTCGTGGTGGCGAAGGGCCACACCAGCCGGGAGGGTTTGGCGGGGACGACCGTCGCCATCCCGGGGGAGCTGACGACGGCTCACCTCGCCCTCAAGCTCTGGCAACCGGAGGTCGAGACCGTCATCGTGCCCTTCGACGAGATCCTCGAGTCCGTGGCGGATGGAACGGCGCCAGCGGGGGTCGTCATCCACGAGGGGCAGCTGACCTACGAGGAGCGAGGACTGGAGAAGGTCGTGGATCTGGGTGCGTGGTGGCAGCAGGAGACGGGCGGTCCGCTGCCCCTCGGAGGCAACGGCATCCGCAAGGACCTGCCTGCCGCGTTGCAGGCACGGCTCTGCACCCTGCTGCGCCGGAGCATCGACTACGCTCTGGAGCACCGCGAGGAGGCGCTGGACTTCGCGCTGGGCTATGCGCGGGGCTTGGAGTCAGACCGTGAGCGCGCCGACCGGTTCGTCGGCATGTACGTCAACGAATGGACGCGCGACTACGGCGAGGCCGGTCGCCGTGCCGTGCAGGAGCTCCTCGATCGCGGTCATCTCGCCGGCATCCTGCCGCGTCGCGTCGAGGCCGAGTTCGTCGAGCCGGAGCCGAGCGTCGCGGGCTCCCGAGGAGGCAGAGAGTGAGCGAAGGACAGCCGATCGTCTGGCGGGAGGGCCGCCTGGAGGTTCCCGACCGGCCCATCGTCCCGTTCATCGAGGGTGACGGCATCGGGCCCGACATCTGGGCCGCGACCCGGCGCGTCCTCGACGCGGCGGTGGAGAAGGCCTACGGCGCAGACCGTTCGATCGCTTGGCTGGAGATCCTGGCGGGCGAGAAGGCGAAGGAGGAGACCAACGAATGGCTGCCCCAGGAGACCGTGGACGCCATCCGCACGTATCGCGTGGGGATCAAGGGGCCGCTCACGACTCCCGTCGGGGGCGGGATCCGCAGCCTCAACGTCACACTGCGTCAGGTCCTCGATCTCTACGCCTGCGTGCGACCGGTGCGCTACTTCGAAGGAGTCCCGTCACCCGTCAAGGAGCCCGGCAAGGTCGACATGGTGCTCTTTCGCGAGAACACCGAAGACGTCTACGCCGGGATCGAATGGGAGGAGGGCTCGAGCGGCGCCACCGAGCTCATCCGCTTCCTGCGCGACAATCTCGGCAAGCGCGTGCGCGAGGACTCGGGGATCGGCGTCAAGCCCATCTCGGTGACCGGCAGCAAGCGCCTCGTCCGCAAGGCCCTGGAGTACGCCCTGGCCCAGGGGCGCCAAAGCGTGACCCTCGTCCACAAGGGCAACATCATGAAGTTCACCGAGGGGGCCTTCAAGGAGTGGGGCTACGCGGTCGCCGCCGAGGAGTTCGGCGACCGGACGCTCACCGAGCAGGAGCTCTGGGACGAGCACGGCGGTGAACGGCCGCCCGATCGGGTCGTGGTCAAGGACCGGATCGCCGACGCCATGTTCCAGCAGGTCCTCCTGCGACCGGACGAGTACGAGGTCATCGCCACGACCAACCTCAACGGTGACTACCTCTCCGACGCGTTGGCGGCGCAGGTGGGCGGATTGGGCATGGCTCCGGGCAGCAACGAAGGTGACGGGATCGCCGTCTTCGAGGCCACGCACGGCACGGCTCCCAAGTACGCCGGTCAGGACAAGGTCAATCCCGGGTCGCTCATCCTCTCCGGGGCGATGCTTCTGCGCTGGCTCGGATGGCGGGAGGCGGGCGACTCGATCGAGGCCGCGATGGGGCGTACCATCGAGCAGAAAAAGGTCACCTACGACCTCGAGCGCCAGATGGCGGGGGCGACCCTGCTCAAGACCTCCGAGTTCTCGGAGGCCGTGGTCGCCAACTTCTAGCGCAACTTCGACGTCATCGGCGCCGTAGTGACCGCTGAGGGCCGACGATGAAGCCGCTGAGAGCTCTGGGATGGTTGTTGCTGGGCGCCGCTGCCGTGGCGGCCCTCTTCTGGCTCCACCCCAGGGTCGATCCTCTTCTACCGCGAGAGTGGACGGTCTCCAACGCCGAGGCCCGGGCGATCGCCTTGGAGCGCCTGCGAGACGTGGGGGATCTACCGGCCGACCCCTACGTGATCGTCGGCCTGCACACGGACTACGTGAGGCAGAAGCGACTCGGCGACCGGCTCCAAGCGGGCACCCCGGTGGACGCCGTGTACGCCAGCAGGGCGTATTCCACCTTCGTGGGCTGGCGGGTCACCGTCTACGACAGGGACAGCCCGTCGTGGCTGTGGCGCTACCGGGCCGAAGTCTCGCCCGTCGGCGAGGTCCTGCAGCTGGAGCGACAGATCGCCGACGACGAGGGGAGCGGGCGGGTCGAGGCGGCATCCGCTCGGAGCCGCGCGGATGCGTTTCTCCGCGAGCAGGGGATCGACCTGGCGCTCTACGAGGAGCCGTCCGTCCGCAGCCGGGATCATGAAACGCGGACCGACACGACCTTGCGGTACCGCGAGCGAGAGCACTTCCTCGGCGAGGAGGTCGAGTACGGCATCGAGGTCGCGTTCGCCGGCGACGAGCTGATGGGCTACTCGGGCTACACCGAGGACCCCGACCTCAAGGCCATCCAGGCGAGCACCCAGAGCCTCACCCTCCTGGGGACGCTGTGGACCTTCTCCGCCCTGGTCTTGGTGCTCCTCGTCATGCCTGCGTTCCTGCGCCGATACCACGCCGGAGAGATCGGGGTCTCCCGCGGCCTTCAGATCGGCGGGATCGTCATGGCCTGCGGCGTGGTGGTCCTCTTGCTGGCGGCGAAGGGTGCGGGGCACGACTGGAACATCGGGACGCTGACGCGCCCTCAGGTCATCGGCGTCGTCGCGTCGCAAATGGTCATCCTCTACTTCCTGCCGATGGCCATCATGGCCTTCCTGTCCTGGTCGGTGGGGGAGTCCTTCTGCCGCGAGCGTTGGGGCTCGAAGCTCGCCAGTTTCGATGCGCTCTTCCGCCTCGACTGGGCCAATGCCACGTTCGCCCGCGATGCTCTGCGGGGCACCGTGGGCGGCCTCGTGATCGCAGCCGCGACCTGGGGGGCCGCCCTGCTGGCCCGGTCGCGCGGCTTCCGGCTGTTCGACCTCACCGGGGGCGGGCCGTGGTGGGACAGCGCCGAGTGGTTCGGCCTCCCTCTCGTTGCATTCGCCGTGGCGTACTCGCTGGAAGCTGTCCTCGCCGCGGTGGTGCTGGTGGTCTCGGCCTCGCGCCGGCGGCTCGGCGTCGGGACGGGGGCGTTGCTCGGTGGTGCTGCGTTGATGACCTTCTTCTTCCCGCCGCTCATGGGTCTTCCCCTCGGCTGGATGTTCGGGCTGTCCGCGCTCTTCGCGGCCCTGTTGGTGCTGCTCTTCCTGCGCTGGGGGGTGCTGGCCGCCCTTCTGGCGCACGTGGTCGCGATGGTGGCTCCGGCGATCGTGCCGTTCTTCACCGTCGCCGACACATCGTTGCAGCTGCAGGCCGGACTGGCCGCGCTGCTGGTGTGCCTCCCTCTGCTTCTGAGCATCCGGCACGTGACGAGCGACGAGGAGTTCCTCTATCGCTACGAGGACATCCCGCCCCACGTGCGGCGCATCGCCGATCGCGAGCGCCAGAAGGTGGAGCTCGAGACGGCCCGGCGCATTCAATCCTCGATCCTCCCCGAGCTTCCGCCGGAGGTGAACGGGGTCCGCATGGCGCACGTGTACCGTCCTGCCTCGGAGGTGGGCGGTGACTTCTACGACGTCCTGGCGCTGGAGGACGGACGGCTCGCCGTCGCGGTCGGCGACGTCGCCGGCCACGGAGTGTCGAGCGGTCTCGTCATGTCGATGGCGAAGTCGGCCCTGGCCGTGCAGGTGACCTTCCGGCCCGAGGTCGAGGCCGTCTTCGGCACCCTGAACCGCATGATCTATCAGAGTGCCCGCAAGCGCCTGTTGACGACGCTCTGCTACGCGCTGCTCGATCCGCGGACCCGTGAGCTCTTCTACGCCAGCGCCGGGCATCTCTTCCCCTATCGCGTCTCGACCTCGGGGACGGTCCACGCCTTGGAGTCCGTCTCCTACCCGCTCGGAGTGCGTGATGATCTGCGGATCCGTGTCCGCTCGGAGCGCCTGGAGCGCGGCGACATGCTCTTCCTCTTCAGCGACGGCGTCGTGGAGTCGCGTCCGGAGGGGAGCGAGGAGCAGTTCGGCTTCGAGCGCTTGGAGAAGAGCCTGGCGCGGCACGCGGCGGGAGGCGTCGGCGGGCTGCGCGACGGAGTGCTGGACGACCTCGGCGAGTTCGTGGGCAACGTGCCACTCGAGGACGACCTGACGGTGCTCGTTCTCCAGGTTCCGTAGGCGTCACGAGGCTCCCTGGGGGCTGATACACTGGCGTCTCGCCCGGGGGTCTCCGGGCGGTTCCCTGGGAGGAGACGTGAAGATCCACGAGTATCAGGCGAAGGAGATCCTGCGCCGCTACGGGGTCGCGACGCCGCGCGGCGAGGTCGCCGAGGACGCCGCCGAGGCGGCCGGGATCTGCGAACGACTCGGCGGCCGCTGCGTCGTCAAGGCGCAGATCCACGCCGGCGGCCGGGGCAAGGGCGGCGGGGTGAAGCTGGCGGGCTCGCCGCAGGAGGCGACCGAGCGCGCCGAGGACATCCTCGGGATGCAGCTGGTGACGCCGCAGACCGGACCCGAGGGCCAGAAGGTCCGCAAGGTCCTGATCGAAGAGGCCCTCGACATCGCGTCCGAGCTCTACCTGGGGATCACGCTCGACCGGAAGCTGGGCAGACCCGTGATCATGGCCTCGGTGTCCGGCGGCATGGAGATCGAGGAGGTCGCAGCGAAGGATCCCTCCGCCATCATCCGACAGCCGATCGACCCGCACCTCGGTCTGCAGCCCTTCCAGGGGCGCAACGTGGCGCGGCGGCTCGGTCTATCGGGCGGCACGGCGAAGCAGTTCCTGAAGTTGCTCTCCGCCCTGGTCGCGGGGTACCTGGACACCGATGCATCTCTGGTCGAGATCAACCCCTTGCTGGTCACCGCCGAGGGGGACGTCCTGGCGCTCGACGCGAAGATGAACTTCGACGACAACGCCCTCTTCCGACACCCGGACATCGGCGAGATGCGCGACCTCGCTGAGGAGAACCCGCTCGAGATCGAAGCCGGGAAGTTCGGGCTCAACTACATCAAGCTCGAGGGCACCATCGGTTGCATGGTCAACGGTGCGGGGCTCGCCATGGCGACGATGGACATCATCAAGCTCTACGGCGCCGAGCCCGCCAACTTCCTCGACGTCGGCGGCTCCGCGAGCCAGGAGGCCGTGGCCAACGCCTTCCGCATCCTGGTCTCGGACGAGAGCGTCAAGGCGGTGCTGATCAACATCTTCGGCGGCATCGCCCGGACCGACCGGATCGCGCGCGGCGTCGTCGACGCCCTCGCCGAGCTGGGAGAGGTCGGTCTTCCCGTGGTGGTCCGGTTGGAGGGCACGAACGTGGAGCAGGGCCGGGAGATCCTGCAGAACGCCGACTTCGAGTTCATCGTCGCGGACCAGATGGCGGATGCGGCGGAGAAGGTCGTGGCGGCCGCGAGAGGAGAGGGCTGATGGCGATCTGGGTGAACGAGGAGACGCGCCTGCTGGTGCAGGGGATCACCGGCAAGGAAGGCGAGTTCCACGCCCTCGGCTGTCGTGAGTACGGGACGCAGGTCGTTGCCGGCGTGACCCCGGGCAAGGGCGGGCAGCAGGTCGAGGGCATCCCGGTGTTCGACTCGGTGGCCGAGGCCCGCGGCGAGACCGGGTGCAACGCCACGATGATCTTCGTGCCGCCTCCGTTCGCGGCCGACGCGGTGATGGAAGCCGCGGAGGCCGGGGTCGAGCTCATCGTGTGCATCACCGAGGGCATCCCGGTGGACGACATGCTGAAGGTCAAGGCCTTCCTGCGCGACTATCCGTCCCGCCTCGTCGGGCCCAACTGTCCCGGAGTCATCAGCCCGGGGAAGGCCAAGATCGGGATCATGCCGGGCCACATCCACCGGCCGGGCCGTGTCGGCGTGATCAGCCGCTCGGGAACCCTGACCTACGAGGCGGTCTGGCAGCTCACCAACCTCGAGCTGGGGCAGTCCACTTGCGTCGGCATCGGCGGGGATCCGGTGAACGGCACGAGCTTCATCGACGTCCTCGAAGCGTTCCGCGAAGACTCCGAGACCGAGGCGGTCATCCTGATCGGAGAGATCGGGGGCAGCGCGGAGGAGGAGGCGGCCGCCTGGGTGAGGGAGAACTTCGACCGCCCGGTCGTCGGCTTCATCGCCGGCCGGACGGCTCCCCCGGGGCGCCGCATGGGACATGCCGGCGCCATCGTCGCCGGGGGCAAGGGAACCGCCGCGGAGAAGATGAAGGCCCTCGCGGCCGCCGGCATCCACGTCGTCGAGTCGCCGGCCGACCTCGGCCGTACCGTGGCCGAGGCCCTGGGGCCTGAGCACGAAGCCATGACCGTACGGCGCGTGCCCGGGAAGGGCTGGCTGGCCCTCCTCGGCGGGGGGGAGTTCACCTTCGGCGAGACCGTGGAGGCGGATCGGGGCTGGATGGCCAAGGTGCCGCCGGGGCCCGTCGGGTTCCTCCCCACCGCCAGCGGCTCGACCGAGTACGGCGACTACCTCGCGTCCTATTTCGCGGAGGGCTTCGAGCGGGAGCTGGAGGTGGTGCCGATCTACCGGCGACGCGATGCCCGGCGAGCCAAGAACCTGGAGCGGATCGGCGCCTGTGCCGCGGTCTATCTGGGTGGCGGCGTGACCGACCAACTGCTCGAGTGCCTGATCGACGAGCCGGCCGGCGAAGCGCTCGGGCGCAAGCTGTCCGACGGCGGAGTCGTGGTCGGCATCGCCGCGGCGGCCCAGGTGTTCGGCGTCGCGGCGCGGAGCCTGCTCACCCGCGACGTCGTGCCGGGCCTCTCCTGGCTTCCCGGCGGCGTCGTCGAGCCCAATTTCGACCCCGGGCACGATCGCCGGTTGCGTGAGCTGCTCGCCCATCCGGGGGCGACGTGGGGCGTCGGAACTCCCGCCGGGGCCGCGCTGCTGCTCGGACCGGACGGTCGAACCGAAGTGCACGGAACCGTCTTCCTCGTCCGTGGGAGGACGGCGATCTGGAGATGTTGAAGAGCGACCGCGGCTCGACCGCGGCAAGGAGATTCGAGACCATGCAACGAACGCTCGCCATCCTGAAGCCCGACAGCGTGCAGGCAGGCAACACGGGCCGCATCCTCGCTCGACTCGAGGAGGAGGGCTTCCGTATCCTGGCCCTGCGCAAGATGACGTTGACCCGCGACCAGGCCCGTGCCTTCTACGAGGTCCACAAGGAGCGCCCGTTCTACGACAGTCTGGTGGACTTCATGACCAGCGGCCCGGTCGTCCCGGTGGCGTTGGAGCGCCAGGACGCCGTGACCGGTCTGCGCTCCGCCATGGGTGCCACCGATCCGGCCGAGGCGGCCGACGGAACGATTCGCAAGGAGCTCGCCGAGTCGATCGAGCGCAACGCCATCCACGGCAGCGACTCGCCCGAGAACGCGGCGCTCGAGCTCGCCTTCTTCTTCAGTCGGTCCGAGCTTCTCGGAGCCTGACCGATGTCGGAACGCGCAGCGGCCGAGGGCTCCCTCCCGCCCGGCGTGGTCCGAGCGCGCATCGGTCGCGATGCCTACCGCACGGAGCTCTCGACCGGACGGCACGAGTGGCTGGCGGACGAGCCCGTCGAGGCGGGGGGCGAGGACTGGGGACCCAATCCCTACGACCTCCTCCTCGCCGCGCTCGGCACCTGCAAGGCGATCACCGTGCGGATGTACGCCGACCGCAAGGCCTGGCCTCTCGAGGAGGTGGTCCTCGAGCTGTCCCACTCGCGGATCCACGTCAAGGACTGTGCCGACTGCGAAGCGGCCGACGGGCGGGTGGACGAGATCCGGGTGGAGCTCGAGCTGGTGGGGGCGCTGACCGACGAGCAGAGGTCCCGTCTGGTGGAGATCGCGGGCCGCTGCCCCGTGCACCGCACACTGACGAGCCAAACCCGGATCCGCACGACCGTGCGCTCCCCGAGCGGCACGGACCCGTCCAGCTGAGAGGACGATCGAGACGCGCGGCGGTCTCCGAAGCGGCGTCGCGGGGCCTCGGCGGGGCGCCGTCGCGGTTGGCACGGGTCGTGAAACGCAAGTGTCGCAAGGAGGCCAAGACCATGCGACGAGCCCTTCCCGCCATTGCCCTCGCCCTCACGATCTCGACCCTGCTCGCGGTGCCGCCCGCCGGTGCAGAGGTCGCGTGGGTCGCCGGCGCCGACTTCAGCGTCGGCGGCGCCTACTTCTCGCTCGGCTTCCAGAGCCCCGCGGTTCAGCCGTACAGCCGCTACGAGCCGGTCTACTACTATCGGGTGCGGCAGCCCCTGCACTACGAAGGCGTCCACTGCACGTCCGCCTGCTACCTGCGCGACGGGTATACCTACCATCACCCGAGCTGTCCGCTGGTGGCCCGCCACTTCGCTGCGTACCGCTTCGCGCCCACCCGCATCTGGGCTTCGCTCGGCGTACCCTACGGCGTGCGCGGCTACGCGCCACCGGCCTACGGCTACCGACAGCCTCCGGTCGTCTACTACCGCGGTCCGCGCTACGACGTCCACCGCTACGACCGTCACGACGACGGCCGTCGCGATCACGGACGCGGGCACGGACGCGGGCACGGACACGGCCATCAGCACGGGCCTCACTGCCACCACTGAGTCTCCGACGATCCGTCGGGATCGCCGTTCCTTCCCTGTTGGCCCGGGGCTCCGCCCCGGGGCCGCCCCCTTTTCGGCGCCTGGACGGTGACTCCGTATAATCCCGACCGGTGAGCGGCGACCGCCAAGACGAGCCCCTGATCCTCGAGCGCTCGCAGCACTCCATTTCCCGGCAGAACATCGACGACAGCGCCGTGAAGGTGCTGTACCGCCTCCACAACGCGGGCTACAAGGGGTACCTCGTGGGAGGGGGCGTGCGCGACCTTCTGCTCGGCAGACAGCCGAAGGACTTCGACGTCGCCACGGACGCGAAGCCGGGCGAGTTGCGGCGCCTGTTCCGCAACTCGCGCATCATCGGGCGGAGGTTCCGTCTCGCCCATGTCTTCTTCAAAGACCAGATCGTCGAGGTGGCGACCTTTCGCCGGGACCCCGATCCGGACTCCCAGGACGGTCCTCCCGAGGACCTCCTGATCACCGATGACAACGTCTTCGGGTCGCCGCGCGAGGACGCCTTCCGGCGGGACTTCACCGTCAACGCGCTCTTCTACGACATCGGCGACTTCTCGGTGATCGACTACGTCGGGGGCACGGCCGACCTCGACGCGAAGATGATCCGCGTCATCGGCGATCCGGACGTGCGCTTCCGCGAGGATCCGGTCCGGATGATGAGGGCGTGCGAGCTGGCGGGCCGTCTCGGGTTCACCATCGAGGCGGCGACCGCTGCGGCGATCACGCGGCAGCGCACCGAGATTCACCGGGCGTCTCCGGCTCGGCTGACGGAGGAGATCCTGGAGCTCCTGCGCTGCGGAGCGGCGGCCTCGGCGTTCGGATCGATGAGGGAGCTCGGGCTGCTGCGGGAGCTTCTGCCGGAGGCGCAGGCCGTGCTCGACGCCGAGTCCGAGGGGGTGGGTGAGCTGGCGCGTGTGCTCCCGCTGCTCGACCGTCTCGTGGCCGGCCGCCGGGAGGTGCGCGACGGTGCGTTGCTGGGGGCCCTCCTCCTGCCGGTGGTCTTGCTGCGGCGGCGACAGGTGGAGGCGTCTCGGCGCGCCCCGTTGAGCCGCTCGGGCCTGCGGCGGCTCATCGACGAGGTCTGTGCCGGCTTCTTCGGTCGTCTGACCATCGCGAAGGCGCGGGCGGAGGAGGTCTCGGAGGCCCTGTCGGCGTTCCACCGCCTGGGCGAGACCCGCTGGGATGCGGCCGAGCAGGCCCGATTCACGCGCCGCGCCTCGTTCGCCGACGCCGTCGTGCTCTTCGAGCTGCTGGTGGAGGCGACGGGGGAGGGCGCCGAGCTGCTCGGCCACTGGCGCGCCCTGGCGGAGGCGGCCGGCGGTTCGGGGCCGAGGCCGCGCGCCCGGCGCCGCGGCCGCCGCCGCAGCCGGGGACCGAAGCGCCGCCGCTAGCTCGAGTGTGAACTGCGTCACAGCGCGGCAGGCGACACGCCGAAAAAATGGAGACCGTAGGGCGCATGCCCTGCGAACCTCCATCCCCCCCGGGGCGCCGGCCGAGGCCGACGCCCCCCTTTTTTCGGGCGAGCATCGGGGTATCATCGGGAAGGCGTCAGCCGGCGCTGCCCCTGATTTCGTCACCAGGAGAACTCCCTTGCTCTCGAGGCTCTACAGGTCCGCCCTCGGTCTGAAGGCGCTCATGGCCGTCAGCGGGATCGTCCTCTTCGGCTTCGTCTTGGTTCACATGGCCGGCAACCTGAAGCTCTACCTCGGGCCGGAGGCGATCAACCACTATGGGGAGTGGCTGCGCGAAGTGGGTACGCCCTTCCTGCCGCCGAGCGGGCTGCTCTGGGTCGCTCGCGTAGTCCTTCTCGCCTCGGTGCTCGTCCACATCGTGGCCGCGTGGAAGCTGACCTGGCTCAACCGTGCCGCTCGGCCCCAGGACTACGTCGGGCGGGACGTCGTGCAGGCGACCTACGCCGCGCGGACCATGCGCTGGGGCGGCGTCATCATCCTGCTTTTCGTCCTCTACCACCTGGCCGACCTCACCTTCGGCTGGGTGAACCCGGACTTCGTGCCGGGAGACGTCTACCACAACATGGTGGCCGGCTTTTCGGTCTGGTGGGTGAGCGCCTTCTACATGCTGGCCCAGGTGGCGCTGGCGTTCCACCTCTACCACGGACTCTGGAGCCTGTTCCAATCCCTGGGGTGGAACCACCCGGCGCTCAACCCCTGGCGACGTCGCTTCGCCGCCACCTTCGCGATCGTGGTCGCCGCCGGCAATCTTTCGTTCCCGCTCGCCGTGCTGAGTGGGCTGGTCTCCTAGGAGCGGCGCGATGACACTGGACGCCAAGATCCCGGCCGGGCCGATCGAGCAGAAGTGGGAGAAGCACCGCTTCGACCTGAAGCTGGTCAATCCGGCCAACAAGCGCAAGTTCTCGATCCTCGTCGTGGGCTCGGGTCTCGCCGGCGGGGCAGCCTCGGCGACGCTCGCCGAGCTCGGCTACGACGTGAAGTGTTTCTGCTATCAGGACAGCCCGCGCCGCGCCCACTCGATCGCCGCGCAGGGCGGCATCAACGCGGCGAAGAACTACCAGAACGACGGCGACAGCATCCGCCGTCTCTTCTACGACACCGTCAAGGGCGGTGACTTTCGCTCGCGAGAGGGCAACGTCTACCGCCTCGCCCAGGTGAGCGTCGAGATCATCGACCAGTGTGTCGCCCAGGGCGTGCCCTTCGCGCGCGAGTACGGCGGGCACCTCGCCAACCGCTCGTTCGGCGGCGCCCAGGTTTCCCGGACGTTCTACGCTCGCGGCCAGACCGGACAGCAGCTCCTGCTCGGCGCCTACCAGGCGCTGTCGCGGCAGATCGCCCGCGGCAAGGTGAAGATGTACCCGCGTACCGAGATGCTCGATCTCGTCGTCCACGAGGGGCGGGCGCGGGGAATCGTCGTCCGCGACCTCGTGACCGGGGAGGTCCGCTCGGAGACCGGTGATGCCGTGGTCCTGGCCACCGGCGGCTACTCGAACGTCTTCTTCCTCTCCACCAACGCCAAGGGTTGCAATACGACCGCCATCTGGCGTGCGCACCGCAGGGGGGCGCTGTTCGCCAACCCCTGCTACACCCAGATCCACCCGACCTGCATCCCCGTCTCGGGCGACTATCAGTCGAAGCTGACGCTGATGAGCGAGTCGCTCCGCAACGACGGCCGCATCTGGGTGCCGGACGACGCGGGGGACGAGCGCAAGCCCGGCGACATCCCTGCGGAGGACCGGGACTACTACCTCGAGCGCAAGTACCCCGCTTTCGGCAACCTCGTGCCGCGCGACATCGCGTCCCGCGCGGCCAAGGAGGTGTGCGACGCCGGCCGTGGCGTCGGGCCGGGTGGTCGCGGTGTCTACCTCGACTTCGCCGATGCCATCCGCCGCCTGGGTCGAAAGGCGATCGAGGAGCGCTACGGGAACCTCTTCGAGATGTACGAGCGCATCACGGACGAGAACCCGTACGAGGTGCCGATGCGCATCTATCCCGCGCCGCACTACACGATGGGCGGCCTCTGGGTGGACTACAACCTGATGAGCAACGTGCCGGGCCTCTACGTCGTCGGCGAGGCGAATTTCTCCGATCACGGCGCCAATCGCCTGGGAGCCAGCGCCCTGATGCAGGGGCTGGCCGATGGGTACTTCGTCCTGCCCTACACGATCGGTGACTACCTGGCACGTCACATGGGCGAAGGGCCCCTGCCGACCGACCATGCGGCTTTCGGGCAGGTGGAGGAGGAGGTGCGCGAGCGGGTCCGGCGTCTCCTGACGATCGATGGGAGCCGCACGGTCGACTCGTTCCACCGCGAGCTCGGCCAGATCTGCTGGGACAAGTGCGGCATGTCGCGCGACCGCGAGAGCTTGCGGGAGGCGCTGCGGATCCTGCCGGAGCTGCGGGAGCGCTACTGGGCGGAGGTCAAGGTCGGAGGAGACGGAGAGGAGCTCAACCAGTCTCTCGAGCGCGCGGGCCGGGTAGCCGACTTCCTGGAGCTGGCCGAGCTCATGTGCCTCGACGCGCTCGACCGCGAGGAGTCCTGCGGCACGCACTTCCGCACCGAGTACCAGACGCCCGAGGGCGAAGCCCTGCGCCGGGATGACGAGTACGCCTACGTCGCCGCCTGGGAGCATGGGGGGGAGAGCGAGGATCCGGTCCTGCACAAGGAGACCCTCGACTTCGAGAACGTGGCGCTGTCCCAGAGGAGCTACAAGTGATGAGGCTCAAGCTGCAGATCTGGCGCCAGCCGGGGCCGGACTCCGCCGGCCGGCTGGTCGACTACGAGCTCGCGGACGTGTCTCCGGACATGTCCTTTCTCGAGATGCTGGACGTGCTCAACGAGGGACTGATCGAAAAGGGAGAGGAGCCGGTAGCCTTCGATCACGACTGTCGTGAGGGCATCTGCGGCACCTGCGGCATGTTCATCAACGGCCAGGCTCACGGCCCCCGGGCCCGGACCACGACCTGCCAGCTCCACATGCGCAGCTTCCGGGACGGCGACACGATCCGCATCGAGCCGTGGAGGGCCCGGGCCTTTCCGGTCATCAGGGACCTCGTGGTCGACCGCTCGCCCTTCGACCGCATCATCCAATCCGGCGGCTTCATCTCGGTCAACACGGGGAGCGCGCCGGAGGCCAACATCACGCCCGTGCCCAAGGATGTGGCCGAGCTGGCCATGGACGCCGCCGAGTGCATCGGCTGCGGCGCCTGCGTGGCACAGTGTCCCAACGGTGCCGCGCAGCTGTTCACGGCGGCGAAGGTCTCCCACCTCAACGTCCTGCCCCAAGGTCGCGCCGAGAGGGACCGCCGGGTGCTGGCGATGGTGCGGGCGATGGAGGAGTCCTTCGGAAGCTGCACCAACTACGCCGAATGCGAGGCCGTCTGCCCGAAGGGGATCTCGATCGATTTCATCGCCCGGATGAACCGCGACTTCCTCAAGGCGGCGCTGACGGAAGGCGAAGGCGGCTCGCGCTGAGCACGACGGCGGCCGCGCGACGCCCGCGGCCAGCCGCGTAACCGTTCGGCGTCGGCGTGCATCTGGACTCCGTCGGGGCCATGGATCGCTCACCTCAGAACCGCCTCGCCCGTTTCGCCATCGAGCGCCGGGTGACCATGATCATGATCCTGGCGGCACTGATGGTGCTCGGTTGGCTTTCCCTCGAGCGCCTGCCCCTCGAGTTCCTGCCGACGTTCTCCTCTTCCAGCGTCACGGTCCGGGCCTCGTACCCGTCCTCATCGCCCGAGGAGATCGAGCGCGAGGTGCTGCGGCCGCTCGAGGACTCGCTGGGCACGATCAACGGGATCGACACCCTCTCCTCGACCGCCGAGGCCGACGGTGGCTCCGTACGGTTGACCTTCGTCGACGGGACGGACATGGACATGGCGGCCGTCGACGTCCGGGACCGTCTCGATCGGGCTCGCCGGCTGTTGCCCTCCGACCTGGACCGGATCACGATTCGACGCTTCCAGAGCACGGACATCCCGGTGCTCAACTTCCACCTCAGCTCGCACTCCTCGCGCGAGAGCCTCTTCGACTTCGCCGAGAACGTGCTTCAGCGTCGCCTGGAGCGCATCGAGGGCGTGGCGCAGGTCACCCTCTCCGGCCTGCTGACTCCCAAGGTGCAGGTGGACGTCGACCCCGATCGGATGCGCGCCGCCGGCCTGAGCCTGCGACTGCTGGCGGAGCGGATCCGCGGCGAGAACCTCGATCTCACGGCAGGCGATCTGCCGGACGGCGGCCGGGAGGTGCTGGTCCGGGTGCTCGGCGCCTACGACGACCTCGACGAGCTGCGCCGGCTGCCGATCGGGGACGGCCTGCGCCTGGGGGACGTAGCGAGCGTGCGCTACGACTTTCCGCGGCAGGAGGAGTTCAACTATCTCAACGGCAGGGAGGCCTTGACGGTCCGCATCAACAAGACATCGACCGCCAATCTGCTGGCGGTGGTCGAACGGGTCAAGGCGGAGCTCGCGGCGCTCGCCGAGGAGCCGGAGGCCCGGGGATTCGAGTGGCGGGTCTACCACGACGCTTCCCGTGACGTCAGCGAGGGACTGGCGCAGCTGCGCAACGCCGGGCTCTTCGGCGGCGGCTTGGCCGTGCTCGCGGTGTTCCTCTTCCTGCGACGCGTGCGCACGACCCTGCTGGTCGCGTTGGCGATTCCGGTCTCTGTCGTGGCGACCTTCGTCGGGCTCTACTTCCTGCGCCGGGCGGGCCTGTCGGAGGTGACCCTCAACGTGGTCAGCCTCGCCGGCCTGATGCTGGCGCTGGGCATGTTGGTCGACAACTCGATCGTCGTCATCGAGTCGATCTTCCGCCATCGCAACGAGCTCGGCGAGGACTCCTTGACCGCGGGGTTGACCGGTACGACCGAAGTGGCGCTGCCGATCGTGGCCTCCACGGCGACGACCCTCTGCGTCTTCCTGCCGATCGTGTTCCTCGGCCGCGGAGGTTGGATGCAGACCTACCTGGCCAATATCGCGACGACCGTCTGCATCGTCATGGTGGCCTCGCTGCTGGTGGCGCTGACGGTGGTCCCGATGGCGGCGGTCGTCCTCCTGCGTCATCAGAGTCAGCGGCCCGCCGGTTGGATCATCCGGCTGAGGCGGACCTACGGTCGCGCCCTGCGCTTCACGCTCCACCACCGGCTCGCCTTCTTCGGCGTCGTGATCGCGCTCCTCGGCGGCTCGATCTACCTCTTCGGCACCATCGAGAGGTCCTTCACCCAGCGCGAGTCGGAGCGCATGTTCCGGGTCGACGTCGACGTGCCGCGCCAGTACTCGCTGGAGCAGACCCGCGACCTGATGGAGGAGGTCTACCGACTCCTGGACGCGCGGCGTGAGGAGCTGGAGATCGCCGACATCGCCTACTCCTTCGACCGCTCCACGGGACGCGCGCAGGGGGGGTGGCAGGGGAACCGGAGCCTGGACGTGTATCTGGTCGACGAGTCGCAGGGCCGACGCCAGACGGCGGCGATCCGCGAGCAGGTGGTCGGGCTCTTGCCGCGCCGCGCCGGTGTCGAGCTGCGAGTCGGAAGCGGCCGGGGCGGCAGCTCCTCGAGCGCGGTCGAGATCGAGCTGATGGGGGACGATCCGGCGGTGCTGCAGCGCATCACCGATCGCGTCGTCGCGCGTCTGGAGGCGACGGATCTCTTCACGTCGGTCGACACCAACCTCTCGAGTGGCGACGAAGAGGTCCACGTGGCGGTCGATCCCGAGCTCGCCGAGCGGTCGGGCTTGTCGGCGCGCGCCGTGGCGGGGGCCGTCTCGAGCTCCCTGTCGAGCCGGCCGGTGAGCCGTTTCCGGGGTGCCGATCGCGAGGTGGACCTCGTTCTCCAGCTGCAGGAGAGCGATCGCGCGACCCTGGAGCAGCTGCGGAGGGTTCCTCTCGAGGGCGAGGCCGGCAGCCTTCCCCTCGAGAGCCTCGCTTCCTTCCGCATCGTCCCCGGCGCTCAACGCATCGAGCGGGAGAACCACCAGGCGAAGGTGACCGTGACCGCCGTGGCGAAGGACGCCCGCGGGGCCTTCGCGGCCGCGGGCGCGGTCGGCGGCATGCTCTCGGGGCTGTCCCTGCCCCCGGGGTACTCCTGGAGCTTCGGTCGCTGGACCCGTTTCCAGCAGGAGGACCAGAGCGCGAGCACGTTCGCCCTGCTCTTCGCCCTGGTGCTGGTCTACATGCTGATGGCGGCCCTCTTCGAGAGCTTCAGCCAGCCGTTCGTCATCCTCTTCTCGGTTCCGTTCGCTCTGCTGGGGGTCGCGGTGGTCATGAAGCTCACTCACGAGCCGCTCGAGACGATGACCAACATCGGGCTCATCATCTTGCTGGGCGTCGTGGTCAACAACGCGATCGTGCTGCTCGATCACATCAACCGGCTGCGGGCCCAGGGACTGTCTCGCGACGAGGCGATCGTGCAGGGCGGGCAGCACCGGCTCCGGCCGATCCTGATCACGGCGATCACCACGCTGGTGGGTCTGCTCCCGATGGTGCTGCCGATCCTGCTGCCGCGGTGGTTCGGACCGGTCGAGGGACGTGCGGGGACCTGGGCTCCCATCGGGCTGGTCATCTTCGGCGGTCTGACCACGTCCACGTTCCTGACCCTGGGGATCATCCCCACGGTGTACTCCGTCGTCGACGATCTGACTCTCTTCTGCCGCAGGGCGTGGCGCTTGGCGGCCGGCGGCCGCCGCACGCAGGCGGTGGATCGAGGTGCCGATGCTCTCCGGACCTGACTGGACGCGCCCTCTGTTCGGGCTTCCTCTGATCGTGCTGTGCGTCGCTTGCGGCGGCGGGTCCGCGCCGGGACGCGACGGAGCTGGAGGGCGAGCGACCGCCGGCCGGCCGGGCGGCGACGAAGCACCGGCCGCGATTCCGGTGGAGGTGACGGCGGTCGAGCGGCGGTCCATCTCCTCCTTCCTGGAGACCAACGGCGTGCTCGAGGCCGAGAACGAGGTCGACGTCGTGGCCCGAGTCGCCGGGCCGGTCGTCGAGCTCCTGGTCGAAGAGAACGATGCCGTCCGGCGTGGGCAGGTTCTCGCCCGCATCGACGCCGCCCCCATCCGAGCTCAGCTCGAGATCTCGCAGGTCGACGTGCAGGAGGCGGAGCAGGCCTTTGCGCGGGCCCAGGCCTTGCGCGACGCCAACCTGGTGAGCCAGGAGGCGTTCGATCAGGCCCAGGCTCGTCGGGACGCGGCGCGCGCCCAGGTGGCCGAGCAGCGCGTCCAGCTGGAGCACACCGTGGTCAGCGCCCCGTTCGAGGGGCTGATCGTGCGCCGGTACGTGAAGTTCGCCGAGAGCGTGGCGGTGAATCAAGCGCTCTTCCGGCTCTCCGACTTCACGCCGTTGCTCTGTCCGATCCAGGTTCCGGAGCGCGAGCTCCAACGGTTGCACGCCGGGCAGCGCGCCCGGATCGAGGTGGAGGCCTATCCCGACCGGCGCTTCGACGGCCGCGTCGACCGCGTCAGCCCGGTCGTCGACGCCGCCACCGGAACCGTGCGGGTGACGCTCGAGGTGGACGGGGACGGCGTACTGCGCCCCGGGATGTTCGCCAGCGTCTATCTGGAAACGGCCACCCGCGAGGACGCCCTCGTGATGCCGCGCTCGGCCCTGGCCCTCGACAGTCTGGGCGACACCGTCTTCGTGCTCGACGAGGGCAAGGCCGAGCGACGCGATGTCGAGCTCGGCTTCCGGGAGGGCGCCCTCGTGGAGGTTCTCTCCGGCGTCGAGGAGGGGGAGCGCGTCGTCACCGTGGGACAGGACGGCCTCACGGACGGCACGCCCGTCCAAGTGCTCGGGGCCGCCTCCGGGGACGACTGAGGGTCCGACGGTGCGGCTCGTCGAGCGATCCATCCGCCGTCCGGTGACGGTGTTCATCTTCGCCCTGGCCGCGGTGGTCTTCGGCCTGGTCGCCCTCTCGCGCCTGGCGACCGACCTGCTGCCCGACATCACCTATCCGTCGCTCACCGTGCGAACGGGCTACGACGGCGCGGCCCCGGCGGAGATCGAGACGTTGGTCACCCGCCCGGTGGAGAACGCGGTGGGAGTCGTCAACGGCGTCGTCCGGGTCACCTCGTCGTCGCGAGCGGACACCTCGGAGGTGACGTTGGAGTTCTCCTGGGGCACGAACATGGATCTGGCGGGTCTCGATGTGCGCGAGCGTCTCGACGTCCTGGAGCTCCCGCCGGAGGCGGAGCGGTCCGTCTTGCTGCGCTACGACCCGTCGCTCGATCCGATCGTTCGGGTCGGGCTGACCGGCGGCAGCGACCTGGTCCGCCTGCGACGGTTGGCCGAGGAGGAGGTCCAGCGGGCGATCGAGCGCATCGAGGGCGTGGCCGGAGTGGTGGTCAGTGGAGGCCTCGAGGAGGAGCTCCAGGTGGAGCTCGACGAGCGGCAGCTGGCCAACCTCGGGCTGCAGGAGGACCTCGTCCGCCGGCGCCTCGCCGAGGAGAACGTCAACCTCACCGGTGGACGGCTGCTCGAGGGGCGGAGCGAGTACCTCGTCCGGACGGTGCGGGAGCTGGAACGCCCCGAGGACCTCGAAGCGATCGTCCTGGAGTCGCGCGACGGGGCGCTCGTGCGCCTCGGCGACGTCGCCCGCGTCGTACGCGGCCACAAGGAACGGGAGGTGATCACCAGGATCGACGGGCGCGAAGCGGTCGAGGTCGCCGTCTACAAGGAGGGAGGCACGAACACCGTCGCGGTCTCGGATGCGGTGCGGAAGGGCCTGGACGATCTGGGCAGCCGCCTGCAGGCCATCGATCCGGCGCTGCGCGTCGTCATCGTCACCGACCAGGCCCGCTACATTCGTGACTCGGTCTCGGAAGTACTGAAGACCGCCGTGATCGGCGGAGCGCTGGCCATCCTCGTGCTCTTCTTCTTCCTCGAGAACTGGGCGACCACGTCGATCATCGGAGTCGCCATCCCACTGTCGGTCGTCGCCACCTTCTTCATGATGTTCGTCGGCGGAATCTCGTTGAACATCATGTCTCTCGGGGGACTGACCCTGGGGATCGGGCTGCTCGTGGACAACTCGATCGTCGTGCTCGAAGCGGTCCAGAGGCGGCGCGATCTCGGCCTGCCGCCGGCGCAGGCCGCCGCCGAGGGCGCGAGCGAAGTGTCCCGCGCGGTGGTGGCGAGCACATTGACGACGATCTGCGTGTTCCTCCCGATCGTCTTCGTCCAGGGTGTGGCGGGCCAGCTCTTCGGCGACCAGGCGCTCACCGTGACCTTCTCCCTCCTGGTGTCGCTGGTCGTCGCTCTGACCGTGATCCCGATGCTCGCCGCGCGTGGAGGGAGCGCCGCGGAGGCCGGGGCGTGCGCCGCCGCGGCGCAGGCGGGCCGGCGAGGGCTGGCTCTCGGAAGCGCGGTCGGCCTGGCTCGAGCGGTCCGCCTCGCCGGTCGGGGTCTCGACCGGGCGAGCCGCTGGTTGCTCGCGCTCCCCCTGCGGCTCTTCCGGCGCGGGCTGGAGCTGTTGCGGGCCTCCTACCTCCGGCTGCTCGGCCGGGCCCTGGACCGGCCCTGGGCGCCGGTCGCCATCGCGCTCCTCCTGCTGGCCCTGTCTCTGCTCCTGGTGCCGACGCTCGGCCGCGAGCTGGTGCCCGAGCTCGTGCAGGGCGAGTTCTTCGTCGACCTCGAGCTGCCGCCCGGCACCCACCTCGAGGTGACGCAGGCACGCCTCGCCGGGCTGGAACGGGCCGCCCGTGGTCTGCCGGGCGTCCGCGAGGTGTACGCCGTGGCGGGAACCTCGGCCCTGCAGGGCGGAGTGGCCGGGGAGCTGCGGGCGAACCTCGCCCAGCTCACGGTGCTGGTGGAGTCGCCGTCGAGCCGTGCCGAGGAGGATGCCCTGATCGCCGCCTTGCGCGAGGAGCTCGACCGCGACGGCGAGATCGAGTACCGCTTCGGGCGACCGAGCTACTTCAGCTTCCGCACGCCGATCGAGCTCGAGATCCGGGGCTACAACCTGGCGCAGCTGCGACGGCTCGGTGACCAGGCCGTGCGCGCATTGACGGGGATCGAAGGGCTCACCGACGTCGAGGCCTCGACGGAGGGGGGCAACCCGGAGCTCCAAGTCGTGTTCGACCGAGAGCGGTTGGCCTCTCTGGGCCTCTCTCTCGCGAACGTCGCGTCGACCCTCCGGGCCAAGATCCAGGGAGTCGTCGCGACCGACGTCCAGCGCCAGGACCGCACCGTGGACATCCGGGTGCGCGCCCAGGAGCGGTACCGCGACTCGGCGGAGGACCTGGGTGCGCTGACCGTGGCGCAGAACGGCAAGACGGCGATCCCCCTCTCGGCGGTGGCCCGCATCGAGCGCACCGTGGGCCCGGCAGAGATCCGGCGCTCCGAAGGGGAGCGCGTCGCCGTCGTGACCGCCAACCTGACCGCCGGCGACCTGGCCTCGGCGGCCGACGCGATCGACGAGGCCATGGCGGGCATCTCGTTCCCGGCCGGCTTCTCGTGGCGTCTCACGGGGCAGCAGCAGGAGATGCAGACCAGCTTCGCGAGCATGCGCATGGCGATCCTCCTGGCGGTCTTCCTGGTCTACCTGGTGATGGCCTCGCAGTTCGAGTCGCTGCTGCACCCCCTGGTCATCCTGTTCAGCATCCCCTTCGCGGCGGTGGGGGTCGTGGCGGTTCTGGCGGCGCTCTCGATCACGGTCAGCATCGTGGTGCTGATCGGCGTCATCCTCCTGGCGGGCATCGTCGTCAACAACGCCATCCTCCTCGTCGATCACGCCAACCGGCGGCGCCGCGACGGGTTGCCGAAGCGGGAGGCGCTGCTCGAGGCCGGGGGTGTGCGGTTGCGTCCGATCCTGATGACCACCTCGACGACCGTTCTGGGCCTCCTGCCCATGGCGCTGGGCTGGGGCGACGGCAGCGAGCTGCGGGCGCCGATGGCGTGGACCGTGGTGGGCGGCCTCCTCGCCTCGACGGCGCTGACGTTGGTGGTCATTCCGGCCGTCTACCTGCTCCTCGACCGGCGGCCCTAGCCGGGCCTCGCCCTCAGGGCGTCGACTCGGGCGCGCGCGACGGACGATCGGTGATCGCCACGGCCACGAGGGTGCGGCAGGTGGTCGGGTCGCAGCCGAACTGGAGCTGTCGCCCCGTGTCCGTGTCGAACCAGATCCTCAGCTGGCGCCGATGGACGAGCGCCGTCTGGAGCATGTCGAGCGTGTAGGTCACCAGGTGGACCTGGCTGCCGAGCAACGGCTCGAAGCTCTGCGACAGCATGGGGTAGGCGAAGACCCCGACCTCGCGCTCGCGGTCGCGGCCCGAGTCTCCCAGCTCCGCCGTTTCGAAGCAGGTGACCTCGAGTCGATCCTCGTCGAGTCGCACCTGAACGGGCGAGCAGAGGATCTCGCGGACTTCGGCTCCGGCGACCGCGGGAACGAGGAGGAGGGCGGCGAGGAGGAGGCGTCGGGGGCTCATGGGCGCCAGTCTACTCCCGCGCCGCGAACAGCCCGAGCTGGACGCCGCCGGGCCGCCGGAAGGAGGCGACCGAGAGCCGAGGCCGCTCCTGGGGAATGCCGGCCCGGCGCACGGAGGCGTCGAACAGGGCCCTGATCTGCTCCGCGAACGGCCCCTCGCCGCGCCCGCGGGACCCGAACCGCGGGTCGTTCAGCCGGCCGCCGCGCAGCGTGCGCACGCGGGAGAGGATCTTGTCCCTCCGGTCCGGCTCGTTGCGCTCGAGCCAGTCGGTGAAGAGCTCCGCCACGGCGCCGGGGAGGCGCAACATCACCCAGGAGGCGAAGCGGGCCCCGGCCGCCGCCGCGGCTTCCAGAATGGCGGGGATCTCGTGGTCCGTCAGGCCGGGGATGACCGGTGCGACGCTGACGCCCACCGGAATGCCGCTCGCGGCGAGGTGACGGATCGCTCGCAGCCGGTCGGCGGGCCGCGAGGCGCGCGGCTCGAGACGGCGCGCCAGCTCCTGGTCGAGGGTGGTGATGCTGATCGCGACACTGACCGCGTCGTAGCGCGTCAGCGCCGAGAGGAGATCGCTGTCGCGGGTCACCAGGGCGTTCTTGGTGATCAGCCCGACGGGGTTTCGGTACTCGGCGAGGACCCGCAGGCAGCGTCGGGTGATCTCCACCCTGCGCTCGATCGGCTGGTAAGGGTCGGTGACGCCGGAGAGCGCGAGCAGCCGCGGCTCCCACCGCGGGGAGTCGAGCTCTCGACGCAGCAGCTCGGGAGCGTCCTCCTTGACCAGAATGCGCGTTTCGAAGTCCAGGCCGGCGGAGAAGCCGAGGTACTCGTGGGTCGGCCGGGCGTAGCAGTAGGCGCAGCCGTGCTCGCAGCCGCGATAGGGATTGAGCGAGGCGTCGAACCCCACGTCGGGACTGTCGTTGCGGGCGATCACCGAACGGCTGGAATCGCGCAGGAAGAGGGTCGGCAGCGCCTCGGGTGGTGGCTCCTCCGAGGCGACGACGAGGCGTTCGAAGCGGTTGGCCGGGTTGCCGCCGGCGGCGCGGCCGCGGAGTGTCGTGGTCATCGGAGCATCATAGCACGAAGTTACGCCTGGTTTACGCTACGGGGCGTAGTAACCTTCGCCCTCCACGACGAGAGGCCTCCGATGTCCGACTCCGCCAACACCGACACGAAGGACTTCGTTCGCTCCATGGTCGAGCGTGACCTGGAGTCGGGCAGGGTCGACCGCGTGGCGACCCGCTTCCCGCCGGAGCCCAACGGCCACCTCCACATCGGCCACGCCAAGGCCATCTGCCTCGACTTCGGTCTGGCGCGGGAGTACGGCGGGACCTGCAACCTCCGGTTCGACGACACCAACCCAGAGACCGAGGACATGGCCTTCGTCGAAGCGATCCAGCGCGACGTGCGCTGGCTGGGCTTCGAGTGGGACGGCCTCTGCTTTGCCTCCGACTACTTCGAGCGGCTCTGGGGATACGCCCTGGAGCTGGCGCGGGCGGGCAAGGCGTACGTGGACGAGTCCTCCGACGAGGAGATCCGCGCCCATCGCGGCACGATCACCGAGCCGGGGAGGCCCACCGCAGGTCGGGACCGCCCGATCGAGGAGAACCTCGAGCTGATGGAGAGGATGCGCGCCGGCGAGTTCCCCGACGCCTCGATGGTGGTGCGCGCCAGGATCGACCTGGCCCACCCCAACATGAAGATGCGCGATCCGGTCCTCTACCGGGTCCTCCATCGCTCGCACTACCGCACCGGCGACGACTGGTGCGTCTATCCCCTCTACGATCACGCGCACTGTCTCTCCGATTCGATCGAGGGCATCACGCATTCGCTGTGTACGCTGGAGTTCGAAAACAACCGGGCGATCTACGACTGGATCCTGGACAACGTCGACGTGCCGCGCCCGCGCCCCGAGCAGACCGAGTTCGCACGGCTCAACCTCACCTATACGGTGCTCTCGAAGCGCAAGCTGGCGCAGCTGGTGGCAGCCGGCCACGTCGAGGGCTGGGGAGATCCACGCATGCCGACGCTCTGGGGCCTGCGCCGTCGCGGCTACACGCCGGAGGCGATCCGCGCCTTCTGCGACGCCGTGGGCGTGGCCAAGGCCAACAGCGTCGTCGACGTCGCCATGCTCGAGCACGCCGTGCGCGACGACCTCAACCACCGGGCGCCGAGAGTGCTCTGCGTTCTCGATCCGTTGAAGGTCACGATCACCAACTTCCCGGAGGGGGAGGAGGACGTGCTCGAGGGCGACTACTGGCCACGCGACATCCCCAAGGAGGGCACGCGCCCTCTGCCCTTCTCGCGGGAGCTCTGGATCGAGCGGTCCGATTTCATGGAGGATCCGCCGGGGAAGTTCTACCGCCTCGCTCCGGGACGCGAGGTGCGGCTGCGCTACGGCTACTTCATCCGCTGCGAGGAGGTCGTGAAGGGCGAGAACGGCGAGGTCGTCGAGCTGCGCTGTACCTACGACCCGGCGACCCGCGGAGGGCAGGCACCGGACGGGCGGAAGGTCAAGGGCACCATCCACTGGGTCTCCGCGGCCCACGCCCTGCCGGTCGAGGTGCGCCTCTACGACCGCCTGTTCGCCGACGAGCGGCCCGGGGCGGATGGCGCAGACTTCCTGGAGAGCCTCAACCCGGATTCCCTCGAGGTGGCGGCGGCCTGGATCGAGCCTTCCGTGGCCGGCGCCGAGCCCGGAGAGCGATACCAGTTCGAGCGCCACGGCTACTTCTACCTCGACCCCGAGGCCCAGACGGGCGATCGCCCGGTCTTCCACCGCACGGTGCCCCTGCGCGACAGCTGGACGCGGCGGTCCGGCTGACGCTCGCAGAGGCTCGACGAAGGACGTCCCCCGTGCAGCGATTGGGGGCACGGGGGACGGAGGGAGGGAGGATTGCTGCGGCCTTCACTCCTTCCTACGCGCGACGCGGCCGGAGGTTTCCACCCGCCTACCGGAAGATCCGGAAGAAGAGGTCGAACAGCTTCTCGGCGCTCGGTGTCAGGCGGGTGCGCCGGTAGGCGTCGCCCACCTTCTTGAACGCCTCGGCCTGCGTGGGGTAGGGGTGGATCGAGGACGCGACGGCGCCGAGCCCTATCTTGCGGGTGACCGCGAGCGTGACCTCGCCGATCAGGTCCCCGGCGTGTGCGGCGACGGCGGTGGCACCGAGGATCCGATCCGATCCCTTCTTCACGTGCACCCGCAGGAAGCCGTCCGTCTCGCCGTCGAGGATGGCGCGGTCGACGCCCGAGAGGTCGACCTGATGGGTATCGATCGCCACGCCACGCTCGGCCGCCTCGCGTGGATAGAGACCGACGTGGGCGATCTCGGGGCTGGTGTAGGTACACCAGGGGACGACCAGGTCGGAGGCCCGCTTGCGGCCGAAGAAGAGAGCGTTCTGGATGGCGATGCGGGCCAGGGCGTCCGCCATGTGGGTGAACTTGAATCGCGACGCGACGTCGCCCACCGCGAAGATCCGCGAGTTGCTCGTGCGCAGCCGGTCGTCGACCGTGACGCCGTGCTCGTCGAATTCGACTCCCGCCGCTTCGAGCCCCAGCCCTTCGACGTTGGGCTTGCGGCCGGCCGCGACCAGCAGAGCGTCGGCGGTGAGGTCGTAGGCCCTGCCGTGCGACGCGAGCGTGATCCGCTTGGCCCCGTCCGCCGTGGTCCCGACCCGGGCGTCCTCGCCGCAGCAGAGGATTCGCACGCCGTCGGCCTCGAGCGCTCTGTGCACGATCGCGGCCGCGTCCTCTTCCTCGATCGGGAGGATGCGATCGAGGGCCTCGATGAGGTGGACCTGGCTCCCGAAACGGGCGAAGGCCTGGGCCATCTCGCAGCCGATCGGCCCTCCGCCCAGGATCGCCAGCCGGGGCGGCAGGGCGGTGAGGCCGAAGAGGGTCTCGTTGGTGAGGTAGCCGACCGCGTCGAGGCCGGGCACGGGCGGAGCCGACGCGCGGGCGCCGGTCGCCACGACCGCACGGCGGAAGCGAAGCCGGGCGCCGTCGACCTCGAGCGCGTCCGACGCCACGAATCGGCCCTCGCCGAGGAACACGTCGACGCCGAGATCGCGAAAGCGCGCGGCACTGTCGTGGTGGCTGATACCCGCCCGCAGCCGGCGCATGCGCTCCATGGCCGCGCCGAAGTCGCCGCTCCCGGCGGCGGCCGGCCCTCCGAAACGCTCGGCCGCCGTGCGCGCGTCCGACCAGGCGCGCGCGGCTCGCAGGAGGGCCTTGGACGGGACGCACCCCACGTTGAGGCAGTCGCCGCCCAGCAGGCCACGCTCGACCAGTGCCACCCGGGCGCCGAGCCCTGCGGCGCCCGCGGCGGTCACCAACCCGGCCGTGCCTCCTCCGACGACGACCAGGTGATACCGGTCGGCGGGCCGCGGAGGGTTCCAGTCGACCGGGTGCGCGTTGTCCAGCAGCTCCCGGTCGTACGGGCTCCGCGTCAGGCCCGATTCGAAGGGCTCACTCATCCGAATCCTCCAGGTCGGAGGCACCGGCGAGCGCTCGTCGGGCGATACGTGTCACCAAGAGGGTGACCGTGGCGGTGGCGGCGAGACCGAGGCCGAACACCGTCCAGTAGCCGGCACCCTTGTCGGGCTCGGCGCCACCGGCGACCGCGGCGAGGCTGCCCAGCGCCCGACCGTAGTAGACGTAGAGGAAGGTGCCCGGGAGCATGCCGAAGCAGGCGAGGAGATAGTGGGGAAGCCTGACCCTGGTCAGGCCGAGAGCGTAGTTGAGCAGGTTGAAGGGGAAGACGGGCGCCAGACGTAGCAGCGTGACGATCTTCAGCCCCTCGCGCTCGACGGCCCGGTCGAGGGCGCGGAAGCGAGGCTTGCCCTCGAGCCGCGCCTCGATGCGCCCGCGCGCGAGGTAGCGGGAGACGAGGAAGGCGAGAGTCGCCCCGAGGCTGGCTCCGGCGAACACGGTGACCGTCCCCTCCAGGAGCCCGAAGATGGCCCCGGCGGCGAGGGTGAGGAGCGAGCCGGGGATGAACGCCACGGTCGCCAGGGCGTACCCGAGCACGAAGACCACGGGCCCCCAGAGACCGAGGGAATCCACCCAGGCGGCGAATCGCGGCACGTAGCCTCCGAGCTCGCGCCCGGCCCACCACAGCAAGGCCGCCGCGGCCAACGCTGCGAGGACTCGAACCCAGAACCCGAGCCTCGCCGCGCCCGCTGTCGAGTCGGTGGCCATGATCGCCCTCCCGACCTGCTACGAGAGTCGACGTCGGATCGGTTCAGCCGGCCTCAGGCGGCCACCCACATCGCGGCGGCCAGCAGGACGCCGCTGACCCCGAGCAACAGCCCGGCGACCGCCGCGAGGTTCCCCCACAGGGTCCCTTCCTTGGCGGTCTTGCCCAGGACCAGGAGGCAGATGCTGGCGAGCGCCAGCTGGCCGACGACGAAGATGCCGGTGGTCCCGGCTCCGATGGCGCCGTCGGCGGACCGGGCGACCGACCAGTTGAAGCCGGCGGCGACGAGGGTCAGCAGCGCGAGCACGGCGGCCACGAGATCCCACTTCCTCGGCTTGGGACCGAGCTCGATCGACGGCAGCTTCATCGCTTGGCATCTCCTCCCGTGGGGCTCGTCGGCGCAGATGCTAGCACAGCGTGTCCGCCGCTCCCCGGTGCGGCGTCTCGGGCGACCGCTGATTTCGTGCCGTCATCGAAAGTTACGACATTCTGCACGAAAAGGGGTTGATTCGTGCGGTTGGGTCGGCTATTTTCCGCGAAACGTTCACCCAAAGGGGGTCATCTTGACGAGCAGGGCCGAGATTCTGAATATCGCGAAGAAGGAGAAGGTCCGCTTCCTGCGGCTCCAGTTCACCGACATCATGGGGGTCCTCAAGAACGTCGAGGTCCCGGCCAGCCAGTTCGGCAAGGCGCTCGACGGTCAGATCATGTTCGACGGCTCGTCGATCGAGGGCTTCGTGCGGATCGAGGAGTCCGACATGCTGCTGGTGCCCGACTACGGCACCTTCACGGTCAACCCCTGGAACAACCCGGACGGCTCCAAGGTGGCCCGGCTCATCTGCGACGTCTATCGTCCGGACGGCTCGCCGTTCGCCGGTTGCCCGCGCCTGACCCTGCGCCGTCAGGTCGAAGCGGCCAAGAAGATGGGCTACACCATGGTGGCGGGCCCCGAGGCGGAGTTCTTCCTCTTCCAGAAGGACGAGGCCGGTCGGACGATGATCGAGACCCACGACGTCGGGGGCTACTTCGATCTCACCCCCGTCGACAAGGGCGAGGAGTGCCGGCGCGACATCGTGGGCGTGCTCGAGGCGATGGGCTTCGAGGTGGAGGCGGCCCACCACGAGGTGGCGCCCGGCCAGCACGAGATCGACTTCAAGTACTCCGAGGCGATCGAGTGCGCCGACAACGTGGCGACCTTCCGCTTCGTGGTCAAGAAGGTGGCCCTCGATCACGGCCTGCACGCCAGCTTCATGCCCAAGCCGATCTTCGGCGTCAACGGGTCCGGCATGCACACCCACCAGAGCCTCCTCGACAAGAAGGGCGGCAACGCCTTCTACGCCAAGAGCGGTGAGTGGGAGCTGTCGAAGGTCGCGCTCGGCTACATCGCCGGGATCCTCAAGCACGCCAAGGCCTTCGTGGCGGTGACCAACCCCCTGGTCAACTCCTACAAGAGGCTGGTGCCGGGCTACGAGGCTCCCACCAATTTGGCTTGGTCGGAGAAGAACCGCAGCCCCCTGGTACGCGTGCCGGCCAAGCGGGGCATGTCGACTCGCTGCGAGGTCCGCGTCCCCGACCCGGCCTGCAACCCCTATCTCGCTTTGACGGTGATGCTGGCCTCGGGGCTCGACGGCGTACGCGAGAAGATGACCCCGCCCGATCCCGTCAACAAGAACATCTTCACGATGAGCCAGCGCGAGAAGCGCCGCCACAAGATCGACGAGCTGCCGGCCAGCCTCTCCGACGCTCTGGACCACCTGGAGAAGGACGGCGTGCTGCGCGACGCGCTCGGTGAGCACATCTTCGAGCACTACCTGATGGCCAAGCGCCAGGAGTGGCACGACTACATCTCGATCGTCCACCCCTGGGAGCAGGAGCGGTACCTGCACCAGTACTAGGCCGGAGGCCGCAGAACGCACGGAGCCCCGCCCCTTCATTCGGGGGCGGGGCTTCGTCGTCCGGTCGATCCGGCGTCAGGCTGCCGGCAGCGGCGGGATGCGCAGGACCTGGCCGGGGTAGATCTTGTCCGGGTCGGTCAGCATCGGCTTGTTGGCCTCGAAGATGAGCATGTACTTGCCCCCTTCGCCGTACTGCTCCTTGGAGATCTTCCACAGCGTGTCGCCGGACTCGACGGTGTAGAAGGTCGCTTCCTGTTCCGCGGCGTCGACTTCGAGGTCCTCCTGGACCTGCGCGATGCCGCGCGTGTTGCCGACCACCAGCACCACCTTCTCCTTGGTGGCCTGGTCGGGGACCTTCCCCCGCACCTCGGCACGGTCGGTGTGGATCGACACCTGGAGATCCTCGACCTCGAGCCCGAGGTCGTGAATGGTGCGGATCAGCGCCAAGGACCGCTTCTGGTCGATCTTGCGGCGGACCTCGGCCGGATCGACCTCGGGTGCTTGCTGCCCGGCCGGCGCCTTCTCCTCCTCGTCGGCGCCGAGCAGCTTGGCGCCGGCGTCCTTGATGAAGCTGAACAGACCCATGCGTGCCTCCTCCGAAGCGAGAGAGGACCTCAGTCCTCGAGAACGAACGTGACCTTCAGGTTGACCCGGTACTCCACCACCTCGCCGTCGCGGACGACGACCTTCTGACCGCCCACCCACGCTTCGGTGATGTTGTTCAGTGTGCGATTGGCGCGATCGATCCCCTTGCGGATCGCGTCGTCGAAGCTCTCGGCGGAGCCGGAGCTGATTTCGCTGATCTTGGCTACGGACATGTCTGATCTCCTCGTGTCGTGACTCGTGTGTCGGTGTCGGTACCCCTCACGGGGGTCGATCAGTATAGCGACTCCCCTGCCGCAGCGCGGCGACCGGTCGGCCGCTCAGCGCTGATGGGCGGCGGAGAGCAGGTCGAGGAGGCTCTTCACCGGCGCGAAGGTCGAGGCCGGCACTTCCACGAAGACCGAGTTCCAACCGGCCATGGCACCGTTCCACAACCCGGGCCGCTCGAGGAGTCGGATCGGTGTGCCGCCCCACTCCTTGCGTACGATGAAGGAGGCGCTGTGGTCCACGAAGCGCTCCAGGTCGTGTGTCTTGCCCTTGCGATCGAGGAGGCAGCACACGATGTCGACCGGATTGAAGTGCGTCGAGGAGGCCCAGATCGCCTGCTGCGCCTCGTCCTCGTGATCGACCTGTCCCGACTCCACGATCTGGGGCGACACGCGCCCGTCCCGGTCCCGCACCCAGAACGGTCCACCACCTGGCTGGCCCTCGTTGGGCACCATGCCGCAGACGCGCAGCGGACGATCGAGCCGTTGCCGCACCCAGGCCCCGAGATCGGAGCTGGCGGCGGCGAGACTGACCGGCGGACGGATGCCGAACACGTCCTCGACGAAGAGCACGGCGCGTTCGACCTCGTCGGGGTCGTTCCGTTCGACGTGGTCGAGCAGGCTCGAGACGCGCAGCTCCAGCTTCAGGGCGAGGCCTGCGAGGAGGCGCTTCCAGCGGCCGATCTCCTCGTGCCGCGACTCGGGCAGAACGTTGTCGATGTTCTTGATGAAGACCACGTCGCCGTTCATCGCGGCGAGGTTGCGCAGCAGGGCGCCGTGGCCGGAGGGGCGGAAGAGCAGCCTGCCGTCGGGTCGCCGGATGGGCCGACCGGCGTCGTCGACCGCCAGGCTGTCGGTCGACCGCGCCTGGGTCGAGAACTCGACGTCGAAGCGCACTCCGAGCTCCTCCTCGAGGCGGGCTCGGCAGGCGTCGTAGGCGGCGGTGAACCTCTCCAGCTTGTCGGCGGCGACGGTGAGCTGCAGGGCGCAGGTGCGCGAGGCACCGGCGGCCAGGTAGCGTGCGGCCTCCACCAACTGCTCCTCGAAGGCGCTGCGTGCCCCGCCGGCGCGACGGTGGAACGGAACGAGCCCCTTCGGCTCCTCTCCGAGCCGATCGAGCAGCCGGTCGACCCAGTCGCCGAGGCTCGAGGCTCCGTCACCCTCGTCGGCGAACGGCAGTCGCTCCCGGGCCTCCCAGAGCCGCAGGGCCTCCGCCGCCTTGGCCTCCGAGGGGGCCGCCTGACGCAGGCTCTCTTCGTCGCGAAGGGCCGGGCGTGCCGCCAACCAGCGCAGCACCGAGAGCATGCGGCTGGCCGCTCCCGAGGCGGGGACGAACTTGGTCAGCCGTCCCTCCGCGGCGGCGGTCGCCCAGAGCTCCTCGAGGGCGTCCAGGTCGGGTGGCAGGGCTTGAATGCCGTCGCCCGGCCGGCAGGGCCGCACCAGCTCGACGGGGCGCCGGGGCCTCTGGTAGGCCTCCAGCTGACCCTCGACGTGACCCAAGGTCATCCCGAGACGGGAGATCTGCTCCAGGTCCTGGGAGCTGAACACGTGGGGATCGGCCATGGCTTCCGGTCGGAGTCGGGGGGTGAGTATAGCCGCTACAATGAGGCCCGCCTCTCGACATCCGTGGCTGAACCGCACGTCGTCCCGCGGGGCGGCGGGAGAACCTCGCGGAGGCCCCGGCGTAGCAGGAACGGGCGCCCTGGGGGCGCCGGGACCCGAAAGTGAGCCGAGCGACGGCAGACGACGCCACCTTGGTGGGAGAGGCTCTCGGTGGGAGCGAGGACGCCTACCGCGATCTCCTCCTGCGCTACCAGCGGCCCGTCTTCGGCCTGATCGTCCGCCTGGTGCGGGACCGCGGCCTGGCCGAGGACCTGGCTCAGGAGGCGTTCCTGAAGGCCTTCCGTGCGCTCTCCGGCTTCCAGCGGGAGCGCAAGTTCTCCAGCTGGTTGTTCAAGATCGCCCACAACACGGCCATCGACCACCTGCGGCGGCGCGAGCTCGACACGGTGCCCCTCGAAACGCCCGAGAGGGAGGGGCCCGATCTGCTAGATTCCCTCGCAGGGCCCGAGCTGCAGTCGCCGGAGACGGGGATGCGCCGGAGCGATCTGGCCGCCGCCCTGGAAGCCTCGGTTCAGCGCCTGCGTCCCGAATACAGGACGGTCATGGAGCTGCGGTTCCGGGAGGGCCTCTCCTACGAGGAGATCGCCGAGATCACCGGCCTGCCCATGGGAACCGTCAAGACCCACATCCACCGGGCCCGCAAGGCGATGGCGGAGCATCTCGAAGAGCTGGGTTGGTCCCGGGAGGATGTATGAGCGGGCCGATACGGGGAGCGAAACACGGCGAGCCGGGGTCTCGTAGGGTCGTCGTGGAGGACATGGACGTGGCCCGAGATCTCCAGAACGCCGTCGCCGCTTGGCTCCGCCGGGAGCGCTCCGGCCACCCCGACGCCGAGCCCGCCCTGACCGAGGTCTACCGGCGCTGGCCCTCGCCTGTCGTGCCCGCCGGCTTCGCCTCGCGGGTGCTCGCGGCCGCCGGGCTGTCGCCGGCAGTCGGCTGGCTGCCGACCTGGGTCTGGCGCTGGGGCTTCGCCGCCGGCCTCGTGCTGGTGCTGGCCGCGGGCCTCCAGGTGGTCTCGCTGCTCGGCTGGGTGGGGCGCTCCGGCTGGCTGGCGGAGGGGGCCGCGGCCGCCGTGGTCTTCCTCGGCCGGCGTCTGGGCGATCTCGAGGCGGTCGGCGGTACCCTGCTGCGGGCCGGCCGCGTCCTCTCCGGCGCCCTCGATTCGCCGTGGACGCTCGCGTTGTGCCTGTGCGCGACGCTCCTGGCGACGGGCGCCTTCCTCGGACTGCAGACCCTCCTCGTGTGGGATAGGAGTGCTCGTTATGCGAATTCGTAGGAACCGCCGGGCTCTCGGCCTCTGTTGCGCCCTGTTGCTCGCTCTCTGCGCCCTGCCGGCCCTCGCTCAGGGACCGGAACCGGGCCGGGATCTGCGCAGCGCCCTCGAGGAGCGCTTCGAGATCCTCGCCCTGCGGGACGGCGTCGTTCTGCAGCCGAGGGACGAGACGGCCTCGCCACGCTCGATCGAGGTGGGGTCCGACGGGATCTTTCTGGACGGCGCTCCGGCCGGCGAGGACGAGATCGGCGTCCGGCTCGGAGACGAGACGGCTGCTCTGGTCCTGCGCTTGAAGGAGCTGGACGCCGGGCAGCTGCGACAGCTGGCGGCGGGAGGCTCGTCGGACGGCGAGAACACCGCGGCGGCGGAGGCCGCGGCGGCGGAGGAGATCCGGGAGGAAGCGCGCCGAGAGGCGGCCGAGGAGGCCGAGCGCGCCGCTGAGGAGCTGGACGAGCGGGAGGAGTCGGCCCACGAGGAGCGCGACCGCCTGCGCGACGAACGGGACGACCAGAGGGTGAAGCGCCGTGTGAAGCGCGACACCCAAGTGGTGATCGCCAACAGCCAGACCATCGAGGAGGACGAGATCAGCGACGACGTCCTCGTGATGGGGGCTCGTTGCGGGTCGACGGCAAGGTCGACGGCGATGCCGTGGCCTTGGGCGGTCCCGTGACGATCGACGGCGAGGTCACCGGAGACGTCAGCTCGGTCGGCGGATCGGTCCACCTCGAGTCGCACGCCGACGTGCACGGCGACGTCGTCTCGGTCGGCGGGCAGGTCACCCGCGATCCGGGCGCCCACGTCGGCGGCCGGATCGAGGAGGTCCCATTCCGTTGGCACGTCTCCGGCGACTGGAAGGACGCCTGGTTGGACGGCCGGGACTACTCGTTCGACTTCTCGCCCTGGCACCACTGGATGCGGGTGGGATGGCGCGTCTTCTGGGTGCTCTTCGTCGCCCTGCTCGCCTCGATCGCCCTGCTCGTGGCGCGGCGGCCGATCGAAAGGATGGAGCGGCGGATCGAGCACGAGGTCTGGAAGGCGGGCCTGACCGGGCTCCTCGCCCAGGTGCTGGCGATCCCGGTCCTGGTGCTGGTGTGCGTGGTGCTCGCCATCTCGGTCATCGGCATCCCGGTGCTGCTGCTGGTGCCCTTTGCCCTCGTCTTCATCGCGCTGGCGGCCTTCGGCGGCTTCGTCGCGATGGCGCGGGTGATCGGACGCTGGCTCGAACGCCGGTTCGGCAGGGACCTGGGCGGTCCCTACGCCGAGCTCCTGGCGGGGCTGGCGATGGTGTACGTCTTCAGCCTCGTCGGCCACCTTCTCAACGCGGGGCCGCTGCCTCTGCGCTTCATGGCCGGGATGTCCCTGGTGATCGGGACCCTGATCTGGTACGCGGCCTGGACCATCGGTTTCGGTGCGTCGATCCTGACGCGATTCGGCACCGCGGCCTCCTGGGAACGGCCCCGGGACCGCGAGCCCCTGCCGCCGGTGCCCGCGGTGCCGCAGCCGGGGGCCGAGGATCCGCCGTTCGAAGGGGGAGGTCCGGAGGAGGAGCCCTTCTGGGACGACGGCCGAGAGTCCGAGGACGACGCGGAGCCATAGGCTCGGTTGCGTGCCCAGCCCGGCGGTGTGCCAGAATGGCACGCCGTGGCCGAGCGGGCTCCCATCCTGGTCATCGATGACGAGACCGGCTCTCGGGAATCGATGGCCATCGCTCTCGAGCGCGCGGGGCACGACGTCCGCACGTTCGACGATGCGCGCAAGGCGCTCGAGTACCTCGATCGCGCACCGACGCCGGCGCTGGCCGTCTGCGATCTGAAGATGCCCGACATCGACGGGCTGGCGTTCCTCGACGAGGTGCGCTCCCGGGGCCTGGACCTGCCGGTGGTCCTGGTCACCGGCTACGGCTCCATCGAGTCCGCGGTCGAAGCGATGCAGGTGGGGGCGGACGACTACCTGACCAAGCCGATCGACCTCTACGAGCTGCGCAAGCGCGTCCTCGACCTGCTGGAGACCCGCGAGCTGCGCCAGGAGGTGACCACCCTCCGCCAGCGGCTCGACAAGACCTACGGGTTCGAGAGCATCCTCGGCCGCTCCGCCGGCATGGAGAAGCTCTTCGAGCAGATGCGGCTGGTGGCGCCCACCCGCTCGACCGTTCTCATCGTCGGCGAGAGCGGCACCGGCAAGGAGCTCGTGGCCAACGCCCTCCACCACGCGAGCCCACGACGCGACGAACGTTTCCTCGCCATCAACTGCGGGGCCATCCCCTCCGACATCCTGGAGAGCGAGCTGTTCGGGCACGAGAAGGGCTCGTTCACCGGAGCGGTGTCGCGCAAGATCGGGAAGTTCGAGATCGTCCACCACGGCACGCTCTTCCTCGACGAGATCAGCGAGCTCTACCCCGAGCTGCAGGTCAAGCTCCTCC
>JAWKHP010000021.1:0-53699 GCA_041394745.1 Thermoanaerobaculia bacterium | reverse complement strand
GTCGCCCAGGGCCTCGCCGTGATCCGCGGTGACGGCCACGAGCGTCGAGGCGTCCGGCGCCGTGACCTCGGCGAGCAAGGGGGCCAAGGCGGCGTCGGCCGTCGCCACTTCGCCGAGGTAGGGCTCGCCGGCGAAGCGCGAGGCGAAGGGCTCGGGCGGCTCGTACGGAGCGTGCGGCTCGAACAGGTGGACCCAGAGGAAGCGCCGCTGACCGGCGTTCTCGCGCCACCATGCGAGAGCGCGGGTGACGACCTCCTGACCGGAGCGCTCGAGGGCCCGGTCGCCGCCGCCGGTATCGCCGGCCAGGTAGTCGTCGTAGAGGTCGAAGCCGCGGTCGAGACCGAACCGGGCGTCGAGCGGGTAGGCCGCCACCACCGCGGCGGTCGCGAAGCCGGCGTCCCGCAGCGTCTCGGCCAGGGTGGGCACCGACGCCGGCAGGCGAAAGCCGCTGTTGTCGCGCACGCCGTGCTGGTAGGGAAGGCGGCCGGTCAGGATGTTCGTGTGCGACGGCAGAGTCACGACGTTGTGGGCGTGGGCGAACGGAAAGACGATCCCCTCCGCCGCCAGCCGGTCGAGAGTCGGGGTCACGTCGTCATGCGGGCCGAGGAAGTCGACGGCGTCCCAGCGCAGGGTGTCCACGGTCACCAGCACCAGGTCGTCGACGTGGAGGGAGCTCGCCGGCACCGCGGTCACGGTGCCCTCGCGGGTGTGCCCCGCGTCACCGCACGCGGCGACGACCACCAGGGCGAGCAGGGCCGAGAGTCGGCGGGCGGGCATCCGCATCGTCCTAGCCTACCCGGCCTCGCGGCGAAGGAAACCGGGCGCCACCTCCCTCGTACCAGATAGAGAGCCGAGCCCGGCACCCGTTCCTCCGTCGGGCCGACGCGAGAAATAGGTGGACGGGCCGCGCTGTTCTATCGCCCATGGTGCGCCGAGCCCGGATCTCCGTCTGCCTGCCGCTCCTGGCCGTGCTCTGCGCGTGCCGCGGCGGTGAGACCACGCCGACGCCGGCGGGCGCCTCGATCGTCCTCGTGACGATCGACACCCTGCGGGCCGATCGGCTGCCCGCCTACGGCTACCCCGCCGGCGCCACACCGGCCATCGACCGCCTGGCGGCCGACGGGACCCTCTTCGAGCACGCCTTCAGCCCGGTGCCGCTGACGCTCCCGGCGCACTCGACGATCCTCACCGGGCTGCTGCCGCCGACCCACGGGGTGCGCGACAACCTCGGCTACCGGCTGGAGGCGGGCCGGTCGATCGTGCCGCGACTCGAGGCGGCCGGGTACCGGACGGCGGCAGCCGTCTCCTCGGTCGTCCTGCGGCGGGAGACCGGGCTGGCGGCGGGCTTCGACCTCTACGACGACGACGTGGCGACCGGCGCCGGCCTGACCGCGGCCGAGGAGCAGCGCTCCGGCCCCGAGACCCTCGACGCGGTGGAGAGCTGGCTCCCGGCCGACGCAGGCACGCCGTTCTTCCTCTTCCTGCACCTCTACGAGCCCCACGCCCCGTACACGCCTCCTGCGGCCTTCGCCGGCGGCGACCCCTACGACGGAGAGATCTCCGCCGCCGACGCCGTGGTCGGACGGCTCCTGCGGCTGCTCGACGAGCGAGGCCTCTACGACGGGACCGCGATCGTCCTGCTGTCGGACCACGGCGAGGGCCTCGGTGACCACGGCGAGCAGGAGCACGGCATCCTCCTCCACCACGAGGACCTCCACGTGCCGCTGATCCTCAAGCTCCCCGGCGAGCCCGGCCGAGGGGGACGCGTCGACGTGCCCGTCCACCTGATGGACGTCGCGCCGACTCTCCTCGAGCTGGCGGGTCTCCCCGTCTCGGAAGGGCTTCCAGGCAGCTCCCTCCTCCACCCGCCGCCGGCCGGTCGGTCCCTCTACGCCGAGACCTACCACCCGTCCCTGCGCTACGGGTGGAGCGAGCTCCTCTCCGTCGTGGAGTGGCCGTACCACCTGATCGAGGGGCCGCGGCCGGAGCTCTACGACCTGGCCGAGGATCCGGGAGAGACGCGCGATCTGACGGCCGCCGACGGAGAGGTCAGGACGCGCCTGCTCGCGAGCCTGCGCCCCCTGCGCGCCGATCCCGCGCCCCCGTTCACCGAGACCGAGGAGGTGCGCCAGCGGCTCGCCTCGCTCGGCTACCTGGACGTGACTCGCGGCGTGGGCGGCGACCGGCGCCTCAACCCGAAGGATCAGCTGCCCACGCTCCACCGCTTCCGGACGGCTCTGGACGCCCTGCGCGCAGGGCGCCCTGCCGACGCCGTGCGCACCCTGCAGGCGCTGGTCGAGGAGAGCCCTCGCTCCCTCGAGGCCTGGCAGTTCCTCGGCGAGGCCTACCGCCGGCAGGGGAAATGGTCGGAGGCCTATGGAGCCTTCTCCGAAGCGCTGAATCTGTCGCGAGGGGCCCCCGAGCTGCTCGAGGCCGTGGCCCAGTGCGCCGTGCGTCTCGGCCGCGGGGACGAGGCGATCGACCTGCTCCGCCTGGCCGTGAACGCCTCACCGGACAGCCTCCCGTACCGGTTCGGTCTGGTGCAGGCGCTCCTCGGCGCCGACCGGATCGACGAGGCGGCGACCGTCGCCGAGGGGAGCGTCGAGCGCTCCGCGCGCCGCGACCCGGACGCGCTCTTCCAGCTGGCGGTCGTCCGCATCCGGCAGGGGGACGGCGACGCCGCCCGGGAGCTGCTCCGGCGCACCGTCGAGATCGCGCCCGACCACGAAGCGGCGCTCTACCAGCTCGCCCTGGTCTACGCCGCCGAAGGCGACCACGAGGATGCCGAGACGCTGCTCGAACGCCTCCTCGTCCTCGACCCCGCCGACCACAACGCCCGTCAGACCCTCGAGGCGATGCGGCGGCGGCAGAGCACGGGCTGAGGGGGTCCCGACTCGCTCGATCGCTTGAAGCGGCCGGCGCCTCTGCCGGCCGGTGGATGGTGAGAGCACCCGGGGCCGGCCGGCACAGGGCCGCCCGCTTCAGTCGGTCGCGCCTACCCCACCGTCACCGGCACGCGGGACGAGCGGACCTCTCCGGTGCCCTCGTCGCGCACCGAGACGACCAGGTCGTACTCGCCGGCCGGCACGGCGCCGACGACGAGAGTGCCGGTGAGCCGTTCGAAGCCGCCGTCCTCGGAGCGGGCGTCGAGCTGGAGCTCCACGCCGTCGGCGGCCTGGCCGTCACCGCCGCGTAGCTCGGCGCGGACCCCGAGGTCGCCGCCGCCGAGACCGTACCCGGCCAGCGCGATCCTCTCCTGGGAGTTCGGGGCGAAGCGCGGCTTGGCCGCCGGGATGATCGCGTCGGACCCGAGCATGAAGGGGTACGGGTAGTCCTTGCCGTCGGGCATCGGCTCGCGACCGAGCAACCACTTGCCCTGCGGCTCGGGGACGAACGGAGGCAGCAACAGGCTCTGGCTGGCATCGGGGACCTCGACCTCGGCCACCTTGACCGCGGAGGCACCCGTGGCGCCGTTGCGCACCACGACCCGGATGCTGTAGTCACCGGGCGGGAGCTCCATGTGGGCCCAGTACTTGAACCCGCTCCGTCGCAACGCGTCTCCGACCTTGCCGACGTCGAGATTGAGCAGCTGGGTGAAGAAGTCCTTGACGGCCCCGTCGGCCCCGATCGCATAGCCGTAGATCTCGGTCGGCGCCGTGTCCTGCTGCAAACCGGCGAGCAGAGAAGGCCCGTCGATCTCGACCAGCACCGGCACGTAGGAGCGTTCCCCGGACATCGGGAACGCCGCCGACAGGAGGGAGGCCGCGATGTCTCCGGCTTCCCGCCCCGAGAGGATGCTCTCGGCGGTGTTGAACCGGCGCTGGAGGCCCGCCTGCTGCGCGTACGGCTCGGGGGCGAAGTACCCCGGGCGGTGCTCGACGCGAACGCCGCGACCGCCGTCCTTCAGCTTCACCTTGATCTCGTGGTAGGCGCCGTCCGGCTTCACGTCTCCCGGCTCGAAGGCGAGGAGGTAGGTGACGCTCGTGCGCTCCAGCACCTCACCCATCGCATCCGAGAGGTTGTTGAAGTCCTTCAGCAGCTCGCCCCCCGTCTCCTCCGCCAGCATGAAGAGACCGTCCTCGGCGCGCCCCTCGGCCGCCGAGTCCGTCGCCTCCCCGAGACCGCGGATGTCGACCGCCTGGACCGTGACCCCGGAGCGCACGAGCTCCTGGAGGGCCTGCGTCAGCTCGTTCTGGGTCGAGGTGCTGCCGAAGCGCTCCTCGGAGTTCACGTTCCACACCTCGCCGCGCATCGCCGCCTCGTTGGTCTCCTGGATCTTGCGCTGCTCCTCCAGCGTCTCGCCGCGACCGCGACCGAAGACGGCCGACGTGTCGAAGCCCTCCGAGAGGTAGACCAAGTGCTTGCGCCCCTCCACACCCGCCATGACGTCGGCGAGGCCGGCCAGCGACGAGGTCAGCGACAGGATGTCGTTGCGGCTCTGCGTCCGGATGTCCTGCGTCTCCATGCTCTCGAGCAGCTGCTTGATCTCGGCTCCGGGATCGACGCCGGCGCGGGCGCCGGCCGCTCCGCCTCCGCCCCCTCCACCGCCGCTCCCGCCACCGATGTTGCGGAAGTTCGCCTCGTCGGCGAGCACGAGGCCCAGAGGATCGCGCACGGCCTCGACCATCTGCGGCAGGCCGAGACTGTCGATCGCCACCTCGACCTGCCGACGGTCGCTGGTGAAGCCCAGAGGAACGCGGATCCCCTCGGAGCGTGAGTAGGTGGCCACCCCCACGAGGTCGGACGGGTGCAGCTGCTCGCGCACGAGCGCAACGCCGCGGCTCCCGCGCCCGTACGATCGACCCCGGCCGCGAGAACGACAGGTCGAAGAAGAGGAGGAGGTGACGGCGTGCCGCCACGGGATGCTCGCCGTCGACGTCGGCGCCGCGGCCTCCGTGAGGCTCAGATCGACACGTCGAAGCCCACGATGTCGCGCTTCTTGCGCCCCTCGAAGACCTCGAAGTCGTCCGCCGCAAGCCGCGCACAGGCTCCGTCCCGCAGCACCTGCACCGGCACCTCGACGACGAGGACGCTGACCTCCTCGCCGAGCGGCCCTCCTGGGCAGGCAGGGCGCGCGGCGCCGCCAAGGGCGGCCGCGAGGAAGACAAGCGGTCAGGACCGTCGGAAGGAGGGACCGGAACCGGCGATCGGGAACGGGCTGGGTCATGACTACCTCCGGGACTCGTGGTTCTTGCGCTCGGGGGCGGCGGACACACCGGCGCCTCCCCACGCTCGTTAGACCCCCGCGACAGATCCTTCTCCCGCCTCGCGGTCGTCCGGAACGGCTCAGTACACGGAGAAGGGTATCGAGTTCGTGCGTTGGGCGCCCGTGACGGGGTCGGTCATGGCCACCTGCAGGGTGTAGTCACCCTCCGACAGGCCGTCGGTACGGAAGGTGGCGAGGAACTTGTCGAGGCCGTCGATGCCGGTGACCGTGCGCTCGAGCCCGGTGAGGTCGAAGGCGCTCACCGTGCTGCCGTCCTGGGCCGTGACGGTCCCGGCCACATCGACCGTGCCGCCGGAGCTGAGGTTGTAGGCCACCAGGCACAGGCGCGCCTCGTCCCGCTCGGTGAGCGAGGCCTTGGCGGCGGGAACGTACGGCTCGCCGTTGACGGTGAAGGGATAGACGACCGACGGCTGGTTGCCGGGCGTGGTCTCCCGCACCATGAACCACCGGCGGGCGTTCTCGACGAAGAAAGGCGGCAGCAGGATGGGCCCCTGGTCGTCGTAGGTGGGTACGTGCAGCGGGACGGTGGAGAGACCGGAGCGACCGGTCTTCGCGTTGCGCACCAGGACGCGCAGCAGGTAGTCGCCGGGGGTCAGCTCCAGATGACCGTAGTACTTGAGCCCCGAGCTCCCGAAGGCCTCGCGGGTCGAGGAGACGTCGAGGGCGACCATCTGAGTGAAGAAGTCCTTCATCTCGCCGTCGCCGTTGGTGGCGTAGGTGTACAGCTCGACGGGGAGGTCCGAGCCTTCGAGTCCCTCGAGCAGTGTGTCCCCCTCCACCTCGATGATCACCGGTACGTAGGCGCCGAGCGGCCCGGCACGGAACGGAGCGGCCAGCACGTTGAGCGCGATGGCGTTCGTCTCCTCGGCGCTGGCGATGGCGCCGGAGGCGATGAGCCCCTTCTCGAACGGATGCAACTCTTCCCACGGCCGCGGCGCGTAGTAACCCTCCCGGGCCACCAGCCGTCCCGGTGCGTCCGTCTTCACCTTCAGCCGGTGATAGGCCCCGTCGTAGGCGATCTGGTCGGGCTTGAAGGAGAGGAGGTAGGTGACGGAAGAGCGCTCCATGATGCGCCCGAGCTGGACGCCGAAGTCGTTGGCGTCCTGGTAGAGATTCCCGCCGGTGTCGTCGGCCAGGTAGAAGAGAGCGTCCTGGCCCACGTTGTGGGCCCGCTCGGCCGACGGCAGGTCGGCGCGCAGGCCGGCGATGTCGACGGCCTCGATGACGACGTCCGCCCGACGGAACTGCTCGAGCATCAGCGCCATGTCGACCTGCAGGCCGGTGTTGCCGTAGATGTTGTCGGTGTCGACGAACTGGAGCTGCCCGGTCGTGATGTTGCGCAGATCCTCCTGCACCTCGCGATCCTCGGCCGAGGGTTGGCGCCCGAGCAGTAGGCGCCCGTCGAAGCCCTCCGAGAAGTAGACGACGTGCTTGCGCCCCTTGACGCTGTCGAGGAAGCGCGCGAGCTCTCCCATCGAGCGCGACCACGAGCTGATGCGCCCGCGCCGGAAGCTCTTCTCGGTCTTGGCCATCTCGTTGCCGATGACGCGCAGGTGGTCGACGACCTCCTGCTGCAGACCGGCCAGGCCGGAGGTGTCGCCGGGGACGTCGGAGCTCGCCTCGAGCCTCAACATCGAAGTCTTCGATGGCGGGCTTCAGGGATCCCGCCGATCGAGCCCGAGGAGCTTCGGCGCGCCGAGGGTGTCGATGGCTCGGGCCACCTGGGCGCGATCGGGCGTGAAGGTCACCAGCAGGCGCGCGCCGTCCTCGATCGAGTGCGTGGCGACGGCGACCAGGTCCGTCGGATGGAGGTTCTCGAGCACGAACGTCCCTGCCGCCCTCTTTTCGCCGGATGATCGCCGGCGGGCTCGAGAAGGAGAGGTCGAAGAGCAGGAGGACGTGGCGCCGGGCCGCCGCCGGGACCGCCGACTCGATCTCCACGCGCGTGTCACCGGGCTCGATGACGTCGAGATCGACGACGCGGAAGCCGGTCAGCTCCTGCGGCCGGCCGTCGTCCATGACCTGGAAGTCCTCCGCGGTCAGCCCGCGCACCGGCTCACCGTCCCGGTTGACGACGTTGACCGGGATCTCGACCTCCACGACGTCGGCGACACCCTCGAACGATTCGGCCGCGAGGCCCGGGGCCAGGAGGAGCCAGACACCGAGCGCCGACCAGATCCACCCCGCTCTCCGGATGCGACGCGTGGATCGGCTGGTGGCATTGAGCCTGGCGGCCTCTTCCGAGGCGTGACGTCTTCGATCCGCTCCGCGGCAGTCCCCACACCCCGCCGCGAGGCGCACCAACGCTCAACCACCGGCGCTCCCCGCCCGGCGTGCCGCCAGCAGCGCGGCGTACCGGCGCGCCTCGGCGTGCGTGGCGTCGATGCGCAAGGCCTTCTCGACGTGGAAGCTGGCACGCTCCAGGTCGCCGCGGGCCAGGAACACCTTGGCCAGCCCCACGTGGACCTCGGGGTTGTCGCCGTCGATGCGGAACGCCTGGCGCATGTACTCCAGGGCCCCCTCGACGTCGCCTTTGGACAGGGCGACCTCGCCCCGGTAGATGAAGAAGTAGGGGTTCGACTCGTTGACCTCCTCGAGTCGGGCGAGGAGCTGCTCGGCCTCCGCCTCGTGCCCGGTCTCCTGATAGGCCCGGGCCAGGTTGTTGAGCAGCGGCACGCTGGCGGGGTAGAGGGCCAGCCCGCGGTTGTAGAGGTCGATGGCGTCGTCCATCCGGCCCAGTCGGGTGTAGGCCACGCCGAGGTTGTTGAGGGCCTTCTCGAAATCGGGAGCCAGAGCGTGCGCGATCTCGAGGTCCTGCAGGGACCCGGTGACGTCGTCGTCCATCAGCGCCTCGGCTCCCAGATTGTTGTAGAAGTGGGCGGTGGCCGTCAGGTCGTCGATCGGCTTGAAGGAGCGGTAGGCCTTCGGACGGTACGGGAGGAAATCGAACGTCGACAGCTCGCCGTCGATGCGCATCCCGGCGACGATGTGGCCGCGGGAGAGCACCACGCCGTCCTTGTAGTTCCAGCGCTGGTAGTCCTCCACCTCGACGTAGAACGGATTCATCCCCACGTGACGTCCGATGCCCACGAAGAGGTTGACGAACGAGAGGCAGTTGCCCTCCCGCGAGTCGAAGGTGCCGTCGGCGTCGCGCGTGGGCGAAAGCGAATAGCGCAGCCTGTGAGCTTCGAGAAGATGAAGCTCTCGATGAGCGCCGCACGGTCCCGTTCGATGCTCGTGCGGACGATCTGCTGCTCCACCGCCCGGCGGTGCGCCTCGTCGAGCTCGAACGGCACCTCGACCCGGTCCTCGAGGGCAGCGGGGAGCTTCTTGTCGAACTCGTCGCGCAGGTAGGCGGTCGTGTCGAACGGCCGATACGTCGAGCATGCAGCCGACAGCACGACGGCCGCGATCACGGTCCCCGCACCGACGCTCATCCGGGCCCTCATGCGGTCGCTATCCCCCTTCACGCTGTCGTCTCACCTCTCCCCCGGCCGCTCCGCGTCGGCCCTTCGAGCCTCCGGGAGTCCTGACGGCTCTGCAAGGACCACACGCCCGGCTGCGCCGAGGGCACCCTCCTGGTACGGAGTCCCCGGGGCCGCGGTTCTCCGGCTGCGCGGCGGATGCCCCGCCGGGCCTGAATCAGGAAACCGGATTGAACGCATCCAGCCGGGTGGATCGCAAGCCCGTGAACGCCCGATGAGCAGGCGCCGAGGAGCGAAAAAACCTCGCCCTCATCGACATTCGTCGGGGATGAGGAGCAAGCGAGGGCGCTGGCAACGGCGCTTGCTTGAACCAACGCCATGCGGCTTGTAGACTCCGTGCATCCCCTGACGGGAGTGCGGCCCGGGTGTGCGGCGGACGGTGACGCCCTCAGCGTTTCCTCGGTCGCCGCTCGGCAAAGCCGTGAAGACGCAGTGAACGTGGAAGCGAGAGGGGCGGCGCTCGCGCGACGGCCCCGAAACTGCAGCCAGGGAGGTTTGCATGAACCGAAGTGCGTGGCAAAAGATTGCTGCCCTCGGCTTCGCCGTCCTCCTGCTCGGCGCCGGAGCGGCGCTGGCGCAGGAGGAGACCGGCAACGTCTACGTTGCCGTGAGCGATGGCCAGGGAGCGTCCCTGCCCGGAGTGACCGTGACCCTCGAGGGTCAGGGCGCCCCCCGCGTGCAGGTGACGAACGCCCAGGGTCAGGTCCGTTTCCTCGGCCTGGATCCGGGCACCTGAGCCTGACGGCCGAGCTCGAGGGCTTCTCCACGGTGGAGTACCCCGCCATCGACGTGCGTGTGGCGCGGAACACCAACCTGGAGGTCACCCTCTCCGAGGCCGTCGAGGAAGATCATCACCGTGACCTCCGAGAGCCCGCTGCTGGACGAGCGCAAGCTCACCGCGGGCACCACCATCAGCCAGGTCGAGCTGGAGAAGATCCCCGGCGCTCGTGACCCGTGGTCGGTGCTCCCAGACGCCCGGCGTGGCGGTCGACCGCGTCAACGTGGGCGGCAACGAGAGCGGCCAGCAGGCCGCGTCTTCACCGCCCCGGCGTCACCGACGACGAGAACTCGTTCCTCGTCACGACGGCGTCGAAGATCTCACGACATGGCCGCCGTCGGGTCGTCGTCGACTTCACTACGACTTCGACCAGTTCACGGAGATGCAGTTCTCCACCGGCGGCACGGACGTCACCAAGGCCGGCGCCGGCGTGTCGGTGAACCTGGTGACCAAGCGCGGCACCAACGAGTTCCGCGGCTCGGCCCGGTTCCTGAGGACCGACGACGACTTCTTCGCCGGCTTCCTCGAGCAGGACACGCCGTTCCTCGAGCAGCCCGACAGCACGCTGGGCGCGAATCAGTCCAGCTTCCTCGGCAACTCGATCAACAAGATCACCGACTACGGCTTCGAGGCCGGCGGTCCGGTGCTGCGCGACACCCTGTGGGCTTGGGGCTCGTTCGGAACCAACGACATCAAGAACCGCACCGGCGGCACGACCCGTGCCGACGCCCAGTCGGACGACACCATCCTCGAGAACACGGCGCTCAAGATCAATGCGCAGCTGGGTCAGTCGAACTCGCTGGTCGCCTCGTGGAACAACGGCGACAAGCAGAAGTTCGGCCGCTCGGCGGGTCCGACCCGTCCGCAGCCCACGACCTTCGACCAGCGCGGTCCGACGGCCCTCTACAAGCTCGAGGACACCCACATCTTCAGCTCCAACTTCTTCCTCTCCGGCACCCTGTCCAAGGTCGACGGCGGCTTCTCGCTGACCTGCAAGGCGTGCATCGCGAACGGAACGTTGGCGAACACTCCCGAGACGCTGCTCGACCGTGACGGCGTCTTCCACAACTCCTACCTCTCCGGCGGCACCAGCCGTCCCTCGGAGGAGATCAAGGCCGACGGCTCGTTCTTCTTCAACACCGGGAGCGTCAGCCACGAGATCAAGTTCGGCTCGCGGCTCCGGAGCTTCGAAGTGAGCTCGCCGTTCCACTGGCCGGGCCGCGACCTGTTCCTCATCGAGGGCGAGTACTTCGACGCCGCTTCGACCACCGAGGTGGTCGTGGCGCATCGCGGTGAGACCCCCCTGATCAGCCAGGACTACACGTCGCTCTGGGTCCAGGACACGGTGTCCTTCTCCCGCCTGACGATCAACGGCGGCCTGCGCTACGACCTCCAGGAGGCGGCCAACGAGGCCTTCACGATCGCGGGCAACCCCGCGTTCCCCGATCTCTTGCCCGCCCTCAGCTACGGCGGCGAGGACGCTCCCTTCGACTGGGACAACATCACTCCTCGCATCGGCTTGACCTACGCCTTGGGCGAGGACCGCAAGACCCTCCTGCGCGGGAGCCTCTCCCAGTTCCCCGAACAGCTCGAGACCAACGACATCGCCCTGCTCAACCCGCTGGGCAACGCCTATGCCTACCTCGACTGGACGGACACCAACGGCGATCTCGTCTACCAGGCGGGCGAGCCGACCACCCTGCTGTTCCCGGTCGGCTTCGATCCCGACGATCCGACGAGCCTCACCAGCCCCAACCGCGTCGCGAAGGACTTCGAGGCGCCGCTGACCACCGAGGCGATCCTCGGCGTCGAGCACTCCTTCCTTCCCGAGTTCGTCGTCGGCGCCACCTACACCTACCGTCTGACCGAGAACCCCATCTCGCAGGAGCGTCAGATCCTCGGATTCTCCGACGGCTCGACACGACCGACCGTCGCCAGCGACTTCGTCGTCGGGGGCACCCTGACCGGCGAGCTTCCCGACGGCAACGCCTATGCCGAGCCGTTCTACGTCATCGGCTGTGTCGTCGACGAGAGTTGCGTCCTCACGGGCGGCACGTTGCGCGAGAACACCGATCGCGAGATCGAGTACGGCGGTGCCAGCCTCAACTTCATCAAGCGGCTCTCGAACCGCTGGATGCTGCGGGGCTACGTCAACTACGGCGAGGCGGAGTGGAACGTCGGCAACGCCTACAGGGCGCTCTACGACCCGACCAACGCCACCCCGACGTCGACCGAGCAGGGGGACTCCGACGGAGAGCTCTTCGCCGTTCGCTCCGCCGGCTCGGGCAACAAGGGCGACGTCTTCCTGCAGTCCACCTGGTCCTACAACCTCAACGGCATGTACCAGGTGGCTCCCGATCGTCCGTGGGGCTTCAACGTGGCCGCGAACATCTTCGGCCGCGAGGGCACTCCGCTGCCGATCTTCCGCAACGCCACCAACGGCCTCGACGGCATCAGCCGCGGCGTGCAGTTGTCGGACGTCGACCAGTTCCGTACGGAGGACATCTTCACGATCGACCTCCGCCTCGAGAAGGAGTTCGCCGCCACGTCCAACGTCGGCTTCACCTTCTCGATGGACATCTTCAACCTGCTCGACGAGGCGTACGTGCTGCAGCGTGAGCGCAACGCCGGATCGGGCCGGTACCAGTTCATCGACGAGACGCTCTCCCCGCGGGTCTACCGCTTGGGCGTCCGCCTGAACTGGCGGTAGTTCCCACCTCTTCACGAGGTCTTTCCCGGCCGGGGGGCGACCCCCGGCCGTTTTTTCGTTGCGCTGCCGGCTCCGCACGCGCTGATACGCTCCCTCGCGACGATGCCGAGAGGGGCCCCTGACACGACGAGCCGCCGAGCGCGACGGTCGGCCCGCGCCGTCGCGCTCCTCCTCGCGGCCACCGGACCCGCCGCGGCTCAGACGGCGGCGCCCGAGGCCCTTCCCGCGCATGTGGAACGGGGCCCGGACGCCTGGCACGTCCGGCCCGGCGGCGAGATCCAGGCGGCGCTCGACCTCGCCGCCGTGGACCCGGCGCTCAAGACCGTGGTGGTGCACGAGGGCGTCTACCGGCCCTCGGGCTTCCGCCAGGCCCTCGTCTGGCTGAACCGGGCGCACGACGGCATCACCCTCGAGGCGGTCGGCGACGTCACCCTCACCGCCTCGAACCCCGACCTGACCGGCCCCGGCCTCACGGCCGCCGTCAACCACGTCGTCTACTTCGGCGACGGCATCACCCAGCGCACCGTGCTGCGCGGGTTCAAGATCACCGGTGCCGACAACTTCGTCACCACCCAGGAGAGCGAACGGATCGAGCCCGACACGACATTGGAGAAGGGCCTCTTCTTCTACACGGACGGCGGCGGCATCAAGATCTTCGGCCGCTCCTACCCCGTCATCGAGCGGGTCGAGATCTTCGAGAACTACGCCAGCCCCTGCGCCGGAGGGATCTCCGTCGAGCATCCGGCACCGACCGAAGAGCCGGGACCGGCCGAGCAGGTCGTCATCCGGGACAGCGTCTTCCGCGACAACTCGGCGCAGGTCACGGGCTCGGCCATCGACCTGCTGCCCGGCAGCACCGCACGGATCGAGAACTGCCTCTTCGTGGGCAACGTCTCGAACACGGGTGTGGACTACGTCTCGTTCTTCAACCGCGTGCAGCCCTATCTCGTGGTCCACGGCTCGGGCGCGCTGAGCGTGCTGCCCGGAGCGCGCGCCACCGTCGTCCGCTCGACCTTCACCGGCAACTGGAACGGCGTCGACGACCACGGCGGGCGGGGCAGCGAGTACGTGGACAACATCTTCTGGCGCAACGAGGCGACCGGAGGCATCACGCCCGGGGAGCGCTACGAGCTCGCCGTGGGCAAGGGGACCCGTGTCCGGGGCTGTTTCGTCCACGGCGAGATCGACGACCTGAGGGGCCACGTCCCGGCGCAGGACAACCGGCTCGCAGCCCCCGACCCCCGCTTCGATGCCCGGTGGGTCCCCACCAACGCGGAGTACGCGGACGTGGGGTATCGGCCGCCGTCGCCCTGAAGCGCGGCGGGGACGGCGGAGCGACGCTGTTACAATGCACTCGTACGCGGCGGTGCTCGTGCCCCGCGCCGGCCGTTCGATCCCAGCCACACCAAGGAGGTCGCCGTCATGGTCCGCCATCTCGTTCGTCTGATCCCGTGTGCCCTCGTGCTGGCCCTCGTCGCCCAGCCCGCCGCCGCCCAGCAGTGGGCCGGACGCGGTCGCGCCCAAGGCCTGGTGAAGGACGCGGAGGGCAACCCCCTCGAGGGCGTCAAGGTCACTCTCACGATCGGCGACACCGAAGACGGTCCCGAGCCGGTGATGACCAACGAGGACGGTCGCTGGGCCGTGGGCGGGCTCGCCGGAGGCAGCTGGCGGGCGCTGCTCGAGAAGGAGGGGTACGTCACCGCCCAGGGACCGGTCAACGTCAACGAGTTCGGCGCCTCGAAGCTCCTCGAGGTGTCGCTCGACGCGAACCCGTTCGCCGTCATCGACACCGGTGAGGAGCTCTTCGAGCAGGGGCGCTACCCCGAGGCCCGAGCGGCCTACGAGGAAGCCCTGCCCAAGCTCCAGGAGGAGGGCGCGGCCCGCCTGCGCTCCCGTATCGGCGACACCTATCTCGCCGAGGGCGACACGGCCCAGGCCCGCGCCCAGTACGAGCAGGCCCTCCCCTACATCCCGGGCGAGGAGCAGGCCCACATCCGGATCCAGATGGCCTCGAGCTACGAGAAGGACGAGAACTGGTCCGCGGCGCGCGACGAGTACGAGAAGGTGCTCCCGCTCCTCGGGGCCGACGGCCAGACCCAGGTGCTCCTGCAGATCGCCCGGACCCACGACGTGGAGGAGGACCGCGCCGGCGCCATCTCGGCGCTCGAGCGCGCGCTCGAGGTCGACCCCGACAATGCCCCGGCCCTGCAGCTGATCGCCGACCTGCTGGCGCGTGAGGGCCGTGACGAGGAGGCCGAGGCGTACCTCGCCCGGCTCCCCGCCGACGCCGAGCTGCCTCCCGACATGCTGCTCAACGCCGGCATCCGCGACTACAACGACAACAAGATGGACGAGGCCCTGGCGCAGTTCGACCGGGTCGTGCGGCAGGATCCGACGCTCGCCGACGCCTACTACTACCGCGGCCTCGTGCACCTGAACCTCGGCCACAACGCCGAGGCCAAGGCGGACCTCGAGAAGCTCCTGGAGCTCGCGCCCAATCACCCCAACGCGGCCGAGGCGCAGGAGTTCCTCGACTTCCTGAGCCAGTGAGCCCCGTCCGCCCCGGACCTCGACGGGGTGCGCTGCTCTCCCTGCTGCTCGCCGTCGTCGGAGCCTGCGGCCACGGGCAGGAACCTGCCGCCCCGGCCGGCCCTCCGCCGGTGGCGCCGCAGGGAACTCCGGTCGTCCTCATCTCGATCGACACGCTGCGCTCCGACCATCTGCCGGTCTACGGTCACGACTCGATCGAGACGCCGGCGATCGACGGTCTGCGCGCGGACGGCATCCGCTTCGACCGCGCCTACACGCACGTCACGCTGACGCTGCCGTCGCACACGACGATCCTCACCGGAGAGCTGCCCGTCGCCAACGGGGTGCGGGACAACCTCGGCTACCGCTTCGACGCCGGCTCCAACCCCTACCTCCCCCGGATCCTCCGGGAGGCCGGCTACGCCACCGGCGGGTTCGTCTCCGCCTACGTCCTCCGTGCCACGACCGGCTTGGCGGAGGGCTTCGACGTCTACGACGACCGCGTCGACCTCTCCCCCGGCGTCGTGCTCGGGGACCTGCAGCGCCCCGGCCCGCAAACGCTCGACGCGGCGCGCGTCTGGCTCGAGAAGGTCCGCACGGAACCGTTCTTCCTCTTCTTCCACCTCTACGAGCCCCACACGCCCTACACGCCGCCCGAGCCGTGGGCTTCGCGCTACGGATCCGCCTACGACGGCGAGGTGGCGGCCGCCGACTCGGTCGTCGGGGACCTCCTGGACACGCTCAGGAAGGACGGCCTCTACGATCGCAGCCTCATCGTCCTGCTCTCCGACCACGGTGAGGGCCTCGGCGACCACGGCGAGCAGGAGCACGAGCTCCTCCTGCATCGCGAGGTGCTGCAGGTTCCCCTGATCGTCAAGCTACCGGGCAATGCCCGAGCAGGAAGCTCGATCCCGGGACCGGTGCAGCTGACCGACGTGCTTCCCGGCATCCTCCAGGTGCTCGGTCTCGAGGCGCCGGAAGGGCTCGCGGGGCGCTCGCTCTTCGCCGATCCGGATCCCGAACGGCTCATCTACTCCGAGAACGTCTACGGCCGCCTGCACTTCGGTTGGAGCGAGCTGACGTCGGCGATCTCCGGCGCGGACCACCTCATCTTCGGCCCCAAGCCCGAGCTCTACGATCTGGTCGCGGATCCCGGCGAGACGGAGAACCTCGTCAACGAGCGACGGCGCACGGCCCAGACCCTGCGCGACGCTCTCCAGGACTTCGACCACGAGCTGCAGCCGCCCGGAAGCGTCGATTCCGCGACCCGCAGCAAGCTGGAGTCGCTCGGCTACGTGAGCACCTTCACCGCGCAGGGCAACGGTCCGCCGGCGGACCCGAAGTCGAAGCTCCCGGTGATGGCCGCCCTCAACGAGGCCCGATCGCTGCGGGAGCGGGGCAAGCCGGCCGAGGCGGCTGCCCGCTACCGCGAGGTGCTGGCGGACGAGCCGGGCCTGATGGACGGGTGGATGGGGCTCGGCAAGTGCCTGCAGGAGGCCGGCCGGCCGCGCGAGGCGATCCAGCCGCTCCAGAAGGCGATGGCCCTCTCGGGCGGCGCCGGACAGGTGGCGGTGGCCCTGGCCGAGGTCTACGCCTCGATCGGCGATCTGGACGCGGCCAAGGAGCATGCCGAGCTCGCGGCCGAGACGGACGACGCCGCCGTCGACATGCTGGCGCAGATCGCCATCTACCAGGGCGACCTGGAGGAGGCCGAGAAGTGGGTGATGCAGGCCGTGGAGCGCCGCGGCGCCCGTGGCGGCCCGCTGGTGACGCTGGCCGAGCTGCGCCTGCGTCAGCACCGGCCGCAGGAAGCCCTGGAGCTGACCGAGCAGGCCGAGAGGGAGCGCGGCGACCTCGCCTACGACTTCGTGCGCGGTCTCTACTTCACCCGCGGCAAGGCCCTCACCGAGCTCGAGCGCCCGGCGGAGGCCGTGGCGTCGTTCGAGAAGGAGATCGAGCTGGCGCCGGACTACCTCCCCGCCTACACCCATCTGGCCTTCCTCCACGCCCTGATGGGAGACGCCCCCGCCGCCGGACGGGCGTTGCAGCGGCTGGTCGAGAACAACCCGACGCCGAAGGCCTACGCCTCCGCCGTGCGCACCTTGCAGCAGATGAACGATCCCCGGTCGGCGGCCGAGGTCCTCCGCGAGGCGCGCCGCCGCTGGCCCGACGCCCCCGAGCTGCGCGAGCTCGACGCCGACTGACCCCCGGCACCGCGACCGACACGCGGCACTACGACCGACGCGCGGCACTACGACCGACGCGCGGCACCGCGATCGCCGCTGGGCACTGCTACCGCCGCTCGGCACTGCGATCGGCGCACGGCACTGCGGTTGCCGCGGCCGCCCCCCGTGCCGGCCGGCCGCGGGTGCCGTCGCCCCCCGGGGGTCCTCAATCCCTCCCCGGCGCCGGCACCCTGAGGTACCGCCCCGGCGGCGGATCGAGCAGCCGCGACCGCCGCCCGTCCGGCCAGGTGATCTCCAATGCCTCCGCCGGCCCTCCGACGGACCCGCCGAAGAGCGATCGCTTGTCGCTCCACGACTGGTAGCTGTCCCCCGCCAGCACCCACCGGCGCTGCCGCCGCCCACCGGCGTCGAGGGTCACGACGGCGCCCACCGCCTCCGCGTTGCCCCGCTCCCCGCGGAGCTCGACCCCGAGCCACGAGCCGCTCGCGAGGCCGTTGCGCCACAGCTGGACGGGCCCGCCGTTGATCCCGACGGCCACATCGGGCCTGCCGTCGTTGTCGTAGTCCGCCGCCGCCGCACCCCGGGCCACCACCGGCAGCGCGGCGAGCGCCGCGCACGCCACCTCCTCGAAGCGGCCGCGGCCGTCGCCGCGCAGCAGCTGGGCCGGTTGGCGGTAGGCGACGTTGGCGCGTGCCGGGCGCTCGAAGATGTGTCCGTTGGCGATCCAGAGGTCGAGAGCCCCGTCGCCGTCGAAGTCACGCGCGACGACGCCGAAGCCGAGCCGGTTGAACGAGGGCAGACCGACTCCGGAGGCGGCCGCCACGTCCTCGAAAAGCAGGCCTCCCTCGTTGCGATAGTCGGCGTTGGTCTCGACGTCGAAGTTGGTCACGACCAGATCCGGATCGCCATCGCCATCGAGATCGCCGAGACCGATTCCCATCCCGGCCTGGGGCCGTCCCTCCCGGCTCAGGGCGGCACCCGACACCAGCGAGCGGTCCTCGAAGGTCCCCCCACCGACATTGCGCAGCACGAGGTTCGGGTCGAGATCGTTGGCCACGTAGAGATCGGGCCTGCCGTCACCGTCGAGGTCGGCGAAGACGACCCCCAAGCCTCGCCCTTCGGCCGGAGCGATCGCGGCCTCGCCGGCCGCCTCGACGAAGCGGCCTCCTCCGAGATTCCGGTAGTAGAAGTCGTCCTCCCCCACGAACAGGCTGGGGTCGCAGTATCGCAAGGCGTCCGAGCCTTCCTCCGTGCAGCGGATCGGAGCCTGGGCGTCGTAGGCGATATAGCGGGCCACGTAGAGGTCGAGGTCGCCGTCACCGTCGGCGTCGGCCAGGGCGGCTGAGGAGCTCCAACCGTTCGCATCCAGCCCGGCCGCGGCGGTTCCGTCGTCGAAGGCACCGTCGCCGCGGTTGAGCAGGAGGGCGTCCGGACCGTAGCGCGTGAGGTAGAGATCGGTCGCGCCGTCGCCGTCGACGTCCGCCGCCACGACGCCCTGGCCGTACGCCCGCCGGCCCGTTCTCGCGGAAGCGCTGACGTCCTCGAAGGTCCCGTCGCCGCGATTGCGGAAGAGCGCGTCGGGTGAGCGCTCTCCGTCGCCCGGTGGAAACGGCCCGGACTGCACGACGTAGAGGTCTCGCCAACCGTCTCCGTCGTAGTCGAGCCACGCCAGGCCGGGTCCCATCGTCTCCGGCAGGTGCTTGCCTCCGGTGGCCCCTCGGTCGTGGCGGAAGTCGAGACCGGCCGCGGCCGAGACCTCGCGAAAGGAGAAGGCGCCGCAGTCGGAGGACGGCTCCTCCGCGGCGCCCGCGGGGCTCCCGGGCAGCCCCCGGAAGAGGATCAGGGCCACGGCGAGCCCGGGCCACGCTCGAAGCCGGCACCTGCGCAGTCGAGCCGTCATCGTCCGCCCATCGCAAGGCGCGCGGCCGTGAGAGCGCTGCGCAGGTCCTCGCGCTCGGGTGCCAGCGCGACGGCACGTCGGAGGATCGTCACCGCTCCCTCGGGATCGCCGGCCGCGCGGCGCACGAGGGCGCGGACGAGCAAGACGTCCGGGTCCTCCGCGAGGCCCTCCAGCGCCTCGGCAGCCGCGGCGAGATCGCCGCTCTCGAGAAGACGCCGCGCCTCTCCCAGCCGGGCCCGCTCGAGCCCCGCGCGCCGTTCCTCCGCCTGTTGCTGGCGCTGCTGACGGCGGAACAGCCTCAGCTCCTCCTCGGCCGCCGCGTCCTCCCCCGTCCGCGAGAGCAGCAGCCCGAGGCGGTAGCGCGCCTCCCAGTACTCCGGCACCAGCTCGAGCGCTTGCCGGTAAACGGCGATCGCTTCAGCGGTCCGGCCGGCACCGTCGAGGGCGCGGGCCAGGTCGACCAGCAGCAGCCCGTCGTTCGGAGCCGACCGCCGTGCCTCCTCGAGGGGCGCGAGCGCCTCCTCGTAGCGCCCGGACCACACGAGCAGCCGGCCCAGGGCGTGGAGGACCGCCGGCGATCGTCCGGTCGCCACCAGGACCGCACCGAAGGTCTCGGCCGCCCGGTCCGGCTCGCCGTTCTCCCACTCTGCCGTGGCCAGCGCGAGGAGGGTCTGCGCGTCCCTGGCACCGAGGTCGACCGCCCGCCGGAGAGGCTCTTCCCCTCGCCGAACCGCTCCTCCAACACCAGAGCCCTTCCCCATCGCGAGAGATCGGAGGGCGAGTCCGGCGCCCGTATCACCGCCTCCCGCGCCAGGATCGAAGCGTCCGCCCACCGCCCCGCGGCAAGCAGGGCGTCGGCGCCCGCACGGAGGGTGTCGAGAGCCTCGCCGGGTCGTCCGGCTCCTTCCAGGGCCGTAGCGAGGCCGCGCGTCGCTTCGACGTCCGCGCCGGCTGCGAGCGCCTCCCGGAAGAGCCTCGCGGCCTCCTCGAAGCGTCCGGCCGCCAGCGCCCCCTGGGCGGGCTCCAGCGCCGCCGGACCGACGGCACCGGCGGAAGTCGAGAGGACGAGAGCGCAGAGAAGGGCCGTCCGGATGCGGTTCGGGGCCGGGATCTGGAGATCGAGGCGTGGGTCAGCCACGACGGAAGAGGCGGCTCGGAGGCCGGATCGGACGGTATCATGCACGCGGTGCGCCGCCGCTTCCTCCCCGCTCTGTTCCTCGTCGCGCTCTCCCCGATCACCGGCCTGGCCCAGACCACGCCGTCTCCGGATCAGGTCCGCGCCGAGCTCCAGGCCGTCTGCCACCGGTTGCGCGGCACGACGCGGTACGCCGACTACTTCGACGAGCAGATCGTCGCGACTCTCCAGGACCGCCTCGTCGCCCCTGGAGCGGACGCCGGGCGTCTGGCCCGGACGGGGATGATCCTGGGCTGGAACCTCAACCGCCTGGGACACCACGAGGAGGCCCTGACCGAGCTGGCTCGAGCCCGCGAGCGCCTCGGCGGGCTCGATCCCGAGCTCCGCGACGCGATGGCCCTCGAGATCGACCGCTCCGTGGTCGCCGCCCACCTCCAGCTGGCGGAGGATCTCAACTGCGTCGGCATGCACAGCGCCAGCAGTTGCATCCTGCCGATCGCGCCCGACGCCGTGCACCGACTGCCCGAGCACGCACGCGCCGCCGAGGAGATCCTGCTCGCTCGCGTCCGGCAGGACCCCGGGCAGTGGCAGCTGCGGTGGCTGCTCAATCTGACCGCGACGATCGCCGGCGAGCCCGAGGCCGTCCCCGAAGCGCTGCGCTTGGCCCCGAGGGCGCTCGAGGCGGAGGAGGAGCTTCCCGCCTGGCCGGAAGTCGCCTTCGCAGCCGGGATCCAGGTCTCCGATCTCGCGGGTGGCGCGGTGATGGACGACTTCGACGGCGACGGCCTCCTCGACCTGCTGAGCTCGACCGTCGAGCCCTGCGGACCGATGAAGGCCTACCGCAACGCCGGTGACGGCACGTTCGAGGACGTCACGGAGGACTGGGGCCTCGACAGCCAGCTCGGCGGACTCAATCTGGTGCAAGCCGATTACGACGGCGACGGAGCGCTCGACCTCTTCGTGCTTCGCGGCGGCTGGCTGGGGCGCGACGGTCGCATCCGCAACTCCCTTCTGCGCAACGACTTGGCCGGCGCCAGCGGTCGCTTTCTGGACGTCACGTTCGCGGCCGGGCTGGCCTACCCCGCCTACCCCACACAGACCGCGGCCTGGGCCGACTACGACGGCGATCGCGACCTCGATCTCTACGTCGGCAACGAGGGGCCGCTCTTCGCGGCGGCGCGCAGCGGCGACTACGGCAGTCCCGACGGGACCTCCTTCCCCTCGCAGCTCTTCCGCAACGACGGCGACGGCACCTTCACCGACGTGGCCAGAGCCGCAGGTGTCTCCAACGACCGGTCTACCAAGGGCGTCGCCTGGGGGGACGTGGACGCAGACGCAGACCCTGACCTGTACGTCTCCACCCTCGGCCCCAACCGGCTCTATCTGAACCAGGGAGACGGCACCTTCGTCGACGTTGCCGCACAGGCGGGCGTCGTGGAGCCTGCCTCTCGAATTCGCGACCTGGTTCTTCGACGTCGACAACGACGGCGATCTCGACCTCTACGCTCTATGACTACTCATCTGACGGGAGGGAGCTTGGTGGCTCCTTACTTCGGAGAGACCGTCGAGAGCGGTCACCCGGTCCTGTACTGCAACGACGGCGGACACTTCACCGACGTCTCGCGGCCGATGGGCCCCAGCGCGTCCGATCCTTGCCGATGGGCGCCAACTACGGCGATCTCGACAACGACGGATGGCTCGACCTCTACCTGGGCACCGAGATCCGTCGCTGCTCTCCCTGCTGCCGACCGTCATGTACCGCAACGACGGCGGTCAGCGGTTCCGCGACGTCACGTTCGCCGGCGGCTTCGGACACCTGCAGAAGGGTCGAGTCGCGTTCGAGACCTCGACAACGACGGGATCAAGACCTCTACCATCAGCTCGGCGGTGTTCATCCATCGGACGCGTACTGGAACGCCCTGTGGGCGAACCCGGGCAGCACCGGCCACTGGCTGGTGCTCCGCCCTCACCGGGGCGGGCCCCAATCGCTTCGCCGTCGGCGGTCGGATCGAGGTCGTGCGCGAGGGCGAGAACCGCCGCTCGGTCCATGTGCTCGTCGGGCTCGGCGGCTCGTTCGGCGCTTCGAGCCTGCAGCAGGAGATCGGTCTGGGGCCGGCTGACGGGATCGAGGAGGTCCGCATCCGCTGGCCTGGCGCGCCGGGCGTCCAGCTTCACCGACGTGGCCATGGACCGTTACTATCGGGCCACCGAGGGTCGCTCGACGCTGGAGCCGCTCACGGTACCCACCTTCACGCTGGGCCGGCGCGGCCCGGCAACCCACGACCACTCCATGGAACGCCCCTGACGATGCGATACCTCGCTCCGATGCTTTGCCTGTGCTCGCGCCAGGCTCGGGCGCCGGGCCGGCCCAGGCCCAGGACGCGCCCCCCACCACCGAAGGCCCCTCGACGTTCGAACGAGCCCCTCGACATGGCGGGCAACGGCGTAGTCGACCAGGCGGTCGAGCTGTTGCGCGCCGCCGTCGCCGCCGATCTTCGACTGCCACACCGCAGGACCGGTCGCTCCTGGGGCCCTCCTGATCGAGAGAGCGGCGCCCAACAGGAGGCCTACGACCTCCTCCTGCCCATGGCAACGCCGCAAGACGCCGAGCCCGCGGTCCTCTACAACGCCGGGCGGGCGGCCGCGGCGCTCGGACGCAGCGACGAGGCCGTCACCTTCCTGGAGCGATCGGTCGCCCTGGAGCCGGACTCGCCCGCCGGCCGCGAGCTCGGCCTCCTGGTGGCGCGCGACGGCCGCTGGGCCTACGCGTACTCCCTGCTCAAGCCGTGGGTCGCGGCCCACACGGACGACTCGCGGGCGGCCGAGATCGCGGCCCTGTGCGCCGTGCAGCTCGATCGCCCCACCGAGGCGGAGGCCCTGCTCTCCGGGCTGCCGCAGGACGAGCCCCGGATCCAGATCCTCTGGGCCCAGGTGCGGCAGATGCGCGGCGATCCCTGGGGCGCGATCGCCCTGCTCGAGCCTCTGCTCGAGAGCACATCGGAGGCCATGGAGCGGGACGTGCGGCGTCAGCTCGCCGAGGCGCACATGACCGTGGGCGACGCCGAGACGGCCGTCGACCTGCTGCGGGGGCGGACCGAAGGGGACCCACGGATGGCGCTGCAGCTGGCCCGCGCTCTCTACCAGAGCGGTGACGTCGAGGGGGCACTGGGGACCCTGGAGCCCATCGCCCCGCCGGTGCTCTCGCGCTACCAGAGCCAGGGAGGAACGCCGCCGGCGGCGGCGGCGGGGCTCCTCTTCGAGTACGGACGTTTGCTCGCCGCCGCCTCACGGCCGGCGGACGCCGTTCCCTACCTGGAGGCGGCCACCCGGATCACCCCCGAGGACAAGGTGGCCTGGCAGCAGCTCGGGCAGGCCCTCGCCGCCGCCGGCCGCGGCGACGAGGCCGCACCGGCGATGCAGCGCTTCCAGGACCTCCTGGAGGCCGAGGGCTCCGACTCCCAGCGCAAGGAGCAGGCCGCGGCCGACCTCGAGGATCCCACCGGACGCGAGCTGCGCCGGGCCCTCGAGCTGCTCGAAGGCCGCCAGTACGACGATGCGCTGCGGATCGCCACACGGGAAGCGGCGATCTCCCCGAGCGATCCGCGGCCCGTCCTCCTCGAGTCGCGCATCCTCCTGGCGGCGGGGCGCAACGAGGAGGCTCTCGAGCTCGCCGAGCAGCTGGTCGCGGCCCTGCCCTCGAACGCCGACGCCCTCTACGTGCGGGCCCTCGCGCGCGTCGCCGGCGGCGACCTCGACGGGGCCGAAGCGGACCTCAGGTCGGCCCTCGAGGTGGCGCCCGAGCACACCGCCGCGATGACCGACCTCGCCGTCCTGCTCGCCGACCGTGGCGAAACCGGCGAAGCCAGGGAGCTTCTCCGGCGAGTCCTCGAGCTGCGCCCCGGCGACCCCGCCGCGACCGCGGATCTCGAGGGCCTGGGCGGCGGCTGAGCGCCGAGCTACTCGCGCAGACGGACGCGGCGCCGAGCCGGGAGACCCTCGAGCCTCTGGCGCTCGCCGCTCGGCCAGACGACCTCGAGCGCCTCCACCACCTCGACCGCACCCAGGCCGAGATGCACGGCGAGCGAGCTCTGTGAGAGATAGGACGACGCGGTCCTCACCTCGGCGATCGCGCGGCGGTCGCCGGCCAGCGCCCGCACGCGTGCCCCGATGCCCTGGGGAGCGCTGACGGCGGCGCTCAGGTCCACCTGCAACCAGGCGCCTTCGTGATCCCCGACGTTCTCGTAGACCTCCACCGGCTGGTCCGAGTTGACGATGACCAGATCGAGATCGCCGTCGCCGTCCAGATCCCCGGTCGCCAGGCCGCGGCTCGGCCGCACGACGTCGAGGCCGGAATCGGGCACCTCCACGAACCGCCCGCCGACGTTCTCCATCACCTGGTTGGCCTGTGCGTACCGGCTCGAGGGATCGAGATCCGAGGCGTTGTCGCTCACGTGCCCGTTGGCGATGGCCAGGTCGGGATCTCCGTCGTTGTCCAGATCGGCCAAGGCGACACCGAAGGCGAGCTTCGGCAAAGAGGCCTCGGCGACACGCATCGGATAGCGCGAATCGACGAAGACGCCGCCCCCCAGGTTCCGGTAGAGGGCGTTGGTCTCGCGCTCGAAGTTCGTGACCACCAGATCCGGGAGCCCGTCGCCGTCCACGTCGGCGGCGTCGACTCCCATGCCGGCCTCCGGCTCTCCGCGTTCGTTGACCGCCGTCCCGGAGAGGAACGAGCGGTCCTCGAAGGTCCCGTCGCCGCGATTGACGTAGAGATCGTTCGGCTGGGTGTCGTTGGCCACGTAGAGGTCCGGCCAGCCGTCGAGATCGAAGTCGGTGAAGAGCACTCCGAGACCCGCCCCGTCGACGTCTCCTCCCAGCCCCGCCGCCTCGGTCGCGTCTTCGAACGTCCCGTCGCCGCGGTTGCGGTAGAACGTGTCGGGCACGCCCCGATAGGACTCCGGGTGGCAGTACATGACCAGCCCCGTCCGCGGCTCGCGGCAGTCCTTCGCGTTCTCGAGGCTGAAGTCCACGTAGTCGGCCACGTAGAGGTCGAGGTCCCCGTCGCGGTCGGTGTCGGCGAAGCCGGCGGAGGCGCTCCAGCGGGAGTCGCCCACCCCGGCTTCGACCGTCGCATCGACGAAGGTACCGTCGCCCTGGTTGCGGAGCAGGCGGTTCGGCCCAAAGCAGGTGACGTAGAGATCGCGGTCGCCGTCACCGTCGACGTCGGCCGCCGTCGCCCCGCTGCCGTAGCCGTCGACGACGAGTCGAGCCCTGTCGGTGACGTCCACGAACCGGCCGCCGTCGTTGCGCAGCAACCGCGACCGCGGCGTCTCGCCGGTGTAGCCGGGCAGCGGCGCGCCGTCGACGAAGAACAGGTCGTCGTCGCCGTCCTCGTCGTAGTCGAAGACCACGACTCCGCCGACCATCGTCTCGACCATGTAGCGGCGTCCAGGCCGCCGTGGTGGTGGCGCACGTCGACGCCCCAGTCGGCGGAGCGCTCACGGAACCTCAGCGCGCCGGAGACCGGGGCGGAGGCGCCGGCGAGGAGGAGGGCGAGCCCCAGCAAGAGGCGCGCCGTCAACCGCCCCTCCGCCACGGCTCGCGCACCGGCTCCCCGCGGCGGAACGCCTCCAAGCGGGCGTTCGCGATCGCCACCCGCTCGGAAGGAGACCCGGCCGGGAGCTGCCGGACGATGCGCTCCTGCAGAGCGACGGCTTCGTCGTAGCGACCGGCCTCAGCGAGCGCCATCGCCAGAGTCTCCGCGTGATCCAGGGTGGCCTCGCGGTCGAGCAGGCCGCGCGCGATCTCCACGGCCCGGGCACCGTCGCGTGTCTGCGGGTCCGCGGCCGCGGCGAGGACGCGCGCCAGCATGTTGCCGAGGGCGGAGCTCTCCGGCCGGCGTTCCAGGCCCTCCTCGAGCACCACGCGTGCGGTGTCCGAACGGTCGAGCAGCAGCAGGGACAGCGCCCGCCCGATCCTCGACTGGACCCGGTCCGGGTCTGCCTCGAGGGCGTGACCGAAGGCCTCGGCCGCCTCCTCGAAGCGACCGATCCGGCCCAGCAGGGTCCCCAGTCGCTCCCAGGCCTCGAGCGGATCCTCCGAGCCCTCGGCCGCCCGCCGGTAGCTCGCCTCGGCTTCCTGGAGGCGCCCCTCGCCTTCGAGGAGGAGACCCAGCTCGAAGGCGGCCTCCGCCGACCCGTTGGCGACCGCGGCGCCGAAGCTGGCTTCGGCCTCGCTCTGCAGGCCTTGTTGCGCCTGCACGATGCCGCGCAGCGTCAACGCCTCGGGCTCTCCCGGCGAGCGCGCGAGGAGCGTCGCGATCTCGCCCAAGGCGCGTTCGCGCTGGCCCATCGCCGCCAGCACCTTGGCCCAGCCGACGTGTGAGGCGGTATCCGTCGGATCGATCTCGTGAGCGCGCCGGAAGTGCTCCTCCGCCTCGGGCAGGCGGCCGTCCGCCGCGAGCAGAGACGCCAGGTTGTAGTGCCCGTTGCGGAACTCCGGATCGAGCTCCAGGGAGCGCCGCAGCCACCGCTCGGTCTCCTCGCGGTGTCCGAGCTGCTGATGCGCGAGGGCGATGTTGTAGGGCACCAGCGGATCATCGGGGAGCTCCGCGAGGGCTCGGTCGAAGCGCTCCAGCGCCAGCTCGGCGTTGCCGTGCCGCATCGCCTGCACGCCCGCCTTGAAGTCGGCCTGGTTGCTGGTGACGAGACCGGAGAGCTCGCGCAGGAGGGGATCCGGGATCCGGACCCGGTCCCCGCGGTTGGCCGCGAGGTGGGTGCGCGCGGCCTCGAGATCGCCCAGCGCCCGGTAGGCCAGGCCGAGCGGGTGGTGGAGGGAGGAGGCTCGCGGTTGCAGCTCGAGTGCCCGTTCGAAGCACTGCACGGCCGCCGCCGGATCGCCGCGGTCCGACGCCAGCCGGCCCAGTCCCTCCCACGCCGCGGCCAGAGTCTCGTCCAGATCGAGGGCGTGGCGGTAGCTGCGTTCCGCGTCCTCGTGCCGGCCCAGCTCCAGACAGACCTCTCCGAGACGCACCCACACCGGAGCGTAGTCGGGGTCGAGCTCGGCGGCCCGCTCGAAGCTCGCCACGGCTGCGCCGTGCTCACCCTCCAGCCGCTCGAGGATGCCCAGCAGGTAGACCCAACGGAACTCCTCCGGCTCGAGGCGCTTTGCCTCCGCCAGAGCGGTCGAGGCGGCGGAGCTCAGGTCGTAGAGGTAGTAGAGCTCGCCCAGGCGCCCCCAGGCCGCCGCCACCTCGTGCGGGGAGGCGCTCCCGGCCGCGTCGACCTCGCGCACGGCCTCCAGGGCTTCTTCGAGCTGCGCGCGGACCCCCGGCTCGAGGTGAGAGAGGTCGGGGGCCGGGGGGATCTCGGCGGCGAGAGTCGCCGTCAGACAGGCCACCAGGAGGCCGGCGGCGGCGAGTCGATTCAAGGGGTCGTCCCCTGCCGGCTCCGGACCAGCACCCAACGCCGGTCGATCGGCAGGTCCCGCCACACCGTCGTTCCACCGCGCAGCCAGTCGGCCCGCAGGGTGACCGGAGAGGCCGCCGACCCGAGGCCGAGCAGGCTCTCCGGCGAGCCCGCCGAAGCGTAGCTGCCGTCGGTGCCGACGCGCCGCAGGCTACGGTGCGAATCGCCCTCCAGAAGCAGGGTCGACCCGAAGGCGGGTCCGCCGGCGGGACTCGCCTGCGCCAAGACGGCCAGCCAGTGGGAGCCGGAGGGGCTCTCGTCGAGCAGCAGCTGTGCCGGACCCGAGTTGTTCGACACCACGAGGTCGTCGTCTCCGTCGAGGTCGAGGTCTCCGCGGGCGACGCCACGGCTCACCAGGACCTGCTCCAGACCCGGCCCGGCGGAGGTCGTGACCTCCTCCCAGCGGCCGGCGCCGAGCCCGCGGTAGAGCTGGTTGGCCTGGGCGAGGGGGTACGGATCGCCGTCGTCGACGAGCTCCTCGATCCGCTTCACCGCTCCGTTGGCGACGAAGAGGTCGAGGTTTCCGTCACGGTCGAAGTCGGCCAGGCCGACGCCGAAGCCGGTGGCGGTCCAGCTCGGCAGATCGAGACCGGTCATCCGCGTGCCGTCCTCGAAGAGGCCAGTCCCGTCGTTGCGGTAGTAGGTGTTGGTCTCCCGCGTCAGATGCGTCATGAAGAGGTCTTCGTCGCCGTCCTCGTCGAGGTCGGCGGCGACCAGGCCCATGCTCGCCTCCGGCAGCCCCTCCTCGTTGACCCCGGCGCCGGCGAGCAGGGCCTCGTCGACGAAGGTCCCGTCGCCCCGGTTCATCCACAGCTTGTTGGGTACCTGGTCGTTCGCGACATACAGATCCAGCCAGCCGTCGCCGTCGGCGTCCAGGACCACGGTGCCGAGAGCCCCCGCCGGCTGCGCACCGATCCCGGCCCCGCCCGAGACGACCTCGAAGGCCCCGTCGCCCCGGTTGCGATAGAGCACGTCGGGCGAGGGCTCGTAGGCGAGGGGGCCGCAGTAGTCCCTCGCCCCGGTTCCGAGACGCACTCCTTGTGGAGCGCCAGCCCGTAGTCGACGTAGTTGCCGACGTAGAGGTCGAGCCGGCCGTCGCGGTCGTAGTCGAAGAAGACGGCCGGCACGCCCCAGCCATCGTCGCCGACACCGGCCCTGCGGGTCGCCTCTTCGAAGGTCCCGTCGCCGAGGTTGTGCAGCAGGACGTTGGGCCCCAGGTTGGTGACGTAGAGATCCGGCCGACCGTCGCCGTCGACGTCGCCCACCGCCACTCCCATGCCGTTGCCCCGTTCGTCGAGCCCCGCCGCGGCCGTCACGTCGACGAGGCGGATCGCCACCGCCCCCCCGGCGTCGACGGCCAGGTCGTTGCGGTAGAGGCGGTCGATCGGCTCCCCTCGCGGCGGGATCAGCGCCTCGTCCGGGCTCTGCTCCGGTCCCAGCATGGCGCCCTGCACGAGATAGACGTCGAGGTCGCCGTCGCCGTCGTAGTCGACGAGGGCCACGCCGGAGCCCATCATCTCGGAGAAGTAGAGATCGCCCACCATGCCGTTGAAATGGACGAAGTCGAGCCCCGACTCGGCGGTGGCGTCGCGGAAACGCAGGCTTCCCCGCTCCGCAGCGGGAAGAGCCGCCGCGAGGAGCGCTCCGGCGACGAGGAGGAACCGGCAGTGAGGGGGCGGAGACGGCATGGCGGCGGCGGTCGAAACGACCCGAGGATCCTAGCAGGCGCCTGCGGTCGGACCGGGGCCCTGTGCTAGCCTCGTCGGCAGCGACTCGCCGGTGGTCCTGCCGTCGCGACGGGTCTCGTTCACCCCGACACAATCCAGGAGAGCCCGATGAATCTCGGATCGTTTCCGCGCGCCTCCGTGGCGCTCGCAGCCGTCCTCGTCGTGGCGCCCGCCCTCCGGGCCCAACAGCCCGAGCTCATGCCCGTTCCCCAGGTCGACTGGGGAGCCGAGCTCATGGAGGTTCGCGCCTACGCCCAGCAGCGGACCGAGCCGCTGTTCCAGGTCACCCACGACTTCCACTACACCGACCGGCAGATCGAGAGCGGCATCACCTTCCAGCATCACGTGACCGGCGACTCCACCCTCTACTACCAGCCCAACCACTACGACCACGGCAACGGCGTGCTGGTGGCGGACGTCGATGGAGACGATCTCTACGACCTCTACTTCATCACCCAGCTGGGCGGCAACGAGCTCTGGCGCAATCGCGGCGACGGCACCTTCGAGAACATCACCGCGGCGGCCGGCGTCGGGTTGGCGGACCGGGTGAGCGTCACGGGCGCCTTCGGCGACATCGACAACGACGGCGACCCCGACCTCTACGTCACCACCGTCAAGATGGGCAACGTCCTCTTCCGCAACGACGGACAGGGGCACTTCACCGACGTCACCGAAGAGAGCGGCGTCGCCTACACCGGGCACTCGTCGGGCTCGGTCTTCTTCGACTACGACCGCGACGGCCGCCTCGACCTCTTCGTCACCAACGTCGGTACGTACACCCTGGACGAGAAGAGGAGCAGCGGCTACTGGGCGGGCATCACCCGCGACGATCCGGGGGGCAGCGCCTTCAGCGGCCACCGCAATCCCTCGCGCACCGAGACCAGCATTCTCTACCACAACGAAGGGGAGGGCCGCTTCCGCGACGTCTCCGAAGAGACGGGGATGGTCGACGGCGGGTGGAGCGGCGACGCCACGGCCGAGGACGTCAACGGCGACGGATGGCCGGATCTCTACGTGCTCAACATGCAGGGCGACGACCACTACTGGGAGAACCAGGGGGGCAAGCGCTTCGTGGAGAAGACGGCGGAGCTGTTCCCGAAGACGCCCTGGGGCACGATGGGTGTCAAGTTCTTCGACTGGGACAACGACGGCCGTCAGGACCTCCTGCTCACCGACATGCACTCGGACATGAGCCGCGAGATCACTCCCGGCTACGAGAAGCTCAAGTCGCTGATCACCCTGAGCGACGAGGAGCTCCAGGGCGGAGACAACAACATCTTCGGCAACGCCTTCTACGAGCACCGGGACCAGGGCGCCTGGGCGGAGCGCTCCGACGAGCTGGGGTTGGAGAACTACTGGCCGTGGGGCCTCTCGGCGGGCGATCTCAACGCCGACGGGTTCCAGGACGTCTTCATCTCGTCGAGCATGAACTTCCCCTACCGCTACGGAGTGAACTCGCTGCTGCTCAACAACGCCGGCGAGCGCTTCCTCGACGCCGAGTTCCTGGTCGGCATCGAGCCGCGCAAGATCCTCGAGCGGCGTCCCTGGTACGACCCCCAGCATCCCTATCTGGCGACCAAGAAGCCCTGGTTCCAGCTCGACTGCGGCGGCCAGGCGCGCATGCACCCGCTGTGCCGCGGCGTCTCCGGTGAGCTCGTCGTGCTCGGCAACGTGGGCACGCGCTCGTCGGTGCTCTTCGACCTGGATCAGGACGGCGATCTGGACATCGTGACCAACGAGTTCAACGGCTATCCGCAGATCCTGGTCAGCGACCTCGCCCAGACCCACACGATCCACCATCTGGCGATCGAGCTCACCGGCACCGAGTCCAATCGTGACGGCCTCGGCGCCGTCGTCGAGGTCCACGCCGGCCCCCTCGTCCAGACGCAGGTGAACGACGGGCAGTCTGGCTACCTCTCCCACAGCTCGATGCCTCTCTACTTCGGCCTCGGTGAGCACGCCAAGGTGGACAAGATCGTCGTGCGCTGGCCGTCGGGCAAGGTCCAGGAGGTCAAGAAGGGGATCACGGTCGACGGCCCGATGGAGATCGTGGAGGAGTAGCCGCCACCTTGAGCGCACCCCACCGCCGTCGGCGGCTGCCGGCGATCGCGCCCTTCGTCCTCCTCCTCGTGACGCCGGGGCTCACGGCGCAGACGGAGAGCGAGGCACCCTCGGGGCCACCCTCCCTCGCGGAGATGGCCGAGCAGCGGTTGACCGTCCTCCAGGAGCGCAAGGGGACCGCCGCGCCGGAGGCGATGCTCCTGCGCAACCTCTCCCGCTACTTCGCCCGCTACACCGTGCCGACCCAGCCGGAAGCCCTCTCGCGGCTGCTCGGGACGCTGGAACGCATGACCGATGCGGCCGCTCTCGACCTCTGGCGCCAGGCGTCCGCGCGAGCCGCGAGCCAGGGGCAGGAGCGCATCGGACGCGCTGAGCTCGGCCCTCTTCTCGAGGCTCTCGAGCCGGCCGCGATGTCGCCCTGGGCCGAGACCGTCTTCTTCCCCCTCGCCCCGGACGATCTGCCGGTCGCCGTGGAGGTGGCGGATCTCGAGGCCTTCCGGGATACCGGCCTCGTCTGGCAACGTCTGCTGGCGCTCGTCCGGGACGACGCGGAGGAGACGGCGTCGCTCCTGCCTCTCTCCGAGGAGGGAGCGTCGATCCTGGCGTTGGGGCTCGAGACCTACGACCTCCTGCTCCTGCGACTCGGTGGCGAGATCGCCGCCGCCGAGCATGCCGAGGCCCTGGACAGCCGGCACCTCCGCGACGCGGCCAAGGCGATCGCCGAGCGCGCCGCGGCGCACGGCGCCGCGAAGGGCCCGCATGTGGATGCCACCTTCGCCGACGTCGCACCCGGCACCCTCTTCCAGGACCGGACCGACGAGAGCGGCATCCGCTTCCGGCACGTGACGTCGCGCTGGCTGTCGCTCTTCCGTCGCTACGGCACCGTCGCGCCCACCTTCAGCGGGGGCGGCGTCACGGCCGGCGACGTCGACGGGGATCGGTTGGACGACCTGCTCTACTGCGGCGGAACGGGCTGCTCGCTCTACCGCAACCTCGGCGACGGGACCTTCGACGACGTCACCGACAGGGCGGGCATCGGCGTTGCCGGCGAAGCGCGACAGGCCCTGCTCGCGGACTTCGACAACGACGGTCGGCCCGACCTCTTCATCACCTACGCGCGGGACACGAATCGCCTCTTCCACAACCGCGGAGACGGCACCTTCGCCGACGTCACGGACACTTCCGGGCTCGGCAGCGAGGGCCTGATCGCCGGGCCCGCCACCAGCGCCGACTTCGACGGCGACGGTCTCCTCGACCTCTACGTCGGCTTCTTCGGCGACTACCTGAAGGGCGAGAACCCGTGGTCGCCCGACGACTCGACGAACGGCTTGCCCAACCGGCTCTATCTCAACCGCGGTTCCCTCCGCTTCGAGGACGTCACCGACGCCGCCGGCGTCGCCGGCAGCGGCTGGACCCAGGCCCTGTCGCACTGCGACTGCGATCGCGACGGAGATCAGGACCTCTACGTCGCCAACGACTTCGGGCGCAACGAGCTCTACCTGAATCGCGGCGACGCGACCTTCGAGGCGGCGGCCGACCCCACGGGTGCCGGCGACCGCGGGCACGGGATGAACGTCTCCTTTGCCGACCTCAACCGCGACGCCCTGCCCGACATCCTGATCACCAACATCTGGTCGTGGGAGCCGGCGCGCGACGAAGTCGAGGAGACCAACACGCTGTTGCTCTCCAACGCCCAGGGCGGCCGGCTCTCGTATCGGCGCACCGACGATCCGCGCTTCCTGGGCGACGACACCGGGTGGTCGTGGGGGGCACTCTTCCTGGACAGCGATCTCGACGCCGACGACGATCTGCTGGTGGTGAACGGCTTCACGGACTACTTCACCTTTTCCCAGATGCGCCGCCGGCCCGGAGACCCGGACGCCCTCTACGCGATCAACAACGGCCGGGAGCCCAACCACTACTTCCGCAACGACACCGGCCTCCCCTCGGTTCCCGTCGACGGCACCGGCCTCGAGCTCCCGGGCATCAACTCCCGCGGGGCCGCGGCCCTCGACTACGACCGCGACGGCGACGTCGACGTGGCCATCTCCACCTTCCAGGCCGCCGGTCGGCTCTTCGAGAACGTCGCGCGTCGCGCCGGGCCGGCGTGGCTGGAAGTCGACCTCGAAGGCGATCCGCAACGCTCCACGCCCCGCCAGCCGTTCGGTGCCACGGTGACGGCCCGTGCGGGCGACCTCTACGTCTGGCGAGCCCTCACCAGCGGCGGCGGCTATCTCTCGCAAAGCTCCTCGACGCTGCACTTCGGTCTCGGGACGGCCGATCGAGTCACGCTCGAGGTCCGCTGGCCCAACGGCGAAACCCAGGAGCTGGCTGGCGTATCGACCGGCCAGCGAATCCTCGTCCGTCAAGGCGCCTCGGGATTCGAGGTCGTCCCACCGCCCGGTCCGTGAGCCACCGCCCGCTCGCCCTGCTCGGCCTCTGGCTGCTGTCGGGTGCCTGCGCGGGGCTCGGCTCGCCAGCCGAGACACCCGCTGCCGCGGAGGACCGGTTCCGCGAAGCCGCCCGCCTGCGAGGCGAGGCCCTGGCCGCCATCGAGGACGGTGCCTACGCCGAAGCCCTGCCGCTGCTCGATCGGCTCGAGGAGCTGCTGCCCGACAACGTCCTGCCTCCGGTCGACCGCGCCGTGTGTCTCTTCCAGCTCGGGCGTTCGACGGAGGCTCTCGCAGCAGTCGATCGAGCGCTCGAGCTGGCCCCGCACAATCCGCAGGTCCTCTTCGACGCGGCCCGCATCGTCGCGGCCGCAGGCGAGGAGGAGCGGCTGACGGCGCTTCTCGACGACTTCGAGACGGCGCATCCGCACGACCCCCGACCGTTCTATCTGAAGGCGGAGAGGCTGCAGGACTCCGGACGCGCCTCGGAGGCCCACGCGGCCCTCGACCAGGCGGTACGTCGAGCGCCCGGCAATCTGGTTCTCCTGACCGATCGGCTGGTGGCCGCCGCCGACGCCGGCGACGCCGAAGCCGTCGCGGACTCCGTCGATGCCCTCGAGGATCGCCTCAACGGCTTCTCCGGCAACCTCGAGGACTTCGCGCGCACCCTGCGCCGGGCCGCCCTCGGGGACGATCTCGGCGAGGCGGCGCCGGCGGCACGGGTGGTCCGCAACCTCCTGCGCCCCACCGACCTGTACCGGCAAGGCCTGCTCGAGGTCGCGGGAGGTCGCGCCCCGGGGATCGGGGTGTTCCCGCAGCTCGACTTCGAGCCGCCCCTGCCGCGGAGCGTGCAGGGCGGACGGGACATCGCCGTGGCGTTGCAAGACGGGGGCGTCGTGGCCACGGGCGTCTCCGCCCTGGCGCGGGTCACCGACGCGACACAGAGCGACGCCGTCTGGCTCTCCTCGGCGACCGCGACGGTCTCCTGGCCGGAGGAAGCGGGCCGGGGGGCCCTCGAGGACGGCGGCATCGACGTCCTGGGGTTCGATCTCGATCAGGACGCCATACCCGACCTGACCCTGCTCGAGCCGTCGCGTGGCCTCGTGTTCCATCGTGGGATCGAGGGGGGTGGCTTCGAGCCGGGGCGAAGCCTCTACGTCCCCGATCCCGCCCTCTCCGGAGTGCGGCCCGTCGACGTCGATCACGACGGCGACCTCGACCTGCTGCTGCTACGACGAGGAGCGAGCGATCTCTATCTCGAGAACCGCGGAGGCGACTGGGTGGAGAGGGCGGCCGACCTGGGAGTCGGGGGGCCGGCCCGGGACTCGATCGACGCGCGGAGCGTCGACTACGACGACGACGGCGACCTCGACCTCCTGGTGGCCCACGGCGTGGAGGGACTCTCGGCCCTGCGCAACGACCGGTTGGGAACGCTCTCGCCGGCGGCGGACTCCTGGGGGCTCACCGGCCTTCCGGCTCTCGATCTCGAGCCGGCCGACTTCGACGCCGACGGTCTCGTCGACCTCGCCGTCCTGACCCCGACGGGGATCGTCGTGCTCCTCGGCCGCCGCGGCAGACCGGAGCGCGCGAGGCTCGAAGGGCTCCCGGCGGGAGAGTGGAGCGCCCTGGCGGTCGCCGACCTCGACAACGACGCCGATTCGGATCTGATCGTGGCCGGCGAGAGCGGCGTCTGGCTCCTGCGCAATCGGAACGGCGGCTTCTCGGCCGAGCGCCAGGAGGTCGAAGTGCCGGCCCCGCGCGAGCTCGTGGCCGGGGACTGGGACGGGGACGGGGACCTGGACCTGCTCGCCCTGGCCGGCGACGGAACGGTGCACCGTTGGGACAACCTGGGCGGCGACCGCAACCACTGGCTGCGCCTGCGACTCCGCGGCCTTCCGGACAACAACTCCAAGAACAACACCGCGGGGCTCTTCACCCGCATCGAGGTCCGCGTCGGGGGCGACGTTCAGCTCGTCTTCGGCAACGGCGCCGTCAACCATCTGGGTCTCGGATCGCGGCGCGAAGCGGACGTGGTCCGGGTGGTGTGGACGAACGGTCTGGGTCAGACCTGGTCGCGCGTCGCCAGCCGCCAGACGCTGGTCGAAGAGCAGGTGCTCAAGGGCTCGTGTCCCTTCCTCTACACCTGGGACGGAGACGACTTCCGCTTCGTGACCGACCTCATGTGGCGCTCCCCGCTCGGCATGCGCCTCCCGGACGGGAGCGACGCGCCCCACCAGTCGGCCCGGGACTTCGTGCTGATCCCGGGCGAGGCGTTGCAACCCGCGGCCGGGAGCCTCTGGCTGCAGGTGACCGAGGAGCTCTGGGAGGCCGCCTACGTGGACCGGCTCCGTCTGCTCGCCGTCGACCACCCCGAGGAGCGCGAGCTGGTCGTGGACGAGCGCTTCACCCCTCCGCCCCACCCGACCGAGCCGGCGCTCCACTGGGTGGACCGCAGCCTGGCACCGAGCCGAGCCGTGGATCACCACGGTCGGGACGTGCGGCGGGAGCTCTCCGATCGCGACCGGGTCTACGTCGGCGACCTGCCCCTCGATCGCTACCAGGGCGTCACGCACGAGCACTCGTTGGAGCTCGTCTTCGACGACGTCCCGGATGGAACTCGCCTGCGCCTGCTGCTCACCGGCTGGATCTTCCCCACCGATTCGAGCATCAACCTGGCACTCTCCCAGGATGCCTCCCGGGACTCCGTGCCGCCGCGGCTCTCGGTCCGCGAGGAGGGCGCGTGGAGACCGCTCGACCTCTGGGTCGGATTCCCCGACGGCAAGGACAAGACGGTGGTCGTCGACCTCACCGGCCGGGTCGGCGGAGGCCGCCTCGAGCTGCGGCTCGACACCTCGATGCAGATCTACTGGGACTCCGCCCGCCTGGCGCTCGGGGAGCCCGACGGGCCTCGCCGGGCGACCTGGCTGGAGCCACGCGACGCCGATCTCCACTACCGGGGCTTCTCCGCTCTGACCCGAGCCTCCGCCGAGAGCCCCCACCGCTTCGACTACGGGCGGGTCTCCGTCGGGCCCCGATTCCGCGACATGAATGGGCGCTTCACGCGATTCGGACCGGTCGGCGAGCTGCTGACGGCCGAGGACGACCGCTACGTGGTGATGAACGCGGGCGACGAGATGACGGTGCGCTTCGACGCGGAGTCGCTGCCGGAGCTCCCCGCCGGCTGGCGGCGGGACTGGGTGCTCTACACGGACGGCTGGGTCAAGGACGCCGACGTCAACACCCGGCGGTCGGCGACCGTCGAGCCCCTGCCCCACCACGGGATGGCGGCCTACCCCGATCCCGCCGGGGCGTTTCCCGACACTCCCGAGCACCGAGCCTGGCTCGCGGCCTACCAGACGCGTCGCGGCGACGGGGAGCCGTTCAGCCGCGCCCTCCGCCCGAAGGTCCCGGAGCGCTGAGACCGGACGGTCGGGCCGAGCCGCGCGTGGTACCATCCGCGCGTTCGATGGACGACTCTTCGCAACGCGGCGCGGACCCCCCGAGTAGGAGGCCGGTGCCGCCGGCGCGAGCCCGATGACTCCGGTCATCCTCCTGGCGAGCGCCCTGCCCGCCGAGGGCCCACGGATCGACCCGAGCCTGGGCCTGGCGATCGGGCTCTTCCTCGTCGCGCTCAACGGCTTCTTCGTGGCGGCCGAGTTCGCGCTGGTCAAGGTGCGTCCGACGCAGCTCGACCCGTGGGTCCAGCGCGGCCGCCGCACCGGTCGCGTCGCTCGCCACATGGTGCGGCACCTCGACGCCTACCTCTCCGCGACCCAGCTCGGCATCACCCTGGCCAGCCTCGGGCTGGGCTGGATCGGTGAGCCGGCGTTCGCCTGGATCGTCCAGCCCGCCATCGCCCTCTTCCCCGGGGCCGGGCCGGACGCAGTCCACCACGCCAGCCTCGTCCTGGCCTTCCTCGTGATCACCACGTTGCACATCGTGCTCGGCGAGCTGGCGCCCAAGTCGCTCGCCATCCGCAAGCCGGAGGCGACGAGCCTCTGGGTCGCCATTCCGCTCTACGGCTTCTACAAGGTCACCTACCCGGCGATCTGGGTGCTCAACCACTCGGCCAACGCCATCCTGAGGCTCCTCGGGATCGAGCCGGCCTCCGAGCACGAGCTCGGGCACGACGAGGAGGAGCTGCGACGCCTGCTCGCCGCCAGCCATCCGGAACGACTCTCGGAGCAGAAGCAGGAGCTCCTGGACAACATCTTCGAGCTCTCCCACCGCACGGCGCGCCAGGTGATGATCCCGCGCGGCGATGTCGTCTACCTCTCCGTCACCCAACCGCTGGAGACCAACCTGGAGCTGGCGCGCTCGAGCGGCCACACCCGGTTCCCGCTCTGTGACGGAGACCTGGACCGGGTTCTCGGCCTGATCCACATCAAGGACCTCTTCCGCTCCGTCGTGCCCCCCTCCTCCCTGACCGAGATCGCGCGAGAGATCAGCTTCGTGCCCGAGACCCTGGAGCTCGACAGGCTCCTGCTGCGCATGCGTCAAGACCAGGTCCACATGGCGGCGGTCCTCGACGAGTACGGCGGCGTCTCGGGAATCGTCACCCTCGAGAACGTCGTCGAGGAGATCGTCGGCGACATCCAGGACGAGTTCGACACCGAGGAGCCCGAGCTCGTGGCCGTGGACGACGACGTCTACGACGTGGCGGGATCGATGCTGGTGAAGGACTTCGAGGACGAGCTCGAGATCGAGCTCTCCGAGCGCGACGAGGACACCATCGCCGGCCTGGTTCTCTCCGAGCTCGGCCGCAGCCCCGAGGTCGGCGACGCGGTGACGATCGGCCCCGTCGCGGCGGAGGTACGGGAGGTCGCCGGCAACCGCATCGTGCGCCTCCGGGTCGCCCTCCACCGCCCGGACGCGCCTCGCCTCTGAGGAGCCGTCGACCGTTGGGGCACCGCGCGACGCTCCGGCGACTCGGCCCGTGCCTCGCGTTGGCGTTGGCCTGCGCTCCCGCACGACCCGACCTGATCCTGATCGTGCTCGACACGGTGCGAGCAGATCGACTGTCCGCCTGCGGATACGAAAGGCCCACCAGTCCCCACCTCGAGCAGCTGGCCGGCCGGCCGGACGTTGCCTTCACCTGCTTCGCCGAAGCGCCCGCGACGTGGACGATCCCCTCCCACGCCAGCTTCCTCACCGGCCTCTCCTACCCCGAGCACGGCGCCGGCATCGGTGGCTTCCGCCGCCCTGCCCCGCTCTCGGTGGAGCTCGGGACGCTCCCCCTGCAGCTGACCGGCTACCAGACGATGCTGGTGTCCGGGAATCCGCTCCTCGGCAAGGCCGGTCTGGACCGCGGCTTCGAGGTGCGACGGGTGGCCATGGACTACGGCGAGCTCTACGGGCAGGCGCTCGCCGAGGCCCTCGGCGCGGCACTCGCGGAAAGGGACCGCTCCAGGCCCCTCTTCCTGCTGCTGAACATCTCCGACGCCCACATGCCCTGGGCCGCGGTTCCCACCGGTCACCCCTGGCTTCCCGAGACACCGGGCCTGCGATCCGGCGGCCCGGAGCGGGAGCTGCGTCGGCGCCTCTACTCGGGACGTCTCGGAGCGGAGGAGCGCGCGGCGTTCCTCGAACGGCGAAGCAGGCTCTACGACCACGCCGTGGAGCGCGCCGACGCCACGCTGGAGCGGACCCTCGGCGTCCTGCGGCGCGCCGGGCTGCTCGACAACGGCTATCGCCTCGTCGTGACCTCCGACCACGGAGAGCGCCTCGGCGAAGATCGTGTCCTCGGCCACGGTCCGTACGACCTTCGGGAATCGGTGACTCGCGTGCCCCTGCTCTTCGAGAGCGACCGCGATCCGCGGCCGAGCCTGACGCGACCCGTCGCGGCCCTCGAGGCGTACTCGCTCCTCCTCGACGGCGCTCCCTCGGGAGCACCGGTGGTCGCAGCGGCTTCCCTCCGATCGATCGCCTGGTGGGGCCCCGGCGAAAAGCTCGTGTGGATGACCTCGAAGGAGCTCGTCCGCTATCCCGGGCTGGAGGACGGAGGACCGGGGGAGCCGGCGCCGGAGCATCCTCGCAGGGCCGAGCTGCAGCGACTGGCACGCGAGATGGAAGGCCGCTGGCGCAGCGCCCAGGGCCGCCGCGACGAGGAAGCGGAACGGCTCGGGAGGGAGCTCCGGGCGCTCGGCTACGTGGACGACTGAGCGAGGAGCTCGCGGACCCGGGAGACGGCATCGGCGAGGGCGACCGGCTGCTTCTCGCGGTCGCTGCGCAACGACAGCTCCACCTGCCCCTGCGCCAGCCCGCGCCCCCCGATCACGACGCGCAGCGGGAAACCGAGCAGATCCGCGTCGTTGAACTTCACGCCCGGCCGCTCGTCGCGATCGTCGAAGAAGACCTCGACTCCGGCCGCCGTCAACTCGTCGTAGATCCGCTCGGACTCGCGCCGCACGTCGTCGTCTCCCACGTTGAGCGCGATCAGCTCCACCTGGAATGGGGCCAAGGGGAGCGGCCACACGATGCCGTCGGCGTCGTGGTTCTGCTCGACGGCCGCCGCCACGGTACGGCCGACGCCGAGCCCGTAGCAGCCCATGATCATCGGCCGCGCCTGGCCCTGGTCGTCGTCGAAGGTGCACCCCATGGTCTCGGAGTACTTCGTCCCGAGGTCGAAGATGTGGCCCACTTCGATGCCCCGATGGATCTCGAGTGCCGTCCCGCAACGCGGGCAGGGGTCGCCCGCCGTCACCAGCAACAGGTCCGCCCACTCCGAGACCCGGACGTCCCGATCCCATTGGACACCGACGTGGTGCGCGTCCGCCCGGTTGGCGCCGCAGACGAAGCCCTCGAGAGCGCGCACCGACTCGTCCGCGACGACGCGGACATCGTCGGACAGGCCCACCGGACCGGCGAAGCCGACCGGGGCGCCGGTCAGCTCCCGGACCTTCTCCTCGGGCGCCAGGCGCAGGTGATCGACGTCGAGGTAGTTCTTCAGCTTGACCTCGTTGACCTCGCGATCGCCGCGGACCAGGACCGCGACGATCTCCTTCTCGGTCTCGTAGAGCAGCGTCTTGACGAAGCGCTGTGCGGGCACTCCGAGCAGCGCCGCCACGTCCGCGACGGTGGTCTTGCCCGGGGTGTCCACCGTTTCGAGCGCGCCCTCCCCGTCACCCTCGGGAGGCGGCAGAGTCCCGGCGCGGGCTTTCTCGACGTTGGCTCCGTAGCCGCAGGAGGGGCAGCGCGCCACGGCGTCCTCGCCGGTGTCCGCCAGCACCATGAACTCGTGCGAGGAGGAGCCGCCGATCGTGCCGCTGTCCGCCTCCACCATCGTGTAGTCCAAGCCGCAGGCTTCGATGATCCTGCAGTAGGCGGCGCGCATCGCTTCGTAGGCCTCCTCCAGCGACTCCTGCGTCGTGTGGAAGGAGTAGGCGTCCTTCATGATGAACTCGCGCCCGCGCATCAGACCGAACCGGGGGCGGATCTCGTCACGGAACTTGGTCTGGATCTGGAACAGGTTGCAGGGTAGCTGGCGGTAGCTGGTGACGTCGCGCCGGACGATGTCGGTCACCACCTCTTCGTGGGTCGGGCCGTAGCAGAACTCCCGTCCCTGCCGGTCCTGCATGCGCAGCAGGAGGTGCCCGTAGCGCTCCCAGCGCCCGCTCTCCCGCCAGAGCTCGGCCGGTTGGATCGAGGGCATCGTCAGCTCCACCGAGCCCGCGCGCTCCATCTCCCGACGCACGATGTCGCACATCTTGCGGATGCTGCGCCATCCGAGCGGCAGATAGCTGTAGATCCCCGCCGCGACCTTGCGGATCATCCCGGCCCGCGCCATCAGCCGATGGCTGGCGACCTCGGCGTCGCGCGGATCCTCGCGTGAGGTGAACAGGTAGTACCGGCTCCAACGCATCGTCTATCCCCTCTGCCCGTGCTGCACCCGCCGTAGCAGCCGGTCGCTCGCCTTCAGGCACTCCATCATCCTCTGCTCGAGCGACACGCCGTCACCGTCGAGATCCCGGGCCTTGGCCAGCGCCGCTCGCGCTTCCCCTTCCTCCCCGGCGGCCAGCAGGGCCATCCCGAGGTGGGTGAGCGTCGTGCTGGAGACGCCCACCTCGCTCGAGCGGGACAGGAAGTCGACGGCCTGATCGAACTCGCGCCGTTTGTAGTGGACCCACCCGAGGGCCGCCAGGGGGAACTGCCGCAGCTCGTCCGGCGAGAGCTCGAGCGAGCGGCGCGCGTAGTCGAGCGCCTGGTCGAGATCCTCCTCCATCTCCGCGAGATTGAAGGCCATCTCGTAGTAGGCGATCGTGCGCGAGAAGTTGGTCGTGCCCTCCTGCAGGAGCCGGCGCCCCACCCGGTTTCCCTCGCGGTAGCGACCCTCGCTGCGCAGCGCCTCGATCAAGGTCGCGCACGCGGCGGCCTTCAGCATCTCGCCCGGGTTGAGGTCGAGGATCCGGCGGGTCGCGGTCTCGGTCTCCTGGCTGCGCTTCGACTGCAGGCACGCCATGGCGTAGGACATCAGCAGCGTCGGGTTGTCGGGCTCCGCGTCCATCGCTTGCCGGTAGGCGGCCATCGCCTCGTCCGGACGCTCGCCGGTCAAGGCCTCGGCCCGGTCGAGCCACTCGCGGGCCGGGTCGCCGACTTCGGGCAGCGGCGAGTCGTCCTGTCCGGAGAGGTAACGCACGAGGTCCTGGTAGCGCATCTTGCTCGGGTTGAGGCGCTGCGCCTGGCGGAAGGCGTCCAGGGCCCGCCGGCGCCAGCCGCGGTCGAGATAGCAGAGCCCCAACAGGTGATGCCCTTCCTCGTAGGTCGGGTCCTGGCGCACGAGCCGCTTCAAAGCCTCGATGGCACCGCCCACCTTGCCCATCTCGTAGAGACAGCTACCCAGGAGGTAGAGGGCCTGGTGCACTCCGTCGATGTCGACGGCCTTCTCGAGCAGGGTCACGGCCTTCGCCAGCTCACCGCCACCCGCGTAGACGGCTCCGAGGCTGAAGTTGGGCAGGAACTGATCGGGATAGAGCTCGACGGCGCGCTTCAACAGCACTTCGGCTCGCTCCGCGTCACCCATCTCGTGGCAGATGACGCCGCTGTAGACGAGGGCTTGATAGTGCTGCGGGTCGGCCGCCAGCACGCGCTCGAAGTAGGGCAATGCGCGCGCGCCCTGACCGTCGTTGAAGAGGGTCTCGGCCAGGAAGCAGGCGAGCTCCGGGTTGGCCGGATCGCTGCGCGAGGCCGCCTCCAGGCTCTCCACCGCGCGCGGCAGGTCGAAGGCCTGCACGGCGTACTCGGCTTCGCGCAGCAGGTCCTCGAAGGCCTTGCGCTTGTCGCCCCGATAGAGTGCCGCCATGCGCTCCTTGCGGGCCAGGAATTCCTCGCGCTTCTCCAGCGCCAGGAGCTGATACTCCATCCTGGCCTCGAGCCGTTCCTGCCACTCCTCGTGCTGCACCAGATGGGCCTCTTCGAGGAGCTCGCGCAAGGTCGCCGTGCTGGTCTGCTGAATCAGGAGGGCACGCTCCTGCTTGGCGACGGCGGCCAGCAGCTGCTGCAAGGTCTCGGCGGTGCGCTTGACCGTCTCCTCGAGGATGGAGATGCGCTCGAGGAGGTGCTCGTCGAGGGAGAACTCCTCTTCGTCGACCTCGTCGTCCGGGAGCTCGACCTCGTCCTCCAGACCTCCCGAGACGACGAGCAGCTTGGCGCCGCAGCGGGCGCAGAATTCCCGGTCCTCGGGGTTGGGCGCGCCGCAGACCTGACAGAGCACCGTCAGGCGTAGCCCCCCAGGGGGTGGAAGGGTCGCGGGGGATCCTCCGAGTAGTCGTAGAAGCCGCGTCCGCTCTTGCGCCCGAGGTACCCGGCGTCGACCATGCGCACCAACAGGGGGCAGGGCCGGTACTTGGAGTCCGAGAACCCTCCGTGCAGCACCCGGAGGATGTCGAGACAGACGTCCAGCCCGATGAGATCGGCCAGCGCCAGCGGTCCCATCGGGTGGTTCATGCCGAGCTTCATCACCTCGTCGATGGCCGGCACCTCGCCCACGCCCTCGTGCAGGCAGAAGATCGCCTCGTTGATCATCGGCATCAGCACCCGGTTGGAGACGAAGCCGGGAGCGTCACGCACCTCGACGGGAGTCTTTCCCATGGCGCGGGTCGCCGCCTCGATCGCGTCGTAGCACTCCTGGGAGGTGGCCAGCCCGCGGATGATCTCCACCAGCTTCATGAGCGGCACCGGGTTCATGAAGTGCATGCCGATGACCCGTTCGGGTCGGCCGGTCTCGGCCGCGAGCCGCGTGATCGAGATCGAGCTGGTATTGGTGGCGAGGATCGTCCCCTCGCCGCAGACACCGTCGAGCTCTCGCAGCACCTTCCCCTTGACGTCGAGGCGCTCGACGACGGCTTCGACGACGAGGTCCCGGTCCGCCAGATCCGCGAGATCGCCGCTCGGGCGGATGCGTCCCTTCGCGGCCTCGGCGTCCTCCGCCGAGAGCTTCCCCTTGGCGGCCAACTTGTCGAGGCTCCGGCCGATCTTGGCGACCCCGCTCTCCAGGGCCGCGGGCGCGACGTCCACCAGGCGCACGTCCAAGCCCGCCTGGGCTGCCACCTGGGCGATGCCGTGGCCCATCGTCCCGGCGCCGACGACGCCGACCTTGCGAAGCTCTCTCATGGGGTGATGATCGCTTGCCGAAAGGCCCTTGGAGACTCCAAGGGCCCGCCCTGGAGCCTATGGGATCGATCGGGTCGAATCAACCCGAAGCGGGCCCTCGACGCCGCATCCCTCTGGCTGTAGGGTCGGTCGATGAAGAAGGACGCCGGCCGCCGATTGCACAACGTCTCCGACACCGCGCTGTGGGTGGCGGCCTACCGCGCCGAGGAGAGCGAGAGGGCGGACGCCCTGTTCGACGACCCGTACGCGCGCTCGTTGGCCGGGCGCCGGGGCTTCGATCTGCTGGACGCGATGCCGCGGGGGCGCAAGCTCTCCTGGCCCATGGTCGTGCGCACCGCGCTCCTCGACCGCATGGTCGACGAGCGCCTCGCGGCGGGCGCCGATCTGGTGCTCAACCTCGCCGCCGGCCTCGACGCGCGGCCGTACCGGATGCAGTTGCCCTCCGACCTCCTGTGGATCGAGGTCGATCTCCCGGGAATGATCGAGCACAAGGAGACGGCCCTGGCCGAGGAGAGGCCCGTCTGCCGTCTGGAGCGAGTCGCACTGGATCTGGCGGACGGCGCCGCCCGGCGCCGACTCCTGGCCGAGGTCGCCGCCCGCTGCGCCAGCGCCCTGGTCATCACCGAGGGCCTCCTCGTGTACCTCGACGAGGCCGACGTCACCGCGCTCGCCGACGAGCTCCACGCCGGCGGCTCCTATCGCTGGTGGTCCACCGACCTCGCCTCGCCGGGCCTGCTGAAGTTCATGAACCGCTCCTGGGGCCGTGAGGTCGGTGAGGCGGGGGCTCCCTTCAGGTTCGCTCCCGAGAAGGGCCCGGCCTTCTTCGAGGAGCACCGCTGGAGGCCGCTCGAGGTCCACAACAACTTCTACGCCGCCGCCCGCCTCGGGCGGCTCCCCTGGTTCTACGCCCTCCTCGCCCGCCTCTTCCGCGAGCGCACGGACTGGAACCCGAAGCGCGTCTGGGGCGGCATCTGCCTCTTCGAGCGCGCAGCTCCGGCGGTACCGTAGCGCCGCCGGCGCTCCCCTCGACGGCGCCCGCGAACGCCGCGCTGCTACAGTTCGGCCCGAGGAACGGACCTTGAGCCGTCACGACCGCGGACCCGGCCCGGCAGCGGCGCTGCCGATCACCCAGCTCCTCGCCGAGGCGCGAGCCGGGGACCGAGACGCCGAGGCCGCCGTCTACGCCGCGGTCTACGAGGACCTGCAACGTCTCGCCCGCGGACAGAAGCGGCGGCTCCGCCTGTCCGGTCAAACCCTGGACACCACCGCCCTGGTGCACGAGAGCTACCTGCGCCTGGCGGGCAGCCCGAGCGGATTCAACGATCGGGAGCACTTCATGGCCGTCGCCGCCACCGCCATGCGACAGGTCCTCGTCGACCGCGCCCGCAAGCGCGGCCGGGCCAAGCGCGGAGGAGGCGAGCGGCCGGTCACCCTCGACGAGTCCGTCCACTCGGCCGACGCCGATCGCGAGGCCGACATCCTGCTGGCCCTCGACGAGGCTCTCCGTGGTCTGGACGACGAGGATCCCAGGCTGCGACGGGTCGTCGAATGCCAGTTCTTCGGCGGCATGACCCGGCAGGACACCGCCGCCGCCCTCGAGCTTTCCGAGCGGACCGTGCGGCGCCTGTGGATCAAGGCACGGGCGTGGCTGCGCCTCCAGCTCGACGCGGCGCGGCCCTGAAATGGAGACCTCGGACTGGAAGGTGGCCGAGCGCCTGCTCGACGAGTTGTGGGACCTCCCGGCCGCCGAGCGTGAGCCGCGCCTGGAGGGACTCGCCCGCGATCACCCGGCTCTGGCCGATGCACTGCGTCGCGCGCTCGACGACACGACGGCGGGCGATCGCGTCGAGGAACACCTGCCGGCCCTGCTGACGGACGGTGGGGAGGCGACGGCCCCGATCCCGGAGAGGATCGGCATCTACCGGGTGCGCGCTCTGCTCGGCGAGGGCGGCATGGGGACCGTGTACCGCGCGGAGCGCGACGACGGCAGCTTCGAGCAGACCGTCGCGTTGAAGCTCCTCCACCGGCGCGAGCTCTCCTCTGCGACGCGCGCCCGCTTCCTCCAGGAACGGCAGCTCCTCGCGCGGCTGGCGCACCCACGCATCGCGCGCCTCCTCGACGGCGGTCTGACGCCGGAGGGGGAGCCCTACTTCGCCATGGAGTTCGTGGACGGGGAGCCGATCGACCGCCACTGCGACGCGGTGCGCGCGACCCTCGACGAACGCCTCCGCCTGTTCGACCAGGTCCTCGAGGCGGTGCACTTCGCGCACCAGAACCTGGTGCTCCACCGCGACCTCAAGCCGGGCAACATCCTCGTCACGCCCGCAGGCGACGTCAAGTTGCTCGACTTCGGGATCGCCAAGCTGCTCGACGACGCGCCCGGCGCCGGCCTCACCCAGGCGGGGGACCGATGGATGACCCCCGACTTCGCCTCGCCCGAGCAGGTGGCCGGCGAGCCGGTCTCGACCGGATCCGACGTCTACTCCCTGGGCGTCCTCCTCCACCGCCTCCTCACCGGACTGCACCCCCTGGACGGCCTCCGCGGGGAGGAGCGGCGGGGCGCGCTGCTCGAGGGCCGAATCCCGCGAGCGAGCACGCAGGTCGCCCGTCTGCAGCCCCGGGCGGCCCGAGACGCTGCCCGTGAGCGGCGGACGTCGCCGCGGGCCCTGGTCACGGCCTTGCGCGGCGACCTGGATGCCATCCTCGCCCGCGCGACCCGTCGCGAACCGGAGGAGCGGTACGGCTCCGTCGAGCCGTTGCGGGCCGATCTGCGACGGTACCGCACGGGCTATCCCGTCGAGGCCTCGCGCGGCAGCTGGTCGTACACGGCGCGCAAGTTCTGGCGTCGGCATCGAGTCGCCGTGACCGCCGCGGGGCTCGTCGCCGCCTCCCTCGCCGTCGGCCTCGGTGTTGCCGTCCGGCAGGCGCGGGTGGCCCGGCGTGCCGAGGCCCGCGCCGCCGCCATCAACCGCTTCCTGACGGACGAGCTGATCGGCTCGGCGAATCCGGAGGTCGCCCAAGGACGGGAGCTCACCGTCGCCGACGTCCTCTCGGCCGCGGAACGCAACCTCTCCACCCTCCGCGAGCAGCCGGAGATCGTGGGCTCGGTCCGCCGCACCCTGGCGCACGTGCGCCTGCGCCTCGGCGATCACGAGGCCGCCAAGGCGCAGCTCGCCGCGGCCGAGCACGACCTTTCGGTGCGAGGGGAGGCCGGCGCCGAGCTGGCGGCCGTCCGCCGGATCGGGGCCGAGCTCGCGCTCGCGGAAGGCGACCTCGACACGGCGGGACGACGGGCCGCGGAAGCCGTGGACCTGGCGGAGCGAACGCTGGGCCCCGACGCCCTGGAAACCCTGGAGGCCAAGATGCTCCTCGGGCAGGTGCAGAGCGCCCGTTGGGAGTCGATCGCCGCCGAAGCGACCCTGCGCGACGTCGTGGTGCGGCTCGAACGGGCCCATCCCGAGGCTCGGCGCCTGCGCTGGGCGGCCAAGCGGCGACTGGCCGAAGCGCTCACACGCCAGACCCGTCGCACCGAGTCGATCGAGCTTCTCCGCGAGGTGCTGGCGCTCCAGGAGGAGACGCTCGGACCGGCCCATCCGGACGTCGGGCGGACCTCGTGGGAGCTCGCCGGACCCCTCGGGCGCCTGCGCTACTACGACGAGGCGGAGAGCGCCGCCCGCAGGGCGCTCTCCATCCTCGAGACCGCCTTCGGTGCCGCCCATCCGGAAACCCAGCGCGCCCGCTACGAGCTCGGCAAGGTGTTCGTGCAGGCTCGGCGCGAGGACGAGGCGATCCCGATCCTCGAGGAGGTGATCGCCCTCGGAGAGCGATCTCCCGGCGCTCCCGATCTCGCGGTGGTCGACGCGACCAACGCCCTGGGCGTGATCCACTCCCGGCGGGATGAGCCGGAAGAGTCGGTCCGCCTCTACCGCCGGGCTCTCGCCGACGCCGAGCGGCTCCTCGGACCCGGTCACGAAACGCCGTCGATGGTCCGGCGCAATCCCCGCAACCGGTTGGAGGAGACCGGCCGGCACGCCGAGGCGGTGGAGCTGGCGACGATCCGGCGCATCGCCCTCGACACCGCTGAGGACCCGTTCGCGGACCCGATGGTCCTGGCCAACAACGCCTGGTTCCTTCCTGGGGCGCCGAGCTACCGAAGGCCGCGATCCTCGACGGTCGCGCCCCTCCTGCTCGCCGAGCGGGCTGTGTGGAGCGGTCCGGCGTCGGTGGTTCTACCCCCGGATCAGCCTCCAGGACGTATCGGGAGCGGCGGAAGCCCGCGAGGCGATCGCCGCCTCCCAACGGGCGCTGGCCCCGCCCGACGCCCTCCACCTCTGGGGGGACGAGGCCCTCCTGGTGGAGATGCTCCTCGAGGCGGGCGATCCGGCCGGAGCCGAGCGCTTCCTCCGCGCGCACCTGAAACGCCGCCGGGAGGCGCGCGGCGGCGACGACGCTCTCGTCGGCCACACCGCGGCCCGCTCGCTGGCGTTCCTGCTCGACGATCGGGCCCGACGAGGCTGCGGCGGAGCTGGAGGCGGCGCTCGTCCTGCTGATCGGGACCGACGACGAGGTGCCGCGCTGGGCCGCCCGAGCCCACTCCGACCTGGGGGCCGTACGGGAGCGCCAAGGCGACCTGGAGGGGGCCCGTGACGAGCTACGGCTGGCCGTCGAAACCCTCGGAGAGCCGTCGAGCTGGCGGCGCGACTGGTCCGACGAGCACCGCCTCGCGGCGGACCGCCTGGCCGACGTCGACGAACGGCTGCGCCCAGGCCGACGCCCCGGCGTCCCGCCGAGTCTCCGGCGAGGACGTCGGCGTCGCAGGTCGTCTCGACCTGGACTCTCCAGTCGACGGCGGGCGGAGTGACGTACTCCGACAGAGCGGCGATCGAAGCGGGCGCTTCCCGCGCCCCGACGACCATGTACATCGGCTCGCGCTTGCGCCGACGCCGACGTATCCGAAGTACTCCAAGGGGACGGTCTCGTCTCGGGCCGCCCGAGGGGCGCTGCCGCCGAGGGGTGCCAGGGATCGGTCAGGGGACGTATCGGGGCGGGGACGTATCGGGGCGCCGAGGCGCCGGGCGGCGAGGGGTGCCAGGGACGTATCGGGGATGGCAGGACGTATCGGGGCGTGCTGGGTCGGGTCGATGTCGGCCCATCGACCCCACACCCAGAGGTTGCGGGTTCCGAATCCGTCTTTGTCTATGTGGATGACATTCGCCATATCTGGAGGGCAGCGGCCTGATCGGAGACTACAGACCGCTGTCGCAGAGTCGCCACTTGCTGCGGCCCTTCCGCGGATCAACGCCGTCGCCGTCGGCGCTCTGGCTCCGGGCCTCTCAGCGCCACGGCTTCCGGATCGCCGATCTCCAAGGTCCTCTCCAATCACTTCCACCGTCGTCATCTGCCACGAGCTACGCCCGCCGCCCATGACTTCAAGTCGAAGGTCGCCAAGGAGGTGCAGCGCGCCCACGCCTGGACAGGCACCGTCTTTCCCCACCGCTTCCACGCCATCCCCGTCTCCGAGAGCCGGAGGCCCAGGTCGTCGCCTGCGGTACCTGCTCTCGTGGAGTCAAGGAGGGGCTCGTGGCCTCGCCGCTCCACTGGCCCGGTGCCCGCGGAACCGAGGCGCTCCTCGACAGGCCGGCCCGTCACCGGGATTCAGACCAACGCAAATCGCCCAGTTCCGCGCCGTTCTCCGCGGTGAGGACGCCGGCGAGCTCGCCTTCACGAACGACGAGGAGCTGGAGCTCGCGTCCTCCTGCTGGTGCGACATCGAGGCCGCCGAGCGGCGCCGAAGCGCCGCGTCCGCAAGCTGATTCGCGAGATCGGAAGAAGAGGTCATCGAAGCGGGCCAGAACGACCGGACGCACCGTCCTGGATCGCCGGCGCGAGCCCTGCGCCGAACCCCGCACGACGGGCCAAAGTCGAGAACGATCGCCCGCGCCACGCTCCACGCCGCGTCCAAGCGAGTCCGGGATGAGCTCAAGCGCCTCTACCGCGCTTTCGACGCCTACCGTTCCGCTGCCGAAGGTTGCGCGAAGGTCGCTACCACGAAGTCCACCCCTGCCGGAGCCATCCCTCCACCTCTCGCACCGGTCCCCTCCGACCTGGCTGACGGCCGCTTTCCCACCGACGACGCAACTGCGGGCCACGGGCCGTCCGTCTCCGGGGTTGCCGATCGGGAGCGGGCCGGGAGAGTACCGGAATCACTCGCGGGCTTCTTCCGAACCGGCCCTTCCGGCCCCTCCGAGGCCGCTTGCGTCTTCCTCCCGCTCCACGCCTACCCGCCACCGACACGTCCAGGCGCACCACTCTCGACCACCCTCCCCACACCCTCACGACACATCGCTCGGAAACGTCCTTGGCACCTCGAGGCAGCACCTCGCAGGCACCGTGAGGCTCGAACGTCCTTGGCGCTCAGGAGCCGCACCTCGTGAGCCTCGGCCCTCCGCTAGGCCCTGCCGCCTCCGGAGCCGGCAGGAGCCAGGGCCTGCGGCGGCCGAACTTGGTGAGCAGGGTGGCGCCGACGCCGACCAGGTCGCGGTCCACCAGGCGAAGGTGCCGACCAGGGGAGGAGCTTGATCGCGCCCAGAGCCACCAGGCCGACGCAGGCCGCGTTGAGCGGCAGGAGGCGACGCCGCAGGACCCAACGGCCGATGGCTTCGCCGAAGGCGTGGAAGACGGCCACCAGGCCCCAGAGCTTGAGCAGCAGGGCGAAGAAGGCGACGAGCGCCAGCATCGGCAGGCCGACGAAGGCGGCCCAGAGCGCCGTCAGCAGGAGGGCGGTGAGGAAGAGCGCGAGGATGCCGGTCAGGCCGGTGACGAAGGCCCGGCCGGGCTCGTCGCGCACGCTGCGCGAGGTGGCGAGCACCTGCTTGCCGCCGGTCGAGAGCAACAGCAGCGCCAGGCCAGCCAGGGCGGCGACCAGGGCGAGCTTGGCGGCGAGTGACGACCGGCGAGAGCTGGAGACCGAGGCTCGGCCCTTCGAGGAGGGTGAGCCAGGCCTCGCCGACGCTCGGGTAGACGCTGCGCCCGCCGATCGTGGTGCCCGGCGCGGCGTGCAGCTGACCGCCGAGCACGAAGACGTCACTCCACCCGAGCGGCCTTCGAGCCGCCGTCGCCACCCAGCACGACGACGCTGGCGCCCACCTGGCCAGGATCCAGGCGTCGCCGTTGACGGCGGCGACGTCGGTCGAGGCCTCGCCCATCACGACCAGGTCGCGACCGAGGGCCACGACCTGCGAGCGGGCGACGCTGCCCGGAGATCCGCAGCGCTTCCTGCGCCGCACCGCGGGCGGGCAGGAAAGCTGACGTGGACAGGGCCCAGACGACCGCCGTCCAGGCAGCTCGCCTCGAGCGACGTCCGCCGCGTGAGGCTCATCCCCGTCGTCGTCGCTCGGCGGGCGGCGGCCGGAGCGCGCCGGCGCCGCAGGAGGCGCAGGAGCAGGAGGTCGACGCCGACCACGAGGGCGACTAGGGCCACCCAGTTCAGCGGCCGGCCTTCGAGCAAGCCCGAAACGGCCAAGCCGAGCCCCTCCCACGAAGCGGTGAGCAGCCCGGCCCCGGCGGTCAGCGAGGCGGCCACCGGGACCGGCCACTGCACCCAGCGCCGAGAGCACCGGCGAGTAAGCCGGTTCCAGGTGCCCCGCGGCCAGACCGGCGAAGGCCGCCGCGAGCGAGCCGAGCAGGGCCATCAGCAGCAGCGCCACCGTCCAGCTGCGCGGGTGGCTCGATTCCCATCCGGCCGCCGGGAGGCGCTCGAGGACGGCGGTCTTGAAGTCGGCGGGAACCTCCAGCCGCGAGCTCGCGAGCAGGCCGTCGAGCCGCGCCAGACGCCGTCTCTCCGCCTGGCGCTCGCCGTCCTCGGCGGTCCAGGCGTCGAGCCGTTGGCGCTCGAGGGCGCTGAGCTGGCCGTCCATCTCGAGATGGAGCCACTCCTGATAGGTGTTCTCTTCGGGCTCGCGCATCGTCATCTCACCAAGCTGTCAGTCGACCAGGAAATCCTCGAGGCCCTTCTTCAACTGCTGCCGGGCCCGGAAGAGCTTGTTCTTGACGGTCCCGAGCGGCATCTCCTTGAGCCGCGCGATCTCGTCGTAGGAGAGCTCTCCGAAGTGGCGCAGGACGATCAACTCGCGGTACTCCCAGGGAAGCTCCTCGATCGCCTGCTGGATGGCCGTGCCCCGTTCGCGGTTGCGCAGATCCGAGTACGGGCTCGGGTCGTCGCTGGGGAACTCCCACGTACGGTCGTCCTCATCGTCGGTCGGGCGATCCATCGACACGACCTGCAGGCGACGCTTGCGGATCTGGTCGATGGCGGCGTTCTGCGCCACCCGGAACAGCCAGGTCGAGAACTTGTATCGCGGATCATACCGGTCGAGCGCCTGGTACACCTTGATGAAGACTTCCTGGGCGAGGTCGTGGGCCTCCTCGTAGCTCCGCAACATGCGGAAGAGGTAGTTGACCAGGCGCCCTTGGTACCGCTCGACGAGATCACCGAATCGCTCCTGACGTCCCGCCAGGACCTCCTCGACGATCTGTGCGTCGTCCGGTCCCTGGGGGTCGATCGCCACTGTTGGTACGCGCCTGGAATGGGAAGGTTTCAGCGGGCGGAGCCCCCCTTCCGGCGGGGGCCTGCGCCTACCGGGAGCCGCCCTGGAGCTTGCGCCCCAGGAGGAAGAGGCCGCCCCCCACGGCGAGCAGCGCGACCTCGGTGCGCAGCGCATCGTAGGCCAGTCCGACGAGCAGCGCCGAGCCGACGAGCACCAGCGCCAGCAGCTGCAGCGTCCAACCGAGGCTCTCCAGCATGGGCGCCGGGAGTCTACCTCAGGGTCGGCGCGGGGGCTGGAGAGGATGCCCCCCCGGGGCGTCGATCTCCACCGCGGTCAAGATCGCGTCGCCCTGCTCGATGGCGTCGAGCACCTCTTCGCCCGCGGCGACGCGACCGAAGGCGGTGTAGGTCGCATCCAGGTGCGGTTGGGCGGAGAGGGTGATGAAGAACTGGCTGCCGCCCGTGTCGGGACCCGAGAGCGCCATCCCCAGCACACCGCGCTCGTAGCGCAGCAGGTTCGGCTCGTCCCGGATGGCGTACCCCGGTCCGCCGATGCCGTCGCCGCGCGGGTCGCCGGCCTGGACCACGAAGTCGGGGATCACGCGATGGAACGTCAGCCCGTCGAAGAAGCCCTGGTTGGCCAGCTGCAGGAAGTTGAGGCAGGTCCGGGGCGCTTCGGGGCAGGCCAGGGCCAGGTCGACGTCGCCGCGCTCGGTCGTCAGCCGTACGTAGCGCTCGACCCGGGCTCGGCGCACCAGGTCGGAGTAGGTCTCGACCGTGCCCCCCGCCTCGACCTCGCCCACGGGCGGCGCCTCGACGCCGAGCTTCGTCAGGGCGGCCGCGGCCTCCCGGCGTACCAGATACTCGCCCGCCTCGGCGAGGGTGGCCAGCGCCAGGGCGATCGCGTCGCGCTCCTCGTCGACGCCCTCGGCCCGCGCCTCCAGCGCCTGGA
>JAWKHP010000020.1:0-55087 GCA_041394745.1 Thermoanaerobaculia bacterium | reverse complement strand
CGGCGCGGTCGTGGAGGTCGTGGTCGTCGACGACGGATCGACCGACGCCACGTCGGACCGCGCCCGCGAGGCCGGAGCCACCGTCCTTCGTCACCCCCGGAACCTCGGCCTGGGAGAAGCCTTCCGGAGCGGCGTGCGCCACGCCCTGGCGCAGGGGGCCGACATTCTGGTCACCATCGACGGCGACGGGCAGTTCGACGCCGCGTCCATTCCCGCGCTCATCGCTCCGATCGTCCGAGGCGAGGCGCACATGGTGACGGCTTCGCGGTTCCTGGACCCCTCCCTGGTACCCGAGATGCCGGCCATCAAGCGCTGGGGCAACCGGCAGGTCGCGCGCATCGTGCATCGGCTCACGGGCAAGAGGTTCCACGACGTCTCGTGCGGCTTCCGGGCCTTCTCCCGCGAGGCGCTGCTGCGAATGAACCTCTACGGCAGCTTCACCTATACCCACGAGACGTTCCTCGATCTCGTCTTCCAGGGTATGGCGATCCGTGAGATGCCCCTGCCCGTGCGGGGTACCCGCGAGTTCGGTCGATCCCGGGTGGCCTCGAGTCTCCCGCGCTACGCGTGGCGCTCCCTGCAGATCATGGCGCGCGCCTTCATCGCCTACCGGCCCTTCACCTTCTTCTCGGCCTTGGCGGCGCTGCTGCTGGCCGCCGGCGGCGGCTTCCTCCTCTTTCTCTTCGTCCACTACCTGCGCAGCGGCGCGTTCTCTCCCCACATCTGGGCCGGGTTCGTGGGCGGAGGGCTCGGCCTCACCGGCCTCCTGACCCTGGCGCTCGGAGTGCTGGCCGACATGCTCGTCCGCCTCCGCGTCAACCAGGAGGAGATCCTCTACCGGCTCAAACGCCGCGACCACGGCGACTGAGGAACGGTGCTCGCGCCGGCGTCGCCTCCACCTCCCGAGCGACGGATCGCCCGGCGCCTGGCGGCCGCGGTCCTCGCCGCGGCCCTGATCGCGCTCGCGGTCGGCTACGTTCTCCTCCACTGGGACGACGTGGTGCGGGGCGTGCACCTCCACCCGGTCTGGTTGGCGATCGCGGCCGCCGGCGAGATTCTCCTCATCGCGAGCCGCTCGATGCTCCTGCGCCAGGCCTGCCGGCGCTTCGAGGTCGAGTTGGCACCGACCGAGGCCGTCGGCCTGGTCTGCTGGGCGACGCTGGCAAACTACGTGGCGACCTCGCTCGGCGGCACGGGTCTGCGCGCCGCCTATCTGAAGAAGCGTCACGACCTCGATCTCGCCGGGTTCCTGAGCCTCACCAGCGCGCTCTACGCCCTGCAGTTCCTGCTGGTCGCCCTGGCTGGTGCCGTGGCCACCTGGCTCGTCCCGCTGCCGGCAGAGACGGCGCTCGGCCTGCGGCTCGCCCTGGGAACGATCGTGCTGCTCGGTACTCTCCTCCTCGCCGTTCCTCTCCCCCAGCCTGCGGGGGACGGGCCGATCGCGGCCAGGGTGCGGCGCATCCTCGCCGGCTGGCGGAGGATCTCCGGGCGCGGCGGCGCCCCGTTCGTGCTGTGGCTCACCCTCTACGTGGGGGTCGCGGTCCTGACGCTCCTCTCCTACTTCGCCTTTGCGGGTTGGCGCCTCACTCCCGCTGAAGCGCTGCTCGTGGCGAGCTTGTCCGAGCTTTCGGTCCTCATCGCCGTCACCCCCGCCGGCCTCGGCGTCCTGGAATCCGCCGTCGGGCTGGGAGCGGGTCTCGTCGGCGCCCCGGTGGCGCTCGGTCTCACCGTCGCCGGGATCCGCCGTCTGACCGGGACCCTGCTGGCGGCGCTGCTGGCGGCGCTGCTGGCACCCTGGCGCTCCGACCCCGCCCCCTAGGCCTGCGGGGGTCGCCGCGCGACGAGCAGCTTCTGCTGGAAGCCGTTGGGCCACCGGCGCCGCGACATGAAGCGATCGATCCGGTAGAACAGCGCTCCCAGGCGCAGGGAGTTGACCAGCGCCGGCCCCACGAAGGGGATGAAGGTGCGTTGCAGCAGGTAGAGGACGGGACGCACCTCGAGGATCTCCAACCCGGCCCGTTCGAGCGGCTCGGCGTACGCGGACCGCGGACGGAAGCGGACGTGGGCGGCGGCCGGAAGACGCCGCTTGCGCAAGACCCCGGAGAGGAGCAACCAGCCGCCCGGGGCGACGTTGGCCGCCAGATGGGACAGTGCCCTCTCGAAGGCCGCGTCGTCCACGACGTGGAAGAGGACGGAGATCGCCGTCACGAGGTCGAACGGACCCGGTAGCTCGAGCTCGGGGCTCGAGATGTCGACGCAGCGGACGTCGACTCGTGGGTACCGAGCCTCCAGACGCCGTGCCGCGACGCGGGTCCACTCGACGGCACTCAGGCGAGCGGGCCCGCGCGCGCTCAGTACGTCGAGCCAGAAGCCGCCGCCGCTGCCGACGTCCAGGATGGAGCGGCCGGCCAGCTCGAGCCCGCGCTCGTCGAGGACGCCTTCGACCGCCTCGCGCAGGGCCCGGTAGAGCCACGCGTTGTAGCGGCCGTCGAAGGCTCGATGGCCCGTCCCGGTGAGCCCCGGGTCGCGCTCGAGCCGGGACTCCCAGTATTCGCGTGGTTGCAAGAGAGAGCGATCGGGCCGTGGGCGAAGAGCCGTCAGTATACTGGCGCCTCGCCTCGGCAGCGCCGATCCAGGGCCGACATCGTGAACCCGAGCCGCCAGAGCCCCCTCGCGGAGCTCCCCGCCGACGGCCCCGTCCTGATGGTCTCGAGCTCGTTTCCCCGCCGGCCGGGAGACTCGGCGGGACACTTCGTCGGGCGACTGGCCGCCGGTCTCGCCGATGCCGGGCTCGCCGTGGAGGTCCTCGCACCCCACGAGCGGGGACTTCGCCGGCAGGAGCGGCTCGGGGCCGTCCCCGTGCGTCGCCTCCGCTACTTCATCCCGGCGGCCCTCCAGCGTCTGGCCTACGGCTCGGGGATCCCCGCCAACCTCCGGCACCACCCTCTGGCCTGGCTCGAGCTCCCGTTCTTCCTCCTGGTCTTCGCGATCGCGATCGTCCGCCGCGGCCGAGGCAGCCGGCTGATCCACGCTCACTGGGGCGTGCTCGGAGCCCTCGCGGTCGCGACCCGGCGTCTCCATCGGAGTCCGGTCGTCGTCACGGTCCACGGCAGCGACCTCCACCCGGGGGTGCGTCCGCCCGCGGTCGGAGGCGTGACGCGCTTCGCGATCCGGCGCGCGAACGTCGTGCTGACGCCGTCCGAGGACTTCCGCCGGCGCTGTCTGGAGCTGGGAGCCTCCGACTGCCGCTTCGTGCCCCACGGCGTCGACGGCCCGCAGCACGGAGAGCTCGATCGCGTGCGTGCCGCACGCCGGGAACGCCTGGGGCACCGGGCGGCGCCGCGGCTGATCGCCGTCGGCCGACTCGTACCCGAACGAAGGCACGCCCTCCTGCTCGAGGCGCTCGCCGGGATCGATCTCGACCGCCGTGGCGAGCTCGTCCTGGTCGGCGACGGACCCGAAAGGAAGCGCCTCGAGGATCTGGCGGGGCGGCTCGGACCCTCGTGGACGGTGCGCTTCGCCGGAGCCGTGCCCACGGGCGCGGTGGGCGAGCTCCTCGCCGAGGCCGATCTCTACGTCTCCGCGACCGCGGTCGAGACCTTCGGGCTGGCGACCCTCGAAGCCGCCGCGTGGGAGCTTCCCATCGTGACCACGACGGTGGGATATCCCGCCGAGCTCCTGGGACGGGAAGCCGCTCGCCTCGTGGAACCGGACGACACCGCCGGCATGAGGGCCGCGATCGAGGGCCTGCTCGCTGATGCCGCAGCCCGCTCACGGCTCGGCCACGATGCGCGGCGTCGACTGGAGGAAGCGGGGCTGAGCTGGGACACGGCCGTCGAGGCGACACTCGAGGCCTACCGCAGCGCCGTCGAGGAGTCGCTGCGCTAGCATCCGAGCGCCCGAGACGGAATCGGCGCCACGCCCCTCCGGCCACCGATCGAGATGCCCGCGGACCGATCAGTCGACTCAGACTCCGCAACGACCCAGGATCTGCGCCGGCTCTACGGCGAAGAGTACGTCTCCCGCTTTCCGGATGCCCCGGACCGGCGGCTCCGTCGCTTGGCCCCTCTCTTCGAGCTGCCGCGGCAGGCCCGTGTTCTCGATCTCGCCTGCGGCAACGGTCTGCTCCTCGACCTGCTCCAGGGCCGGGTGGAAAGCTACGTCGGCGTCGACTTCTCAGAGACCTTCGTCGCCGCCGCGCGCGAGCGCAGCGAACGGCTGGGCCTCCTCGGCGGCCGTTTCGTCTGCTCCGACATCGAGGCGTTCCTGGAGGCGGAAGGTGCTCCTTTCGACGCCGCCTTCGCACTGGACTTCGTCGAGCACGTCGACGATGACGACTTCCGCAGGATCTTCCGTGCCGTCGCTCACCGGTTGCGGCCGGGTGCACCGCTGCACCTCCACACACCCAACCTCGCCTTCCTGCTCGAGCGACTCAAGGAGCGCGGTCTCCTCACCCAGTTCCCCGAGCACATCGCCGTCCGGGAAGCCGGGGCCCTGGTTTCACTGCTCGAAGAGTCCGGCTTTCGCGCGATCCGGGTCCGCCACCTCGCCCACTATCATCCGCTGTTGAGACCGCTCCACCTGCTGGCGGGCCTCGGCGAGACCTTTCGCGCGAGACTCTTCCTCGTCGCCAGGAGCTGACGCCCGGATGCCGCCGCTCACCGACCCGCACGGCAACGCGAGGCGTTCCGCACTCCTGGGACTCCTCTTCCTCTCGGGCGTCTGCTCCCTGACCTACGAAGTCCTGTGGTTCCGCTACCTGCGCCTGGTGTTCGGCGCCTCGACGCCGGCGACGGCGGTGGTCACCGCCATCTTCATGGCGGGCCTGGGCTTCGGGGGCCTCTGGTGGGGCCGTCGAGCCGACCGTCACCCCAACCCTCTCGCCCTCTACGCCCGGCTCGAGATCGGCATCGCGTTGAGCGCCCTCGCCTCGCCATGGCTGGTCGACCTCGTTCGGTCCGTCTACGGGGCTCTGGGCGGGACCCCGGCTCTCGGTCTGGCGGGGGGACGGCGGTGCGAGTGGCGTTCTCCACCCTCGTGCTGGGCATCCCGACCTTCTTGATGGGGGGCACTCTGCCCGCGGCCGTGCGCGGCGCACTGCCCTCCGGCGACAGGGGACGACGCACGGTCGGGGCGCTCTACGCCGCCAACACCCTGGGAGCGGTCGTGGGCGTGCTCGTCCCCACCCTCTGGAGCCTCGAGCGTCTCGGCCTCCGGCTGACGCTGTGGACGGCGTGCTGGGTCAATCTCCTGGTGGCGGTCGCCGCCGGCCTCATGGCCCGGCGCAGCGACGGGGAGTGGATCACGTCCGGCACGGCGGACGAAGAGGGCGAGAACCGCACTCTCTCGGCCGGCCTCGTCCTCGCCGCGGCGACGGCTGTCGGCTTCGCCTTCTTCCTGCTCGAGCTCGTCTGGTATCGGATGTTGGCCCCGCTACTCGGCGGCTCGTCGTACACCTTCGGCGTCATCCTCGCCCTGGTGCTGCTCGGCATCGGAACGGGCGGCGCCCTCTCCGCGCGGAGGGCGCGCACCCGAGCACCTGACGCCGCCTCCTTCGCCGCGACCTGCAGCCTGGAGGCGCTCCTCGTCACCCTACCCCTTGCCTTCGGCGATCGGCTCGCCTTCCTGGCACACGTTCTCCACGGGCTCCAGGCCGGAGGCTTCCGGGGGTCCGTTGCGGGTTGGATGGCGGTGAGCGCGATCGTCGTGCTGGCCCCCGCGATCGTGGCCGGGTATCAATTCCCGCTGCTCGTGGCCCTCCTCGGCCGCGGGCGCGAGAGACTCGGCAGGGACGTCGGCAGGGCCTATGCGTGGAACACCCTCGGCGCCGTGGCCGGCAGCCTCGCCGGCGGGCTCGGCGCCTTGCCCCTGCTGGGCGCCGTAGCCGCCTGGCGGCTCGCCTCTGCGGTGTTGCTCGTCCTCTCGGTCTCGTTTCTCTGGACCGCCCATCGCGCCGCCGCCGGCGGACTCGGAAAGCCACTGCTCCTGGCACTGACCACGGTGGTCCTGCTGTGCGCTTCGGGACCGACGGCCTTCTGGCGGCACAGCCCCATCGGGGCCGGCCGAGTCGAGCTCGACGACTCCAGTCCCATGCCTCTCGCCGACGCCGTGCACGCGAAGAACCGCGCGATCCTCTGGTCTCAGGACGGCGTCGAGAGCAGCCTCGCGGCTCAAGCGCTCGGCGAGTATGCCTTCCTGGTCAACGGCAAGGCCGACGGCAGCGCCCGCACCGACGCCCCGACCCAGGTCATGAGCGGTCTGATCGGCGCCGCGCTGCATCCCGCTCCCCGCCGTGCGCTGGTCATCGGCCTCGGCACCGGCAGCACCGCGGGATGGCTCGCCGACGTCCCGACCATCGAGAGGGTCGACGTCGTCGAAATCGAGCCCGCGATCCGGCGAGTGGCGATGGACTGCGCGCCGGTCAATCGGAACGTCCTCGACAACCCGCGAGTCCACCTCCTCTCCGGCGATGGACGCGAGGTCCTGCAGACCGCGCGCGAGACCTACGACATCATCTTCTCCGAGCCCTCCAATCCCTACCGGGCCGGCATCGCGAGCCTCTTCACGGCGGACTTCTACCGCTCGGTGCGGGACCGTCTGGCGCCCGGAGGACTGCTGCTCCAATGGTTGCAGGGCTACGAGGTCGATCCGCAGGTCATTCGCACGGCCTACGCGACCCTGCGATCCGTCTTCCCGGTCGTCGAGTCCTGGGAAGTCGGCCGCAACGACCTTCTGCTCGTCGCCTCGCCGCAGCGGATCCGGCACGATCTGCGGCGACTGGCTCGCACGCTCCGCGCCAGCCCGTGGCGCGAGGCCCTGTCGAGCGTCTGGGGCGTCGAGGGGCTCGAGGGCTTCTACGCCGGCTACGTGGCCACCGGCGGGCTGGCCGACGCCATCGCCGTCGGTGCGCGGGGCAGCGTCAACACGGACGATCGGCCGATCCTCGAGTTCGGTTTCGCTCGCAACCTCGGGCGCCTCGGCCTCTTCGACATCTCGGAGCTCCGCTCCCTGGCCTTCCGGAGCGACGCTTCGCTCCCTCCTCTCGTCGAGGCGGCCCTCGATCCCATCGCTCTCATCGATGCGCGGATGGCGCGCATGGTCGCCCTGCAAGGCGTTCCCGCACGCCTGGACTCGGCCCCCACCGCCCTGGCCTCGCGGATCGAGGCGCGGCGGGCCTTCCGCGCCGGCGACCTCGGCCTCGCCTGCCTTCACTGGAGCCTTCAACCCCGCGATCCGACGCTACCGATCGATGTCCTTCTCCTCGCGGAGTGCGAAGCGTCGGCCGGTCGGGATGGCGCCCTGGAGCGGATCGAAGAGCTCGCGCGCACCCGCCCCTCGGACGCCAGGTTCTCCCGGGCGGCCTGGGGGGCCGCGCAGGAGGACTGGCCGGCGACGGCGACGGCCCTGGTCGAGGCGTTTCACGGCCTGGCGGACGATCCCTGGGTGTTTCCCGAGACCCTGCGCCGCGGCCTGGAGCGCTCGGTGACGGTGGCGCGTGAGGATCCGGCGTCCGGAAGGCGGCTGTGGGACGCCCTGCGGCTCCCCCTGCCGGTCTACCTCGAAGAGGAGCAGCGTCGGCGCACGCTCCTCGACCTCGCCCGGATTCTCGACTTCCCCGCCCTCTGCGAGGAGGCGCTCCGCCCGTTCGAGCCCTGGGTCCCCTGGGAGGACGCGATACTCGCCTCCCGCGTCGAGTGCTACCGGGAGAACCGCAGCCCCCTGCTCGCGCGCGCCCTCGGGGACCTCACGCGCTACCGCGCCTCGACGCCTCCGGATCTCGAGCACGGAGTACCCACGGGATGAGGGCCGGATCCGCTTGAGCTCTTCGCCTCGCGTCGTCAGCCAGTGGCCGGCCTTCGGTCTCGCCGGAGCGCTGCACGCGGCGGGCTTGCTGACGAGCCTCTCCGCGACCGTCGACCTCGGCCGCACCCGACTCGCGCTCTGGCTGCCCGTCGCCCTGGGCCTGATCCTCTTGGCGGCGATCGAGACGGCCACTCTGATCCTGCTCAACGCGCTCCTCGAGCACTGCCTGCCGACGGCGCGCCGACGGCCCTTCCTCGACGCGGTCAAAGGAGGCGGCCTCGCCCTGCTGGTGCTGATCCCCGCGCTCTCCGGTCTCAAGCTCCGCGCCACGGGAGTGCACCTGCGTCGCTCCGACCTGTGGTTCGCCTACTCCAGCTGGCGCCAGGTCATGGCCGAGGGAACGACGCGCGAGGTCCTGCTCTTCGTCGCGCCCCCACTCGCGTGGTCGGTGCTGACGGTCCTGTTCGCCTGGCTGCTGGCTCGCTGGCGCCGGCCTTCGCTGCCCTCCCGGCGAGCGCTCACGGCGGTCTGGATCGGCGGGCTCGCCGGGGTGGCCCTGCTCTGGCTCCTGCAGCCCGCCCTCGGCCGTCTGGTGCGCGAGCTCGTCCCGGAGGCCCACTGGACGACCGGGCGGACCCCGGCCTTCGGCCTCGAGCCCCAAACAGGGGGAACGACCGCGGAACGCAGTGCGGGAGGACCCCGATCGAGCCGTGGAACCCTCCGGAGCCGCAGCCGACTCGGGACGTCGTGCTGGTGATGTTCGAGTCCCTGTCGTGGCCTCGCGTCCTGGAGCGGCCGGCGGCGGCGCCTCGGCTCCTCGACCTCGCGAACGAGTGCGTCCTCTTTCCCCGCGCCTATGCGGTGTCGACCCACTCGGACTACGCCCAGATGGCGGTCCTCTCCTCCTCCATCCCCGCAAGTACCCGGGGCACGACTTCTACCTGCAGCTGGCCTATCCGCGGACTCTGCTGTGGGACGCGCTGCAGCCCGCCGGGTACACCACGGCGCTCTTCTCCACCCAGAACGAGCGCTGGGGCAACATGATCCGCTACCTCGACACCGGGAAACTCGACGTGTTGCGCCACGCCCCCGACTGGCCCACCGCCCGCCACCGCGGCGACGGGGCGGAGTCCAAGGTCTTCGAGGAGACGCCGGTCGAAGAGTGGCGACGGTGGCTCACGGCCGTCGGGGACGGCCCCCTGCTCACCTACCTCAACTTCCAGGCCACGCATTTCCCCTACGAGGCGCCTCCGGAAGCCCCCGAGCCCTTCACGCCCACCGCCCTCGACTTCCCCGCCACGTTCGTCGAGTACCCGCAGGACGCGATCCCGGTGATGAAGAACCGGTACTTCGACGCCCTGGCGTACGCGGACCGCTGGCTCGGCGAAGTCATCGACACGTTGCACGCCACCGGGCGTTGGGAGCGCACGATCCTCGTGGTGACCGCCGATCACGGCGAGGCCTTCTACGAGCACGGCGTGCCGACCCACGGCACGTCACTCCACGAAGAACAGGTGCGCTCCCTGCTGATGATCCGGGCGCCCGGACTCGCTGCAGGCCGGGTCGAGGCTCCGGTCAGCCTGCTCGACGTCGCTCCCACGGTGCTCACCCTCCTCGGCCTGCCTGCGCACGGCAACTTCCAGGGCCGGGGCGACATCCTGGACGGCGCCTACGACGCGGCGGGCCGCGCCTTCCCCTTCAGCAATCAAGGGATCGTGGCCCAGGACGGCATTCTCCTGGACGACTGGAAGCTGCTGGTCGACCATGACCGCGGCACGACGCGGCTCTACGACCTTGCACGTGACCCGGGAGAAACGCGGGACCTCTCCACCACCGCTCCGGAGGAGGGGCAACGGCTCGCCCTGCTCCTGCGTTCGTTCCTCGGCCGGCAGCTCACCTACTACGGCGAGAAGCTCTGGGAGGCGGGACTCTACCCTCCGCCGCTGACGCCGGTCGCCGCGGCGGCCGGGGACTGAGATCGGTCGCGGGAACCCGCGCTCTCGACCCTCCCGAGAACCACGCCGCCACGAGCCCAGAGGCGCGTCCGCTCGAGCCCCGCCGCTTCCGGAGTGCCGAGCCACCGGCGCCACATGGTCTCATCCATCAGGCCGAGAACCGGTCGGCCCCGCGCCAGGTGGTCTCGAGCCAGCCGGACGGCATCCTCGAAGCCGTCTCGCGTCGGGTCGGCCACGACCCGGCCGCCGCGGCCGGCGAGGCTCCCGAGCCCGACGACGAAGGGGCTCACCAGCAGTGACCCGGCCGGTACCGCGCGTCCGATCTCGGCGGCCATTCGGACGGTCGAGGCGCGCTGTCGCGCCGACCAGAGAAGATCGTAGAGGTGCGTCGTGAGGGCCCCCCACGTCAGGGCCGCCCCCAAGAGCAGGGCACACGCTGCACGGAGGGCGTCCAGCCTTCGCGCCCCCAGCGCCGTCGCCGCCAGGAGCAAGGCCAGGCAAAGCGGCGCCGACAGCAGCCAGGGCTCCAGCGCGGCCGGTCCCACGGAGTCGAGACGCAGCACCGGGCCCAACAGGGCCGCACACCCGAGAGCGCCCAGAAGAGGGGCAACGAGGCGCCGCTCGAGCCCCAGCTCCCGCATGGCCACCGCGACCAGGAGCGCCAGAAGCGGCAGCGCCGGAGTCCAGTAGCGGAGATTCAGCGACATCCCTCCGTGCCAGGCGAACGCCGAGTAGACGCCGACGAAGCCCGCCGTCGGCAGGAGGGCGACCAGCGGCCGCCGATCGCCCTTCCGCAGCCCGATCAACGCCGCGGGGACGAGGATCAGGAACGGGCAGCTCTGCAGCATCGCCTTCTTCAAGCCACCGGCGTAGAGCAACGCACCGGAGGCCGTGCGCTCGAGGACCGGCTCCACGATCCCGAGCGGGCGAAGGCGCAGGTCGACGACGAGCTGCGCGAAGCCCGTCGCGCAGGAGGCGAGGAGATCCCTGGACGGCGCGACCGCGACCAGGGCAATACCCCCCGCGAGTGTGAGCGCCCAGGCCGCGCGCCGGTGCCCGGGATCCACCCGCAGCCACATCGCGACGATCCCCAGCGTTACCGTCCCGATGACCGCCACTCCCAGGTAGGGGCCGGGCCCTGCGACCAGACCGCCGGTCGTCGCGCCGTAGGTGAACGGGGACCAACTGCCGAACTTGAGGTGGTTGACCCAGGCCAGCGCCGCCAGACCGGGTGCGAGACCGACCAGCAGAGCGACGATGCGGCGCACCGGTCGCTCCAACAGGCAGAAGCCCAGGAGCAGGCCCGGCAGCAGGAAGACGGCATCGAGACGCACGCCGGTCGCGAGCCCGAGAAGGAGTCCGGCCACCAGGCTCCGCCGCAGGGGCATGCGATCTCCGTCTCCGTCGCCTCCCCGCCTCCTCCGCGGTCCCTTCGTCCCGAAGGCGACCAGCAGCGCGGCGGTGAGCAGGAAGGTCGTCAGGGCGTGCGGCCACCCGGCCTGGGCATAGTCGGGCAGGAAGGTCGCGAGCCCGAGCACCAACGTCGCGTTCGACGCCACCTCCGCGTCCCAAAGCGCTCGCGCCAGGAGCCAGGTGCACGCGAGGGTCCCGCAGAAGGCCAGGGCGTTGAGCACGAATGCCCCCCGCCAGCCGAGTACGGTCCAGCCGGGATAGACGAGGAGCGGAAACAACGGCGGCGGCATCGCCACCAACCGGCCGCGGGCCACGACCAGGGAGGCGATCGCGAGCTCCGGCGAGGGCCGCTCGCGATCGCCGTTGGCGATCTCGACCCCGCGGCCTGCGGCGAGATTGCGACACATCAGGTCGTAGGTCACCTCGTCGATCGAGAGGTGCCCGGCCGGCGTCACGAAGAGGGCCGCACCGAGATGGAGGAGGCCGAGTAGCAGCAGGAGCGCGAGCTTCCAGTGCCGGATCGAGGTCACCGGCGGAGGCTCAACCGGAGAAGTACTCCCGCACGGCCGCGCACACCGCGTCGACCTCGTCGTCGCGCAGCTCGGCGAACATGGGCAGGCAGAGCACGCGTCCGGCCGCCCGCTCCGCCACCGGCAGATCACCCACGACGAGATCCGCGAACGCGCCCTGGCGGTGCAGGGCTCCCGGGTAGTGGACGGCCGAGCCGATGCCCGCTCCCGAAAGGTGAGCTTGCAGGCCGTCGCGCCGGTCGGTGAGCACGGTGAGCTGATGGAAGACGGGCTCCGCCTCGTCGCGAACGGCGAGCAGATCCAGCCCGTCGAGACCCGCCAGACCTTCGCGGTAGCGCGCCGCCAGGTCGCGACGTCTGGCGTTGTCGCTCTCGAGCAGGGGGAGCCTCACGTTGAGCACGGCCGCCTGCAGCGCATCGAGCCGGCTGTTGGTCCCGATCTCCAGGTGCACGTAGCGCTCGCGCGACCCGTGATTGGCCAGCGACCGGACGCGCTCCACCAGCTCGGGCTCGCCCGAGACCGCCCCGCCGTCGCCGAAGCAACCCAGGTTCTTCGTCGGGTAGAAGCTCCAGGTGGCCAGCCGGCCGAAGGTGCCGACCCGGCGGCCCCTCCAGAGCGCGCCGTGCGCCTGAGCCGCGTCCTCGAGCAGCCAGAGGTGGTGCTCGCGGCAGATCGCCTGGACCGCGTCGACGGCGAAGGGATGGCCGTAGAGGTGGACACCCAGCACCCCGACGGTGCGCTCGCCGATCCGGCTCGCGACGCTCGCGGGATCGAGGTTCAGGGTGTCGGGCTCGACGTCGGCGAAGACGGGGGTCGCGCCGACCAGTCGCACGCTGGAGGCGGAGGCGACGAAAGAGAACGCCGGCACGATGACCTCGTCGCCCGGGCGCACCTCGAGAGCGCGGAGGGCCAGAACCAGCGCGTCGGTGCCGTTGGCCACACCGACGACCGCCTCGGCGCCGAGGAAGGAGGCGAAGCGCTCTTCGAGCTCACGGACCTCGGCGCCGGCGATGAAGGCGGTGCGGTCGACGAGCGAGCTCCAGCGCTGCGAGAGCTCGGGCTCGAGTCGGCGCGCGGCCCGCGAGAGGTCCAACTGGGGAACCGAGCTCATCGCCCATCCCCGCGCCGGGCCCGACGGGTCCAGGGTGTCGAGTAGACCGCGATCCGATCGTCGCCCATCGTGATGTTGCCCGGAATCTCCACCTCGTGCAGCAGCCGGAACGATACCCCAGGCGCCTCGACGAACGGCACGAACCGCGGAAACACCACCAGATAGTCGGGGCGTCGACGCTCGAGCACGGCCAGCAGCTCCTCCTGCCAACGCCCGCTCATCCTCCCCCGGCGCAGGGCCGCGCGGACGTCGGCGTTCAGGATCCCCGCAAGGTCGACGAGGGGATTCGGCACCTCGTAGCCGATGCGGCCCACGTCGTGGACGGCGAGCACCGCGTCGTCCGGCACCCGCTGAGCCAACCAGCGGGCGACCGAACCGTCGCCGGCTTCGACGTCCCGAACGTTGTGGACGAAGAGCCGCGCCCCGGGCGCCCAACTCGCCGCCGTCGGGACGAGGAGCAGGACGGCGGCCACCGCACCGGCGAGGCGCAGCACGGTCGGTCGCGACCCGGCGACATCCACCAGCGCCTGGAGGAGCACGGCGGCGAACAGGACGACGAGCGGAACCAGCGGATAGAGATAGCGCCCGAAGTTGCCGAGCAGCGGGCCGGCAGGAGATCGGATCATGGACAGAGCCACCGGCAGGCCGATCAGCCACGCCGCGGGCAGCGGACCGCTGCGGGCCCGGCGAGCCGGAGTGAGGGAGAGGGCCAGCCCTGCGACGGCGAGGGGCGCCGCCAGCGGTGCGACGGCCAGCAGGAGACGGGCGGCGGCCGCCAGCGAGGCCGGCTCGGGCCACCATGCCCAGCCCGCGCTCTTCGCCGCCAGTGTGGAGGGGAACGGCGACCCGGAGACCGCCAGAGAGAAGAGGCAGACCGGCCCGACCGCCAGCAGACCCGTCCCGAGCCCCGCCAGCGTCGGACCGAGCCGGACTCCCAGAGCCGACCGCCGAGCCGCCTCGAAGAGCCGATCCAGGATCGCCAGCCCGAGGAGCAGCCAGCCCTCGGGTCGCGCCAGTACGGCGAGTGCGAGAACCGGCAGAGAGCGCGGGAGGCCTCCGGTCGCCCGGTCGGCGAGGTGGAGGCGGATCCCGAGGAGGGAGAGCAGAGTGAACAAGGGGATCTCGAGACCGGAGAACGCCCCCCACAGGAGAGGTCCGGCAAGCGCGCCTCCCAAGGCGGCGAGCCCGGCGAGCCCGCGACCGAGCCCCATCGCGAGGCCCAACCGCCGCACCACGTCGGCGGTCGCCGCCAGGCAGGCGACTCCGAGAAGGCGGGCCCACCCCAACGGCACACCGAGTGCCGAGCCGATCGCGAGCAGCGCCGTCCAGAGCGGTGCCGTCGAGCCGGCCACCCACTCGGGAGCCCGATAGGCCAACCCGGCCCCCTCCGCGATGTTGCGCGCGAACTGGAGGTGGATCCAGGAGTCGTCCAGCGGCAGGGCGAACGGAATCCCGGACTCGGCCAACCGGGACCGGCACCACAGACCCCATGCCGAGGCGGTCAACAGGACGAGGATGGGCGCCCATCGATCCAGGCGCGTCGCGCGGGAGGAGGCGTCCGACATGCGGGCGGGGCTTCGCCGCTACAATACACGACCCCCGGCGTCGGGCCCCCATGCCTCGCTACTCGCCCTTCATCCGCCGCGTTCGAGCGGCCGCCCGCATCGCCCTCTACGGCAGCCTCGCCATCGTGGGGCTGCTCGCCCTGCTGCTCGGCGGTTGGCTGTCGCGGCGCCTCCACCTTCCGGCCGGAACCGACTACTTTCGGCCCGAGTCCGTGCGGGATCCCGCGGTGCGGCTGCTCTCCGACTACCTGAAGGTCGACACCAGCCCGGCGACCGGCTCGGAGGAGGCGGGCATCCGCTTTCTCGAGGCTCGCTTGCGCGAGATGGGCCTGGATCCGAGCGTCGAAGTCCTGCCGGGGGACCACGCCAACCTGTGGGCGGTCCTCGAGGGCCGATCCCCCGACGCGCTGGTGCTGCACAACCACGTCGACGTCACCGACGCTCCCGACCCGGAGAGCTGGACCCATCCGCCGTTCGGCGGCGTGGTGGACCCGCCCTTCATCTACGGCCGTGGCGTCTTCGACATGAAGAGCATCGCCGTCGCGCAGCTGGCGGCCCTGGAGGCGCTGGTGCGTTCGGGGCGCACTCCCTCCCGATCGGTCGTCTTCCTCGCCACGGGAGGGGAGGAGACCGGAAGCGTGTTGGGCACGCAGTGGGTCCTGCGCCAGCATCCGGAGCTCGCGAGCCGCTTCTGGGCGGTTCTCACCGAAGGCGCGGTGGTGGAGCCGGTCACCCCGACGGTCATCAAGTACTGGGGGATCGAGTTCGCCCAGAAGCAGTTCGCCGAGGGGTGGGCGTGCTCGCCCGATCGGCAACGGCTCCAGGCCTTCGTCGACCAAGCTCGACGGTGGGAGGTGGAGACGCGAGCGCCCCGACGCAATCCGCTGGTCACCCGTTTCTTGGAGAGCTACGCCCCGACCCGCGATCACCCGATGCTGCGCGACATCCTCCTGTCGAGCGAGGCGGAGCCGATCGATCCCCTCCGTTTCCGGCTTCTCCCGCCCTATCTGCAGACCCTGTTCATCGACGAGCTCGTGGTCTTCCCGATCGAGGAGGCCCCCGATGGCGGCTACCGGTCGCGGCTGAGCGTTCACCTCCTGCCGGGAGCGCCCCTCCGGCCCATGCTCGAACGAGTCTTGCCCGACTGGCTCACCCACGGCATCGACGTCACGGTGGGAGAGCCCATCGGTGCCGCGACGGCGAGCCCCCTCGACGGAGCGGTCTACCGCGAGCTCGCCCGCTCGATCCGGGAGCGCCACCCGGAGGCCCCTTTGGGACCGATGTTCCTCTACTGGAGCGCCACCGACTCCCGCTTCTTCCGGGAGCTGGGGATCCCGTCCTACGGCTACTCCCCGTTTCTGCTGTTCAACATCGAGAGCCTGCGCGCGGACCGGCGCAACGAACGCATCAATCTACCCGGCTTCGTCGACGGGGTCTCCGCCTACGTGGAAGCCGTGCAACGCCTCGTGGAATGACAAAAAACGTCAGGACGTCTGCCGGCGCGTGGCAACACCCGGTCCGAAACGCCCGCCGGCATTGGGTTTGTCGCCTGGCACCACTCTTGCGGTGCATGACGGGTTGACGTCACAACGGAAGCGTTTTCCGTGAAACACTCCCCAGGGAGGAGAGAGCATGAGCAAGATGATTCAAAGAGTGAGGAGCCGCAAGGGTTTCACCCTGATCGAGCTCCTGATCGTGGTGGCCATCATCGGCATCATCGCCGCGATCCTGATCCCCAACCTGATCGACGCGCTGCAGAAGGCCAAGCAGAAGCGGACGGTCGGTGACGAGCGCAACGTCGGCGCGGCCTGGATGTCCTGGCTGACCGACCAGATCGGCGCCGCCGCCGCGGGTCAGGGCGGGACGTACGACCTCAGCCAGCTCACGGTCAACCTGACCGGTGACGAGCTGCTGTCGGTCCTCTATCCGACGACGACCTTCTACTACATCCAGGAGGTCCCCAACAACGACGGATGGGGCAACAGCTACGAGTACTTCCGGGCCCCCAACATCCTGGACGCGCAGGTCATGGCGATCCGGAGCGTGGCGCGTGACAACAACCCGGGCCCCGAGGTCGACACCTCGAGCTCCTTCACGGTGGGCCCCTTCATCGCCACCAAGTACGACGAGGACATCGTCTGGGCGGACGGGTTCTTCGCCCGCTTCCCGGCCGGCGTGAAGGTCCAGTAGGCTTCTCATACGTTCCGATCGACGGGGCGGCGCCGCCAGGCGCCGCCCTCCGTCTTTTCACCCGCCGGGGCCTCCGGGCTAGACTGCTGCGATGCGCCGTGCCGCGTGGTCGCTCGCGCTCCTCCTCTCCGCAGGCGCCGCTTCAGCCGCCCAGGAGAGCTGTGTCGTGTTCCGCCTCCAGGCCTGGGGGCGCCCCGGCCACGCGGCGAGCCTCGACACCCACTCGTCCCCCCATCGTTTGATCCGCGGCCTGGGCGCCCTGCTGCCGGCCGCCCAGCGCGGCCTCTCCGCAGTCCACGTCAGAACCCTCTCGGCCGCGTCGCGCCCCAACGTGAAACCGGCGACCAGCCGGGCGGTGGTCGAGGTGACGGCCGAGGGAGAGCCCGCCGACGTCGAGGCCCGGGTGGAGCACCTGCTCGAGGAGCTGGAGGTGACGGTCCAGCCATTGCCGGACGCATGCCGCGGCGACGAGCCGACGCCGGCCTCGACGGCGGGCTGAACCGGCCGACTTCCGTCGCATCGCGCCGACGGCGGGCAGGCTACAATCCGCGCGTGCCCATCGAGCCGCTCCTCGCCGTCGGGGCCGTCGCTCTCGGTCTCGTGGTGGGGAGCTACCTGAACGTGGTCGTCCACCGCTTGCCCCGCGGTGAATCGACGGTCCTCCCGCCTTCGCGCTGCCCGGCGTGCGGCGCGCGGATCCGAGCGCTCGAGAACGTGCCGGTGCTGTCGTGGCTCGCCCTGCGCGGCCGGTGCGCCCACTGCGGGGCGCGGATCTCCTGGCGCTATCCACTCGTCGAGGCAGCCACCGCCGGCCTCTTCCTCGCCTGCCTGCTCCGCTTCGGCGCCACTCCACGAGCCGCCGCCTCGGCGTTCCTGTGCGCCCTGCTCGTGGTGCTCGGCCTCATCGATGCCGAGCACCTGCTCCTCCCCGATCGGCTGACCTTGCCCGGCATCGCCGCCGGACTGGCCCTGCAGAGCTGGCTCCCGGTACCGCTGCTCGACGCCGTGCTCGGCGCCCTGGTCGGGGCCGGCGGGCTGATCCTCGTGATCAACGTCTGGTACTGGCTGCGGGACGAGGAGGGTATGGGACTGGGCGACGTCAACCTGCTGGCCATGATCGGCGCCTTTCTCGGCTGGCAGGGTGTCGTCGTCGCGCTCCTCGTGGGCGCCTTCTCCGGCGCCCTCGTCGGGTTGACCCTGATGGCGACCGGGCGCGTCCGGCTCTCCTCGAAGCTGCCTTTCGGGACGTTCCTCGCCTTGGGAGGCGTGGTGGCCCTCTTCTTCGGCGAGGCCCTCGTGGCCGGGTACGCCCGCCTGCTATGACGGCGAGGAGGACTCGGCTCGGCCTGCCGCAGGAGGCGTCGATCCTCTTCGCGGTCGGACTCGTCCTCCTCGTGTTCCTCTCCACCTTCACCGTGGTGGCCTACCGGGCCGGCCTGGACGAGCTCGCCGACTCCGGCGTTCCCGCCACGGGGGAGATGGCACGCCAGCGCAGTCTGGCCCACGCCCTGACGTGGGTCGTGGTCCCGGTGGACGTGGCCGTGGCCCTCCTCGTGTTGCTGTACCTCCGTCACCTGGTCACCCCTTACGAGGCTCTCGTCGCGCAAGCTCGCCGCGCTTCGCCGCAGGAGACCCACAAGGGCGACCTCGAGCTCCTGCTGGCAACCTTCGAACGGGCCCTGGTCGGCCTCTCCGACGAGCTGCCCGCGGATGCCGACATCGAGACTCTCCGCCGCTCCCTGCTCGGCAACCTCGACAGCGGCGTCCTCCTGGTCGACTCCCGCCGACGAGTCGTGAGCGTGAACGCGGCCGGAGCCCGACTCCTCGGCGTCATGCCGCCGTCGGGCGACGAGCGACCGGAGCTGGCGGCGATGCTTCCGGGCCTGGAGGCCCTGCAGCACCTGGTGGACGAGGCCCTGGGCTCGGGCGGCCCCAGTCGCCGGGCCGACCTGGAGATCGAGACCGCCGAGGGAGGCGCGATCCTGGGGGCCACCGCCCATCCTCTCGTGCGCGACGACGGCACGGTGCGGGGAGTCCTGGTCCTCGTCGTCGACCTCACGGCCGCCAAGCGGGAGGCGGCACGGGAGCGACTCTCGCGCAGCCTCGCGGAGCTCGGCGAGCTGTCGGCCGGCCTCGCCCACGAGCTGCGCAACGGCCTGGCCACGCTGCGCGGCTACCTGGGGCTGTTGGAGCGCGATACCGGTGCCGAGGAACGACGCGAATACGTCGAGGAGATCCGTCGCGAGAGCGAGCACCTGCAGCGGGTTCTCGACGACTTCCTCGCCTTCAGCCGGCCCGAGGAGCGCCGCCTCGAGGCCGTCGACCTGGAGGCGCTGACGAGGCGGGCGGCACGCGACCCGGGCCTCGGCGGCCTCACGGTCGAGGTCCGCTGCCCCGACCCCGTGCTCCCCGTCGACGGCGATCCCCACCTGCTCGAGCGAGCCCTACGCAACCTCCTGCGCAACGCCGCCGCGGCACAGGAGGAGTCCGGCGCCGCCACGCCTCTGGAGGTCCGGGTACGGAGCGTTCCGGCCGGCGTCGAGGTGGCGGTGCTCGACCGCGGCTGCGGCCTGCCCGAGGGCCCGGTGGCCCGGCTCTTCCAGCCCTTCGTCTCCCACCGGCAGGGAGGGGTCGGTCTCGGTCTCGCCCTGGCGCAGCGGCTCGCCGCCCTGCACGGTGGTTCCATCCGCCTCGAGGGCCGCACGGGAGGCGGGGCTCGAGCCACCCTGACGCTGCCGATCCACTGGCACGATCGGGGAGAAACGTAACATCGGTGGCCTGCTCCACTGGCGCGGAGAGCCGTGGGATGGCAGACTGAACCACCTGTCAACAAAGGGGTTTCGCCGTCCGGCACGGGCCGTGGACGAGAAGGCACGGCGCTTGCTCTCCAGACGGATCGACCCCGAGCAGCGTTCGGAGGCAGCATGAGGGAACACGAGATCCAGCACCGGAGAAGCGTGCGTCGAGCGAGGCCTCGGGCCTCGGGCTTCACCCTGCTCGAGCTGCTGATCATCCTCGGCGTCGTCGGGATCCTGGCGGCGGTCGTGGTACCGGCCTTCATCGAGATGATGTGGCGCCAGAAGGTCGAGAACGCGGCCCGGATCACCACGGTCCAGATGCGGGCCGCGCGCTTCCGCGCCATCCAGAGCGGTCAGGAGCACGGCGTCTGGGCCGATTTCGCCAACGAACGCGTGGTGCTCTTCCAGGGCACCAGCGCGGCGGCCGGCACGGAGATCAACGCCTACCCGCTGCCGCTCGGCATCCACTTCCAGGGTCCGGGCGATGCGAGCGCGAACGGCGCCAACGCGGTCGTCTTCACCCCGGTGACGAACGAGGACGCCACCGGCGGTTGGGTCGTCTTCAACCCGGACGGGTCGGCGGACGACGAAGGCGGCATCCGGGTCTCGATGCCCGAGCGCGGCCTCTTCTACGAGACGCGGATCGAGCCCATGGCGACGGGCCGCGTCGCGGTCCGCAAGTGGAACGGAACGGCCTTCGTCGAATGAACCCACGGAGCATGACCATGAATCGACGACTTCCCCGCCGGCGCCGCGAGGCCGGCTTCTCGCTGATCGAGGCGCTGGCGGCGGGCGCCTTGGTGCTCGTGATGATGCTCTTCATCCTGCCGCTGTTCACGCGCACGGCGATCCAGAACGTCTCGGGCCGCGAGTCGAGCATCGCGTCGAGCCACGGCAAGTGGACCCTGGAGGAGCTCAACCAGCTTCCCCTCGACCGTGAGATCCTCACCCTCCCGTCCGGGGACACCTTCATCGAAGCCTGCGCCGGCTGGGACGCGGACACCGATCGCTGGACGACCTACGACTGCTCTTCCGGCAGCCCGGCCGCCGGCACGCTCTGGCGTCGGCAGACCGACTACCGCCAGTTCTCGATCCAGGATCTCGAGGGTCGCCAACTGACCACCCCCCTCCCCGGCGGCACCGACTTCGAGTTCGTCCACCTGCGCGAGCTCTCGGTCGACGTCCGCGGTGAGCGGAACAACCCCCTGGGCCCGGCGCGACGGATCGACTTCGTGACCGTGCGGGGCTTCTAGAGGGACTCGACATGACTTCTCGCCATCCTTCGTCCCGCCGTCGCGATCGCTCCGAGGGCTTCACTCTCGTCGAGCTGCTCGTCACGCTGGTCATCGTCTCCCTCACCCTGGGTGCCGCCATCACCCTCTTCAATCAGATGAACCGGCTCTCGAGGGTGCAGCTGCACGCCGCGGAGCTCCAGCAGTCGGTCCGCGTCGCGCAGCGCGAGATGGGTCGCGTGATCCAGATGGCCGGACGCGGCGGCCTCGCCGGCACCAACAACGTCGGCCCCGCCTACGACACGCCGGCACTCTCGATCCGCGACAACGTGGGGCAGTCGGCCCGGTTCTCCGAGCGCGAGATCGCCATCGGCACCGACGAGCCCGTGGCGGTCGAGGGTACGGACATCCTCACCGTGCGGGGCGTCTTCGACAGCTCCATCTGGCACCTGAACTACACCGACATCACCAAGTTCGACCCCGTCGCCCAGATCGTCATGGTGGGCAACCGAACGCCCACCGGCATCCCGCAGGACCTCGGCCCGATCAAGGACGCGTGCGACCCGCCGGACGGGGGCGCGGCGCGTCCCGAGGCGCTGATCCTGGTCAACTCGGCCAACGAGAACTCCTACGCCGTGCTGGAGCTCGACTGCTCGCAGACGGACCACGCGGCGATCCCGGACACCTTCGACCCGGAAGCCCCGTTCCAGGAGATCGCCGTGGCCTACAAGCTGCCCGCCAGCGGGGGCAACGCGGTCGAGTATCAGAAGCTCTCTCCAGGCGAGGTGCTTCCCAACCTCGCCTCGGGGACCTTCAACCCGTCGTTCCTGGGCCTGCTCGAGGAGTACCGGTTCTACGTGCGTGAGCAGTGCCGAGCCGGCGACGGCTCCGGCGACGTCGCGTGCGACGAGGCCGGCGCCATCCCGGCACACCGCCTCTCCATGGCGCGCATGTACCCCCATACCGAGACGCCCCACGCCGGCGACGACGACAACCTGCAGATCGACGTCGCCGACTCGATCTTCGACCTCCAGCTCGCCCTCGGGTTCGACTCGAGCTACGACGGCAACGCCGCCATCAACGGCTTCTTCGCCTTCGACGCCGACAACGACCCCGGCGACGGCAGCGAGGGCGACGATGACGCCATCGTGGAGAGCGCCGACGGCACGTCGGACGACTGGATGTTCAACGCGACGGGGGACGCGGCGACGCTCGACTCCCTCCCCTGGAGCCCGACAGGAGATCCGCTGACCTTCACCGCTTCGCAGCCGCAACCACAGATCTACTACCTGCGTCTTTCGACGCTCGGCTTCGCGGCGCGTCCCGACAACCGCTACTCCGCGCCCGTGGTGACCGGGCTCGAGGACCGTGTCTACACGACCGACCCCGACGATCCGCTCAACGGAACGGTGGCGCGCAACTACCGCCGTGAGCTCATCCAGACCGTGATCGACCTGAGGAACCTCGGATGAACACCCGCCTCGCCTCTCTCCGCCAACGGGGCAGCGCCTACATCATCGCGCTGCTGATCCTCGTCGTCCTGACCCTGCTGGGCTTGTCCCTCGCCCTGGTGTCCTCGACCGAGCAGCAGGTCGGAGCCAACGAGCGGATGATCCAGCGCACCTTCTACGCCGGCGACGCCGGAATCGGCATCATGGCGGCCAAGGTCCTGGTCAACAACCAGTTCTCCGCCGGCACCCTCGACGATCCGGACGACGGCCGGTACACGATGAACACCGGCACCGGCAACCCCGCCACTCTGGTGCAGAACCAGGTGGACCTGTCGCCCTCCATCCCGCTGGTCGAAGCGCCCTGCAACTTCTGCGAGATCAACAACGCCGGCAGCTACCGTGAGAACGCCTTCGTGCGCGTCAACGTGGCCGTCACCAGCCGGGGTGAGCGCACCAGCCTGGACGGCACGAACGTCCTCGCATCCAACCTGATCAGCGCCAACCTCGACATCCAACCGCGCCGCGGCTCACCGCCGGCGGCCTACAAGCCCCTCGCCGAGCTCACGCTCACCGAGCTGGCCGACAAGATCAAGTTCTAAGAGCGGCCTTCGCCAAGGAGCCTGGCCATGCGAAATCTCCGAGCCTCCCTCATCGTCCTCGCCGGTCTGCTGACCGTCGTCACCCTGGCGCCCGACCGCGCCGCGGCCGACGACCGGAAGCTCTTCACGGGCTTCTCGACCGACCCCTACGTCTTCATCCTCCTCGACACCTCCGGGTCCATGCACTGGTCGCCGAAGTGCACCCAGGAGCAGTTCGACGCAGGCATCTGCGACTACGTCTGCCCGACCGGTGACTGCTTCGTCGAGGGGAGCGGCGACAGCCCCTTCTCCAAGTTCTACCAGGCGAAGGACGCCCTCTACGAGGTGATCCAGAGCATCGACGACGTCTCCTTCGGCTTCGCCACCTACAACCAGGACGGCCTCTACCTGCGCGGCAAGCACTGGGCCTACACGGCGAGCGAGCAGGGCGTCACGCTCTCGCCCAGCTCGGCCCGCTACCCGCAGCTCGGCCAGCTCGACGTCTTCGGTGACGAGTGGAACTGCGACTCCGGAGGCGGAGACGCGAACATCGGCTGCTACGGCGATCAACCGGCCGACCTGAACGACCCCTGGGAGGTCCGCCGGGTCCAGATCCTGCCCAAGGACGAGGGCAGCACCCGGACCTTCTACGTCCGCACCCCGGGAGGGGACCGGTTCCGGATCCGCTACACGCCGCTCGACACGCCCGGCGAGGACACGATGGACGTCACCGTGGCCGTCCGGCGCTGCACCAACGGCGACTGCAGCAGCAACGTCAACGTGGGCAGCACGACGGTGACCTTCACCAAGGGCTTCGACTACACCCGGCCGGACCCGATGAACCCGTCCAATACGATCGTCACGGCCCACCTCGAAGACTTCAACTCCTGGGACATCGGCACCCAGCGTGCGGCCCCGCAGCAGGGCTTCTTCACGCAGGGCCAGGGCTCCGACTCGCCCGCGGGCAACACCTGCGCCGGGTGGGATCCCAACAACGACAGCAGTGACGACGAGCACGGCGGCTACCTGACCCGCTTCCCCACGACCGCCGACATCGACTTCCCCGGCGACGAGATGAGCGTCGGAGACCGCATCCCGCTCGACTGGCGCAGCGATCAGCGGGACGACATCCTGAACCGGCTGGCGCCGAACCGGCTGCTGGGCGAATCCGTCCCCGACTTCCGCACCGCACGGTACTTCTCGGACGGCGCACCCGGTGCCGGGGGAGCCCTACGCCTGAAGGACGAAGACGTGCGTCCATACGTCGCCTACGGCTCCACCCCCCTGGCCCGGTCGCTGATGGACTTCGGCGATTGGTGGGAGGACTGGATCGACATCGCCAAGGCCGAGGAGGGGACCGCCTTCGACTGCCGCCGCCCCTTCCTGGTCGTGCTGACCGACGGTGAGGACACCTGCGGTCCCGACCCCTGCGACCACGACGACGACTGGAACCCCGGGGAGCCCGCAGGTGCCGCACGCCACCTCTACGAGGAGCTGGGCATCCGGACGTTCGTCGTCGCCTTCGGCGTCGAAGCTTCCGCCACCAACTCCCTGGCCTGCATGTCCGACGAGGGCGGAACCGGTGTTGACGACGACATCAACGGCGACGGCAACCCGGACGGCCCCGGCCCGATCTACCCACAGAACAAGCAGGAGCTGGTCGATGCCCTGACGGCGCTGCTGACCTCGATCGGCGGCGGCCCGCGGACCTTCTCCGCGGCGGCCGTTCCGTCCGTCCAGGCCGAGGCCGCTGACAAGCTCTACCTCTCCTCCCTCGCTCCGATCCCCAACCAGTCGGTGTGGCCTTCGCAGCTCGACGCGTACCTGAAGCCGCTGCCGACCTCGAACGGTGTCCCCGACCCGACGATCGCCTGCCCCGATCCCTCCGTCGACGCCTCACGCTGCCACCTCTGGGAGGCACAGGACGTGATCACGACGACGCAGGTCGGCGCCGATCCGGTCGGTCCGGGCGCCAACCAGCGCCGCCTCTACAGCGAGTTCGAGGCGGGCGGTGACATGCCGCTCGTCCGCAGTACGTTCGAGAACTCGACCAACCGCATGTACGCGGACGCCGAGAAGTACGACCTCTGGCGCGGTCTCGGCGTGCCCTTCGTCCAGGGCAACGCCGCCTCCGAAGCGGCCGCCCAGTTGCAAGCCGACGGCATCGTCGACGCGACCCTGGCGGCGAAGAACGGCGTCCTCGACGACGGCACGCCGATCAGCTACGTGGTCGGTGACGTCTTCCACTCCGACCCGATCTACCTCACTTCTCCTCCCAACACGCTCAACTTCATCGGCAACATCAACGGCTACCGAGACTTCTTCCGCCTGCACGAGAAGCGGCGCAAGATGTTGGGCGCCGGCAGCAACGACGGAATGTTCCACGTCTACGATGCCGGTCCGTATCAGACCAGCGGCCCGTTCGCGGGCAAGTTCGACAACGGGACCGGCAAGGAGATCATGGCCTACATGCCGCGTCCGACCCTGCCGATCGCGAAGCGGCTGACGGAGAACCCGATCAAGCACTACTTCAGCGTCGACGGGCGCCCGACCGCCGCCGACGTCTACATCGATCCCATCCACAGCTCGGTCGACCCCATCGACCCGAACGAGCGCGAATGGCGAACGGTCCTGATGGGCGGGCTGCGGCGTGGCGGCTGGGCGCTCGAGCCCGGCGTCAGCGACCTCGAAGGGCCCTCGGGCACCGAAGGACAGGTCGCCTCCGGCTACTATCTCCTCGATGTGACGCAGCCCGACCCGATCCCGGTACAAGACCCTGCGGACCCCGACTTCGGCATCCCCGATCTTTCGGATCCGCCGGGGTGTCTCGATCCGGCGGCATCGGACTGCGGTGACGTTCCGTTCGGCACGCCGCTGTGGGAGTTCTACGACACGGTCCCCGGCGTCTGGGACCCGGGCGGCGACGACCGCCCGGTCGCCATTCGGCTCGACGAGGACGCCAACGGCGAGATCGACCTCGGGCCGACGTGGTCGACCCCGATCTTCGGCCGGATGCTGGTGTGCGTGTCGCCCTACGTCAGCTGCGATCCTCGGGTCACGCCGAACTCGGTCGAGGAGCGCCACGTGGCGATCTTCGGCGGCGGCCTCGACGAGCACGCCTCGTCGTTCCACGCCCGCGGCAACTGGCTCTACATCGTCGACGCCGAGACCGGCGAGGCGATCTACAAGCAGCGCCTCGACGGAGCCGCGCCGAGTGAGGTGGCGGGAGCCGACGTCAACTTCGACGGCCTGCTGGATCGCCTCTACATCGGCACGACGCTCGGTTTCCTCTATCGCGTCGACCTGGTCGAGATCGTCGACGTCGCGACCGGCGAGCTCGCCGTTCCACGTCTGGAGAACGTCGATGTGGACGCGACGATGAGCGACGGCAGCACGGTCACCGTGAGCCGTCAACGCTTCGACGATCGCGCCTTCCAGCCGGACATCCTCTTCAACGCCAACGACGCCAGCGTGGACAACGTGATCCTGGGTATCGACCCCGACTCCGGGGAGGAGATCAAGCCGCGCCAGATCTACTTCAGGCCCTCCATCGTCTTCCTGCCCGAGCTCGACTTCTACGCCGTCGCCTTCGGCACGGGCGATCGAGAGGACCTGTTCAACCGGGACGAGCCCTCTGGACGCTTCTTCGTCTTCGTCGACGACGTTTCCGCTCTCGATCTGCACGACGCTCTCGCACCCTTCGATCCGCTGCAGGCCGCGGATCTGACGAACATCCCGTTGGCCGACGACCCGCTCGGGATCGGTAACTCGCTGTTGGCACCGGGAACCGGATGGTGGTTCGAGCTGCCGGAGAACCAGCGCGTCGTCACCGAGCCGTTCGCCCTGTCCGGAGTCCTGTTCTTCTCGAGCTTCCTGCCTTCGCCGGAGTCCAACGTGGGCGAGGACTCCCTGTGTCGCGAGAGCGGCACGAGCCAGCTCTTCGCGACGCTGATCACCAACGGCGACGGTCTGCTCTTCTCGAGCGGCGACCGGGTGCGGTACTTCGAGGCCGAAGATCTCGTGTCCTCACCGTTCACGGAGCAGTCGCAGACCAAGAACCCGCCCCCCGACGTGCCGCTCGACCCGATGTCGGACGATCTGAGAGAGGTCATGGAGGAGCTCAAGAAGCTCTTCCCCGACACCTGCAAGTTCCCGCCCGGATATCGCGTCGACGTGAAGACCCGCACCACGGACACCGGCGTCGTCTGGATCGCACCGGTGCCCCTGTGCGTCATCGAAAAGAACTTCAAGGACTTCTGATCATGCGCTCGAACTCGTCTCTGCTCCTCGCCGCGGCACTTCTGGTGACCGCCGCCCCGCTGCACGCCGACTGGCTCGTCACCGTCGATGGCGACGAGATCCAGACCGAGGGCGCCTGGAAGGTCGACGGCCCTCGGGTGGTGTTCACGCTCCCCGGCGGAAGCCTGGCGGCTCTGCCGGCGGCCGAGATCGATCTCGCCGCCAGTGAAGCCCGCACGCATCCCGCCCCGCCCGCCGAGGAAGCTCCGGCCGCCGAGGCCGCACCGGCGGCGAAGGCCGCTTCCCGCTGGGTGATTACCGACAACGACGTGGCGCGCGCCTATCCCGCAGCGGTCGCGCCGGAAGGCGGGGCGGCGGACGAGGAGGCCGCACCGGCCACGCCTTCCATCCAGGGCCTGACGGTGGCCTCCTGGGAGGAGGTCGACCCGGACGACGTCGAGTCCGGACTCGCCCTGCGCGGCACGGTCCGCAACGCCAGCGGCAACTACGCGACCAGCGTCAGAGTCAGGACGATGCTCTACGACGCGGACGGCCACCTGCTCGAGATGAAGACGGCAACGCCGGTGGAGAGCACGCTCGAGCCCGATGCGAGCAGCGAGTTCCGGGTGGACTTCCCGGACGTCACCTCCTACTCGGGCGTCCAGTTCACGGTCGAGGCCCGCGGCATCGCCGCCAGCGGCGCCGCGGCCGCCGGCGAAGACTCGGGCGACTGACGGTCCGGCGGGTCTACGAGCGGTACCGGCCGAAGCCCTCGAGGTCGAGCTCGCGGACCCGCCGTTGCAGCGTGCGGTAGCTGATCCCGAGAGACTCGGCGGCCTTGCGCTTGTCGCCGTCCGCCTCGAGGAGGGCTCGGCGCAGGCGCTCGGCGGTGCCCTCCACCGCAGGTGAGTCCGCGAAGAGGCTCTCGACCTGGCCGGCACTCCACCGGTCCTCTGCGAGGAGGAGCAGCCCGCGCTCGAGGAGGTTGGCCAGCTGCCTCACGTTGCCGGGCCACGAGCGCGAAACGAGCAGCCTCTCCGCGTCCTCGTCCAGACGCGGCACCGGACGCCCGGCGCGGACCGCCAGGCGGGCCAGCAGGTACCGGGTCAACAGCGGGATGTCCTCCCGCCTCTCCTCGAGCGCCGGCAGCTCGATGGGGAACACTTCGAGCCGGTAGAAGAGGTCCGACCGGAAGCCTCCACCCTCCACCATCGCGGCGAGATCGCGGTTGGTGGCCGCCACCAGGCGCACGTCGGCCCGCAGAGTCCGCGAGCCGCCCACCCGCTCGAAAGTGCGCTCTTCGAGCACCCGCAGCACCTTGCCCTGCACGGAGAGGTCGAGCTCGGCGATCTCGTCGAGCAGCAGGGTGCCCCCCTCCGCCTGCTCGAAGCGCCCTCCCTGGCGCTTGTGGGCACCCGTGAACGCTCCCTTCTCGTGCCCGAAGAGCTCGTTCTCGACCAGCTCGCGTGGAATGGCGGCGCAGTTGACGGCCACGAACGGCCGCTCGGAGCGCGGTGAGAGCTCATGCAGAGCGCGCGCGAAGAGCTCCTTGCCGGTACCGCTCTCACCGGTCAGAAGCACGGTGCTGTCGCTCGCCGCCACGCGTTGCAGCAGCCGGAGAGCTCGGCGAAGGCTCGGATGCCCGCCGACGATCGTGGTGCCTCGAGGGGTCGAGAACTCCTCGGCGGCCTCGGCGGGCTCGACGAGCTCACCGACGAGCCGGTAGAGATCGTCCACTTCGACCGGCTTCTCCAGGAAGTCGGCGGCTCCGTGCTTCATCGCCTCGACCGCGGTCGCGACCGTTCCGAAGGCGGTGAGGACGACGACCGGCGCTTCCGGTTGCAGCCGGCGACCGGCCTGCAGAACGTCCAGCCCCGAACGGCCCGGCAGCTTGAGGTCCGTCAGCACGAGGTGAAAGGCCTCCGCCTCGAGGAGCTCGATGCCCGCTTCCGCGTCGGCCGCGGCCACGACCTCGTAGCCCTCGCGCTCCAGGGCACGCGAGAGCATGCGCCGGAGCGATTCCTTGTCCTCGACCAAGAGGATGCGACCGCGAGGCACGACTCGATTCTATCGACGCGAGAGGCGTGCACGCGCCTCGGCCACGGCCCCGACGATCTCCCGGTCGTCGGCGGGATCGACGGTGCGCAAGTCGAGCAGGAGACGATCGTCCCGCAAGTACCCGACCACCGGCGGTTCGCCGGCCCGCAGCGACGCGGCCAGGGCCGTTCCGCCCTCGAGGAGATCGCCTCCCGGGACTGGTCGGCCGGCGCCGATCCGCCGCCGACGAATGCTTCCGCGGCCACCACCTCGGCGCCGATGCGCTCCGCGACCGCGTCGAGCCGGCGACGATGCGCCTCCGGATCGGCCCACAGGCGATCCATCGGTAGCGCGGAGCCGGAGAGGTGGAGTCTCAGGACCCCTTCGAGGGCGCCCAACGTCATCTTGTCGGGGCGCAGAGCCCGGTAGAGGGGGTGCCTCCGGCAGCGCTCCACAGCCTCCCGGCGGCCGACCAGGAGGCCGGCCTGCGGTCCGCCGAGCAGCTTGTCGCCGCTACCGCAAGCGAGGTCGACGCCGAGGCCGATGAGACCTGCCAGGCTCCGGTGATCCCGCAGCTGAGGCTCGGGCCGATCCCGCAGCAGCCCGCTCCCCTCGTCGACGAGCAGGGGCAGGTCGCGCTCGCGGGCCAGACCGACGAGAGCGTCCGCGGAAACCTCCTCCGTGAAGCCGTGGATCCGGTAGTTGCTCGGGTAGACCTTGACCAGAAGCGCGGTGCGCTCGTTCAGGGCGTCGCGGTAGTCGCCCAAACGAGTGCGGTTCGTCGTGCCCACCTCGACCATCCGGGTCCCGGAGGCGGTCAGGATCTCGGGAATGCGGAAGGAGCCGCCGATCTCGACCAGCTCTCCTCTCGAGATCACGGCTTCGCGCCCCGCCGCGAGCGTCATCAGGGCCAGAACGAGAGCCGCGGCGTTGTTGTTCGTCACCGTCGCCGCCTCCGCGCCGGTGAGCTCCGCGAGGAGGGTCTCGACCCGCGCGGTTCGCGACCCCCGCTGCCCCGTCTCGAGGTCCATCTCCAGATCGCAAGCGGCCGTCAGGAGCCGCGGCAGCTCTTCGGCCACGGCTCGCGGCAGAGGGCTGCGTCCTAGATTGGTGTGCACGAACACGCCGGTGGCATTGAGCACCCGGCGCATTCCGGCGCCGAAACGCCGCTCGAGGGAGGCGGCGATGCGGCCGGGCAGCTCCTCGACCGCCACCGCGACCGCCGCAGGGCCCTCCAGCGCGTCCAGACCCTCGCGCAGGCGCTCGAGCTCGGCCCGGGCCTGGGCGAGGAGCGCGTCCCGCCCGTAGTATCCTTCCAGACGCGCGAGGGCCGGCTCCCGGAGGAGCCGATCGACTGCCGGAAGCCGCCGCCTGTGATCCTGCGGGTTCTCGCTCATGGAGGGACGCTCGGACCGCCGATTATGAACCACACGGCCGCCATCGAGCAGCTCGAGCGCGACCTGCGGCAGCTGCACGTCGACTTCAACCGCTACTTCGCAGGGGGGCTCGACCTGCCTCCCGAGACCTTCCGCGACCAGATCGGCCGACGCATCCGTCGTCTCCGGGCCCAGGGCGTCAGCGGCGTCGCCGAGCGATTCCGCCTCAACGCCGTCACCGATCGCTTCAATGCGCTCAGCGAGCTCTTCAACCGGCGGCTCAGAGAGGAGCAGGAGGGGCCTACTCGAGCGACCGGAGACGGCGAGACGGTCCCGGACGTTCGCAACGGCGTGTTGATCGAGGGCCGGCTGCCCCAGCACACCGCTCGGGCTCTCTACGACGCCGTCTACGCCGGACGGGAACAGCCGCGAAGCGGCTTCCCCGGGTTCCGGGACCATCTCCTCGGCCAGATCGAGACGATCCAGATCCGCACCGGTTGCCGAGGAGTGAAGCTGCGCGTCGAGCACGACGAGGACAGGCCGCGGCTCAAGGCGCAACCGATCTACGAGGAGGAACGATGACCGCACCCCGCCGCATGCTCTGGCTCATCGCGCTGCTTCTGACCCCCGCCGCGTTCGCGCTGCCCCGCCAGGAGCTCGTCGACGCCGTCGCCGCCCAGCGGCGGGAAGTGGCCGCCCGGCCGACCACGGAGGCCTGGAACGACCTGGGCAACCTCCTCGTGCGCCTCGGCGCGACCGACGACGCACGGGAGGCCTATCGCAGCGCGCTGGCGATCGACGGCTCGAGTACGCTGGCGCTCTACAACCTCGGCCTCCTCGAGCTCGAGACCGGGGAGCTCGACAGGGCCGAGGAGCGGTTCGACAGGATCCTCGAGATCGACCCCGGCCACGCCTGGGCCCACTACCGGCTGGGAGACGTCTTCCATCGGCGCGAGCGCAATCCACGAGCGGTGAAGCACTATGCCGCTGCGTTCGTCCTCGACCCGGCACTCGGGCGGGTCGCCACGAATCCGGAGGTCCTGTCCAATCCGCTGGTCACGTGGGCTCAGAGCTACGCCTATCTGCACCCCGATCCGGGGCGCGGCTCCCGCCGCTACGGCGACCCGTCGCATGTCGCCCGGCTGTTCGTCGGCGAGGGCCTCATGCCTGCCCCGGCGGAGCCGTGGCTGCTCCCGCCGACGATGCCGATCCGGGCGAGCAACCCGACGCCGAGGACATCGCCGTCGACGGATCACCCTGACAGCTCCAGCCCCGTGACGCGGAGCGTCGGCGCGCCGATCAAGCCATCGAGCGCGAAGAGACGCACGTCTCTGGCCGCGGCCTCCACTCCGTGGAGGAACGCACCGATCGAGCCCTGCAGCCGCGCCCGGCGAAACGCCCCGGCCACTCCGCCGTTGCGCAGCGCGAAGCCCGCGACCGGCAGTGAAAAGCGATTCGCTTGCACGTCGATGCTCCCTCCGGCGAAGGCCTCGAGCAGATAGGCACCGCGCCGGACTCCGGCCAGCAGAGCGGAGGGCGCGAGCTGCCCATCGCCCTCGAGAAACAGGTGGGTGGGGCCGCGCTCCGGTCGGTCGCGCCAACCCGGCCGTCGAGTGCAGCCGCTGGCGACGGTAGCGGGCGGGTCCGCCTGCTCCCAGGCCAGGAGCGGCTGGCGGGGAGCTCCCGCGTCGACGAGAACGATCCGTCGGGTGGGCATCCCCTCGGCGTCGACGGGGACCGGCAGCCCGAAGGGCGCCCTCCCGTCGTCGACCACGCGCACCGCGGCGGATCCGATGCGGCCGGTCCGGTCGCGGTACTCCTTCCAGAGCTCGGGTGCGTCGATCCCGACGAAGAGGGGCAGCAGGCCGGAGAGCAGACGCGCCGCGGCGGCAGGCGCCAGCACGACGTCCCAGCGCTCCCGGCCCTCGAAGTCGGGCCCGCCCTCCACCACCAACCGGTCGGCGAGGCGCGCGGCGAGCCGTTCGGGCAGCAGGGTGCGGGCCGCGGGAGCCCAATCCTCGACGACCGCGGTCGTGCGGCGGTCCCCGACCTCCCGAACCCCCTCGAGCCAGGTCGTCGCACCCCGGCTGCGAAAGGCCGCTTCGACCCCTCTCGAGTTGACGACACGGCTCTCGCTGGCACCGTCCTCGATCGAGGCGGTGACGACACCGGCACCCGGCAGCTGCCTCGCGAGCCGGCTCGCCACCGAGCGCAGCAGGTCGAACCCCTCGGCCTCCCCGAGCAGCGGTGCATCGAGGTCCGCCGGCGGACGCCACGACGGCACCGCACGCGGCGGCGGTAGCCGCAGGGCCCCTTCGACCGGCTCGGGCCAGCCCTCCCCCGACTCGGGAGGCTCGCCGGATCCGGCCACGAAGAGTGCTCGGCCGCCGGTCCCGACGCGAACGGCCCAGCCCCGCTCCCGCGCCGCTCGCGCCCCCTCGGCTTCCCCACCCAGCGCCACCGACTGCGAACGGCCGGTCTTGGTGAGCGCCTCCGCGAGCTCGAAGCCCGATCGCCCGAGGGCGCCCAGCAGGCGCGCCGTCACGAGATCACCTCGACGTCGCGCAGCAGAAGCGCACCGGCCGTCGCCCAGACCGGCAACCTGTCCCCTCCCTTGGCGCACCACCCGGCCGCCGCCGGGCGCGCGTCCCGACCGATCGACTCGATCGCGCCGAGAACCTCGACGACGGAACCGGCCAAGCGAAAGCGACCCACCGCGTCCTCGAGCCCGCCGGCACCGACGCGCCGGGCGCGAGGAGATCGAGGTGAATCGACCTCCGTCCGGATCGAGCGGCGGCGCGGGCCTCGGCGACGGAAAGCGCCGACCGCAGCGGCGAGTAGCTCCGCCTCCGAGCTCGCACCGCCGGTGCCAGGTGGTGGGAGCGCGGAACAGACAGGCGGTGACGCGACGAGCGCCGCGCGGCGCCGGCAGACGTTCTTCGGAGTCCGCAGCGTGGGTGAGGTCCGCCAGCGTCTGCTCGACGATCCCGTCACGCAGCAGGCAGCGCCGGACACGGGCACTCCCTCGTCGTCCCATCCTCCGGCGCACCGACTCGGGGCCCTGCCCGGATCGTCGAAGACGGTCAGGCAGGATGCCGCGAGCCGGGAGCCGGCTCGGGCGTCGGGGCGGCGCAAGGGCCTGTCGCATTCGAGGGCGTGTGCCACCGCCTCATGGAGCAGGACCGCCGCCGCGGAGGGTCCGAGCAGCACGTCGGTCCGCCCGGCGGGTGGGGGCGCGGCGTCGCGAGCGGCGAAGCGGGTCAACAGGGTCTGAGCCGCCTGCTCGGCCGCGAGGTCGTCGAAGCGCGGGTAGAGGCTCCCCCATCGACCCCATGGGGTCGCCACCACGATGCCGGTGAGCTCCTCCCGTTCGGGGTCCGGGGCGAGAACCGGCCCTACCACTCGCACCCAGCGACGCCGTCGGAAGGTCTCGATCCGCATCGGGAACGCGGCGTGGCGCCGCCGGACGGCATCGCGCAGCGAGTCCGGAACGCCGAGCACGTCTTCGGCGTCCGCCGAGCCTCGCCGACCTCGAGCCCGGTCGGCGGCACCCATGCGGAGGGGCGCACGCGGGCCGTTCGGCTCAGCGCGTCTTGAAGCTCCCGCGAACCGATGGCGTCGCTGGAGGTCAGCCAGCTTCTGTGACCGCGCAGCGGGCGTACCGCCAGCCCGGCCTCCGCGGCTCTCAGACGCGGAGCCGATCGCTTCGAGCCGGAAGCGTCTCCTCCACGACCTCGAAGGCGTCTACGCAGTCACCCTCCCGATCCGCGATCTGGGCGAGACAACGCGAGATGCCGCAGGCGTCGAGAGGCGACGTCGAGGCGCGCCGTGATTGTCTCATACGTCGAACCGATCCACGACCTCGAAGAACCTCGAAGCGATGGCTGAGACGGACGGCGTCCGCCGCGAGCGCCAGGCGCGAACTCCTCCGGCGTTGGCGAGAGGCGCAGAGGCGGCGAAGAACGCATCCAGGCGGCAGCACTCCGAGAGCAAGCTGACGGCGCGCGAGCGCATCGAGCTGCTGCTCGATCCGGGCAGCTTCGTCGAGATCGATGCCCTGGTCACGCACCGGTGTCGAGACTTCGGAATGGAGGACAAGACCGTCGCCGGCGACAGCGTGGTGTGCGGGTACGGGACCGTCGCGAACCGACTCACCTACGTCTTCGCCCAGGACTTCACGGTTTTCGGAGGCTCTCTTTCGAAACCAACGCCGAGAAGATCTGCAAGATCATGGACCTCGCGGTGGAGAACGGGGCTCCCTTGGTCGGCCTCAACGACTCGGGCGGCGCTCGCATCCAGGAGCGTCGTCTCCCTCGGAGGCTACGCGGACATCTTCCTGCCAACACCCTGGCCTCTGGAGTCGTGCCGCAGATCAGCGCCGTCATGGGTCCGTGCGCGGCGGTGCCGTCTACGCCCGGCGATCCTGGACTTCATCTTCATGGTCGAGGACACGGAAGCCTTATGTTCGTCACCGGTCCGGACGTGATCCGGACGGTCACCACGAAGGTCACGGAGGAGCTCGGCGGCGCCTCGACGCACGCCTCCAAGAGCGGCGTGTGCCACTTCACCGTGGCCAACGACGCGGCGTGCCTTCTGGCCATCCGCGAGCTGCTCTCCTACGTGCCGAGCAACAACCTCGAGGATCCGCCGTTCGTCCACACCGACGATCCTCCCGACCGCGAGGACGAAGAGCTCGACACGCTCGTCCCGACCGACCCCAACCGGCCCTACGACATCAAGCAGCTGATCACGACGGTCGTCGACGACGGCGCCTTCCTGGAGGTGCACTCGGCCTACGCCCGCAACCTGGTCGTCGGCTTCGCCCGCCTGGGCGGTCGCAGCGTCGGCATCGTCGCCAACCAGCCCGCCTACCTCGCGGGAGTCCTCGACATCGACGCCTCACTCAAGGGAGCTCGCTTCGTGCGCTTCTGTGACGCGTTCAACATCCCGCTGGTGACCTTCGAGGACGTCCCCGGCTTCCTGCCCGGCACCCAGCAGGAATACGGCGGCATCATCAAGCACGGCGCCAAGCTCCTCTTCGCCTTCGCCGAAGCGACGGTGCCCAAGATCACGGTGATCACCCGCAAGGCCTACGGTGGCGCCTATTGCGTCATGGCCTCGAAGCACATTCGCACCGACGTGAACCTCGCCTACCCGACGGCCGAGATCGCCGTGATGGGTCCGGAAGGCGCCGTCAACATCCTCTACCGGCGCGAGCTGCAGGAGGCAGGAGACGGCGCCGGCGAGATCCGCTCGGCCCGGATCGCCGAGTACCGGGAGCGCTTCTCCAATCCCTACGTCGCCGCGGAGCGCGGATTCGTCGACGCGGTGATCTCCCCGCGGCACACGCGCGGCCACCTCATCCGTTCGTTGCGTCAGCTGGGCAGCAAGCGCCAAAGCCTGCCGCCCAAGAAGCACGGCAATATCCCGCTCTGACGCAGTGCCTGGCTCCACCCTCGCCTCGACGACCCCGGCCTCCGAGGGCGAAGGCCGGTCGTGGGGGCGCGGGCTGCTCTGGGCGAGTGTCCTCGGCTTGTGGCTCGCCGCCGCGCTCCCTCTCGCCCTCGGGCAACGCACGCTCTTCCTGCGCGACGTCTTCGCGACGCATCTGCACTACAAGGCGTTCGGCGCCCGCGAGCTCTCGGCGGGCCGGATCCCCGCCTTCGACTCCGCCTGGGGCCTGGGCCAGCCGTTCCGGGGCAACCCGAACACGCTGGCCTTCTATCCCGGCAACGTCCTCTACCTCCTCCTCCCCTTCTGGTCGGCCTTCAATCTCCACTACGCGCTCCACTGGCTCCTCGCGCTGCTGACGTTCCACGCCCTGGCTCGGGAGCTCGGAATGGGACGGGCGGCGGCGCTGCTGGCCGCGATCACCTACGCCGGCTGCGGCTGGATGCTGGGCGGCGCCCTGACCTTCTACAACATCCTCACGGTGACGGCGTGGTGGCCCCTCGTCCTCGTGGGCGGGCATCGCGGTGGACCGCGTGGTGTGGCGCTCGGAGGGCTCGCATGCGGTTTGGCGCTGCTCGGCGGCGAGCCGGTCACGGCGGCCCTGGGCCTGGTTCCGTTGCTCCTCGTGACCGTTTCCCGCCACGGTTGGCGGCGCGGCCTCCTGACCACGGCCGGGCTCGGTGGCCTCGGTCTCCTGGTCGCCCTGCCGCAGCTGGTCGAGACCCTGCGGATCATCGGTCACACCGTTCGCGGCACCGTCGGCGTCTCGGCGCCTCCCGGCTTCTACGCGCTCCGTTGGCCGCGCCTCGCCGAGATCCTGATCCCCCCTCCGAGCGGCTGGGACGGTCCGCTCGGCCACTGGCTGCGTCTGGGAGGCGCGGCAGGCCCGGCACCCTACATCGCCAGCCTCTACGGCGGCGTGGTGGGCGCGTGGCTCGCTCTGTTGGCCGCTCGTGAGAGGCCGCGTTGGACCGCCCTGGCGCTCGCCGGCCTCGGGCTCGCCTGGCTCGGCGGCGCGGCGGGCTCGCTCCTTCCGGCCCTCACCGCGGGCCTCTTCCGCTATCCCGAGAAGCTGGTCTTCTGGTGGGCTCTCGCCCTTCCCCTGCTGGCGGGCTGGGGACTCGAACGCGCCGCCCGGGCGCCGGTCGCCGGGCGCCGGATCGCCCTCGGCCTGGCGCTGCTCTCGAGCCTGGCCCTGGTCGCCGTCCCGATCTTCGCCGGCCGCTGGCTCGCCGTGCCTCCATCGCGGGTGGCCCTTCGACTCGGTTTCGCCGCCCTGCTCCTCGTGGTGGCCGCCGTCGCCGGCGCCCGACGTTGGGCCACTGTGCTCGTCGCCCTGCAGCTGCTGGCCCTCGCGCAGCACCGACCGCTGTGGGTCACGGACGATGTCGCCCCCTTCTCCGAGACTCCCGCCTGGGCAGAGAGCCTCGGGCCGGGGAGCGAGGTCGTGGCGTCGACCATCCGCTCGCCGTTCCACCATCGACCGCCCGTCCTGCGACCCGGCGCCGCACCGATGCAGGCGCTCGCTCGCGCCAGCGCCGCGCTCCTCGAGCCGCCGGTCGGCGTGGTGCATGGCCTGCGCTACCCGCTGGCAAGCGACCTCGAGGGCATGCACTCCCCCGAGATGGCCGCTCTCTTGGACCGGCTGCCGCGACTCGGCTGGACGGAGCGGCTGCGTTGGCTGCGGGCCCTCGGAGCCGAGGCCCTCGTCCACTCCCGCCCTCCCGGCGAGGTTCCGCTGCGGCCGGTGGCGACGCGCACGGTGCTGGGCGCCCGGATCGAGCTCGACCGCATCCCCGACTCCGCTCCCGCCGTGCGGTGGCCGGCGGCGGTCATCGCGCTCGCGGACCGCGCCGAGGCGGAGCGGGCGGTAGACGGGCTGGCCGACCCCGTCGCCACGGCGGTCGTGGTCGACGCCGGGCCGGTCGAACAGCAACCCGGCAGGGCACGGCTGGTCGAGGTCGCCGGCGACCGCTGGATGATCGAGCTCGAGGGCGGGAGCGGAGTTCTCGCCTTGCGGCGGGCCTACCAGCCGGCGCTACGAGCTCGCAACGAGGCCGGAGCCCGCCTTCGAACCCTCCCGGTCGACACGGTCCTCCTGGGAGTCGTCGTCCCGGTCGGCACGAAGCGGGTCATCGTCGACGTGAGCGATGGCCCGACCGTCGCCGCCGGGACGCTCGCCCTCTTGGCCTGCCTGGCCTCGATCGGGCTCGTGGCGCGCGGCGATCGCCGTCGCGCCGTTTCTTGACACTCAACCGTCACTGCGGCAAGCTCCCCGGACCGAAGGCAGCGCTTTCGAGGAGAGATTCATGCGTGAGAAGGACCGAAAGCTGAGGCGGCGCCGGCAGCGCCGCGCGAAGCGGCTCAAGGAGCGCCGCCGGGAGGCCGCTGCGGAGCGGCAGAAGAGCGCCAGCAAGCGCCCCGCCAAGAAGACCGCGGCGAAGAAGTCGACGACCAAGAAGAAGTCGACCTCCACCAAGAAGACCGCGAAGAAGACGGCGGCCAAGAAGACCTCGACCAAGAAGGCCTCGACCAAGAAGGCCGAGGCCGAAGAAGAGGCCCAGGCCGAGAACGAAGAGGCCGTCGCCTCCGACGAGGACGACGGCGGCGAAGAGGAGTGACGGCCGGCATGGCCCGTCTCGACCCTCTCGCCACCGTCGATCCCGCAGTCCACGAAGCCATCCAGAACGAGCGCCGGCGCCAGGCCCAGGGCCTGGAGCTGATCGCCTCGGAGAACTTCGTCAGCCGTGCCGTCCTCGAGACGGCCGGCTGCGAGCTCACCAACAAGTACGCCGAGGGCTATCCCGGCAAGCGCTACTACGGCGGCTGCGAGCACGTCGACGTCGTCGAGCGCCTCGCCATCGACCGCGCCCGCGAGCTCTTCGGCGCGGAGCACGTGAACGTGCAGCCGCACAGCGGCACACAGGCCAACACGGCCGTCTACTTCGGCTTCCTACGGCCGGGTGACACCCTCATGGGGATGGACCTCTCCTGTGGCGGGCACCTGACGCACGGCCATCGGCTCTCCTACTCCGGACGGGACTTCCAGGTGGTCTCCTACGGCGTCGATCGTGAGACCGAACGCATCGACTACGACGAGGTCGCCCGTCTCGCGGCCGAGAACGAGCCGCGCATCATCGTCTGCGGAGCCAGCGCCTACAGCCGCGTCATCGACTTCGAGCGCTTCCGCACCATCGCCGACGACTGCGGCGCGCTGTTGATGGCGGACATGGCCCACATCGCCGGGCTCGTGGCCGCCGGGCTCCATCCCTCTCCGGTGCCGCACTGCGATTTCGTCACCACGACGACGCACAAGACCCTGCGCGGGCCGCGCGGCGGCATGGTCCTGTGCCGCGAGGAGCACGCCAAGGCGCTCGACCGGGCCGTCTTCCCCGGCCTCCAGGGCGGACCGCTGATGCACATCATCGCCGCCAAGGCGGTGGCCCTCGCAGAGGCGGCGACGGAGGAGTTTCGTGGCTACCAGCGGCGCATCGTGGACAATGCAGCGCGCCTGGCGGAGGCTCTCATCGGGCGCGGATACCGGATCGTCTCGGGCGGTACCGACAACCACCTCCTGATGATCGACGTCGCCGCCTCGGGCCTGACCGGCAAGCAGTGCGAGGAGGCCCTCGACCGGGCGGGCATCACGGTCAACAAGAACACGATCCCGTACGACCGGAACTCGCCGATGGTGGCTTCCGGCATCCGGCTCGGCACGCCGGCGGTGACGACCCGCGGCATGGGACCGAGCGAGATGGACGAGATCGCGGAGCTCCTCGTCGCGGTTCTCACCGCCCCGGAGGACGCTGCGGTGCTCGAGCGCACGGCGGCTGCCGTGCGCGACCTCTGCGCCCGGTTCCCTCTCTACGACGCGGCCTGAGACCGGCCGGTCACGTCGAGGTCGACGGCCCGTGCCGGCCGTCCGAAGAGCTCGTGCAGACGACTCCGCACGGCGCCCACCAAATAGATCGAGCCGCAGACGACGAGGAGCCCGGGGCCGGCCTCGAGCGCCCTTTCCAGAGCCCGCTCCCACTGCGGCTCGATCTCGGTCTCGAGGCCGGACGGAACGGCGAGACTCTTCGGTTCCCGTGCCCGGGCTCCGGGCGGCCGTGTCAGCAGGGCGCGGTCAAAGCCCGCGCCGAGGGCTCTCAGCATGGCGTCCCCGTCCTTTTCTTCGAGAACGCCGAAGAGCAAATACTGCGGTTCGTCCACACGATCGAGGAAGCCTCTCAGGCTCTCGATCCCCTGCGGGTTGTGCGCGGCGTCGAGCAGCACGCGGCGTCCCTCGGGGAGCGGTACCAGCTCGAGTCGCCCGGGCCAGCGGCAACTCCGGATTCCCGACTCGACGGCCGCCGGCTCGAGCGAGCGTCCCAGACCCTCGCAGAATCGCTCCGCGACCCGCACGGCGAGCGCCGCGTTGCGGACCTGGTGGACGCCCCGCAGGCCGAGCGCCAAATCGTACTTTCCCGTCGGGGTCTCCAACCGGCCGCGTTCGCCGTCCAGAGCGGAGCCCCGAGGCTCGGGCGTCCAACTCACCGCCGCCTCCACCACCTCGAGGCGAGCGCCCAGTCGCGCCGCCTCCGCGGCCAGGGTCTTGCCGGCGAGATCTCGATCGGACCAGATGAGGGCCGGCGTCTCGGCGCGGAAGATCCCCGCCTTCTCGCGAGCGATCGAGTCGAGCCCCTCGCCCAGCTCCCGCGTATGGTCGAGCCCGATCCCGGTGACGACGGAGACCACCGGATCCGTGCAGTTGGTGGCGTCCAGGCGGCCTCCCAGACCGACCTCGAGCACCGAGCATCCGACATCCGCCGCCCGCAGACAGAGGAACGCGGCGGCCGTCACGGCTTCGAAATAGGTCGGAGGATCGCCGAGCTCGCGGCGACTCGCGGCCAGCGCCCGGGTCAGCGCACGCGCCAGAACCGCGGGCGCGACGGCCCGACCGCCCACACGGACCCTCTCCTCCACCTCTTCGAGGTGAGGCGAAGTATAGAGCCCCGTCTCCACGCCCGCCGCCTCCAGCACGGAGGCGAGAAACGCCGCCGTCGAGCCCTTGCCGTTGGTGCCGGCCACGAGCACGGAGCGACCGGCGCGCTGCGGTGCGCCGAGCGCATCGAGAAGACGTTCCATGCGCTCCAGCCCCAGCTTGACCCCGAAGCGCTCCAGGGGCGCCAGGAGCTCTGCGGGCGTGGCCGGAGGCGCGAAGTCCTTCTCAGGCGGCACGGGTGAGGTGGCGCAGGCAGCGTGCCACCGTGCTCTTGAGCTCCGGGCGCGCGACGACCAGGTCGAGGAACCCGTGATCGAGCAGGAACTCGCTGCGCTGGAAGCCCTCGGGCAGCTCCTGCCCGATGGTCTGCTGGATCACCCGCGGACCGGCGAACCCGATGAGAGCACCCGGCTCGGCGATGTTGAGGTCACCCAGCATGGCGAAGGACGCCGTCACGCCCCCGGTCGTCGGGTCCGTGAGGATGGAGACGTACGGCAGCCGACGCTCGCGCAGACGCGCCAGCGCCGCCGAGATCTTCGCCATCTGCATGAGCGAGAGGACGCCCTCCTGCATCCGTGCGCCGCCCGAGGCGGAGACCACCACGAGTGGCACTCCCCGCTCGCCCGCCAGCTCAGCCGCCCGGGTGATCTTCTCCCCGACGACGGAGCCCATCGAGCCTCCCATGAAGGCGTACTCCATGGCCGCGAGCACGACGGGCTGTCCCTCGCAGCTGCCCTCGACGACCAACACGGCGTCGCGGGAGCCGGTGCGCTTCTCGTACTCCTTGAGGCGAGCGGCGTAGGGCTTCGAGTCGACGAACTTCAGCGGATCCGTCGGTCGTATGTCGCGGAAGAGCTCCCGTGGCTCCTCTTCGTCGAGGAGCAGGGCGATGCGCTCACGGGCGCTGATCCGGAAGTGGTGTCCGCATTTCGGACAGATCTGGAAGTTCCGGTCCAGCTCCTTGGAGTAGATGATCTCCTTGCAGCCGTCGCACTTGACCCAGAGCCCCTCGGGTACCGCGCTGCGCTTCGCGGAGGCCTCCTTGGGCTTCTTGGCCCGTCGAAACCACGCCATGGTCCGCGATCCTACCGCGGCGGTCCGTCCGCCGGGGGCTCGTCCGCCGGGGCCTCGGCCGCCTCGTCGCCGGTCTCGTCCTGCTGCGCGGCGAGCTGCTCTTCCATCTCGCGCTGGCGCCGGGCGAACTCCTCCGCAACCAGGGCCTCGACGTCGGCGGAAGAGGCACCCCCACCCTGGGCGGGCGCGGACACCGGCGGAGGCGGTGGCACCTGCAGACGTCCTTCGTCCCCCCGGCGCTCGTCTCCGACCGGGCCGTCGGCCGGAGCGGAGGGTCGGGGCGGAGGCTCCGGCACGACCACCGGAGTTCCCGTCGGCGCGGCGGGGACCTCCGCGCGACGACCCCACCAGTAGGCGATGGCTGCACCCACGACGAGCAGGGCGATCACCGCGGCCGCCAGCCAGAGCTTGCGGCCGAATGCCGGCGTCCCGCTCTCGAGATCGACTTCCGCACCCACCGGCACCGTCTTGGCGCCTTCGGATGCGGCGACGGCCTCGGCCGAGGGAGGCACGAGATCCTCGGACGGCTCGTCGTCGCCGACGCTCCGGACCAGAGCCACCGCGTCTCGCAGCTGTCGCAGGTAGGCCGCCAGCTCGCGCCGACCCGGGGGCGAGGGAAGGCTCTGGAGGGCGAGATCGAGCTTCCGCTGTGCCTCCTCGGCGCCCTGGAGGCGCTCGTCGCGGCGCCGCTTGAGGAGACGCGAGATGAGCCCGCCGACCTCGGCGGGCACCGTCGGATCGACCTTCTCCGGCTCTTCGGGAGCTTCGTTGAGGATGGCGCTGGCGACCGCCCCGGCGTCGCGTCCCGGGAACGTCGGTCGACCCGTCACCAGCTCGTAGAGAACCGACCCGAACGAGAAGAGGTCGCTGCGGCGATCCGGTTCGTCGCCGGCGATCTGCTCCGGCGCCCGGTAGCGCAACAGGCTCGCTCCGGCCGCACCGTCCTCCTCACCCAGGGCGCGAGCCAGGCCGAAGTCGGTGAGCAGCACGTCGCCCTCGACGGAGAGCAGCACGTTGCCCGGGTGCAGGGAGCCGTGCACGGTCCCGGCGGGCCGGTCCGCCGCCGCCAGGGCGGAGGCGATTCGCTCGCCGACCGCCAGCGCCAGGCCCAGAGGCATCCGGACGCCGAGCTCGCGCATCCCCGACAGGACGTCGGCCAGCGACGTGCCGTCGATGTAGCGGCGCACGAGGGCGAGCCTTCCGTCGATCCAACCCGCTTCGACCGGTGCCGCGATCCCCGGATGGTCGAGGGCGCCGCCCGCCGACCCGGCGGCGATGAACCGATCGGCGACCCGTCCGTCGGCCGCCGTCTCGGCGCTCACGAGGCGGACGAGCCAGGCGGTCTCGTCATCATCCCGTTCCGCGCGCCACAGCTCGTAGCCCCGACGCTCCGCCAGAAGCTCGACGAGACGGTAGGAACCGACGGTCCGCTCGGCCGGCACTTCCGGCTCGTGGGCGGCGATCTCCTCGGCACCGGCCTCGGCTTCGTCGGGTCGAGCTCCCCCGCCGACGCCCCACGCCGCGAAGATCTTCTCCAGCTCCGCAGCATCGGCCGTCGGCGGCTCCTCGCCAGGCTCATCCTCCTCGATCTCCTCGAAGGCGGCGCTCTCAGCCTCCTCGACCGACTCCTCCTCGTCCTCGAAGGGCTCGAACGAGACGGGGCCCGGAGGCTCCGCGGAGACTGGAGGCGGCTCGGGCTCGGCGGGCGGTGGCACGGTCGCTTCGCGCCGTATGCCGAGAAGCGCGTCAGCGAGATCGTCCAGGGCTCCCGACTCCTCGACCGACTCCTCCTCGTCCTCGGGGAGCACGAACTCCGACTCTTGCGCGGCCGCTGCGCTGGGCGCTTCGATCGGTGCTTCGATCGGTGCTTCAGCCTCCGGCTCGGACACCGTCATCGGCTCCGTCGCAGGCGCGGCCTCCGCCCCGGGCGACGGCTCGGGCTCGGCAGGGGGAGCCTCCACGACCGAGGGAGAGGCCGGAGCGGCGGGCTCGGCGCTGATCGGCGGCCAAGCGCTCTCGGGGGGCTCCTCGTCCGCCGGCCAGTCCTCGGCGGCCGCCGACCACCGGGCCGGCCGCGCCGGCGCGGGCGCTGTCTCTTCGCCTCGGTCTTCGTCCTCGGTCGCCTGCTCCCGCTCGGCTTCCTCCCCCGCCGCGACGAGGCCTTCGGGCTCGACGATCGGCTGAGAGTCGGGAGTCGTCGTGCTCCCTTGCGGCGGCTCTTCCACGAGGAAGGTGGCGGTCTCGAGGGCCGACGAGGTGGCCCCGGGCCGCGGCCCGGTGGAGTGGTTCTTCCTCGACTCGACGGCGGCCACGGCCGCGTCGAGGTCCTCGAGGATCTCGCCGAAGAGCTCCTCGCTGGTCCAGCGTCGAGAGCCGCCCTGATTCTGCCGGCGTCCCTCGGGGCGCGGGGCGTCGAGGCAACGCTTGACGGCTCCCACCAGATCTCCCTGCCCGACATCGCTGGCCACGACGGCGTCCGCCTGGCGCCTGAGCCCTTCGGACGGCTCGCCCACGAGCAGGATCCCCGGTCCTCCGTTGGCCCTCGCGAACACGTCGACGAGATCGTCGGAGCCCGGCAGGCCGGAGTCCAGGACGACGAGCCGGGGGGCGTGATCGGCCGCCATCCGGAACGCGGAGTCGAGGCTTCCGACGACGCTGACGAGCCAACCCTCGTGGGCCAGAGCGGCTCGAATCGTCTCACGCCGGGGAGCGTCGCGAACGGCAACCAAGATCATGGGGAAGGGCTCTCCGAGGAGCGTCCCCGTTTTAGCACCGAGCCGAGCGGGCCGTCAATCGTGAAATCCTTCGACAGAAAGGCTTTAGAGCGTGATCGACGGGCCCCTGCGGCTTGCTAGAATGGACGGCTCGGAGGTTCTCCACACCATGGCAGGTCACAGCAAGTGGGCACAGATCAAGCGCAAGAAGGCGACCATCGACTCGCGGCGGGGCAAGTTGTGGACCAAGCTGCTCAAGGAGATCGCGGTCTCGGCCCGCATCGGAGGCGGTGACCCGGACGCCAATCCGCGCTTGCGCTCGGCGGTCCAGGAGGCCCGCGACGCCAACGTCCCCAACGACAACATCGACCGCGCGATCCGACGCGGCACGGGCGATCTCGAGGGTGCGGCGTACGAAGAGCTCACCTACGAGGGCTACGGCCCCGGCGGAGTGGCCCTCTTCATCGAGGCGATGACCGACAACCGCAACCGGACGGTGGGAGAGCTGCGTCACCTGCTCTCCCGGCACGGAGGAAACCTCGGTGAGAACGGCTGCGTCGCCTGGATGTTCGAGAAGAAGGGGCTCTTCGAGATCCCCAGGGACGCGGTCTCCGAGGATCGGCTCGTCGAGCTGGCCCTGGAAGCCGGCGCCGAGGACGTGAGCACGGAGGACGAGGGCTACGAGGTCACGACGCCGCCCGACGCCTACGCCCAGATGCGGGGAGCTCTGGAGGAGGCGGGCATCCGGGTGGAGACGCGGACCCTGGCGATGATCCCCACGAGCATGGTGGACGTGTCGCTCGACGATGCCGACCAGGTGGTGCGGCTGCTCGAGGTCATCGAGGACCACGACGACGTGCAGAACGTCTGGACCAACGCCGACATCCCCGCCGAGGCCCTCGCCGAGGCCGGGTAGACGGCTGCGGTGCGCGTCCTCGGCATCGATCCCGGTAGCCACCATACCGGCTACGGCTTTCTCGAAGTCGAACGGGGACGCCTGCGCGCCCTCGGCTTCGGGAGGATCTCTCCCGGCCGGAAGCTGCCGATCGAGCAGCGACTGGCTCGGGTCGTTGCCGAGCTCTCCGCGCTGATCGAAGAGTGGGCACCGGAGGCCGCGGTCCTGGAGGCTCCCTTCCTGGGCCTCAACCCCCGATCCCTCGTCGTTCTGGCACAGGCCCGCGGTGCGCTCCTGGCGCTCGCGGCGCAGCGCGGGCTCGCCGTGCACGAGTACTCGCCGGCGGAGATCAAGAGCGCCGTCGCCGGCCACGGACGGGCCGACAAGGAGCAGGTCGAACGGATGGTCCGGTTGCAGCTGGCCCTCGGCTCCGAGCGCATGGCGGCCGATGCGGCGGACGCCCTCGCGGCGGCGTTGTGCTACGCTCTGCGCCAGCGATTGGACCGTCTGGTTCGAGGTCATTGAGAGTGGGGCTGGCGGCCGACCTGCCCGCATTGCCGGGGTTTCCAGGGCTGTGCTACCATCCGGCCCCTTGTTTCTTCAGGATTGATGCACGCAATGCCTGACAGGCATCGTCGCCTCGCGCGCAACCCGGTTCCGACGCCGAATCCCTGGCCCGGCCGGGAACTCCAACCCAGCGACTCGGGTCAAAGAACGTCAGAGGAGGATTAAGCGGTGGATGGATTTGGTGGAACTCTCGTCCAGCTCTTCAAAGACGGCGGTCCCTTCATGTGGCCGCTTCTCATCTTCTCGGTGATCGGATTGATCTTCATCATCGAGCGCTTCATCGCCCTTCGCCGGGCGAAGACCGACGTCAACCCCTTCCTCGCCAAGATCCGCAAGGCTCTTCTGGTGAACCGCTCCCTCAAGGACGCCATCAAGGTCTGCGAGTCGACCGGAGGGCCCGTCGCCTCGATCATGAAGGCCGGGCTGCTGAAGTTCGGTCAGCCGAAGGAGGACGTCGAGAAGACGATCGAGAACGCCGCCCTCTTCGAGGTCGGCCGCCTCGAGAAGAACCTCGTCTGGCTGGCGACGATCGCCAACGTCGCCCCGCTGGTCGGGTTCCTCGGCACGGTCGCCGGAATGATCAACTCCTTCGAAGCCCTGGCCGAGCAGGGGCTCACGAACCCGGGCGCGGTCGCCGCGGGTATCTCCGAGGCCCTGATCACCACGGCCGCCGGCCTCGTGGTCGCCATTCCGACCCAGCTGGCCTACAACTACTTCATGAACCAGATCAACAAGTACGTCCGCGACATCGAGACGTCGACCAACATGCTGCTCGAGACGTTCGGCGAGATGGAGCGCAGCGGCATCAACCCGGAGCCGCCGCTCACCCCCGGAGTCGCGCAGACGGCCAAGGGCTGAGGCCGGAGAAACCGGAAAGGCCACGCGATGAAACTCCGGTCGCGCAACATCCAGAATCAGGGGATTCCGACCGCCTCCATGGCGGACATCGCCTTCCTCCTGATCATCTTCTTCATGCTGACGATCAACTTCGAGGTCGACAAGACCCAGGTCGGTCTGCCCAAGACCGATCTGCGGTTCGAGATCCCGAAGCGGTCGGCCTTCATTTCGGTCACGCGACAGGGGCAGATCCGCGTCTCCGCCGGTGACGAGATCAGCGTACCCGTGCCAGGGCCCGAGGAGGTCCTGTCGTTCGCCGCCAGCGTGGTGGCCAGCGACCCGACCAAGGCCTTCGTGCTCAAGGCGGACAAGGACGTCCCCTACCAGTACGTGGACCGCGTCATCGACGCGCTGAAGCAGGCCCAGGCCGACGTGATCTACCTGCTCTCCGAGCAGGCCACCGTCGAGGGAGGGTGACCATGAAGTTCTCCCGTGGCAAGGCCAGTGACGAGATCCCGACCGCCTCGATGGCGGACATCGCCTTCCTGCTGATCGTCTACTTCATGCTCACCAGCACCTTCGCGGCGACGCGTGGGCTCGACTTCGCCCTCCCCGAGGACCAGAAGGACACCCCCCTCGTGGACAAGGAGGAGTCGGTGCTGATCGAGATCCAACCCGGCGGACAGCTCATCGTCGACGGGAATCCGATGCGGCTGGACGGAGTGCTCGACTACCTGAAGCCCAAGCTCGAGCGGAATCCCATGAAGCCGGTCATCATCAGACCTGACCAAAACGCCGAGTACGGATACATGGTGGCGGTCTTCGACGAGCTGCGTCAGGCGTCGGAGAAGATCGGTCTCGAAGTGAAGAACGTCTCGATCCCGACCCAGCGCGAGATCGACATGTTCTGGTACTGATTCCAAGGGGGACACGATGGCGAACGACAGCCAGAAGCAACCTGCGGGGCAGCGACCGGCCGACGCCGACAGCGTGATCGGCGGCGAGTACTGGGCGTTCGCCGAGGAGGACAAGGAGGATCGGCGCAACTGGTGGATCGCCACCAGCGTCGCGATCGCCTTCCACGTCGCTCTCGCGTTCATCGTCTTTCCCGAGTTCCAGGCCGCCGAGTCGGCGCAAGCCCAGCAGAAGGTCTACGTCGTGCAGCAGGTGCGCTTCAAGCCTCCACCGCCGCAGCAACAGCAGGAGCTCCCGAAGCCGAAGGCCAAGAAGGTCCCCATTCCGGACCCGACGCCGGACGAGCCCGAGCCGATCCGCTTGGAGGATGAGCCGGAGCCCGACATCGACGTGCCCGATACGGACATCATCTTCGACATCCCGGAGGGACCGCCGGCTCGAGAGCCGGAAGGGCCGATCCGGGTGGGCGGTGACGTCCTCCGACCCGAGAAGATCGCCGGTCCCGACCCGCAGTACACGGAGATCGCCCGCAAGGCACGCATCCAGGGGGTCGTCATTCTCGAAGCGATCATCGACAAGGAAGGCAACGTGCAGAACGTGAAGGTGCTCAAGCCGTTGCCGATGGGGCTCGACCAGGCTGCGGTCGAAGCGGTCACGCGCTGGAAGTTCAAGCCGGCGACCCTGAACGGCAAGCCTGTCGACGTCTACTACAATCTGACGGTCAACTTCCGTCTGCAGTAAGGCCATGGCCTTCCAGGGCTCCCTCGAAGAGCTTCCGCTCCCCGACGTCATCCAGCTGGTCGCCGCCTCCGGCAAGAGTGGCCGGTTCCTGATGAGCGGCAAGCTGGGCGAGGGAGCCATCGTGCTTCGCGACGGCCAGATCGTGCACGCCTCCTGCGGTGAGCTCGCCGGCGATGAGGCGTTCTACGAGCTCGCCACCTGGCAGGAAGGCTCGTTCCGCTTCGAGCAGAGTGACGAGAGCGGTACGAACCGCACCATCGAGAAGTCGAACACCAACCTCTTGATGGCCGCGGCCCAGCGCATCGACGAGTGGAAGGTCCTGGTCTCCCGGGTGCCCTCGACGAGCATGGTGCCGGTGTTTCGCGAGGACGGGGGCAAGACTCCCATCTCGCTGACTCCTCGTGAGTGGCAGGTGATCCGCAAGATCGACGAGAACCGCTCGATCGACGAGATCAGTCTCGCCATCAAGATGAGTCCCTTCGAGGTCTCCAAGACCGTGTACGGCTTGATCACCTCGAACCTCATCGTTTTGAAGGACGATCCGAACAAGCTGCCGGTAGGTCGGCTCGAATCGATGACTCCCAGCGACCTGCAGGCACTCCTCGAGGACATCCAGGAAGCGTCGAGCGACTTCCTGCCGGATGGACAGCTCGAGCCCCTGGGCGATGAGATCCTGGAGCAGATCCAGAACGGCGAGGGCCCTGCCGCCATGAGGGGCCTCATCCGCGCCCGGGAGCGCACGATCGCTTCCAGCCTGGGGCCGCACCAGGCCCAGGCATTCCTGGACTCGGTCGGCCGGCTTCTCGACGAGCGCTAGGTCCGGCCTGGCACAGCCCTTGCTCCAAGACGCTCCGAGGGCCGAGGAGTAGGAGACAACGTGTCGAGACAGCCACCAGCCCAAAGGAGACGGATGATGCAACGATTCGCTTGGAGCCTCGCACTGGCGCTGGCCATCCCCACCGTCGCGCACGCGGAGTGGCAGGCGGGCGTTCAGGCTTTCCAGCAGGGAAATTATTCCCAGGCCATTCAGGAGTTCCAGCAGGTCACCACCGAGAACCCCGAGTGGGCGGACGGGTATTGGATGCTCGGCTCGGCACAGCTCAAGGCGGGCCGCACGAGTGACGCCGTGACCTCGCTGCGCAAGGCGTACGACCTGGATCCCAGCACCAAGATGCAGTTCGCGCTGGGCCAGGCCTACGTCGCAGCCGGCCAGTACGCCGACGGCGCCTCGATCCTCGCCAAGATGGACACCAGTGTCCTGTCCAGCAGCCAACAAGCGGTCCACTCCCAGTTGCTCGCCAAGGCGCTGGCGGAGAGCGGACAGGGCGAACGGGCCCTGTCGGAGCTGGCGAAGGCCGCTCAGGGCAAGCCCAACGATGCCGCCGTCCAGTTCCAGTACGGCGCCGCCGCCCTCAACGCCGGCGAGACCGACGCGGCCATCCGCGCGCTCTCCCGGGCTGCCGAGCTGGATGCCTCTTCCGATGTGCTGCGCGCCCTGACCAAGGCTCAGATTCGACAGGGACGTGAAACCCGCGGCGACGCCAAGAGCGCCGCCTACCGGCGCGCCACCCAGACCGCCTCCCGCTTGGTCGGCATGGACGCGAGTTACGACAACGTAATGCTCCAAGGCGAGGCTCAGCTGGGAGCCCGGCAGTACAACGAGGCCGCCTCGACCTTCCAGAAGGCGGCGACCCTCAACGCGCGCGACTGGCTGCCGCAGTACTACATCGGCCAGGCCTACACCGCCGCGGGAGACTACGGTCGCGCCGAGCCCCCCTTGCGGCGAGCTCTGGAGCTCACCAGCGCCAGCGCCGACCAGGTGAAGATCTGGGGCCAGCTGGGCTTCGTCTACGAGAAGCAACACTCCTGGGAGCAGGCGAAGGCCGCCTACGGTCGGGCCGGCAACCAGGGCGCGATCCAGAGGGTGACGACCAATCAGGAGACCGAGGCCCACAACGCCGAGGTCGAAGAGTACAACCAGACGATCGAGGAGCTGGAAGCCGAACGCGAGGCCCTCGAACGCGAGCTCGGATCGCTTCCCGGCGCCAACGCCGACGACGACGATGACGGCCCGCCGAGGGGGCGCTGAAACGCACTCGCGCCGTTACCCGAACGATATATGCCGTCCGTGCAATAGGCCGGCCTTCTTTGAGCTGTTAGTATCCAATCGTGTTCGGAGCGCACTCCGCGTGTCCGAGCCATAGGAGATCAGGAGACTTGACATGAGGAAGAACTTTCTCGCCCGGCTCTTCGCCGGAGCGACGGTCCTGCTGCTGGCGGTACCGGCAGCGGTCCGGGCGCAGGATGCCGGGGACTGTCGCCACGGCGGCGGCTACCGATGGACGCTCCGCGCCTTCGGAGCCAAGCTCGACACGAAGGATGACAAGTACTTCGTCGAGACCGAGGGAGGCGCCATCCGCCAGCAAGTCAAGGTCGAGGGCGGTGAGGGATTCGGCCTCGGCCTCGAGTATCGCTTCTCGTGCCTTCTCGGCCTCGAGGCTCTGGCCCTGTCCACCGATCTCGACGCCAACTACAAGATCGACACGCCCACGGCTTGGGAGATGAACGAGTTCGCGATCGACGGCCCGATTCTCGGGCTCGGTCTGAACTTCCATCTCACGCCCAAGAGCTACGTCGACTTCTACGTCGGCCCCATGGTGGCGCTGATCCAGTACGACGACTTCAGCACGAGCCTCGGAGGCGTGCCGTTCAGCACCAACTTCGATCAGGAGGTCGCCTTCGGCCTGACGGCCGGAATCGACATCCCGTTCGGCGAGTCGAGTCCGTGGGCGGTGACGGCCAGTGCCCGCAAGCTCTTCGCGGATGCCTCCTCCGGGCCCGTGAACGTGGGCCTCGATCCGCTCCTGGCCACTCTCGGAGTCGCCTATCGCTGGCGCGGCAGCTCGCCGCCCTGCGAGTGCGAGGCGCCGGCTCCCCCGCCGCCGCCCCCGCCACCGCCGGCGCCCGAGCCGGAGGTCGCACCTCCACCGCCGCCCCCGCCACCGCCCCCGGCACCCGCGCCGCGGCCGGAAGAGCGTGAGACCTGCCAGTTCGACAGCGGCAGTGCCCGGACGTCGAACATCTGCAAGGCCAAGCTCGACGAGGTGGCGCTCAAGCTCAAGCAGGATCCCGAGCTGCGCGCCCACGTCATCGGTCACACGGACGGCACCGGCAGCAACGCCACCAACGACGCAATGGGCTTGCGCCGCGCCGAAGCGGTCAAGAGCTACCTGGTCGATCGTCACGGCATCGACGCCAGTCGGATCACGGTCGAGAGCAAGGGCTCTCGGGAGCCGATGGCCGACAACGGCACGGCCGCCGGACGCGCTCAGAACCGGCGCGCGGTGATCATCATCCGCGTCGGCTGACCGAGCCTCCAGCGCATTTCCCAGGCCCCGGCCGCGCGCGGTCGGGGCCTTTTTCATCGCCCGACGTCAAGCCGGTTCGTCCGTCGGGCGACCCGCCATCTCGCGCTGGAGAGAGAGACTCGCGCCCAGCAGGCCCGCGAGGGCCCCGAGGACGAGGAGCAGGAGGAGTACCGTGCCCGGCAGAAAGTGTCCGAAGACGAGGTCACCGGTGAGTGAACCGGCCGAGAGCGGTCCCGAGCCGACCGAGCGGCTCGTAAGCCACAGGGCGCCCAGAGCGAGGATCGAGGTCGCTCCTCCCAGCAGTCCCTGCATGAGCCCTTCCAGATAGAACGGTCCGCGGATCATCGCCTCCGTCGCGCCGACCAGACGCATCACCCCGATCTCCTCTCGGTAGAGGTAGGCGCTGAGTCGGATGACGCTGTAGATGGTGAACACCGCCGCCGCCAGAAGAAGCGCGCCCAGGAGCAGGCCGGCCCCGCGAGCCAGCGCCACGGCTGTATCCAGCCGCCCGAGCCAGGCCCGATCGTCGTCGACCAGGTCCACGGTGGAGCTGGCCTCCAACGCCTCCACCAGAGGCTGCAGGGACTCGGAGTCCGCTTCGGGCACCGTCGACACCTCGAGGGAACCCGGGAGGGGCGTGGCACCGGGATCCTCCACGATGTCCTCCAGGGCGGGGAAGGCCTCGCGCAGCCGCTCTCGCGCCTCCTCCGGGGACACCCGTACGATGCCGGTCACCTCCGGGCGCGCCATCAACGAGGCGGAGAGGCTCTCGATGTCCGCCTGCTGGGCGCCGGCCGCGAGATAGGCGATGATCCGAGCCTCGCTCCTCCACCTGGCCGTGGCCAACTGCAGGTTGTGGGTGACGAGGAGGAACAGTCCACCTACGAAGAGGCTCACCGCGATCGTCAGGACGGCGAGCAGGCTCACCTTCCAGCCGCGCCGCAGGGAGAGCAGGGCCTCCCGCAGAAAGTAGCCCAGGGCCTGCCAGACGTTCACTTCGGGACTCCCGTGTCCGCGCTGGCGTACGGCTCCGGCCCCCGCCGCTCGTCTCCCGCCAGCCGTCCCTCCTTCAAGCTCAGGATCCGCCCCCCGATCGTCTTCAGGATCGAATGATCGTGGGTGGCGACGAGGACCGTCGTCCCCGTGCCGTTGAGCTCGGCGAAGAGCTCGAAAATCTCCCGTGAGAGGTCGGGGTCGAGATTGCCGGTGGGCTCATCGGCCAGCAGGACCGAAGGTCGGTTGACGACCGCTCGGGCGATGGCGACCCTCTGTTGCTCCCCTCCGGAGAGCTGTTCGGGAAAGGCGTTCATCCGATGGGCCAGGCCGACCCGGGCCAAGGCATCTTGGGCCAGTCGGCGCTGCTCCTTGGTCGGCAGGCCCAGGATCCTGGGCAGATAGGCCACGTTCTCCAGTGCCGTCTTGCGGCGGATGAGACGTGAGTCCTGGAACACGACGCCAATGGTCCGCCGCAAGTAGGGGATCTTGCGCACAGGTAGCGCACCGACGTTGCGACCGTTGACCAGGACCGTCCCCGAGGTGGGTACCATGGCACCGTAGATCAGGCTGAGAAGAGTGGTCTTGCCCGCGCCACTCGGTCCGGTCACGAAGGTGAACTCCCCAGGGTCGATCTCCAGGCTGACCTCCGTCAAGGCCCTGGTGTCGTCCCGGAACCGCTTCGTCACCTGCGCGAAGCGGATCCGTCCTTGGGCTGGAGGGTAGGTCTCGGGGGCCACGCGGCTCGGCAGCTCGGGCAGGCGCCGGCTCATCGGTGGAGCCGGGTCGTTCTCGAAGGTCGGGTCGAGGCCTAGTCTACAATCGCGGCGCGGAGTCCCGTGTGCAACCGTCGAAAGAAGCCCTCTTGGAAGGCACCGTCTGGCGAGCGTCTCGAGATCGCATCGAGGCTCGCTTCGTGGGCCGCTGCGCGGCCACCCTGGCCGAGATGATCGGCGCGTTGGACGAGGCCCCCACGGAAACGTCCTGGCTTCGACAGGTCCACTCGGGTCGGATCCTCGACGCCCGGCCGGGCTGCAGCGGTGAGGGGGACGCCCTCCTCACGCGCCGATCGGGGCTCGCTGTGGCCATCGCCACCGCGGACTGCGTCCCCGTGGTCCTCGCCGGCCCCCGAGCCGTCGCGGTCGTGCACGCCGGCTGGCGGGGCATTGCGGCGGGCATCGTTCCCGCCGCTGTGCTGCGGCTCGCCGAGCACGGCGCCGTCGAGGCGGCCTGGATCGGGCCCGCGATCGGACCCTGCTGCTACGAGGTGGGCGAGGACGTGGCCGACCGGGTCGAGGCGGCCGCCGGGCCGGCGGCAAGGGTGGCGGGCCGGTCGGGGCGGAAACCGCATCTCGACCTCGTCGCAGCGGTCGAAGGGCAGCTCCGCGCCGCTGGAGTCCCCTCGGTCGAGAGCGCCGGTCTGTGTACGCGGTGTCGACCGGACTGGCACAGCTTCCGGCGTGACGGGGCCGGCGCCGGACGCAACTGGACGCTCGCCTGGCTCAGGAGCGCCTAGGCCGTAGAGCGGCGGTTGCGGACCTTCCGAGTCGGGTCGATACCGATGGAGCGCAGGAACGAGAGATCGTCACCGTCGATGCGGAAGGCGACCTCCCGGGCCTCCGGTGCCGCCGGTTGCGTCGACTCCACCTCGTAGGTCTCCACCGGCGCACCTTCCCGTTTGCGATCGACCACGAGGTAGAGCGACCAGCCCTGCTGCCGAATGGTCTGGAGCACCCGCCCGACGTCCTGCGAGTCTCCCAACGCGTGCGAGACCGCGCACCGGAGGTCGTGCACGAGCTGTCGCAGTCTCGAATCCATCGTCGATCTCGGTGGCTTCTGCGATTATCCTAGCGCCCTGTGGGAGTGTCAAACCGAGGTGAAGACCTCACCGCCGATCGCTGCCGAGCTTGGCTCGAAGCGATGGGCAGGCCGATCGAGAGCCTCGAGGCCCTGGCGGGAGACGTCTCCTTGCGGCGCTACTTCCGGGTCCGCATGGAGGGGTCGAGCCGGGTCGTGGCTGCGTATCCCGAGAGCCTGCGGACGGCTTGCGAACGCTGGCTCCTGACCGACCGGCTCCTCACTGCAGCCGGCGTGAGGACTCCACGCGTCCTGGCCACCGACTGCGATGCCGGCTTCATGCTTCTCGAGGATCTCGGCTCCGCCACACTCCAGGATCGTGCGAACGGCGACGACCCGGCGTTCGGGCGTTGGCTCGAGGCCGCCGTCGAGGCCTGTGATCGCATTCGGGAGCTCGACCGGGACGCGGTGGC
>JAWKHP010000019.1:0-56059 GCA_041394745.1 Thermoanaerobaculia bacterium | reverse complement strand
GACCGACGAGGAGGGACGCTACCGGCTGGAAGGCGTCGAGCCCGGCCTGCGCATGATCGGCGCCACGACCGCCGAGGGTCGATCGGTCAGCCACGAGCTCGACGTCGCTCCGGGCGTCAACGGGCTCGACCTCGTCTTCGAGCGCGGCTGGCCGGTCTCGGGAGTCGTGCTCGGCCCGACCGGCGAGCCCGTGGCGGAGGCCCTCCTCGTTCTGGCCGGCGACAGTCGAGCCTGGAGCGGGCTCGACGCGCGGAGCGACGGCGGCGGTGCCTTCCGATTCGAGGACGTCGCCGACGGCACCTACTGGCTGCGCGCCGAGCACCCGGATCATGCGACGACCCGCCTCGAGGAGCCGGTCGAGGTCGAAGCTCCGGTGGCGGGCCTCGAGCTGCGCATGGCGGCGGGGACCCGCCTCGTCGGAACGCTCTCCGGCCTCGAGGAGTCAACGGCCCGTCGCACCGAGGTCTTCGCCCGTGACGGGACGACGGGGTTCGAGGTGGCGAGCGTCGCCGCGGACGGCTCGTTCACGATCCCGGCCCTGGCGCCGGGCGAGTGGACCGTCATGGCCTCAGCGCCGGACGGCCGCCGGGCGACCGAGATCGTCTCGATCGCGGCGGGGGAGCGCGAGGTCCGAGTCGACCTGTCGTTCATCGACGGGCTCACCCTGACGGGGACCGTCCTGCTCGCCGGCGAGGCCCTCACCGGCGCACGCTTGGTACTGCGCAACCGGGACATCGCCGATTCCGCGTGGGGCCGCACCGACCACCGGGGCCGATTCGAAATCCGCGGTCTCGAACCCGGCCGCTACGGCTTGGTGGTCAGTCGTTTCCAGGACGGCTTGCACCACCAGGAGGAGCTGAGCCTGAGCGACGATCGGGAGGTGCTGATCGAGATCGAGCGGCACCGCGTCGCCGGCCGCGTCGTCGACGCCGACGGGGACGTCGCCGTCACGGACGCCGTGGTGCAGCTGCGACCCCGGGGGGCGGATCCGGCCCTGTTCCCGACGGGCATGCTGGGACCCGGCACGCGGTCGGACTCGACCGGCGCCTTCGCCCTGGGGAACGTCGACGCCGGGGTGTACGAGATCTCCGCCCTGCAGGACGGCTATGCGCGCCTCGACCGGCAGCTGACGGTCGGCCCGGGCGACGTGGAGGACCTCGTGCTGCGCCTGAAGCGGACCGAGGGGGCCCTCCTCCGGGTTCTCCTCCCCGATGCCGCAGCGGCGCGGTCGATCGCGGTCGTGGCTCTCGATCCCGGCTCCGGAGTGCCGATCGACGGCGGGAGGTTCATGGCCACGACGGCGGGGGACGTCCGGCTGGCCTCCATTCCAGACGGCCGCTGGACTCTCGTGGTCTCGTCCGCCGACGCGGCGGTCGCCGAGATCACCGTACAGGTGCCGGGGGAGGCCGAGACCGTGCAGCTGGGTCCCGGGACCCGGCTCGACGTGGTCGTGCCCGCCCTCTCCGGTCCCGTCGTGCCGGCGGCGACGCTGACCCTGCAGGATCCGCTCGGCCCCTTCTTCCGCCACCCGGGATCGGGAGAGCTGCGGCAGCGGTGGCCGATCTGGAACGGGCGCACGACGGTCGAGAACCTACCCGCCGGGGCGTGGATCGTGCGCGTCGAGGCCACCGACGGGCAGCGCTGGGACGAGACGGTGACGGTGCAGGCCGGCGGCACGCAGACGGTGGAGATCCGCTGACGATGACGGCCTCGGCCGCAGACGCCGTGGCGGGCGCCCGGGACCGGCTGGCCGCCGGCGGGATCCCCCACCCCGCCCGCGAGGCGCGGCTGCTGCTCGCGCACGTGCTGCGGGTGGACGAGGCGCGCATCCTGGCCCGCCCGGAACGTCCCCTCGACCGGGCCGAAGAGGAGAGCTTCGCGGCGCTCGTGGCGCGGCGGGCCGCCGGCGAGCCGTCGGCGTATCTGCTCGGCCGCCGTGAGTTCTACGGGCGGACGTTCGCGGTCGACGGTCGCGTCCTGGTCCCCCGACCGGAGACGGAGCATCTGGTGGAGGCCGCTCTCGCGCTCGACCTGCCGAACGCTCCGAGGATCCTGGACGTCGGCACGGGCTCCGGCTGCGTCGCCGTCACCCTCGCCCTCGAGCTCCCCGGGGCCCGGGTCGTGGCGACCGATCGTTCCGCGGCGGCACTGGCCGTGGCGCGGCTCAACGCCGCCACCCTCGCCCCCACGGTCCTGCTCGTGGCCGCCGACCTCGCCGGCGGGCTCGACCCGGCCGCCTTCGACCTGGTCGTCTCGAACCCCCCGTACATCGCCGCCTCCGAGGTTCCGGCCCTGCCGATCGACGTGCGCGACCACGAGCCTCGCGCCGCTCTGGTGCCCGGGCCGACCGGCCTCGAGGCCTACGAGCGGCTCCTCCTCCAGCTTCGGGATCTACGCCCGGGAACCCCCCTCGCCGTCGAGGTCGGCGCGGGGCAGGCCGGGGCCGTCGCGGCCCTCTTCGAGGCCGGCGGCTTCCGCCACCAGTGCACGATCCAGGACTACGCGGGCATCCCGAGAGTCGTGATAGGAAGGCGGGCGCCGTGGATCGATTCGACATCGTAGGGCCCTGCCGGCTCCACGGCACCGTCCCGGCCGCCCGCGCGAAGAACGCCGCACTCCCGGCGATGGCCGCCAGCCTGCTGTGCGACGAGGAGCTCCTGCTGCCCGACCTGCCGCAGGTCCGGGACATCCACACCATGCGCAAGCTCCTCGCCCACCTCGGCGTCGAGGGCGTGGAGCGAGAGGGCGGCCTCGGGCTGCGGCGGGTCGAAGAGCAGGCCCACGACGACGCGCGCTACGAGCTGGTGAAGACCATGCGCGCGAGCATCCTGGTGCTCGGGCCCCTGGTCGCCCGCTTCGGCCACGCCCGGGTCTCCCTGCCGGGTGGCTGCGCGATCGGCGTACGCCCGATCGATCAGCACCTGGCCGGTCTCGAGGCGCTGGGCGCCGACGTCGCCCTCGACCACGGCTACGTCACGGCCCGCGCGCGACGCCTGCGGGGAGCCCGCTTCCGCTTCGAGACGCCGACCGTCACGGGCACCGAGAACCTGATGATGGCCGCCAGCCTGGCCGAGGGGACGACGGTGCTGGAGAACTGCGCCCGCGAGCCCGAGATCGAGGACCTGGCCCGCCTCCTCGGCGCCATGGGAGGCCGCATCGAAGGGGCCGGCACCTCGACGATCGTCGTCGAGGGCGTCGATCGCCTCGCCCGGGCCTCGCACCGCGTGATCGCGGATCGCATCGAGTCCGGCACCTTCCTGATCGGTGCGGCTCTCACCGCCGGCGACGTGACCTTGACCGATGCCCGGCCCGGCGACCTGACGGCGCTCTTGGAGGTCCTCGAGGCCGCCGGCTGCGAGGTCGAGAGCGAGCGGGAGACGGTCCGCGTGCGGCGCGACGGGCCCCTGCGACCGCGAGACGTGGCCACCGCCCCTCACCCCGGCTTCCCCACCGATCTCCAGGCTCAGTACATGACGCTGATGACCCAGGCGGAGGGCGTCACCCGGATCCACGAGACGATCTTCGAGAACCGCTTCCAACACGCGCCGGAGCTCGCCCGTATGGGCGCGGCGATCGAGGTGGACCAGGCGGAGGCCGTGGTCACCGGACCGAGATCACTCGCCGGCGCCCACGTCATGGCGACCGACCTGCGGGCCTCGGCCTGCCTGGTCCTGGCCGGGTTGGCGGCGGAGGGCGAGACCTGCGTGCACCGGATCTACCACCTCGACCGCGGCTACGAGGCGATGGAAGAGAAGCTCCGCGCCCTCGGTGCCGACGTGAGCCGGGCGGCGGACTGACGGCGTGCTCTGGGCCCTCGCCTTCGCGCTCCTGCAGACGGCCTCCGCCGCCCCGTCGGCCGACTTGACGTCGAGACTCGTCGACCTGCGGCTGGCGGGCCGCGACCGGGCCGCGCTGCAACTGCTCGACGACAGCGTCGACGTGCGTACCCTCGCTCCCGCTCCCGCCTTCTTGCGCGCCGATCTGCTGGAGAGAACGGGCCACCTGGAGGAGGCACACCAGGCGTTCGTCTCCCTCCTGTCCACCGACCTGGCGGCCTTCGCACGTTTCCGCTTGGCGCGGCTGCAGTGGCGGCTCGGACACCCCGAAGTCGCCGCCGGCCTCCTCGCCACGCTGCTCGCGGACGGCCCCCCGACCGGACTCGACGAGCCGGCCGCCAGGCTCTTCAGCCGCACGTTGGCGGCCGGCGGCGACTGCCGGCTGGCGGAGGGCGCCGAGCGCTGGGATCTCGCCGAGGCCGACGCGCGGCGCCTCACCCTGGCGCGGGCCGACTGCCGGCTGGGTGCCGGCGACGAGGCCGGCGGACGCGCCCTCCTGCGCTCGCTCCTCGACGGCGATCTGGTGGAGGGCCAGGCGCTGGGGGCAGCCGAGCGCCTGCTCGCGCTCGAGGACGGCCGTCTCGACCGCGGCCTGGCTCGCCAGATCGGTCTGGCCCTCTACAACCAGCGCTCGTTCGAGGCCGCCCTCGCTCCCCTTCGGACCGCGGCCCGGGAGGCGCCCACGAGCTGGGAGGTCCACTACGCCGTCGCGCGGAGTCTCTTCTGGCTCGCCCGTTACGACGAGGCGGTGGAGAGCTTCGAAGGACTGCTCGCCGTCGCGCGTACCGGCGAGCAGCGGGCCGACGCCCTCTTCCAGCAGGGTCGCTGCCACGAGCTGGCCGGGCATTGGTCCGCGGCGATCACCAGCTACCGTCGAGCCGACGAGGCCGAGCCGCAAGGCGGATGGGCCGCCGCGTCCCTGTTGGCCCGCGTCCGGCTGGTGTGGCGTCAGGGCGACGAGGCCGGCGCGCTGACCCTCTACGACCGGCTCGGTGAGCGCGGCTCTTGGCGCGAGACCAAGGCACAGACCGAGATCTTCCTCGCCGCCTCCGATCTCGTGCGCCGGCGGGCCGACAGGGCGGCACTGTGGCTGGACCGGGCCGCCGCGCACAGCGAGCCGGAGGAGATCGAGTACTGGCGCGGCCGGCTCGCCGAGCTCGAGGGTCGCCAAGCCGAGGCCGTACGGCACTACGGCGCGGTCCTCACCGAGAACGCCTACGGCCCCTTCGCCACCGCGGCGAGAGAGAGGCTGGCAGCTCCGCTCCTCGATCCTCTCCGGCAGGAGGAGGCCCGGAGGCTGCTCGCCGGCGGAACCGACCGCGCCCTGTTGACGGCGTGGCTGCTCACCGGCGACGAGGATCCGGCGGGAGCGACCGCACGCGATCGTCTGCGCGCCGCGCTCTCCCGCGACCGGGAGGCCCGCGCCGCGCTGACGGTCCGCTCCCTCCCTCCCCCGAGCTGGCCCGCGGCACCGGCACAGGGCGGTCCGGCGAGTCGCCTCGCCGCGGTCGGTCTGTGGACGCTGGATCCGGAGGGACTGCGCGACCGCTTTCCGTTGAACGATCCCGAGCTCGCCCTGACCCGGGCCGCGATCCTCGCCGCCGACGGGGACGTCAACGGCTCGCTGCACGCGGCCGAGGTCCTGCAGAAGAGGCTGCCGGACGGCGTCGCCCCGGCCCTGCTGGCCGAGGAGCTCCAGCATCGCCTCTACCCGCGCCCCTGGACGGAGGTCGTCGAGCGCGAGGCCGCCGCCCACGGCGTCGACCCCTGGCTCCTCTACGGTCTCATGCGCGAGGAGAGCCGCTTCGACCCCGACGCCGTGTCCGCCGCCGCCGCCCGAGGCCTGACGCAGTTCGTCCTCCCCACGGCGCGCCGCTACGCCGGGGCGACGGCACGCGCAGCGCTGACGGCGGAGGACCTCCACGAGCCCGAGGTGGCGATCGCCCTGGGAGCCGCGTACCTCGGCGACCTCACCCGGCACTTCGCCGGGCGGGAGTGGGCCATCCTCGCCGCCTACAACGCCGGCGAGAACCAAGCGGACCTCTGGCAGAGCTACTGCCACAGCCGCGAGGCGGCGGAATACCTGAGCAAGATCGGCTTCCGCCAGACCCGCGACTACGTACGGCGAGTCCTCACCAGCCGGGAGCGCTACCGGGCCCTCTACGGGGGACGGTAGATCGCCTACTCGTTCTCGCGCGCCACGACCGGCGGGAGCGTGTCGTGCTCGCTCTCGAAGTAGTCGACGACGTCGGCCTCGCCGCGCAGCTCGGCCGTCCACCGCTCGATCTCCTCGTTGAGTCGCTGCTCCCGCAGCACGGAGCGGATCTGCTCGCGGACGTCCTCGAGCGGGGGAGCGCTCTGCCCCCGCTTCCGCATCTCCGGCACCAGCTCCGCGTCGTAGTAACCGCGGATGTCGTCGAGGCCGACGAAGACCCGTGGCCCGAGGCGCTCCTCGACGTAGATGAGCACCATGATCTGCCGGGCGATGATCTGACGCAGTCCCTGCGCGTCGAGGCCGACCCGCTCCAGGGTCGTCTCGAAGGCGCGCGGGCTGTCGAAGCGCGAGCGGATACGGTCGAACTGGCGCTCGACCTCGTCCGTGGGCAGCTCGATGAAGCCGAAGCGGTCGATCTCGTGGAACTGCACCCGCTGCTCGATCAGGCGGTCGAGGACGCGCCGCTCGCGGTCGCGGGCGCTCTCACCGTCCACGTCCTCGACGAGACCCAGCTCGACGACCTGACGGACCTCCGACTCGAGGATGGGGTCCTCGTCGACGACGGCGACCACGCGGTCGACCCCTTCCGCAGCCTCCTGTGCGCTCGCCGGCCGGGCGAGAGCCCACGGCGTCGACACGAGCGCCAGGGAGAGCACGGTGGAGGAGATCCGCAGCGGGCGCATCGGCGCGGCATGCTAGCATCCCTCAGCTCGTCGCCCCGCCGGATGGCCGGTACGCTCCAGATCGTCTCGACCCCCATCGGCAACCTCGACGACCTCTCCCCGCGCGCCGTCGAGGCGCTGAAGCGGGCAGACGTCGTGGCCTGCGAGGACACCCGGCACAGCGGCCGCCTGCTGGCGCATCTGGGGCTCAAGCGGCCTCTGGTCTCGCTCCACGAGCACAACGAGCGGACCCGGACCCCGGAGCTGCTCGACCGCCTGGAGGACGGGGAGACGATCGCCCTCGTGTCGGACGCGGGGACACCGCTGATCTCCGACCCCGGCTTCGTGTTGGTGCGGGCGGCGATCGAGCGGGGCCTGCCGGTGACGGCGATCCCCGGGCCGTCCGCGGCGCTCGCCGCCCTCGCCCTGTCGGGGCTGCCTCCCTACCCGGCGACCTTCACCGGCTTCGCGCCGCGCAAGGCGGGCAAGCGGCGCCGGTTCTTCGCCGAGCTCGCTGCCCTGCCCCACACGCTGGTCGTCTTCGAGTCGCCGCACCGGATCCTCGCCTGCCTCGACGACGCCGCCGCCGAGCTCGGCGATCGCCCGGCCGCTCTCGCCCGCGAGCTCACCAAGCTCCACGAGGAGGTCGTCCGCGGAACCCTGTCCGCCATCCGGAACGAGCTCGCCGCCCGCCCGAGCGTCAAGGGCGAGATGGTCCTGGTCATCCACGGCGCCGACTGAAAAAAAGAGGGACAGGTTCACTTTTCCGTCGCTTCCACGGCCCCGGGCTCGCACTGTCGCCCGGCGGAAAATGAACCTGTCCCGCTTTTTCCTAGAGTGGGGGCGTCGATCCAGCAGCCGCCCGGGACGCGTGTCGTCGTAGAAGACGGCCGCCTGGCCCAGGGCGATCCCGAGCTGCGGCTCGGCGAACTCGACCCGGGCGCGGCCGTCGGGGAGGGGGCGGACGATGGAGCGCACGCCAGGGTGGCGCGAGCGGATCCGGACTGTGGCCTCGATCTCGCGGCCCAGGGGCCACCGATCCAGATTGCAGACCGCTGCCGGTGAGCCCCGGCCGGGCGAGCTCGGCGCGGGCCGACGGTGACCCGGTTGCTCTGCGGCTCCAGGCCGAGGACGTAGAGGGGGCTCGGGCGCCGCCACGCCGAGGCCGCGGCGCTGGCCGATCGTGTACCGGTAGCCAGGGCTCGCCCTCGCCCACGACGGCGCCACCGGCGTCGACGAGCTCGCTCGGCCCGGCGGCGACGGCCGCTGGGCGCTCCTGTCTCTCCGGCCTCGCGCGCTCCACGAACTCCCGGATCCCGCCGGCGACGAAGCAGAGCTCCATGCTCTCGCCCTTGCCGGCCACCGTCGAACCCGCCTGCCGGGCAAGCTCCACACCTCGTCCTTGGTCCGTTCGCCGAGCGGGAAGCGGGAGGCAGCCCAGCTGCCCTGGGTGAGCTCGAACAGGTAATGGCCTGGTCCTTCTCGGCGTGCCGAGGCGTGGAGCTCGAGCTCGCCGTCGCCCTCGACGATCCTGGCGTAGTGCCCGGTGGCCATGCGGTCGGCGCCGAGCTCACCGGGAGCGGTCGAGGAAGAGGTCGAACTTGACGAAGGTGTTGCACCGCGTGCACGGGACGGGGGTCCTCCCCGCCAGGTACTCGTCGACGAAGGGATCGACGACGTGACGACGGAACTCCCTCTCCATGCGCAAGGTGTAGTGCGGGATACCGCACTGCTCGGCCACGCGCCGGGCGTCCGAGGTCGAGCGCGCCGCAGCAGCGACCGCGGCCGCCCTCCTGCGAGCGGTCCCACAGCAGCATCGAGGCCCGACCACCGGCTCCTCGCCGCGCGAGCAACCAGGCGGTCACCGACGAGTCGAGCCCGCCGCTCATCGCCACGGCCGTCAGGTGCCCATCCCGCCCCTCACGCGCCGACGCCGCGGGCCGGACGCAGTGCCGCCAAGGCGACGGCAGGTACGATCGAGGAGGCCGTCCACCTGCGCCTCGTCGTTGCCCTTCCCGAAGCTGACGCGGAGCGATCCCACGGCCTCGTCCGGCTCGATGCCCATGGCGGCGAGGGTCGGCTCACGTGCACGGCTCCGGAAGAGCAGGCCGAACCCGTCGACACGGCGTGGCCCGCCATGTCGAGCCGGATCATCAGCGACTGCGCCTCGACAGGCACGCGAGGTGCGTCGTGTTGGGGAGCCGATCCCGCCCCGGCGCCGTGGACGACGACATCGGGGAGCCCGGCGAGACCCGCCTCGAAGCGATCGCGCAGGGCGCGACAGTGTGCGGCCCACTCCCCTCCCTCCGCAGCCGCCAGCTCGGCGGCGCGACCGAGACCCGCGATCGCCGCGACGTTCACGGTCCCGGCCCGGCGGCGACGCTCCTGACTGCCGCCGACCAGGTAGGGCTCGAAGGGTGCGCCGTCCCGGATCCAGAGCGCCGCACCGCCCAGCGGCCCGTAGAACTTGTGGGCGCCCAGGGTCAGGTAGTCGACGCCGAGCGCCTCGACCGAGACCGGGACCTTGCCGATGGCCTGCACGGCGTCGCAGAGCAGCGGAACGCCGCGCCTCTTCAGCTCCGCCGTCACCTCCGCCACCGGCTGCAGCGTCCCCACCTCGTTGTTGGCCAGCATCAGACAGACGAGGGTGGTCCCTTCGCCGGCCGCCGAGAGGACGGCCTCGCTCGACACCACCCCGGAGCGGTCGGGCCGGACCCGCTCCACCTGCGCCCCGCGCGCCGCCGCGCGGTCGGCCATGCGGTCGATCGACGGGTGCTCGAACGCGGAGAGGACCAGACGGTCCCCGGCGCCGATGCGATCGAGGACGGCGTTGTTGGCCTCCGTGCCGGAGGCCGTGAAGACGATCTCCTCGGGCCGGCCGCCGATCAGGCGGGCGACCGCCTCCCGGGCCGTCTCGACCGCCTCGCGGGCCCCGCGGCCGAAAGCGTGGGCCGAGGCGGCGTTGCCCCACCGCTCTCCCAGCCAGGGGAGCATCGCTTCGCGCACCCGGGCGTCCAGGGGCGTCGTGGCGTTGTGGTCGAAATACGCGGCGGCCATCGCGTGTTGAGTCTACCGTGGTCCGGAGCCCCTCAGAGCGCCGGAGCGGCCGCGCCGTTGCTACGATCCCGCCGATGCGCCGCCTGGTCGTCCTCCTCCTGCTCGCCACCCTGGTGGTCCCCGGGGGCTCCCTGGCGGTGGAGGTCGAGGACCTGCCGGCGAAGTACCAGGAGTGGCTCCAGCTGGTCGAGTACCTGCTGACCAAGGACGAGAAGCGCTCCTTCCTCGAGCTCGAGCAGGACTACCAGCGCGACGCCTTCATCGAGGAGTTCTGGGCCAGCCGCGACCCCTACCCCTCGACGGCCCGCAACGAGTTCCGCGAGCGCTGGGAGCACCTGGCCGAGGAGGCAGTGTCGCGCTGGGGCACCCTCGACGACGAACGCTCCCGGATCCTCCTGCTCAACGGTCCGCCCGACGCCATCATCCCCATCGACTGCGTCGATCTATGGCCCGGCGAGGTCTGGTATTACGAGCGCGCCGAGAGCCTCGGGACCTCGATCGCCCTCCTCTTCTACGACCGCTACTCGGGCGGCAAGTGGGTGCTCTGGCAGGGAGAGGACATCCAGGACGTCTTCAAGTTCCCGCAGCCGGGGGTCGATCCGAACCGCCTGCTCTACGACATCACCTGCCGCGACGAGGGGGAGGAGGCGATCCAGGCGGTCTTCTCCCGCGCCTACCGGGCCGGCGTGCTGGGCTACCCGATGATGCTGGCCCAGATGTACGAGCAGCCGGAGCCGCCGTCCGGAGAGTGGGTCAACACGCTGCGCGCCTACTCGACCGAGGTTCCGGAAGGGGCGCCGACGCTCCCGGCCGAGCTCACCGTGCAGTACCCCGGTCGGCGCCAGAGCCGGACCGTCGTGCAGGCCGTGGTCACCCTGCCGCGAAACGAGGTCGGCAGGGCCACCCTGGCGGACGTCGGCTCCTACAACCTGCTCGCCACGGGTGAGGTGCTGCACGACGACCGGCTGTTCGAGAACTTCCGCTACCGCTTCAACCTACCGGACGAGGAGGTGACGGGCGACACCATTCCATTGGTCATCGAACGGGCGCTGCGTCCCGGGTCGTACCGGCTGATCCTGAAGCTCGAGGACCTCAATTCGCAGAAGCTCGGCCGCATCGTTACCGACCTCGAGGTCCCCACCCTCGACCGCGGTGCCGCCCCGGCCCCGAGGACCCGGAACGGCGTTTGCTCGAGGAGGCCCAGGCCACCCTCTCGACGACCGACAGCACGCTCGAGATCGTGCCGCCGCGAGGCGAAGCTGATCACCGGGCTGGTGCGGTCGACACCCTCGTCACCGGATCCGACATCGCGTCCGTCGTCTTCGACCTGGGCGGTCGGCAGCGGCTCATCAAGCACGAGCCGCCGTTCAGCGTCGAGCTCGACATGGGCAACACCCCGCAGCTGCTCACCCTGACGGCGATCGGGCTCGACGGCGACGGCAACGAGGTCGCCCGCGACATCATGGACCTCAACTCGAGCCCCCACCGCTTCGACGTGACGCTCATCGAGCCCCACAAGGGGGGCGAGTACGGTGACCTCGTCCGCGCCGAGGCCCGGGTGGACGTGCCGGCCGACCAGGCCGTCGATCACGTCGAGTTCCGGGTCAACGACGAGCTGGCCGCCACCATCTACCAGCCACCCTGGGTCCAGCAGCTCCGGCTTCCCGGCGCCGGCACACTGGCCTACGTTTCGGCCAAGGCCGTCCAGCCCGACGGCAATGCGGTCGAGGATCTCGTCTACGTCAACGCGCCCGACTACCTGGAGGAGGTCGACGTGCAGTTCGTCGAGCTCTACATCTCGGTGCTCGACAAAGAGCTGCGCCCGGTCCAGGGGCTCACCGCGCGGGACTTCACCGTTCTCGAAGACGGGTCCACACAGCAGCCGATCCGCTTCAGCGAGGTGCGCAACCTGCCGATCCACGCCGGGATCCTGCTCGACATCTCGGCCTCGATGGAGGATCGGCTCGAGCTCGCGCAGAGCGCCGCCCTGGCCTTCTTCGAGCAGGCGATCCAGCCCAAGGACCGGGCGGCGTTGATCACCTTCAACGACCACCCGAACCTGACGGTGAAGTTCACCAACGAGCTGCGCTCGCTGGCGGGAGGCCTCGCCGGACTCAAGGCGGAGCGCGGAACGGCTCTCTACGACAGCCTGGTCTTCGCCCTGCACTACTTCAACGGGATCAAGGGACAGCGAGCGCTGGTGCTCCTCTCCGACGGCGAGGACGAGCACAGCCGTTTCCCGTTCGAGGACAGCCTGGAGTACGCCCGCCGGGCGGGTGTGGCCATCTATTCGATCGGCCTCGACCTCGACAAGCGGGAGGCGCGGCGCAAGCTCGAGCGCTTTTCGGAGGAGACCGGCGGACGCGCCTTCTTCATCGACGACGCCCATCGGCTCGCCGAGATCTACGCGACGATCCAGACGGAGCTGCGCTCGCGCTACTACCTGGCCTACCAGTCCACCAACAGCTCGGACGCGGACGAGTTCCGCACCGTCGACGTGCAGGTCGACGTGAAGGGAGCGGAGGCGAAGACGCTGCGCGGCTACTACCCGTGACGGAGCCGTCACCCGCTCCACGGTGCCGAGCCGAGGGTCTGTACTAGAGTCTCGGCGGCCCGAAGTCAGGAACCGTTTGCCACACCGCCATCCTTCGACGCTCCTCCCGCTGGCCCTTCTCGCAGTGCAGGCGGCGCTGGTCTTCGCCCTGGCGGCGAGCGCCGACGGACTCCGGCCGGTCCGGCACCCGGACACGAAGAGCTACGAGTGGTCCCTCCCGCCGGAGCGCACGGCGCCGGAGCTGCTCTCCCACTACCGGACCGCCGGCTACCCCTTCTTCCTGCGCGGCCTCGGCGCCCTCCACCTCGGCTGGGGCTCCATCCCGTCGGCGCAGCTGATCGTCTACCTGGTCTCGGTCCTGCTCTTCTGGAGCGGTGCCCGGACCTGGTGGGGACGACCGTGGCTGGCCTTCGCGGCGGCAACCCCCCTCCTCTGGCTGGACGTCTTCGAGCTGGCGCCCCTGGTGCAGCCTGACTTCCTGTCCTGCGGTCTGCTGATCGCCGTCGTCGGCCTCCTCCTCCATCTGTTGCACCGACCGCGCAACGGTTGGCTGTGGGCGGCCCTCGCGGCGGCGGTCTTCGCGACCTATCAGGTCCGCCCGGCAACGGTCTTCCTGATCGGTTGGGTTCCCCTGCTCGGCGCGCTGCTCTGCCGGCTCCGGCCGCCGGCGACATGGCGCGAGGCGGCCTCGCGCGCCACCGGGCTCGCCGCGGCGACGATCCTGCCCTGGCTCGCCTTCTCGCTCCTCAGGCTCTTCACGGTCGGGCACTTCGGTGTGGTGGCCTTCGGCGGCTACAACCTGAGCGCCCTGGCCAGCTGCTTCGTCGACGAGGAGCTGGTCGCGGATCTGCCGGCTCCCGACGCCGTGCTGGCGCGCGGATCCTGCAACGGCGGCGAGCCCACGGTTGGAGCCCCCTGACCCTCGGCGAGGAGACGACCCCCTGTTTCGAGCAGTACAGCGACAACCTCTGGCGCATCAACGCGGCGACCGTCTGGGACTCCCTGCGCGCGCACCGCCGGCGCGTGCGTTCGGGTCGGGTGGCGCCGTCGGACGAGCCCGCGGAGGCGGAACGGATCGTCGTCAACCGGCGCCTGCAGTCCTTCGCCCGGGAAGTCCTCTCCCGCCGGCCTCTCCTCTACCTGCAGTGGATCCGGGACGCCGCGCGCTACGGCCTCGCCCAGCTGCCCGGCGAGCCCTGGGTGCGGTGGCCGGCGCTGCTGCTCGCGCCCTCGCTGGCCGTCGCCTGGATCGGCGACCGGCGGCGGCGAAGGCGCGGCGCCCCGCCCGCCGGCTGCGATCGCGAGGCGCTGGCCGGGCTCTGGGTCATCGGCCTCGGCACCTTCCTGCTCTACCTGGCGCTCACCTGCCTCGTGTCCTATCCGTTCCGGCGCTACTTCCTGTCGATGGACCTGTTCCTGCCGAGTGCGCTGGCGGCGACCCTGTTCGACGTCTGGCGCCGCGAGGTCTCACCGTGACCGCGCGCCGATCGCACCCTGCCGACACCCGCCCCGCCGGGACCCCGCTCGACTACCTGGCGATGGCCCGGCCCGCGCACTGGACCAAGCACGCCCTGATCCTCCCCGGACTGGCTCTCGCCCACCTCCTGCGACCGGCCCCCTGGATGCAGCTGCTGCGCGGAGTGCTGCTCGGCTTCGCCGCCGCGGCGGCGCTGGCCTCCGCGAACTACATCCTCAACGAGTGGCTCGACGCTCCTTCCGATGCCCATCACCCGATCAAGTCGCGCCGGCCGGCCGTCGAAAAGCGTCTGTCGCCCTGGGGCGTGTGGGGACTCTACGCCGCCCTGGCGGGTGCCGGCCTGCTCTTCGCGGCGGGCGTCGGCGAGCTCTTCCTGATCACGGCCGCGGCGTTCCTGGTCTCGGGGCTGGTCTACAACGTGCCCCCGTGGCGGGCCAAGGACCGCGCCTTCGCGGACGTCGTGGTCGAAGCGGTCAACAATCCGATCCGGCTCACGCTCGGCTGGGCGATGGTGGAGTCCGTGCGCATTCCGCCGAGCAGCCTGCTGCTGGCGTACTGGATGGGTGGCGGCTTCCTGATGGGGGTGAAGCGGCTGGCCGAGTACCGGTCGGCCGTCGATGCGGACGGCCGGGCACGCCTGGCCCTCTACCGGCGTTCCTTCGCGCGCTACAGCGAGCGCTCGCTGCTGCTTTCGAGCGTTCTCTACGCCCTGCTCGCCGCCTTCTTCCTCGCCGTCTTCCTGATCAAGTACCGGGTGGAGTACCTGCTCGCGGTGCCGCTGTTCGCCTGGCTCTTCGTCGTCTACCTCGACCTCGGCCTCGAGCCGGACTCGATCGCCCAGGCTCCGGAGCGGCTCTTCCGCTCACGGCGGTTGATGGTGGCGGCCGCTCTGCTCGTCGTGGCCCTCGCGCTGCTCACCTGGGTCGACATCCCCTGGCTGGCGCGCATGGCCCTGCCCCACTACTTGCGCCTTCCGGACTAGCCAGCCGATAGCATCGGCGGCCGTGGACTCCCGTAGCGCCCCCCTCGTGCTCGCGTCGGCGTCTCCGCGCCGCCTGGATCTGCTGACGCGAATCGGGCTTCGACCCGAGGTGCGCCCGGCGCACGTGGACGAGACCCCGCAGGCCGGCGAGCCGGCCGAGGTCTACGTGGAGCGCCTCGCCGGGGAGAAGGCACGAGCGGTCGCCCGGCCCGGCGAGGTGGTCCTGGCGGCCGACACCACGGTGGTCGTCGACGGAAGGCTCCTCGGGAAGCCCGAGAGCGACGAGGACGCGCGGGCGATGCTGGCCGCCCTGTCGGGACGCGAGCACTCGGTCCTCACCGGCGTGGCCCTGCTGGCGACGGACGGTGACCGGCTGGCCTCGGCCCTGAGCTCGACCCGGGTGCGGATGCGCGCCCTGTCGCCGGGCTGGATCTCCTGGTACGTCGCCACCGGCGAACCGGCGGACAAGGCCGGAGGGTACGCCATCCAGGGACTCGGCGCGCTCCTCGTCGCCTCGATCGAAGGGGACTACGAGACCGTCGTCGGCCTCCCGCTGGCACTGCTCCCGGGGCTCTTCGAACGCCTCGGCCTCGACCTCCTGGACCGGCTCTAGCCGCCGACCTTGATCGGCTCGCCGAGCTCCTGGAGGGAGAAGTTGGCCATGATCTGATGGCCGTTGAAATCGAGCACCCTGAAGTCCTCCACCCCGTCCAGCTCCCGCGAGATGTGCTCGTAGGCCTCCGGGTACCGCGCCGCTACGGCGTCCAGGGTGACCTGATAGGCCAGGAACTTGTCGATGCCCTTGTAGCGAAGTTTGCCGAGCAGGCGGTCGTCGGTCAGGGCGGGATAGCTCGACAGGGCCAGGATCGGGCCGGTGCCGGTGAAGATCAGGTAGGCGCTCGTGGAGTCGTCGCTCATCGGGTCTCCCTCTCGGGCGCTCACGGTAGCGACGCCGCGGTAGGCTGTCAAGAATGAGCCGGCCGAGCCCGACCGTCATCCTCGTCCGCACCCAGGAGGAGGGCAACATCGGTTCCGCGGCCCGCGCCATGGCCAACATGGGGCTCGAGAGCCTGATCCTGGTCGATCCCCGGGCGAGGATCGGCGACACCGCCCGGGCTTTCGCGGTCGGTGCCGGTCACGTGCTCGACGGCGTCGTCGTGACGGCCTCGCTCGGGGAGGCCCTGGCGCCCTTCGGCCGGGTCGTCGGCTCCACGTCGGCCCGTGGTCGCAACCAGGTGGGAATCACCGCCCGGGAGCTCCCCACGGCCCTCGCCGCGGACGCGGCGGGGACCGCGACCGCACTCGTCTTCGGTCCGGAGGCCTCGGGGCTCACGGCCGAGGAGCTGGCCTTGTGCGCGCCGATCGTGTGCGTTCCGTGCGCCCCCCGGCAGCCGACCCTGAACCTGGCCCAGGCGGTCCTGGTCGTGGCCTACGAGCTGTACCAGGCGGCGCTCCCCACGGCCCCGACGCACGAGCCCGAGCGAGCCGCCCGCGGCGAAGTCGCCGGCCTCATGGCGGACGTCACCGACGTCCTCGAGCGCGTCGGCTTCGCACGGGATTCGAGCTTCGACGGGGTTCTCCGCGACTTGACGAGCCTCGCGTCGAGGTCCGGGCTGACGCCGCGAGAGGTCACGATCCTGCGGGGGATCTGCCGGCGGGCACGGCACGGTCTGCGGCCTGCTGGACGGGGTCCGGGGCCGGAGGGCCGGTGATAGACTCCCCGCCCCCGATGAGCGGCGGCGAGTCGACAAGAGAGGGAGTGGCGGCGAGCCTGCGGCGGGCTCCGGTGATCGGCGTGGTCCGCACCGACGCCCTGGCCGAGGCCGAGACCCTGGCGCGGGGGCTGATCGCGGCGGGCGTCGAGCTCGTCGAGGTGACGTTCACGGTGCCGGAGGCGCCCGAGCTCGTACAGCGGCTGCTCCTCGAGCGCGGACCCGCGGGTCCACCCTGGATCGGCATGGGCACGGTGACGGACGGAGATCGCGTCGACCGCGCTCTGGCCGCCGGCGCCGAGTTCATCGTCTCCCCCAACGCCTCCGCCGCGGTGGCCGAGCCGGTCAACGCCGCGGGCGTCTACTTCGTCTGCGGCGCCCTGACGCCCACCGAGATCGTGGCCGCCCGGGAGCTGGGGGCGAACCTCGTCAAGGTGTACCCCCTGCCGCCGGTCGGCGGAGCACGCTACCTCTCCACCGTGCGCGGGCCCCTGGGGGACGTGCCCATGCTCGCCGCCGGGGGATTCGGAGTCGACGAGATCCCGGAGTACCGCGGTGCGGGGGCCATCGCCTTCGGCATGGCGGCGACCGCCCTGCTGGCCGACGAGGGCGCGGCGGCGGTGCGAGCCCTGGCCCACGCGCGAGGCGCCCGCCCGTGAGCAGCACCGCCACACCGCGTCACGACGTCTTCGACGTCACCCCGGAGATCTTCGCCACCGACAACGCCGGCGGTTTCTGGTTCCCGCTCCAGCTCGAAGGCCGCGACCTCATCGAGACCGGTCCTTACGACGAAGTGCGATTCATGATCTCGATCTGGCACCCTTCGAGCCAGCGCTCGATCGACCTCGACCGGGCCTACGTCGAGCTGCGCGGCGCCTTCGACCCGACCGGCGAGCACTGGTTCAAGCTGGCGGAGATCGAGCCGGTGGTGCCCGCCTACAACGCCGGGGACAGCTTTGACGGGTGGATCGTGCTTCCCGTCTTCTCCAGCCGATCCGCCTTCGGGCTGGCCGGCAGCGGCTTCGAGCCGCGTGCCCGCCTGCAGGTTCGCGCCCACGCCTACTTCGTCGCCTAGCGGAGGCCTCCATGGAGCACCTCGCCCTCCTCTCACGGCTCGCTCGCCGCAACGCCGAGAAGATCGTCCTCCTCGTGCTCGACGGAGTGGGAGATCTGGCACTGGCCGACCAGCCGCGCACGGCGCTCCAGGCCGCCTCCACACCGCACCTGGACGCGCTGGCCGCCGGAGGCTCGGTGGGCCGCATCGTCCCCGTCACCTGGGGCATCACGCCGGGCAGCGGCCCCGGGCACCTGGCGCTCTTCGGCTACGACCCGCGGGACGACGCCTACGACATCGGCCGCGGCGTGCTGGAGGCGATGGGACTCGGGTTGACGCTGGACTCCCGCTCCGTCGCCGCCCGCGCCAACTTCGCGACCGCCGACGCCGAGGGACGGCTGACCGATCGCCGGGCGGGGCGCATCCCGACCGAGGAGAATCGCCGACTCTGCGCCCGGCTCCGGGACGCCCTCTCCACCGTCGAGGGAACCGAGGTGAGCGTCGAGCCCGGAGAGGGCCACCGTTTCGTGCTCCTGCTGCACGGGGACGGGCTCTCGGACGCGGTCGCGGACACGGATCCGCAAAAGCTCGCGGTCCCGCCGCGGGAAGCGCAGGCCACGGCCCCCGAGGGGGAGGCGACTGCCGCACTCGTGCGCAGGACGGTGGAGATCATGGAGGAGGCCCTGGCCGGGGAACCGCAGGCCAACCGGGTGCTGCTCCGGGGATTCTCGAAGCCGCCGCACGTCCCCTCCTTCGGCGAGCTCTACGGGCTGACGGCCGGAGCCTTCGCCGGGTACCCGCTCTATCGGGGCGTGGCCGCCGCCTGCGGCATGGAGGTCGTCGAGTGCGGCAAGCAGCCGGACGAGCTCTTCGCCCGCGTGGCCGAGCGCTGGAACGACTTCGACTACCTCTTCCTGCACGTCAAGCAGACCGACGCCGCCGGCGAGGACGGAGACCTGGAGGCGAAGGTCGAGGTGCTGGAACGTGTCGATGCCGCGCTGCCGACGCTCCTCGAGCTGGCTCCCGACGTCGTGGCCGTCACCGGCGACCACTCGACGCCGGCACCGATGAAGGCGCACAGCTGGCACCCGGTGCCGGTGCTGATCTCCGGCGCGCGGGCCTACGTCGACGCCGTGGACCGCTTCGACGAGACCGCGGCGATCGCCGGCCACCTCGGCACCTTCCCCTCCCGCCACCTCATGGGCCTGCTGCTGGCCCACGCCGGGAAGCTCGCCAAGTACGGCGCCTGATCCCGATCTCGCCCGACCGGCGAGACCGCCGCTACCGGAACCCGCGACGCAGCTCGCGGCGGAAGGTACCGAAGGCCTCGTCGCCGTAGAGGCAGACGACCACGCGCTCGAGCTTGGTGCCGCCCTGCAGGTAGCGGTGGATCTCGGTCAGGGTGACGCGAGCGCAGCGGTCCATGGGGAAGCCGAAGTTGCCGGTGGAGATCGCCGGCAGGGCGATCGTCTTCAGGCCGTGCCGATCGGCCACGGCGAGCGACGAGCGCACGGCGGAGGAAAGCTTGCGGTCCTCGTCTCCCTCGCCGAAGCGAGGGCCGACGGCGTGGATCACGTGCCGCGCCTTCAGCTCGCCGGCTCCGGTCAGCACGGCGCTGCCCACGGCGACGGAGCCGATCCGGTCGCACTCCTGCTGGATCGACGCACCGCCCTTCTTGCGGATCGCTCCCGCCACTCCGCTGCCCAGCTTGAGCTCCGCATTGGCCGCGTTGACGATGGCGTCGACGTCGAGCTCGGTGATGTCCCCTTCGAGCAGCTCGAGCTGCCCGTGGTCCATCTTGATGATCACGTGATTGCTCTCGGTTGCCTGGGTCATCTTCGCTAATCCCCTGAAAACACTGCAGAAGGGGAGTCTATCAAGCCCCGGCCGGAGGGAGAAACTCCCCGGTTCCGCCGGGCCCGAAGGGGCTCCGCGGCCCCGGCCGGCGGCGTCCGTTAGACTGCGCCGTCATGCTCGACGCCTGGAAGGACGAGATCTCCCGACGCGTGGCCGCCCGCATCCACCGGCTCTTCGGCGTCGACCACGTTCCGGTGGTCGAGATCCCTCCGCGCCGCGAGCTCGGAGACCTCGCCTTCCCGGCCGGCCTCCACCTGGCGCGGGAGCTGAAGCGCAACCCGCGCGCCATCGCCCCGGAGATCGCCGAGGGACTGGAGCTGCCCGACGGAGTGCGCGAGGCGCGGGTCGAGGGAGCCGGCTACCTCAACGTCTTCCTCGACCGCGGCGCCGCCGCGCGGTCGTTGCTCGAGAGCCCGATCCTGCCGGCGCTCGAGCGCGCGGACGCCGAGAAGATCGTCGTCGAGCACACCAACATCAACCCCAACAAGGCCGCCCACATCGGCCACCTGCGCAACGCCGTCCTCGGAGACGTGCTGGCCCGCGTTCTCCGCGCCCTGGGGCACCGTGTCGAGGTCCAGAACTACATCGACGACACGGGAGTCCAGCTCGCCGACGTGGTCGTCGGCTTCCGCGACCTGCGCGGCCTCGCTACGGCGGAGGTCGCGGCCCTGCCCGAGCCCTTCGATTTCTACTGCTGGGACCTCTACGCCGAGGTCGGCCGCTGGTACGAGGAGGACGAGGCTCGCAAGGCGGCCCGGCGCGCCACCCTCCACGAGCTCGAGAGGGGCGAGGGGAGCGCGCCGAGCTCGGCCGCCTGATCGCCGAGCGCATCGTCCGCCGGCACCTGGAGACGATGGCCCGACTCGACATCGGGTACGACCTGCTCACGCACGAGAGCGCCATCCTGGGCCTCGACTTCTTCGCCCGCGCCTTCGAGCAGCTGCGCGATCGCGGCGCCATCCACCTCGAGCAGGAGGGCAAGAACGCGGGCTGCTGGGTGATGCCGCTGGCCGAGAGCGACGAGTTCCGCGGCCTCGAGGACCCCGACAAGGTGATCGTGCGCTCCGACGGCACCGTCACCTACGTCGGCAAGGACATCGCCTACCAGCTGTGGAAGTTCGGCCTGCTCGAGCGCGACTTCGAGTACCGGTTCTGGGAGGACGCCGGCGTCTGGCAGACCGCCCTGGCGGGCGTCGAGGACCACCCCGCCTTCGGCGCCGGCGACCGCGTGATCAACGTCATCGATGCCCGGCAGAGCTACTTGCAGAAAGTCGTCCGGGCCGGGCTCGAGGCACTGGACTACCGGGAACAAGCCGCGGCCTCGATCCACTTCGCCTACGAGATGGTGTCGCTCTCCGAGGCCACCGCGCGGCAGCTCGGCTACCTCGAGGAGGGCGAGGCCGGAGGGGGCTCGGGGCTCGAGATGTCCGGCCGCAAGGGCATCGGCGTCAAGGCCGACGACCTGCTGGACTGGCTGGCGGCCAAGAGCCGGGAGGAGATCTCGGCGCGCAACCGCGAGCTGCCCGACGAGGAGCTGGGAGCGCTGGCCCGTGACATCGCCACCGCGGCGCTGCGCTTCTTCATGACCAAGGCGACGACGACGCGGGTGATCGCCTTCGACCTCGACGAGGCGCTCTCCTTCGAGGGCGAGTCGGGCCCCTACCTGCAGTACTCGCTGGTTCGTGCCGCGAACATCCGCCGCCGTCTCGAGGAGGCGGGCCTGCCGAGCGCCGTCGAGCCCGCCCGTCTGGCCGAGCTGCCGGCCGCGGCGTGGAGCGACGACCTCTGGGACCCGGCGCTCGGGGTGGCGCAGATCCCCGAGAAGGTGCGGGTGACCGGCGAGACCCTCGAGCTTCGATCGTCGCCCGGCATGCGCTGGAGCTCGCCCAGCGCTTCAACGCCGTCTACCAAGCACCCCATCCTCCAGGAGGGGGACACCGATCTGCGCGACGCCCGCCTCGGCGCCGCCCAGATCTTCGTGGCGGGGCTGACGTGCCTGTGCGATCTGCTCGGCGTGCCGGTGCCGGAGCGGATGTAGGGCTCAGTACGCGAGCAGCTCGCGTACCGCCCCGGCCACCCTTTCGGCCGACGGCAGGAGCTCGCGCTCCAGCGCCTTGACGTACGGCACCGGCCGGTCGGGGTAGGCGACCCGGCGCACCGGCGCGTCGAGCCAGGAAAAGGCTCCGTCGGCGATCCTCGCCGCGACCTCGCCGCCGAAGCCGCCGGTCTCCTGGGCCTCGTGGACGACGACGGCACGGCCGGTGCGGCGCACCGAGGCGAGCACCGTCTCCTCGTCGAAGGGCACGAGGGTGCGCAGATCGACGACCTCGGCCTCCACCCCCTCGGCCGCCAGGGCCTCCGCCGCCTCGAGACAGGTCCAGGTCGAAGATCCGTAGCCGATCAGGGTCACGTCGCGGCCGGCCCTCCGGATCGCGGCCTCGCCGAGCGCGCCCGCGGGGACCGGCTCGGGGACCGCTGCCTTGATGCGTCGATAGAGGTACTTGTGCTCGCAGAAGATCACCGGGTTCGGATCGCGGATGGCCGCCTTGAGCAGGGCGCCCGCGTCGAGCGCCGTCGCAGGACAGACGACCTTGAGGCCGGCGACGTGGGCGAACCACGCTTCCGGGTTCTGGGAGTGGAAGGGCCCGGCACCGACGCCGCCGCCGGCCGGCAGACGCACGACGATGGGGCATGGCGCGCCCCAACGGTAGAAGAGCTTCGCAGCCACGTTGACGATCTGGTTGAAGCCGCAGGTGACGAAATCGGCGAACTGCATCTCGATGACGACCGGGACCCCCAGCAGCGCGGCGCCCGCGGCGATCCCCACCGTGCCGCTCTCGGCGATCGGCGTGTCCAGCACCCGATCGGGCCACCGCGCGTGCAGCCCCCGCGTGATCCGGAACGCCCCCTCGAACACCCCGATGTCCTGCCCCATGACGACCAGCGAGGGATCGCGCTCCATCTCCTCCCGCAGCGCCCGCGCGATCGCGTCGACGTACGACGTCTCCGGAAAAAGAGGGACAGGTTCCCTTTTCTCCGCCGCAACGCTCCCTCTCTCCGCTCCCTCGGCGACCGGAGAAAAGGGAACCTGTCCCTCTTTTTCCTCCTCTTTTTCCTCCGCGGCGAAGACCGGGCGGCGGGCTGTCACCGGCTCGGGCGGCGGCGCCTCCAGGGCCCTGCCGATCGAGCTCTCGACGAGCTCCGCGATCCGCTCTTCGATTCGCTCGCGCAGCTCGGCGGTCAACACGCCCTCGGCTTCGAGCCGCGACCGGTAGGCGGGCACCGGGTCTTCGGCCAGGTAGCGCTCGAGCTCGTCCGGCGGCACGACCTTGAGCGAGTCGTCTCCCTCACTGTGGCCGCGCATCCTGCCCAGCATCGCCTCGAGCAGGGTGGGGCCTCCTCCGGTGCGGGCCCGGGCCACCGCTCGGCCCAGGGCGGCGGTCATCGCGTCGGGATCGTTGCCGTCCACGGTCTCCGCCGCCACGCCGTAGCCCGGGCCCCGGTCGGCGAGCCGCTCGGCCGCGTACTGGAGCGAGGTGGGCGTCGAGAACGCGTAGCGGTTGTTCTCGACCACCAGGACGAGCGGGAGGCGCCACACCGCCGCCATGTTGAGCCCCTCGTGGAAGTCGCCCGTCGAGGTGCCTCCGTCACCGATGAAGGTGACGGCGACGCCGCCACGTCCCCTCCGCTGCGCGCGAAGGCGCACCCCGGCCGCCACCGGGATCATCGCGCCGAGGTGGCTGATCATCCCCACGTGGCAGATGCTGCGCACTGGGTCCAACTGCCCGTAGGGAAGGAGCGTTCGATGCCGTGCGAGAAGCCCGGCGCGCGACCGAGGAGCTGACAGGCCAGGGTGAAGAGCTGCTCGACCGGCTCCGGTCGCGGATCCCCCGATTCAGGAAAGAGCCCCGGGAAGGTCCGTGCGGGGTCGAGCGTAGTGCCGAGGATCGCCCCGAGGTCGCGGCAGGGTCGACAGCACGTCGCGTCGCTCGAGGACCAGGCCGGCCGGTACCGTGGTCGCCTCGTTGCCGACCTCGCTGTACCACTTCGCGACCCGTCCGGTGAGCAGCAGCGACTCGAAACGCGCGTCGAAGTCGCGCGCCAGCTTCATGAAGGCGTAGCGCAGGAGTCTGTCCCGGTTCGGAGCTCACGGCCGGTCAGTCTACGCGCGCCGCCGCCGGAGCGGACAAGCGCTGCACTGCGGCTTGCGGTTCGCGGCTCGACACCACAAGATGTCGGCCCCTTGCCGCTGGAAACCACAAAATCTCGTGCTTTGGGGCTTGCGGGGAACCCCCTTTGAGTGCGACACTTAGAGAAGTTTCTGACAGACATCCGCAGGCCTCTTCGACCGCTCGGGGAGGGCCGAAGACACCCAGACCACCCCCGGACCGAAGGGCCCTGCCGCCTGATGCGCGGGGAACAGGGAGGAGGACAGCAACGTGGCCGAGAGCTTGAGAGCCGACCGTCCGACACTGCTCGACGACGTCCAGGAGGGAGCCGCTGGCGGCAAGACCGGCGAGCGGAAGAAGGGGCTGCGCTTCGAGCGCTACCACCACCGCGGACGTCCACCCCTACGACGAAGTCGAGGTGAGACGAGGGACGCGGTGATCAAAGAACTGGCGTGACGGCTCGGTGAGCTTCGAGCAGCGCGGGTCGAGTTCCCCACCGGCTGGTCGATGAACGCCACCACGATCGTGACGCAGAAGTACTTCCGCGGTCAGCTCTGGCGACAGCGGAGCGCGAGCGCTCGGTGCGCCAGGATGATCGATCGCGGAGGACGATCACCGGGTGGGGTCTCGAGGGCTCCTACTTCACCGACACGGACTCGGCCGAGGCCTTCAACCACGAGCCGGCGCACCGCTGGTGCACCAGAAGGCCTCCTTCAACTCACCGGTCTGGTTCAACGTCGGCGTCGAGCCGAAGCCTCAGCGCTGGCGTGCTTCATCCTGCGTCGAGGACACCGAGGTTCTCGATCCTCAACTGGTACGTCGAGGAGGCACGATCTTCAAGGGCGCTCCGGATCGGGAGTCAATCTTCCAACATCCGCTCCTCAAGCACACGTGCAGGGCGGCGGCGAGGCCTCCGGGCCGGTCTCCTTCATGCGCGGTGCCGATGCCCGGCCGGAAACCATCAAGTCGGGCGGCAAGACCTGGCGGCCGCCAAGATGGTGGTGGCTCAACGTGGACCACCCGACGTCGAGGACTTCGTTCGACCAAGGCGCGCGAGGATGCAAAGGCCCGCGTATTGCGCGAGGCGGGCTTCGACATGGATCTCGACGGCGCCGACTCCTACACGCTGCAGTACCAGAACGCCAACAACTCGGTACGCGTGACCGACGCGTTCATGCAGGCCTACGAGGCCGACCACGACTACGAGCTAAGGCGGCTGCCGGCGGTGGGACGATCGGAGCGCAGTCGGCCGACGTCACGCACCAGATCGCAGGCGGCCTGGGAGCAGCTGATCCCGGCATGCAGTACGACACCACCGTCAACGATCGCACACCTGCCCGGAGTCGGGGCGGATCACCTGAACCCTGCCCGGAGTACATGCAACTGGACAACTCGGCCTGCAACCTGGCCTCGTTGAACCTCAAGAAGTTCTACGACTACGAGAACGACGTCTTCGACGTCGAGGCGTTCCGCCGCGCCGTCGAGAGTGGTCTTCGCGGCGTGAGATCATCGTCGGCTTCTCCTCCTACCCCACCGAGAAGATCGGCAAGAACGCCGTCGACTTCCGCGTGAGCTGGGCCTCGGCTACGCCAACCTCGGTGGCTTGCTGATGAGCCCGGGGCATGCCCTACGACTCGGATGCGGGCTGCGCCCGGCTGCTGCGATCACGGCCTCGATGCGCGCACGCTCATCGTGCACCAGCGCCGATGGCACAGGTGAATAGGGGCCCTTCGCCGGCTACGACAAGAACCGCGACGCCATGCTGCGGGTGATCGGCAAGCATCGCGACGCGGTGGAGGGGCCATGAGGAGTGGGCTGGTGCCGAAGGACCTCGAGGCGGCACGCCGGGCCTGGGACGAGGCTCTCGAGCTCGGGACCGAGCACGGCTTCCGCAACTCCCAGGCGACGGTGCTGGCACCGACCGGCACCATCGGGCTGATGATGGACTGCGACACCACCGGCATCGAGCCCGATCTCGGGCTGGTGAAGACCAAGAAGCTGGTCGGGGGCGGCTCGATGGCGATCGTCAACCGGACCGTGCCGCAGGCGCTCGAGCGGCTCGGCTACTCCGAGCAGCAGACCCGCGAGGTGGTGGCCTACATCGACCAGCACAAGACCATCCTCGACGCCCCTCACATCGAGCCGGAGCACATGCCGGTCTTCTCCTGCGCCATGGGCGACAATGCCATCCACTACATGGGGCACGTCCGCATGATGTCGGCCGTCCAGCCCTTCATCTCCGGCGCCATCTCGAAGACGGTGAACATGCCCGAGGAGGTCACCGTCGAGGACGTCGAGCAGCTCTACGTCGACGCCTGGAAGATGGGCATCAAGGCCATCGCCCTCTACCGCGACAACTGCAAGGTGGCCCAGCCGCTGTCGATCACCAAGAAGAAGGATCGCGAGAAGGAGGCGACCGTCAGCCGTCAGGCCGCCGCTCGCGGGATGGTGCGCCGCAAGCTTCCCAAGGTGCGGCCTTCCCGGACGATCAGCTTCCGCGTCGGCGAGGCCAAGGGCTACCTCACCGCCGGCGAGTACCCCGAGGACGGTCTGGGCGAGATCTTCGTCAAGCTCGGCAAGCAGGGATCGACCCTCTCGGGACTGCTCGACGCCTTCGCCATCAGCGTCTCCATCGGACTGCAGTACGGCGTGCCGCTCGACGCCTTCGTCTCGAAGTTCATGAACATGCGCTTCGAGCCCGCCGGCATGACGGACGATCCGGAGATCCGCTTCTCCACGTCGCTCATCGACTACATCGCCCGCAAGCTGGCGATCCAGTACCTGCCCGAGGAGAAGCGCCGCGAGCTCGGCATCCTCTCGATCCAGGAGCGCAACGCCTATCTCGACGCCAGCGACCCGGCCGATCCGGCGGTGGCCGCCGCGCCGGCCCAAGAGCGCGAGGAGCGCGTCAACGTCTCGACGGTGCCGATGGACGCCGACGCCCCGCTCTGCTTCGAGTGCGGCATCAAGATGAAGCGGGCCGGCTCCTGCCACGTCTGCGAGAGCTGCGGCGCCACCAGCGGCTGCAGCTGAGCCGCACCAGGGCTGCAGGCGGAGGGCCTCCGGGGCTCCTCGACCCCCCCCGGAGGCCCTCCGAGTTCCCCCTCGCCTTCCGTCCCCCAGGCGGTCCCAGCCGAGCGGAGGGAGGGTCTCCAGGGGCTGAGCACCCGTCCCCCTGGAGGCCCTCTCCCCTCCGCTCGGCCCCCCGACGGAACATGCCGCACATCCACCTCGTACACTCCCCACAGGAGGAACCCCTATGAGCGACAAACGCTGGATGACCACGACCGCCGGAGTGCTCGACATCCTCGCCGCCGTCAGCGCCCTGGTCGGCCTCTTCTTCCTCGTGTTCGCTGTCTGCATGCTGGGCTGGGCGGCGCACCACGAGGGCGCCGACGTCCCGATGGTGCCGATGCAGCTGCTCTTCGGCGGCATCGGGCTCTACCTGTCCCTCGTCTTCCTGGTGGCTCTGGCCGGCGGGATCGCAGCCCTGCGCCGCGGCTCCTGGGGCTGGGCTCTGGCCGGCTCGATCGCAGCGACGCTGACTTGCGTGCCCTTCGGCCTCCCCGCCCTGATCCTCACGGTCGTCGCCGAAGACGAGCTCCGCGGCGCCTGACGCCTGCTAGGATGTCCCCGGTCTCGCCAGGGGTGCCCGCGACCGCGGGCTGAGATGACACCCTCGGAACCTGATCCGGAACCACCGGCGGAGGGAGAGCGGGACCCGGGCCTCCGGCCCGACCTCCTTCCGCATGCAGAGGAAGGACGGCACGGGATGATGCGCAAGCCCTGGCTCGAACGGCGCGCCGGCGACGCGACGCCGACGCAGCTCCACTACGCCCGCGCGGGGGTGATCACCGAAGAGATGGCCCACATCGCCGAGCGCGAGGCGTGCGACCCCGAGCTCGTGCGCTCCGAGGTCGCCCGCGGCCGGGCCATCATCCCCGCCAACATCCACCACCCGGAGCTCGAGCCCATGGTCATCGGCCGCGCCTTCCGGGTGAAGGTGAACGCCAACATCGGCAACTCCGCCACCACGTCGTCGATCGACGAGGAGGTCGAGAAGCTCGACTGGAGCGTGCGCTGGGGAGCCGACACGGTCATGGACCTCTCGACCGGGCCGAGCATCCACCAGACGCGCGAGGCCATCCTGCGCGCCTCGACCGTGCCGATCGGCACCGTGCCGGTCTACCAGGCGCTCGAGAAGGTCGGCGGCCGCCCCGAGGAGCTCACCTTCGAGGTCTTCATGCAGACCTTGGAGGAGCAGGCCCGGCAAGGCGTCGACTACTTCACGATCCACGCCGGCGTTCGCCTCCCCTACATCCCGCTGACGGCCGACCGGGTGACCGGCATCGTGTCGCGCGGCGGCTCGATCATGGCCAAGTGGTGCCTCGCCCACCACCGCGAGAACTTCCTCTATACCCGCTTCGAGGAGATCTGCGAGCTGATGGCCCGCTACGACGTCTCCTTCTCGCTCGGCGACGGCCTGCGACCCGGCTCCATCGCCGACGCCAACGACGCCGCGCAGTTCGCCGAGCTCGACACCCTGGGCGAGCTGACCGAGATCGCCTGGCACCACGACGTGCAGGTCATGATCGAGGGCCCGGGCCACGTCCCCATGCACCTGATCCAGGAGAACGTGACCCGCCAGATGGAGGTCTGTCACGAGGCGCCCTTCTACACCCTGGGGCCGCTGGTCACCGACATCGCTCCCGGGTACGACCACATCACCAGCGCCATCGGCGCCGCCATGATCGGTTGGTTCGGCACCGCCATGCTCTGCTACGTCACGCCCAAGGAGCACCTCGGTCTGCCCGACAAGGAGGACGTCAAGCAGGGTCTCATCGCCTACCGCATCGCCGCCCACGCCGCCGATCTGGCCAAGGGCCACCCCGGCGCCCGCGAGTGGGACGACGAGCTCTCCCGCGCCCGTTTCGAGTTCCGCTGGCAGGACCAGTTCGACCTCTCCCTCGATCCGGAGACGGCGCGTTCCTACCACGACGCGACGCTCCCCCAGGAGGGCGCCAAGCTGGCCCACTTCTGCTCCATGTGCGGCCCCAAGTTCTGCTCCATGGAGATCACCCAGCAGCTGCGCGACTACGCCCGTGAGGAGGGGGTCGAGGTGTCGACCGCGGTCGAGGAGGGGCTCGCGGAGAAGGCCAAGCAGTACCGCGAGGAGCGCCTGGCGCGAGGGACGGAGGCACCGGTCGGGGGGTGACCGAGGTCGCCTCAGGTTCCGGCCCGCCCCCGCCGTCCCACCCGATCCAGCAGCTCGGCGGTGACGACGACGAGGGCGCCGGCGGTCGCGTTCACCGCGACGTCCCGCCAGTCGAAGACGCGGTTGGGCAGGTAGCGTTGGATCGTCTCGTCACCCAGGCCGGCCAGTGCCGTCAGCACGATCGCCGCGGCGGCGCGCACCCAGGGCGGAAGACGCGCCATGGCGGCGCGCAGCAGGCCGGCGAGGACCCCGTACTCGATGAAGTGGATCTTCTCCTCGGGGCTGGGGATGCGGCGCAGGCAGAGCGCCAGGGCCCCGGCCGCGAGCGCCAGGATCGCGAAGGTCGCCGCCGCCGGCCGGCTCCGTGCGGCCCAGACGAGGATCAGGCACGCGGCGACGGCGAAGGCGGTCGCGACGGCGGCGCTCAGCAGCCCTCTGGCTCGCAGCGCCTCGGCGACGGCGCGCGCCTGGTAGGCACTGACGTAGATCGCCGCCAGCCAGAGGCCGGCGGCGATCCAGAACCTGCGTTCTCCCGAGCCGGGCGGCATGGCGGGAGCTTATCGCTCACGGGTCAGTCCATCTGCTTGCGCAGCACCGTCGGAATGTCGAAGTCGTCGACGTTGGACCAGTTCGGTCCGAAGCCGCCCGGATCCTCGGGCTGCGACTCCGCCAGCACCTTGCGGTAGAACGGGAAGTCCTCGCGCTCCTTGGTGTTCTGCGCCGGGGAGGCGAAGTCGTCGTCGTCGATGCGCACGGTTCGCGTGGGCAGCGGCGTCGGCTCCTCGGACACGCTCGCCGCGAGGGGCAGATCGCGCGCCGGCGAGCGACGGACCTCGGGCATCGGTCGCGCCGCCGTGTCGAAGCCGGTGGCGATGACGGTGACCTTCATCTCGTCCTCGAGGGTCTCGTCGATCACCATGCCGGTGATGATGTTGGCCTCGGAGTCGACCGCCTCGGCGATCACCCGCGCCGCCTCGTCGACCTCGTGCAGGGACAGGTCGGAGCCTCCGGAGATATTGATCAGCACTCCCTTGGCACCCTCCACCGAGGTCTCCTCGAGCAACGGCGAGGAGATCGCCCGCTGTGCGGCCTCCATGGCACGACTCTCGCCGCGCGCGATGCCGGTGCCCATGAGCGCCATCCCCATGCCCGTCATCACCGACTTGACGTCGGCGAAGTCCACGTTGATCTCACCCGGGATGGTGATCAGGTCGCTGATGCCCTGCACCGCCTGCGAGAGGACGTCGTCCGCGATGCGGAACGCCTCGGAGAGCGGCGTGCCCCGGTCGACGAAGGAGAGGAGACGCTCGTTGGGGATGGTGATCAGCGTGTCGACGCTGCTGCGCAGGTCCTCCACGCCCTGCTCGGCCAGCACCATCCGCCGCCGGCCCTCGAAGCCGAATGGCTTGGTCACCACCGCCACCGTGAGCGCACCGACCTCGGCGGCCAGAGAGGCCACGATCGGCAGGGCCCCCGTCCCGGTGCCGCCGCCGAGGCCGCCGGTCAGGAAGACCATGTCGGAACCGTCGAGCAGCTCGAGGATGCGATCGGTGTCCTCGAGCGCCGACTTGCGGCCGATCTCGGGGTCCCCACCGGCGCCCAGCCCGCGGGTCAGAGCCGGTCCGAGCTGCAGCTTCACCGGCGCCTTGCACTTCTTGAGCGCCTGCAGGTCGGTGTTGGCGGCGACGAACTCGATGCCGCGCATCTCGGAGGCCAGCATCCGGTTCACGGCGTTTCCGCCCCCTCCGCCGACGCCGATCACCTTGATCTTGGCCGGAACCATCCCGTCCTCCAGGGTGATCTCCGGTCCGCCTTGCAGGTCCCGTTCTTCGAACAGAATCATTGTCGATCCTCCTTGTTCGGGGTCGTCAGGTTCAGACCAGATCGGCGAACATGGAGCGCAAGCTGCCCATCATCTCGCGCACGCTGAAACCGGTCTTCTTGCTCTTCTTGCGTTGGTCTTGCAGCGCCGTCCGGCCGTACAACAGCAGGCCTGATGCGGTGCTCCAGGCCGGCGAGCCGATGACGTCCACCAGCCCTCCCAGCCCCTGCGGCAGCCCGTAGCGGACGCTGCAGTTGAAGATCTGCTCCGAGAGCTCCAGCAGGCCGTCGAGCTGGGCCCCTCCTCCCGTCAGCACCACGCCGCCGCGCAGCTGCTCTTCGCACCCGTTGCGAGCCAGGTCGCGACGGATGAACTCGAGGAGCTCCTCCGCTCGGGGCTGGAGGATCTCGCACAGCTCCTGGCGCGGCACGACGCGGGCCGGACCACCGGCCACCGCCGGAACGGAGATCCCCTCCTGCACTCCCACCAGGCCGTCCAGGCAGCATCCGTAGTTCGTCTTCAGCCGCTCGGCTTCGGCGAACGGCGTCCGCAACACCATCGCCAGGTCGTTGGTGAAGTGCCCGGAACCGACCGGGAGCACCGCCGACAGCATCACCTCACCGTCGGCGTAGAGCGCGTACTCGGTGGTCCCGGACCCGATGTCGAGCAGCAGCACGCCGAGCTCCTTCTCGTCGTGGGTGAGGACGGCCTGCGCCGTGGCCAGCGGCTCGAACACCATCTCGATCACCTCGATCCCCGCGCGATTGACGCAGGAGAGGAGCGTGCGCCCACGCGTCCTGTTGGCGGTGACCAGATGGACCGAGGCCTCGAGGCGGCTGCCCTGCATACCCATGGGATCGAGGATGGAGGGCTGGTCGTCGACGATGAACTCGCGGACGATGGCGTGCAGGATCTCCCGATCCGAGGGGAGGGCGGCCGACTGTGCCGCCTCCAGGACGCGATCGATGTCCGAACGCGTGATCTCGCGGTCCTTGCGCGCCACCGAGACCATGCCGCGCGAGTTGACGCTGCGGATGTCGGTGCCGGCGACGCCGACGAAGGCGCGCGAGACCTCGACTCCGGCCATCACCTCCGCCTCCTCGGTCGCCCGCTTCAGGGCCTCGACCGTGGCCTCGACGTTGGCGATGTTCCCCTTGCGGGTGCCTCGGTTGTGCATGAAGCCCTTGCCCACGACCTCGAGCTGGCCGGCCTCGTCGGCCTGCGCGATGAGCACACCGACCTTCGAGGAGCCGATGTCGATGGCGACGAGATAGGGATCGTTCCTGGCCATGGTCAAACCTCCGGGAAATGGACAACGATCTGCCGGGCGAACCGCAGGTCGACGGCGGCGATGCCGTCGTGGCGCTCCAGCAGCTGCGGCAGATAGTGCTGAAAGGGCTCCAGCGCGTCGCCGATCCGGGCGCCGCTGACGAGCAGGGTGAAGGGCAGAGCGGAAGAGTGGATGCGGAAGTCGTCCGGACCGAGGATCTCGGCCTCCGTCAAGCTGGCTGCCCACGGCGCGGAGCTGTCCCGCAGGCGGTCGGCCACTCGCAGGGCACCGGCGACGGCACCGGCGTCTCCGACGGCACCGGTGATGCGGAGCAGATCGGGCGTGGCCGTGGCCGGACACGGCTCGATCGAGCGCCCCTGGCCGTCGACCCAGGTCGTGCCGTCGGGTGCCACCACCACGGCCGCCGGCACCCGTTCGTGGATCCGGATCTCCAACCGGTCGGGCAGGTCCTTGCGGATACCCGCCCCGGCGACCCAGGGATGGCGGCCCAGCTGACGCTCGACCTCGTCCAGGGAGACGAGCAGCAGCGGGCGCCCGCGCAGGGAGCCGACGGCGGCCACCACCCAGGCGGCCGAGACACGACGGCCTCCCTCCACGTCGACCCTGCGGAGCTGGAAGCGCGGCGACGTCATCAGCCAGAAGGCCAGTGCCGCCGGGACGCCGACGGTGAGCAGGGCGTGGCCGAAGGGCCGGGCCACCTGCGCCAGCGTGCTGGGGCGCCGGTGCGGCCGCTCGAAGCGTCGCCGCCGGAACAGGCCGTCCGTGGGAGCCGGATTGCGCACCGGCATCAGGAGCCCTCCCCCCGGCCGGCGAGCTCGACCGCCAGCTTGTAGATGTCCCCGGCGCCGAGGGTCACGACCACGTCCCCGTCGGAGACGGCGCTCTCGAGCAGGGCCGGGGCCTCTTGCCAGCGGGGGCAGTAGGCCACGTGCCGGTGACCGCTCGCCCGCGCGGCATCGACCACGATCTCGGCGCTCACCCCCTCGATCGGCTGCTCGCGAGAGCGGTAGATGTCGGTCACGATGGCGTGGTCGGCTCCCAGCAGGGCCTGGCCGAGCTCGCGACCCAGAGCCTGCGTGCGCGAGTAGAGGTGGGGCTGGAAGACGGCGTGGATTCCGGCGCTCCGGAAGACCTGCCGTGCCGCCTGCAGGGTCGCCGTCACTTCGGTCGGGTGATGCGCGTAGTCGTCGATCACCGCAGCGCCCCGCCAGGACCCCAAGCGCTCGAAGCGGCGGTGGACCCCGCCGAACCGCGCCAGGGCCGCGGCCACGACGTCGAGCTCGACGTCCATCGCCAGGCCCACGCCGATCGCCGCCAGGGCGTTGCGGACGTTGTGCTCGCCCGGCATCGGGATCTCGAGACGGCCCAACTCGCCGCGCTCGGCATGGACCACCGTGAAGCCCTGACGCCCGGGCTCGGCGGTCAGATCGGTCGCCCGCAGGGTCGCCTGCGGCGACAGACCGTAGGTCACGACACGGCGGTCGGCCAGCTCGGGCAGCAGGCTCTGGACGTTGGGATCGTCGAGGCAGACGACCACCTGCCCGAAGAACGGCACCCGTTCGGCGAACTCGACGAAGGCCCGCTTGATCGCCGACAGGTCGCGGTAGGTGTCGAGATGGTCGACGTCGATGTTCGTGATCACCGCCAGGATCGGTGCCAGCCGCAGGAAGCTGCGGTCGTACTCGTCCGCTTCGGCCACGAGGTAGTCGCTGCGCCCCAGGCGGGCCCCGGTGCCCGAGACGCGGAGACGTCCGCCCACGATCACCGTCGGATCGAAACCGGCCTCGGTGAGCAGGTGGCCCACCAGGGAGGTCGTGGTCGTCTTGCCGTGCGTTCCGGCCACCGCGATGCCGTACTTCAGTCGCATGAGCTCACCCAGCATCTCGGCACGGCGGACGACCGGAAGACCGAGCTCGCGGGCCCGGAGGCGTTCCGGGTTGTCGGCCGGCACCGCCGAGGAGACGACGACGATGTCGGCTCCTTCGACGTGCGCGGCCTCGTGGCCCTGCCAGAAGGCGAGCCCGGCCGCTTCGAGACGCCCCGTGACCTCGCCGGCGACCAGGTCCGAGCCGGAGACCTCGAGGCCCTGAGCGAGGAGGACCTCGGCGATCCCGCTCATCCCGGCACCGCCGACGCCCACCATGTGGACGCGGTGGAGGTTGCCGAAGCGGAGGAACATCATGCCGCGGCCTCCAGCACCAGATCGGCGATCTCCTCGGCCGCGCGCGGCTTGGCCAGCGAACGGGCGCGCCGTCCCATCTCGACCAGGAGCTCCGGCCGCGCCAGCAGCTCCGCGAGGCGAGCGGTCAGGCCCTCCACGTCGGCGCCGGCAACACGCGCCGCCCCCGCCCTCTCGAGCTCCGCCGCGTTGTCCGCCTGGTGGCCGCCCGCCAGCGACAGGGGCACCAGGAGGGAGGCCCGTCCGGCGGCGCAGACCTCCGCCAGAGTGATCGCACCCGCCCGGGAGACGACCAGGTCGGCATCGGCCATGGCTCCGGCCACGTCGTCCACGAAGCCGCACACCCGGGCCTCGATCGAAGGCGGGACCGCCGCCTCCGCCCACGCCCGCCGCGTCGACTCGCCGTGCTCGCGGCCCGCCTGGTGGAGGACCCGCGCGGCGACGCCGCGGCGGCCCAGGGCGGCGAGCGCGACCGGCAGGGCCCGGTTGAGATCCTGCGCACCCTGGCTTCCACCCAGCACCAGGAGCCGGCACCGAGCCGCCGGCCGCGCCTCGGGAACGTCGAAGAAGGCGGCGCGGACCGGCACCCCGGTGTGTCGCGACGGGCAGGCCAGGTCCCGCGCCGTGGCGGCATGGCCGACGGCCGCCGCCCGGACGCGCCGGGAGAGCCACCGGTTGGCGGTGCCGGCGTGCGCGTTGGGCTCCAGGAGGACGGCCGGGATCCGGCCCAGGGTCGCGCCCAGCACCGCCGGCGCGCAGACGTAGCCGCCCGTGCCCAGAACCGCCACCGACCGGCGCCGGTGCAGAAGGAGGGCCGCCCGCACGCCGGAAGGCGCCAGCGTGGCCAACGCCAGCAGGCGACCCGACGGACCTCGCCCGACCAGAGGGCGCGCCCGGACCGCGTCGTAGCCGAGGCCGCGGGCGAGCACGAGCTCGCGTTCCATCCCGTGCGGCCGTCCCATCCAGCTCACGCGGCACCCCCTGCCCAGCAGCACGTCGGCCACCGCGAGCCCCGGGAAGACGTGACCGCCGCTGCCTCCGCCGGCGATGACGACGGCGCGAGCACCGTGGCGGTCCCCGTGGCCGGGCGAGGTCTGGCGGTCATCGCGTCGCTCATCCATGCTGGGAGATGTTGAGGAGGACGCCGCTGGCGACCAACGTGGCCACCAGGGCGGATCCGCCGGCGGAGAGGAAGGGCATCGGCACGCCGGTGGTCGGCATCAACGACAGGGCCACGCTGACGTGCAGCAGGGCCTGCAGGACGATCGCGCCGGTGAGGCCCCAGGCGAGGAGACGGCCGAAGGTGTCCTGGACGCGGAGCCCCGCCAGCACTCCCCGCCACAGGAAGACTCCGAAGAGCGCGAGCACGACCACCGCGCCCACCAAGCCCAGCTCCTCGGCGACGATCGAGAAGATGAAGTCCGAGTGCGGGTGCGGCAGGAAGTGGAGCTTCTGCACGCTGTCGCCCAAGCCGAGCCCGAAGACGCCGCCGGAACCGACGGCGATGAGCGACTGGTGCGCCTGAAAGCCGGCGTCGAGGGCGTAGCGCTCCGGCTCGAGAAAGGCGGTGACCCGCCGCCACCGGTACGGCTCGAGACGGATCAGGATGAACGCCAGCGGGGCGAGGGCCGCGGCGCTCACCAGGAAGAACGACCAGGGTGTGCCGGCGAGGAAGAGGACGAGCAGCGCGGCCGCGAACACCAGGACCGCCGTGCCCATGTCCGGCTCGAGGAGGATCAGCGCCGCCAGCAGGCCCGCCACCGCGCAGCAGGGAACGACCAGCTCCCACGCCCGCTCGCGCTCCGCCTGACGCTCGGCCTGATAGGCGGCGAAGACGATGATCGCCAGCTTCGCCACCTCCGACGGTTGGACCGAGACGGGTCCGAGGAAGATCCACCGCCGCGTGCCGTTCAGGTGCGGCTCGAAGAGGGCCACCACCAGGAGGAGCACGACGCAAGCCAGGCCTCCGTAGACGACGAGGGGACGACGCAGCTGCCGGTAGTCGACGTGCATGACGAGCCACATCAACACCAGCCCCACGAGCGCGGCGGCCGCCTGCCGCAGCAGGAACGGGTTGGCCCCGCCGCCGCTCTCGATCACCAGGGCGGCGCTGGCCGAGAACACCATCGTCAGCCCGACGGCGAGCAGCAGCACGACGGTGCCGAAGAGGATGCGGTCGAAGGCGAGCTTCTTCGCCATCAGGAAGCCCCCCGCAGCGCGGCGACCAGACGCTGGAAGTGGTCCCCACGCTCGCCGAAGTCGGCGTACTGATCGAAGCTCGCGCAGGCCGGCGACAGGAGGACGCTTTCGCCCGCGACGGCGGTCGCCGCGGCCGCGTCGACGGCTCGCTCCATCGTCGCGCAGCGCTCGGACGGCACCAGCGAGCCCAGAGCGCGGTCGAACTCCTCCGCCGCCTCGCCGATCAGATAGAGGCGCCGGGCCTTGCGGCGGACGACGGGAGCCAGCACGGCCGGATCGGCGCCCTTGTTCCGGCCGCCCAGGATCAGGTGCACGGAGCCGTCCGGGAAGCCTTCGAGCGAGCGCGCCGTGGCGCCCACGTTCGTGCCCTTGGAGTCGTCGAACCAGGCGACGCCGTCCCGTTCGGCCACCTTCTGGGTCCGGTGCGGCAGGCCCGAGAAGGACCGGAGGCCGTTGGCCAGCTCACCGCGCTCGACACCGCAGGCCAGAGCCAACAGGACCGAAGCCATGGCGTTCTCGAGGTTGTGCACACCCGGCAGCGGCAGATCGGCGCGACGGAACAGATCCGCCTCCCCGACCGCCGGATCCCGCTCGACCACGCGCTCGCCGTCGGCCGCCAGGCAGCAGCCGTCCTCGACCTGCGCGCGGGTGGAGAACCAGCGGCGGCGCGGCCCTTCGAGCCGGCCGCCCACGTCCCTCACTTCCGGGTCGTCGGCGTTGAGCACCGCGACGTCGCCCTCCGCCTGACGGGCGAAGAGCGCGGTCTTGGCGGCGACGTAGCGCTCCCACCCCGCGTGACGATCGAGATGGTCTGGCGAGAGGTTCAGCAGGGCCGCCGCGCGCGGACGCAGCGTCGCGACGGACTCGAGCTGGAAGCTCGAGAGCTCGGTCACGAAGGTCCGGCCGGCAGGACCGTCCACGCAGTCCGCCAAGGGCCGGCCGATGTTGCCGCACACCTCGACCGCGTGACCGGCCGCCCGCAGGATCTCGCCGGTCCAGGCGGTCGTGGTGCTCTTGCCGTTGCTGCCCGTGATTCCCACCAGCGGGCCGCGCAGGAAGGGGAAGGCGAGCTCGACCTCCGCGATCACCGGAAGGCCGCGGTCGCGAGCGACCGCGAGCAGAGGACGCGCGGCGGGCACGCCCGGGCTCACCACGACCCCCTCCACCCGGGGAAGCTCCGCCGTGCGCGGGAGCAGCTCGAAGCGGGCGTCGGCCGCCAGCTGCTCGAGGTCGAGCTCGGTCGCGTCCCTGTCGTCGTAGCCGAGCACGGCGACACCGCGTGCCAGCAGCAGCCGGCTGGCCGATCGGCCGGAGAGCCCGAGCCCGTAGACGAGCACGCGGGACCACGGTTCACGCGACCACGGCACCTGGAGTCCCATGGGCGTCTCACCGCAGCTTGAGGGTCGAGAGCGACAGGAGGGCGAAGAGGATCGAGAGGATCCAGAAACGGACCACGATCTTGGGCTCCGCCCAGCCCGTCAGCTCGAAATGATGGTGGATCGGGGCCATGCGCAGGATGCGCTTGCCCCGGAGCTTGAACGAGGCGACCTGGAGGATCACCGACAGACCCTCCAGGACGAAGAGACCACCGACCAGGACGAGCACGATCTCCTGCTTGGCGAGCACGGCGACCATGCCGATCGCTCCCCCCAGCGCCAACGAGCCGACGTCGCCCATGATCACCTCGGCGGGGTGGGCGTTGTACCAGAGGAATCCCAGACTGGCGCCCACCAGCGCGCCGCAGAAGATCGCCACCTCGCCGACGCCGCGCACGTAGGGCACCTGCAGATAGCCGGCGACGATGGAGTTGCCCGCGATGTAGGTGAAGATCGCGTAGGTCGCGGCGGCGATCAGGGTCGAGCCGATGGCCAAACCGTCGAGCCCGTCCGTCAAGTTGACGGTGTTCGACGACGCCACCAGCACCAGCACGACGAACGGCACATAGACCCAGCCGAGACCCAAGACCGCCTGCTTGAAGAAAGGAAACGCCAGCCGGTCGTCGAACTCGTAGCCCGACGGCAGGTTGCGCACGGCCAGGCCCGCGGCCGTGCCCACCAGGATCTGGCTCAGCATCTTCACCCGCGCCGAGAGCCCGCGATTGTGCTTGCGCCGCACCTTCAGGAAGTCGTCGAGGAAGCCGATACCGCCGAAGGCCGCCGTCACGGTCACCGCGATCCAGACGTAGAGGTTGGACAGATCGGCCCAGAGCAGCGTCGGCACCAACCAGGAGAAGAGGATCAGGAGGCCTCCCATCGTCGGCGTCCCGGCCTTGCTCTGGTGGCTCTCCGGCGCGACGTCCCGGATGCTCTGACCGACCGAGAGCCGGCGCAGCAGGCGGATGAACCGGGGGCCGAGCAGGAGGGAGAGCAGCAGCGCCGTCACCACCGCCATCGCCGTCCGGAAGGTGATGTACCGGAAGACGTTGAAGAGGCTGAACCGCTCGTGGAGCGGAAAGAGGAGGTGGTAGAGCATCAGACGTCCCCTCCCCGCTCGCGGACCGCCTCGACCACCCTTTCGAGCCCCACGCCGCGCGACCCCTTGACCAGCACGACGTCGCCCCGCTCGAGAGCCGGGAGGTCCGCGGCGGCGTCGGCGGCGGTGCGGAACCACCGCGCCGTGGAACCGCCGGCTGAGGCCGCGGCCACCAGCGCCCGGGCCTCGTCCCCCACTCCCAGCAGCGGCGAGAAGCCCAGCCGCGCCGCCAGCTCACCACCCTCCCGGTGGAAGCGCTCGCTCTCCTCTCCGAGCTCCAGCATGTCGCCGAGCACGGCCCAGCGTCGGCCTCCGGAGAGCGACGCGGCGCCGCGCAGCGCCTCCGCCAAAGCCGCCGGGTTGGAGTTGTAGCTGTCGTCGACGAGAGTCACGTCGCCGGGCAGCCGGTGGACGACGCCGCGGCCGCTCGCGGGCAGCGCCCGACCCGCGGCCGCCACGATCGCCGCCGGTTCCACGCCGAGGGCGTGCGCGCAGGTGGCGGCGGCGAGGAAGTTCCAGACGTTGTAGTCGCCGTGCAACGAGAGCTCTACCGGGTGGCCGGCCCCTCCGACGAGCCAGTGGAAGCGCGTACCGCCCGCCGGCGCCGCTTCGACTCCTTCGACGGTCGAGTCGGCCGCACCGCTCCGCGAGTACCAGGCCACGGGCCCGTCGTGCCGGTCGGCGATCCACCGCACCTCCGGATCGTCCGCGTTCGCCACTACCAACCCTCCGGGCGCCAACCCTTCGAGCAGCTCGGCCTTGGCGCGCGCGATCGCCCGCAGACTGCCGAGGCCTTCGAGGTGGACCGGGCGGACATTGGTGAAGAGCGCGACGTCCGGCCGTCCCAGCCGGCTCACGGCCCCGAGCTCTCCGGGCGTCGACATACCCATCTCCGCCACCATCCACTCGGTGTCATCGGGAATCCCGAGCAGGGCGAGCGGGAAGCCGTAGAGGTTGTTGAGATTGCCCGGGGACCGGGCCACCCGGAAACGCTCTCCGAGCATGTCGGCGAGAAGCTCCTTGGTGGTGGTCTTGCCCACCGAGCCGGTCACCGCGACCAGCTGCCGCGGCGCCCGTCGGCGCAGCTCCACGGTCAGGAGGTGGAGAGCCTCGTAGACGTCCGGAACCCGGATCAGGGTTCCTGCGGGCAAGGACAGATCCCGCTTCACGACCGCCGCAGCGGCGCCCCGCTCCAGAGCGTCCTCGACGAAGAGATGGCCGTCGCTGTGCTCGCCGGGAAGGGCGAAGAACAGCTCGTCGCCGCGGACCCTGCGCGAGTCCAGGGCCGCACCGCTCCAGCGCGCCTGCGGCGACCCCGAGAGGACGCGGCCGTGCATCATCTGCGCCGCGCTATCGACCGTGCCCACCACCGAGCCCCTCCTCGATCGCTCGAGCCAGCTCCTCCTGGTCCGAGAACGGGATCTCTCGACCGTCGACGATCTGTACCTGCTCGTGCCCCTTGCCGGCGACGAGGACGGCGTCTCCGGGCCGGGCGGATTCCACGGCGTGACGGATGGCGCTCCGGCGGTCCTCGATCAGGTCGTACTCTCCGGTGCCGAGCCCGGCCTGTCGCAGGCCCTCCTCCACCGCCGCGAGGATCACCGACGGGGCCTCGCTCCTCGGGTTGTCCGACGTGGCGACCGCGCGATCGGCGAGCTGGCCGGCGACGCGGCCCATCAGCACTCGCTTGCCGGCATCCCGGTCGCCGCCACAACCGAACACCACGATCAGGCGGGCCGAGGGCTCCAGGAGCTCTCGAGTCGAGCGCAGAGCCGCTTCGAGCGCCGCATCGGTGTGGGCGTAGTCGACCAGCGCCAGGAACGCCTGACCGCGCTCGACGCTCTCCATGCGTCCGGGAAGGGACCGGGACCGGGCGAGTGCCGTGACCATCGCCGGGTGATCGAGGTCGAGAGCCTCGCCCACCGCCACCGCCGCCATGACGTTCTCGAGGTTGAATCGGCCGAGCAGCGGCGCCTCGACGGGCAGCGGACCGCGCGGAGTGGCGAGACGCCCGCGCAGGCCGTGGCGATCGAGGGCGACCTCCAGGGGGCGCACCGTGCCCTCGGCACCGTAGGTCACCGCTCCCGGCATCGCCCCGGCCAGCCGGCGGCCGTAGCTGTCGTCCACGTTGACGACCGCCCGGCCTCCGTCGACGAGCTGGTCGAAGAGGCGGGCCTTGGCGGCGAAGTAGCTCTCGAAGTCGCCGTGGAAGTCGAAGTGGTCGCGGGTCAGATTGGTGAAGACCGCGACGTCGTAGCCCACGGCGGCGACGCGACCCTGAGCCAGAGCGTGCGAAGAGACCTCCATCGCCACCGCCTCGGCACCCGCTTGGCGCGCCTCGCGGAGCATTCGGTGGAGATCGGACGCCTCCGGCGTGGTGCGGGCCGCCTCCAGGCTTCGCCCGCCGAACCGGTAGCCCAGCGTCCCCAGACGCCCGCAGGGCCGCCCGGAGGCCTCGAGCATCGAGGCCACCAGCTCGATGACCGTAGATTTTCCGTTCGTGCCGGTGACGCCGATCATCAGGAGCTCGCGGTCGGCGTGACCGTAGAGACGCGCCGCCAGCGGCGCGAGCAACGAGCGGGGTTCCCGCGCCTCGATCCAGCAGCCTTCGAACCCGGAGGGCGCGGCTCCCTGAGCCAGCACGGCGACGGCGCCGCGCTCCACCGCCTGCGCGACGAAGACCCGGCCATCGAAGCGCTCGCCGACCAGGGCCACGAACAGATCGCCCGGCTGCACGCGGCGCGAGTCGTGGGTGATGCCCTCGACGTCGACCTCGAGAGAGGTCGCGTGGGCGGTCGCGGGCAGGTCTCGGAGGAGCTCCATGAGTCTCATCGAAGAGTGTCGGTACCGTCGGACGAGGCGACGGAGGCGACCCGGTCGAGCTCGCCCCAGGGCGTCCCGTCCCGCCGGTCGGGCGGAACACCGAGATAGAGGAGGGCCTGCTGCATCGTCGCGGAGAAGATGCCGGCCGCGACGTCGCCGCCGTGGTAGAGCGGCCCACGCGGCTCGTCGACCACGATGAGAGCGACCAGGCGCGGATCTCGCGCCGGCACGAAGCCCACGAACGAGGCGACGTAGCGCCCCGCGACGTAGCCCTGTCCGGGGATCGCCTTTTCGGCCGTCCCGGTCTTCCCGGCCACCGTGTAGCCCGGCACCGCGGCGAGCTTCGCCGTGCCGTCCTCCACCACGGCTTCGAGCATGCGCTCGAGCGACCGCGCCGTGCTCTCGGCGATCGGTCGACCGACGACCTCGGGAGGCGCGCCGGAGTCGACGACGTACGGGCGGTAGAGAACCCCACCGTTGGCGATCGCGCCGAAAGCCACCGCCAGTTGCAGAGGCGTGACGGAGATCTCCTGTCCGAACGAGATGTAGGCGACCGAGCGCTTCTGCCAGCTCTCCAGGGGCCGCGCCAGGCCGGGGCTCTCGCCCGGCAGATCGATGCCGGTCAGGCGTCCGAAGCCGAACCGCTCGATCGTCGCGTGCAGGCGCTCCGGCCCGGCCAGCAAGCCCAAGCGGATCGCTCCGACGTTGCTCGAGCGGGCGATCACCTCCCGAAACGACAGTCGGTCGAAGGAGCGGTGGTCGTTGATCCGCTTGCCGTAGACGACGATGCTGCCGCGGCCGCAATCGAACACGTCCGCCGGATCGGCGAGATTGGCCTCGAGGACCGAGGCGGCGGTGATGAGCTTGAAGGTGGAGCCGGGCTCGTACGCGTCCTGTACGACACGGTTCCTCCGCCGCGCTTCCGGAAACTCCCGGTACCGGTTGGGGTCGAAGCCGGGAAGGGAGGCCATGGCCAGCACGGCTCCCGTTCGCGGATCGAGAACCACGCCCGTCGCCGACTTGCCGGAGAACTTCTCGAGACCCCTGCCGAGCTCCCGTTCCAGGATGTACTGCACCGTGGCGTCGAGCGTCAGGTGGAGGTTCTCTCCCGGCTCCGGCTCCTCGATCGATCGCTCGGCGTAGAGGAGGTGTCCGCGACGCGCGTCGCGCAGGACCCGTCGCTCCAGCGCCTCGCCCGCCACCGTTTCATCGAAGAGCGCTTCGAGGCCTCCGAGGCCCTGGTTGTCGACCCCGACGAAGCCGAGCACCTGCGCCGCCAGCTCGCGCTGCGGGTAGTAGCGCTTGCTCTCTTCGAGGAAGTGGATCCCCGGCAGGTCGAGGTCGCGCACCGCCTCGGCCTGCGGCGGATCGAGCTGGCGGGCGACCCACACGAAGCTCCTCTGCTCCGCCAGCTCCGACGCCAGCTCGTTCGCGTCGAGGTCGAGCACCCGGGCCAGGGACCGCGCCGTCTCGCGCGGGCTCTCGACCTCGTAGGGCACGGCAAAAGCCGACTCCACCGTCATCGACACCGCGAGCTCGCGTCCGCGGGCGTCGTAGATCGTCCCGCGCGGCGCGTGCAGGCTGATCGCGCCCTGCTGTTGACGCGAGGCCTTCTCCCGGTAGGTCTCGTGCTGCTCGACCTGCAGCCGGTAGAGTCGCGCGCCAGCCACGGCCGCCCAGGACGCCAGCACCACGAGGCAGACGAGCAGCCGGCTCTTCAAGGCAGCTCCTCTGCGAACACGACCTCGTCGACCCGCGCCGGGTGCATTCCCAGCTGCCGGGTCGCGAACTGCTCGATCCGTTCGTGCCGCGCCAGATGCGATGCCTCCACCTGCAAGGCCCTCTCGACCTGACCGAGTCGCTCGAGCTGCAGATCCAGCTCGCGCAGCCGGTACCCGACGTCGAGCAGCGCGTGCGACATCCAGACGTAGGCGAGCACGCCGGCCACCAGCGGCAAGAGGAGCGCCACGAAGCGCAGGAGCTCGCGCCGCAGCAGTCGGTCCCTCTCCCGTACCAGGTAGAGGTTGGTGACCGGACGGCGGATCGAGTAGGCGTTCTTCAAGCGCTAGAGCCTCCGCGCCGCCCGCAGGCGGGCCGATCGGGCGCGCGGATTCGCCGCCAGCTCGCTCTCGCCCGGGCGTACCGGCTTGCGTGTGAGCAGCTCGATCACCCGGCTCTCGGACAGCGTCCTTCCGGTCACCGGGTCCTTCTCGCCCCGCGACAGGTTGCGCAGGGTGTGCTTGACGATGCGGTCCTCGAGGCTGTGGTAGGAGATCACCACCAAGCGCCCGTCGCGCTCGAGCAGGTCCACGACCTGGGCGAGGAGGCGCTCGAGCCCGGCCAACTCCTGGTTGACCTCCAGACGCAGCGCCTGGAAGGCGCGGGTGGCGGGATCGATACGGCGTCGCTCGCCGCGCTGACGGCCCTTGACCCGACGCACCAGGTCGGCCAGGGCGTCGGTGGTCTCGATCGGCGCCTGCTCTCGCTCCTCGACGATCGCTCGGGCGATGCGTCGGGCCTGCGGCTCCTCCCCGAACTCGCGCAAGATGGTTTCCAATTGAGCCTCCGAGTCGTGGTTGACGATCTCCGCTGCGGTCCTGCCTGCTGCACCCATCCTCATGTCCAGAGGTCCCTCGAAGCGGAAGCTGAAACCCCGCACCGGCGTGTCCAGCTGAAGCGACGAGACGCCGAGATCGGCCAGCACTCCGGCCACCCGATCGATGCCCCGCGCCGCCAGGATCTCCGCCAGATCACCGAACTCCCCTTCGACCAGCTCGACCCGATCCCCGAAGCGGCGCAGCCGCTCCGCCGCCATCGCGAGGGCTCGAGGGTCGCGGTCGATCCCCAGCAGCCGGGCACCCGGACCGCTCTCCAGGATCGCCGCGGCGTGACCGCCGAGGCCGACCGTGCAGTCCACGAAGAGCCCGCCGCGTGACGGCTCGAGGGCACGGACGGCCTCCTGGGCCAGGACCGGGACATGCGTTGCGTCCGTCGAATCGATACTCCTCGCCCGGCCTCGGCCGCGGCCTCTAGATGCCCTTCTCGCTCAGGTACTCGAAATGCTCGTCGGTGAACGGCTGCTCCGCGAAGCGCTTCTGGAGGCGCTCGTGGTTCCAGACCTCGAGGTGATCGAGCCGCGCACTGACGACGACTTCTCCCTCCATCAAGGCGCTCTCGCGCAGGATCGGTGGAATCACCACGCGGCCCTGCGAATCCAGCGACGCCTCGTGCCCGAAGTAGCTGATCCGCTCCAGATAGCGCTGCTTGACGCGGTCGGTCTTGGGAAGATCGGCCAATCCGGCCTCGATCTCCTCCCAGACCGGCAAGGGGTAGATGAGCAGCGACTCGCCGGTCACCGACGTGATGAAGACGTCGGTGCCGTACCGATCGTCGAAATGACGCCGGAACCCGGTCGGCATCTTGAGCCGACCCTTGTCATCGATCCTGGCCGCCGCGCTTCCCCGAAACATCGCTCTCGCCCCACTGACGCCCACTGACTGCGGGAATCCGGCCGGGAGTCTAGCATCGGGGTCCACTTTTGTCCATTTTGCTCCACCGACCTTCCGCAGGCGTCCAAACCGGGCCCGCAGCCGGCCGACGGCCCTCCTCTAGCCCGTTCCCACCGGTCCTCGGGAGGGCCGGTGGGAGGTCACTCCTGCTCCGCTTCCTCGACCGCGGCCACGGCGAGGTCGGGCGTGCTCTCGTCGCCGATACAGCCCGTGCGGTAGCCCGCCGCCTCGGGTGGAGGCCGGTCGACCACGTAGGAGGTGTCCACCATCTCCTCGAGCAGCGCGGCGCTCTCCTCGTCGAAGAGTCGTTGCCGCTCGCGATTCTCGATCTCGTCCTTGACGTCACCGAACGGAAGCAGGTGCGCCTCCTCCACCTCGGCCGTCTCCAGCACGTGGAGACCGCCGCGTGCGGTCACCGGCCGGCTCACGCCGTCCACGGGAAGATCCCAGGCCGCGCTCTCGAGGTTCTCGTCGAGATCTCCCTGGTGCACCCAGCCGAGGTCGATGACGTCGGTGAGACGACCACCCGCGTCGAGGTCGGCGACGGCCTTCTCGAGACCTCCGTCGGCCGCCCGTTCGGCGAGCCGGTCGGCCAGCTCACGACGCTCCTCGGGCGTGCCCTCCGAGTCGAGGACGACGACCTCCTTGAGGTGGACGCGCTTGGGCTGCTGGAACTCCTCGAGATGGCTCTGGTAGTAGCGACGCAGGTCCTCCTCGTCGAGCTCGACCCGCTCGCGCAACTGGGCCGCGATGACCTGCTGGATGAGCAGGTTCCTGCGGACCTGGTCGCGAAACGCCTGCTCGGTCAGCCCCACCTGGGCGAGAGCCTGGACGAACTGCTCATCGGTTTCGATGCCGTTGTTCTGGCGCGCCCGCTGGACTCCGTCCTCGACCATCTCGTCCGAGACCTCGAGGTTGAGCTGATCGGCCTTCGAGAGCACCAGCAGCTCGTGGAACATCTCGCACATCGTGTCGCGTCCGGCTTCGGCCAACCTGTCGGCCAACTGGTCGGACCGGCTCCCCTGTCGCCGCAGGGCGTCGAGGCGCTCCTGATAGCGCAGCCGATAGTCCACCAGCGTGGCGATGCGGTCGTTGACACGCAGAACGACACGGTTGACGTCGGCGAGGGTCGGCACCGCCACGAGGGCCAGCAGAAGGACGATCCGCTTCATGGTTCGGAGGGGGCGAATCTCCCACGGTAGGTGAAGGGGAGATTGCGCTCGAAGACCTCGACATCATACCGCCGCAGTCCCTCCTCCACCAACCGGGCGCGGGCGCTCTCCAAGGCTCGGGAGCGCAGCTCCGAGCGGATCTCGGGGGCCACGCTCTCCAGCGGGACCGTGCCGGCCTCGATGCGCCGGTCGACTCGGAAGACGAGGAAGCCGAAGTCGGTCTGGATGACCGCGCTGGTCTCGCCGTCGCCGAGAGCGAACACCACGCGAGCCAGCTCCGGCGGCAGGTCGCGCTCCTCCACGGAGCGCTGCCGCCATCCCTGTGCTGACGAGGAGCCGGACGAGAGCGACTCCACCAGATCGTCCAGATCCTCTCCCGCGGCGAGGTGGGAGGCTGCGCGCTCGGCCGCTTCGCGGTCTCCCAGCAGCATCTGCACGAGGTCGACCCGGGCCGGTCGGCGGTACTCCCCGGCGTGGGCGCGGTAGTAGGCCGTGACGTCGGAATCCGTCACCGCCTCGGCGCTGGCCGAGACCAGGGCCTCGACGGGTACCCCATCGCCTTCCTCGTCCGCCAGCTGTCGTAGAACGTGGTCCTCCACCCAACCGTCGAGCAGCTCGGAGAGGGTCTCCTGGGGCAACTCGGCGGCCGGGCTGCCCGTCACCTCCGCCAGGTGCCCTTCGAAGTCGGCGTAGGCCAGCTCCTCCTGCCCGACCCTGGCCGCCGCGTCGGGCCTCGGCGGCGAGTGGCACCCCGCCGCGATCAGCACGAAGAGGGCGACGAGCGGCGATCGGCAGCTCATTCGGAGAGCTCCTCGAGGACGCGGGAGGCCTGCTCGATCGCCTCGCCCGCCGCCACACCGCCGACACTCAGCACTCCGGACGGGCTGAAGGAAGCGTCGTCCCGCCGCCCGAGCCAGTCGACGAGGCGGTCGAGGTCGACGCGGTTGTCCTGGCGCAGGCGCAGTTGCAGGCTCCCGGAACGGAAGCTCACCGACTGGACGCCCAACGCTTCGGCCCTCCTCTTCAACCGGGCGCCCGCGATCAGTCGGCGGACCGGTTCGGGCGGCGAGCCGAAGCGGTCGTCGAGCTCCGTCAACAGCTCCTCCTCGTCGTCGGCGGCGTCGGCGATGCGGCGGTAGAGCCCCATGCGCAGGTTCGCGTCGGCCACGTACTCCGGAGGGATCGACATCGCTACCGGCAGATCGAGAACCGCCGACGCGTGCTCCGCCGGAGCCTCTCCCGACAGCTCCCGGACGGTCTCCTCGAGCATGCGCAGATAGGTCTCGATACCCACCGCCGCGATATGGCCGCTCTGCTCGGCCCCGAGCAGATTCCCCGCGCCACGGATCTCGAGGTCGCGGGCCGCGACCCGGAAGCCGGCCCCCAGCTCGGTGAACTCACGGATCGCCTCGAGCCGCTTGCGGGCATCCGAGGCCAGCACCCTGTCACCCGGGACGGTGAGGTAGCAGAACGCCAGCTGCCGCCCGCGCCCGACCCGGCCGCGCAGCTGGTAGAGCTGTGCCAGGCCGAAGCGGTCGGCACGATGGATGATCATGGTGTTCACGTTGGGGATGTCGATCCCGTTCTCGATGATCGTGGTGGCGAGCAGCAGATCGTACTCCCCGTCCTTGAAGGCGTGCATGCGGTCGACCAGCTCACGCTCGGGCAGCTGCCCGTGACCGATCGTCAGGCGGACCTCCGGCAGCACCTCGCGCAGCCACGAGGCGATCGCCTCGATGTCCTCCACCCGGTTGTGGACGAAGTAGACCTGTCCCCCGCGCTCCAGCTCGAACCCCACCGCCTCGCGCACCAGGTCGGCTCCCATCGGCAGGATCGCCGTCTCCACCGCCATGCGGTCGCGCGGCGGCGTCTCGATGACCGAGAGGTCGCGCACGCCGGCGAGCGAGAGCTGCAGCGTGCGCGGCACCGGCGTGGCCGACATCGAAAGCACGTGGACGCTGCGCTTGAGCTCCTTGAGGCGCTCCTTCTGAGCCACGCCGAAGCGCTGCTCTTCGTCGACGACGAGCAGGCCGAGCTTCGGAATCTCGATGTCCTTGGAGAGGAGACGGTGGGTGCCGATCAGGACATCGATCTCGCCCGCGGCGAGGCGTCGGCGGATCTCCTTGACTTCCGGCGGCGCCACGAGCCGGGAGACCATCTCGACACGCACCGGGAAACCCGCGAAGCGCCGGCGAAAGGTCTGCAGATGCTGGTCGGCGAGGATGGTCGTCGGCGCCAGCACGGCCACCTGATAGCCACCCTCCACGACCCGGAAAGCGGCCCGCATCGCCACCTCCGTCTTGCCGAACCCGACGTCGCCGCACAGCAGCCGATCCATCGGGCGCCCCTGCGAGAGATCCTCGTGGATCGCTCGCACGGCCGCCTCCTGATCGAGGGTCTCCTCGTGCTCGAAGGAGGCTTCGAACTGGGCCTGCAGATCGCCGGGGGGCGGCAGGGCGGGCGCCTCCGCCACCTGACGTTCGGCGTAGAGCTTGAGCAGGTCGCCGGCCAGCTTGCGCATGCCGCGCTTGACGCGGTCCTTCGTTCGGCTCCACGAGGAACCGCCCAAGCGGTCGAGCCGGGGCGCCACCGACTCCAGACCGCTGTAGCGCTCGATGAGATCCAGACGCGAGAGCGGTAACAGCAAGCGGCGGCCGTCGGAGTACGAAATCTCCATCACCTCCACCGAACCGCCCCCCTCGTCGGGCGCATCCGCCACGGTCCGCAGCTCCATGAACTGGCCGATCCCGTGATCGCGGTGCACCACGAAGTCTCCCTGGCGCAGCTCCTCGAGACCGGCGAGGAATGCCCGGGCGGCACGCGTACGGCCCGGTCGCGCCGTTCGGCGAGGAAACAGCTGCGGCTCACCGTAGATCACGACGTCGGCGGGAGGCAGCCGGAACCCGCGCCGCAGCTCCCCCGGCACGAGCTCGACGCCGGCGCCGCCCTCCAATCCGCTCAACCAGTCGCGCAACCAACCGTGCTGCTCCTCGGGCGCCACCAGAAGCAGCCGCTCGCCCCGCCGGCGGGCGGTCTCGATCTCGCTCGGGAACCGTGGAAGCTGACCGTGGAAGAGATCCGTCGGGTGAGCGCCGAAGTCCACGGCCGGGCGGCCCGTCCCGCCGATCTCCAACCGGGAGGTCCTCAACGGCCCCGAGCCTCCTCGAGCGGTCTTTCGAGCAGCTCCGGGGGGACCGCAGGTACCCCTGGGAGCGGCGGGCGTCGGCCTCCTCACCGAGGCGCTGCCAGTAGTGGACCAGCTCTTCGTCGAGGGCAGTGGGCTCGACGGCCACGCACCATGGATCCGTAAGGAGGTCGGGAAGACCGACGGTCTCTTCCAGCAGGATCAGATGGCGGTGCCAGCCGGGCAGCTCGACGCCCCGCTCGAGCTCCTCCACCCGCTGGGCCGCGGGCAGCGCGAGAGCGCCGCCGGCACTCTCCCGCAGCGCCCTGCCGAGCTCGGGCAGGCGCGCGGGATCCTCCGAGAAGAGTGACAGGGGAAGCAGCCGGGCGCGATCGATCGACGCCCGAGAGCGCTGGTCCTCGCTGTCGAAGCGCTGGATCGAATCGACCCTGTCGCCGAAGAAGTCGAGCCGCAGCGGCATCGACTCACCCGGGGCGAAGCAGTCGAGCACTCCGCCGCGCACCGCCAGCTCTCCGATGTCCGTCACCAGCTCGACCCGCCGGTAGCCGCGTCGCAGCAACGAGCGAGCGAGCGAATCCATCGCCAGGTCGTCGCCGACCGAGATCTCGCGCACCGCCGCTCTCCAGGCCTCCGGCCGAGGCAGGCGCCGCGTCAGGGCCCGCGGCGTGCAGACGACGGCGCGGAGACGTCCCGCGAAGAGCTCGTCGAGCGCGACCGCCTCGCGGGCACGGACGCCGACGGAGACGTCGGCCTCCTGATAGGGGCTCAGCGACGGGGCGGGAAAGAAGCGCGCCTCGCCACCGAGGAGCTCGGCCGCTTCGCACCAGGCGAGCGCATCGGACTCGCGAGGGACGACGACCAGCGGCGTGCCGCCGAGGTCCTCGGCCAGGCGATCGACGACCCACGCGGCGGCGGGCACCGGCAGGCGATCCGCCCGCCGCGCCCCCGCGAGGAGCTGCCGGTACGGCTCGCTGGAGCGTAGGCTCTCGGACAGCGCGTCGAAGATGGAGCTCATGCGTCAGGTGGATTATCCACCGCCACTCGCTGGTGCCCGAGCCGGCCGGCGCTCAGCTCTCTTCGTGCTCGAAGTGCGAGTCCCGGACCCGCTGCACGCCCACCACCTTGGCGGCGATCCAGGTGACCAGAGCGGCCGCGAACGATCCGAGCGCACCCATCTTGGCCGCGTCCTGCACCGGGCCGGCGGGGAACGCGACCGTCGCCACGAACAGCGCCACGGTGAAGCCGATGGCGGCGGCGCAACCGATGGTGACCAGATCCCGCAGCCGGAGGCCGGCGGGCAGGCCGAACTTCAGCCCCTTGGCCGCGAACGCGCCGAAGCCCCAGATGCCGAGCGGCTTGCCGAGCAGGAGCCCCCCGAGGACCAGATAGGTGGGTGCCGCCACCGAGCTCAAAACGACGCCGGCGTTGAGCAGGCCGAAGGCTCCGAGGATCAGCTCCACCGGGTTCTTCCACCAGTGCTCGAACTGGTTCAGGGTGTCCTTCTGCTCCATCTCGCGCCAGTCGAAGAGACCGATGTCGACGTGCTCGTGCGGCATCATCGGGATGATCGGCAGGAAGCCGAGAGCCGGGTGCAAGCCGGCGAAGGCGAAGCCGAGCCACGACATCGTGCCGCCGACGAGCAGATAGGGCCAGAAGGTCGCGACGCGCAGTCGGCGCAGGAGCCAGCAGAAGGCCATCGCCGCCACCGGCAGCAGCATGAAGAGCGGCCGGATCTCCTCCTGCGGGTAGAAGATCGCGAGGATCATGAGACCGATGGCGTCGTCCGCGATCGCCAGCAGCAGGAGGAACGGGATGGCCGCGTGGCCGGCGCCGAAGATCAACCGGGCCACCATGTAGCTGAAGGCGATGTCGGTCGCGCAAGGGATCGCCCAGCCTCGTCCGATCTCCGCCATCTGACCGATCGCCGCCGTTCCCGCCAGGTAGAGAAGAGCCGGCATCAGGACTCCGCCCAGGGTGGCGATCAGCGGCGTGGCCGCCTTCTTCGGATTCGACAGAGCGCCCCCGGGGAGGAACGACTCCCAGACCTCCTTGCCGGCGATGGCGAAGAAGACCGCCATGAGCATGTCGTTGACCAGGAAGTGGAGCGTCACGAGGCGGTGAGCCCCGTGCGGGTCGCCGATCCAGTCGTTCTCCCAGATCGGCATGTGCAGGAGCGCCTCGTACGCCGGGTGGTCGACGTTCGCCCAGACCAGGCCGGCGACCGCCCCGAGGATGAGGAAGAGGGAGTTCTCGAAGAGGAACGCGATGGTGCGCTTCACCGGCCGCCGTCCCCCGCGGACACCGGCTCCGTCTCGGGGCCGGCGGGCTCATCGGAGGCCGGAACCTCCTGTTCCGCGACGTCGGGCAACAGCAAGACGAGATCGCCTTCCTTGACCATCGAGAGCTCCTCCCGCGCCAGACGTTCGAGGGTCGCCGGATCCTCCTGCAGGAGGTCGCGCCGCGCACGCAGGGTCGCGATGCGCTCCTCCGTCTCGGCGATCCGCGACTCGAGATCCGTCTCCGAACGACGTGCCTGACGAAGATCGCGGTAGCTCTTGAGGACCGCGACGGCGGAGAGCAGCAGGAGCAGGGCGAGGGCGAAGCGGGTCCACGCCCGAGCCCGGCTCGGGCGTTCCGGTTGCGTCACGCTCACCGCCGCCCTCCGAAGGCCGCCATCCCGCGGTAGGAGCCCTGCCCTTCCAGCTCTTCCTCGATACGCAGCAGCCGGTTGTACTTGGCGACCCGGTCGCTACGGCACGGCGCCCCGGTCTTGATCTGTCCGGCACGCGTCGCCACGGCCAGATCGGCGATCACGGTGTCCTCGGTCTCCCCGGAGCGGTGGCTGATGACGTTGCCGTAGCCGTTGGTCTTGGCCAACTCGACGGCCTGCAGGGTCTCGGTGAGGGTACCGATCTGGTTCAGCTTCACCAACAGCGCGTTGGCGAGACCGTCCCGGATCCCGGCGGAAAGGATCTCCGGATTGGTGACGAAGAGATCGTCGCCCACGATCTGGACCCGCCCGCCGAGGGTGGCCGTCATCTCCTTCCACCCGTCGTGGTCGCCCTCGGCCAGCCCGTCCTCGATCGAAACGAGAGGATAGGCGTCGAGCCACGAAGCGTAGAGCTCGATCAGCTCGGACGCCGCCAGCCCGCTGCGACCCTCGCCGGGGAGGGCGTAGCGCGTGGGCGAGCCCTCGCCCTCCACCAGCTCGCTCGCCGCCACGTCGAGGGCCAGGGCGATCTGCTCTCCCGGACGGTAGCCGGCATCCTCGATCGCGGCCATCAGCAGGTCCAGCGCCTCGCGGTTGCTGGACAGATCCGGCGCGAACCCTCCCTCGTCGCCGACCGCCGTCACCAGGCCCTTGTCCCGCAGCACCTTCTTGAGCCGGTGGTAGACCTCGACACCCGCGCGCAGCGCCTCCGAGAAGCTGTCGAAGCCGGCCGGGACCAGCATGAACTCCTGGATGTCGACCGAGTTGTCGGCGTGGGCGCCGCCGTTGAGGACGTTCATCTGAGGCACCGGCAGAAGCGTCGCGGACGGGCCGCCGAGGTAGGCGTAGAGCGGCAAGCCCGCAGCGTCGGCGGCGGCCGAGGCGACGGCCAGGGACACCCCGAGGATGGCGTTGGCGCCCAGACGGCTCTTGGTCTCGGTCCCGTCGAGCTCGATGAGGAGGCGGTCGACGAGCGCCTGATCGCGAGCGTCGAGACCGACCAGCTCCTCGGCGATCTCGTCGTCCACGTGGTTCACCGCCCGGCGCACTCCCTTGCCCCCGTAACGCTCCTCGCCGTCGCGCAGCTCGAGGGCTTCGCGGCTCCCCGTCGAGGCACCCGACGGCACCGCCGCGCGCCCGAACGCCCCGTGCTCCAGGACGCAGTCGACCTCCAACGTCGGATTGCCCCGGGAATCCAGGATCTCTCGTGCGGCGATGGCCTCGATCGTGAACACGTCGCCTCTCTCCCCTCGTTCGAGTCCGGCCTAGAGTACCCGGCTCCGGGGAGCCCGGACAAGCGGATCGCGCGCCGAGGCGTCGACGATTTGACACCCTCCGGGGCCTATGGAATCATCCTCGCCCGCCTTCGGGCGGGACAACGGTGACGCGGGGTGGAGCAGTCCGGTAGCTCGTTGGGCTCATAACCCAAAGGTCGCAGGTTCAAATCCTGCCCCCGCAACCAAGAACTCACGGGCGAGGTCCCTGCGGGCTCGCCCTTTCTCCTTCCCATGCGGCTCGTCATGACCTCTTCGTCCGGGACGAGGAGGGACGTCCTCGACGCCCACCTGCGCTACCACCTGGCCAACGGCGTGGATCACGTCATCGTGACGGACAACCTCTCTCGCGACCGGACTCCGGAGATCCTCGCCCATCACCAGCGGGAAGGGCGGGTGAGCGTCCTTCACGAGCCGGCGGATCACTTCGCCCAGGCCAAGTGGGTCACGCGCATGGCTCGCCGTGCCCACCTCGAGCACGGCGCCGACTGGGTGATCAACAGCGACGCGGACGAGTTCTGGTGGCCACGCCGTGGGAGCCTCACGAGCAGTCTCGCCGGGGTGCCGGCCCAGGTCGGCATCGTGCCGGTCCCCAGGGCGGACTTCGTTCCGGTCACCGACGACGGAAGACCGTTCTTCCGGCGCATGACCATCCGCGAGCGCCACTCCGCCAACGCCCTGGGCAGACGCCTGGCTCCGAAGGTGTGTCACCGGGGTCGCGCCGACATCGAGCTCACCCAGGGCAACCACGCCGTCTCGCGACCCCGTCTCGCCGTCCTGGACGGACCGGCGCCGCTCGAGATCCTCCACTTTCCCCTGCGCACGTTCGCCCAGTTCGAGCGCAAGATCGTTCAGGGAGCCGAAGCCTACGAGCGCAATCTCGAGGTCGGCCCGGAGGTCGGCGACGCATGGCGCCATCTCTACCGGCTCCATCGCGACGGTACCCTCCGCGACTACTACGACCGGAAAGCCCTCTCCGGGGCTCGAATCGAGGCCGGCCTGCGGTCCGGAGTCCTGGTGAGGGACCGACGCCTCCATCGCTTCATGGCATCGCTCGCGACCTCTCGTGATGCCGTCCCGGGAGCGGGGTAAGATCGCCTTCGTGCCCGATCCGGACCCGACCGGCAACGACCTCGAGACTCCGGTCCTGTTGGTGGCGATGCCGCAGGTGCTGGATCCGTTCTTCCATCGCAGCGTCGTCCTGCTCCTGCATCACGACGACGAGGGCAGCTTCGGCCTCATCGTCAACCGTACGACCGGGCTCTCTCTGCACGAGATCCTGGACGGCATGGACATTCCCTGGCAGGGTCCCGCGGACGCACTGGCCTACTTCGGCGGGCCCGTCCAACCCCAGCTCGGCACCGTGCTCTCCGACGCGCTACCCAGCGGGGTCGAGGGGGACGATGCGGAGGTCACCTCGACCCAGATCATCACCGACGTCTGGATGACGCAGCACATCGGCAACCTGACCGCCCTGGCGCGCAACCCACCCACCTTCTTCCGCCTCGTGCTCGGGTACGCCGGCTGGGGCGAGGAACAGCTGCTCTCCGAGATCCTGCGCAACGACTGGCTCACCGTGCCGGTCTCGCGCTCGCTGTTGCTCGAGACGCCCAGCGACGAGCTGTGGGATCGGGCGCTGCGCACCGCCGGGGTCGACCCGGAGACCCTGCCCTCCTGGGCACCGACGAACCGACCGGAGGAGGCGAACTGAGATGCTGAGAATCCTCGCGCAGGTCCTGCTCAACGGCCTCGGGGTCGTGCTGGCGGCCAAGCTCATCCCCGGCGTCAGCTACTCCGGCGGCCTCGTCTACCTGTTGATCGTCGGCCTGGTGATCGGGCTCATCAACCTGCTGGTGAAGCCCCTGGCGACCCTGCTGTCGCTGCCCTTCATCGTCCTCACCCTCGGCCTCTTCTACCTGGTGGTCAACGGCGCCATGTTCTATCTGGCCGGAGCTGTGCTCGACGGGCTGACGATCGACGGTTGCATGCCGGCGATCCTCGGCGGCTTGGTGCTGGCGCTGTTCAACTGGGTGGTTCGGGCCTTCACCTCCGACTGAGTGTGGCCGGCAAGGGCACCAGGAAGCGGATGACGCCCGGCCGCGCCCGGCGGGAGTCGAAGAGGGCACGCCGGGAGCGCACCGCCGAGATCGAGGCGCGCCTGTCCGGCGAGTACCCGGACGCACGGTGTGCCCTCGACCACGAGGACGCCCTGCAGCTGCTCGTGGCGACGATCCTCTCGGCTCAGTGCACGGACAAGAGGGTGAACGAGGTGACGCCCGCCCTCTTCGCGCGCTACCCCACGGCCGCGGACTACGCGAAGGCCGAGCGCTCCGAGCTCGAGGAGATGGTGCGCTCGACCGGCTTCTTCCGCAACAAGGCGAAGTCGCTCCAGGGGCTGGGCCAGGCCCTCGTCGACGAGCACGGCGGCGAGGTACCACGGTCGATGGAGGAGCTGACCCGGCTGCCCGGGGTCGGCCGCAAGACCGCCAACGTCGTGCTCGGCAACGCGTTCGGCATCGACGAGGGCATCGTGGTGGACACCCACGTCGGCCGGCTCTCCCGCCGGCTGGGCCTGACCGAGGAGGACGATCCGGTCAAGGTCGAGTCCGACCTGACGGAGCTCGTCCCCCGCGCCGGCTGGACGCTGTGGTCGCACCTGTTGATCCTCCACGG
>JAWKHP010000018.1:0-60483 GCA_041394745.1 Thermoanaerobaculia bacterium | reverse complement strand
GGGCACCCGGAGCGAGGTCGGCGAGGCGACCATGGCAACCAGAGGCAGGGCCGCCCCGACGGCGAAGGAGAGTGCCGAGACCAGGGCGGCCTGGACCGGTCGGGCCAGGGCACCGAGGTCGAGGCCGAGCTCCTCGCGGGAGTGCGCGGCCAGGGCGTCGTGCTCGGTGAGGGCCACCGCCGCCTCGCGGGCGAGCCCGGGTGCCAGGCCCTTGGCCGCCAGCAGGCCCGTGAGCTCCTCGAGCTCCTGCGCGGGCTGCTCGGCGAGCTCTCGCTTCTCGCGAGCCAGGTCGGCTCGTTCGACGTCCCGCTGGGAGCTGACCGAGACGTACTCTCCGGCTGCCATCGACAGGGCGCCTCCCACCAGCCCTGCGAGGCCGGCCGTGGCGATCGCGTCGGTCGTCGCCTGCGCCGCCGCGACCCCCAGGACCAGGCTGGCCGTGGAGACCACGCCGTCATTGGCTCCCAGCACGGCGGCTCGCAGCCAGCCCCCGACGCCGACACGGTGCATCTCGGGATGTCGCACGATGTCAAATCTAGTACACAGGGGCGAAGGAATCCGCCGCCCGTGGCATCCGACGCGGTGTTGTCGCCTCGCAGCAACGACCCGTAACATGACGTCTCTCATCGCAGCCGAAGCCTCCCCTGTGGGTCGGGGCTCCCGCGAGATCACCGCTCCGCCCGTGCACGAAAGCCATCACAGCGAGGATCGGGCCTTGGCCGCGCGCATGCTCGACGGAGACGAAGCCGCGTTCGAGCTCTTCGCGCAGCGCTACTCGCGGCCGCTGTGGCGCTTCGCGATGAGTCGCCTCGAGGGTGACCGGGAGCGGGCGTCGGAGCTCGCCCAGACCGCGATCACCAAGGCCTTGGCGAGGATCGAGAGCTACCGGGGAGAAGCGTCGCTCCTGACGTGGCTCTGTGCGTGCTGCCGCAACGAGATCCTGATGCACTTCCGTAGCCGAGGTCGGCGGCCGGAGCATGTGCAGCTGGACGAGACCATCCTGGACGGCGCCGCCACGAGCTCGCCGCCGGGAGCCGAGGCGGCCCTGCTGATGCGGGAGCGCGCGCTCCGCGTCCACATGGTGCTGGACTCGCTGCCCGGAGACTACGCTCGGGTCCTGGAGTGGAAGTACGTCGACAAGCTCGCCGTCCGCTCGATCGCCTCCCGCCTGGGGCGGAGCGAAAAGTCCGTGGAGTCGTTGCTCACCCGCGCTCGGGCCGCCTTCCGCAAGGCCTGGGAAACCTGGGAAGAGGGAGACGAGCCGTGAAGGAAGACGAACGCCCTACCGTGGAAACCCAGGACGAAGAGACCCTCGCCCGCTTGCTGGAGGAGGCCGGACCGCGCGAGGAGCCGTCGCCGCAGGAGCTTGCCGCGCTCACCGCCGCGGCACGCTCCGCCTGGCAGGACGCGGTGGCGCGGAGGAGGCGGCACCCACGACCGCGTGCCGGACGGTGGCTGCTCGGCCTGGCAGCGGCCGCAGTGCTGGTTCTGGCCCTGGGACTGTGGTTGCAGGGCCGGGGGCCCTCCTCGTCGCGCCCGGTCCTCGCCCGGGTGCTGACCGCCGCCGGCTCGGTGCGTTTCACGCCCGAAGGCGCGATCGGAGCCGGGAGCGTCGTCGAGACCGCCGGCGCCGGCTCCTCGGCGGCCGGCCGGGCCTCGCTGCGACTGACCGATGGCACGGTGGTCAGGATCGACACCGGCAGCCGCGTGCGCTTCGCCTCGTCCCGACGTCTCGAGCTCGAGCGCGGGGCCCTCTACGCCGATACGGACGACGGGCCCCTCGGCGAGCGTCTCGAGGTGGTCACCGCGCTCGGCTCGGCGCGTGACATCGGTACGCGGTTCGAGGTCCGGATCGAGGAGCCGGGGATGCTCAGGGTGCGGGTTCGCGAGGGTCGAGTAGGCGTGCGTGGCGGCGGGAAGGCCCTCACCGCGACCGCCGGCCGCGAGATTCTCCTCCAGGCCGACGGGACGGCCGAGGAGCGATCGATCGCCATCTGGGGAGAGTCGTGGCACTGGACCCTCGAGGCGGCGGCGCCCTACGAGATCGAAGGCCGCACGCTCGGAGAGCTGCTCGACGACGCGGCTCGGGAGTGCGGCTGGACCGTGCGCTTCGAGCCCGCGGACCTCGAGACGGCGGCTCGCCCCGTGGTCTTGCACGGCACGACCGGGGCGCTGACCCTCGACCGCGCGGTCCCCGCGGTGCTGCCGGGGGCCGGCCTCGCGGGTACTCTGGAGGCCGGTGTGCTGACCGTTCGCAGGGCCGAGGGCTGAGGCTCAGAAGGTCCACTGCACGCCGAGCGACGGGAAGATGCCGGGCCAGTCCTCGGGGTCGAGCGTCGCCGTGCCGTCGTCCTCGTCGATCACGAAATCGAAGCCCGCTCGGTTGCTTCGGTCGTAGAGGTTCTGGACGTCGACGAAGAAGGTCAGGCGGCCCGATGGACGGTTCCAGGTGCGGCTGGTCCGCAGGTCGAGCCGGTGGTAGGCGGGCAGGCGGCGGCTGCGCAGCGGCCCGAAGACGGCGATCAGCTCGGGCTCCTCGTCCGGCTCTTCGGGGTCGACGACGAGCTGGGTCACGACCGGCGTGGTCGGCCAGCCCGTGTGGTAGCGCCAGGCGAGATTGAGGAGCCAGCCCGCGGGAAGCCGGTACCCGACGTCCACGGTCAGGGTGTGAGGCTGGTCGAGCTCGCGCGGAACCTCGCGCGCTCCCAGCCGGTCCTGCGACCGGGCCCGGGCGTAGGCCAACCACCAGCGCAGACGCGAACGCTCGCGACCTCGCACGAGCAGCTCGAGCCCCTCGGCCGTGCTCGACCGGGGAGCCACCCGCACCCGGTCGGGCTCGATCTCGGGAAAGAAGTTCAGGGGCTCGAGAAGGCTCTCATAGCGCGGCCGGGGGTCGTCGATTCGGCGCCGGTAGAGCTCGAGGCGGACCGCCTCGACTCCCCATCGGGCCTCGGGGAAGAGCCGCTCCCAGCCGAGCACCCAGTGCTCCGACCGCTCGGCGCGGTGGAGCGAGGTCTCGGCGTCCGCGACCTGCAGCTCGTACGGGCGCTGGCTCTGGAAGAAACGTCCCCACGCGGCGCGCAGGACGGTGCTCTCCCCGAGCCGTCGCGCCGCGCTTGCCCGCGGGCTCCAGAGGGTGTCACCGGTCGCCGAGTGCCTGTCCCAACGCGCGCCGAGCTCCAACGTCAGCCGATCGCCCAGGGCGATCCGATCGCTCGCCCAGATCCCGAGATGCCTGCCCACCAGCGTGTCCCGGAAGTCGTTCGCGAACACCCGCGGTGGGGAGAAGGGCGCCAGGATGACGATGTCGGGGTCGATGCTCTTGGAGTAGTCGAAGAAGGCTTCGTAGCGACGGACCTCCCACCCCCACTGGGCCAGGTGTCGCTCGCGGGCCTCGAAGCGCCAGCCCTGGAAGAGGCCGAGGACGGTCAGCTCGCGGTCGTCGTGGAGCCTCCACGAGCCCTTCTCCTCGCTGCCGGTACTGTCGCGGTCCCCCCGGATGCCGGCCCAGGAGGCCTGGGTCTCGACCTGCCATGGTGCCGCCGCGCTCGTCGCGTGCGAGAGCCAGCCGTAGGTCGAGCGGTAGCTGGTCTCCAGGTGCTCGAAGGTGTCGTCTTCCGTGCGATCCACCTCCAACGAATCGGCGGCCGCGAGGGCCCGCAGTCCCCACAGCCCGAAACGGGTCGAGCGCTGCGCCTTGGTGAAGACGTCCCACAGGCGCGGCCGTTCGTCGCCGATGGCCTTGCCGGCGAGATCGAGCGACCCGCGCCGGGCACTCGCCATCCAAGACCCCCGATCCTCGGCGAAGCGGCCGCTGGTGGAGACCAGAGCGTCGACGACGCTCAACCCCAGGACCGTGCGCCGTCCATCCGGCGGCTCCACCGTGCGCAGATCCAGGACACCGCTCATACGGTCGCCCTGGCTCGCCGGCAGGGCGCCGGTCGTCAGGGTGGCCGCCGCGAGGTTGGTCGCCGGGACGATCGAGAGGGCGTTGTCGTAGTCCTGGAGGTGGAAGGCGCTGTAGAGCTCCTGCCCGTCGAGGAGGATGCGAACTTCGTCCGCTCGCCCGGCGTGCACGGAGAGCTCCGCGCTGACGTCGTTGGATGCGACTCCGGGCAGCAGGGAGGTGGCGCGGAAGAGATCGCCGCCGAGGTGGGGCAGGCTCTCGATCTCCTCCCGATCGAGCGTGAAGGACGACTCGGCGCTGTCTTCGAGCAGGGCGAGGCGGCTGGGCCGCACCGCGATCTCGTCGGTGATCGTGGGGCCTGCCTCGAGCCTCAGCTCCACGGGGCGCTCGTCGAGGCCGGGCGAGATCCGGAGGCGCTTCTCGAGGTGGGCGCTCGCCTCGGCGGCGAGCGTGTAGGTGCCGGGCGGCAGGTCTTCGAACAGGAACATTCCCTCGCCGTCGGTCGTCACCCAGCGCGCCAGCTCGAGAATCCGCAGCTCGGCGCCCGCGAGGCCGGTCCCGTCGCGGCCGTCGAGGACGCGCCCCCGCAACGTCCAGCTGGTGACGCCGGCGGCAACCACCACGAGGATGCCGTCGCCGCCATCGCGCGCGGCGAGGCCGTGCGCGGCGAGGATCTCGTCGAGTACGGCGCGCGGCGTCGGGGCGGTCGGCTCCTGCCGGACCGTCATCTCGGGACGCACGACCTCGTCGGTGAAGACGATGGCGAGCCCCTCGTCGCGCAGGAGCTGCAGGGCCTCGGCGAGGGACCTGCCTGCCAAGCCGGCGGAGGGCGACTCGGCGCCCAATGCGACGCCGGCCGCAGCCAGGAGCGGCACCAGGAAGGCGGCGATCGAGCCGGCGGGTTGCCTCATCGATCCAGCCGCGATTGTAGCGGCGGCGTCAGGTGTCGCGGAGGAACGCGGTGAGGTGGTCGGCGAGACTCTCGACGCGGCCGGGATCGAAGAACTCGCCGTGGGCGCCGGGGATCCACTCGACCCGAGGAGGCACCGCGAACGCCTCCTGCCAGCCGGGCTCTCCCCAGCGGAAGGCGCGATGGGCTGCGAGGTGGCTGTCGCGGCCGTAGAGGAGCAGGAGCGGTCCGGAGTCGCCGTAGAGGGTCGGATCGAAGTGCTCCATCACGCAGAGGCGGTCGATCGCCGCACCGCGCTCGCGCAGAAGACGCGCCAGGGAGACGGCGACGCGAGCGCCGCCGCAGTTGCCGCCGAGGCGGTAGGGCCCTTCGGGCTGGACGGCGAGGATCTCGTCGAGGTAGTGCGCGGCGAGGCGGTCCGCCGTGTCGGCGCGCCAGTCGAGGACGCCGACGCCGGAGAGGAGCGCGAAGAGCGGCTGCTCCGCCTCGAGGTGCTCGGCCAGCCGGCCCGGCTCGTAGCTCGGGACGTTGAAGCACCAGAACAGCGGCGTGCGGGGACCGCCGGCGTGGAAGCAGCCGAGCAGGGAGCCGGAGGCCCGCGGAGCGAGCTCCGAAGAGGCCATCGCGGCGAGCAGGTCGCGGTGCTCGGAAGGGGACAGGGAGCTCCGGGCGCGCGTCGCCGGCTCGGTGCGCGAGGTCTCGCTCGCGCGCAGCAGATCGGCCATGCGCTCGACCGTCGAGAACCGGAACAGTGAGCGCAGCGGCACGCGCTGCCCGGTACCCTTCTCGACCTCGGAGATCAGCCGGACTCCGAGCAGCGAGTGACCTCCCAGATCGAAGAAGTCGTCGCGGATCCCGAGCCCGGAGCGCCCGAGAACCGCCTCCCAGATGGCGACCAGACGCCGTTCGAGGTCGTCGCGTGGCGGCGCCGGAGCGTGGGCACCGGACGCGGAGGCCGTCGGCGCGGGCAGCGCCCGCCGGTCGATCTTGCCGGTCGGGCCGAGGGGCAGGCGCGGCAGGAAGACCAGGTGCGAAGGCACGACCGCGGCGGGAAGCCGGTCGGCGAGGAAGTGTCGCAAGCGGGCGGCCAGCCCCTCCTCGACGAGCGCCTCGCCGCCACCCCGGCGGACCAGCGAGGCGAGCGGTGCGCGTCGTGCACCCGCCTCGAGCACGCCGGGCGGCGTGTGGCGCGACGGGCGCTCGCCGGCGGGCGCCGAAGGCGCCGGGAAGACGGCGTCGTAGCGGCCCCGCGCATCCGGACCCGCCCACGCGAGCTCGACGTCGCGACCCAGCTCGGTGGCCAGCTCGCGGAGCCTGGCGGGAGCGATGCCGCGGGGCGGCCGCCCCGAGAGCTCGGCCTCGAGCTCGGCCACGAACCGTGCGGCGCCCTGCTCGTCGAGGGCCTCGCAGGCGGCCAGGTCCCGATCCAGCCGCGGGTCGAGCAGGCCGCGGAGGGCCACGGTCTCGTCCGCCGGGGCGGCGGCGAGCTCGGCACGGAGACTCGACTCGTCCCAGCCGCCACGCGGCGCCTGCCTCCACGTCAGCGGGCTCTCGAGCGCCGGCGGCGCGCCGACGTGGAGCACGACGTCGTAGCGGTAGGCGTTGAGCTCCTTGGTTCCCCGCCCGCGCTTGGGTCTCACCTCGACGCCCCCCAGGCGCGGCAGACGCTCCGCCAGGCGGGCGAAGTAGGCCGGGTCGACGAGGAGCTCGGGGTCGCGCTCGACGCGCTCCTCGACGCGCGCGGCCACGTCCGCGAGGGCCCGGTCGGTCTCGGCGCCGGAGAGGACGATCGAGACGTGGAAGGCGCGGTGGAGCGAGAGGTCCCGGACGTCGCCCACGAAGACGACGCCGCCGTCCGCGGTGGCCTCCACGGCACCCTCGAGGACACGATCCAGGTAGTCGGCGTCCGGGAAGTACTGGACGACGGAGTTGAGGATGACGGCATCGGCACGGCGCGGGGCGAGGCCGTGGAAGTCCTCCGCCGTCCTGCGCTCGAGCCGGATGCGCTCTGCGTGGATGGCCTGGCCGAGCTGAGAGCGCAGGCGCGCCAGGGCCGCCTCCGAGAAGTCCGTACCGACGTACTGCGAGCAGCCGGGCGCCAGCCGCAGGAGCAGCAACCCCGTTCCGCATCCGATCTCGAGGACACGATCGGGCCGGAAGGCCGCGATCCGCGCCACCGCCTCCTCGACCCACTCGGTCATGTCGGCGGCTGCGATCGGCTCGCCCGTGTAGCTGCTCTGCCAGCCGGTGAAGTCGGCGCCGGGCGGAGCGTCGACGGCTCCCGCGTAGTGCTCGTCGAACAGGGTCCGCCACCGCCCGACGCGCGCCAAGGAGCCCTCTTTGCCGGACCCGGTGTCTCGCGGCACGACCCAGGCGACGAGTCCGTGTCCGGGCTCGTCACCGTGCAGGCCGACGACGGCGCCGGAGACCTCCGGATGCGACAGGAGGATCGCCTCCACTTCCGCCGGCTCGAGGCGCAGCCCGCCCACCTTCACCTGAAGATCGGCACGCCCTTGGAACTCCAACCGGCCGTCGGGCCGCCAACGCGCGCGATCGCCCGTCAGGTACAGTCGCGCGCCCGGCTCCGGGCTCCAGGGATCGGTCAGGAAGCGCTCGGCCGTGGCGCCGGCCCGACCGAGGTAGCCGCGCGCCAGGCCGTCGCCGCCGATCGCCAGCTCGCCGATCGCTCCCGGAGGAGCGAGGTTTCGATGCCGGTCCAGCACGTAGACCCTGCTGTTGGCGACGGGGCGGCCGATCGGAACCGGGACATCCTCGGGCGGCGGCGCCTCGAGGTCGTGGCAGCAGGTGATGACGGCTCCCTCGGTCGGTCCGTAGGCGTTGGTCAAACGGAGGCCGGGGAAGGCCGCCAGCGCGCGCCGTGCGTGATCGGGCGAGAGGACGTCGCCCCCCGTCAACAGGTGCCTCAGGCCGGCGAGTCCGGCGAGGTTCTGGTCCACCATCTGGTGGAAGAGCTGGGTGGTCAGCAGGGCGACGGTCACGCGGTGGAGACGCAGGGCGTCGCCGATGGCCTCGAGCGAGAGCTCCGCGGGGGGGAGCACCACCAGGCGCGCGCCGTGGAGCAACGCCGCCCAGATCTCGAAGACGGAAGCGTCGAACGCCAGGGGTCCGACGTGGAGGACCGAGTCGTCGGGACCGATGGTGAGGCCGTCCGAGCCGCGGAGCAGCCGGACGACGGCTCGGTGGGGAACCTCGACGCCCTTCGGCTCGCCCGTCGAGCCCGAGGTGTACATGACGTAGGCCGACTCCTGCGCCGTGACGCGAGGTCCCACCGGCCCGGTGGCGCCGGTCGCCGGCTCGTCGTCGAGGCAGAGCAAGCGGCAGCCCGCGCCGGCGAGCCGGGGCGCGAGGGCGTCGACCGTGAGCACCAGCTCGAGGCCGGCGTCGGCCACGCTCCACTCCAGGCGCCGCCGGGGCCACTCGGGATCGAGCGGGAGGTAGGCCCGGCCCGCCGTGAGGATGGCGAGCTGGGCGACGATCGCCTCGGCCGAGCGTTCGAGAAGGAGGCCGACCGGCCGCCCCGGCGTGAGACTCCGGGCCAGCACGGCGGTTGCCCAGCGGTCGGCCCTCTCGTCGAGTTCCCGGTAGGTGAGGAGCCCCGTGGGCCAACGGACGGCCGGCGCAGCGGGGCGCTCGCGGGCCTGCTGCTCGAACAGGCCGTGCAAGGTCGCGTCTCGCGGGTAGGGGGTCGTCGTTCCGTTCCACTCTGTGAGCAGCGTCCGGCGTTCGTCGTCGTCGAGCACCGCGAGCTGCGACAGCGGCCGGTCGGGCTCCCCGAGCGCGGCTCCGAGGAGCCGGACGTAGCGGCGCGCCAACGCCTCGGCGGTCGCTTCCTCGAACCGGTCTGTGGCGTAGAGGAGGTGGCCGGAGAGGCGGTCCGATCGAGTCCACAGGTGGCATTCGAGATCGAAACGGACCGTCGTTTCGCGGAACTCGAGCGGCTCGACCTCGAGGCCTTCGAGCTCGAGAGGCGGCACCGGGACATCCTGGAGCGCGAAGGCGATCTGGAAGAGCGGATGCCGATCCTCGGCGCGCCCCGGTCGGAGCTCCTCCACCAACCGCTCGAACGGAAGATCCTGATGGTCGTAGGCACCGAGACAGGCGTCGCGCACGCGCCCCACGAGAGCCCGTAGCGAAGGATCCCCCGAGAGGTCGACGCGTAGGGCGAGGGCGTTGACGAAGAACCCGATGAGCTCTTCCATCTCACGCCGACGGCGATGGGCGATCGGTGCTCCGATGGTCAGATCGTCGACCCCGGTGTGGCGGTGGAGGAGAGCGAAGAAGCCGGCCAGGGCGACCATGAACGGGGTCGCTCCGGTCTCCCGACCCAGGCCGCCGAGGGCCGCGGTGAGCTCCGGCGCGAGCTCCAGGGGCACCCGAGCGCCGCGGGAGGAGGCGCGTCCGGTGGCGGGCCGGTCGGCGGGCAGACGGACCTCCTCCGCGTCCCGGAGGCGCTCGATCCAGTAGTCGAGGAGCCGACGCAGCGTCTCGCCCGACAGACGCTCGCGCTCCCAGACCGCCACGTCGACGAGCTGGATGCGGAGCTCCGCGAGAGGCGGCTCGGTTCCTCTCAGGGCCGCCGCATAGTAGGCCGCCAGGTCGCGCTGCAGGACCCCCATCGACCAACCGTCCGAGATCGCGTGGTGGAGGCCGAGGAGGAGGGCGTGCCGAGTCTGCGCCAGTCGTACGAGGAGAGGGCGGAAGAGGGGGCCGCGCTCGAGGTCGAAGGGCCGTTCGACGGTGTCGAGCGCTACTCGCTCGAGCTCGCTTCGCCTCTCCCGCTCCGCCAGGGAGGAGAGGTCGACGACCTCGAGGTCGGCGCTCCCCTCGCTGGCGACCACCTGCATCGGCTCTCCCTCGACCTCGCGGAACGTCGTGCGCAGCGACTCGTGACGACCGACGACGCCGGCGAGGGCTCGGCGGAGAGCCTCGACGTCGAGCGGCCCGGCGAGGCGGAAGGCGCCGGCGTGCGCGATGGTGTAGGCGGCGCCTGCACCGAGGCGGTCGAGGAACCAGAGCCGCCGCTGCGCGAAGGAGGTGGGGAAGAGGAAGATCTCGCGCGGGGCGGTCGGCGTCCGCGAGGAGGGCTCCTGAGCGGGCGATTGCTCCGTCACCGGTCCGTTTCCTCCATCGGCGGCAGATCGTCGGAGCGGACACGAAAGGCCGCGCGGTTCCGGCGTTCGAGCCTGGGCTCGTCACGCTCGGCCGGCGGAGCCGGAAGCACCAGTCCGAGCATCGTCTCCCCTTCGCGGAAGAGGAGCTCCCGCTCGTCCAGTCGTCGGACGTCGTCGGCCAGGGCCTCGTCGGCGCTCCGTCCCAGTCTTCGGGCCAGCCCGGCCATGTCGGCCGGAGAGGCGAGTGCCTCGAGGATGTCCCGCCCGACGGCGCCGACGTCCGCATGGCGCTCACGTGCGACCGGTCGGGTGTCGAGGATCTCTCCTCCCTGCGCGCCCGCGAAGCGCAGCAACGGCGGACCGACCCTCCAAGCCTCCTGCCAGCGGTCGACGGCCGCGCGCATCGGCTCGAGCCAGCGCAAGAGGGCGGTCAGGTACTCCGCATCGCGGGCGTGGTCCATGAAGTAGTAGGCGAGGTCGTCGAGGCTTTCTTCGGGGAACGGAAAGACGAGCGCGTAGAAGTCGTACGGCCGCAACTCCAGGCCGAACGCTTCCGGGCGCACATGATAGGGGCTGAACCGGTCGAAACGCACGGTGTAGACGCCGGTTGGAGGCGGCAGGTGGACGAGGCGCGCGGCGTGCTCCTCGAGACGGCGATAGACCTGCTCGTCCTCCCCGGGGAAGCCCACGAGCAGGTTCCAGACGGGCTCGATGCCGAAGCGCAGACTGCCGAGGAGGAAGGACACGTTCTGGAATGCCGTCGTGCCCTTCTTCATCAGTCGCAGCGTGCTCGTGGCCAGCGACTCGATCCCGGCCTGCATCCGGCGCACACCGGCCGCCGAGAGCATGCGGAGCTGCTCGGCGGTGAGACTCGCCTTGACCTCGTAGAAGATGCGAGCGCCATCCGGCGTCGCGAGCCGCGGAAAGACGTCGCGCAGGTATTCGTGCGGCATCAGGTTGTCCACGCACTCGAAGTAGCGACAGCGGGGCCAGTAGCGGAACAGGGCCTCGAACTGCTCCAGCGCGCGCTCCGGGCTCATCGATCGATGCGTCATCGTGGTGCCGTTGAGACCGCAAAAGGTGCAGTGAGCCTTGGCTCCCCACCAGCAGCCGCGGGAGGTCTCGAAGAGCAGGTGCGGAGCCACGCCGGGAAACGAGCGATCCAGGGCGGCGAGAAACGAGTCGTAGTCGAGCTCGACCTCGGCGTCGAGGGAGAGCTCGGGAGCGATCGATGCGGGCGCCTCGGCGGTGTCGACGTTGCGTCGCGAGAAGACGCCGGGAAGGGCCTGGCACGCCTCTCCGTCGCCGTCGAGGAGTTGTCGCACCAGGATCGGAAGGGCGACGAGACCGGGGCCGGAGACCACGAAGTCGATCGCGTCCGCGTGGCGCGCCAGGACCTCGCCCATCGGGCTTTCGCAGTTGGCGCCGCCGAGCACGGTGGCCGTGGCCGGAGCGAGCTCCTTGATGTGACGCGCCAGCGCCAGGCAGGCGGTCGTCTGGAAGAACATCGAGCTCATGCCGACCACCCGGGCGCGGTGGAGCTCCCTCTCCTCGACCAGCTCGGCCAGACGCCTCTCGGCCCGTTCCCGCAGGTCGAGCACCAGCCGCCGCCGTTCCGGCGCGCCGGGCCGGCCTGCCGGCAGGTAGCGCTCGAAGTACTCCTCGTCGCGCGACGGGGCCTCGGGAAAGGCGGCGCGGGAGAAGAGCCACTCACCGAGGCCGCCGCCCTGGCCCTCCGCCTCGCTGGCGAAGAGGTCGTAGCGCTCCTCTCCCAGCAGGGTCGCGATCTCCAGGTTCAGGTAGTGGATCTCCACCCGCACCCGATCGCCGAGCTCCCGTTGCAGCACGGAGCGCAGCTGGGTGAGCGCCAGGGAGGGCGTGCGGATCGCAGCGAACGGCGGATTGACTAGGCAGATGCGTGCCGCCGTCACCGGGCCTCCCGGCGGATGCGCCGGATGGCGCCGGTGGAAACACGTTCGCCTTCGTCATCCAGCGCGGCGGCGAGATCGGCCACGGTGGCGGCTTCGAAGTACCGGCGCAGCGGCAGCCGCAGGCCGAGGCGCTCCTCGAGCCGGGCGGCCACCTGCATGGCCTGGAGGGAGTGCCCTCCGAGATCGAAGAAGGAGTCGTCCGTCCCGATGCCGCCGCGGCCGAGGACGTCCTCCCAGACCGCGGCGATCGCCTTCTCGGTGGGCGTGCGGGGGGGCGCGGTCGTTGCATTGCGGGAGCGCGGCCCCTCCTTCTCGGGGCGCGGCAGGGCGGCCGCGTCGACCTTCCCGCGTCGGTCGAGCGGGAGCGCTTCGAGCCCGACGAAGGCCGTGGGGATCGCGGCTCCGGGGAGCCGCGCCGCGAGGTAGGCGCGCAGCTCGCGCTCCGACGTGCGCAGCTCGGCCGCCGGCACGACGTAGGCCACGAGGCGGTGGCCGGCCACGGGATCGGGCCAGGCCCGGACGGCGGCGGCGGAGACGGCGGGGTGCCCCTCGAGCACTCGTTCGACCTCCCCCGGCTCGATCCGGTGGCCGCGCACCTTGACCTGACGGTCGAGGCGGCCGAGGAGCTCGAGGGTACCGTCCGGTCGCCTGCGGGCGCGGTCGCCGGTGAGGTAGAGGCGAGCGTCCGCGAGAGCGGAGCGAGGGTCGGGAACGAACCTCCTGGCGGTCTCCTCGGGGCGGCCCACGTAGCCGCGCGCCAGCCCGGCGCCGCCGATCGCCAGCTCGCCGACCGGACCGGGGCCGAGGGGCCGCCCGGCGCCGTCCAGCACGTGGACCCGGGTGTTGGCCAGCGGCCGACCGACGGGCACCGGGTCGGGCACGGCGGAGGAGTCGTCCATCGCGTGGGTGGTGGCGAACGTCGTGGCCTCGGTCGGTCCGTAGCCGTCGACCACACGCAGACCCGGGTTGAGGTCGAGCGCCCGTCGCACGTGCGCTGCCGAGACGACGTCGCCGCCGGTGACCAGCTGGCGGAGGCCGCGCAGGGCCTCCGGCCGCTCGTCGATCAGACGGTGGAAGAGCGGAGCCGTCAGCCAGAGCGTGGTGACGCCGTGGCGGTGGATCGCGTCGCCGATCTCCCGCGGTCCCATGGAACCGGGGACGACGATCAAGCAGGCGCCGTGGGCCAGCGCTCCCCAGATCTCGAAGTGGGAGGCGTCGAAAGCGAGCGGTGCGGTCTGCAGGAGCGTCTCGCCGGGACCGAGCTCCACGTCCGCGAGGCCCGTCACGAGTCGTACCACGGCGCGGTGCGGGACGGCCACGCCCTTCGGCTCGCCGGTCGATCCGGAGGTGTAGAGGATGCAGGCGAGGTCGTCTCCATGCACGCGCGGCATGGGGACGAGGAGCCCCTCCCCCTCCGCCTCCTCCGTGCCGAGCTCGACGACGGGTGGGCCGTCGGCGGGAAGGCGCGTGCGCAGAGACGGAGCCGTGACGACGAGGCGCGCACCGGCGTCGCGCAGCAGGAAGGCGAGCCGCGCCGGCGGGTCCCCGGGATCGAGTGGCACCCAGCAGCCGCCGGCCTTGGCGACCGCCACGATCGCGACCACCCCCTCGATCGAGTGCTCGAAGAGCAGTGCCACCGGTGACCCCGGCTCGACGCCCCGCCGTCCGAGCGCGCCGGCGAGGGCGGCCGCGCGTCGATCGAGGTCACCGTAGGTCAACCGCCGCTCGCCTTCGACGAGGGCGACCGCGGTCGGCTCGTGCGCGACCCGGCGTTCGAACAGGCGGTGCAGCGGCTCGTCCCCGGGGTAGGGGCGGTCCGTGTCGTTCCACGCCGCCAGCGCCGCCTCCTCGCCGGGGAGAGAGAGGTCGAGCTCGTCGATCGTCCGATCGGGGTCCGCCACGGCGGCGGCGAGGAGGGCCTCGTAGCGACCGATCATGCGCTCGACGGTGCCGGGATCGAAGAGGTCGGTCGCGTGCTCCCAGATCAGCCGGATCGCCGCGTCCCCCGCGGCAGAGCCGGTGCCGGCCCGCTGCTCCCGCTCGGGGACGACGATGACGTTGAGGTCGAACTTGGCGCTGTTGTTGCTCACGACCTCGTCCACCTCGACCGCCAGGCCGGGGAAGGCGATCTCGGGCAGCGGCGAATCGTGGAAGCTGAAGGCGACCTGGAAGAGCGGGTTGCGGGCGGGGTCGCGCGGCGGCCGCACGGCCTCGACGACACGGTCGAAGGGGAGATCCTGGTGGGCGTAGGCTCCGAGGGCCGTCGCCCGCACGCGGCTCAACAGCTCTCTGAACGTGGGTCTGCCCTCGACGTCGCACCGGAGGACGACGTTGTTGAGCACCATGCCGAGGACGTCCTCGGCGCCGGCCGAGACACGGTTGGCGATGCCGGAGCCGAGGCACAGATCGGTCTGCCCGGAGAGCCGGTGGAGCAGCGCCACGAAGCCGGCGGCCATCGTCATGAAGAGGGTGGCGTGGGCCTCGCGGGAGAGGGCCCGGAGCGCTCCTGCGAGCTCGGCCGAGAGGGACTGGCGCGGGGCTGCGCCGCGGAACGAGGGCCGCTGCGGGCGCGGCCGGTCGTACGGCAGGGCGATCTCGGGAGGGGCGCCGGCCAGCTTCTCGCGCCACCATGCCGCTTGACGCTCGGCCTCCTCTCCCTCCAGCCAGCGCCGCTGCTCCGCGGCGAGGTCGCCGAGCTGGCGGCGCGGCTCCGGGATGGCGGGCTGCCGGCCCTCGGTGCGGGCGCGGTAGAGGGCGGCGAGCTCGCGCACAAAACGGTTGAAGGACCAACCGTCGTGCACGAGATGGTGCTCGGCGTGCAGGAGGACGTGCGTCGCGGTCCCGACGCAGAAGAGCCGCCAGCGTACGATCGGCAGCTCTTCGAGATCGAGATCCCGGTCGATCTCGGCTCGGATGAGCGCTCTCAGCGCCTCGCCGTCCGCGGCCGACTCGACGTCGAGGCGCACCGGGCGCGGGGGGTGCACCCGCTGCACGGGTTGTCCGTCGACGGTGGGGAAGGTGCTGCGGTAGCTCTCGTGCCGACGCACGATCTCGCCGAGAGCGGCCTCGAGCGCGGGGACGTCGAGCGCTCCTCGAAAGGTGAGGGTGGCCTGGCTCCGGTACGCCCGGCAATGTGGGTGGAGGCGCTCGAGGAACCAGACCCGCTCCTGAGCGGGCGTCAGCGGCCGGTCGGGACCGAGGGGCGGCGGGTCGGACGGGGACTCAGCGGTCACCGGAGCCGGTGACGCGGCGGCCAGCGCTGCGAGCCGCGCCACGGTCGGCGCCTCGAAGACGGCGGCGACCGGAAGGTCCAGCCCGAGGTCGTCGCGGCAGCGCGCGACCATCGCGGTGGCGAGCAGGGAGTGCCCGCCGAGCTCGAAGAAGTCGTCGTCGCGTCCGACGCGGTCGAGCACCAGGATCTGCTCCCACAGCCGCGCCAGGGCCCGCTCGCCCGCCGTGCGCGGTGCGGAGTACGGGCGCGACAGCTCCGGGCGCTCGCGGCCGGGTCTCGGCAGCACGGCGCGATCGAGCTTGCCCTGCGGCGTCAGGGGGAGCGACGCGAGAGGGACGAAGGCAGCGGGGAGCATGTACTCCGGCAGGTGGCGGCGGGAGTGGGACCAGAGGTCCGCCACGCTCGTCGACCGCGCCGTCACCACGTAGGCGACGAGCCGCGCGGAACCGTCGGGTCCGCGGTCGGCCACGACGGCGGCGTCGGTCACGCCGGGGGCCCGCCGCAGGGCCGCCGCGACCTCACCGGGCTCGACCCGGAAGCCCCGGATCTGGACCTGATCGTCGACGCGTCCGAGGAACTCGAGATCGCCGTCGGGCAGACGGCGAGCGAGGTCGCCGCTGCGATAGAGGCGGCCTCCCGACCCGCCGGAGAACGGGTCCGGCAGGAACCTCTCCGCCTCGAGATCCGGCCGTCGCAGGTAGCCGCGCGCCACCCCCGCGCCGCCGACGTGGATCTCGCCGATCGCACCGGGCTCGACGGGCCGGCCGTCGGCGCCGAGCAGATGCAGCGTCAGGTCGGAGAGCGGGGCGCCGATCAGGCTGCCCTTCGCCCGCGCCACGTCCTCGGCGGAGAGCGGCCGGCAGGTGACGTGGACCGTGGTCTCCGTGATCCCGTACATGTTGACCAACCGCGGTCGCCGCGCGCCGTAGCGCTCGACCCACGGACGCAGCGACGCGAAGTCGAGCGCCTCGCCGCCGAAGACCACCAGGCGCAGGTCGAGCTCGGCGTTCTCCTCCAGCGCGGCGGCCGCGAGCGGCCGAAAGGCGGAAGGGGTCTGGCAGAGAACGGTGACGCACTGACGACGCAGCTGAGCGAGGAAGGCGGCCGGGTCGCGGGCCGTCGGTGCATCGACGATCGCGAGAGCGGCGCCGTGGAGCAGGGCCCCCCAGATCTCGAAGACCGAGAAGTCGAAGGCCGCGGAGTGGAAGAGCGTCCAGACGTCGTCTTCCCGGTAGTCGAGCCACTGCCGCGTCGAGGTGAAGAGGCGGGCGACGTTGCGATGGGTGACCACCACGCCCTTGGGCTCCCCGGTCGAGCCGGAGGTATAGAGCACGTAGGCGGCGTCGTCCGGGGCGCTCGCCGCGAGGGTGGACGGGGCCGCGCCGGGCCCTTGGCCGTCGATCGGCACCGGCGTCGCTCCCCAGGCGGCGGCGGTGGGCCCCAGGCCCTCCGTCGTGACGACCAGCCCGAGGCGGGCGTCGTTCCGGATGGTCGCGAGCCGCTCGTCGGGCATCGTCGGGTCGAGCGGCACGTACGCCCCCGGCCTTCAGGATGCCGAGCAACCCCACCAAGAGCTCGGGCGAACGCCCGACGTAGAGCCCGACGAGAGCCTCCGGCCCCACGCCCAGCGCACGCAGCCTGGCGGCCAGGCGGCCGGCCCTGGCGTCGAGCTCCCCGTAGCTGAGGCGGCCGTCACGGCCGATGACGGCGTCTCGCTCCGGCGCCGCCGCGGTCCGCCGGGCGAAGAGCTCGTGCAGACACGGCGTCACGGTGTCGGGATCGGGTCCGACGGCTGGTGCGTGAGCCCGGTGACCGGGCCGGCTGGGCGGGTCGACGTTCACGGCTCGCTCTCGTGCGCCCCTCGAGCCGGCTCCGGGAGCCGGCCGCCCGAGTCCGCGGAGCCTAGCAGGCGGAGGCCTCGGAGGCTGCAAGGCCCTAGTATTGTGCAGCCGCTCATGGCATCCCCTGTCGCACGGCCGGCGATCGCGCTCCCGTCCGGGGAGGTGCGGCTGTGGTGGGCGGCGACCGACCGGCGACCCGCGATGCGCGGCGAGGCCGTGGAGGCGGTGCTCTCGGCGGCCGAGATCGAGCGCATGGGCCGGTTCGCCTTCCCGGAAGACCGTCGGCGCTACCTCGTCGGCCGTCTCCTCTTGCGCCGCAGTCTGTCGAGCGTGGCTCCGGCGACGCCTCGAGAGTGGGTCTTCGAAGCGGCGGCCGGAGGGCGTCCCGAGGTCGCGGCGCCGCGCTGGGCGGCGCGGTTGCGGTTCAGCCTTTCGCGCGCCCCCGACGTCGCGGTGTGCGCTCTCTGCCTCGACCACGCTGTCGGCGTCGACGTCGAGGCGCTCGACGCCGGGCGGATGGGTCCGGCGGTGGAACGTCGAATTCTCGCCGCGCGGGAGCGCGAGGAGCTCGCCGGCTTGGCGGGCGAGGCGCGCGTGCGGCGCCTCTTCGCGCTGTGGACGCTGAAGGAGGCGGTCCTCAAAGCGCTCGGCACGGGGCTGGCCGTGGAGCCGGCCGAGATCGCCTTCTCGTTCGAGGGCGGCGACGGCCCGGCGGTGACGTTCGAAGGCCCTGGGGTCGAGGCGGGGGAGCGGTGGAGCCTGGAGAGCACGCTCCTTCCGACCGGCCACGCTCTCGCCATCGCGGTGCGACGTGGCGCCGGCGAGGTGGTGCGGTTCCGTCCACCGTCCGTCCGGGGTCTCCTCTGACATCCTGGAGCGGTGTCGATCCGGGAAAGGAGCCAGCCGTGACCGTTCGTCCAAGCTACGCACTCGTCGGAGTCCTCCTCCTGTCGCTCTGCACCGCTGGGCCCGCGCCGGCGCAGAGGGACTCACAGCTCGCCGAGCGTGTCGAGGCCGCCAGCGGCGGTGCGGCGTGGAACGCCCGGTCCGCGGTCCGCGTGCCCTTGCGTGTCGAGTTCGGCGGCAAGACGATCCTGGACGGGGTGATGACGACGGACACGGCGGCCGGGCGCAGCCGGTTCGAGATCGACGACGGCACCCTTCTCGTCTTCGACGGCGAGAGCGCCTGGGTCTCGCCGGAGGACGCACCGATCGCGAGAGCCCGGTTCCACGTCCTGACCTGGCCCTACTTCCTGGCGGCGCCGATGAAGCTCGACGACCCGGGCGTCCACCTGGAGGCGCTGGGCCCGCGGCCCTTCCTGGACGGCGAGCCGCTCGAGGCCGCTCGTCTCACCTTCGACGCCGGCACCGGGGACACGCCGGACGATTGGTACGTGGTCTACCTCGACGCCGACGACCGGCTGGCGGGCATGGCCTACATCGTCACCTGGGGCAAGAGCGTGGAGGAGGCGGAGAAGGAGCCCCACGCGATCGTCTACCGCGACCGTGTCGACGTCGACGGCGTTTCCGTCCCGACCCTGTGGACCTTCCACCACTGGAGCCTGGAGGAGGGCGTGACGGGTGAGCCGATCGGGCGCGTCGAGCTCGGCACGGCGCGCTTCGTGGAGCCGGACGCCGGCACTTTCGACCGCCCTTCCGGCCCGGCACGCCGCGAGGGGCCGCCGGGCTGAGAGCGGGGCCGGGTGCACGGAGGCGCACCCGGCCCGCGTCGCCGGACCCTAGAAGAACGTGTAGGGCGGCGAGGTCAGATGCGGGGGCAGGGCCGAGAAGAAGAACGGTCCGTAGGCGATCAAGATCAGCACCACCGCGGCCAGCACCCACCATCCGATCCGGTCCATCGACGGCGCCCAGCCCGTGCGGGGCGCGGGCTCCAGCGTCTCGGCGAAGGGGATGTCCGCCGGTCCGCCGCCCTTGCGTCCCGCGACGATCGTCAGTCCGATGACGACGAAGAAGAGGAACAGACCGACGAACATCAACGTGCCGCCGATGCCGGTGAGGATCCCGCCGAGCTCCCAGGACGGCTTGTCGTAGGTCGCCAGGGCCCGGTAGATGCGCCGGGGCATGCCTTCGAGGCCCGCTTGGGCCATGCCGCGGGCGAAGATCAGCACACCGATGGTGTAGATCCACGACGAAGCCACGGCCAGCTTGCGTCCCCACAGCGCGCGGCCGGTCAGGTACGGGATCATCCAGTAGGCGACGCCCACGAGGGTCAGCGCCACGGCGCTGCCGACGGTCATGTGGAAGTGGCCGGGGATCCAGGTCGTGTTGTGGACCACCTGGTTGATGGTGAAACTGGCGTTGATGAGGCCGGTGATGCCGCCGAAGACGAAGGTCAGCATCGCCAGCACCTGGGCCGTCACCGAAGGGTCGTCCCAGGGCAGCTTGGTGAACCAGGCCAGCAACCCCTTGCCGCCGCGCTTGCGCCCGGCCAGCTCGAGCGACGCCATGACCGTGAAGGCCGTGGCGAGGCTGGGGAAGAAGACCCCGAAGGTGAGCACGGCATGGATCGCCTTCATCGTCACCGGGATGCCCGGATCCGTGTACTGGTGGTGGAACCCGGTCGGGATCGAGAGGAGCAGGAAGAGCACGAAGGCGAATCGGGTCAGGTTGTCCGACACCAGCTTGCCGCCGGCCTGCCGCGGCACCAGCGTGTACCAGGAGACGTAGGCCGGGAGCAGCCAGGCGTAGACGATGGCGTGACCGGTGAACCAGAAGAGGGTGCGGGTCAGCAGCGGGTCGACCTTGGGCAGCCAGCCGATCGACCACGGGATCAGGAAGCCGAGGAAGGACACCGCGATCGGCAGCGACGCCAGGAACCACATGACGTAGCTCACCACCGACACGAAACCGAGCAGCGGAATGCGCTCGCCGCGGTGCTCGCGCCGCCAGGAACGCAGGACCAGGAGCATGTTCACCAAGGCCAGCCAGGTGGAGATCACCACCAACACCAGGCCGACGTAGTAGGTCCAATGCGCTTGAAGCGGCGCGTAGGAGGTGTAGAGGACGTTCGACCGGCCCGAGACCACGGCGTAGATCACCAGGACGTTCCCCGCCACGAGTGAGCTCAGCGAGGCCCACAGCAGGCCCGGATGCAGAGGCTTCGACAGGGCCCGCGAGGTCATCAGCGGCAGGAAGCCGTTGGAGAACGAGAAGGTGAAGATGAGGGCGTTGGCAACGCCGTGGGCGGTCAGCCCCTGGTAGTAGCTGCGCAGGGCCGGGAAGTAGGGGAGGATGTCGATCTTGGCGTAGGAGAGGGCCTGCGCCAGGCCGTGGAAGATCCCCGCCGTCAGGGCGAAGTAGCCGATGTACAGGGCCCAGCGGATGGGCCGCTTCTGGGCCTCGGTGATCTCGAAGCCCGAGGGGTCGTAGACGGTGGCGGTGTTCTCGGTCGCGCTCATTCGACGATCACCTTCCCGAACATGGTGTGATGGTTCACACCGCAGAATTCGTGGCAGAGCATGAGGTGCTCTCCCCGCTCTTCGAAGCGATAGGAGTTGCGGGCGATCTGACCCGGGATGATCATCATGTTCACCCGGGTGCCCTCGAGGGAGAGGCCGTGGATGACGTCCGCGGAGGTGACGGTGAAGGTCACCTCGCTGCCCACCGGCACGCGGATCTCCCGCGGCTCGAACTGCCAGGCGCGGGCGACGATCACGGCCTCGTAGGTGCCGGGGCCGGTCTGGCGCAGGCCCGGAGCGTCGAACGGCGGTGTCGTCTCGACCTGGGTCGGGTCGAGGGTGCCGACCCGGCCGGGCAAGTGGATGCCCATCCCCACGCTGGCGTAGACCAGGGCGCCCATGCACAGGGCCAGGAGGACGGCACCGAGGACGAGGAAGCCCTTTTCGTAGCGTTCGATCTTCATGGCGTCACCGGTTCAGGAGCATCAGGTAGGCGACGCCCCAGAAGCCGAAGATCAGCATCAGGAACACCACCGAGAAGAACAGGGTGCCCCGGATGTCCGGTTCTTCTTCCGGGGCGCGCTCGGGCGACGGGCGGTCGCCGGACTGCGGCTCGTTCATCACGTCTCCTTCCCTGCGGTCGTTGCGCTCTCCGGCTCGGGACCGCGCAGCACCTTCGTCGCCAGCATCAGCAGACCGGCCAGCGCCAGGGCGACCGGGATCGAGATCAGGATCCTCCGGCCGTCGATCTGCAGTGCCAGCAGCTGATGGAGCGTTTCCCAGAGATAGTCGGCCAGGGGAGCTCCGGCGAGGACGAGGACGAACATCCACCCCAACGTCCTCAGCGGGCGCTCCTCCGCACCAGGGGAGCTGTGGGTCATCGTGGCGAGATGCTAGCAACCGCGGAGAGCTGCGCCACCCACCCTCAAGGGCGGTTGACTCCCCACCCCGGCCAACGTCCTCGATGCGACGTCAGTTCGACGCGGCCGGCACCGCTTCACCGGGCACGGGGAAGCCGCGATCGCGCATCAGGGCCTCCATCCGGGCGTCACGGCCGCGGAAAGCACGGTAGGCCTCGGCGGGGTCCACGGCGTTGCGCGGGGCGAAGAGGTTGTCCACCAGCTTCTTCGCCAGCGCCTTGTCGTAGTAGCCGCCCGGCGCCTCCTCGAAGGCCTCGGCGGCGTCCGAGGTCAGCACGTCGGCCCACATGTAGCCGTAGTAGCCGGCGCTGTAGCCCTCGCCGGAGAAGATGTGGCCGAACTGCGTGCTGCGGTGGCGCATCACGATCTCCTCGGGCATGCCGAGCTCGGCGAGGGTCTGGCGCTCGAAGGTCTTCGGATCGAGACCGGCCGGATCCGTAGTGTGGTACTTCATGTCCATCAGCGCGGAGGCCAGGTACTCGGTCGTGGCGAAGCCCTGGTTGAAGGTGTCGGCGGCCTTGATCTTGGCCACCAACGCCGGCGGGATCGGCTCACCGGTCTTGTAGTGGACCAGGTAGCGGTCGATCACCTGGTCGGTCAGGAGCCACCGCTCGAGCAGCTGGCTCTGGAACTCGGTGTAGTCGCGCACGCCGCTGTTGAGGGTCGGGTAGGCGACGTTCGAGGAAAGGTAGTGCAGGGCGTGGCCGAACTCGTGGAAGAAGGTCTCGGCGTCGTCCCAGGAGACCAGGACCGGCTCGCCGGGCGCTCCCTTGATGAAGTTGGAGTTGTTCGAGCCGATGGGAGTCACCGGCCCGCGGAAGGTCTCGTGGCTGCGGTAGGAGTTGGCCCAGGCCCCGGAGCGCTTGCCCTGCCGGGCGAACGGGTCCAGGTACCAGAGACCGACGGGCTCGCCGCTCGACTTGCGGGTGACCTGCCAGACGCGGACGTCGGGGTGGTAGACCGGCACCGTACCCTCGGGCACGGGGGTGAAGGCGAAGTCGAAGAGCTCCCCGGCGACGAAGAACATCGCCTCGCGGAGCTTCTCGAGCTGCAGGTACTGCTTGACCTCGTCGGAGTCGAGGTCGTACTTGGCCTTGCGGACCTTCTCGGCGTAGTAGCGGTAGTCCCACGGCTCGATGGTGATGCCGGCACCCTCGGCGTCGGCGATCGCCTGCATGTCGGCGACCTCCTCGTGGACGCGGGCCACCGAGGCCTTCCAGACCGTCTCCATGAGATCCATCGCCCGCTCGGGCGTCTTCGCCATGCGGTCCTCGAGGCGCCACTGGGCGTAGTTGTCGTAGCCCAGCAGGCCCACGCGCTCGTCGCGCAGCTGCAGGATCTCGGAGATCAGGGCGTTGTTGTCGTGCTCGTCGCCGTTGTCGCCGCGCGAGTAGTAGGTGCGCCAGACCTTCTCGCGCAGGGCGCGCTCGTCCGAGAAGGTGAGGAACGGGTCCATCGACGAGCGGGTATTGGTCACCGCGTACTCGCCCTCGTGGCCGCGCTCGGTCGCCGCCGCCGCGGCGGCCTGGACGAACGAGTCCGGCAGGCCGGAGAGCTGCTCGCCGGTGAGGTAGGTGACGTAGCCTTCCTCGTCGGCCAGGACGTTGTTCGAGAAGCGGGTGTAGAGCTCGGCCAGGCGCTGGTCGATCGCCGCGTAGCGCTCCTTGGCCGCGCCCTCCAGGGTGGCGCCGTTGCGGGCGAACCCGTCGTAGATCAGCCAGACGAGACGCTGCTGGTCCGGGCGCAGGGTCTTCATCTCGTCGGAGTGGTACACCGTCTCGATCGGTGGAAGAGGGCCTCGTTCTGGGTGATCTTCGACTGGAACTCGGAGAGCTTGGGCGCCATCCGCTGCTGGATCTCGCGGAACTCGGGCGTCGACAGGTTGCCCGCCCAGATGCCCCAGTAGGTGAAGGCCCGGCCCAGCGGGCGGCCGGAGTCTTCCATCGCCGCGATCGTGTTCTCGAACGTGGCCGGCTCCGGGTCGCCGGCGATGGCTTCGATCTCGGCCAGGTTCTCGGCCATCCCGGCCTCCATCGCCGGCTCGAGCCAGTCCAGATCCATCTTGTCGAAGGCCGGAACGCCGCCGTAGGGACCGGTCCATTCGGCGAGCAGCGGGTTGTGGGTCTCGGTGGAGCTCATCGTGTCGGTCGTCTCCTCGGCGGCGGCGATCGATCCGGCGCAGAGCGCGGTCAGGGCGAACAGGGCGAACAGATCTCGGGTCGAGCGCATCGTCGGGTCCTCGAACGGTAGAGAGAAGAAGGAACGGCCCGCAGGTTACCGGGTCCCTGCCTCCTACGGAAGACGGGCCCGGGGGTTCTGGGGACTCCCCGCCGGGTGGGCGGCCGTCGTAGGCTGGAGCCACGACTTCCCGAAGAGGGAGAGGAGGTAGGAATGCGTGCTCGTTGCTTGTGGACGGTCGCGATCCTCGTGGCGGGCGCCGTGGGGGCGCAGCACGAGATGGCGGACCGGACGGACGAGGAGATCGTGGCCAGCGCCGAGGCCGCTGCGCCCGCGGCGGTGGGCGCAGACGCCACGGTCATCGATGTTGCCGGGGACGGATCGATTCGAGTCGTGCGCGAGGGAACGAACGGCTTCACCTGCATGGCCGACAACCCGGCGACTCCGGGACCGGACCCGATGTGCGCAGACGCCAACGCCATGGAGTGGATCGGCGCCTGGATCGCCCACCAGACCCCGCCGCCGGGCAAGATCGGCTTCATGTACATGCTGGTCGGTGGGACCGACGCCAGCAATACCGATCCGTGGGCGACGGCGCCGAGCGGCGACAACCACTGGATCCAGACCGGACCGCACGTGATGATCGTCGGCGCCGCGGAGGCCCTGGCGGCGTATCCGCGCGATGCCGACCCGGACACCTCCGTGCCCTACGTCATGTGGCCCGGAACGCCCTACGAGCACTTGATGGTGCCGGTGCAGTAGGGGAACGGCGGGACGCATCAGGCCGGCGGGTCGCCGATCCCGTCGCGGGGAGCGGCCCCGCCGGCCTGCGCCGATCGAGTAGGCTCTCGCCATGTCGATCCGCCCGGTCAAGAAGCTCGTCGAGGCCAAGCCCACGGTCGAGGGCGCCGGGGTGAAGCTGCGGCGCGCGTTCGGGTTCGGGGATACCGACGAGACCGACCCCTTCCTGCTCCTCGACGACTTCCGCAACGAGCGGCCGGAGGACTACCTCGCCGGCTTCCCCTGGCACCCGCACCGCGGCATCGAGACGATCACCTACGTGCTGGCCGGCACCGTCGAGCACGGGGACAGCCTGGGCAACCGCGGTGCCATCGCCGCCGGCGACATCCAGTGGATGACGGCCGGCTCGGGCATCCTCCACCAGGAGATGCCGCGCGGTGACGAGGCGGGGCGCATGCACGGCTTCCAGCTGTGGGCGAACCTGCCGTCGCACCTGAAGATGACGAAGCCGCGCTATCAGGAGGTCCAGTCGGCCGACGTCCCCGAGGTCACCGAGGACGACGGCACCACGGCGCGCATCGTCTGCGGCTCGTTCTGGGGCCGCCGGGGACCGGTCGAAGGGATCGCTGCGGACCCGGTCTACGTCGACGTCTCCGTGCCGCCGGGCCGCCGCCGGACCCTGCCGGTCGAGACCGGGCGGCACGCCTTCGCCTACGTCTTCGCCGGCTCCGGTACCTTCTGCAACGCCTCCGACCCGCTGGCGGTGCCGACCGAGCACGTCGGCTGGTGGGAAGACGCGCCGCCGCCCGCCGAGGTCGTCGATCGCTCCCTCGTCCTCTTCGACCGCGGTGACGAGGTGACGGTGCAGGCCGGCGAGCAGGGCATCCGCTTCCTCCTCGTCTCCGGCAGACCCCTGCGCGAGCCGGTCGCCTGGTACGGCCCGATCGTCATGAACACGCAGGACGAGCTGCGCCGGGCCTGGAGCGAGCTCGAGGACGGCACCTTCATCAAGGGTTGAGGCGCCGACGAGAAACCTCCGGTCAGCCGTAGCCGACCGGAGGCACGATGCTGCGCCGCCGGAACGCCTAGGTCAGAAGCGCACGCGGCTCGAGACGCCGAAGGTCCTCGGCGGGTTGGTGAGGTACCCCACCCGTGCCAGCGTTCCGCGTTCCTGGTCGAGGGCCAGCAGGGCGCGCTCGTCGGTGACGTTGTTGACGAACAGAGCCACGTCCCAGCGGCCGTGCAGGAAGCCGTAGCGCAGGTTGAGCAGGTCGTAGGCCGGCAGCTCCGGGTCGAAGGTGAACTCGGAAGCTGTGAGGGGACCGCCGAGCGGCGTGAAACCCTCCGGTACCAGGTTCACCGTGCCGAAGCCCGCGGCCTGGTCGCCGATCTGCGTGAAGCGCGAGCCCACGTGCTGGTAGGTGCCGGTGAGGTAGGTCGTCCAGTCGGGCCGCAGGTCCCATCGGTAGGTCGCGGCGGCGGCGGCCTGGAGCTCGGGCACGGTCGGCAGGCGGTTGCCCGCCTCGATGCCGGCGACGACCTCCGGGGCTCCCGAGGAGCCGATCCGGGTGACCGTGGAGCGTAGCTGGGAGTCGTTGTAGCTCGCCGAGATCGCGAAGTCGAAGGCGCTGCTCGGCTGCCCGGAGAGCTCGAGCTCGAGGCCCGTGGCGCGAGCCTTGGGCACGTTGAAGATGATGCGCGACGAGCAGGTCCCGGCGGTGACCGTCGCCTGCAGGTCGCTGATGTCGGCGTAGAACGCGGCGACGTTGAAGATGCCGCGCCCGCCCATGATGGTGGACTTCGAGCCCACCTCGTAGTTCCACAGCTCCTCGTCCTTCCAGGTCTCGCGACCGCCGAAGGTGATGAGGTCGTCGCCGGAGCACAGCGGCACGTTGAGCGGGTCGTTGATGCCGCCCAGCCGGAAGCCCTTGGAGATCTGGGCGTTCAGCGTCGTCGCGTCGTTGAGCTCGAAGCTGGCGACCAGACGGGGCGCCAGACCGTCGGCCTCCACCGATCCCACGGTCGTGCCCGGGTCGGAGAAGATGCCGTCGAAGGTCTGGGTGCGGTCCTCCGAGAAGTCGTAGTAGCGCAAGCCTCCGGTCAGGTCGAAACGATCGGTGACGGCGTAGGTCACCTCGCCGAAGACGGCGGTCTGGTCGAGGTCGTAGGAGAGGTCGGAGAAGTAGAGGACGTCGCGCCCGGCGCCGAAGCTCCCCGCGGTCGGAATGCCCGTCATCGCCTCGAAACCGGTGACCAGCAGGCTCTGGCCGTAGTCGCGGTCGACCGTGCTGTAGAAGATGCCGCCGACCCAATCGAGGCGGTCGGTGCTGCCGGCCAGGCGCAGCTCCTCGGTCAGCGTCGAGGCCTGCGTCGCGTCGTCGAGCGGCGCGTCGAGGCTGTAGACCGACTCGGGGAAGTGGAGCGGCGTGCCGCCGGTGATCGAGGCGGTCAGCGCCGTGGCGTCGCGCACGACGAGGATGTCGCGATCGATGTACGACGTGATGGAGGTCAGGGTCTGCCCCGAGGCGAAGGTGTATTCGACGTCGAGGTCGGCCAGCAGGAAGTCGTCGCTGAACGGCTCGCCGATCTGCGTGAACTGCTCGCGCTCGCCGAGGTCGACGGCGGGCCGGGTGGTGGTGAACGGGTTGCCCAGGATGTTGTAGTCGTCGATCCGGTTCCAGCCGTCCATGTCGACCTCTTGGTAGATGACGCGGGGCGTCACCTTCAGCTGGTCGCTGGGCTCGAGCAGGAACGCGATCCGAGCGCCCGTACGACTGCCGCCGTTGACGCTCTCTTTCACCGAGAGGTCCGGCTGCACGGCGTCGATGTAGCCCTCGATCTCGTTGTGGTAGGCCGAAATGCGCACGGCGGCCGAATCACCCAGCGGCGTGTTGACGGCCGCCTTGGCCGCACTGCCCAGCTCGCTGCCGTCGATCGAGCTCAGCGAGAACTCGCCGAAGGACTCGGAGACCCCGAGCTCGGGCTGGTTGGTGATGTAGCGCACGGTGCCCGACAGCGAGCCGGAGCCGAAGAGCGTGCCCTGCGGCCCGCGCAGGACCTCGATCCGGTTCATGTCGAAGAGGTCGATGTCCGGCGTGAAGAGCGAGAGCGAGATCACCGATTCGTCGAGGTAGACGCCGACCTGCTCCTTCACCCCCGGCTGGTCGCGAACGATCTGCCCGGCCGAGACCCCGCGCATCGCCACCTGGCTCTGGCCCGGGCCGAGGTTCTGGACGTTGAACCCGGCGACGTTGGCCGAGACGTCCTCGAGGGTCTCGGCGCCCCGGTCGCGCAGATCCTCCTCGGTCGGCGCGGCGACGGAAAAAGGCACGTCCTGGATGCCCTCCTCGCGCTTGCGCGCGGTGACCGTCACCTCCTCCTTGAAGCCCTGCTCCTCTGAGGCGGGAGCCGCCCCGGTCGCGTTCTCCTCGGTGGACTCCTCCTCCTGGGCCGCGAGCGGGCTGCCGTAGGTGATCAGCACCACCGAGCAGGCCCAGACGGCACGAACCGCGAGCTTCCTCATGGGTCACCTCCCAACGGGTGGGTTTCTTGCCACCCATTGTGAGGAGTTGTCACACGATCGTCAATCGAGTCCTCAGAAGCTCCAGCTCGCCTGGACGCTGATGATGTCGACCGAGAAGTCGAAGGTTCCGCGCAGGTTGCCGCGCAGGAAGTCCTCGTTGCCCGGTAGCGCCACCTTGTTCACCCGCGCGCTGTCGATGTCGATCATGCCGTAGGCGATGCCGACCGAGAGGGAGTCGCTGGGGTGCAGGTCCAAGCCGACCGTGTACCACATGCGGTCGGCGTCGGGCAGGCGCACGGAGCGCCGCCGCGCGTCGGGGACCGGCGACTCGTCGCTGGCGACTCCGAAGCGCAGGCCCCAGCGGTCGCTGGGCGTCCAGTTCGCGCCCAGGCCGTAGCGCCAGGAGTCCTCGAGGCCGAGGGTGGTCACCGAGTCGGAGGCACCGCTGTCGAAGTGGATGCGCAGCTCGGGCAGGCTGCTCCAGCCGGTGCGGGTGGCATCCGCCAGGATCGCCACGTGCCGCGTCGCCTGGAAGAAGGCGCCGATGCCGAGGGTGTCGGGCAGGTCGATCGAGGCGCTGGCCGGGGCGTCGACCGTGCCGGTGAGCGCGGCGAACGCGGCGGCGCCGGGGCTCGCGGTCGAGATCGTGAAGTCGCCGTCGAGGTCGTAGGAGAGCTCGGAGCGGTAGCTGACGCCGATGCGGAAGCTCTGGTTTGGCTCCCAGAGCAGGCCCGCGTTCCAGCCGAAGGCGTCATCGTCCGCCGTCACCTTTCCGATGCCGTCGCTCGACTGGGGAGCGAGGCCGAAGGAGGCGCAGGTGCCCGGAGGCAGCACGCCGCCGGCCTGGGCGGCGAAGCAGGCGGTGCCGAAGTCGACGGCCTGGGAGAGCTCGGCGTCGAGCATCTGATAGTCGAGACCCAGCCCGATCGAGAAGCCCGGCGAGACCTGGAAGGCGACCGACGGGTTGATGTTGATCGCCTCGATGTCCGAGCGCAGGGCGTGGTAGCGGCCGATCCAGCCGCTGTCGTACTCGGTGGCCAGCCCGAACGGAGCGTTGACGCCGATGCCGAAGGCCCAGCGGTCGCCGACCTTGTGGGTGTAGTAGACGTTGGGCACGAGGGCGTCCTCGCCCGCGTCCCCGCCGTCCCCGCCGCTCAGCGGCAGTCCCAGCACGATCGTTGAGCCGTCGTCGTCGTAGGTGAGCGACGGCTGGATCGAGTGCACGCCGACGAAGAGCCGGTCGCCGTCCAGGCGCATCATCCCGGCGGGATTGGCCCACACGGTGCAGGCGTCCTCGGCCCGTGCCGGCTCACCCGCGAAGGCGCTGCCCAGGCCCGTCGGACAGGTCTCTTGGATCTGGAAGAAAGATGCCTGCGCGGGCACCGCGGCCAGGGCGGTGACGAGCAGGGCCGGAAGGATCCGGCGGATGGCGGTCGAGAGCGCGGTTCGTGGATTCATGGTCGGTTCGTCCTCCAGTCCTGCGGTTGCCATACGTCGTTCAAGAGTACTCGCAAGCGGGCGGGGCGCACCATGCGGCGGGGTAGGTCGCCTACATCGCGTTGGCGAGTCGGGCGAAGAACCGGTCGAGAGGCGCGGCGCGCCCGATGGCGTGCCCCTGGACGAAATCGACCCCGATCTCGCGCACGACTCTCAGGACCGCGTCCGACTCGACGAACTCCGCGATGGTTCGCTTGCCGGTCTCGTGGGCGATCTCGTTGATCGCGCCGACGATGGCCCGGTCGGTGGGGTCCGCGGCGACGCCGCGCACGAAGAGCCCGTCGATCTTGATCAGGTCGACGTCCAACCCCTTGAGATAGCCGAACGAGGACACCCCGCTTCCGAAGTCGTCGAGGGCGAACCTGCAGCCGATCGAGCGCAGGCGCTCGATGAACCTCGAGGCCGTGTCCAGGTGGGTCACGGCGGCCGTTTCGGTGATCTCGAAGCACAGCCGGTCGGGTGGGAGCCCGCCGGTCATCTCGAGTCCCTGGGCGATGGCACCGAGCATCGAGGGATCGTCGATGCTCATGCCGGAGAGGTTGATGGCGCACAGGGAGAGCCGCTCGAGGAGCTCGGGATGCTGCGCCAGGAAGTCGAAGGTCGAGCGCACGACCCAGCGATCGATCTGGCCGATCAACCGGTAGCGCTCCGCCGCGGGCAGGAAGCGCCCGGGCTCGACGGGCGTTCCGCGAGGGTCGAGCATGCGCACGAGGATCTCGAGGTGGAGACCCCGATCGTGCCGTCGAGCCGGCTGGATCTGCTGCGCCCAGAGCGCGAAGCGTCCCTCGTCGAGAGCCGATTGGATGCGGCTCACCCAGCGCATCTGCCCGTGGTGCCGCTCCAGAGTGGTCTCTCCCGGCCACCAGATGCGGAAGCTCTGGTGGGGGCTCTCACCCGCGGCGTCGCACGCCGCATCGGCGGCAGCCAGCGCGCGCTCGGCATCGGGAGTGGACTCGTCGAGCGCCACCGCTCCGATGTTGAGGCGGACCTTGAAGCTGGTGCCGTGCCACTCGAAGCGGAAGTCCTCGAGCGCGTCCTGGACCTCTTGTGCCTTCTCGTTCAGCGCTCGACCTCTGGCGAGCGGCAGGATGAGGGCGAAGTCGTCGGCGCCCACCCGCCCGATGATCGCCTCGTCCGGCAAACGCTCCGCGAGCAGGCGCGCCGTGGCCACCAGCAGCTGGTCACCGGCCTCGCGTCCCTCGGTGTCGTTGATCACCCGGAAGCTGTCGATGTCGAGGTGGCAGAGCGCTCCTGAGGCGTGGCCGTGCCGGGCGCTGAAGGCGAAGGACTGCAGGGCGGCCTCGAAGCCCGGCCGGTTCAGGAGCCCGGTCAGGGGATCGTGACGCGAGAGATATCCGAGCTGCTCGGAGTGCCGCTTCAGCGCTCCCGCCATGCGTCGGAAGTCGTCGGCCAGCTCGGCGATCTCGTCGCCGCCCTCGACCTCCGGTTCCGCCGCGAAATCACCCTGGGCGATCGACTTCGCAGCGGCGGTGAGCGATCGGACGCGGTCGAGCAGCGTGTGGCGGAAGAAGAGCCAGAGACCGATACAGAGCAGCGAGAGAACCGCGGCGTACAGGCCGACGCTCCAGGCCAGCTCCTTGCGCAACTGCCGCTGGCGAGCCGTGAGGTCGTAGTGGATCAGCAGCCAACCGGTGGCTTCGGGCAGGAACCCGTGCTGCCGGCCGCGCATCTGCACCGGGAACGCCCCCATGATGCCCGGAGGGTCGGTCTCGTGGGTGGTGACGACCGAGCCGGCCCGGCGTGCCTGGCTCAGGCTCGAGCCGAGGCCCTGCGATCCCGACTCGGCGACCGAGAGCCCGACCAGGGGGGCGTCGGTCGCCCAGAGGATGCGTCCGACGGGATCCACGAAGGCGGCGAGGTCGAGCTGGCGGTTGCCGGCCAGCCGTTCGAGCGTCGCTCCTGCGCCTTCCGTGCGCTCCTGACGCAGAGCGGACTCGAGCTCGCCCGCGGCCGACGCGGCGAGGACGCGGAGCTCGCCCTCGAGTAGCGATGGAGCCGCTCGTCGAGCAGGCGGCGCTCGTTGGCGTAGTGGAAGCCGAGAAACAGCGCCCCGACCACCAGGATGACGGCCGGGATCGAGTAGCGCAGCGGGAAGCGGCGAGCACTACCGGCTCTCCTCCGGCAGCAGACTAGGATCGAGCAATGGGGCGACGGAGATTTCCGCCCATCGCGCAATCCTGCTCTCCCATCACCTCGGCCTGCCGCTCGAGCAGCGGAAGGAGGCCCGGTTTCGCACCACCGAGCAGCCTCCGGTTCTCTTCGAGCGACACCAGCTCGACGCCCTCGAAGGCCCGCTGCAGCTCTTCGACCGAGAGGCCTTCGCGGGCGGTCATCGCCTCGAGCGCGGGGTGCGGCGCGGCGAGGAAGCTCTCCCGGGCCCGGACCAGGCCGCGCACGAGCTCCTGGAGCGCTGCCTTCTGCGAGCCGAGCTCCTGGGAGCGGACGAAGAGCACGTCGACGATCTCGCCGGGGATCTGCCGGCTGCTGAAGAGCTCGACCGCGCCCTCCTGCAGGAGCCGGGTCCGGTGCGGCTCGTAGGTGACGACGGCGTCGGCGATCCCGTCCCGGTAGGCGGCCACGTGGTCCGGCGTGTCCACGAAGACGAGCTCGGCGTCGTCACGCGTCAGACCGCCGAAGTCGAGGGCGCGCTGCAGCATGTAGCCGCCCAGCGGCCCGGCCTCGACGGCGATGCGGTGTCCCGCCAGGTCGGCCGGGGAGCCGATCTCGGGCCGGGCGAGGAGCGCGTCGCCGCCGGTGGAGCGATCCACGACGTAGACGATGCGGGAGCGGGCCAGGGCGCTCTGCTCCGCCAGCACGAACTGGGTGGTCAGGAAGCAGGCGTCGATCAGCCCGTAGCGGAAGGCCCGGGCGATCTCGGCCGGGGTCTGGTAGTCGACCAGCTCGATGCGGCGCGGGTCGATCAATCCGCGATGGGCGGCCAGGTAGGCCAGCTCGTAGGGTGGCCAGACGAGCACTCCGAGGCGCAGGGGCGAGGGCTCCGGCGCGCAGGCGGCGAGCGCCAATGCCGTGATGACGAGCTGTCGAATGCCTCTGGCCATGACGCTGTCCGGGCGATCACGGCGGTCGCGGGCCTCGAACCGTCGTCGGCGGGCTCCTCGAGCCCACCAGAGAGGTCGCTGTGGGGCGGTACCCCACCTGATTGGACGGGGACCAGCCTAGCGCATTCGGTAGGTCGAGAGAAAAGGGGGGGCGAGCCCGTAGGCCCGATGAGGACCCTCGTGCGTTCTATGGACGAGGAGTGGCCGTCCATCGCGTGCGGGCCGTCGAGCGGGGCGCTCTGCGGGCCGGGCACTGGCACGTCGCTTGCCCTCCGACCTCCGGAAGCCCGAGTCGTCCCATCGATCTCGCCTCCGGGCGAGGGAATCGAGGTGTCCTTGCGTCAGCGCGCCGTTCGTCTTCTCCTTGTCTCGACGTTGTTGCTGGTCGCGGCCGGCCCGCTGGCCGCCGCCACCGTCCAGGGGCGTGTGCTCGACCCCTCGGGTGCCCCCGTCGGCGGCGCGCAGGTGCGTGTCGACGACGAGGAAAAAGGGCTCAGCCGCACCGCCTCGACCGACGAGGCGGGCCGCTTCACGGTGCCCGAGCTCTCGCCCGGTCGTTACGTCGTCCTCGTCGAGAGCGACGGGTTCGCGACGCGCCGCGTCGAGAGCGTCGACGTCGAGGTGGGGCAGGTCTACCGCCTCGAGGTGACCCTCGAGGTGGCGGCGGTCGCCGAGACGATCGAGGCGGTGGCCGAGGCGCCGACCCTGGCCACGGCCGGCTCGTCCGTCGTCGACGGCGTGGTGGATCAGGACCAGATCGAGCAGCTGCCTCTGAACGGGCGCAACTACCTCGAGCTCGCCTTCCTCGTTCCGGGCAACGTCCCGACCCCCAACTTCGATCCGACCAAGACGAACTCGGTCGTCGTGGCGTCGGCCGGGCAGTTCGGGCGTGGAGGCATGATCACGATCGACGGGGCCGACAACAACGACGACGTCGTCGGCGGCCCCCTCCAGAACCTGCCGCAGGACGCCGTGCAGGAGTTCCAGATCGCGACCAACCGCTACACCGCGGAGAACGGCCGGTCGGCTGCGTCGGCCATCAACGTGGTGACCCGCTCGGGGACGGACCTGCTCCGCGGAACGGCGTCCCTGTTCCTGCGCGACTCCGAGCTGCAGGCCCTGCCGGCGACCTACGACGGATCGCAGGGTACGCCGCCGTTCGACCGGCAGCAGTACTCCCTCTCCCTGGGAGGGCCGTTGCGCACCGGAGTCGCCCACTGGTTCGCCGCCGTCGAGTACCGCGACCAGGACGGCGGCATCCTGGTGGGGGAGCGCGACGTCGCCAACCGTACGATCCGGCGGACCTTCGCCGAGGCGCCGCTGACCGACCTGCTGGGGGTCGCCCGCTTCGACTGGGGACCGACCGACCGGGACCATCTGACGTTCCGTCTCGCGGCCGAGGACGCCGACGACACGGCGGCGAGCACGCTCGAACGCTCGATCGGTTCGGCGTCGCAGCGCCAGGACAGCTCGAACCGCTACGTCTCGCTGCTGGGTGACTGGACCCGGACGCTGTCCGGCTCGACGGTCAACACCTTCGCCGCGAGCTACAGCCGGTTCCGCAACTCGATCGTTCCCGTGGCGCCGAACACGCCGCAGCTGACCTTCCCCTCGCTCCAGGACGGCGCCTCGTTCCGCGTGCCGCAGGCCACCGACCAGGACCGCATCGAGCTGCGCGACGACCTGGCGATCGTGCGCGACGAGCACAGTCTCAAGTTCGGCGCCGACGTCCAGTTCGTCGACGGCGCCTTCGACCTGGGGGTCTTCCAGGCGGGCCGCGTCGAGCTCGTCCAGGACTTCGCGGACTTCGACCACAACGGCGACGGTGTGATCGACGACGGCGACCTCCTGTTCTCCGTGACGCTGCGTAGCGCCTTCCCCGACCGCAACCTGCTGATCGACGACTGCGACAACACCTACGTCGCGCTCTACGCGCAGGACGACTGGTGGGTGACGCCACGCCTGACGCTCAACCTCGGTCTGCGCTGGGAGATGGACACCGACGTCAAGAACATCAGCGGCTACGACGACCGCAACCCGCTGGTCGAGGACTTCTACCACGGCGATCGCGACCGGGACATGGACAACTTCGGGCCGCGCATCGGCTTCAACTGGGCGCACCCCTCCGACCGCTTCAGCCTCCACGGCGGCTGGGGGATCTACTACGACCGGATCACCCTCCAGATCGCCTCCCTCGAGCGCGGGCTCGACGGCCGGGCGCTGCCGATCGAGGTGCGGGCGGGGAACGTCTTCTTCCTCGACCCGGCGACCGGTCAGTTCCCGCCCTTCGCTCCCTCGATCGACGATCCCTTCACCGGGTTCATCCTGCCGGGCGCCGGCGCCTCCGGGATCAACATCATCGACAACGATCTCGAGAACCCCGAGGTCCAGCAGTGGAACCTGGGCACCGAGGTCGACCTCGGGCACCGGCTCTTCCTGCGCGCCGACGCGCTCTACAACGAGGGGCGCCACTTCATCATCGGGCGCACGGTCGGGGAGGTGTTCAACCCGGTGGTCGGCGGGCCCGACCGCGTGGTCAATCTCGAATCGAGCGTCGGGACGCGCTACCGGGGTCTCCTCCTCTCGCTCGAGCGTCGCGCCGGCCGGCATCACCTCATGGCCTCCTACACGTTGTCGAAGTCCGAGAACTACGCCAACGACGACCAGATCCCCTTCTCGAACGGGCCGATCGACCCCAACGACCTGGAGCGGGAGTTCGGAGCCAGCCCCAACGATCGGCGGCACCGCCTGACCTTCACCGGCACCTTCCAGCTCCCCAAGGGCTTCTCCGTTTCGTCCCTGTTCACCTACTCGACGGGTGTGCCGATGGACATCCTCATGCCCGACGGCAGCATGCGGGTGCCGACTCTGGAGCGCAACGCCGGCGGTCGGCGCTTCGAGACGGCGTCCGAGCTCAACGCCTACCTGGCGGCGCTGAACGCCGCCGGCGGGATCGACGGCGTGCTGCTCCCGCTGGTCGACGAAGACGCCGAGTTCAGCGATGACTTCTCGTCGCTCGACCTGCGGTTCTCGAAGCTCTTCCAGCTCGGCAGGGGCCGGACGCTCGAAGCCATCGTCGAGGTCTTCAACGTGCTGAACACGACGAACATCCTCGGCGTCTCGACCCGCAACTACTCCGGGTACGCGAACGTTCTGGCACGCGACTCCGAGGACCCGTCGAGTCCCGGGTACCTCCACTCGTCGAGCTTCGGCAAGCCGGTGACGACGGCCGGCGGTGTGTTCGGCTCCGGCGGGCCGCGCGCCTTCCAGCTCGGCGTGCGGTTCAGCCTGTGAGCGCGGAGGCGCCGCGCTCGCTGGGCCTGGTGCCCGCGATCTGCCTCATCGCGGGGCAGATCGTGGGCATCGGGATCTTCCTCACTCCGGCGGAGATGGCCCGCGGGCTCGGTGCGCCGGGGCTCGTCCACGGCATGTGGCTGCTCTCCGGTTTCATGGCCCTCACCGGGGCTCTCTGCTACAGCGAGCTGGCGTCGCGCTTCCCGCAGGCCGGCGGCGCCTACGTCTACCTGCGCCGCGCCTGGGGGGAGCCGGTGGCCTTCCTCTACGGCTGGAAGTGCCTCCTGGTGATGGACCCCGGCATCAGTGCCGCGCTGGCGACGGGCCTGGCCGACTACGTCTCCTATCTCACGCCGCTCTCGCCGCTCGGGCGCAAGGCGGTGGCGATCGGCGCGATCCTCCTGCTCGCCGGTTTGACCGTGCTGGGCACCCGGCTGGCGGCCGGAACCCTGGTGGCGATCACGGCGCTCAAGCTGGGAGTGCTGGGGGCGATCGTGGTGCTGGGCTTCACCCGCGGGGCGGTCGAGACCGGGGGCCTGCTTCCGTCGTTCGAGCGCTACGCGGGGGCTCCACCGCTCGTGCCGGCGCTGGCCGGGGGCTTCGTGGCCGCCTTCTTCTCGTTCGGCGGCTGGTGGGAGGCGGCGCGCATGGCCGGTGAGGTGCGACGCCCCCAACGCACCCTGCCGCGTGCCTTCCTGCTGGCGATCGTTCTGGTGACCGCTCTCTACATCGCGACGAGTGCCGTCTTCATGCGTCTGGTCTCGCCGGAGGAGGTGGGGGCCGCGGACGCGTTCGCGGCGCGTGTGGGCGAGCGGCTGTTCGGCGCTCTCGGGGGCACCGTCTTCGCCCTGGCGGTGATCGTCTCGGTGGCCGGCAGCCTGGCGGCCATTCTCCTGATGCTGCCGCGGCTCTACCCGGCGATGGCCGGGGACGGGCTCTTTCCGGCCCGCTTCGGCCGCCTCCACCCCCGCTTCGGCACTCCCGCCACGGCCATCGCGGTGCAGACCGTCCTGGCGTCTGTCCTGGTGGCGATCGGCTCGTTCTCGGACATCATCGCCTACTTCATTTTCGCCACCGTGCTCTTCATCGCCGCGAGCGTCGCCGGCCTCTACCGGTTGCCGCCTCCCGCGGGAGACGTGTTCCGCACGCCGGCCCGGCGGATCACCCCGGCGATCTTCATCGGGCTGTGCGCCGTCGTGCTGGCCCTCCTGTTGATGGGCCGGCCGTTGCAGGCCGTGCTCGGGCTCGCCGTCGTGTCGCTCGGTGTGCCCGTCTACTTCGTCCTGCGACGCGCGGGGCGGCTGGGAAAGGAGACCCCATGACCTGGATCGAGACCGTGTCGATGGACGACGCCGACGACACCCTGCGCGAGGCGCTGGAGGCCGCGGCGGCGCTCTACCCGGTGGAGTACGAGACCCCGGTCCATCCGACCGCGGACGGCTCGGCGGGCATCGTGGCCTCGCACACCTTGATTCCGCAGGCCTTGCGCCACGCCTTCTCGACCTACGGAGCCCTGATGAGCCCGGACCTGCCCCTGCGCCGCGATCAGCACGAGATGATCGCGACGCGGGTCTCGGTGCTCAACAAGTGCCACTACTGAATCGAATCCCACGCAGAGTTTCTGCGTCGCGTGACATTGGACGAGGACCTGGTTCGGGCGCTGGAGGAGGACTACGAGAACGCTCCCCTCGAGCCGGCCGACCGGGCGATGCTCGACTACGTCGGGCGGGTGACGCTCTATCCGACCTCGATCTGCCCGCCCGACCACGAGGAGCTGCGTCGCCACGGCTTCGACGACCGAGCCATCCTCCAGATCACCCTCATCGCCTCCTGGTTCAACTACATCAACCGGGTCGCGGACGCGCTGGGGGTCGGGAGGGAGTGACAACCCGGGTATCCTGCTCGAGTCCGTGCAGGGGAAACCGTGCGAGCCATCCTCCAGAAGCGCTACGGTGAGCCGCGCGAGGTGCTCGAGCTCGGGGAGATCGGCGTGCCCGCCGTCGGAGCGACGGACGTGCTGGTGCGCGTCGAGGCGACTTCCGTGCACGCCGACGTCTGGCACGCGGTGGTCGGCCGGCCGATCCTCGCGCGCGCGATGGGCGGTTGGTCGAGGCCCCGCCGTCCCGTTCCGGGGACCGATCTGGCGGGTGTCGTGGAGGCGGTGGGGGAGGGCGTGACCCGCTTCCGGCCGGGCGACGCCGTGTTCGGCGAGAGCGACCTGACGATGGGCTGGCGCCACGGCGGGACGTTCGCCGAGCTCGCGGCGGTGCCCGAGGGGGCCCTGGAGACCAAGCCCGAGACGGTGAGCTTCGAGCAGGCCGCGGCCGTCGCCACCTCCGGGCACATCGCCCTGCTCAACACCCGGGGCAGCGCGGCCGTAGAGCCCGGGCACCGGGTCCTGGTCAACGGGGCGGGCGGCGCCCTCGGCTCGATCCTCGTGCAGCTCGTCCACGCCCGGGGCGCGACGGTGACCGCCGTCGACCGGGAGGACAAGCTCCCCATGCTGCGCGGGCTGGGCGCCGATCGGGTGGTCGACTACCGGCGGGAAGACGTCACTCTCGGCGGCGGGGCGTACGACCTGATCCTCGACGTCGTCTCGACCCTGACCCTGAAGGAGGCGAAGCGCGTGCTCGCACCCGGCGGGATCTACGTGCGGATCGGTCACGATCGCTACGGCGCCGCCGGCGGCCCCGTGCTCGGGACGCTGCCCGCCTTCTTCGGCCTGGTAGCCAGGTCGCCCTTCGACCGCCACCTGCCGAAGCTCGGCTCGGCGCCCCGACTCTCGACGCCGGAGATCCTCCGCGAGCTGAGCGCGCTCCTCGAGGACGGCACCCTGAGCCCTGTCATCGACCGGAGGTACCCGCTCGCCGAGGCCGGCGAGGCCATGTCCTACCTCCAGGCCGGCGGCGGTCCCGGGCGGATCGTCCTGCTGCCGCAGGCTCTCGTTCCCGGCCCGGGAATCCGGGACACGGTCGAGTGTCGAGGTCGGCCGACCGGGTGCTAGGAGGACGGGGCCGGTGGCCGCAGCGCCTCGTCGACCTGCCGAAGCGCGCGGCCGGTCGCTGCGTCGTCGAAGCCGGCGGACGACGCCCGCCGCAGGCAGTCCCGCGCCTCGAGGAGGAGAGCTCGAGATCGCTCCCGCCGTCCCCTGCCCAGCAGCGAGCGTCCTAGGAAGCTCCAGGCTTGGCCGTAGTCGGGATCTTCCTCGACGGCGGCGCGCCAAACGACCTCGGCGAGCTCGGGTTGGCCGAGGCGGTGGAGGGACACCGCCGTTCGGTTCAGGTGGAAGGCGGGGCGGGACTCACCCGTGCGAACGCGTTCGAGGAGCGCCAGTGTCGAGCGGCGGGTCCAGGGACCGCCCGGCGGGAGCAACCCCGGGCGCAGGAGGACGACGTGCTTGCCGTCGAAGAACCCCCAATGCCATCCGTGGTGGAGCAAGAAGCGGGCGAGCTGGCTGGGCTGCGGTGCGCAATCGAGGACCGCGATCCCGATGTCGTGGCGGACGGCGAAACGCAGGAACGGCGTGAAGTCGGGCCTCCCGGCGTTGTAGGGCCTGCCCGCGGTGAGCCTCATGTTCGTGGCCATCGTCGTCAAGGCCGGATAGGCCCAGGTGTTGGTGAGGATCGGCAGCTCACGGAAGGTGGCGCCGTCGCGCGAGAAGTAGAGGACGGTGGAGGAGGCGTTGAAGGTCGTGAACACCGCCGCGTCCCGTGGCAGGTCGCGCACGTACCTGGTGGCCTCGACCGGAATGAACCAGGTCGACAGGCCGGAGCCGAAGCGGTCGGGGCGCCCCTCCTGATCGTAGAAGGCGCCGGTGACGATCGAGACAGCCCAGACGGCCGCCACGGCGACGAGGGTCCAGGAGAGGGCGTCGCGCGCCCTGCCCCTCCGGCGCCGCCGCTCGTCCGCGACGGTCGCGGCCCGCGCCTCGCACAGTAGCCCGAGAGACAGGGGCACCAGGAGGAGGGCGGCGGGCGCCAGGTTGCGCTGCATCGACAGAGCGACCACGCCGAGCCAGAGCAGGATCGCCATGCGCACCCAGCGGGCCCGCCGCCCCGCGGCGACGAGAGCGAGAACGCCGAGGACGAGCACGCCCCAGGCCGCCTTCTGGTCGAGCCTCGGCTGGCTCGCCCGGAACGCCGGAAGGAACTCACTGATCGCTCCCCACGGGTGGTAGGAGGTGGCCCCCGGTGCCGGGGGGATCCCGTTCGCGTGGAGGAAGGCGAGCGTCTGCACGGGCAGCGCGACCAGCCGCCAGCCCCACGGGTTGAGGAAGGAAACCGCGGTCATGGCGCCGAGGGCGAAGGTCAGCACCCGGGCACGGTGCTCCGGGCTCGCGACGCCGGGCTCCAGGCGACGACCGAGCCGAGAGTCGATCCACGCTTCGAGGCAGAGGGCCCCGACGAGGCAGTAGCCGAGGAGCCAGTAGCTGTGCAGCTGCATCGCCGCCCAGTGGCACGCCGTGAGCCAGAGGACCGAGCGGCGGCTCAAGTGCGGCGAGGTGGCGAGCACGGCGACCCCCACCAGCGGGACGAAGCCGAAGAGCTCGGGCCGGACGGTGAAGCGTCCGTATGCCGCGGCGGTGACGAGCAGGACTCCGGCGGCCGCCACCGTGTGGTCGCCTCCGAGGCGCCGAGCCCAGAGCGCCACCAGGGCGAGGAGAACCGCCACCAGCGTCGCCTTCAGGAAGGACAGAGCCAGAGGACCGCCGAGCCGATACGCGAGGGACAGCACGATCTGGCTGCCGTAGTTCGCGTTCGGGAAACGATAGGTGCCCGCGGAGTCGATCCAGGCGCCCGGAGGTCGATTCCCCGGCATCGAGTCGAGCCGGGCGAGATCCGGATCGACGTAGACGAAGTCGTCGCCGTCGACGAGCCGACCCGAGCGCCAGAACGAGTCGCCGTAGGCGAGGTGGTAGCCGAGATCGGCGCTGTGGATGGGCCGCCAGGCGAGAGCGACCGCCACGGCGATCGCGCAGACCACGCTCACGCGGCCGAGCCACGCCCCGGTGAGGCCCTGCGTTCGGGTGCTCGGGCCCGAGCTGGGGTCCCCTGGGGCCCCCTCGGTAGCGGTCATCGCGCCATGGTACCGGCAGCAGCTGGCCGCCGAGACTCGGTGTGCGGTTCCCTCAGGCGTTGCGCACGGTCCACTGGAGGAGCCCGGCGGCCGCCGGGGTCAGGGTCGCAGCATCTTCAACGCGTGCGCCCAGTCGCCGTCGCGGAAGCCGGGGATGCACCAGAGGATGCACAGCGGCTCGATGGCGCGCGCCGCCCTCGCCGTGCCGAGGTCGTCGACCTCCCAGCCGAAGTCTTCCAGCACCGAGGAGACCCGGCTCTTGGCGTCGGCGTCGTCACCGCAGAGGAACATCGTCGGCGGTCCTCCGGGCAGCTGGGGATCGACCATCAAGGCCGACCCGACGCAGGAGAAGGCCTTCACGAACCGCGCCGCCGGTGCCGCCGCCTGCAGGCGCTCCATCAACGACTCGTCGCGCCCGGTGAAGAAGGAGAGCACGCCGTCCTCGGGCGCCGCGTCGGCGATCGGATTGGTGGTGTCGATGACCACCTTGCCGTCGAGGCCGCCCGCGCCGCAGAGCGCCACCGCGGACTCGGCGCCCGTGCCCTTGACCGCCAGCACGACGAGGTCGGCGTGGGCGGCGCAGGCGGCGAGGTCCCCGACCGAGGCCGCCGCTCCGGCGCCGTCCCGCCAAGGGGCCAGCTTGTCGGGATCGCGCGTGCCGCGCATCACGGTCCAACCGTGGGCCAGGAACCCGTTGGCCAAGGTCTCTCCGACGATCCCCGATCCGATCACGGAGACTCGCTGTGGCGTCGTCATCGTCGCTCCTCCCGTCGTGTCCGCCGGCTCGCCATCGAGCCGCTGGCCACCCCATTCTGTACCGCCGGGGCTGCCTCGTTCAGGCCGCCTCGACGGAGAGCTCCACGGGGATCGGCCGCGACACGGAGTCGAAGACCGGGGAGTGCGAGCGCGCCGCCTCCAGGAGCTCGTCGAGCGTCTCCCGGTCGGCGTCGCAACGCACGCGGAAGGCGAGGTGGACGTCGGAGATGCCGGGCGCCACCGGCCGCAGGCCGAAGAAGCCGTTGAGATCGATGTCGGCGGCCAGATCGATCTCGAGGGACTCGACGGCGATGCCGCGCGCCGTGGCCTGCGCGGCGAAGGTGCCGGCCATGCAGGCGCCCAGGGCCGCGAGCAGCGTCTCGATCGCGGTCGGCCCGGTGTTCTTGCCCAGCAGCTCCGGGGGGTGGTCGCCGCGCAGGGTGAAGTGACGGGGCAGGACCTCGCCCATCTGCTCGATCTCGCTCGTCTTGACGTCGAGGCCGAAGCCGCCGTCCCAGCACACCCGGCCGCGCCAGGAGACCTTGCCGGCCTCGGGCTGCTCCTCGACTCCGGCGACCGCCTCCTGCATCGCCTCCGTGTCCCATCCGTTGAGCGTCGTCGTCATCGCGTTCTCCTTTCGTCGTTCGTTCGTCGTTCGCTCTGCGAGCAGGCTAGCGACCGGGACCGGGGCCCGACGAGTGCTACATTCGACGCGACCGATCCGAATGCGCCACGCACGAGCAGGAGAGAGCACCACGAGCCCGCTCCGGGTGACGCTCGTGGCCACGCCGGAGTCGCAGCTCTCGCCGCTGTCGGGCCTCTACGAGACCTTCCACGCCTTCCGGCTGCTCTCCGGCCTCGAGCCCGATCTGCCGGCCGCGCCGTTCGCGGCGCAGATCGTGGCCCCGAGAGCCGCACCGGCTCACGCGGCGACCGGTCTCCCCCTGATCGCCCACCGCACCTTCGACGAGGTCGAATCCACCGACATCGCGATCGTGCCGTTGATGGCCGTCGAAGGACCGGGCTGGGAGACCGGGCGCTACCCGGAGCTCGTCGACTGGCTGCGCGGCCTGCACGCCGCGGGTGCCACCCTCTGCTCGGCCTGCACCGGCGTCCTGCTGCTGGCCGAGACGGGCCTGCTCGACGGGCGGGAGGCGACGATCCACTGGGCTTTCGCGCAGACCTTCGAGCGCTCGTTCCCGCGCGTGCGCCTGCGGTGCGAGGAAGTCCTGGTCACCGCCGGTGACCGGGAGGAGCTGGTGATGACCGGGGGCGTGACGTCCTGGCACGACCTCGCCCTCTTTCTGATCGCGCGCCACGTCGGTCCCACCGCCGCCCGCGCCATGGCCCGGCTCCTCATGCTCGAGTGGCACGGCGAAGGGCAGGCGCCCTACCGCAGCTTCATCCCCCGGCGCGATCACGACGACGGCGCCGTCCTCGACCTGCAGGAGTGGCTCGCCGCCCACCTCGCCACGGCCCAACCGGTCGAGGCCATGGCCGATCGCAGCGGCCTGCCGCGCCGCACCCTCGAGCGCCGCTTCCGCCGCGCGACCGGCTGCTCCCCGATCGCCTACGTCCAGAACCTGCGGGTCGCCGAAGCGCGCCGCCGCCTCGAGCGCACCGACGAGGCGGTGGAGGAGATCGCCCACGCCGTCGGCTACGAGAACGTCGCCTTCTTCCGCCGCCTCTTCCAACGCAGGACGCGGCTCACGCCCGGGGCCTACCGGCGGAAGTTCAGCCTTCCGTGATCTTGACGCCCGAGGCTTCAGGCATCAAGATGTCTCCGTGCGAACGACGCTCACACTCGAGAACGAGCTCGCCCGGCGGCTGAAGGAGCGCGCGGGGCGCGAGGGGCGCAGCTTCAAGGAGGTCGTCAACGAGACCATCCGGCGCGGTCTGGGCGCTCAGGAGGTCGCCGAGAGCGCGGAGCCGTATCGGGTCGATACCTTCCGGTCGGGCCTGCGCGCCGGCATCGATCCCCTGAAGCTGAACCAGCTGGGGGACGAGCTGGAGGCGGACGACCGGTGATCGTCCCGGACGTCAACCTCCTGGTCTACGCGCACGATGAGCTCGCCCCGTTCCACCCAGCGGCTCGCGCTTGGTGGGAGGGGGTGATGAGCGGCGACCGGAGGGTCGGGCTCCCTTGGTCGGTGACCCTGGGCTTCGTGCGACTGGTCACCCACCCGGCCGTCGTGCGCGAGCCTCGGACGCCGGCCGCGGCGCTCTCCCGGGTCCGCGGCTGGTTGGAGCGGCCGCAGGCGGTGGTGCTCGAGCCGGGGCCCCGTCACCTCGAGATCCTGTCGCGACTCTTCGCCGAGACGGGCGTCGCCGGCCGCCTCACCACCGACACGCACCTGGCCGCGCTCGCCATCGAGCACCAGTGCGAGCTGCACAGCAACGACACGGACTTCGGACGCTTTCCCGGGCTGCGGTGGGTCGATCCGCTGTCGGGGGAGTCGTCGACCTGACCTCTCAGGCGTCCCGCACCGCGCGGCGGACCAGCCACGCGGCGGCCAGGCAGAGGAGGCCGCCGGCCACGAACGGCAGCTCGAAGCGGATCGGCGCCAGCAGGCCGGCGAGCAGCGGCCCGGCGGCGATGCCGAGTCCGAAGCCCATGGTCAGGAGGCTCAGCTGCCGGCCCTCGCCTCCGCGGCGGGAGACGTCCACGGCCAGGGCGAAGGCGGGGGCGGCGATGGCGGCCGAGCCGAGGCCCTGGAAGAGGCGGACCCCGGCCAGCTGCAGGGTGCTCCCCGCGAAGCCGAGCAGCGCCGTGGCCGGAGCCATGAAGAGGAGCCCGGCGATCACCACCGGACGGCGGCCCACCCGGTCCGAGAGTCTGCCGAGCGGCACCTGGGAGAGGATCCGCGTCACGGTCAGAGCGCTGAAGGCGACGCCGAAGCCGAGCGCGGTCTGGTGGAGGCGGAGGTTCATCTCGTTCTCCACCGCGGACATCATCGAGATCCCCATCGCCATCACGAAGGTCGCCCCGGCCAGCGCCAGGAGCTCGGCGGTGAGCAGCTCGCGATCGAAGATCCTGCCGGCCGTCGCCGCCGGGGGCGCGGCCTCCGGCTCCTCGACCCACAGCTGCACGCACGCCATGGCGGCGACGATCGAGGCCGTGCCCGCCCAGAAGGCCGCCGCGAACCCGTAGCGGGCCTGGAGGAAGCCTCCGAGCAGGGGGCCGATCGAGAAGCCGACCATCCGGAAGGTGGTGAAGAAGCCCATCGCGCCTCCGCGGCTCTCCCGCCGGGTGGCGCTCTTCAGGATCGCCAGCGAGGCCGGCAGGGTGAGCGCGAAGCCCACGCCCTGCAGCGAGCGCAGGATCACGAGGTGGAGGTAGCGCTCGGCGAAGAGGAGGGCGAGCGTGCTGGCGGCCATCAGCGCGAGCCCGCCCTGGATCGAGGCCTTGTGGCGGCTCCACCGATCGAGCGCCGCTCCGGCCAGCGGCTGGGTCGCCGTGTTGACGAGCCCGTAGAGGCCGATCAGGAAGCCGACCAGCGTCTCCTCCGGCAGGTCGAGCCAGAGCGACGGCAGCTTCGCGACGTAGAGCGGGATGACGACGATCAGGATGCTGTTCCCGATCCCGTCGCCCAACCGCGCGAGCGACAGCGCCAGCACCTCACGGGTGACGCCGAGCCTCTCCTCCAGCCAGTGGATCATGGGGTCGTGCGGCGGGACGCGCCCACGCGCGGCGCCGGCCCGCAGTATGCACGACCCTCGCGCTCAGCCGAGGCGGTCGTCGATCCAGGCTGTGATGTCGGCCAGAACCTCCTCCCTACCGAGGTCGGCGAGCAGGTCGTGGAAGTGGCCGGGGTAGAGCTTCAGCGTCTTGTCCTCGGAGCCGGCCGTCCGGTGGAAGAACTCGCTGCCCCGGCACACCGTCGCCCGGTCCTCGGTTCCGTGGAGGATGAGGAGCGGGAGGGTGATCGTCGGGAACTCCCGGCTCAGCCGTTCATCGGCCCGTACGAGTGCGGCGACGGTCATCGCCGGCTGTACCTCGTGGGCCGTCAGAGGGTCGGCGTTCAGCGTCTCGACGGCCTTCGGGTCGCGCGAGAAGTCTTCGTTCTTGAGCTTCAGCACCGGCAAGTGTGGGGCCACGCGGCTCAGCGCCTTGATCGCCGACAGGGCGAAGCCGGGGGCCGGCACCTGGAAGGCGAAGCTCTCGCAGATGAAGCCGGAGAGCTCCTCCGGGTGGTCGAGCACGTAGGTCGCCGAGACGACCCCGCCGGCGCTGTGCCCGAGCAGGAAGAGCGGCAGGCCGGGATGCCTCTCCTTGGCGATGGCGATCGCCCCCGCCACGTCGCTCACGTAGTCGGCGATGTCCTCGACGTAGAAGCGCTCGCCCTCCGACCGGCCCCGGCCGCGCAGATCGAGGGCGAAGCGGCGCCAGCCGTGGTCCGCGAGCGTTCGGCGGGCCACCCGTACTGCCCGCCGTGCGAGTTGACTCCGTGGCAGGGGAACGAGCGCCGCGCGCCTCTCCCTCGGGCGTCCAGGATCGAAGAAAGATCTTCGGGCCGCCGGCCACGACTCATACGTCTCTTCCCGCACGCTCTGCGCCATCGCTGGCCTCCTTTCGAAGGGGAGACTCTGGCGCAACCGGGCGCCCGGCGCTACCGGTTCCGTGTCACAGATCGAGGAGGCCGCCGGGAGCCCGTCGGCGTTGCTACGCGGGCGTCGCGGCCAGGGCCGTGAGGAAGGGTTGGTCGAGGCTCATGCCGTCTGCGTCGCCGAACGGCCGCCAGCGCTCGACCACCTCCGCTCGATCGCCGCGCGGGTCTCGTCGTCCGTCTGCGCGAGAACCCCCGCCAGCGGCGTGCTCCGCGCGTACTGCCACAGGAACTCCGCGGCCGGCGGCAGGTGCAGGGTCAGGACGCTCGCCTCGACCTCGGGCCGGTCGAACCCCGCCTCCGCGAGGAGGCGGACGAGCAGGTCGGGGTCGTCGAGGGAGAAGACCGCGTGGACGAACCCGGCGGCCTCCGGCGCCACGTGCCGGCCCAGCGTCTCGGCCAGCGCGGCGAACAGCGGCGTCTCCGGAGCCGGGACGTTGAGGGCAAGCCGGCCCGCCCGCATCGAGAACGCGACGCATCTCCACCAAGGCGGCCGGCCGGTCGGCCATGAACTGCAGCCCCATCTGGCACAGCACGAGGTCGAAGCCGCCGTCGGGCAACGGCATGGACTCGGCGGGCGCCTCCTCCCACGCGATGTCGGGCCCGGCCGCCTCGCGAGCGACCGCCAGCATCGCCGGGTTGGGGTCGAGACCGACCACGGTACCGTCGTCACCGACCCGGTCGGCGGCCAGTCGGGCGACGACGCCGGTGCCGCACGCGACGTCAAGAACGCGTTCGCCAGGATGCGGCGCGGCGCGTCCACGAGGATCCTGGCCACCAGGAGCCGATGGCAGGCACGAAGTAGCGTTCGTAGTTCTCGGCCGGGTTCGATGCGTGGGGCCGGCCCGAAGCGGTCTCGGTCATCTCCCAGCCATGGTTCCAGACCGGAGGGTCGAGATCAAACGGGGGATCCGTGAGGCCGCCACTGCCGTATCCTGGAGCGTCGTGAAACGGCTCGCGCGCAAGCACCCGCCGGCGATCCGCTGGTTCCACTGGCTGAACGTCCCGCTGCTGGCGGTGATGGTCTGGGCGGGCTCTACATCTACTGGGCCTTCCGCACGTACCGCATCGGCTTGGGAGACTTCACCCTGGTGGCGATGGACCTCTCCGGGGAGGCGTGGGACGCCCTGGGGATCGACCACCACCTGGCGCGCGGCATGGCGCTCCATTTCGCCTTCGGCTGGCTCTTCGCGGTGAACGGGCTCCTCTACGTCCTCTACACGCTGGTCTCGGGGAGTGGCGGGAGTTGGTGCCCCGCCGAGGGAGCTTGCGCGAGGCCTGGCACGTCGTGCTCCACGACCTGCGGCTGCGCCGCGGCCCCCTGCCGCCGGGCAAGTTCAACGGGGCCCAGAGGCTGGCGTACACCGGAGTGATCCTGATGGGTCTGGGGTCGCTCGTGAGCAGGCTCGCCATCTACAAACCGGTCCAGCTGGGCTGGCTGACCGGCGCGCTCGGCGGTTACCGGGCGGCCCGCTTCCTCCATTTCTGGTTGACGATGGGCTACCTCGTCTTCTTCGTCGTCCATGTCGCCCAGGTGATCCGGGCGGGGTGGAACCAGTTCCGCGCCATGGTCATCGGGTGGGTGGTGGAGGAGACAGGGGGCGACCGGTGACGGCATCGAAAGGACGCAAGGGCCGCAAGAGCGCCGGGGATGCGGAGGTCGACCGGCGGCTGGCCCGCCTCACCCGCCGCGGCTTCGTCACCATGGGCGTCACCGCCGCCGCCGGCTACGCGGGGTGGCGCTGGCTCGACTCCCGCCCCACCGAGGGCGGCCTCCCCTGGCCCCTGCGCCGGGCGCACGAGGCCAACCGGGCGCTGTGGGAGCGGCTCTACGACCCCGACCGGACGGTGCCGACCTATCCGCCGTCGCGCATCCAGTCGCTGCGCGTCGGCAGGGGCCACGGTCTGCGCGAGGCGCTCGATCGCGACGCCTGGCGCCTCCGCGTGGCGGGCATGGCCGGCGGCGCCGCGGCCGCGCTCACCCTCGCCGAGGTCATGGCGCTCCCCGCCGTCGACCTGATCACGGAGCTGCGCTGCATCGAGGGCTGGAGCCGCATCGTCCACTGGACCGGCGTGCGCTTCGCCGACTTCATCGCGGCCTACCCGCCGCCGACCGTCGACGGCAGCCCGCCCGATCCCCGGCGCCGCCCCGACCTCCTGGTGCCCTACGTCGGCCTCGAGACTCCCGACCGTGACTACTACGTCGGCCTCGACATGGCGAGCGCCCTGCACTCCCAGACGCTCCTCGCCTGGGCGCTCAACGGCGAGCCGCTCACCCGCGGCCACGGTGCGCCGCTACGCCTCGTCGTGCCGATCAAGTACGGCATCAAGAGCCTGAAGCGGATCAGCACGATCCGCTACGCGATGACGCCCGGCCGACTACTGGGCCGAGCGCGGGCCCGACTGGTACTCGGGGCACTGAGCGACCGGAGGTCAGCGCCTGGAGACCGCTCCGCCGCCGGCGAGGATCTCCTGCAGGCGACCCACCGTCGGTACGTGCCCGGAGACCTTGACCTCGCCGTCGACGACGAGCGCGGGGTGGCCACGACGCCGAAGTCGAGAATGCGGTCGAGGTCCGTGACCTTCTCGAGCTCGAAGTCGAGGCCGAGCTCGGTGGCCGCCTTCTCGGCGTGCTCCGTGAGCAGTCTGCACTTGGGGCACCCGGTCCCGGAAACCTGCATCTGGGTCTTCATCGATTCACTCCTCCAGGCTGCAGGCCAGCCGAAGATCCATCCGGTCGCCGTTGCCATCACGACGACCAACGACACGAACACCAGCGTCTTGCGCCAGCCCATGAAGCTGCGCAGCACCAGCATCGAGGGGAGCGAGAGCGCCGGGCCGGCCAGCAGCAGCGTCAGCGCGGGTCCCTGCCCCATGCCGCTGCCGAGCAGGCCCTGCAGGATCGGCACCTCGGTCAGGGTCGCGAAGTACATGAAGGCTCCCGCGATCGAGGCGAAGAGGTTGGCCGCGAGGGAGTTGCCTCCGACCGCCGAGGCGACCCAGGCCGACGGAATCAGGCCCTCGTGACCGGGACGGCCGAGGAGGAGACCCGCCACGAGGACTCCGGCGAGCAGCAGCGGCAGGATCTGTTTGGTGAAGCTCCAGGTGGCCGCCAACCACTCGCCGAGCTCTCCCTCGTCGCCGAGGAGGGAGGCGGCGAGCCCGGCGAAGCCGACGGTGAAGGCGGCCACCGGGTGCGAGGGAACGGCGAGAGCCGCCGTGGCCGTCGCCGCCGCCGTCGTCCACGCCTTCCAGGGCGCGAGGCCGAGCCAGCGGACCAGGGCGAGCAGCAGGAGCGCCCCCGCTCCCCCCGTCAGCCACCACTTCGCGGCGAAGACGGACGGCCAGTTGGCGAACACGAGGATCGCGACGAGAAGGACCAGCAGGGTCGCCTGCCGCCCGAGGGAGAGCCTGGGCTCGGGAAGGACGAGAGTGCCCGCCGCGGCCGCTCGCCCCCGCTCCTCCTCGCGGTAGATCCAGGCCATCGTCAGGCCGATGAGGACGCTGAAGAGGACGGCGCCGACCGCCCGCGCCACGCCCAGCTCGAACCCGAGAACGCGCGCCGTCAGGATGACGGCCAGTGCGTTGATCGCCGGGCCGGCATAGAGGAAGGCGGCCGCGGGACCGAGACCGGCGCCGCGCTTGTAGATGCCGCCGAACAGCGGCAGGACGGTGCACGAGCACACGGCGAGGACGGTCCCCGAGACCGAGGCCACGCCGTAGGCGAGGGGCCGCGGCGCCTCCGGCCCCAGGTGCCTCATCACCGACGCCTGGCTCACGAAGGCACCGATCGCGCCGGCGATGAAGAAGGCCGGCACGAGGCAGAGCAGCACGTGCTCCCGCGCGTACCACCGCGCCAGCTGCAACGCCTCGACCAGAGCGCCGTCGAAACGGGCCGACCCGACCGGCAGGAAGTAGAGGGCCAGGAAGCCGGCGGCCAGGCCGGCGAGCCACTTCAGCTCGGGGCTGCGACGCACCTGCGAGAGCGTCCGGACCGCTTGCCCGGACACCGCGGCGACGCTCATGGCACGACTCCGATCGCCGTCAGGTCGAGGTCGGCGGCGCAGAGCCGGGTGACCGGGACCTTGCGGAGCGACTCGCTCACGGAGCGATCCGCCTCCACCTGCTCGACCCGATCGAGGAGCGCGAGGAGGGGACCGAGGACCGCCTCGGCCTCGCCGCCGCTCGCCAGCCGGTAGTAGACGAGCTTCCCGTCCTTGCGATCGTCGACCAGCCCGCCCCGCGCGAGGACGGAGAGGTGCCGGGACACCGTGGAGGGGGAGAGCCCCAGGACCGCGGTCATCTGACAGACGCAGAGCTCTCCCGTGGCGAGCATCCCGAGCAGGCGGAGGCGTGCCGGGTGGGCCAGACCCTTGGCGGTGTCGACGAGACGGCGCAGGTCGGATCGTCGGTTCGTCATATGACGAATCGTGCGGCCGCGCGCGCTGGAGCGGACCACCCCGCGGAGCGGATCGCCGGACACGCACGGGGGGCATCGCCGACCCGCCGGCTCCCGCACCGGACTCCGGTCCGGGGCCGCCGATGTCCGGGTGAGGGGGCTTGAACCGAGCGGCCCGGCATGCGACGGTTCGCTTGCCCGAACGCGACGACGACGATCGAACGCCGCCATGAACCCCGTCGGCTACCTCCTCATCTCGATGTGCTTCACCAGCAGCGTGCTGGCGGTCGTGTTCTGGATCGCCTGGCGCACCTTCGGCCGCGAGGCGCACGCCCTGACGTGGTCGATCACCTTCGCGGTCGTCACTCTCCAGCGGGTGCTCAACCTCGGCAAGGGGTGGTTCCCCGATCCGGCGAGCTACTGGATCGTCGTCAACGCGATCGGGGTGGCTGCGGTCACGCTCGCGCTGGTCGGCCACCTGCAGCGCACGGGGCGTCCGACCCGCATCGGCGCGCTCTCGACTCTCGGGGCGATCGTCTGCCTCGCCGTCGCCTGGTTCACGGTCGTGCAACCGCACGTCGGCCTGCAGATGGCGATCCAGCCGCTCGAGGCCGGGGTGCTCGTGTGCTGGATGGGCGTCATCGTCTACCGCTTCCGCCCGCGCCCGACCGCTGCCGAAGTGGCGGCCGCCGTGGCCCACGTCGTCTTCGGCCTGACGCAGCTGCTCGCCGGGGTCGTCGCGCTGCTGCAGGGTCCGGCGTCCGACCCGGCTCTTCTCGACCTCTACCTGAAGATCAACTTCCTGCTCATGCCCGGGGCCTTCGTGGCGATGGGCGTCTTCGTCGTCTTCATCCTCGCCTCCGACCTCGCCGAACACACCCGGCAGCTGGCCGGCACCGATCCCCTGACCGGCCTGCTCAACCGCCGCGGCTTCCGCGAGGCCGCCCTCCGCGCCGTGGCCCAGGCACTCCGCGCCAGGCGGCCCCTGGCCGTCGTGCTCGCCGACATCGACCGCTTCAAGACGATCAACGACGAGTGGGGCCACGCGGCCGGGGACGAGGCTCTCCAGGCGTTCGCCGCCAAGCTGCGCCGGGGCCGCCGCGTCACCGACCTCGTGGCCAGGATCGGCGGCGAGGAGTTCGTCCTCCTCCTGCCGCACGCCGGCGCGGAGGAAGCGGTCGCCATCGCCGAGCGCATCCGCGTCGACCTCAGCGACGAGGGGCTCCGCGTCGGCGACCGGCAGATCCCGTTGACCGCCAGCTTCGGCGTCGCGGCGCTCGGCGAGGGTGTGCAGCAGCTCGACGACCTCCTGCGGGAGGCCGACGACGCGCTCTACCGGGCCAAGGAGTCGGGGCGCGATCGGGTGGTCGCGGCCGGACTTCCACAGCCGTTGTCCGAGAGCACCGGCACGGTCGGCCGGTGACCGTCCACTTCTACCGGGGGAGAGACATGGAGATCCAACGAGCAGGCACGCAGCACTCGCAGCCCGGACCGGCCGACTGGTTCACCGGCACCGTCCGGATCGACCCCCTCTTCCAGGCCCACGACCCCGCCCGGGCCGGCGGCGCCTCCGTCACCTTCGAGCCCGGCGCCCGGACGGCCTGGCACACCCACCCGCTGGGTCAAACACTGCTGGTCACCAGCGGCCTCGGCCGCGTGCAGCGCGAGGGCGCCCCGATCGAGGAGATCCGGCCGGGCGACGTCGTCTGGTTCGCCCCCGGCGAGAAGCACTGGCACGGCGCCTCGCCGACCACGGCGATGACCCACCTCGCCGTCCAGGAGGCCCTCGACGGAAAGGCCGTTGAGTGGATGGAGCACGTCAGCGACGAGCAGTACGGCCGCTGATCCGGCCCCGCGCGGGCCGGACGGAGTCCGCCCCGTCGCCGGTGCGGTGGGTCCTCACTGCCGCGAGAGGATCTTCTCGGCGAGGCCCGGGGCGAGGCGGTGGAGGGTGAAGAGCGTGCGTGCCTTGCCGATCCGGAGCTCCTCGCGGTCGGAGTCGAGGGCCGCGGCGATCCCCCGCGCGACCGAGTCCGGCGAGACCTTGTCCTCGTCGCGGCCCGCGGTCATCGCGGTGTCGACGACAGGGGGCACGACCTCGAGCACGCGCACTCCGTGGGGGCGGAGCTGGTGCCGGATCGCCTTGGCGAAGCTGCGCAGGGCCGCCTTGGTGGCGGAGTAGACGGGAGCCGAGGGCTTGGGTGCGAGCGCGAGACCGGAGGTCACGAAGACGAGGGTCGCCTTGTCCGACTCCCGGAGCAGCGGCAGGGCGAGCGCCGTCAGGTGGATCGGTCCTGCCAGGTTGACGTCGACCTCCCGGGTGAGCGAGCCGTCGACGAGGGCGGGATTCCTCTCGTCCGTGAGATCGATCGCGCGCTGGATCCCTGCGTTGTGAATCAGGACGTCGAGGCCTCCGAGCCTCTCCCGCGCGGTCTCGACGAGCGCGGGAAGCTGCGTCGGATCGGCCAAGTCGCAAGGGACCGCGTCCACCCCGAGCCGAGCCGCGGTCTCCTCGAGTCGCTCGCGGTTCCGCCCGCAGATCAGGACCCGGTCGCCCGCACGCCGTAAGGCCGCAGCGAGGGCGAGACCGATTCCGCTGGTTCCTCCCGTGATGAGGACACGTCGGCCGGGCATCGTGGGCTCCTCCCTGAGCGAGAAAACGGCAGAGGGCTCGAACCGTCCCTCTGCCGCAGGGTCGACGCATCGTAGCCCAGTCGTCGGAGCATCCGGCCTTGACATGCAAGCAAGTACTTGCATATCGTGCCGTCCGTGTATGGACCAGAGCTTCGACGCCGTCTTCAAGGCGCTCTCCGACCCCGGCCGTCGGCGCCGGCTCGACGCGCTCCGGGACGAGGACGGTCAGACCCTGAGCCGGATGTGCGAGCACCTGGAGATGAGCCGGCAGGCCGTGAGTCAGCACCTGGCGGTTCTCGAGAACGCGAATCTGGTGACCGTCGTCCGGCGCGGTCGCGAGAAGCTCCACTACCTGAATCCGGTGCCCCTCTTCGACATCGGGGAGCGTTGGATCCGCACCTTCGAGCGCTCGCGTTTGCGCGCGCTCCACAACCTCAAACGCAAGCTGGAGAGACCCGCTATGAGCAAGCCCGACTTCGCCTACGCCATCTACATCAACGCCAGCCGTGAGGAGGTCTGGAACGGCCTCCTCGAGCCGGAGTTCACCCGCCAGTACTGGTTCCACGACAACGTCTCGGACTGGCAGGAAGGCTCGCGCTGGGAGCACCGCGGCGCGGGCGGTCAGCAGAAGGTCGACATCGTCGGCAAGGTGCTGGAGAGCGAGCTCCACGAGAAGCTCGTCCTGACCTGGGCCCGCCCGGGCGAGGAGGACGACCCGGAGCGCACCTCACGCGTCACCTTCCGTCTCGGCGACATGGACTGGCCCGGCGGCCCCTGGACCTCGTTGCACCTCGAGCACACGGACTTCGGCGAGGACCACGAGATGCGCGACAGCGTCTCCGGCGGCTGGCCCATGGTGCTCTCGGGGCTCAAGACGCTGCTCGAGAAGGGCTTCGACCACGACGAGGGAGCGGAGCCACAGGCGGCAGGCGGTACCGGGATCCGGCTGCTCGTCCGGTCAGTCCTGCGGGCGACTTGGAGTCGTGGTAGACCAACTCGCTCAAAGTTCGAACACCCCAGAGATTCGAACACCCTGTACGAATGGCTTCGCGAGGTCGCGGCAATCCAGGAGGCAGCCTGAGATGGCGGCGCCTTCCCGCGTCTCTGCAGCGCTGACTCTCAGCCCCTCGTTCTCGGCCGCAACGTCGGCCGCGCGGAGGGGTCATGGGCGAATCGCCGAGGGGCAGCAGTGCCGGCAATCGGAATCGAGCGTCACAGAATCATTCTACAAGTGTTGAGCGGAGGCCCCTGCGTCTCGGCAGCCTGATCTCGCAGGCACTGTCTTTCGACGACGCCGACGCCTACGCCGCCGGCGAGGTCGGCTTCCTGGCGCGGGCGCTCGTCCAGGCGACGATGCCGCACAGCGACCCGAAGACGAACGAGTTCGTCCGGCACAACGGCCACTACAGCCTCTCGATCCTCGCGCCGAAGGGCGTCGGGCTCCCGTACGGCCGCTATCCGCGCCTCGTCCTCGCGTACCTGAACACCGAGGCGGTCAAGAGGAAGACCCGGCACATCGAGCTCGATCACCACTTCTCCCACTTCTGCGCAGCCCTCGGGATCCCGCCGACGACCGGACCTCGAGGTTCGCTGCCGCAGCTGCGCGAGCAGATGCAGAGACTCTTCGCATCGACCTTCCAGTGCGTCTTCCACGACGAGGAGAAGGGCCGGCACGCCGGCGACGGTTTCTTGATCGCCGAGAAGCGGGCACTCTGGTGGGATCCGCGACGGGAGACAGGTGAAGCCTCCTGGGGATCCCACGTGGTCCTTTCCGAGCGGTTCTTCCGCGAGGCGACCGAAGCTCCCGTGCCCCTCGACCTGCGGGTCCTGCGAGCTCTCCGCTCACCCTTCGAAATCGACATCTACGTGTGGCTGATCTGGCGCTTCTTTCGCCTCCGGAAGCCGGTGACCATCCCCTGGGACTCGCTGCAGCTCCAGTTCGGGTGCGGGTACAAGAACCCACGGCACTTCAAGCGACGGTTCCTCAAGTACCTGAAGAGCGTGATCGGCTACTACCCGGAGGTTCGGCTTCGGAGCTCCGAGTCCGGGCTCATGCTCAGCCCATCGCCGACACACGTGGCCCCACGCGCGTCACCGATGAAACGGTGACGCCTCCACTCCCATAGCGTGTCAAGTTCCTTCTTCGAATGAGGTCCAGAGTCCCTCGGAACGCACGAGATCTTCGTCGATCAGGAGGGTCGAGGATCTGTCGTGCGTCTCGTGGGACCGGCCGTCTTGACTGTTCCGGCGGAGGGTCGGAGCCTCTCCGAGCGAGTTCAGGCAACAGCCCTGGAGCCGTATCTGAGCCCGAGCTTCGTTTCGGGCGTTATCGTGCCGTCATGAGGCAAGATGCAGACTCTGCAGCGAGCAGGCGAGAGGAGACCCGCCGGGGTTCCCGCTGGCGCAGGATCCTGCTGCTGTTGCTCGCCTGCGGCATCCTCCTCGCCGGCGCCCCCCTGCTCATCGTCGGCTGGCCGGATCCCGCGTTTCCCCATCGACTGGAGCAGGGCCGCTTCGTGGTGCGGTCCGACGCGCCCCTCGATCCAGCTCTCCCGCAGGTACTCCAGGACGTGGAGACGCGGCTGCGTTCGCTCGAAATCGACCGGCCAGGGATGCGACACCGGATCTACTTGTGCCGCTCGCCCCGGCTCTACGGCTTCTTCGCCCGCCTGATGGGGCTCTCGCCCACCTCGCAGGGGCTCAACGCGCCGGTCGTGCATACGATCTTCGTCTCGCTGACCTTTCTCGACGAGTTGAAGGAGTCCTACGGTCCTCGCTTTCGGTACTCGCTCGTCGAGGGCGATCTCGCGCACGTGGTGACTCACGAGATCGGTGCACACCCTCGTCGAAGAAGAGCTGGGGAGGTCCGCGACGAAGCGCTTGCCCCATTGGAAGCTCGAGGGCTACTGCGAGTACGCTGCAGTTCTGGAGCCCGTCGGTCGTGACGAGGCTCGACTCCCTCGAATCGAGGTACTCCCGGTACGAGTCCCTGGAGATTCTCGGGCCAGGCCCGACTCGGCTCGGCTACGTGCGCGGCCAGCTCCTCGTGGAGTACCTCTCGTCGGTCGAGGGTGGGGCTTCGATCGCCTGATGTCGGACCAGACGGACGAAGAGGAGGTCCGGCGGCAAATGCTCGGTGACCTCCGCAGTCGGCGCAAGCCACGCCAGGCCTGCACTCGCACCAGCTCCTGGACGGTGAGTCAGCCGCTCGCAACGGCGGCTTCGAGGTGCTTCAGTTCTCCTCGGATGGCACCAAGGCAACACTTCCCGGTCGGGTTGCGAACCTCACAGGCGCAGTTCCGCGCCTTGACCTCGGCAGTGATCGCGTCGAGAGTGCGCGTGGGCACACCATCGGCGACATCCCGCTCCAGGTCGCTCTGCCGATGGAGAAAGCAGTAGCAGACAAGACCATCGCCGGCTGCTTTGAATCCCGGCGCCGGAGCCATATCACCGACCGCGATGGTCTTTCCGTCCGCCCAAAGTAGACAACCGGACAGTCCGAGTCCTCACACAGCCAGTAGGTCTGGTTCGGAGGACCCGGCCGACGGTCAGTGCGGCACCGTCTGCCAGGCGACGGGTTTCCCCTTGCTACCGCTCGCCGGGCAGTTGCCGCCCACCTCGCACTGCGCGTCGCTGCAGCAGCCTTCGGTCACGTCGTGGTCCCATCGCCCTCGCGCAGCTCGGCGTCGTAGCTCAGCTCCTGGATCGCCGCGATGATCTGCTCGGGCGTCACCTTGTCGGGGTCGTAGGTCACCACCGCCGTCCCGTCGTCGTAGGAGGCTTCGACCGAGGTCACGCCGTCGAGCTTCTTGACCTTCAGCTTCACGCCGGCCTCGCAGCCGCCGCAGGTCATGCCTTCGACGTCGAAGGTCGAGGTCGTGGCCTGAGCATCGTTCCCGTCGGCCACCGCCTGGCCGACCCACCCCACGGCTCCCAGCGCCAGCAGCGCGACGAGCGCGGCCATGGTCTTCTTCGTGAATGGGTTCTTCATCTTCGAGTCTCCTTGTCCATCGGCTGCTCAGAACAGCCAGGATGCGTAGTAGGGGAACGCCATCAGCGCCACCGCGACGACCGCGACGATCCAGAGCGCGATGCGGTGCCGTCGCCGGCTCGCCGGAACGGCGCACGCCTCTCCCGGCTCGCACTCCACCGGCTTGTAAGCTCGATAGAACGCGAAGCCCAGGAAGATAACGGTGAGCCCGGCGAGCCACGGACGAAAGGGCTCGAGCTTGGAGCCCAAGGCCGCCGATCCGACCCCGAGGAGCGCCACGGCGACCGGGAGAATGCAGCACAACGAGGCGCCGAAGGCCGCGAGTACGGCTCCGGCGTTCAGGAGCAGGCTCTTCTTTGCGTCTTCCATGACTCGGCTCTCGTGGGATCAGCTCTGCTTCAGAAGGGTGGCGAGCACCTTGGTGACCTTCTCCAGCCGCTCGCCCGGCTCGCCCTCCATGCAGGTGTCCATGCACGACTGCAGCTCGTGCTCCAAGAGCACCGCGGAGAATCGGTTGAGAGCCGCTTTGACCGCCGCGACCTGGAGCAGGATTTCGTCGGCGCAGCGCCCCTCGTCGAGCATCGTTCGGACGGAGCGAAAGTGCCCTTCGAGGCGGGCGAGCCGGTTGCGCAGCGCTCGCTTCGAGGCGTCGTCCAAGTAGCCGGTTCCGCCCGGATGAAGGGTCGAGGAGGTCGGTCTTCGAGGTCACGGCTGTACGGTCCCTGTGCTCCGCGATATCCCCCAGGGGGATGCAACGCGCGAAGTGTAGCACCGCACGGGCTCACCGTGCGAGGTGGTCGACCCCTGGGCGAGCGCACTTGCGTCTTCTCCGAGGTCCTTCGTCTACAGCTCCGGAACCCCGCTTGAAGCAGGATCCTGACGGGGAGACTGACCATGACCCACTCTCAACCCGCCCGCGAGCTGAAGATCGAGCTGCTGGCCTTGGACCTCGACACCTGTACCCGCTGCACGGGGACGCTGGAGAACATCGAGACGGCGCTCGAAGCGGTCCGCAGGGCGATGGAGGCCACCGGAACCGACGTCATCCTGCGTAAGACCGTCATCGACTCGGTGGAGGCGGCTCTTAGAAGCATCGCTTCGTCAGCTCGCCGACGATCCGAGTCGGCGGCCGGGTATCGTCTTCGAGACCCGCGAGAGCCTGTGCGAGTCCTGCTCCGACCTCTGCGGCTGCTCGGGCGCGTCCTGCCGAGTCTGGACGTATCGGGGCTCCGAGCACACGGAGGCACCGGTCGGTCTCGTCGTGGAAGCGCTTCTTCGGGAGCTGGTCGGAGAGGCTCGGGCGCGACGGCTCTGGACGAGTACGAGGGTGCTCCCGGACAACCTCGGCCGGTTCTTTGCCGCGCGGGCCGAAGGCGACGCCGCCTCGGCAGGGGCGTGCTGCCTCCCGCGGAGGGCTGCGCCTCTTGCTGCGAGCCCTCGGAGAAGGCAAGCTGCTGTGGGACGGTCGTCCCGGCGGAAGCGCCCGAGGGAAGGAAGACCAAGATGTCCACGTCCAGCCCTGCCGTACGAACCCACCTGGCAGGAGGCTCCGCGCCGAGCTGGTCCGGTTCGTGGCTTCGCGCGTGGGAGACGAGCGACGGCCGACGACATCGTGCACGACGTACTGCTCCGGGCCCTGGGCGCCCTCCGGGGCCGGAGCCGCCTCTCCAGCTGCGGTCTGGCTCTACCGGTCGACCCGCAATGCCGTGATCGACCACTACCGGACCCGGAAGCCCGGCGCGCCACTCCCGGAGGACTTCCCGAGTGACCCTCCGCAGAGGAGGACCGCGCCGAGCAGGGCTGGCGCGGTGCCTGGGCCCGGCCCGCTGATCGAGACGAACTCCCACCGCCCTATCGGAGGGCGGTGGGCATGGCCGAGATCGAGCCTTCCGCAAGCTCATCGCGCAGCGGGAGGGGATCTCCCTCTCCGGGGCGAAATCGAAGTCCAACCAGGCGGCGAATGCTCCGGGATGCACTTCTGACCTGCTGCCGGGTCGAGATCGACCGGCAGGGCGGGGATTCGCGACTACGAGCCCCAGGAAGCCTGCGGAACCTGCGACTGCGGCGAAGCCTACGCCGAGCGTGAGCTGGTTCCGGCCGGTGGGCCAGCCGGCCGTAAAGCCTCCGCAACCGGGTGTCGATCGCCTCGACGACGCCGGGCTCGATCTCCCTCAGCGGGCGGACCGGCCACGAGGTCCATCGTGTCGGAGCCTCTCTGCAGCTTGAGCAGCGGGTCGTTCCCTCCACCATGCGCCCGATGGCCCGATCCGCCGTCTCGGGCGTCAAGCCGAACTCGACGGCGAGGTTTCGCAGCTCCTGGATCTGGTACCAGAAGTAGGTCGGCCCCATCGCGGTCACCACGGCGTAGATCTCGAGGTGGTCTTCGGGAACCTCGGGAGCCTCGCCCCAGGGCGCGAAGAGCGCTTCGAGCTCACGACGGACCGTCGCATCGATCCCCGAGTTGTACGTCACGGGGTTGTACCCCTCGCCGATCGCCGAGGGAGCATTGGGGATCATCCGTACGATCCGGCTCGTGCCGAGCCCCGCCTCGAGCGCCGACATTCGCGCCTTGGGAACCAACGACACGACGATCGCCTCGGGGCGGAGCTTGCCGGAGAGGCTGCCGATCACGCCCTCGACGATCGGGGGATGGACGGCGAGGAAGATCAAGCGGGAGCCCGCGACGCCGTCGAGATCGCCGAGCTCTACCTCCGGACAGGACTCGATCAAGCGGTCCCGGGCTTCTTCGTCGGGCTCGAACACCCGCACAGGGCCGGGGAGCGCCCCCGAGCGTTGCCATCCTTCGAGCAGGAACCGGACGACCCGGCCCCCTCCCACGAATCCGATGGACTGGTTCTCCTTCATGGAGCTCTCCTTTCACGAACCGTCGGTCGTTCGATGGAACGACCGACATGGGACGGTCGCGGCCAGTAGATGCCCTGCGAGCCGCGACGCGAGTCGAGCCGTCGCAGGCCGACTCCGGCGCCTCCGGGCTTCACGAGGCCGCGGAACCGACGGCGAGCATCTGCTGGAGGCGCTTCGCGGTCGGGACGTGCCCGGAGACCTTGATCTCGCCGTCAACGACGAGGGCGGGGGTCGCGAGCACCCCGAACTCGAGGATGCGATCGAGGTCGGTGACCTTCTCCAGCTCGAAGTCCAGGCCGAGCTCCGTCGCCGCCCTCTCGGCGTGCTCCGTGAGCAGTCTGCACTTCGGGCACCCGGTTCCGAGGATCTGCAACTTGGTCGTCATCGTCTTACTCCTCAGGCTGCGAGCCAGCCGTAGACCATGCCGGTCGCCGCCGCCATGACGACGACCAGCGACACGAACGCGAGCGTCTTGCGCCAGCCCATGAAGCTGCGCAGCACCAACATCGAGGGTAGGGAGAGGGCGGGGCCGGCCAGAAGCAGCGTCAGC
>JAWKHP010000017.1:0-71455 GCA_041394745.1 Thermoanaerobaculia bacterium | reverse complement strand
GCGGCGTTCATCGACGCCGAGCACGCCCTCGACGCCGAGTACGCGCAGAAGCTCGGAGTGAACATCGACGACCTGCTGGTCTCGCAGCCCGACTACGGTGAGCAGGCGCTCGAGATCGCCGAGATGCTGGTGCGCTCCAACGCCGTCGACGTCGTCGTCGTCGACTCGGTCGCCGCCCTGGTGCCGCGGGCCGAGCTCGAAGGGGAGATGGGCGATTCACACGTCGGTCTGCAGGCCCGCCTGATGTCGCAGGCCATGCGCAAGCTGACCGCCCTGATCGCCAAGTCGCGCACCTGCCTGGTCTTCATCAACCAGATCCGCGAGAAGATCGGCGTCATGTTCGGCAGCCCCGAGACCACGACCGGGGGGCGGGCGTTGAAGTTCTACTCCTCGGTGCGCATCGACATCCGGCGGATCGCCTCGCTCAAGGACGGCGATCAGGTCGTCGGCTCGCGGGCGAAGGTGAAGATCGTCAAGAACAAGGTGGCCGCTCCCTTCCGCCTGGCGGAGTTCGACATCGACTACGGCGAGGGCATCTCGCGGCCCGGCGAGCTGCTCGATCTCGGCGTCGAGCACAAGGTGGTGGGCAAGAGCGGGGCCTGGTACAACTACGGCGACGTCCGTCTCGGCCAGGGGCGCGAGAACTCCAAGCAGTTCCTGCGCGAGAACCCCGAGCTCGCGGACGAGATCGAGAAGGCGTTGCGGGAGGCGCTCGGCCTGAAGCCCCTGCCCTCCTCCGACGCCGAGACCGAAGAGGCGGAAGCGGAGAACTGACCGCGCCATGAGCCCCCTCCGTGTGACGGATCGTGTCGGAGTGGCGCTCCTCGCAGCCCTGCTCCTCGGCCTCGCCGCCCCGGCGGCTCGAGCGACGTCCCTGTCCGCGTCGGCCGACGGCGCGGTCCTGGCCCACTCGGGTCTGCACCTGCTCGTCACCCTCGAGGACGCTCCCTCACAGGAGCCCGTCGCCCTGACGGTCACGGCGGAGGGCCGGACCCTCGGTACGACGGAGATCCGACCCGGCGAGACGGCGGTCGTGCTTCCAGACGCGAACCTCGCCGCCGGGCGTCACGTCGTCGAGCTCGCCGCGGCGGGCACCTCGGGCCGGGTCGAGGTGCGAGCCTTCTCGGGTTGGCTGTCGATCGTGCCGCCGCTGGTGGCGATCGGATTGGCCCTGCTGTTCAAGGACGTCCTCGTCTCGCTCTTCGTCGGGATCTTGACGGGCTGCTTCCTGCTCTTCGGGTGGAATCCCTTCACCGCCTTCGGCCGGGCGATCGATCACTTCGTGGCCGGTGCGGTGGCCGATCACGACCGGGCGAGCATTCTCGTCTTCACCACCCTTCTCGGCGGCATGGTCGGGCTGATCACGCGTAGCGGCGGAACCCACGGAATCGTCGAACGTCTGCAGCGCTACGCCACGAGTCCCCGCCGCGGTCAGCTGGCGACCTGGGTGCTCGGCCTCCTCGTCTTCTTCGACGACTACGCGAACACGCTGATCGTCGGCTCCACGATGCGGCCGATCACCGATCGCCTGCGGGTGAGCCGCGAGAAGCTCGCGTACATGGTGGACGCCACCGCCGCGCCGGTGGCGAGCATCGCGCCGATCTCGTCCTGGATCGGGTTCGAGGTCGGCCTCATCGCGGCCGCCTTCACCGCCCTGGACCTGCCGCTGAACGCATACACGACGTTCGTGGCGTCCATCCCCTTCCGCTTCTACCCGATCTTCGCCCTGATCTTCGGGCTGACGATCGCCGCGACGGGCCGCGACTTCGGTCCCATGCTGACGGCCGAACGGCGTGCTTCCCGCACCGGCAAGGTGCTCGCCGACGACGCCGTGCCGCTCGCGGACTTCGGTGCCGAGAGGCTGGCGCCCCCGGATCACACTCCCAAGCGGGCCCGCAACGCCTTCCTCCCCATCCTGGCCGTCATGGCGGTGGCCGTCGTGGGGATGTATCTCTCCGGCAGCGCCGGCCTGGCCCGAGGCGACTACGCCTCCGAGTTCGAATGGCTGCGCGAGGTCTTCAGCAACGCCGACAGCTACGCGGCGCTCCTCTGGGCCAGCCTCTCCGGCGTCATCGTGGCGGCCGCGCTCCCTCTCCTCCAGAAGATCCTGAGCGTACGCGAGGCCATGGAAGGCATGGTCGAGGGCTTCAAGTCCATGCTCATGGCCCTCGTCGTCCTCGTCCTCGCCTGGTCGATCGGCAGCGTCTGCGACGAGCTCCACACCGCCGACTTCGTGGTCGGCCTCACCGCGGACGTGCTCTCCCCCCACTGGCTCCCGGTCCTCGTCTTCCTGATCTCGGCCCTGGTGGCCTTCGCGACGGGCACCTCGTGGGGGACGCTCGGGATCCTGATGCCGCTGGTCGTGCCCATCGCGCACGGTCTGTCGAGCGGATTCGGCATGGCGGTGGGGTCGCCTCATTACATGACGATCATGGTGGGCACTGTCTCCTCGGTGCTCGCCGGCAGCGTCTGGGGGGATCACTGCTCGCCCATCTCCGACACCACGATCCTCTCCTCCACCGCCTCGGGCTGCGACCACATCGCGCACGTGCGCACGCAACTTCCCTACGCGCTCGGCGTGGGCGTCCTCGGCATGCTGATCGGCGACATTCCGACGGCGTTCGGAATGAGCCCCTGGCTGTCCCTGTTCCTGGGAACGGGCGTCATCATCGGCGGGGTTCTCTGGCTCGGTCGGAGCGACGCCACCGACGACTGAGCTCACTCCACCGCCCCACACTCACTCCGAGGCTTCGCACGATGCACTCACGGCTCGCTCCCGCCTGCCTGCTCGCTCCGCTGCTTTCGACCACCGCCCTCCTCGCCCAGACGCCGCCCTGCTCGCCCTGCGCCGGAGTCGTCGTGGACTCGCCGAGAGAGTGGCTGGACGAGCTGCAGGCGCCGCCTGAGCTCACCGGAGATGCGAGGCTCTACGTCGCCTGGGCGAGCGACTTGGAGGATCCGGCAGCGGAAGCCGAGGTCGCACGACGCATCGGCGCCGCCGGTGCCGTGCCCTGGATCGATCTGCGACTCACGACGCCGTCGCCGGTGGTCGACCACCTCGACGTCCTCGACGCTCAGCTCGAACGCGCGGCCGAGCTCGCCGCCGCGGCGCCGGCGAACATCCACTTCCAAGTCACCTGGGGCGGTCCCGCCTCCGACGCGCGTGAGTACGCCTTCCTCTTCAAGCGCGCCGCCGTGGCCCTCGGCGGCGCCTCGGCCGAGGCACGGATCGTGACCGCCGCGCGCGACCCCTCCCTCGCCGGCCTCGAAGCCCTCTACGCGGAGGAGATCGCGGCCTATGCCGACGGCGTCGCCTTGGTTCCGGGCCCGGGTGTGCCCGAAGCCATCGCTCGCCTCGCCGAGCTCGATCCCGGCAAGCCGGTGGTCGTCGACTCACTGCCGCTCGGCGACGATCCGCGGGCGGCCCTGCTCGCGGCGGCCGAGCGCGCGGCACAGGGGGCGAGCCTGACGTTGTTCGCCGGCGGGGCTCCCGCTCCGGGCCGCCTGGCCCCGCTCAAGGTCTTGGCGCGAGAGTTCCAAGGCGACCTGGCCTACGACCCCTATTCCTCTCCGCGCGGTGCGGAAGCCTGGAGCTTCGTGCGTGGTGAGGACCTCGGCCTGCGCGTTCTGGTGGCCTCCACCGGGGACGAAACGAGGGTGCTCTTCTCCGACACGACCCTCGAGAGGCCCCGGCGTGTCGATCTGGAGACCGGCGCCGTCAGCGACGACGTCCGCTCCGGTCGCGGCGCGGAGGGCGTCTCGGTGGTCGTCGACTCCTCCTCTCCCGCCCTCCTGCTCGCCCTCGAGCGGCCCTCCCTCGCCGAGATGGCCGGCGAAGGAGGCCTGGTCGAGGAGCTCACCGTCGCGGGCGACCGGACGATCCCGGTCGAGGAGATCCTACGCCGTCTCCAGGCCCGCGAAGACGCGCAGGACAGGGCGCTGGAGACCTGGAGCGCCGTCAACACGACGCACCTCCGATTCCAGAGCGGCACCGGGGTCTCCACGGTGGAGGCCACCTTCGAGGGCCCCTACTTCCAGCGCCGCGGCGAGCCGGCCGATTGGGCGTGGGACTCCTTCTACGTCAACGGTGTGCGCTGGCGCAACAAGAGGATCCCCGAGATTCCGCTGATCCAGCCGGAGAAGGCGGTCGCCCGGCCGCTCGAGATCCTCTTCGGACGCGACTACCGGTACCGTCTGCGCGGCACCGAGGAGGTCGAAGGCCGGGACTGCTGGGTGGTCGACTTCGAGCCCGTCCCGGACGCCGACGTCGAAGGGCAGAACCTCTATCAGGGAACGGTCTGGATCGATCGCAGCCTCTACCGCCGGGTACGCACTCGCGCCCTGCAGCTCGGGCTGGAGGGCGAGGTCATCTCGAACGACGAGACCCAGCTCTACACGCCGGTCGACGCCGAGGGCGCCGCCTCCTCGTGGGACGACGCCGCCTACGTGCTGCCGCTGCGCGTGGTCTCCGAGCAGGTCTTCTCGATCTTGAACGGCTCGACCGCGGTCGAGAAGGAGACGCTCCTCACCGACGTACGCCTGAACCCCGCGGACTTCGAGGAGCGACGGCAGGCGGTGATCGAGTCCGACACGACCATGGTGCGCGACACCGACCAGGGGCTTCGCTACCTGGACGTCGATGCCGAGACGGGCGAGCGCGTCGTGCGCGAGGGCTACGACCAGGATCGGCTCTTCCTGGCGGGCGGCGTGTTCTACGACGACTCTCTCGACTACCCGCTGCCCCTGGGCGGCGTCAACTACTTCTCCTTCGACCTCAAGGGCACCGGGGCACAGACCAACGTCTTCTTCGCCGGCCTCCTGCTGACCGGGACGATCTCGGACCCCGACTTCCTCGGCTCGCGTTTCGATGCCGGCGTCGACGTCTTCGCCATCGGCATCCCCTTCACCAACGAGCAGTTCCGCGACGGCGAGGCGGTCCCGGCAGAGGACGTCGAGATCCGGCCCGCGCGCGTCGGCCTCACCCTCGGCCATCCGGTCGGACCGTACGGCAAGGTGAACCTGGAGTACGGAGTGGCGTACTCCAAGTTCGGCGAGACCGACGACACGGACCCCGACTTCGTCCTGCCCGAGGACAACCTCACCCATACCGTCGGACTCTCGGCCCGCTACAACCGCTCCGGCTGGCGGCTGCGGCTGGCCGGCGACTGGAATCACCGCTCGAGCTGGGAGCCGTGGGGCCTTCCCGGCGAGCCCTTCGACCCCGACACCCAGAACTACACACGCTGGAGCGCCAACCTCGCCAAGAACGTCCATCTGCCGAAGTTCCAGCGCATCGGGTTCGACGTCGACTACGTCGACGGCCGCAACCTGGATCGCTTCAGCAAGTACGGCTTCGGCTTCTTCAGCGACGTCCGCGTCCACGGCTTCCAGAGTGCCAAGGTGAGGGCCGAGAGCGCCTACGGAGCGCACGGCAGCTACGGCTTCGAGCTCGGCGAGGTCTTCCGGCTCGAGCTCGTGGCCGACGCGGTGTGGGCCACCGACGAGGAGTCGGGCCTGGAGAACGACCTGTTGGCGGGCACCGGGCTGGTCGGACAGTTCCTCAGGCCGTGGCAGACGATCGTCCAGATCGACCTCAGCGTGCCCGTCGAGGGCGACGACGGCTTCACCCTGTTCCTGGCCTTCCTGAAGCTCTTCCGATGAGCGACGACGGGCTCGATCCGGTCGAGCTCCCCATCACCGACGTCCTGGACCTCCACTCGTTCCCGCCCACCGAGGTCCCGGACCTCGTGCGCGACTGGCTGGACGAGGCCTGGGCTCGGGGACTGCGCCGCCTGCGCATCATCCACGGCCGTGGCATCGGGACCCAGCGCCGGACAGTCTCGCACCCTGCTCTCGCGCGATCCGCGCGTCATCGAGTACGGCGACGCCCCGCTCGAGGCAGGCGGCTGGGGCGCGACCTGCGTCACCCTGCGGGACGAGCCCTAGGCCGGTCCTCCGCTGCTAGGCTCCCACCATGGCGAGGCGGCTGACGATCGCGCATCCGGTCACCGGTGAGGAGCTGGGCCGTGTGGACGTGGCCACGAGTCCGGAAGTCGGAGCACCGTGGCGCGGGCGCGGCGAGCGCAGCGGGAATGGGTGCGCCTGCCCGTCGCCGAGCGGGCGCGCGTCCTGAGCAGGTTCCACGGCGTGCTCTTCGAGCGCCGGGACGCGATTCTCGACGCCATCCAGAACGAGACCGGCAAGACGCGCAAGGACGCCTTCGGCGAGCTGCTGGCGGTCGCCGCCACGGCGAGCTACTACGCCGTCCACGGCGAGCGCTGCTCGCGCGAGGAGGTGCGCGACGGCGCCGTGCCGCTGGCCACCGGCGGTCGCGTCCAGCACCCGCCACTCGGAGTCGTGGGGTTCATCACGCCCTGGAACTACCCCTTCCTGCTCGCCATCGGCGACGCGCTTCCGGCCCTGCTGGCCGGCAACGGCGTGGTGATCAAGCCCTCCGAAGTGACGCCGCTGGCGGCCGAGCTGGCCGTGCGGTTGCTGGGCGAGGCCGGTCTGCCGGCCGACCTCGCGGGCCTCGTCCACGGCCCGGGGTCTGCCGTCGGCCCGCGCTCATCGCCGCCGTGGACGCCGTCGCCTTCACCGGCAGCGCCGCGACGGGACGGGCGATCGCCGCGGCGGCGGCCGAGCGCCTGATTCCGTGCTCGCTCGAGTTGGGCGGCAAGAACCCGATGGTGGTCCTCGACGGCGCGGACCTCGACGAAGCCGCGGCCGGCCTGATGACGGGCGCCTTCTACAACTGCGGACAGACCTGCATCGCGATCGAGAGGGTCTACGTCGAGAAGGGCTCCTACGACGGCCTCGTGGAGCGCGCCGCCGCGAGGACCCGGGACCTCGCGGTCGGCTGGTCTCTCGGGTGGGAGATGGACGTGGGGAGCCAGGTGTCGCGCTCCCACGCCGACAAGGTCTCCCGCCACCTGGAGGACGCCGTGGCTCACGGCGCGCGCCTCGCCGTCGGTGGCAGGCGCCGCGAGGATCTGGGACCGGCGTTCGTCGAGCCGACGCTCCTGACCGACGTCCCGCCCGAGGCGGAGCTGGCGAGCCGGGAGACTTTCGGTCCGGTCGTCGCGATCTACCGGGCCGAGAACGAGGACGAGGCGATCGAGGCCGCCAACGACACGCCCTTCGGGCTGAACGCGTCCGTTTGGGCGGGCTCGCGCGAGCAGGCGTTGGAGGTGGCCGGCCGCATCGAGGCGGGAGCCGTCGGCGTCAACTCGACGCTCCTCGTCTACCACACGCTCGACGTCCCCATGGGCGGGATGAAGCAGAGCGGTCTGGGCCGGCGCCACGGGCGCCCGGGCCTGCTCCGCTTCACGCAGTCGCGCAGCATCGTCAGCGGGCCGTCGTTCGGTGGCGGCTACGAGGCCCTCCTCGCCCGCACCGACAGCGCCCGCAAGGCGAACGCCATCGCGCGCCTCTTCCGCCTGCGTGCCCGGTTGCCGGGCCTGCGCTGAGGAGGGAGCGTGAACGGGCTCGCCGGTCTCTGGAGACGATGGACGGGCCGGCCCGCGCGCCCGGCCCTCTTCCTCCACTCCGAGGACTACCGGGTGGACATCCCGGGCGTCACGTACGACACCCGCAAGGGCGAGAGGATCCTCAGCTTCCTCCTCGAACGGCGGCTCATCGGCCGGCGCCATCTCGAGAGCCCGGAGCCGGCCTCGCTCCACACTCTCGGCCTCGTCCACACGGACGCCTACCTCGAGTCCCTCGACGAGCCCGGCGCCCTCACCCGCGCCTTCGGACATACCGTCCCCGAGGCCCTGCAGCAGCGGGTGTTGCGGGCGCAGAGGGCCGCTGTGGCGGGCACGGTGAGTGCCGCCCGTCACGCGACCCAGAGCGGCGTCTTCGCGGTCAACCTCGGCGGCGGCTTCCATCATGCCCTACCCGACCGCGCCCAGGGATTCTGCGTCTTCAACGATGTCGCCGTCGCCGTCCGGGCTCTCCGTGACCGCGGTTGGGACGAGCCCGTCCTGGTCGTCGATCTGGATCTCCACGATGGCGACGGTACGCGGTCCGTCTTCGCCGAGGACCCCAGCGTCTTCACCCTCTCGATCCACAACCGTCACTGGTCTCTCGCCCCGGCCGTGGCCTCGTTGGCCCTGGAGCTGCCCGGAGAGGTCTCCGACGAGGTCTATCTCGACGCCGTGCGCTCGAGCCTCGAGACGGTGCTCGAGGGCTTCGAGCCGCGCTTGGTGGTCTACCTCGCCGGAACCGATCCGGCCGCGACCGATCGCATCGGGAACTGGCGCGTTTCCGCCGCCGGCATGCTGTCCAGAGACCGCATCGTGATCGAGAGTGTGGAGTCGCGGCACGGCACCCTTCCCTGGGTCGTGGTCCTGGCGGGCGGTTACGGCGGGGAGAGCTGGCGCTACAGCGCCCGGTTTCTGGCCGGCATTCTCTCGGACTGGCAGCCGGTCGAGCCGCCCACGACCGAGGAGCAGACCGTGGCCCGCTACCGCGAGCTCCTCGCCGGGTTGAGGGAGGAGCAGCTCGTCGGCGAGCCGCCCGAGGCGCTCTTCGAGCTCACCGAGGAGGACCTCGCGCTGGGGCCGGCCACGACGCGCCGACATCGTTGGCTCGATGCCCTCACGCCCCTCGGCGTCGAGCTTCTCTTCGAGCGCACGGGCTTCCTCGACCGGCTCCGAGAAGCGGGTTTCTCCGGGCTCGCCGTCACCCTCGATCTCGACCACCCGGCGGGTCAGACCCTGCGCATCCGGGCCGCGGAGGCCGCGGAGCCGCTCGTCGAGCTGCGCCTTTCACCCGACAAATCGGACCCTCCCCGGTCTCGACCTGCTCTCGATCAGTGGCTGCTCCTGCAAACCCACGAGCCGGGTTCGAGCTGCCGCGACGCCGCCTTCCGGGCCAGCAGCACCAGGGTCTCGGCCTGCTCGCGGCTGCGTGATGCCCTGTTGGTCACGCTCGCCGAACGCCTACCCCCGCAGCTCGACGGGCTCTCGTCTTCGTCCCCCTCCCAGTACCACCTGGCGGTGAAGGCCACCGGTTCTTCGGTTTCACCTCTCCCGAGGGGACACGGCCTGGTTCGACGACCTCGAGCGGCGGATCGGCGACATGCCGCTGCCGGGGGGCACTCCGAGCCGTCGCGGAGGGCCGCGTCTCGACGACTCCGGACGCGCCCGATCCGCTGGCGCCCCCTCCCCATGATCTCCCGTGAGCGACCGCCCGCCGGCGATGCCGTCCGAGTCGAAGAAAAGCGGGACAGGATCACTTTTCCGCCATCGACGACGGGGAATCGACTCGATCGAACGAGAAAAAGTGATCCTGTCCCTCTTTTTTCCGTGTGCGGAGGCGCTGTGGTAGCGTCCCGGGCGCTCGATGAAAGGATCTGGTCACCGGCGCTCTGGGACAGATCGGCTCGGAGCTGGTCCCGCGCTGCCGCGCGGCCCAGCTGCGGCGTCGACAACGTCACTCGCTTCGGACATCAAGATGCCGCTCTGGGCGACGACGGCCCGTTCGAAGGCGGTGTCGACTGCACGAACCTGCGCCAGATCCAGTCGGTGCTCGAGCGGTGGGAGGTCGACACGGTCTACCCTCGCCTCCCTCCCTCGGCCGTGGCCGAACAAGCCCCCAAGTGGCCTGGGACATCAACATGGGCGGCCTGTACCGGATCCTCGAGGCGTGCCGCGAGCACGAGTGCGCCGTGTTCTTCCCCAGCTCGATCGGCGCCTTCGGCCGAGCGCGCGCCCAAGGAGGAGACACCCCAGGACAGCACCCTGCAGCGCCCGACGACGATGTACGGCGTCACCAAGGTCTCCGGCTTGAGCTGCTCTGCGACTACTACCACCGGCGCTTCGGGGCTCGACACCCGCGGCGTGCGCTTCCCAGCCTCGTCTCCTATGTGGCGCCGGCCGGCGGCAGCACGACCGACTACGCGTCGAGATCTTCTACGCGGCCGTGCGCCGGCAGCCCGCTACATCTGCTTTCTGCGTCCCGACAGCCGGCTCGACATAGCATGATGTACATGCCGGACGCGCTCAAGGCGGCGATCGACGTGATGGAGGCCGACCCGGACGGTCTCGTCCATCGCAATGCCACCTTCAACGTCACGGGCATGAACTTCACGCCCGAAGGGAAGCTCACCGAGGCGATCCGCCGGCACGTCCCCGGCTCGAGGTCGCCTACGAGGTCGACCCGGTGCGCCGAGCGATCGCCGACTCGTGGCCGAACTCGCTCGACGACACGGCCGCGCGGACAGGTGGGGCTGGGACCCGCAGTACGACAGCCCTGGCGGCGATGACCGAGGACTGCTCACGCAGCTCGACGCTCGCCTGCGTCACGACTGAACCGGAGGAGACGCGATGCCCGCCGACCACTGTAGACGCCGTGCTCGACCAGGGAGGTGGCCGAGATCGGTCGAGGAGGGAACGCAAAAGGGCGACGAGGACGTCATCGTCGGCACGCTTCCCGCTACCGGGGCTCACGGCCCCAGGTCGTCTCGCCGGCCGGGGCGACCGGGCCTTCCTCAAGATGAACTCCAACGCCTACCTCGGCATGTCCCTGCGTCTCGACGTGATGGCCGCCGAGGAGGAGAGTACGCGGACCTTCGGTGCCGGCCCCGGCGCCGTGCGCTTCATCAGCGGCACCTGTAGGCCGCACGTCGAGGAGGGCTCGAAGCCGCGCTCGCCCGCCTTCCACGCCCGGGAGGCCGGCATGATCTTCAGCTCGGCCTATGCGACGACCCTGGGCGTGCTCGTGCCCCTGATCACGGACGACACCGTCATCGTCAGCGACGAGCTCAACCACAACTGCATCATCAACGCCATGCGCCTGGCGCGACCGAAGGCCAAGGCGATCTACAAGCACCTCGATCTGGAGGACCTCGAGGCCCGCATCGACGAGGCGGCCGGAACCTGCCGGCGTCAATGTCATCACCGACGGGATCTTCTCGATGCGGGGCGACCACGCGCCGCTGGCCGCAGTCGAGGAGATCGTGCGCCAAATCACGACGACGACGCCTTCCCGAGAACGCCGTCCTCATGATCGACGACTCGCACGGCGTCGGTGCCTTCGGCGCGCCACGGGCCCGCGGCACCGAGGAGGTGACCGGAGGCCGGGCCGACCTGGTGGTCAGCACGCTGGGCAAGGCCCTCGGCGTCAACGGCGGCTACGTCGTCGGACCCTCGTCGGTCATCGCCTACCTGCGCGAAGGCTCCTCTCTCCCATCTACTCGAACCCGATCACCCCCGGCGAGGCCCGCGCCGCGTTGCGCGCCCTCGAGATCCTCGACGGCCCGGAGGGGAAGTCGAGCTCCTCTCGCACCTCAAGGCGATGACCGCCCGCGCCGAGCGCGGCCTGGTGTCCGCTCGGCTTCGAGACCATCCCCGGCAGGCACCCGGTGGTCCCCCTGATGGTGCGCGACACGGCGCGTACTCGCGCCCTGGTCTCCCACCTGAAGGAGAACGGCATCCTCGCCACCGGCCTCGCCTACCCTGTGGTACCGCGCGGCGATGAGGAGATCCGGTTCCAGATCTCCGCCGACCACACCGAGGGCGACATCGACCTCGTCCTCGAGGTCCTCGGCTCGTTCGAGGCCTAGCCGGACGTCACCATCTCGGCGAGCAGACCGAAGAGGAAGCCCAAGACCGCACCCAGCGCCGGGGCCAGCGGCGCTCGGCGAGCTTGCGGCGCGATGTCCTGGAAGACGAGGTAGAGGATGCCGGCGGCGGCGAAGAGCATCACGCCGCCGACGACGGCGGGCCGCCCGGCGAGGACGGTGATGCCGATCCATGCCGCCAGCGGGCCAGGAGCGGCAACGGCGCGAGGGCAGCCAGAGGGCCTTCCGGGCTCCGGCCCGGGTCCGCTCGACCAGCTCGCGGTAGGAGTTGAAGGCCTCCGGCAGGTTCTGGGCCCGATCAGGAACGCCAGCAGAGAGGCGCCGTCGAGGACCCTCGGCCATGGCGGCGGCCCCCAGCGCCATCGCCTCCGGCACGAAGTCGAGCAGCATGGCCATCAGTTGGGACGCAGCTCCCCCGCGGGCGGCGAGCCACCGGTCGACGGCCAGGAACGCGAGGCCGCCCGCCAGGAAGAGCAGGGCGACCGGGATCGGCGCCAGATGGCGGACGCCCTCGGGCACCAGCACGAGCGCGACGGCGGCCACCAACGCGCCTCCGCCGAAGGCGATGACGAAGTGACGCAGCTCCTCCTCGAGCCAGCGGGGCCGAATGCGCTCGAAGCGAGCCAGCAGCGCTCCCAGCGGAATCGTGGCGCCCGCCCCGAGCGACATCAGGAGCGCCGCGGCCAGAGGGCTCAACCCACCTCCTCGGTCAACGGCCGAGCCAAGCCAGCAGCCCGGTCGTCAGCCAGGGGACGTAGGTGATCAGCAGCACCCCGACGGCGAGGATGACGAGCGGCGGAATCGCCGCGCGCCAGACCCGCAACAGGGTCGCTCGAAACAGGCCGCCAGGAGAAGAGGTTGAGGCCGACCGGCGGCGTCAAGGCCGGCGAAGCTCGAGGTTGGCCACGAAGAGGGGATCCCCGAGGTGGATCGGATGGATGCCGAGGCCTCCCCGAGCAGAGATCAGAAGGCACGACCGGCGATGGCCGAGAAGATGTCCATCAGGCAGCCGACGAGGAGGAGCAACAGGTTGAGGCCCAGCAGGAACAGGAAGCGCGACTCGACGGTGCCCCGCGCGTCCTCGAGGAGCCGCGCGGAGATCTGGGCGTCGACCATCCAGCTGTAGTCATTTCGCCACGCCGAGGATGAGGAGCACGCCGCCGAGCAGCACCATGCACTCGACCAGCACCTTCGGTAGCTTGCGCCACGGCAGGGCACGGTGGACGACCAGCTCGACGAGCAGCGCGTAGAGCGCCGTGTAGGCGAAGCCTCCGCCAGGGGTCGCGAAGCCGCCGGTGGCGCCCAGGGCGACGACCGGCAGCAGGACCTCCACCACCTGCCGTCTCAGAAGTGCGCGCCGCCGCGCCGAAGCCCCGCCGCTCCGTGGCGCCGCGCCGCTCCACTCCCGCACGCCCCAGGCGGCGATCAGCCCCACCAGGGAGCACTTCGGAAGGCCGCCGAGGGAAAGAGATCCTCGATCGGTAGCTGCGCCACCACTCCGTAGAGGATGAGCGGCAGGGCCGGCGGGAAGGAGGCCCAGCGATGAAGGCCCGAGGCCGTAGGCAGCCCGAGGGAGAAGCAGTCACGGTAGCCGTCGGCCTGCAGCGGGTGCCTGGAACAGCAACGCTCCGAGCGCCAGGATCGTCACGCCGGAGCCGCCCGTGAAAGACGGTGAAGAAGGCGCGAGCACCGCCGCCATCACCGCCAGCACCCCGCCAGGAATCCAGCCGAAGAGAAGGCGCGGAGAAGACCCGCAGGAGCCGCTCGGAGGCGTCTCCCTCGGCGAGCACGAAGCCGGTGAGCGTGAAGAGCGGAATCGACGGCGGGATCGGCGACACGGCGAGCCGGTAGGTCTCCGCCGGCACCGCGGCGATCAGGTACGCCGTCGGAGAGGAAGAGGAGAACGCATGCCCAGCGCCGCCGAGGGGCGGCGAAGATCCGGTCCGCCGCGGCGGTGGCCAGAACGACGAGGGGGCGAGACCGGGCCAAACCGGTGCGCCGTCGAGCCACTGCGGGGAACTGTGACAGCAGCCCTCCGACGACCAGGCCGAGGCCCGCCCCGAGTCGCCCCGCCCACATGCCGCTCGCCTTCCAGACCAGACGCAGGGCGATGGCCAGGAAGCCGAGCGGCAGGACCACCTGCGCCCACCAGACCGGAACTCCGGCCGCGAGCTCGGTTCCGGCCGAACGGTCGATCAGCATCACCTGCCAGCTGGCCCGGGCGAGAAGACGCGACACCGCCGCCGCGACGGCGGCCGACCCGACGCGTGCCGCCCTTCCCCACCGGCCCTCGCCGAGGAGCTCGCCGCCTGCGAGCGACAGGAGCTTGCCTTCCCGCGCCGCCAGCGCGCCGCCCACCAGGGCCACCCAGAGAGTCAGGTGCTGGGCGAAGGGAGCCGCGCCCGGAAGGCCGCTCGAGAAGACGGTGCGCAGGAACGACTCGGTCAGCGGGAGGAGCAGCAGGGCGAGGAGCACCAGCGAGGCGAGGCCGTCCTCGAAGCGCCGCAGAAGACCCGTCAGGGAGACGTCCCCCCGGCCGCCGAGCGCACCGCGTCCCGCGCCTCCAGGAGCCGATCCAGCATCTCCGCGGGGACGATGTCGCCTCGCGACTGGCGGGTGAACTCCTCCGCCACCGCGCGCCACTCGGCGGGGTCCGAGGCTTCGGTCACCTCGAGTCCGCGCTGGGTCATCTGCTCGATCGCCTCGCGGTCCTGATCGGGGACCGCCGCCTCCAGGCGCGCCTCGAACTCCTTGGCCGAGCGGCGCAGGGCGGCGCGGTCGGCCTCCGCGAGCTTGTCCCAGACGCTCTTGACCACGACGGTACCGCCCACCAGGGGACCGGCGCCGAGGTCCAGCATGTAGGGAGTCTGGCGGAACCACTGGAACGACAGGGCAGCGATCGGCGGCGAGGGAAGCACGTCGATCAGACCGGTCTGGAGCCCGGTCAGGATGTCGGTGCCGGCGAGCGGCACGGGCTGGAAGCCCACCTTCTTCCACAGCTGCACTCGGTCGTCGTCACCGGCCCAGACGAAGAGCTTCTGCGCCTTGAGGTCGGCGACCGTGCGGATGGGCCGCTTGGAGAAGAGCTGCGCCCAGCCGCCGTAGCCCCAGTGCAGCAGGACGAAACCCTTCGCTTCGAGCCGCGCGGCGAGCTCGGCCTCCATGCGGTCGAGGACGGCGTAGAGCTCGTCGTAGGAGTCGAAGACGAGGGGGACGCCGAAGATCTCGAACGCGTCGTCGATGTCGGCCAGGCCGGTGACCGTCAACGTCGCGGCCTGGAGCTGCCCGATCCGCATCTTGCGCACCACGTCGGGGTCGTCGCCGGCGACGCCGCCCGGGTAGATCCGCAGCTCCACCCGTCCGTCGGTGACCGCCTCCCAGTCCGCCCCCATCTCCTCGAGGGCCTTGCCCCAGACCGATCCCTCGGGCGCCAGGGAGGCGAGCTTGATCGTCGTCGCGCCGGCGGTGAGTGGGAGACCGAAGAGCAGAAGAACTGTCGCGGTGGCCAGTCGTCGCATGGTCCGCTCAGCCTATCAACGCGAGCCGCACGCGCGCCCGCGGTGCGGGGCGCCGTGCACCGCGCTCCGGCGAGGCCTCACCCGACCATGCCCCTCGCCTGCGCGCGGCGCACGGCGCCCCTTGGACCGGCTCTGCCTGCACGCCGGCCTGCACCGAGTCTCGTGGCACCTCGCTTGCACACTCGTCACCCGATGATTCCCGAGTGGTTCAGCGTCTTGTCGGTCGCGATGCTCGCCCTCGGCGCGCTCTGCGCCCTGGTCATCGTCGTGGACATCCTGCGCGGGCACCGGCAGCAGATGTGGATCATGAACGTGGTCTGGCCGGTCACCGCGCTCTTCGGCACGGTCCTCGCGCTCTGGGCCTACCGGCGCTGGGGTCGCCTCGCCACCCGCCAGCGCTACGAAGAAGCGCGCGAGCGCGGCGAGAAGCCCCCGAACCGGGGCAACACGCCGTTTGCCGCCATGGTGGCGAAGGGCGCCGCCCACTGCGGCAGCGGCTGCGCGTTGGGGGATCTGTGCGCCGAGTTCCTGGCCTTCGGCGCTCCCGCCGTCCTCACCTGGCTCGGCTGGCGGACACTGTTCCCACCGACCGACACCGGAAAGATGTTCGCGGTCTGGGTCCTCGACTACCTGTTCGCGTTCGCCTTCGGCGTCGCCTTTCAGTACTTCACGATCCAACCGATGCGCGACCTGACGCCGGGCCGGGCGCTCGTCGAGGCCGTCAAGGCGGACGCGCTGTCGCTCACGTCGTGGCAGGTCGGGATGTACGGCTTCATGGCCTTCGCGCACCTCGTTCTCTTCGGCCGCATCTGGCGCCACCCGATCCACGCGGACATGCCGGAGTTCTGGTTCGCGATGCAGATCGCCATGCTGTGCGGGTTCGCGACGGCCTACCCGGTGAACTGGTGGCTGCTCCGATCGGGGATCAAGGAGAGGATGTGAGCATCCGCTCCCGGTAGCGGGCGACCGGTACGGGCCCGAGCTCCATCATGCCGTCCATGAACTCGGAGAGCCGGAAGGCGTCCCCGCGGGCCGCGCGCACGTCCTCGTAGAGCCCCATGACCTGTTCGTAGCCGAGCCAGTAGAAGGTGAGCTGCGGGGAGCTGGTGATCGTGCGGGTCCACAGGTTGCCGGCGAACTGCTCGTCCTGGAACGCCTCGTCGCGAGCGAAGGTCAGGACCTCGTCGCGGGTCATGCCCTTCGTGTGGACGCGAATGTCGACGATGGTCCTCGCGATGTTCTCCATCTGCTTCTTCAGATGGGCCAGCCGCGCCAGCGGATCTCCCCAGCCCAGATCGAGCATGAGCCTCTCGCAGAAGGTGCCCCATCCCTCGACGTAGACGCCGTCGGCGAAGAGCGCCCGAACCTTGCGCGGGTGGCGGGCCGCCAGCACCAACTGGGTTGCGTGTCCCGGCACGATCTCGTGCGGCGTGATCATGACGTTGAAGTGGTGGTTGAAGTCGCGGAAGAAGGCGGCCAGCTGCTCGGATGTGGCGGTCGCGGGCGGCGTCGGCACGAACAGGAACGTCGCCTCCTCCGAGCCGAACGGCCCCGGCGGGTAGACCCCGCCGACGGCCTGGCCCACGAAGTACGCAGGCGAGCGATCGACGCGGATCGGGAACGGGTCGGGCAGCGTCATGACCTGCTTCTCGCGCACGAACGAGATCGCCCCGTCGACGAGCGTCCGGAAATCGGTGACGAAATCGTCCATCGAGGCGGCGCCGTCCCCGGAGGCCAGCGCCAGGAGCCGCGACAGGACCTCGCGATCCTCGGACGGCGCCGGCTCGTCGCCCATCAGATCGACCCAGACCGAGCGCCCGTACGCCGCCGCCTCCGCTCGCTTGGCCGCCAGCGCCGCCTCGGCTTCCTCCAGGATCTCGTCGACCGGTCGGTCGATTCCGGTCACGGTGCGGAAGCTCTCGGCGTAGAGATCGCCGAGCCGAGGGTCACCGGTCGCCCGCTCGGCCAGCGTCTCGAGAAATGCCGCCAGGCCGTCGAGCGCTTCAGCCGCCCCCGCACCCGCGGCGGCGAGCTCCTCCCGAAGCTCGCCCCCCGGTGCGGCCTGGGCGAAGCCCTCACGGTAGAACGTGGCCGACGCCGTCGCCTGGTGCTCGGCGATGCGGGCGATCTCCGCCGCCACTCCGTCGTCGGGAGCCGCCCCGAGGGCCTCCTTGGCCTGCTGCGCCAGCCGAGGCAGGGAGCGGGCGCGCGCCGCCGCCGCCCGCAGTCGCTCGTCCAGCGGCCGGTCGTCCCGCACCAGCAGGAAGACGTGGGCGTTGGCGATCGTGCCGGTCCAGAACAGCGGGTCGGTCTCCTGGCGCCAGAGCACCTCATGGTCGAAGATCTCGCGGCGGGCCCGGCGCTCGAGAAGCTCGAGATCCAGCCGATCGGGGGCGGGGAGCTCGTCGGAGGCGAGGGCGTCGGCCGCCCGATCCGCCGCCTCGTGGTTCCAGGCGATCCAGCGGTCGAGCGCCTCGGGCGAGAAGTCCTCCAGCTGGGCGTCGTGGTCGTGGAGCCCCTCGGCGGTGGCACGGCTCGGCAGGAACTCGAAGGTTCGCTCCAGGTACTCGTCGACGAGCGCCTGCGCGGCACGCGCGGCCTCCTCTCCCCCGGCGGTCGGAGGGGCCGGCGGCGTTGCGCAGGCGCTCAGGACGCCGATCGTGGTCAGGGTGATCGCGAGGGTTCGCATCGTCAGGTCTCCTCCCCGTGCAGCTCGGTGCGCAGGATACCGGTGTGCCGGCCTCCCGGCACGCGCTCCAAGTCGAAGACGTCCCCCGGCGGAGAGCCCGGTATCGCGGCGTCGACGGTCGATCGCTCCTCGTCGCTCCAGTGGAGGCTCCACAAGCCCTCCATCTCGTCGAGACGCGTTCTGAGCCCCGCCCCCACGATCACCGCCCCCACCGCGGGGCGGTCGAGGACCCAGCGCACCGCCGCCGCCGCGGGGCCGACGCCACGGCGAGCTGCCACCTCGGCGAGGCGCTCCAGAAGAGCCTGGAGGGCGTCCCAGCCGCCGACCTCCTCGACGATCAGACGGTACTTGACCAGCGATCGGTTGGCCAGCGGCTCCGCAGGCGGCGGAGCGCCGCGCCAGCGCTCCCCCAGAAAGCCGCCGGCCAGCGAGCCGTAGCAGAGGAGCCGGAGCCCCCTGGCGGCGCACAAGGCTCTCATGCCGTGCTCGGGACGGCGGTCGAGCAGCGAGTACTGCACCTGGTTGGCGACGACCTCGACGCCGTCGTCGAGGATCGCTCTCAGGTGCTCGACGTCCGTGTTGGTGACGCCGAGGCAGCGGATCTTGCCCTCGCGGCGCAGCGACTCCAACGTGGCGGCCGTCCCGGACCAGCCCGGGACGGTCCAATCCCACCAGTGGAGCTGCACGAGATCGAGGCGGTCGACGCCGAGTCGCGCCAGCGACCGATCGATCGCGGCACGCACGTCGGCCGCGCGCAGGTCGGCGAGGCTCGAGCGGTCGGGGACGTACTTGGTGTGTACCTGGATGCGGTCGCTGCCGACCCGGCGGACGAGCTCGCCCAGCAGCTCTTCGACGCCGGTGTAGATGTCCGCACAGTCGAAGGTCGTGTAGCCGGCGTCGACGAGAGCCTCGAGCTCGCGCAGGACGGTGGCCCGCTCCCAGCGGCCGCCGTGACCGGCGGCCAGCTGCCAGCAACCCACGATCACCCGGGCGATCGAGTAGCCGGGCGCGAGCTCGATCCGCTCCGGCGCCTTGCTCATCCCCCGTCCTCTTCGGCGGCCGGCAGCGGCACCACGGTGGTCTCGCCGTGCCGGAAGGTGCGCCGGCGCGTGCGCGTGATGCGGAAGCGTGCGCCGCAGTGGGGATCGGGGCAGGCCACCTCGGCATCCGTCGTCATCCAGTCGTTCGGATGCGTGTCGCGCTGCTTGGCGGGAAGCAGCGGCAAGAGCGCGGCGAGCGCATAGAGCGGGAAGGTCTGGCCCTGCGGAAAGCGCAGGTTCTCGCCGGAGAGCTCGAAGCAGTCGCCCTCCCGATGGTTGCAGACCATCGGCTTCTCTCCGGCCACGACCTCCACGCGCAGATCCCAGAGCTCGAACGTGTCGTCACTCATGTGCCGTCCTCCCGTGGTGCCGAGATCGGGCCGGGGGCGCCGGCAACGCCCCCGTCGTGTGGTGGCTTCCGGCTGCTATCGTCCGCGCGGTGCATTCGGAGGGGCAAGGATATGCCGAGCCGGTGGCCTACCGAGGTGGAACGGTGGGAGCGCTGGCGCCGTTCGGGCTCTTCCTGGCCGGGGTGGCCTGGTTGGCGCTGTCGGGAGCGCCCGACGAGCGCGGGTTCTGGCCGGTCCTGCTGGCCGCGCTGACGCTCGGTCTGCTGCTGGCGCGTGACCGGCACGCGTGGGCGGAGGCGGTCGCGGCGTTCATCCTCTGCGCGGTGGTCTCGACGGCCACGGGTACCAGCCTCGGGACCCTGCTGCTCTGCGCCCCGCTCCTCTACCCCGCAGGCGCGGCGCTGGGCACGGCGCCGGCCGTGCTCATGGGCGCTATCCTCGGCGGCGCCACCTTCGGGGACAACATCTCTCCGGTCTCGGACACGACGATCGCTTCGGCGACGACACAGGGCGCCGAGATCGGCGCGGTCGTGCGGACTCGGCTGCGCTACGCCCTTCCCGCAGCGACGATGGCGATCGTGGCGACCGCTCTGCTGGGCGGCGGCGGCACGCCGGCGGGGAGCACCGGTCTCGGAGCGGGAGGACCGCGCGCCCTTCTGATGCTGGCGGCTCCGGCCCTCGTGCTCGGCCTCCTGTTGACCCGCCGGCACCTCCTCGAGGGCCTCCTCTTCGGCTGCGCGGCGGCCGCCCTGCTGGGGGTCGCCGGCGGCCTGATCGAGCCCCACCGGCTGCTCTGGCTCGACCTCGAGAGCTTCACCGCCCGGGGCCTGGTGATCGAGGGCGTCGAGCGGGGCATCGGGGTCTCGATCTTCACCCTGCTCCTGATGGGCCTCGTCGCGGGCCTGGAGGCGAGCGGCCTCGTCGAGCGGCTGGTGCGGCGGGCCGAGGCGTCGGCCACGAGCCCCGCGGCGGCCGAAGTCCGAGCCGTCGCCGCCACGTCCGCCGCCGTGATCCTGACCACGCACTCGGTGGTCGCCCTCCTCGCCGTGGGGCCCTTCGTGCGGCGGGTCGGCGAACGCCTGGGGCTCGCGAAGGAGCGTCGCGCCAACCTCCTCGACCTCACGGTCTGCATCTGGCCTTTCCTGCTGCCCTACTGCATCCCGACCATCCTGGCGTCCTCGCTCTCCGCCACCGGCGCCGAGGCCGGCATGCCGCGTCTGGCGGCGTGGCAGGTGGGCCTCGCCAACGCCCACTCCTGGGCCCTGGCCGTCCTGTTGGTGGTCGCCGTCTCGACCGGCTACGGCCGGCGCCGCGGTTGACGCGACCCGAGAGCCGGGCGCCTCAGCCGCCTTCGCCGGCGTCGAGGAAGTAGTCCTCGACGTGGTCGAGCAGGAAGCGCGCGCGGCGCTGCGCGATCAGGTTCGCCAGGCGGACGGACGGATCCGCGTCGGGGTCGATCGCCAGGGTCTCCCGGAGAACGTCGCGGAAGGTCTCGACGTCCTGCTCCGGGATCGCGACGGATCGCGCCAACGAGAGGTAGGGCCCCGCGCGCCGTCCGGCTGAGAGCTCGACGGCTCGCTCGAAGTGCTCTCGCGCCCGCTCCGGCGAGCCGCCCATCGTGCGCGGTACGCCGTCCAGCGCGATCATGGCCTCGTGGGCGGCGCCGGCCTGGAACCTCTCGTCGAGCTCCAGGACCCGCTCCATCAGCGCGCGGACGGCCGGCAGGTCGACGGTGAGCTCCGGTCGATCGAGACCCAGCCCGATGGCGGCGCCCCAGGACGCGCCGGTCCAGTAGAGGAGCTCCACGTCGTCGGGCCCGAAGGCGCCGACGGCTTCCTCGGGATGCGTCTCGAGAGCCTCGCGGATGCCCGGTCGCTCCAGGTCGAGCGCGTGGAGGCAGTCGTCGCGCCCGCGCAGGTAGAGCTTGAGGGCCCGATCCTCCAGCCGCCGCGCCTCGCCCAGGTCCTCGGGCTCGGCGAGCAGGGCGTCGGTCTCGACGAACGCCCAGGAGTACTGCGTGAACCCGGAGCAGGCCGAGAGCAGCAGGTTCCGGTCGTCGGGTCGCTGAGCCAGCAGCGCCTCCATGGTCTTCAAGGCGAACGGCAGTGCGTCGCGAACCAGCTCCGGATCCTCGTCGGACGCGAAGACGTCGCCGGCACCGGCCAGCGAGTTGCCCAGGGCGCGCACGGCGAGCGAGCGCACCGAGCAACCGGCCAGCGCCACGCACGCGAGCAGGAGGAGTAGCGGCGGTCCTCCCGGGCGGCATGGCATCGCTCGGATTATAGACTCGGCGCCCGCTCCCACCCTGGACACCACCGCCCCGGAGGCCCGATGGCCGAGCCGCGAGAGACCCTGACCTGGCGCAAGGTACTGGACGCCGCCGACCTCGCCGAGGGGCGCGTCACCACCGTCACCTGCGGCCGCCGCACCCTCTGCCTCACCCACCATGCCGGCTCCTTCGGGGCACTGGACAACCGCTGCCCGCACCAGGGGGGACCGCTCGGCGAGGGCTCGATCGAGAATGGTCTGCTGCGCTGCCCGTGGCACGGCTGGGACTACGACCCCCTGACCGGCAAGGCGCCCGGCTTCGAGGACGGCGTCCGGACGTTCCCCGTCGAGATCCGCGACGGCGCCGTGTGGGTGGGGCTGCCTCCGGAGCCGGGGCACGGGCGCACGGTCTCCGACCTCATGGCTGAGACCCTGACCGCCTGGGGGATCCGACAGGTCTTCGGAATGGTCGGACACTCGAACCTGGGCCTCGCCGACGCCCTGCGCCGGCAGGTCGACGCGGGTGCCCTCGCCTACTACGGCATCCGGCACGAGGGCGCCGCGTCGTTCGCGGCCTCGGCCTACGGCAAGCTCACCGGGCGACCGGCGGCCTGCCTGGCCATCGCCGGCCCGGGCGCCACGAACCTCCTCACCGGCCTCTGGGACGCCCACGTGGACCGTGCGCCGGTGCTCGCGCTCACCGGCCAGGTCGACACCCAGGTGCTCGGCCCCGGAGCCTTCCAGGAGGTGGACCTTGCGGCGGCCTACGGCGGCGTCGCGCAGTGGACGCAGACCGTGCTCCCCGGCTCGCGGCACGCGGAGCTGGTCAACCTGGCGGCGAAGAGCGCCATCCTGAACCGCGGCGTCTCGCACCTGATCGTCCCCGACGAGGTCCAGAACCTGCCGGCTCCGGATGCGCGGGCGGGCGGCCCGGGCGGCAGGCTCCCCCGGCGCGAGATCGCGCCCCCGGAGGCCGCTCTCGACGCCGCCGAGGCCCTGGTGCGCCGCAGCCGGCGGCCGGTGGTCGTCGTCGGTCACGGGGCCCGCTTCCACATGGAGGCGGTCACCGCCCTCGCCGAGGCGCTCGGAGCGCCCGTGCTGACGACCTTCAAGGGCAAGGGCCTCCTGCCCGACGACCATCCGCTGGCCGGAGGCGTCCTCGGACGCAGCGGCACCCCGATCGCGAGCTGGCTGATGAACGAGTCCGACGCCCTGGTCGTCTTCGGAGCCAGCTTCTCCAACCACACCGGGATCACGCCGAAGCGACCGATCGTCCAGGTCGACTGGGACCCGATGACGCTGGCCAAGTTCCACGCCGTCGAGGTCCCGGTCTGGGGCGAGATCGGCGTCACGGCGAAGGCCCTGCTCGAGCGTCTGCGCGACTACGACGGCGCCGACGACCAGCGCCCGGACGTCGCCGCGCGGTGGGAGCTCTGGCGGCGCGAGAAGCGGCGGCGCGAGGGCGAGGAGCACGGCACGGGGCTGGGGGCGGCCTCGATCTTCGCGGCTCTCTCCCGCAGGGTCCCGGAGGACGCCATCCTCTGCGTCGACGTGGGCAACAACACGTACTCGTTCGGCCGCTACTTCGAGGTCGCCGTCAGGCCGTCCTGATGTCGGGCTACCCCTTGGGTCGATCGGCTTCGCGCTGTCGGCCGCGCTCGGCGCCTGGGCCGCGACCCGGCGAGGAGGGTACTCCCTTCTCCGACGCAAGGTCGTCTCGATCTCGGCGACGGGGGTCTCGGCCAGTACCTCGCCGGAGGTGACGACGGCGGTCAAGTACGGATGGACATCACCCACTTGGTGCTTGACAACGGCCAGCTCGGCAAGATCCTTGCCGGAGCAAGCGGCCGGCAGCTGGGACGTCTGGCAGACGGACCTCGTCAACCCGACTTCGCCGCCTATACGGACCTCTGCGGAGGCCTCGGGATCCGGGTCCGCGAGGGCGACGATCTCGACGCCGCACTCGAGCGCGCTCTCGCCCACCCCGGCTTCAGCCTCGTCGAGGCGATCACCGACCCGCTGCTGGTCTGAGATCCGTCAGCGGTCGCCGAACATCCGCCGCAGGAGCCGGATCTGGCCGGCGTGGTAGACGTCGTGGGCGGCCGCCGGAAACCAGGCTCGCGGGGTGTGCTCGCTCGTGCCGCTGCGGCGGTCGAGGCCCTTCGGATCGAGGGCTGTGCACCGCCGTCCCGGGCAGGCGTTGCAGCAGCGTCGAGCAGTGCCAGGTCCTCCTTCCAGGCCTTCGTCGTCGCTTCGACCGGCCGCGGGAAGAAGTCGGACCCCGCGAGCTCGAACGGCGTCGGCTCGCCGGTCCCGATCAGCCGGTGGATGCGGTACTTCCAGTACGCGCAGTGGACCGCGAGCTCCCAGATGTTGTGGCGCTCCGGTTGGGACGCCACGCGGCCTGCTCGAGGTCGACCCCGCGCAGCGAGCTGCGCAGGTTGGGTCCGTGCCAGGAGGGTCGATGGAATGCGCGGTCGAGAGCGTCGACGAGAAGCGCGATGCGGGCATGCGTGCCGGTCATGGGTCCCTCGAACGATCAGGGCGCCTGTTCGGCGGTGCGGCGGGAGCCCGACCCTCGCAGCCCGCGGCGCAGGGCGCGGCCGAACGCGGCGCGGAGGTCGTCGAAGAGGGTGTAGGCGACGGGCACGACGAGCAGCGTGAGGAGGGTCGCGCTGGTGAGGCCGCCGATCAACGTGAGGCCGAAGCTCTTGTAGGAGAGCCCGGTGCTCGAAGCTCCCTGCAGGGTCAGCGGCACCATGCCGCCGATGGTCGTGAGCGCCGTCATCATGATCGGACGGAAGCGGCGCTCCGCCGCCAGCAGAACGCCCTCCGTGCGCTCGTGCCCTTCGTGGCGCAGCCGGGTCACGTAGTCGATCAGCACGATGCCGTTGTTGACCACGACCCCGATGAGGAGGACCAAGCCGATCCCGCCCAGCATGTCGAGATCGTAGCCGGTCACCAGGTGCGCCCAGTAGACGCCGATCGAGGCCAGCGGGATGGTGATGATGATCGAGAGGGGCAGCACGAAGCTCTCGAACAGGAATCCCATCAGCAGGTAGATGAAGACCACCGAGACGGCGCCCGCGAACTTCATCGCCGACAGGTCCTCCTGCAGGCTGGTCATGCCGCCGCTGCCGCCCCAGGTCATCCCCTCCGGCAAGTCGATCGCCGACACCAGCGCGGTCAGGCGCTCGCGGGTCGCCTCCTCCTCACCCTCGACCAGCTCGAGGGTGATGGTGCGCGACGTGCGCTTGTTGCTGCGGAAGATCCGCTGCTGGGAGGAGAGGAAGCGCGGCTCGCTGATCGTGGAGAGCGGCACGAGGGCGCCGTGCTCGGTGGGCACGGCGAAGTCGGACAGCTCGTCGAGGGAGTCGCGGTCCTCCTCCTGGAAGCGGACGGTGACCGGGATCTCCTTGCCCGCGGCACGGAAGCGCGGCAGCTTCTGGCCGCGCAGGGCGTAGCCCACGACCGTGGCGACCACCGTCGGGTTGATGCCCTGGGCCTGCGCCCGCTCGCGGTCGAGATCGAGGGCCAGCTCGTTGGGCAGCTCCTCCCCCGCCTTCTTGACGCCGAGCACGCCGGGCACCGTCCGGAAGAGGTCCTCCAGCCGGTCTCCCACGACGTCGAGCTGCTCGGCGTCCTCGCCCTCGAGCGTGAACGCCTGCGTCGACTGGCTCCGCTCGTCCTCGGACCCCTGCTGGTCCTCGCCCGCGAAGACCTCGACGCCGCCGCGCTCGGGGAGCGCCGCCATGACCCTCTCGGTCGCCTGGCGCGGCGTCACCTTGTTGGTCCGTGGGCTCTTGAACCAGCCCTGGAGCTCGCCGTAGGTCGAGCGATGGAAGAGGAACCAGCCGTCCAGGTCGAGCTCCGGGGCGAGGTCCTCGACGGTCTTCTCCGCGGTGCGGAAGTACTCCTCCGCCTCCTCGAGGGTGGTGTTCTGCGGGAAGGTCACCTGCAGCTCGAAGCCGCCCCGCGCCTCCTCCTGCACCTGCACGAACTTCACCTTGCGCATGGGGACGGCACTCGTCAGAACGAAGAGCCCCAGCACGATGAGGATCAGGTCGAGCCGCCGGCGCAGGAAGAAGGCGAGCATCCGGGTGTAGACGTGGTTGAGCCAGCCGAACGTCAGCTCGTAGAGCCGCTGCAGCAAGCCGAAGAGGAAGTGCTCCTCCTCGTGTCGCGCCTCCTCGGGTTCCGGGAGGGTGAAGTAGACGGCCAGCGGCACCAGGACGAGCGCCACCAGCAGCGACCCGAGCAGCGACACCGAGATCGGGATCGACAGCCGCAGCAGGAAGAACTGGAACATCCCCTCGACGAGCGATACGGGCAGGAAGACGATCACCGTCGTCAGGGTCGCCATGGTGATCGCCAGCGCGATCTCCCCGGCCCCGCGGATGCAGGCGTCCCGGCGCGACATGCCGCTGCGGCTCAGCCGGAAGACGTTCTCGGCCACCACCACCGAGTTGTCCACCAACAGCCCCACCGAGATCATCAACGCCAGCAGGGTGAGGATGTTCAGCGACTCCCCGGCGAAGTACATGACGGTCAGCGCCACGAGCAGCGACAGCGGAATCGCCAGGGTCACGATGATCGTCATCCGCACGCGCCGCAGGAAGAAGAGGAGCACCGCCAAGGCCAGCACGCCGCCCACCATGCCCGAGGAAAGCAGAGTGCGGAGCGACTCCTTGATCACGTCACCCTGGTCGAAGAGCTCGGTCACTCCCACCAGCTGGAGGCGGGGGTCGCGCTTGAGCTCCTCCACCACCTCGTTGACCCGCTCCGCCACCTCCAGGGTGTTGGCGTCACCCTCCTTCATCACCCCGAGCGCGACCGCGGGCCGGCTCATCGCCCGCACCCGGTAGTTGGTCTCGGGCAGGTCGTAGCGCACGGTGGCGATGTCGCCCAGCCGCGTCTGCGGGCCCACCAGTCGGTTTTGGAGCTGCTCGAGCGAGGAGTAGCGCGACACCGAGCGCAGGGCGAGCTTTCGCCCGCCGTGCAGGACGTCGCCGCTCGACAAGGTGAAGTTGTCGCCCGAGAGGTTGCGCGCCAGATCGTAGATGTTGAGACCCGCGGCCGCCGTCTTCTCGCGGTCGAGCTCGATCAGGATCTCCTTCTCCTCCAGCCCGTGCGTCTCGACCGAGGCGACGCCGTCGATGCGCTCGATCGGCAGCACCACCTCGTCCTGGATCAGGTTGTAGACGTCGACCACGGCCGGATCGATCGCCAAGCCGATGAAGAAGATCGGAATGCCGGAGACGTCGTCCTTGAAGATGAAGACCTGCTCGACGTCCTCCGGCATCCGGGCCCGGGCACGCTCGACCCGGTCGCGCACCTCGCGGTAGGCCACGTCCATGTCGGTGCCCTGCTTGAAGGTCAGGCTGGCCATTCCCAGCCCGGTCCGCGCGTAGGAGTCGATCTTGTCCAACCCGCCGACCGTCGAGAGCTCCTCTTCGAGCGGCAGGACGATCTTGTCCAGGGTCTCCTTCGACGGGGCGTCGCGCCAGGGGACCTGCACCGACAGATGCGGTGCCTCGAAGCCCGACGGGAAGAGCTCGAGCGGCACCGACAGCGTCGCCACCACGCCGAGGACGACGAGCGTCACGAGGATCATGAGAACCGCGATGCGGCGATCCAGCGAGAAGCGCGGCAGCCGGGATTCGAGTCGATCGTCCTGGTCGGGCGTCATCCGATCTCCTCTCAGGAGGGCGAGGCCTCCGGCGCCAGCCCTTCCGCCGTCTCCTCGTCGGCTGCGGGGGCCAGGCGCGTCTTCAGGTCCTCCAGCAGGCTGTAGAGCACCGGGATCACGTACAGGGTCAGCAGGGTCGAGACGACCAGGCCGCTGATTACGGCGATCGCCATCGGCGTGCGCAGCTCGGCGCCGTCGCCGAGACCGACGGCCATCGGCAGGAGGCCGAGGACCGTCGTCGCCGTCGTCATCAGGATCGGCCGGAGGCGCACCGACCCGGCGGTCACCACCGCCTCTTCGCGCTCCATGCCGCGGCGGCGCAGGACGTTGACGTAGTCCACCAGGACGATGGCGTTGTTCACCACGATCCCGGCCAGCATGATCATGCCCAGGAAGACCACGATCGAGAGGCTGATGCCGAGTGCCAGCAGCGTCAGCACGGTACCGAAGAAGGCCAGCGGGATCGCGAAGAGAATGACCAGCGGGTGCAGGAGCGATTCGAACTGCGCCGCCATGATCACGTAGACGAGGAACACGGAAAGGGCCATCGCCAGCCACAAGCTGCTGCGGCTGCGCTCCCACTCCTCGTTCTGACCGGCGAGGAAGAACGTCGTGCCCGACGGCCACTCCTGCCCGTCCAACACGTCGCGAATGCGATCGACCGCCTGACCCAGGGAGGCACCCTCCCCCAGGTTGGCCGTGATGAGGGCCACACGGCGGCCGTCGACCCGGCGCACCTCGCTCGGTCCCTCCCCCAGGCCCACGTCGGCGACGGCCGAGAGCGGGATGGGCTTCGCCCCGCCCGGGTTGACGATCAGCCGGCGCACGTCCTCGACCGAGCGGCGGTCCTCCTCCTCGAGCCGCACGACGATGGGGATCCGCCGGTCTTTCAGGTTGTAGCGGGTCGCCTCGTTGCCCTGGACCTCGTCGCGGACGAGCCGCGCCACGGTCTGCGGAGCCATGTCGTAGCGGGCCAGGAGGTCACGGTCGTAGACCACCTGCACCTCGGGGGCGCCGCGGCGCAGGGTCGTCTCGACGTCGGCGAGCTCCGGCAGGGCCGCCAGCGTCGCCACGGTCCGTTCCGCCAGCCTGCGCAGCTCGACCAGGTCCTCGCCGTGGACCTCGACCTCGATCGGCGCCTTGAAGCTGAACAGCACCGGCCGGGTGACCCTCGCGTCGACGTCGGGGATGGCGGCGAAGCGGCGGCGCAGCCGCGCGATCACCGCCTCCTCGGTAGCCGGGTCGGCGCGATCGAGCAGCACCTTGAAGCGCGCCGTGTGCTCGCCCTCGTCCGAGCGGTTCGAGGTCGACGGATCGTAGCCCACGGTGAGCAGGAGGGACTCGATGTGCTCGCGCTCGGAGAGGATCGCCTCCTCCACCGGCGAGACGACCGCCTCGGTCTCCTCGAGCGGTGTGCCCACGGGCAGGGCCACCTCGACCGTGAACTCGCCCTGGTGCACCTCCGGCAGCAGCTCCGTGTCCAGACGCGACAGTGCCCAGGTGGCGACGCCGAAGCAGGCCGCCACCACGACCAGGGTGAGGAGGGGTCGCGCCAGGGTCCGGCGGAGGCTCGACGGGTAGCTCTCCTGCAGCCAGGCCAGCAGCGCCCCGGCCGCCGCCAGCGGCCACTTCATCAGGAGGCCGAAGACGAACGCCAGGATCGGCACCACGAACCGCTTCCCGATCCACACGATGGCGAAGAAGAGGGCGAGGATCAGCTTGCCGATCACCTCGAACAGCGTGCCGAGGACGAGGCGCACCGCCACGTAGAGCAGGAACGGCAGCGCGCCGATCCAGCGCAGCAGGCCGACGCGGCCCCGCTCCGCCGCCTCCTCGCCGGCCGGGCTCGCCGGCCCGGAGCGCCTGAAGTAGGCGCGCACGTCGTGCCGTGTGAGGTTCCACACGGCGAGCGGCCAGAAGCGCAGACCCTCCCTCGGCGTCTCTGCGAGGCCCCTACCCTTGCGGCTCGCCAGCATGGGAATGAGGAAGAGGGCGACCGCCCGCGAGGCCAGCAGCGACATGACGACGGCCAGGCCCAGGTCGCCGAAGGCCTGTCCCGCCACGCCCTCGACGAACACCATCGGGAAGAAGACCGCGATCGTCGTGAGGGTCGAGGCGACGACCGCACCCCGTACCTCGAGGGTGCCGCGCTCCGCGGCCGTGGCCAGCGAGTCGCCCTCCTCACGGCACCGGAAGATCGACTCCAGGACGACGATCGAGGAGTCGACGAGCATGCCGACGCCCAGCGCGAGACCGCCGAGCGACATGATGTTGAGCGAAATGCCGAGGAGGTTGAGCGGCGCGAAGGTCACCAGCAGCGAGATCGGGATCGAGATGGCGACGATCGCCGTCGTCCTCAGGTCGCGCAGGAAGAGGAAGAGCACCAGCACGGCGAGCAGACCGCCGAGCAGCGCCGTGTTGCGGACCTCGGCGATGGAGCTCTGGATGAAGAGCGAGCGGTCGGCCGAGATCTCGAGGCGCACCCCCTCGTCCTTGTAGAGCTGTGCCACCAACCCCGCCGGCTCCAGCCGCACACCGCCGCCACCCGGTCCCCGGCCGGGCCCGCGCACCGGCGGTTTCGCCCTCGGCTCGGCGGGTGCGTCGAAGTCGAAGGTACCGAGCGCCGCACGGACCCGCTGCGCCAGGGCCACGATGTTGGCGTCCGCCTCCTTGAAGAGGTCGATCTGGACGCTCTCGCCCGAATTGGTGCGGGTGAGGATCTGGCGCTCCTTGTGCGAGCGCTCGACGCGGCCGAGATCGCGGATGCGGACGTCCCGGCCCTCGAAGCTGGCGACGACCGTGTTCTCGATCTGCCCGAGATCCTGGTACTCGTTGAGGGTCCGCACCATGTACTCGGTGCGCCCCTCGGTCAGCGTGCCGCCGGCCAGATTGATGTTCTCCTGCGCCAAGCGATCGATGACGGCCTGGATGGAGAGCCCGGTGCGCGCCAGAGCCTCCTCGTCGAGGAGCACGTGGATCTCCTCTTCCAGCCCGCCACGCACCCGGACCGCCGCCACGCCCTTGATCGGCTCGAGGGCGCGCTTGACCTGCAGATCGGCGACCCGGCGCAGGCGCCGCAAGCCCTCCTCGCCGGCGAAACGGTCTCCCCGTCCGGAGAGGGAGAGCTCGAGCACCGGGTCGAGGGAGGGGTCGAAGCGCAGGATCAACGGCCGCTCCGCCTCCTCGGGCAGCAGGATCAGGTCGAGCTTCTCGAGCGAGTCCTGAATCGCCTCGGACATCTCGGTGTCCCAGGAGAACTCGAGGATCACGTCCGAGACGTCGGCCCGGGAGACGCTGGAGATCCGACGCAGCCCTCCGACCACGCCGAGGGCCTCCTCGATCGGACGGCTGACGTCGTTCTCCACCTCCTCCGGCGCGGCGCCCGGGTACTCGGTGCGCACCGTCAGCGTCGGGTAGCTGAGCTCCGGCATCAGGGTGACCGGCAGGCGCCCGTAGGAGAACCAGCCGAACACCACCACGGCCACGAAGACCATGGTGATGGCCACCGGACGGGAGGTCAGGAAGCTCGCGCGGCGGCGGGAGTCCTCACTCACCCGATCCCCCACCAGCCGGACCTCGGAGCCGTCCTTGAGCCCGGTCTGTCCGGCCACCACCAGCCGGTCCCCAGGCTCGATGCCGTCCGCCGGCTCGAGGTACTCGCGGCTCTCCAGGGCCGGGCGCAGCCGCAGCCGCTCCACCGTCAGGTACGGGCCGCGGGCCTCCTCGGGCTCCCCGTCGGTTCCCTCGGTGACCGCCTCGGTTCCGGCCGCGGCATCGTCCCCGGGCTCTCCACCGTCCTGCGCCGCGGCCGGGCGCACGCCCTCCACGACCCGGAAGACGAAGATCTGGTCGTCGTCGTAGACGGCCGCTCGCTTGGGCACCAGGATCGCGTCCTCGTGCACCTCGGTCACCAGCTCCACCGACACGTACATTCCGGGCACCAGGGCCTGGCTGCGGGGGATCGCGACGGTCACCTTCACCGTGCCGGTCCGCGGGTCCACGACCGGAGCGATGCGGTCGATCCGGCCGAAGTGGGGCTCGTCACCGAACGCCGTGGCGAGGATCCGGGCCTCCTGCCCGACGCGCAGGCGCGGCATGGCCTTCTCCGGCACGTACACCCTGGCGACGATGGAGTCGAAATCCACCATGTCGAAGAGGTGCTGGTTGACGGTGACCTGGTCGCCGACGTTGACCATGCGTTGGGTGATGGTCCCGGCGACCGGCGCCCGCACGGTGGCGTAGGAAAGCTGCCGCTCCGCGTCCTGCAGGCGCAGCTTCAACTGCTCCAGCTCGTAGGTGGAGTCGTTCATCGCCTGCTCGCTCACCAGCTGCTGATCGAAGAGGCTCTGCTGGCGCTCGTACTCCCGCTCGGCCTTGGCGAGCTGGCTCCGGACCCGCTCCAGCTCGGTGCGCTGCTCCTCGTCCTGGAGACGCAGGAGCACCGCCCCGCGCGCGACGTCGTCCCCCTCCTCGACCAGGAGCTGGGTGACCTGCCGGGCGGCCTGGGAGACCACCTGGACGGCCTCCTCGGCCTCGAGGTTGGTGGAGAAGCGGAGGACCTCTTCGATCGGCCCCCGCCCGATGGTGGCGACCTCGACCGGCACCGCCTCGTCCTCCGGCTCCTCGGCCGCAGCCTTCCCCTTCGTCTGCGCCGCCTCGGGGACTCCCGCGCCGCGCCCGCCGCAACCCGCCGCCAAGCCGATCGCCGCGAGCGGCAGCACGAACAGGGCGACGAGCGTTCTCTTCACGCTCCTCCGCATGGCATGGACCTCGTCGTCTGGTTCGATCGTGGGCGGGTCGGCCCCGCCACCGTCTCTACGCAGCCTATGGGGCATTGTTTCCCAGTGACGCCGTCAGGTCCAGATCGTCGCGCAGCCGCATGTCGGGCGGCCGGGCGATCCGCGCCGCGAGTCGGCCCAGGCTGACCCCGAGCCGCGGGTGCACGGCGTCGGGGGCCACTTCGGCCGCGGGCAGCAGAACGTGGGCGGCCCAGGCGAGGGCCGGATCCGGGATCTCGAGGTGCCGCGCGGGATCGCTCACGACCCGGTCGCCGAACAGGAGGATGTCCAGGTCGATCTCCCGCGGCGCATTCGGGTCCGGGGATCGGCGCCGGCCCAGGCGAGACTCGAGCGGCCGCAGCAGGTCGTGCTTGAGCTGCGCCGCCGTGGCACCGGTGCGGGCGACCAACGCGGCGTTGAGGAAGCGTGGGCTGCCCGGTGCTCCCACCGGGTCGCTCTCGTAGACGCGCGACAGGCGCACGATCTCGACCACGCCGGCGAGACCCGCGACCGCCCGCGGCAGGTTGATCTCGGGCTCGACGTTGGATCCCAGACCGAGCACGACCTCGGTCCCCGCAACGCTCACGCCGCGACTCCGTCTCCGCCATCCGGAACCGGAAGAGGCGGCTCGGGTGGGTGCGTCACGGCGCTTCGCCGGTAGGCCCGCCAGTCCGCCCACAACCTGCGCAGGCCGACCGTCGGCACTCCCCGCCTCCGGTTCTCGGCGCCGATCTCGAAGGCGGTGCGCCACTGCCAGAAGAAGGCCCGGTAGGCCGCCAGCGCACCGTAGCGCGGGTCGTAGACGTGGGTGGGCTCCGAGGTGACGCCGTTGACCTCCAGCACGGCGAGGTCGCGTCCCTCCCTCGCCGCCTCCCGCGACGGCACCCGCACGTCGTAGCGCCCGAAGTGGAAGCCCGGGAGGCTGCGCGACAGCCGGTCGACCGTCGTGGAGAGGGCCTCGGTCGCGAGCTCTCCGCCGTCGAGGAAGACGGCTCCGCGGCAGTGCGTGCCGAGCTGGGCAAGGGGCACGCGTTCTCCCGCGGCGGGAACGCGTCGCAGCTGCCCGTCGAGCCGCGCGAGGTAGAGATCGGCGAGCAGGACGGCCCGGTCGTCGTCCAGAACCAGCTCGCGTACGGTGCGCCGCCCGTCGCCGGTCACCACGGGCAGGACCTTCTCCGTGACGCCGACGAGACGTCCGGTCTCCTCGCCCGGGCGACGCACGTAGAAGAGACCGAGCTCCAGGCCGTCGACCCACGACTGAGCCAGCACGTCCTCCGTGGCGCTCTCGAGGTAGGCCCGTGCCGCCCACCGGTCGCGCACGATGGCCACTCCGGAACCGCGCTGACCGGAGTCCGGCTTGAGAACCAGGGGAAAGGCGACCCCCGGCGTGGTGAGGAACCTCTCCAGCTGCGCCATCCGTTGCGCCAGGGAGAGCCCGCCGCCGAGGAACGTCCAGGGAGGGGGGGCGGCCCCCTCCACCCCAGCGCCCACCAGCTCGAGCAGGTCGCGCTTCGACTCACCGACGAAGCCTCCCGCGGGGATGGCGGGGTTGGCGGCGGTGAACACGGTCGGTCCGCCGTGTCGCAGCGCCAGCCAGCCGCAGTAGGCGACCACCGGTGGGTAGAAGACCCACGGCGGCCAGAACTCCCATCGGCGCCAGCGCCCCAACCGGCCGACGAGGCGGCGGCGCGCCTCGTGCGAGGTGATCAGGCGTGCCACCCAGCGCAGCACGAGGACGAGCACCACGGCGACGCCGAGGACCACCCACAAGCGCCAGCGGCTGCTCTCCAGCGTGTGCAGGGCCCGCTCACCGAGGACTGCCGACAACCAGACGAGAGGGGGCGTCCAGAGGACGACCGCCAGGGCGAAGAGGCCGGTGAACTCCCAGAAGCTGGTGCGCAGGACGCCAGCCGCGACGTACGTGGGCAGGCGGCTACCCGGCACGAACCTCGTCGCCACGACGACCCAGGCCCCCCAGTGCTCGAGCCATCGCGCGGCCCGGTCCAGGGCGCCCTCGGTGACGCGCTTGCGCACCCAGCGGCTGGCCAGCACCGGCCGACCGATCCACCGTCCAGCGCCGAACAGCGCCAGATCGCCGAGGAAGATGCCCACCCCGCACGCGACGATGGCCGGCCCCAGCTCCAGTCGTCCCTCCGCCACCAGCAGTCCGCCGGCGACACAGGTCAGGTCCTCCGAAACCAGCGTGGCGAGCCCGAGCACACACAGGAGCACCCACGGCTGCCCTCCCGCCAGCGTGCGCAGCGACTCGCTCCAGATCTGCGGATCGACCGTCCCGCAGCCGACCAGCAGCGCGAACGCCGCGATCCACCACGGACCCGGCGCGCCGCGCCGTGACGAGCCCGGGCTCACCGCACCGCGAGCTGCCGCCGATGCTCCAGCGTCGACGGGGCGACCCCGAAGTCCGGCCCCGGGTCGACCCCCTGGACCCGCAGCAACGCCCCGATCAGGGCGAAGTGGTGCACCGTGTGGCTGGCCAGGAACTGCAGCTCACGCCCCACCGTCGAGGCGTCGGTCGCGCCGGCTCCGAGCGTGCCCCGCACCGCTTCGAGCCGCCGGTCCTCGACCTCCGGCGAGATCCGCTCGAGCTCGTCACAGACCTCCTCCAACACGACCAGAGCCAGCTCGGGGGACTCCTCTACCGCGCGGTCGCGGCCGCGCGCGTCGTAGTCGACCCTGCCGTCGCCGAGACCGCGCAAGAAGCACCGGTAGAAGTCCAGGCAGTGCCGGACGTGACCGCCGACGGTACCCAGGGAGATGGGGGGCTCGGCGACGTAGGCCTCCCGCGCGAGACCGCTCAACAGGTCCCGCCCCTCGTCCAACAAACGGATGCTCTCTAGAGCGAGCCTCGAGCCACCTGCCAAACCTCGTCCTCCCTCTCCCGATCTCCCGCCAGGCGAAGCGCCGACTCGTGGAGCCGGGCCGCCAGCAACTTGCGATCGGATTCTTGCACGGCTCGCGGCGAGAACCGCAAGCGCGCCGTGATCGTCGAGACCCCCAGCAGCACCTTGAGGTGCGGCAGAAGGGGCATGTCTCCCCACCAGCACACCGCCTCGGAGGCGGGCGGATCGCCTTCCGCGGTGGCGTACTCCACGACCGCCGCGTACACCGGCCGGCCGCACCGGGCGGGAGCCTGGAGCAGCGGCGGGCGGAACGGCCCGATGCGGCGCCCGTCCGATGTCGTGCCCTCGGGGAAGAGCAACACGCTGTGGCCCGCCTGCATGTGCTCGACCAGCGCCTCGTTGGCGCGCAGCGAGTCACGACGGGACGCGCGAACGACGAAGACCGTGTCGGCGACGCGACAGACCGTGCCCAGCAACGGCCATCCCGAAACCTCCGACTTGGCCACGAAGACCACGTTGGCCACCGCCGCGAAGAGCGGGATGTCGAGGTACCCGAGGTGGTTGCTGACCAGGAAGAAGGGCTCCGGCGGCGGCTCGCCGTCGACGCGCAGGTCGATGGAGAGCACGTGTCGGAACCCCAGGCCCCATCGCCTCATCCAGCGACCCCTCCAGCGCCACGCCGCCTCCGGCCAGGGACGCAGGGCGACCTTGGCGAAAGCCACCTGGATCGTGCACAGGAGCGTCCAGAGGGCCAGGGCCGAGCTGCGCCACGCGACGCGCCAGGCGCGCCTCAAGGGGCTCCCCGAAGAAGAGACGCCGGGAGCGCGCGTCGAGCCGCGTTCGGTCGAAGAGCACCAGGAAGTCGACCGTCCCGAACTCGCGATCGATGGCGGGCGGGCTGACCACCGTGGATCCGTAGCGCAGGTAGGTCCGGAACAGCGGGGGCAGCTGGAAAGCCCCCGGCGTGGGCTCCCCGGAGGGCAGACCAGGTCCTGCCGCACCCTCACCGCGACCTCCGGATGCACCAGACCCGCGCGCTCCAGCTCGAGCCGCGCGCGCCGTCCGAGGGCCGGGTCGGTGCCGGTCAGGGAGCAGCAGCCGAAGAAATGGCTGCAGCCCGTGGCCGTCAGGTAGCCGGCCAGGCCCCTCCAGAGCAGGAAGAGGACCGCTCGCGACCGGTGCTCCCGGCCGATGCACGCGCGGCCGACCTCCACCGCCGCGGAGCGGACCGCGTCCGGCAGGTCTTCGAGGTGGGAACTCGCCGTCGGAGTAGAAGCCCACGCCGCGCCGGGCCATCCGCTCGGTCTGCATCCGGTAGGTACCGATCACCGCCCCGGTGACGTGGTCCTCCACCAGAAGATGATGACAGTGGGCGTCGAACCGGTCCTCGTCGCGACCGGTCGCGACCGACGAGGCCAGCCCTCGCCCAGCTCCTCGTTGAAGACGCGGAAGCGCGGGCGCAGGGCCTCGTCCAGATCGGCCTCCGAGCACGCCCAGCGCACCAGGTAGCGCCCCTGGCGGAAGGGCTCGACCGCCGGGGCGTCGATCCGGAGTCCGGCGCCTGCTCCGCGCTCGAGCGTGCTCACGCGGCCTCCACGGCTCGGTAGCCCTCGACCGCGAGCAGGAGCACGTCGCCCACGCGCCATACGGCACCGCGCAGCTCGACCGGCCGGCCGATCCAGGGGAGCACCACGGGGCCGACCGGCATTCCGTGCCGGTCGACCAGGAGGAAGAGGGCATCCTCCCCCTCCCCGGTCGGCACCCACAGGGCCGGCGGGATGCCGCCCGCCACGCAGTTGCGGGCGCACTCGCGGTGCGGCGCCTCCCGCGACGGCTTCATGACGCCCAGGAAGCACTTGGTGTCGACGATCTCGCCGCGCAGCACCGCCGGACCCACGTCCACCGGCTCCGGGAGGGAGGCCCGGTCGACGGCGAGATCCTCGAGAGTGCCGTCGACGAGCTGCAGCATGGTGCGCCGCCCGCGTTCGATCGGAGTGCCGCGGAGGCGCACACGATGACCGTCGAGGCCGCGGACCGCGGGTGCTGCGCCGTGCTTCCCGAAGAGGACGAGGAGCTCGAGGTCGCCCCTGCCTTCATCCCCCACCGCCACCATCGGATAGGGGTGCTCGAGAAGCACGCCTTCCACCGTCCGTTCGTCACCGAGACCGAAACGCCCCGGATCGAAGGGCCGCTGTGCCGCGGCGACCAGGGCGCCGAGAGCGGCGAGGAGCACCGCGAGCAGCGCGAGCCGGGGACGGAGGAACCGTGCCACGCCCTCCGGCGCCCGCTTCCGATATCCCACGTAGAGCTCCTCACTGCGCTTCACGTGGCCACCTCGCTCCAGCAGGCCGGCGGTACGGGCGTACCGGCGGGAAGCGGCCGGGGATCGACGAGCACCCGGCCGTCGTCGATGCGCACCCGGAAGGTCGGCACCTTCTCGGTGAACGGCGGTGGCGAGGCGCCGTTGGCCGGGTCATACTGGAAGCCGTGCCAGGGACAGGTGATGCACCCGTCGAGGATCCTCCCCTCGCCGAGGGGTCCGTTCTGGTGCTGGCAGACGTTCGAAACGGCGGACACCCTGCCCTCGTACCGGAAGACGGCCACCCGCTCGCCGCCGAGCGTGGCGACGACGGCGCGGCCCTCCGGGATCTCCTCCACCGAGCAGACGGCCACGTACCCGTTCGCGTGCCGGCGCTCGATGTCGCGCCGCCGCTCGCGCCATCCCGCCACCAGATGCAGCCCCGCCACCCACGCCAGGCCCACCGCCGTCAGGCCGGCCAGCCAGGGGCTGCGCTCCGCCTGGAGGGCCCCCAGGGCCACGTGCAGCAGGATCAGACCGTAGGCCCCGTAGACGAGCATGTGGAGCGATTTCCAGACCGGTGGCGTCAGCTGCGCCAGCCAGAAGTCGTGGCTGGTGGCGGCCATGAGCACGAGGATCGCCAGGGCCACGAAACCAAGCACCTGGAAGGGAAAGACTCCGCCGCCCTCGAATCCGCCGTTCGACGACAGCAAGCTGACCAGCGGATCGCGGTCGCCGAAGGCGTGGAACTGGACGATCGCCAGGCCGCCGTGGACGGCGGCCAGCAGGCACATGGTGACGCCGAGGTGCCGTCGGTTGTAGAGCAGGGGCAGGAACCGCTCGTCGAGACGGCAGAGGGGACCGATCGAGAGGATGAGGTGGAGGAGCAGGAACGCCGCCGTGCCCGAGCCTCGCAGGAGCAACGTCTCGGCGGTCGCGCCCGGGCGCAGCCAGAGGGAGACACCGAGGAAGACGACCAGGTAGAGCGAGACACCGGCCGCCAGGGTCAGATCGTAGAGCCGCTTCTGGCGGTTCCAGCCGACCGCCTCGTAGGCGTGGCTCACGGTCCCGCCGGTGGCCGGACCGCGGCCGGGAGCTCCTGCGGCGCCACCCGCGGCGGCCTCGCCTCCAGCGCCGCCCAGAGGAGGAGCGGCAGGAGGATCGCCAGGCAGAGCCAGAGCCCGCGATGGCATCGGCGAAGGGGCAGGATCACGAGGTCGACCTCGCCGAGGCGACGCGATGGGCGTTGCGCTCCTCCGGCGGACCGCCACGCAACCAGCGCTTCAGCACCAGGGGCCAGAGCAGCGTGCATCCGGGCAGAACGAGCAGCCTGAACCCCCACGTGGCACCGGTCCCTCGCGCATCGATCCTCGCGAGCCCCCGGGCGACGAAGCCGATCGCCACCGCCAGGCCGAGCGCCAGATAGGCGTAGAGACAGCCGACGACCACGCGAGCGAGCGTTTCGGGCATGCCCGGATTCTACGCCTCCTCCCCGCATCCGGATTGGCTCCGAAACGCGCGAGACGTCGGAGCCGTGCGCCGGGGCGCGTGAGCCGCTATCCTGCACAGAACCGTTCACAGACGCGCCGCGTAGGGTTGCGCGAGGCCCCGACGGAAGGCCCGGTGGAAGGAGAGCGCGATGAGACGAGTGCAGGTGGCCGGGTGGAACGACCTGACGGATCGGCGGCCCTTCGGCGCGACGGTGGCAGGGGTCGACCTGGTTCTGGTGCGCTGGGACGAGGAGGTCTCGGTGCTCTACGGCCGCTGCCTCCACCGCGGTGCCCTGCTGGCGGACGGCTCGGTTCGCGGCGAGGACCTGGTGTGCGGCGTGCACGGCTGGGACTTCCGCTTCACCACCGGAGTCAGCGCCTACGACAACGCCGAGCGCCTCCCCCGCTTCCGGTCGTGGGTCGAGGAGGGGGCGGTCTGGGTGGACGAAGACGAGGTCGCGGGCTGGGCACGCGAGAACCCCCAGCCGTGGAACGGCGACGCCTACCAGGGTCGCTTCCAGGACCACTCGAAGGGGACGCCGGCGGAGCCCCACGTCAAGCTCGTCCACACACTGGCCGCGGGCGGCATCGAGGGTGTCGGTCACCACGGTCCGGTGGCGGCGATGGGGGTGCCGCGCACCGAGCTCCCCACCTGGGACGACCTCCAGATCGTCACCGCCCAGCTCGCCCGCCCGCCGCGGCTCGACGGCGAGCCGGTGGCCACAGAGCTCGTGCTCGGTCCGCGGGCCGCGAAGCCGCTGGTCCTCGACATTCCGCTCTTCGTCTCCGACATGTCCTTCGGCGCGCTCTCCGAGGAGGCGAAGGTGGCCCTGGCGACGGGAGCCGAGGCCGCAGGCACGGCGATCTGCTCGGGCGAAGGGGGAATGCTGCCGGAGGAGCAGCGGGCCTGCTCGCGTTACCTCTACGAGCTCGCCTCGGCTCGCTTCGGCTTCTCCTGGGAGAAGCTCGAGAAGGTCCAGGCGTTCCACTTCAAGGGCGGCCAGGGCGCCAAGACCGGCACCGGCGGTCATCTGCCGGGCGAGAAGGTCCGCGGCAAGATCGCCGAGGTACGCGGCCTGCGGGAAGGAGAGCCGGCGGTCTCGCCGGCCCGCTTCCCCGAGTGGGAGAGCGTGGACGACTTCCGGCGCTTCGCCGACGAGGTGCGCGAGCGCACCGGAGGCATTCCGATCGGTTTCAAGCTCTCGGCCCAGCATGTCGAGGCCGATCTCGACGCGGCGCTGCGGGTCGGGGTCGACTACGTCATCCTGGACGGCCGGGGCGGCGGCACCGGGGCCGCGCCGTTACTCTTTCGCGACAACATCTCGGTCCCCACCCTGCCCGCCCTGGCCCGCGCGCGCCGCCACCTCGATCGCTGCGGGCTGAGCGGCGAGGTCACCCTCATCGTCACCGGCGGGCTGCGCACTCCCGCCGACTTCGCCAAAGCGATGGCCCTCGGGGCCGACGGCGTCGCCCTCGCGAACTCGGCCCTGCAGGCGATCGGTTGCCTCGCCATGCGCGCCTGCCACACGAACAACTGTCCGGTGGGCATCGCGACCCAGAAGGAGCATCTGCGGGCGCGGCTCCCGGTCGACGAGGCGGCGGCGCGGTTGGCCCGCTTCCTCCACGCCAGCGTCGAGTTGATGAAGGTGCTGGCACGCGCCTGCGGTCACGATCGGCTCTCGGCCTTCCGACGGGAAGACCTCACCACCTGGAAGCGCGATGTCGCGTACCTGACCGGCGTCGACTACGGCGGCGCCGTGCCGCTCTAGCCTTCCCCCGCTCGACCGCAGCGGCGGGACCTGCAAAACTCTCCCCACACGACGCCGTACCTCCAGCCGGGACTGTGGACGAGAGATGACTGCCACGCGAGCGCGACAGGTCATCCGTGACGCGCGCTCCTTCGTCGAGCGCTACACGGAGGGGGTGCAGGTGGATCACCTGCGCCACCTCTTCGACCGCGAGGCATCGACGGTCTACGAAGTGCTCTCGCGCGACATCGAGGGCGCGGAGCCGGAAGGGCGCAACCAGCGCTTCTTCCACCGCCTCAAGGTCGTCTTCCTCGGCCTCTCCTACAAGCTCTCACCGCCGCGCCGCATCCTCTTCGCCGCCTGCCTGGCGATCGCCGTGTTCGGGCTCCTCGACGTCAACCAGCTGCAGCTCGGGGTGGGGACGCGCGACATCGCGATCGACTTCTCGCCCCTCTTCTTCCTCTCGAGCATCTGCGGTCTCGTCTACCTGCTCGCGATGGAGCTGGTCGACAGGGTGCGCTTTCGCGACGAGCTCGAGGTGGCGCGGCAGCTGCAGCGCGACCTGCTGCCCGACGCAGCGCCGGCCGTGCACGGCTTCTCCTTCGCCCACTCCTACCGCACGGCGAACACGATCGGGGGCGACTACTTCGACTTCCTCCCCACCGGAGACGGGCGCCTGGCCGTGCTGGTGGGTGACGCCTCGGGGCACGGCATCGCCGCGGGCCTCCTGATGGCGATCGCCAACGCGAGCCTGCGCACCGCCCTCGATCTGGACCCGCAGCCGGAGGCCGTCCTCTCCTTCCTCAACCGCGTCCTCTGCCGTACCGGAGACCGGCGCGCCTTCATGACCCTCTTCTACTGCCTCCTCGATCCGACGACGGAGCGGGTCGACTACGCCTGCGCCGGGCACCCGTTCCCGCTGCTGCGTACCGCGACCGGCGAGGTGCGGGAGGTCGACACCGAGGGGAGCCTGCCTCTGGGCATGCGCACCGACACCGCCGTGCGCACCGGCTCCTTCACCTTCGCCCCCGGCGACACCCTCGCCCTCTTCACCGACGGCCTCCCCGAAGCCGTCGGCACCGACAACGCCGCCTTCGGATTCCCCCGCCTGCAGTCCCTCCTCGCCGCCCCCGGCACCCCCCAGTCCCTCCACGACCGCATCCTCGCCGCCTTCGACCACCGCCAATCCGACCGCCCCCTCGCCGACGACCTCACCCTCCTCCTTCTCGCCCGCGACCAAGGCTGACGCGGCCCCCTCCCGGAGGGGCACGAGACCCTCCCCTACCGGATCACCGCGACGACGGCCCGGACGCTCGCACCGCAGGCGTGGTCGGGGGCGGCCAGGGCGGCGAGGAGCTCCTCGCGGACCGAGACGCCCTGCCGGGCGCAGACGTCGCGCAGAGGGCGCATGCGATCGAGGCGCTGCGACCAGGCGGCGAGCACCTCCGCCGAGGCCGGTCCCTGGAAGGCGAGCTCGGCGTCGTCGAGGGCGAGCTCGCGGACGACCCGGAAGCCGGCGGCCTCGAGGTGACGGGCCAGTTTGCGGCCCATGCGGAAGTCGTAGCGCTCGAGGCGGAGGGCCTCGTCGACGTAGGCGTCGAGCAGCTCCCGGGTGCGTGTGGGGACGGGCTCGTGGGCGAAGAGGTCGTCGATCTCGGTCAGGGCGATCCAGCCGCCCGGGGGCAGATGGACGGCCCAGCGACGCAGCGCCGCGGACAGATCGACGTGGTAGGCCGCGAGGAAGCTCGACCAGATCCCGTCGACCTGGATCGGCAGGCGGAACTCCCGGCGCAGGTCGGCGGCGATGAACTCCGCGCCCGGCAGGCCGCGGGCGCGGGCAGCCGTCAGGAGCTCCTCGTCGAGGTCGACGCCGAGCACGCGGGCACCGCGCGCGACGAGCACCTCCGCGACGTCGCCGCCGCCGCAGCCGAGGTCCATGACCAGGGCGCCGTCGAGAGAGGGCAACGCGTCGAGGAGCGGCGACCAATCCCGCCGCCGGGACTGTCGCCGGTACTCGCCGGCCAGGCCCTCCGGGTCGTCGGAGACCGTCACTCGCGCTCGACGACCATCGCGAAGCCGACCCCGCCGGCCGCGCAGACGGTCATCCGGCCGCGCCCCCCCCCGCGCCGCTCCATCTCGCGCAGCAGCTGCATCGTGACCCGCCCCCCGGTGGCGCCGAAGGGGTGGCCGATGGCGATCGAGCCGCCGTTCACGTTGAAACGGTCGAGGTCGATCTCGCCCAGTGGCGCGCTGCGTCCGAGCTCCTCGCGGGCGAACTTGGCCGACGCGAAGGCCTTCATGTTGGAGACGATCTGGGCCGCGAACGCCTCGTGCATCTCGACGAGCTCGATGTCGCCGAGGGTCAGCCCCGCCTCGTCGAGCGCCCGGGGCGCGGCGTAGGCCGGCCCCTGGAGCAGCTGGCTCCCCGGGTCGAGGGCGGCGTAGGAGAACGACCGGATGTAGCCGAGCGGCGTGTACCCGAGCGCCCTGGCCTTCTCCTCGCTCATCAGCAGGACCGCGGAGGCACCGTCGGTGATCGGGCTCGAGTTGCCTGCCGTGAGTGTCCCGTAGCGCTTGTCGAACACGGGCTTGAGCTTGGCCAGGGCCTCCATCGAGGTGTCCGAGCGGATCCCGTTGTCGGCGGAGACCGGATCCTCGAAGTCCGGTCGCGGGAAGGTCAGCACGACCTGATTCGCGAAGCGCCCCTCCTCGGTCGCGGCGGCCGCCCGCTGGTGGGACATGAGCGCGATCTCGTCCTGCGCGCGGCGCGAGATGTCGTTCTCCCGCGCCATCTTCTCGGCCGACTCCCCCATCGTCTGTCCGGTGGTGTACTCGGCGATCGCGGGTGGAATGGGAACCAGATCCTTGGGCCGCAGCGACGCCAGCACCGACAACCGCCGGCCGAGGCTCTTGGCCTTGGAGAACGCGGTCAGCTTGTCCGCCGCCGACTTCGACAGGCGGATCGGCACGTTCGAGAGCGACTCCGCGCCGCCCGCCAGGACGACGTCGCACTGGCCGGTCAGGATGGCCTCGGCACCGGACGCGATGGCCCGGTTGGAGGAGGCGCACGCCAGATTGACCGTCGTGCCCGGAATGGTCATCGGCAGCCCGGCGCGGAAGACGACCTCGCGGCCCAGGTTCGGAGCGTTGAGCGCCGGCACCACGACGCCGAAGACGGAGAGCCCGATCTCGTCGGGATCCAGGTTGTTCCGGGTCACCAGCTCCGAGGCCACGACCCCGGAGAGGTCGACCACGTCCATGTCCTTGAGCGCCGTTCCGGCCTTGCAGAACGGCGTCCGGCAGCCGTCGATGACGGCCACGCGACCGCCCGGGCCGGTGACGCGCCGTGCCACCAGCTTCGCCGGCGCCGGAGCGCCGGACGGGCGCGTCCAGACGGTGTCGGCGCGCGGCCCGATCTCCTCGCGGACGTCCGCGTCGTTGACTGGAGGGAGCGGTCGGGAGGTCTCGCTCATGGCGGGCGAATGGACGCTACCACAGCGTCGGAGCCCTCCCGCGCATGGCATACATCCTGCTAGCCTCGACTCGCATGCGCGCCCTCGTCGCCCACCTGACCCTGGCCTCGCTGCTGCTCGCGGCGGCCCCGCTGCCGGCCGTCGAGATCTCCGATCAGGACCTCTACGGCAAGAGCCTGCTGGCGGCCCGGGAGGCCCTCGAGGCCTACGGTCGCCTCGACGACCCGGTCCAGCACGAGCGCGTGCTCGACATCGCGTACCGCCTCGCCGACGCCTCCGGCTTCGACGACTTCCCCTTCACCTTCTACCTCATCGACATGCCGGTGCCGAATGCCTTCGCCCTGCCCGGCGGCCAGATCTTCGTCACCCGCGGCATCCTCGATCTCGGCCTCTCCGACGACATGCTCGCCGGCCTGCTGGGACACGAGATCGGCCACGTGACCCAGCACCACGGCATGCGGATGCAGAAGCGGGCGACGCTGCTGAACGTCCTCTCCAGCGCCCTGCTCGTCGGCGTCATGGTCGCCGCGTCGGGCTCCGGCGGCCAGGTCGATCCCCACGATCCGTACGCTCGCGAGACCAACAAGGTGCAGGGCGCCGCCGCCACCGGGATGGTGGTCAGTGAGCTCCTGCTGCGGGGCTACAGCCGCGAGTTCGAGGACGAAGCCGACCTCGAGGGACAGCGCATGGCCGCCGCCGCCGGCTTCGACCCCGACGGGACGCGCCAGCTGATGGCCAAGATGGGCGCGGCCATCCCGCAGACCAAGGAGTACGGGTACTGGAACACGCACCCCTTCTTCGACGAGCGCGTGCAAGCGGCCGACGCCCGTCAAGGCACCTTCAGGATCGCCACCCGAAAGCCGGCCGACGACTACCGCAGGAGCACCCAAGCCGTGCTCCTCGACTACGCCGAGAAGTCCGAGGAGTCGGAGGTGCGGGAGTTCCTGGAAACCGACGCGCTGGCCGTCTGGCCGGTCGGAGCCCGGGCCGAGCAGCTCCGCCTGGCGCGGCTGCACGAAGAGCGCGACGCCCTGCTCGACGAGCCGGAGCTCTCCCGCGACTTCGGCGTCCTGCTCGCCGACTATCGGCGCCATCTCGACGAGGTAGAGCGGCTGACCCCGGCGAGCGACTTCATCGCCACGCTGGACGGGGAGATCACGGACCTCGAGAGCAAGCGCCAAGAGCTCTACCCCCGATTCGTCGACACCTTCGAGGGCGGGATCTACCAGACGGACTTCCTCGAGACCTTCGTCTCCAACTACCCCGACACCGCCGAGACGCCTCGCGTGGCGCTCGCCCTGGGGCAGTTCTACAGCAGGCTCGGACGCCAGGCGGACGCCGTCGACCACTACCTGCAGGCCGTGGCCGCGGCGCCGGGCGGCGAGGTGGCCGAGAAGGCCCGCCGCGGTCTCCACACGCTCGCCGGCCGCCTCGAGGATCTGACCGCCCTGCAGCGGCTGGCCGAGAGCGACGGCGACGCGGAGCTGGCCGATCTGGCCCGCACGCGACTCGACGAGCTGGCACCGAAGTACGCGCAGCTGGCCAACGGGGCCGCCTACCTGGACGCCTACCCGGAGGGCCCGCGGGCGGACGTGGTGACGGAGAGGCTCCACAGACTGGCGGACAACCTGTACGGCGAGGTCGTCCTCTACCAGGCCGTCGGCGACAGCGCCAAGGCCGTGCAGGGAATCCAGGAGATTCTGAAGTACGCTCCCCTGTCGCCGGCCGCGCAGCGCCTGCGCAATCAGATGGTGCTCGAGAGCTGAGGAGATACGCATGACCCTCCACACCCGCGCCCTTCCCCTGCTCGTCCTGCTGCTGGTCCCGATCGCCGCGCGGGCTCAGGACGAGGCCGAGGACGGACCACCGCTCGGCTGGTCCGGTTCCGCCGAGCTCACCTTCGTCAACACCACGGGCAACTCGGAGACGACCACGCTCGGATTCGGAACCTCGCTCCTGCACGCCTGGGAGGACGCCCGCTTCACCCTCGAGGCGAACGGTCTGCGCGCCGAGAGCGGCACGGTCACCCGCAGGGCCGTGGGCACGCCGCAGGACTTCCGGATCCTCGAGCGCAGCAGCAGCGAGGTGACGGCCGAGAACTACCTCGTGCGCGCCTCCTACGACCGCGACATCCGCGAGGACTTCTTCTGGTTCTCGGGCCTCACCTGGGAGCGCAACGAGTTCGCCGGCTTCTCCAGTCGCACCTCCGCCGTCGGCGGCCTGGGCAACCTCTGGCTCGATCGCGAGAACGCCCACTGGAAGACGACCTACGGCGTCACCTGGACATCCCAGGACGACCTGGTGGACGACCCCGAGGTCTCGAGCGAGTTCCTGGGGTTGCGCCTGACCAGCGACTACGGCCGCGCCATCACCGCGACCACCGACTTCGCGAGCTTGCTGGTCGTCGATCAGAATCTCGACGACACCGACGACCTGCGCGCCGACTTCACCAACTCGCTGGCCGTCTCGATCTCCGAGCGCCTGGCCCTCAAGATCAGCCTCCAGCTGCTCTGGGACAATCAGCCGGCGCTGGGCGAGATCGCTCTCGAAGCGCCCGACGGCACGCCGACCGGTGACATCGTCACCTACGAGCTCGACGACCTCGACACCGTGCTGCGCACGGCCCTGGTCGTCAAGTTCTAGATCGGTTCCTACTCCTTCGGCGCGTCCCGATCGAGCAGGTCGTCGGCCGGCGACCTCGCCCGCTCCGCCGCGATCTGGCGATCCACGGCGTCGGCCTCCTCGATCTGCTCGACGGGGGCCGGCGCCTCCTGGGCGGGGGGGTGGCCGGGCTCGTCTCCCGTCGCGGATCGCCGGCTCGCCCGCTCGACCCGGACCCGGTAGGTCGGCTCGGGCATGTCGATCTCCGCCTCGTCCAGAGCGTCCTTGACCCGTCGCACGGCACTGCTGCGCACCCGAATGAAGTTCGCCTCCCGCTGGTCCACCCAGCCGTAGAAGCGCAGCGCGACGTTGGAATCCCCGAGCTCGGCGACTTCCGACCACGGCTCCGGATCGCGGAGGACTCCGTCGGTCGCGGCCAGCACCCGGACTCCCAGGCGTTGGGCCTCGACGAGATCCTCACCGACACCGACTCCGACGCCGATGGCGAACCGTCGCAGGGGGTTGCGCGTGTAGTTGAGGATGCTCGCCTTGAAGACCTTGGCGTTGGGCAGGCGGAGGTGGTTCCCGTCGAGGGTCATGAGGATCGTGGCCCGCGAGGTGAGGCGGATCACCTTGCCCTCCTCGCCGTCGATGACCACGTGGTCGTTCGGAGCGAACGGCTGCCGGATGCTCAACAGCAGGCTCGTGATGTAGTTCTCGGCGAGATCGCGGAAGGCGAAGCCGACAGCCACTCCCAGCAGCCCGGCGGCCCCCAGCAGGGCGCCCACCAGCGCGGTCGCCTCGAGCAGTTGAAGCGCGAGCAGAACGCCGAGCACGAAGAGGCCGGTCGCCGAGAGCTGGCGGACGAGGTCGGCGAGGAACGGGTTTCGGATGCCCCGACGGAACCACGCTTCGCGGGCGCCCAGCCACCGCGACACGAGACCGAAAGCGACGACCAGAGCGAGCGCGACGCCCACCAGGGGGAGGGCCCGCAGCCAGCTCAGCAACCGAGTGCGCAAAGCCTGAAGGGCCGGAGCCAGGCGCTCGCCCACCTGCGTCGAGAGCTCGATCGCGTTCTCGACCTCCACCACCCCCTCGGTCCTGCGTGCGATCGATTCGGCCTCGTCCCGGGCTTCGGCCGAGCGCGCCGTGCCTCCCAGATACACCCAGCCGGCCCGGACCTCCACCGTGAGCTCCTCGAGCCCTTCGATCGGGCCGAGCCGCTTGTGGAGGGACTCCTCCAGTCGGCGATCGGTGCGGGAGTCGACGGTGACCGGAAGCGCGGCCGCGCTCTCCTCCGCCTTCGAGTCCGGAACGGGAAGGACCTGCGCGACCAGCGGCCAGGTCACGGCCCACGCGCAGAGCGCCAGGACGGTCCCAGAGCGGATCCGACTGACGGTCCCGACCGCCCGTCGACGGCTTCCGCTCCGCTTGCTGACCAGGCTCACTCTTCGTCCTCCGTCCCGGCCGGTCCCTCCGCGGCCAGCCGTTGCTGGCGGCGCTGTGCCGGCAACCGAGCGAGCTCCCCGACCGCGGCGTAGAACGAGGGGAGATCGCCGGCGTTCTCGGCCAGCAGGCGCCGGAAGGACGGTACCAGGGAGCGGTACTCGCCGATCGAGGCGAGATCCGCGTTGTCGAGGGGACCGGCCAGCCAGGCACCCCACGGGCCGAGCTCAGGGTCGTCGGCGCCGGCCGAGAGCTCGGCGAGGAGCCGCGCCTTTCCGGCCCGCTTGTCCTCGTCGCTCACCGGGCTGGCATAGAGCTCGGCCAGGCGTTGGCGGCAGGCGAGGACGCGGCGCGCCAGCTCACCCTCGGCGGCGATGCGGTCCTGGTATGTCTCCATCTCGTCGGCGGCTCCGCCGACCGCTTGCAGCCACCGGCGCAGCCCCTCCTCCTCCACCGCCGTCGCGAACGACTCGTTGAAGGTCGTGTCGTCGCGCACGTAGACCTCACGGTGGGCCAGCTCGTGGAAGAGGAGCGCCGCGAGATCGGGCTCCGGGTAGCTCACGAAGGTGGAGAGCACCGGGTCGGCGAACCAGCCGAGGGTCGAGTAGGCGGAGACGCCCTGCACCGCCACGTCGAGCCCCTCCTCCTCGAGACGGGTCGCGAAGCGCCGCGCCCCTTGCTCCGAGAAGTAGCCTCGATAGGTCACGCAGCCGGCGACCGGGAAGCACCAAGTGATCGGCTCGACCGAAAGCTCGGGCGCGGCGACGACGTTCCAAACCGCGTACGGTCGGTCGAGGTCGACGTACTGCGAGAAGGCCTTGCCGACGGGTAGCGCTCCTCGCCGGCGAAGCCGCGCAGACGCTCGACCAGGCGGAGCCGCTCGGCGAGCTCCGGCGGCGTCGCCGGATCGCGCACGACGCGCTGATCGGGCGGCGGTCGAGGAGCACCCGAGCGCCGCCCGACAGGGCCTGTCCGTAGTACGGGAGGGAACTGCAGCCGCCAGGAGGCCGCCAGGGTGAGCGTGGTCGCGAGGCGCTCCGTGCGCTACTCCCCGCCGCCGGAGACGAGCTCGGCGCTGAGGTCGATCAGCACCTCGTCGCTCACCACCAGGCCGCCGGTGTCGAGCGACTTGCTCCAGGAGACCCCGTAGCCGCCTGGCGGTTTGAATGTGAGCTCGCCCTCGACTCCCATCCGCTTGCCGCCGCCCATCGGATCGGCGATCGGACCGAGGACCGTCACCGGGAAGGTCACCCGCGGGTCGTGCCGCGCATCGTGAGATCGCCGGTCACCTGATACTCGGTGTCGCCGAGCTTCTCGATCGCGGTGCTCCGGAAGGTGATCTGGGGTGGTTCTCGACGTCGAAGAAGTCGGCGGAGCGGAGGTGGTTGTCGCGCCGATCGACGCCGGTGTCGATGCTGGCGGCGTCGATCGTCACCTCGATCGAGGAGTCGGCGAGGTTCTCCTCGTCGACCTGGGCGGTGCCGGCGATGGTGTGGAACGAGCCGCGCACCTTCGACACGGTGAGGTGGGTGACGGTGAAGCTTGCGGCGCTGTGCGCCGGGTCGATCTCGTAGGTGGCGCGGCCGTGAGCCACGGCGGCGATGAGGACGAGAGCTGCAAAGGGGATCGTGCGTCGCATTTCGCGGAATCTCCTGGAATCTGGGGTGAGTGGTTCTGCGGCGGACCCTCGAATCGGATACGGATGCCGAACCGGACCGGTTCGCGGCGCCGCGCCCGGACGATACCGCGCCGCGACGTGGGGTCGCTGCCGCCGCCGGCGGCCGCTCAGGGCAGGACGGCCAGGAACGCCTCGGCGTCCGGGGTCAGGGGGCGGGGATCTCGTGGCGGAAGAGCACCTCGTCTGGCCAGACGCGCTCGCCGTAGTAGCTGCGCGCCCACGAGTAGTTCGCCGCCAGCCGGGCGCCCTGGATCGAGACGCCGCCGTACGGTCCCTTCGACTTGGCGTAGGAGCAGATCTCGGCCTGAACTTCAGGTCGGTCGTGGCCTCGGCCGAGCGTCCCAGCGGACCCGCCGCCAGGCCGACGTCGGCGCCGAGCACGAACTTGCTGTCCAGGAGCGAGCGCACGCCACGCTCGGTCTGGAAGAAGAGCACGGAGATCCGTCGCCTCGCCGCCGCCTGGAAGCCGAAGTTGCCGCCGCTGAGCTTGACGAAGATCGGCGGGCTCCACGTGCCCTGCTCGTCGCGGCAGCTCATCACGCCACATCGGCCGTGCCGGCCTCCCCAGATGAAGGCGCCCTTGATGACGCTGGGGATGACGGCGATGCAGTGGGTGCGCTCGAGCAGCCACGCCGGGACCCCGCGGTCCGGGCTCTCCATGAGCTCGGTGAACGATTCCCGGGCGTTGTAGAACTTCTTGGCGAAGTCCTGGTCGGCGGCGACGGGCGCCGCGGCCACGAGCACGAGGACCAGGGCACCTGCGAACGAGCGAATCCGGTGGCTCATCGACCTCACCTCCCCAAGGGGATTCTATGCGCTCCCTGGGCGGAAGCTACTGCGTGTCGGTCAGGGAGATCTGGTACGTGGCGACGTCGCCGTCGCTGAAGGTCGGGCCTCCGCTCGACAGCGCGAAGACCTGGAAGCAGTACTCGGCGGCCGCCAGCCGGAACGCGAACGGGTTGTTCCGGGTGAGCCCGATGCTGCCCCCCGAGTCACAGCTGTCGTCGGGCAGGACGCGTCCGAAGTTGAAGCCGACGCCGACGAGGTCGGCGAAGTCCTGGGTCACGCCCGTCTCGCCGTCGGTGCCCTGCCAGAGGACGAGCTCCACCTTCACCAGCCCCTCCTCCTGGAGGGAGACCCGGTGCTCCACGGGCTCGACGACGACGACCTCCTCCTCCTGCCCCTCCGGCACTTCGAGGTGCGCTTCGAGCGTCCCCTCGAGGAGGACGTTCATGCCGCCCAGCGGCTCGCTGGGGCTGCCGTCGCAGCCCGGCAGGAGCAGCGCCGGCAGGAGCAGGACGGCGAGGCCGCGCAGAATGGTCGACGTGGTGTGCAAGGGGTTTCACCTCACGGCCCGAACGGCCGGAGGCGGAGTATAGCGCTCCGCGAAAGGCGAGGCGCCCGCGGCCGCGAACGGCCGGCGAGCGCCTCGTGGCTCGAGCGTCTTGTCGCTCGCTAGTTGCCCAGGCCCGGCCGCAGGATCGGCAGGAGCTGATTCATCCGCGCACGCTGCTTCTTCGAGAAGGTGTCGAGGCAGGCGTCGTCGCTGTAGTCCATGAAGTTGTGGATCGGGTCGACGCCGGACTGCGAGCAGGTGTCGCGGCCGATCGGGCAGCCGAACGCCGGAGAGGCCTCGAAGGGCGTGTCCGCCACCTCGTCGCCGGGGGCCGAGCAGCCGTTCTCGAAGGTGTGGAGGAGGCTGAAGTAGTGGCCTACCTCGTGCACCAGGGTGTCGCCCTCGTCGTACGGGAAGAGGGGGCCGTTCGGCAGCGAGCCGTAATGGATGACGACCGCGTTCCAGGGATGGCTCTCCGGGATCACGCCGGGCGGGATCGCGAAGCCGAGCAGGTTGTCGCCCGGACGGCAGGTGTAGATGTTGAGCACGTGCGTCGGGTCGACGGCCAGCTTGCGCGTCATCTTGTTGAAGGGGCCGTCCTTCTGGCACTTCTTGAACCAGCTGCCCTTCCCCTTGCGGTCGAGCGCGACGAGCTGGAAGTCGGCGCCGAACTTCTTGTAGGCCCGGTCCAGCGTGTCGATCTGCGCCATCACCTCCTGATCGGTGAGGTTGCCGGCCGCCCCCTTGTGGATGACGTGGAAGGCCACGGGAATGGTGCGCTTGCGCTCCTCTCCCTCGGGCAGGAGCAGACGCGAGAGCTCCGCGGCCTCCTCGATCCTCTGCCGGTCGGCCTCGGGGAGGACCGGAGTGCCGCAGCGGCGCATCGGGCGCACGCCGCCGTCGACGTCGTTGACGAGCACGTCGGTCGGGCCGTGCTCGACCTGGCGGAACCACTCCGGCAGGTGGCGCGCCGCGGCCGGTGAGGCCAGCGTGCCGACCAGGGTGAGGGAGCAGGCGAAGGTCAGGGCGAAGCGAGATCGATGCATGGTTACCTCCCGGCTCCGTCCGTCGGAGCTCGCGGTGTCTGGCGCTCGAACGCGATGTTCGTTACGTCGGTCGGGAGAGACTACGACAGGGCGCGGCCCGGGGGAAGGGTCGGCGAGAACGGATAGGCTGGGCGCATGTCCCGACACGTCGGCATCGTCGCCTGCTCCGCCGAGGGCGCCGCCCTGTGCTACCGCACCTTCTGCGTCGAGGGCGCCGAGCGCCTCGGACCGCACGACCACCCCGAGGTCTCGATGCACACCCACTCGCTGGCCGAGTACGTGCGCGCGATCGACGCGGACGACTGGGGCGGGGTCGCCGACCTGATGCTCTCCTCGGCCGGGAAGCTGGCGCGCTGCGGCGCCGAGGTGCTGCTCTGCCCCGACAACACGATCCACCAGGCCTTGCCCCTCCGGCGCGAGCGCTCGCCCCTGCCCTGGCTCCACATCGCCGAGGTGGTCGCCGGCGTGGCCGACGCCCGCGGCTTCCGCCGCCTGGCGGTCACCGGCACACGCTGGCTCGTCGACTCCGACGTCTACCCGGACGCCCTGGCGGCCCGCGGGATCGAGGCCGTCCGTCCCTCGCCCGGGGAGCGCGAGACGATCCACCGCGTCATCATGGACGAGCTCGTCTACGGCGTCTTCGACGAGGCGTCCACGGCGTCCCTGCTGGGCATCCTCGACCGCCTCGCCGGCGAGGAGGCCTGCGACGCCGCCGTCCTCGGCTGCACCGAGCTCCCCCTCGTTCTCTCCGACGCCAACGCGCCGCTGCCCACCCTCGACTCGACCCGCCTGCTGGCGCGCGCGGCGCTCGATTGGGCGACGGGCGAAACACACGCCCCAGCGCGCCCGTAGCTCCGGGCAGCCACCCGGCTGCACGACGGCCCCGGAAGGAGTGGGACATGACGCGAGACGCGATGACTCCGCCCGCCCGCAGGCCCTCGCCGCGCACCACCGCCCGGGTCGCGGGCTGTGTCGGCGTGCTCATCCTGGCCACCGGCACGTTCGCGAACGTCGTCGGCGGCCGGACGCTGGTCGCCGGAGACCCCGCCGCGACCGCCCGCCACCTCGTCGCCTCCGAGGCCCTCGTGCGCCTCGGCATCGTCTCCAACCTGGCGATGACGGTCCTCTTCGTCGTCTACGCCGCGCTGCTCTACGAGCTGCTCGCGCCCGTCGACCGCCTCCGCGCCCGTCTCATGCTCCTCTTCGCCGCCTGCTCCGTCCCCCTCTACATGCTCAACCAGCTCGCCCACTACGCCGCCCTCGAGCTGGCCCGCGCCGGCGCCGTCGACCGCATGGCCTTCGCCCTCGACCTCCACAAGCACGGCAACCTGATCGCCGCCGTCTTCTTCGGCCTCTGGCTCTACCCCTACGGCCGCCTGGTCTGGGCCTCCGGTTTCCTCCCCCGCGTGCTCGGCGCTTTCCTCATGGCCGGCTCCCTCGGCTACCTCATCCTCTTCGTCCAGTCCTTCCTCTTCCCCGGCACCGAGGCCACCCTCTGGACCAGCCCCCCGCTGATCGTCACCCACCTCTCCGAGCTCGCCACGATGCTCTGGCTGCTCATCCGCGGAGTGGACGAGGAGGCGTGGGAGCAGCGGGCGCACCAGGCCGCCGCCGCAGGTAGCCGCCCTTCGCACCGCCCGATATGTTCGCGACGCTCAGCGACCGCCATGTTCTGCCCCGAGTGCGACGGAGAGTTCGTCGAAGGCATCACGGTCTGCCCGGACTGCAAGGTGGACTCCGTCGCGAGGACCCCCGACGCTCCCGCCGATGACGACGACGAGGCTCGCTACCGTCCTCCCGCCGATTTCAGCCCTGACGCCGACCGCGGCGTCGTCCTGCTGCGCACCGGCCAGCTTCCGGGAAGCCGACCTCGCCGCCTCCGCGCTCGAGGACGCCGGCATCCCCTACTACCGCCGCACCGAGAACGCCGGCGGCCTGACCCTGGCGATGCCGCTCTCGCCCCGTCGGTGTTCGCTTCGCCAGTGGTGGACGATCCTGGTCCCGCCGCCGCCGAGCCCGACGCCCTCGCCGTCCTCGACGAGCTCCCTCACCCGCGACTCTCCCCGGCGTCGTCGACTTCGCCCCCGAGGGCCCGGTGCGCAACTTCTGGCGCACCTACGCCTGGGCGGCCCTCGTCGCCGTGGCCCTGTCGCTGCTGTTCATGCTCCCTCTCGTGGAGAGGGCCCGTGAACGTGAAGGGGCGTCGCCGACTCTGCGACACGGGGTGGTGCCTAGGGGCGAACGTCCTGACCGACACCGCGATTTTCAGTCGCGTGCTCTACCAACTGAGCTACCTAGGCACGGTGGGTCTCGGGGACCCGGGGGCAGGTTTGTAGCAGGGGGGGAGGGCGGGAGGTCAAGGTCGCGCGGGGTCAGGTCTTCTCTCGACGACGACGCGGATGTCGGGGCCCTCGCGGACGAGCTCGACGAGGCGTTGGGCGTGGTCGTCGCACCAGGCCGGGAGGTCGATGAATATGGCGGGGTCGTCGCCGGTGGACCTCGAGGCGGTCGCCCGGGGAGAGCTCGGCCATCGCCTTGGCGGTGCGCAGGGCCGGGACGGGGCAGCGGAAGCCGCGGACGTCGAGGCGGCATGGGTCGAGTCTACGATCTGGGGCCCGAGGGGGAGCGGGCCCGGTCGGGCCCCCGCCCGGAGGGCACGAGGCCCTCCCCTACACGAGGACGGGGGGACGGCCATCGAAGTCGGTCGTGGTTCGCCTAAGATACGCGGCGCGCGATTTCCGCCGCGATCGCGTTGACCCTCGCGGTCGCAGTCGGGCCGGCCTCGGCGTGGTCGGGTGGGACACGGGTGCTGTCGCTGGTGGACGAGGCGGGCGAAATACGCGCCGCCGACCTGCGGCGGGCAGATCGAGCGGCACGAGAAGCAGTACCGGGAGGGGCGCCGAGGCCATCCGCACGGGCGGCGGGCAGACCATGTCGGCGGCGATCCGGAACGGGTGCGAGGGGGCGATCCGCGCCATCGAGGAGCATCGGCCGTTCGTCGAGATCGTCCACCGGATGGGGGCGGTCGCCTACTACGTGGCGCTGGCCAACGACCTGCGTTGGTCGGAGACGACGACCTCTGGAGCCGCGCTACGCCGATGACTGGCCGCGCTACGTCGACAGCGCGCGGCTCCCGCTTCGCGGTCACCTTCGAAGGCGAGGGCCGCCGGGTGGAGAGCCCTGGGCAGCTGGACGCGATGATCGAGGCGGCCTTCGCGCGGAGCCGCCGCTTCTACCCGTTCCTCGGCCGCGAGTACCGCCGGATCGACTTCGCGAGCGGCGTCGGGAGGTTCGACGACCGCTCGACGGCCTTCGGCCTCGCCTCGCTCTCCTACAGCCACGCGGTCAGTGACATGATCGCGACCCTTCGGTATATTTGGCTCCGTTCCGGTGGCGCCGACCGGAGGATCCTCCCCGACCTGACGCCGCCCTGAGCGCCTGACTCCCGGGGCGGTCCCATGTTGAAGGTCAAGAGAGCCCTCCTCTCCGTCTACGACAAACGCGGTCTCGTCGAGCTGGCCCGCGGCCTCTCGGCGCTCGACATCGAGATCCTCTCCACCGGCGGCACCAAGAGGGTGCTCGAGGAGAACGCGGTGCCGGTCATCCCGGTGGCCGACGTCACCGGCTTCCCGGAGATCCTCGACGGCCGGGTCAAGACGCTGCACCCGGCCATCCACGGCGGCATCCTGGCCGACCGCTCGCGCTCCTCGCACATCGCCGAGATCACCGAGCACGGCATCCAGCCGATCGATCTCGTGGTGGTCAACCTCTACCCGTTCCGCGAGACCGCCTCCGACCGCCAGAAGAGCTTCGAGGAGATCGTCGAGATGATCGACATCGGCGGGCCGACCATGGTGCGGGCCGCCGCCAAGAACCACCAGGGAGTCGTCGTCGTGGTCGATCCCGACGACTACACCCAAGTACTCTCGCTCCTCGAGGAGGGTGACCTCGAGGTCCCCGAAGGCCTGCGTCGCCGGCTGGCGCTCAAGGCCTTCCGTCACACGCAGTCCTACGACGCGGCGATCGCGGCCTGGCTCGAGCGCCAGGGCGCCTCGGAGGAGTCGCGCCTCGGACGCCACCTGCTGCTCGACCTCGAGCGCGAGCTCGAGACCCGGTACGGCGAGAACCCCCACCAGCAGGGGGCCCTCTACTCCACCGCCGGCGGCGCCGGCGTTTTCGGCGGCTTCCGCCAGATCCAGGGCAAGGACCTCTCCTACAACAACCTCCTGGACGTCGACTCGGCGCGCCGCATCGCCGCCCTCTTCGAGAGCCCGGCCGTCGCCATCATCAAGCACAACAACCCCTGCGGCGTCGGCCGCGGCGCGAACCTCGTCGAGGCCTACGAGCGCGCGCTCGCCTGCGACCCGGTCTCCGCCTTCGGGTCGGTGATCGCGGTGAACCAGCCGATCGACGCGGGCCTCGCGGAGGCGATGGCGGACCTCTTCGTGGAGGTGGTCACCGCCCCGTCGTTCAGCGAGGAGGCGCTCGCGCACTTCTCCGCCAAGGCCAACCTGCGCCTGCTCGAGGCCCCGGTCTTTTCGGGCAGCCCCCGCGACGCCGACATCCGCGGCATCGACGGCGGCTTCCTGGCGCAGACGCTCGACGTCGCCGCCGACGACCCGGACGGCTGGACCTGCCCCACCGAGCGCCGGCCCACCGACGAGGAGCGGCGGGCGATGGAGTTCGCCTGGAACGTGGCGCGGATGGTCAAGTCCAACGCCATCGTCCTGGCGCGCGAGAACCAGACGGTGGGGATCGGAGCCGGCCAGATGAGCCGCGTCGACTCCTGCCGTCTCGCCGTCGAGAAGGCACAGTCTCCGGTCGAGGGGACCGTGGCCGCCTCCGACGCCTTCTTCCCCTTCCGCGACGGCATCGACTCCCTGGCGGCGGCGGGCGTCACCGCCGTCGTCGAGCCGGGCGGCAGCCGGCGCGACGACGAGGTGATCGCGGCCGCCGACGAGCACGGCATGGCGCTGCTCTTCACCGGCACCCGTCACTTCCGCCATTGAGCCCCGTGCACCGCACCGCGCTCCGGGTCCGCCTCGCGACGGCCGCCTGTCTGCTCTGCGCCGCCCTGGCTGCGGCGGCGGGCGCCGACGACGACCCGTGGCGGCTGCTGGACGCGGCCCGCGACCGGCTGGCCGAGCGGCCGCAAGTCGCGGACTTCGTCCAGACCTACGTTCCGGCCGGCTTCTCCAGCGGCGAGAGCGAAGCCGGCACCGTGGCCTTCGACCTGCCGGAGCGCGCGCGCTGGGACTACGCCGATCCCTATCCGCGCAGCTTCCTGGTCTCCGGCTCCACGGTGTTCGCCTGGAGCGAGGGCGACGACGCCGGCCGGCGTCTCGATCTCGCCTCGGAGGAGGCGCGTCACCTCGACCTGCTGCGGCTCGACACCGCGACGCTCTCCCAGCGCTACGTGGCGGAGCTCGCCGCATCCGGCCCGGACGGCGGCCGGGAGGTGCTCCTGACCCCGGTCGACCCGCAGTCGGAGATCGTCGAGGCCCGCCTGCTCATCGGCGAGGACCTGCGGCTGACCGAGCTCTCCTACCGGGACGGAGAGGGCAATCTCACCCGGTTCGAGCTCTCCACGCTGCGACCGCTCCCCGACGCGAGCGTGCTCGTCGCCCCCGAGCTCGAATGGCGCGAGCCGTGACGGGCCTCGCCGTATAATGACCGCCGACCGCCGCCCCCGCATGCTCCCCGCACGCCCACACCGGACCCTCGCCCTCGGCCTGGCGCTCGTCGCGCTGCTGGCGGCACGGGGCGTCTCGGCCTCGGGTCCGTACCAGGAGGGGCAGGACATCGAGATCACGGGCACGGTGACCGACGAGGCGGGCCACGCGGTCGAGGGCGTCACCGTCGTGCTCGAGGCCTCGCGCCGCGCCTGGCGCTGGAGCGCGATCAACCTCGAGGACAAGGGGCGCACGATCGTCGACACCGCGCGCCGCCAGGGTCGCACCGACGCCGGCGGCCGCTTCACCATCGCCTGGCGCTGGCACGATTACTACAACCGGTTCGCCCTGCTCACCGCCCGCCCCGCCGCGGACGGCTCGGGCAAGCTGGTGGAGATCGAGCGCATCGACCTGACCCGGAGGATCGAGCAGGGCAGCCCGGTGGTGACCAGCTTCATCATCCCGAGCTCGGCCCGGCCGGCCCCCACGCCGACCTCCGGATCGCGCTCGGGCTCGGCCCCCGCGACCGGCGCCGGCCCGTCCCGGCCGCCGGCCGGCTCCGACGCGGTCACGCAACGCTTCGAGCAGGCGGCACAGAGCGTCGACGAGAAGAACGTCTACGAGGCCCACGGCCGCCCCGACCGCGTCGAGGTCTTCGACCGCCCCGGCGCGCAGGAGGTGACCTGGTGGTACTTCGAGGACGGCAAGGCCTACCGCTTCGAGGACGGCGACCTGGTGCAGGTCGTTCCCTTCGATCCGGTGGAGCCGTTCGAGGACGGCGGGCGCCGATGACCGTGGAGGCGAGCAAGGCGCGAGCGATTCCGGTCGAGGCGAGCCGTTACCTCGACCTGGTGGCCGGCAAGCTCGAGGACACGGAGGTCGTCTTCCGCCGCTGCCTGGCCTCCGACGTGCCCTTCATCGCCGACGCGGGCGACTACATCTTCGCCGGCGGAGGCAAGCGGATGCGTCCCGCCCTCGTGCTGCTGGTGGCCCAGCTGCTCGACCGGGACGGCGCCGAGGAGGTGACCTACGCCGCCGTCGTCGAGCTGATCCACAACGCCACGCTGGTGCACGACGACATCATCGACCAGGCGACGCTGCGCCGCGGGCAGGCCAGCGTCAACCACGTCTGGGGCAACAGCAAGACGGTTCTGCTCGGCGACTGGCTCTACACCACGGCGATGCAGATGGCCCTCTCGCACGGCAATCTCGAGGTCGTCCAGCGCCTGTGCACCGCCACGCTGCGGATGACCGAGGGCGAGGCTCCCTGTCGCTCGAGAGCCAGGGGCGGGCGTCGGTGACCGCCGAGGAATACTTCCGCATCATCGATCGCAAGACCGCCGAAGGCTCTTCGCGGCCGCCGCCACCCTGCCGGCGCTGATGAGCCCCTCCGCCCGGACGGGCCCAGGCCCTGGTACGGCGGCCGCGCCCTGGGCACCTGCTTCCAGCTGGTCGACGATCTGCTCGACTTCACGGCCCGCAGAGACGGATCTCGGCAAGCCGGTGCTCTCCGACCTGAAGGAGGAAGCTCACCCTCCCCCTCATCCCGATGGAGCGCATCGACGCCACCCGCCGGCGCTGGATCGAGTGGGTGCTCCTCCGGGCCTTCCGGCGCGCCAGCTCCAGGCAGATCCTCGAGATCGTGCACGGCGAGGGTACCCTCGACGGGTCGACTGGCGGCCACTCTGGCCCTCGACGCCAGCTCAGGCTCGGCGAGCTACCGCCCTGCGACGCCCGGGACGCCCTCGAGGCCGCGCCGCGCCGTCCTCCACCGGCGACGCTAGGCTCCGGAGGAGCCCGATCCCACACGCCCGGTGTCGCCGTCGGGCCCTCCGGCAGCAGAGCGGCCGCCGCGGGGTCGACGGGATAGGCCTCGGCCAGGGTCAGGTGTCGACGCCCAACACGTAGACGTAGCGGAAGCGGCGGGCCACCCCGTCCGTCCACCAGGTGCGCCGGGCACGCCGAGCACGGCAAGTCGTCCACGGCTCGACCTGAGGGTCGATCTCTTCGAAGGCTGGTCCACAGCAGCCCCCTCCCACCCCGTCGCAAAATCCCAGCCGGTGAGCCCGAGGCTGACGTAATACGTACACCTCCTCACCCCGGTCGAGGGTCACCCATGGCCCCAGCGGCTCGGGGTCGTGGAGCTGCTTCTGGTAGCGCCGCCAACCGCGCGCCGCGCGCCCGCGGCAGCGGTGCGGATCGATCAGCTTCTCGGAGCTGCGCACCTGGTCGAGGAGCGGAACGTCCCGGGCCGGCGGAGGGTGCCCCAGCGCCCGAGCGGCGGCCGCCCCGAACCCGTGGAGCCGCGCGCCCTCCTCGGGGCTCGCCGGCGTGCATGAGGGCCGGCGTGTGCCGCCGCACGACGACCCAGCTCTCGTCGGTGGGGATCTCGAGCGAGCGCCCCGCGCCGCGCGCGGAGAACCGCCACCAGCCCCCGATCCCGCGCTTGCTGCACCGCTCGATGACCGTGAGCCGGTTGGGGCCCCGCTCGAGCAGCGGCGGCACATCCGTAGCGATCGGGCGCTCGTCCCATCCAGTAGGTTCCGGCCCCGACCGAGGAGACCGTTGAGGGGATCGCCCAGCTCTCCTCGTCGGCGAGCAAGGTGAGGCTCGGCGCTCTCCGGCAGCGCGAAGTCGAGATCGAAGTCGCGCACCGCCGCGAACGAGTCCGCCCCGTCGTCCACCGGCGAGTCCGCCGCCCAGATCCTCCTCGGAGGACCGCAATCCGTCGCGATGGAGGGCGCTCCACACCAGTGCCCCAGGAGGAGGCACCCGGCCAGTGCGAGGCAGAGCGAAGTCCCCTCGGGCGGCGGCGGCGTCACGCCGGGCAATCTAGCACCGGGGCGCCAGGTTGACTCCCTTCCAGGGGCCAAAGTGTGTTTGGCCGTGCCCCATCTGAACACGTCGTCGGCGCCATCCCGGCCCGCTACGGCTCCACGCGGCTTCGGGCAAGGCCTTTGCGCACTGGCGGGGCGGCCGATGATCGAGCACGTCCTGCGCCGGGCGGAGGCGGTGGCGAACCGATCGGGTGGTGTGCTCACCCCGGACGACGAGAGCGCATCGCCGAGGCCGTGCGCGCCTGCGGCAGGACGGTCGAGATGACCCCGGAGGCTGTGCCAGCGGGACTGACGGATCGCCTGGGCCGCCCGGGGCTGGGACGAAGGGCGGTGGTGAACATCCAGGGGACGAGCCGCTCGTCGATCCGGCCGCCCTTCGCTGCTGGCGAGGCACCTGAAGGAGACACCCTCGGACGGCATGGTCACCCTGGCGGCGCCCAATGGCGCCCGCCGGCGCACGCTCCAGGCGATCCCAGCCGGGTCAAGGTGGTGCTCGACCGAGAGGGCCGAGCCCTCTACTTCAGCCGTGCAGGCATCCCCACCGCGCGCTCGGACGAGGAGCGCCCGCTCCACCACGTCGGGGTGTACGGCTACCGGCGCGACACGCTCCTCGCGCTGGCCGCCCTGGAGCCGTCGCCGCTCGAACGGGCGAGGGCTCGAGCAGCTGCGGGCGCTCGGGAACGGCACATCCCGATCCGCGTCCTGGTGGTCCAGGAGGCGTGGCCGAACGTCGACACAATGGACGACTTGAAGCGCGTCGAGGAGAGGCTCCTCGCGAGCTAGGAGGGAGAGGCGATGGCGACAAAGTACCATCTTCGTGACCGGCGGCGTGGTCTCGTCGCTGGGCAAGGGCGTGGCGGCCGCCTCGCTGGGCACGATCCTCGAGTCGCGCGGCTCCGGCGTCACGCTGATGAAGTTCGACGGCACGTCAGCATCGACGGGGACGTGTCCCCTACCAACACGGCGAGGTCTTCGTCACCAGGACGCCGAGACCGACCTCGACCTCGGCCACTACGAGCGCTTCACCCACACGCTCACCAGCCGGCACACCACAACTACACCACCGGCAAGAGATCTACGGGCCGGTCATCAACAAGACGCCGGGGCAGCTACCTGGGCAAGACGGTCCAGGTCATCCGCACGTCACCGACGAGATCAAGGACGCCATGCGCCGCCTCGAGGACGAGTCGACGTCGTCCTCATCGAGGTCGGCGGCACCGTCAGCGACATCGAGTCCCTCCACCTTCCCTGGAGGCCATCCGTCAGCTGCGCCTCGAGGAACCGGCCGCAACAACTCGGTCAACGTCCACCTGACCCTGGTGCCCTTCATCGCCGCCGCGGACGGGCTGAAGACCAAGCCGACCCAGCACTCGGTGCGCGAGCTGCAGGCGATCGGGCTCTCGGCGGACGTGCTGCTGTGCCGCTGCGACCGTCCGCTGCCCGAGGACGTCAAGCGCAAGATCGCCCTCTTCTGTAACCTCTCGCCGGAGCAGGTGATCTCGGCCCAGGACGTCTCCACGATCTACGAGGTGCCGCTGCGTTTCTGCCGCGAAGGTCTGGACGAGATCCTGCTCGACCTGCTGAACCTGCCGCACAACCGGCGCGACCTCCGGCTCGAAGGTCGCTGGTCGGCAAGATCGAAGCCCGAGCCGCCACGTGCGCATCGGCATCGTCGGCAAGTACGTGGAGCTGCCGGATGCCTACCAGAGCCTCAACGGACCCTCATACCTGGCGGTGTCGCCAACGACGCCGAGGTCGAGCGCTGGTCTACATCAACGCCGAGGAGATCGAGGCCGGCCATGGCCGCGCGAGGTGTTCGACGTCAGCGGCCTGCTGGTCGATCGGCTTCGGCTTGACGCGGGACGCAGGGGAAGATCCGCGCCATCCGCTATGCCCGCGGCACCGGGTGCCCTTCTTCGGCATCTGCCTCGGCATGCAGTGCCTGGTCATCGAGTACCTGCGCAACGTCTGCGGGCTGGCCGAGGCGACGTCGTCGGAGTTCGACCCGGACACCCAGCACGCCGCGATCTACATGCTGCGCGACCTGCTCGGTGTCGAGGAGATGGGGGGCACCATGCGGCTCGGAGCCTACCCCTGCGAGCTCGTCGAGGGCACGCTCGCCCATCGCATCTACGGCGCCCGCCAGATCAGCGAGCGCCACCGGCACCGCTACGAAGTGAACCAGAAGTACCTGCCCCAGCTCACCGAGAACGGTCTCGTCGTCTCGGGCATGAGCCCGGACGGCAAGTTCGTCGAGATGGTCGAGCTGCCGGACCACCCGTGGTTCCTCGGCTGCCAGTTCCACCCCGAGTACAAGTCGCGGCTCACCGATCCGCACCCGCTCTTCGTCTCCTACATCGCCGCCGCCATCGAAGAGCGGCAGCGCCGGCAGGACCCGGAGCGAGTCCGCGAGCGCGAGGCCATCCTCGCCAGCGGAGAGGTGATGTGAGCGTCGAGCCCGGCGAGCTCGCGCCCGGCGTTCCCCTCGGCGGCGGCGGCCTCGCCGTGGTCGCCGGGCCGTGCGCCATCGAGTCGGCCGAGACGACGCTGGAGGCGGCCCGCCTGCTGGCGGCGATGGCGCGGGAGCTGCAGCTGCCCCTGGTCTTCAAGGCCTCCTTCGACAAGGCCAACCGCAGCGCCTGGGACAGCTTCCGCGGCGTCGGGCTGGAGGCCGGGCTGGAGGTCCTGCGCGCGGTCGCCGAGGAGACGGGCCTGCCGGTGCTCACCGACGTCCACGAGCCCGGCCAGTGCGAGCCGGCGGCCGAGGTCTGCGCGGCCCTGCAGATCCCGGCGTTCCTCTGCCGCCAGACCGATCTGGTCGTCGCGGCCGCCCGGACCGGCCGCGCCGTCAACCTGAAGAAGGGCCAGTTCATGGCGCCCGAGGACATGGAGCGGGCCGTCGAGAAGGTGCGCCGTGCCGGCAACGATCGCGTGTCGGTGACCGAGCGGGGCGTCTCGTTCGGCTACCACAACCTGGTCGTCGACATGCGCAGCTTCGCCATCCTGCACGGCGCGGGAATCCCCGTCCTCTACGACGTCACGCACTCGCTGCAGCTGCCGGGCTCCGGCAAGGAGACCGGCGGCCGCAGGGAGTTCGCCGAGCCCCTGGCGCGGGCCGCCGTCGCCGCGGGCGCCGACGGGCTCTACGTCGAGGTGCACCCCGACCCTTCGCGCGCCCTCTCGGACGCGACGACCCAGCTCGATCCGCCAACCGCCGCCGGTCTGCTGCGCTCGGTGCTCGCCGTCCACCGTGCCCTCGAGGAGGAGCCCCGGTGAGCGGCGGCTACAGGGAGATCGCCCGCAAGGTCCTCGCCATCGAGGCCGGTGCCGTCGCCGGCCTCGCGGAGCAGCTCGACGAGAGCTTCGATCGTGCCGTCGAGCTGCTGCGCGCGGCATCGGGCCGGGTCGTGTGCACCGGCATGGGCAAGAGCGGGCTGATCCTGCGCAAGGTGGCTGCCACCCTCTCCTCCACCGGTACGCCGGCCCTCTTCCTGCACCCGGCCGAGGCCATCCACGGAGACCTCGGGATGGTCGGGGAGGGCGACGTGGTCCTCGCCGCCTCGTTCTCCGGCCGCACCGACGAGCTGGTGCGCTTGGTGGAGATCCTGCAGCGCCTCGACATTCCCCTGATCGTGATGACGGGCAACGCGGAGAGCCCGCTCGCCCGTCATGCCGACATCCACCTGAAGGTCGCCATCGACCAGGAGGCGTGCCCGCTCGACCTGGCGCCCACCGCCTCGACCACCGCGACCCTGGCGATGGGGGACGCCCTGGCGATGGCCCTGCTCGAGGCGAAGGGCTTCTCGCGCGAGGACTTCGCCCGGCTCCACCCCGGGGGCGGGCTCGGACGCAAGCTCCTCAAGGTGCGCGAGACGATGCACGGTGGCGACGATCTGCCCAGGGTCGGCCCGCAGGCTTCGATGCGCGAGGCGATCTACGAGATGTCGCGCAAGCGCCTGGGAGTGACCGCGGTCGTCGACGGCGACGACCGTCTGGCAGGGTGCATCACCGACGGCGACCTGCGCCGTCTCCTGGCGGCCGACGAGCGGCTGCTGGCCCGTACCGCCGGCGAGTGCATGACGGCGTCGCCGATGACCATCGACGGCGACGAGCTGGCCTCGGCGGCTCTCCACGCGATGGAGGAGAAGCGCATCACGTCGCTGTTCGTCTGCGCTCCCGACGGCCGTCTGGAGGGGATCGTCCACCTCCACGATCTTTGGGGCCTGGAGCTCTTCTGACCGTGCACGCCCTCTCGGACGGCGAGCTGGCCCGCCGCGCGGCGGAGCTCGAGTGGCTGCTCTGCGACGTCGACGGAGTGCTCACCGACGGCGGTCTCTACTACGACCGGCGCGGGCACGCCATGCTCCGCTTCGACGTGCGCGACGGTCTCGGCTTCCACCTCGCCCGGCGCGCCGGGTTGAAGGTGGGGTTGCTGTCGGGGCGCGCCTCGGCCGCCCTGGACCACCGCGCCGCCGAGCTCGGCCTCGACGTCGTGCGCTCCGGAGTCGAAGACAAGGCGGCCGCCCTCGACTCGCTCCTCGAGCAGGAGGCCACCGCCGCACGCAAGATCGCGTTCATCGGCGACGACCTGCAGGATCTGACGGTCCTCGGCCGCTGCGGCCTGGCCTTCGCTCCCGCCGACGCCGTTCCGGAGGTCCGGGCGGTCGCCCACCGGGTGCTCAACTCGACCGGCGGTCGCGGCGTGGTGCGCGAGACGGTGGAGCTGCTGCTCAAGGCCCGCGGTGATTGGGACGGCCTCTTCGCCTCCTTCACCTTCGATCGCTGAGGAGGGCGCTCCGGTGAGCGAGCCGCTGCGACGCCGCCTCCGGGGAGCCCTCCTGCGGGGGCTCCTCCCCGTCGTCTCCGGCGCCCTCGCTTGGCTGCCGTGGAGGGCCCTGCTCGCCGTGGGCAGTGGGCTCGGCCTCCTGCTCTACGCCGTAAACGGCCGCGAGCGCAGGCGGATGCACGAGCATCTGGCGATCGCCTTCCCGGAGATGGGCGCGGACGAACGGCGGCGGCTCGCACGGCTCACCGCCCGCCACCACGGGATGAACCTGGCGGAGGATCTGCACCTTCTCGTCCGCGGCCCCGGCCGCGTCGTGCCCCGCATCGACGTGGTCGGCTGGGAGCACGTCGAGGCGGCACGCACGGCGGGCCGTCCGATTCTCTTCCCCACCGGACACTGCGGGAACTGGGAACTGCTCGGAGCGGTCCTGTGGGCGCATCGGATGGCGGTCTACGGCATGGCTCGCGGCCTCCAGCACTCGGTGCTGCAGGACGCCCTGGTCCGTCTGCGCGAGAGCATGGGGGGGCGGACGATCGTGCGCGGGGCGCGCGGCGGCATCCGCCTCCTGCGCCGGGTGGTCCGCGGCGAGGCGGCCTTGGTCATCCTCATCGATCAGGACACCAAGGTGGACGGCGTCTGGGTACCCTTCTTCGGTCGCCCGGCCTATACGCCGACCGCCGCGGCGGAGCTGGCGGCGCGGCACGACATGGCGGTGCTCCCCGCGTTCTTCGAGCGGCTCGGCGACGGCACCCACCGCTGTACGTTCCAGGAGCCGTTGTCCCTGCCGGACGACCTCACCGCCGCCACCGCGGCTCTGACCGAGACCATCGAGCGGCAGATCCGCCGGGTCCCGGCCCAGTGGGTCTGGATGCACCGCCGCTGGCGCCGGCAGCCGCCGGACGGGAGCTGACCTCCTAGTCGGCCCGGCCCTCCGCCTCGACGACGGCGGGCTCCTTGCGAGGAGCGACCAGGAAGGCCGCTCCGACGCCCAGCAGGTAGAGGCCGATGGTCGGCAGGGCGAACAGGCAGAGGTTCACCACGTCGGGGGTCGGCGTGATGAAGGCGGCCGCGATGAAGATCGCCAGCACCGCCCAGCGGAAGTTCCGCAACAGTGTCCACGGCCGTACGACGCCGATCTTGGCCAGCAGGAAGATGAACACCGGGAGCTCGAACATCAGCCCGAGGCCGAAGATCACGTACATGAGGAACTTGAAGTAGCGCTCGACCGTGATCGTCGGCTGGAAGGCCTCCCCCATCTGGAGGAGGAACTCGACGGCGAAGGGGAACGCGACGAAGTAGGCGAACAGACCTCCGGCGACGAAGAAGAAGGTCGCGGCGAGGACGAACGGAAGCGCGTAGACGCGCTCCCGGCGGTAGAGGCCCGGCGCGACGAAGCGCCACACCTGGTAGAAGACGAAGGGCGAGGCCAGGAACAGCCCCGTCATCGCCGTCATCTTGAAGTAGAGGACGAAGGGGTCCGTGATGCCCAGGAAGACGAGACGGGTGCCTTCCGGCAGGAGCTCGTAGATCGGCGCGGCGAGGAAGGCCGCGATCTGCTCGCGGAAGCTCCAGCAGGCCACGAAGGCGACGGCCACGGCCACCAGCGCCTTGACCAGCCCGGTGCGCAGCTCCTCGAGGTGCGCTCGATCGACTCATACGCGGCGGCTCTCCGGCGAGGGCGTCGGTGCGACGCGCGGCTGCGGCGGCCTTCCACGGCGGATCCTGTACGCCGGAGTCGGCCGGCGGCGAACCTGGGCCGCTCGTCGGGCTCGCTCTCCGGGACATCTCGACCTCGACGGAGCGCTGGTCGCTCGTGGCACGCCGGAACTCGCGCATCGCCTTGCCCAGGGTGCTTTACCTCAGGCAGCGGCAGGAGCCGAAGACCAGGAGAACGATGACCAGTCGAAGGATCTCAGGCAGCCCGAGGCCGAACTGCACTGCGATGATGGTCGTCGCCCGCGGCCAGTCAAGCCGACGGTGCTGTCTCCGTCGGTGCGCCGACCCTGAATCGCGCCGCCTCGCTCTTCGTGCAGCCTTCGTCGGCGGTGCCGCTCGGCGATCGCGTCATCAACGCGTGGCACGTCACCGACGGGCGAAGTACAAAGAAGAAGACCAGTTCACCTCCTCGCTCAGTCAGGCAGCCCACGGCTCGCTGGCGACAGGTCTCTACCAGGATGTATGGTTTGACGCCTCTGATCGGAGGGATGCAGTCGGACCCTCGATCCGCACACCGCCGGCTTCTCCGCCAGGAACCGACGGCGACTGCCAGTGGTGCGCGACGAGGCGAAGTCGGCTTCTCCGGCCTGGGCATCCCTGGTCTGGCGTGCGCGACAGCGCTGACCGTGATCACGCCACTCGAGGGCACGCCGGCCTCGCGCATGGGCATCCGCGCCGGCGACGGTGGCTGCGATCGAGGGCGAGCCGACCGACACCATGAGCGTCGACGACGCGGTGCGGCGTCTGAAGGGGCCGAAGGGCACGACGTCACCATCGAGATCGCCCGCCAGGGCCTGCCGGACCTGCTCGAGGTGGAGATCGTACGCGACGAGATTCCCAGAACTCGGTGCGCGCTACTCCTACATGCTGGACGATGAGACGGGGTACGTCTCGCTCACCGCCGGCTTCAATCGCGGCACCGGCCGAGATGGAGGTGATCGGGACGCTGCGCGGCCAGGGCATGAAACGGCTGTTGCTCGACCTGCGAGCCAACGGCGGCGGGTTGGATCAAGCGATCTCGGTCGCCAACCTCTTCGTGCCGGCGGGCGGCAAGATCGTCGAGACCCGCGGACGCACCCGCGACTCCTTCCAGGGACTTCCACGCCTCGGATTCGGAACCGCTCTACGACGCACCCGGTCGTCGTGCTGGTGGGCGGCGGCACGGCCTCGGCGGCGGAGATCCTCTCGGAGCGATCCAGGACCCGCGACATCGGCCTCGTCGTCGGCACGCCGACCTGGGGCAAGGGCCTGGTGCAGACCGTCTACTCGCTCTCCTACGAGACGGGCTGTCGGTGACGACCACCAAATGCTACGCGCCTTCAGGCCGCCTCATCCAGCGTGACTACACCTCGTGGTACGACTACCAGTACCACGACCGCAGCACACCCGATCCCCTGCCCGACGCCGGTGTCGAGACCTTCTTCACGGATCTCAGGCGCAAGGTCTACGGCGGCGGCGGCATCTGCGCGGACGTGCTGGTGGAGCCCGACGAGCTGGCATTCATCCAGTACCTGCTGGCCCGCAGCGCCTTCTTCAACTTCGCCGTCGAGGGCTCAACAACCGCACGCCGGTGACCGACCGCTCCTGGACTCGGATCCGTCGCTGCTGGACGAATTCGAGCGCTGGCTCCTGGACCAGGAGCTGATCTGGCGGACGACCTGCTGCGAGCACAGCCGGCCAAGCCGGAGAACCAGGGAGACGATGCTGCGCTACCTGCGAGCCGGGTCCTGGGGGCTGCCTTCGGTGCCGAGGCCCGTGTCGCGTGCTCGTCCAGGGCGACAACCAGGTGATCGCCGCCCTGGGAGAGGCTCGAGAGAACCGAGGCCCTCCTCGCCGAGCGTCGCCGGGTGCTGGAGGTCCAGCCGGCCGACGGAGACAGCCTCGGCTCACCCTGCATCGAAGCTCCCTCAATTGACCGCCCGCCGGCGCCGCGTGCGCTGAGGGCGAGAGCCCCAGTCCGCCGAAGGCCGCGACGGACCCGGTGGATGAGATCGGCCGCTGCGGCGGTCACCCGACCGCGCAGGCGGCGAGCGATCTCCAGGCTCGAGCAGTCCTCGAAGGCGCCAGATAGACGATCTGCAGGTCCCGCCGCGGCTGTCCCGACGAGGATCGTCCGGCACAAGGCGAGGAATCGTCTCGCTCCTGCTGCAGGAGCAGCCGACGCTCGGGGCCGGGCCGGGCGCAGGAGGCCCCTCGCCCTCAGCGCCATCGACCCACACCGGCGTCTCCCCTCCGGCGCGCCACCTCGCTTCCACGCCGAGCGCCGGCGCAGATGGTCGATCGCCACCGACTCCGCGACGCGCCGGAAGAGGTAGGCCCCGATCGCGATCGGTGCGCCCCGCGCAGCGCCGCAGCACCTTGGCGTCGTCGACGAGCAGGCGGCAAGGCACCTCACCTGCAGCAGGTCCTCGGCCAGATCGGTCGGGTGGGGCCGACCGCTGCGGGCCAGGGCGCGGCCGACGCCGGCACCCGAGCTTGGGCCCGAAGCGCGCCAGGAGGCTCGTCCCAGCACTCGGAGGCTCGGCTCTCGGCACAGCACTGCAGCAGGGCGCCGGGCCGGGGGTGGAAGGGGTGGCGTTCTGGACTTCGTGCATCCTCCGCTCCTTTCGTGGGGGCAGGCGCGGCAAAACGCAGGAAACGCCGGGCGCGAAACGCCCGGCGGCGATAGCAACGGCACTATAGCACGGCCGCGGCGCGATCGACTGGGCTTTGCCCGACGAACTCGACGTGCTTGCACGACCAGGTCATGCGCTTCTTCAACGTCAGCTTGCCGGTGGCGAGCTTCTTGTTCTTCGTCGTCGTGTAGAAGTAGCCGGTTCCGGCCGAGGAGACGAGCTTGATCTTGTCGCGCATGATCGGGACTCCGGCCGCGCGGTGAACCATCCACGGATGCGAGCCGGCGAGGCCGACAGGACTCGAACCGCGACCTCCGGCGTGACAGGCCGGCATTCTAACCAGCTGAACTACGACCCCGCACGTCCTGGCGCTGGTACCCGCTGGTGGGAGGTGATTTGGCACATGACCCCCTGCGTGTAGAGCCAGGTCAGCCGAACCGCTGAGCTAACCTCCCCGCGCCGGGCGCCGAAGTGTACCGCAGGACCGGGTCGAGTCAACGCGAGCCGGCACACCGACAGCACGGCGAGACCTGCACTGTGAGAGGATCCGAGTCGAACGCAACGAAAGACCACCACTCAGAGGAGGACCATGTACAAGCTCCCCGACCTTCCCTACTCCCACGACGCGCTCGAGCCGCACATCGACGCGCGGACCATGGAGATCCACCACGGCAAGCATCACCAGGGCTACGTCAACAACCTGAACGCGGCGCTCGAGGGGCACGAGGACCTCGCGGCCAAGAGCGTCGAGGACCTGCTGCGCGACTTCGGGAGCGTTCCCGAGGCCATCCGCACCGCCGTGCGCAACAACGGCGGCGGCCACGCCAACCACTCCCTGTTCTGGACGATCCTCTCGCCCGACGGCGGCGGCGCGCCCGCCGGCGACCTGGCGGCCGCCATCGACCGCGACCTCGGCGGCTTCGATGCCTTCAAGGACGCCTTCTCCAAGGCCGGCGCCACGCGGTTCGGCTCCGGCTGGGCCTGGCTGACCGTCGCCGACGGCAAGCTCGCGGTCTCCTCGAGCCCCAACCAGGACAGCCCGCTGATGGACGGCAAGACGCCGATCCTCGGGCTCGACGTCTGGGAGCACGCCTACTACCTGCACTACCAGAACCGCCGGCCGGACTACATCGCGGCCTTCTGGAACCTGGTGAGCTGGGACGAGGTGGCGCGCCGCTTCGCCGCGGCGGGCTGAGCTCGCCTCGCACCGACGGCGAGAGGGGCGGGGGCTCACGGGCTCCCGCCCTTCCCGTATAATCCCCCGCCCCGGGGCGCTGCCCCGCGGCACGGCATTCCCGAGGCGGTGTAGCTCAGTGGTTAGAGCGAACGGCTCATAACCGTTAGGTCAAGGGTTCAACTCCCTTCACCGCCACCACGATCCGTCGCCGCCCCTTGACTGCGCCCGCGGTTGGCGTAGATTCCCTCCCTCGCAGCGGCCCACCCCGGGCCGTCGCACAGGGGGAGGAAGGAAGATGAACGTCCGATCCGTCGGTTCGTGGTGGGTTGCGTGCGCCGTGTGCTGCCTGGGCTGGACGGCCTGCAGCCCGCCGCCGTCGGCCGAAGAAACTCCGGGGCCGGTCGCGGCCGTCGAAGCGGCCGTGCCCGCCGAGCCCGTCGCCCGCGGCGAGTACCTGGTCACGATCATGAGCTGCAACGACTGCCACACGCCGCTCACGATGGGGCCCGAGGGACCGGCTCCCGACATGAGCCGCATGCTCTCCGGTCACCCCGAGGGCCTGGTGATGCCCCCGCCTCCCGCGCTCGGCGACGGCCCGTGGCAGGTGGTGATGGCGGGCTCGGTGACCGCCTTCGCCGGTCCGTGGGGCGTCAGCTATGCGGCCAATCTGACACCCGACGCGAGCGGCCTGGCGGCCTGGGACGAGGCGACCTTCGTCAACGCCATGCGCACCGGCAAGCACTTCGGCACCTCGC
>JAWKHP010000016.1:0-72011 GCA_041394745.1 Thermoanaerobaculia bacterium | reverse complement strand
GCGACGAGATCCCGCTCCTGGCGGTCCTTCCCTTCTCCTCCGCCGACGCCGCCTCGCGCGAGCTGGCCCGGGGCCTGACGGACGAGGTCACCAACCTGCTCGCCCGTCGCTTCGGCGATCGCCTCGGCGTGCTCGCCCGGACCAGCGCCGATCGTTGGGGGGACCCGGCACCCGCCTCCCCGCTCCCCGGGGACGGCGCCCGGGTCGACTACCTGGTCGAAGGTGCCGTCCATCTCGTCGGCGACGAGCCGGTGACGAAGATCCGGCTCCGCCGCGCCCGGAGCGCGACCCTGCTGTGGACCGACACCCTGCGCCGGAGCTCTGCGGACGAGGCCTTCGAAGTGGCGGACGCGGTGGACGGGATCGCCCGTGCCGTGGGGCTGGAGCCGGCCCCGGCGTCGCGCCGGCCGCCCCCCGCCGCCCTCCCGGCCGCGGCCCAGGAGGCCTACTTCGAGGCCCTCGCCAAGCTGTCGCAGGGCACCGGAACCGACCGGATGGAGGCCGGCGCGGCGTTGGAGCGCGTCTTCGACCTGGCCCCGGCCTTCGCGCCGGCCCAGGTCGCCTGGGCGCGGCTCCAGATGGACCAAGCGGTCCCGGGCACGCGCTCCGTCGAGGCCGCGCACCGGGCCCTACGGCGCGCCCTGGAGCTGGATCCGGACGATCCCTACGCCCTCCTCCTGCTGGCCAAGCTCCAGCTCTACGTGCTCCACGAGCCCGACGAGGCGGGTCGGCTGTATCAGCGGGCGCTCGCGATCGCGCCGAGACTGGGGACCGCCCACCACCTCTACGGCTTCTGGCTCTCCTCGCGCGGGCGTCACGCCGAGGCGCTCGCCGAGGTCGGCCGCGGCCTCGCCCTGGATCCCCTGGCGAGCGAGATCCACTCGGATCTGGCCTGGGTGCACTACTTCGCCGGCCACCGGGCCGACGCGGTGCGCTGGGCCCGGAGGGCGCTCGCCCTCTCGGACCGCAACGACGAGGCTCGGCTCGCTCTCATCGCCGCCGCGACCGACCTGGGAGACGAGGCGACAGCGCTCGCGGCGGGCCGCGACCTGATGGCGCGCTGGATCGCCAGGGGAGCGCCGGCTCCGGCCGCTCCGGTGCGCGGTCTCGAGGGGTTCTGGCGCTGGGAGGTCGCCGCCCTGGAGGCCCGGGAGCGTGTCGTCTACCTGCCACCGGTGCTCTCCGCCATGCCCCTCCTGCGGCTGGGCCGGAGCGACGAGGCGCTCAGCCGGCTCCTGCGCTCCTGTACCGAGCGCTCGGGCTGGATGGTGCCGTTCCTCGACGTCGATCCACGGTGGGACGCCGTCCGCGACCGGCCCCTCTTCCTCGAGGCGCAGCGCTGCCTGGCGGCGGGCGCCGGGGCCGCGAACGACGGCGGGCCCGAACCGCAGACGCGCACGGCGCTGGTGCCCCGGCGACCGCGCTGAGCCCGGCTCGATCGGTCAGCGGCCGAAGCGCCGGCCGAAGAAGTCGCCGTCGTTCCAGCGCGGGGCTTCGTCGGCGTCGGCCACGCGCCGGCCGATCTCGAAGTTCAGGCGGGTGAAGCGCACGGCCGACGGCCAGTCGACCGCCACGCCCGCCTGATCCTGCGGCGTGTGGTAGGTCGTCGACAGGAAGTCGCGCCAGACGGCCTGCCCGTCGACGCCCGGCCGGCTGGACTGGAAGCCGGTGACGACGAAGATCGACGGCACACCCCGACGCACGAAGGAGTACTGATCGCTGCGGATGAACAGGGTCTCCTCCGGCAGCGGATCCTCGGAGAGCGTCCAGCCGACCGCGCGGGCCGCCGCGTCCACCGGTCCCTGCAGATCGGAGTGCTCGGCGCCGAAGGCGATCACGTCGGTGATCGGGAAGAGGAAGAGCGGCATGTCCAGGTTGACGTCTGCGACCAGGGACTCCGGCGCCACGGTCGGGTGGTGGGCGAAGTAGTCCGACCCGAGAAGACCCTTCTCCTCTCCTCCCACGGCCACGAAGAGGATCGAGCGCCGTGGCGCCTCGTCCAGGCCGGTAAACAGCCGCGCCACCTCGAGCATCACCGACACGCCCATCGCGTTGTCGTAGAGACCGTTGTAGATCTCGTCTCCTTCGACCGGAGCGCCGACGCCGACGTGGTCGAGGTGGGCGCTGTAGACGACGTGCTCGGCGGCGAGCTGGGGATCGGAGCCCCGCAGGAGTCCGACGACGTTGGAGGCCTCGACCTCCTCGTGCGCCGTCCGGCTCGACAGCGTCACCTCGAGCGGCAGCTCGAACCCCTCGGGCGTCCCCGCGGCCTCGGCATCGAGCACGGCCTCGTAGTCGGCCCCGGCGGCCGCGAGCAGGCGCCGCGCCCCGGAGGGCCCGAGCGACGCCTGTCCCCGGATCTCGGGCGTCTCGTCGGCGATCGAGCCGTCTTCGTCGATCCACGCCAGCTCCGGCCGTCCGGCGTTGCGGGTCACCCGTTCCCACGGCACGCGCTCCAGACGGTCTCGACCCGACAACGTCAGGATCCCCACGGCGCCCCGCTCCACGGCGAGCTGCCGCTTGGTGCGGCCCGAGGAGTAGTAGGCGCGCTCGTTGTGCGGGAACGACGCCGGCGCGCCCCGGAACTCCAGGACGATCTTGCCCGCGACGTCCAGTCCCTCGAAGTCGTTCCAGCCCAGCTCCGGCGCCTCGACGCCGTAGCCGACGAAGACGACCGGCGCCGTCACCTCGAGCTCCTCGCGGGTCGCATCGCCGTCCATCAGGAAGTCGTCCTTCCACGCGAGGTCGACGTCGCCGCCGGCCGCGTGCAGGGTCACACGGGCGCTCCCGGCGTCGAGGAGACTGCGGCGGTACCGCACGGGCTGCAGGTACCCTCCGTCGGCTCCGGCGGGCTCGATGCCCAGCGCTCGGAGCTCGGACGCCACGTAGCGTGCCGCGATCTCGTACTCCGGCGTGCCGGTGTCGCGCCCGCGCAGAGCGTCGTCGGCGAGAAAGAGGGCGTGGGCGCGCAGCCCGGCCTCGAGGGCGGCGTCCGGCTGGGCCGCGAGCGGCGCGGCGAGGCCGAGCAGCGCGACGACGGCGAGAGTCCCGACGGCTCTGTGTCTGTTCACCGCCGGGAGCGTAGCAGCTCCACCCGTGGCTTCACCCCGTGGCGGCGGTCAGAGACCGTCGGGACAACCGCTCGGGTCCTCGAGCAGCGCCTGCATCCGGGGCGTCGGCTCGATCGTCTCCGGGCTGCCGGCGTCGAACACCACGCGCCAGCCCTCGGCGGTCCGCCGCCAGACCGAGGTGAAGGTGCCCCAGCTCTCCCGCCGGCCCCCGGCGCCGTCGGGCTCGCGCAGACGGTAGGGACCGCGCGTCAGGGCCAAGGTACCGTCCTCCAGCACCTCGATCACGGAGGGCCGCCAGGCGATGCGCGGGCCGTCCGGGGCGAAGAAGGCGGCCCAGGCGGTGCGCACCTGCTCCGGACCCTGGAGAACTCCGGCCCCGAGAAAACGGGCCTGGGGATCGATCCAGGAGGCGAAGCGGTCCGGGTCGCCCTCCTCCACCGATCGGCTGAAGGCGATCTCGCTGCAGCGGACGGTCTCTCGCGGCGAGATCGGCGCGGCGTCGACGGACGCCGCGAGGGCGAGAAACGGGATCAGGGCGGCGAACGGCGTCATCGGCACCTCCGGGGTCAGGCGGATCTTTGCCGCCCGGCTCCGGAAGGTGTCGGCGCCCTCAGCAGCTTTCGTCGAGGATCTCGAGCCGGTCCGGTCCGTTGGGGACCATGCAGAGGAACTCGAACGGCGCCTCGAGCACTTCGTAGGAGTGCGGCACGCGAGCCGGGATGTAGAGGACGTCGCCCGACCCGACCTCGTGCGCTTCGTCGCCGATGACGATGCGCGCCCGCCCGGCGAGGACGTACTGTTCGTGCTCGACCTCGTTCGTGTGCCGCGGCATCCCGCCGCCGGCACCCATGCGGAATCGGCGCATCGCGAAGTGGGGCGCACCGTCGGGCTCGCCCATCAGAAGCTGGATCTCCGTGTCGCGTCCGGCGGCCACCGGGGAGGCGGGGACGTCGGCGCCGTGCTTGACGACGGGTCTTTCGGAGCTCGCCACTCGTTCCTCCTCAGTCCGCCTCGGAGGTCGCCAGGGCCGGCCGCAGCCGGGAGCGCACCACCGAGAAGAGCAGCCAACCGGCGGGCAGCAGGACCAGCAGATAGGTCAGCCATTTGCCGTAGCGGCCGTCGGGGCCGTAGGGCTCTGTCGCCCAGTGGAGCGCCTCGCTCCCCGGCAGGATGCCGGCTTCGGTGATCTCGTGGAAGCCGTAGATGAACAGCTGCAGCACGAAGACGAGCAGGAACACCGCGGAGACCTGGAGGAAGAGGCCGAGGTTCACCCGATGTCCCCAGCGCGCCCAAGCCAGTGCCACGAGGGCCGCGGCGGCGACGCCGAAGACGGCGCCCAAGGTCAGAGGGGCCGACCGGACCTGGAAGGCGAGGGCGTTGAACAACACCGCCGTCTCCATGCCCTCCCGACCGATCATCAGGACGGTGAAGAGGAAGATTCCCCACCAGGCCGCCCGTCCGATCCGCTCGGCCGAGGTCTCGAGCCGCTGCTCCATCTCCCGCTTCAGCGTCTTGCCCGCGCGCCACATGTGAACCGTCAGCGAAGCGACCAGGACCGCCGCCACCATCGCGGGGAGCCCTTCCCACAGGGCCTGGTTGGCGGCGCGCTGGAAGAGGAATCCGGCCCCGACGCTGAAGGCCAGCGAGGCGGCGATGCCCCAGTAGACGGCGCCGGTGAGAGCCCACCGGCCCGTCTTCTTCAGGTAGGCCAGGGAGATGGCCACGATCAGAAAGGCCTCGAGCCCTTCTCTGAGGGTGATGACGAACGCTTCCAGCATCGGCTTCGAACCCTATTGAGATTGAATCTCAACTGAGGCGGGAACCATCGTGGACCACCGCCGTCCCCTTTGTCAACCGACCCCACGGCACAGGTCGTGGCGCCACCCCACGACGTGGCCGAACCGCCCGCCGACGCGTCGCACCCTCGCCGTGCGCGGGCCAGCATGACGACGGCGGCGCCACGGCGTCGAGCTCTCCCCGAAGACGGAGGTTGCCATGCGACTGCTGATCGCCGATGACCACGACCTCTTCCGGGACGGTCTACGGGCGGTCCTCGAAGCCCACGGTCATCAGGTCGTCGCCGAGGCCGGCGATGGAGCGGAGGCGGTCGCGGCCGCGCTCGAGCACCGCCCCGACGTCGTGCTCATGGACCTGCGGATGCCGGGCATCGATGGGCTGCAAGCGCTGCAGACGCTTCACGACAGGGCGCCGGAGGTGCCGGTCGTGATCCTGACGGCCGTCGAGGACGACGAAGCGCTGGCCGAGAGCATCCGCCACGGGGCCCGGGGCTACGTCCTCAAGAGCCTCCAGGCCGATCGCTTCCTCAAGATGCTCGAAGGCGTGCGGCGCGGGGAGCCGGCTCTCAGCCCCTCCGTGGCTCGCAAGCTCCTCGACAGCCTGTCGGAGAGCGGGGAAAACGCCTCCACGGACTCGGGGCGCCTCACGGCGCGGGAAGCCGAGATCGTGGAGCTCCTGGCGGCCGGCAAGACGAGCAACAGGCTCCTGGCCGAGAGCCTGGGCATCAGCGAGAACACGGTCAAGTTCCACATGCGCAACATCCTGCGCAAGCTCCACCTCTCCAGCCGGGCGCAGGTCGTGGCCTACGCCGTGCGCTCGCGCCTGGGACCGTCGAACGTCCGGACGCCGCTGGGCGGTCGGTCCTAGGGGTCGCGGCGACGCGGGCCGCGCAGCAGGCGCTACGCTGGAGGGCGATGGCTGCACGGCACAACGACGACGGCGGTACCCGACATCCCGACCACGACCCGATGCCGGATCTCGCACCGGCCGAGGCCTGGCCGCGCGATCCGGGGACCGTGGAGCGAATCGAAACCCACATCTCGCGCCTGTTCCTGACCGCGCACCGCGTCTACAAGGTCAAGAAGCCCCTGTCGCTCGACTTCCTCGACTACTCGACGCCCGCCTTGCGCCGGGGCTTCTGCCACGAGGAGGTCCGTCTCAATCGCCGGCTGGCGCCGGCGACGTACCTCGGCGTCGTCCCGCTCACCCGCGACGAGCACGATCGCTGGCACGTGGCCGGTGACGGAACGCCCCGGGACTGGGCGGTGGAGATGCGGCGCCTTCCGGAAGCGGGAATGCTCGATCGCCGGCTGGAGGGCGGGGAGATCGACAACGCCATGCTCGACTCGATCGCCGAGCTGCTCGTCCGCTTCCATCGGGCGAGCGACGGGAGCGCCGAGGTGCGGCGGCACGGCACGCCGGATGCCGTCGCGGCCCTGGTCGAGGAGAACCTCGCCGAGCTCGAGCCGTTCATCGACGCGAAGGGCCCGCTCCCCGCACCCCTCCACGCCTTCCTGCGCTCGCGCGCCCGCCGGTTCCTGGCCGACTCTTCGGCGCTCCTCCGGCGCCGGGTCGAGGAGGGCTGCATCCGGGAAGGGCACGGCGACCTCCACGCCGGCAACCTCTGCCTGACCGAGAAGGGCTGGGTGGTCTACGACTGCATCGAGTTCTCTCGCCGCTTCCGCTGCGGCGACCGGGCCCTCGATCTGGCGTTCCTCGCCATGGACCTCGACCGGCGCGGCTTCCACGCCTTCTCGGACTATCTGGTGCACCGGTACGCCGAGCTCGCGGACGACTCCGGCCTGACCGCCCTCCTCCCCTTCTACAAGGCATACCGCGCCGCCGTTCGGGGCAAGGTCGCCTGCCTGGGCGCGCAAGGCCTCTCCGGCCAGGCACGCGACGAGACGATGCGGGAAGCGGCGGTCTACTTTCAGCTCGCGGCGAGCTACGACCTGGGTCCCTGTCTGGTCCTGACCTGCGGCCTCCCGGCGAGCGGGAAGAGCTGGGTCGCCGGCGCTCTGGCGGCCCGCTGGGGTGCCGCGCGGCTGCGCAGCGACGTGCGCCGCAAGCGCCTGGCCGGCGTCCCGCTGCACGGCTCGCGAGGTGCGGCGGCCTCCGGCGCCGATCTCTACTCGGACGACATGACCCGCCGCACCTATCGCTCCCTGCTGGAGCGCACGGCCGCGGAGCTGGATCGCGGCCGCAGCGTGATCGTCGACGCCACGTTCTCGCGCGCCCCCTGGCGCAGGCCCTTCCTGGACCTGGCGCGCGAGCGGGGCGTCCCCTGTGCGTCGTCCACCTCCGGGTGTCGGAGGCGGCCGCCCGCCGCCGTTTCGAGCGCAGGCGCCACGACCCGGAGGACCCGTCCGATGCCGACTTCGAGGTCTTCCGGCGAGCCCGCGAGAGCTTCGAGGAGCCCACCGAGGTGCCACCCGCCCTCCTGCTCGAAACCACCACCGAAGGCCGCACCCCGGAGGATCTGGTCGGGGAGATCACCCTCCATCGGATCGCCGGGTAGCCCTCAGGAGGCGGAGCCGGCGGCCAGGGCGGGCGGCGTGTGTCCGACGATGGCCTTCAGGGTCTCGACGACGTCCGTGTAGTACGGGCCGTGGAACTCGCGCGTCTCGAAGATCTGGGCATGGAGGACGATGTCGTCGAGGCTCAGCAGCCCTTCGAGAGCGCCTCTTCCGTCGATCACCGGCAGCCGCCTCACCTTGTGCTCGCGCATCGTGGCCAGCGCCGAGGCGATGTCGTCGGTCGCCGCGCAGGCCCAAACGGTCGGGCCGGCGATCTCCGCCACGGTGACCCTCCCCGGGCGGCGATCGAGCCGCGCCAGGTTGCAGCAGATATCGCGGTCGGTCAGCATCCCGACGACCGTCGCGTCCTCGCCGACGACGGGCAGCACCCCGGCGCCCACCTGCGCCATGCGCCGACCCGCGTCCGCCAGGGTCTCGTCCACGCGACAGAACCGAGGCCGGGTGAGCATCACGTCTCCGACTCGCATCGCGCACCTCCCGGGGCGCCGTCCGGCGCCGCCACACGCCCCAGGCTAGGCCCCGACCGCCGCTGCCGCCACACCCGAGCGGGGGGTCGTGTTCGGGGGCGGCACCCACCCGGTGGGGCAGCCCGATCGACCTCCACGCTGGGGTACACTAATTCCGTCGTTTCCGCTTCCCCCCGCATGTCGCTCAGCCCCCCAGACGTCGCGCCGGCCCCCGCGGCGAGCCTCCCCGCGTCCCTTCCCGAGCTGCCGAGGGTCCTCGGCGACGTGGGGTCTCCGGCGGCCGGCAACACGCTGGTGGTGCTCGGCGGAGTCCACGGCAACGAGCCCTCGGGCGTCGAGGCCCTGCGCAGGGTCCTCGCCCAGCTCGACTCGCTCGAATGCGCCCTGCACGGGCGCCTCCTCGGGCTCGTCGGCAATCGCGCGGCGCTCGCGGCCGGCCGGCGCTTCCTGCAAGAGGACCTGAACCGGATCTGGCTTCCGGAGAGGCTCGAGCGGGCCCGCGACGGGGCGAGCCCGTCGACCGCCGAGGAGCGCGAGCTCGGGGAGCTCGATCGGCTGCTCGACTCCGCGCTGGAGCAGGCCCACGGACGGACCTTCGTCCTCGACCTGCACACGACGTCGGGACCGGGACCGGCGTTCGTCGTCGTCCACGACACGCTGCGCAACCGGGCCTTCGGCAGGGCGATGAACCTACCGCTGGTGTTCGGCCTCGAGGAGGAGCTCTCCGGCACGCTGACCGACCACCTGACGGATCGCGGGGCGATCTCGATCACCGTCGAGACCGGCCAGCACCGCAGCGCCGCATCCGCCGATCGGGCCGAAGCCGCCATCTGGCTCGCCCTCGACGTCGCCGGTCTCGCCGCCGAGTGTCATCGGCCGGAGGTCGAGCAATCCCGGCAGAGCCTGGCCCGGGAGGTCGAGGGCCTGCCACCGGCCGTCGAGGGTGCTCTACCGGCACGCCATCGACGCCGACGACGGGTTCCGAATGGGTCCCGGCTTCGCCAGCTTCGAGCCGGTCGCGGAGGCCAGGTGCTCGCAGAGGACGTCCGCGGTCCGGTCGCCTCGCCGCGGGCCGGCCGGCTCCTGATGCCGCTCTACCAAGCGCTGGGAGACGACGGCTTCTTCGTCACCCGCCCGGTGCGCGAGAGCTGGCTGCGGCTCTCGACGACCCTGCGCCGCTGGCGCCTGGAGCGCTTCCTGCACTGGTTGCCGGGCATCCGCGAGGTCCCCGAGCGCTCCGGCGTCTTCATGGTCGACCGTCGAGTCGCCCGCTGGCTCGCCCTCGAGATCTTCCACCTCCTCGGCTTCCGCCGGCTCGAAGCCACCCCGAGCCACCTCATCATGGCCCGCCGCGTCAACGACCGCGAAGCCTGAGAAAAAGAGGGACAGGTTCTCTTTCGGTCTCGTCAGCCCTCCTCCTCGGCTCGATCCAGGGAGGCCGACCCCGGCGGGGAGGTGCAGAGGCCGTTCGAGCAGATGCTCGGGCCGTCGACGAAGGCCTGAGAACCGAGCGGCAGGCCAGAACGCGTGTGTCGCCGGACGAGCTCGGCGGCGTGCTCGGTCCACGGAAAGACCACTCCAGTCGGCATCCGTGCGCCGGTCGACCAGCGGACGTCCCGCCAGATGCGGCGACCGAGGAAGCGCCAGTCCTGCGCTCAGGCACCAACCTTGCCGACGCACCGCAGGGTATCGGCGATAGTCCGTCGAGTTGGAGTCTAGGCTCGACCTCCTGGTGACGTCCTCTTTCTTGGGGTGTGAAACGATTTGGGGGATGGATCGGCGGCGGATCCTGGAGGTGGTGCGGGGATTCCCGAGGGGCGCGTGGCCACGTACGGGCAGGTGGCGGCTCTGGCCGGGTATCAGGGCATGCGCGGCAGGTGGGATACGCGCTGCACGACCTGCCGGACGGCACGGACGTGCCCTGGCAGAGGGTGATCAACGCCCGGGGAGGTCAGCGCGCGCAGCGGCGGGTTCAGGCGGGAGGGGTACCAGCGCCACCTGCTCGAGGAGGAGGGTGGTCTTCGACCTCGCGGGCCGGGTCGATCTGCGCCGCTTTCGCTGGGAGCCGGAGGCGACGCCTCAGCGCCGCCGGCGGCGCACGTCGACGACCAGCGGCAGGTGACCGGAGGCTGCGTGGGAGTCGCGGCGCCTCAGGCCGAGAGCGTCCCGTTCCCTTGGCGCCAGGTCACGGGAATCGAAGGCGAAGGCACGCAGGACCTCGAGAGTCTCGGCGGAGAGCAGGAAGTAGTCGAGCCGCGACGGCGGGAACTCCCCCGAGAAGCCCCAGGTCGCGGCCGAGAGTCCGTCGAGCTGGAGCGCGTCCACGACCTCGAGGTCGCCCCCCTGCGGCCCCGTCCCGAGCCGTAGGAGGTCGAGGGGACCGCGACCGCCCACCAGGTTCAGGTCTCCGGCGACGATGAGGGCGTCCGGGCCCGCTCCGCGCACAGCGAGCAGGGCCCCCCGGAGAGCCTCGGCCTGGATCTCGCGGATCCGCTCCTCCGGATCGCCGGGCCGCCCGCAGCACTGCAGGTCGAGGGTGGCGACGGCCAGGCGCAGATCCGGAAGGCCGAGCAGAGCACCGAAGGCGCTGACGCCGTCCTCCTCCGCTCCGGCCAGGTCGTCGCGGATCCAGGAACGGTCGACGGTCTGCAACCAGGCGGGGAAGCCCTCGGGGTACGGGACCCGCTCCAGCGCAGGAAGTCGCTTCAGGTCGTGCCGGCTCGCCACGACGCCGTGCTGTCGCCCGCCGCCGTCTCCCACCAGGATCTCCCACCCCCTCCGATCGCGGCCGATGAGGTCGGCGAAGAGAGGGAGCAGGTCGCTCGCCGTCACGCCGGCGGGAACCTCGTCGAGGAGGACGAGATCGGGTGCCAGGGCCGTCAGCATGCGCCGGAACAGCGCCGCCTGGCGCAGCAGCGACTCGCCGGCGACGTTCCACGACAGCACGCGCAGCTCGGTTCCCGACGCCCTGGTCACCGAGGCGCTCTCGCGCAGGGTCCGCGGTTCCGGCGCCACCGCCGTGGCGAAGGCGTGGCGGAAGGCCGCGCTCGGGGCCGCGCCGGCGACGCTCGTCAGGACTCCCCGCACGCCCGATCCCGCAAAGAGCCGACCGAGGACCGGAAGGTCTCCGCGTTCCAGACGCAGCTCGATGCGGGCGGCGGCGTAGGTCGGCGCCGCCACGAGGCCCAGGGCGTAGCTCGTCAGCTCCTCCCCGGCCTCCTCCCCGGTGCCCCAGCGCAGCACCGAGATGCCTCGCGCCTCCGCCGGTGAGAAGACCACGGCGACGTCGGCGCCGGCGAAGCCCGAAACGGTCCGGCCGGTCACCGGGTTGTCGTCGGCGTCGAGGAGGAGCCGGACCGGCTCGTCGAGGCCTTGCAAGAGCACCTCCCGCGCGAAGTCGAGCCGCAGGTAGAGGGCTCCGGGATCGTCCAGCGTCGTCAGCGCCGTGAGACCGAGCGGACCGTCGACGGGCGTCGGCTCCACGCCGACCCAGTCGTCGAAGCGCCCGTCGATGACGATGCGCGGCGCGGCCGCGTACGGACCGGCCGCGGCCGCGGCGAGCAGCCAGACGAGGTTGATGCGGGAGCTCACCGTCCCGAGGGCAGCAGCACCGAGCCGAGGTCGAGGGCTCGTGCCTGCGCCTCGAGCTCGGCCAGATCCACGGTCAGCGCCCTGTCGAGCTCGTCGCGCAGCCGCGCGAGCCGTTCCCGGTAACCGGCCGCGACCTCGCGCATGCCCTCGGTGGGGGGACCGTCGCTCTCGAGGCTGGCGCTGTAGAGCGGCGCCAGCTGCGAGTAGAGCTGCGCGCCCCCCGCCCGCCCGGCGAGGATGTCGGAGGTGACCTCGGCCTGCGGGTTGTGGAGTCGCCCCTCGATGGAATCGAGGGTCTCGACGAGAGCACGGCCCGAGGCCACGAGATCGGCGGCGCCCTCGCGCCCCTCCAGGAGCTCGTTGCGGCGCACCACCTGCTCGCGGACGACGCGCAACCGCCTCACCATGCCGATGACCTCGCGCAGGTCGGAGCGCAGGCCGAGGGTGAACTCCAGCTGCTCGCGGTAGTCCTCCGGCGAGAGCTCGACCCTCGGGTCGGGCTCGAGACGCGCCGTCGTGGTGGCCGTTCGGTCGCCGACCGTCAGCCGGAGGGTGTACTCGCCCGGCACGGCCCAAGGGCCCTCGGTGGGATCGCCCCAGTCGATCATGGCGTCGGGAATGAAGCCCGCGGCGTCCCAGGCGAAGTCCCACACCGCGCGGTGGAGGCCCGCGTCGAGGGACAGGGCCGGCGTCGCCTCGGACCCGGGAGACCAGTCGGGATGCTCGGGTCCGATCGGCTGGGGCTCCGCAACGCTGCGCAGGGTGCGCACGACCGTGCCGTCGTCCGCGAGAACCTCGAGGGTCGCCTCGACGCCCTCCTCCCTGCTCTCGGCCAGCCAGTAGGTCACCTGCACGCCCTGGGGAGGATTCGAGCCCGCCCCGGCCCGCGAGCCGGCGACGCTGCGCCGGCGCCAGCGAATGGTCGGCGGCGGCTGGAAGAGGTGCACGGCCTCCGCCCGGATCTCCTCCGACATCTCGCGCACCGGCGTCAGATCGTCGAGGATCCAGAGGGAGCGACCGGTCGTGCCGACGACGAGGTCGTCGCCGTGGACCTGGAGATCGGCCACCGCCACCGTGGGCAGGTTCAGCTTCAGCGAGCTCCAGCTCGCGCCGTCGTCCCGGGAGTAGGAGACGCCCCGCTCGCTGCCGAGGAACAGGAGTCCCCGCTTCCGGGTGTCCTCGCGGACCACGTGGAGGTAGACGTCCCGGGGCAGGCCGCCGGTGAGGCTCGTCCACGTCGCGCCGTAGTCCGTGGTCTTCCACAAGTAGGGCCGCATGTCGTCCAGGCGATGGGCATCGACCACCACGTACGCCGTGCCGGCGTCCCAGCGGGACGGCTCGATGGCGGAGACGGTGCCCCACTCGGGCAGACCGCGCAGCCGGGCGGTGACCTCGGTCCACTCGCCGCCGCCGTCACGGGTCAGCCATACCCGGCCGTCGTCCGTCCCGGCCCACAGGAGCCCCGGCTCGAGGGGCGATTCGGCCACCGCGAAGATCGTGCAGTAGGTCTCCACACCGGTGAGGTCCCCGGTGATCGGGCCGCCCTCCCACTGCTGCTTGCTCTCGTCGTCGCGCGTCAGATCGGGGCTGATCGCCTTCCAGGTGCGCCCTCCGTCCTCGGTGCGGAAGAGGACGTTGGCGGCGTGGTAGACGACCCGATGATCGTGCGGCGAGACGACGATCGGTGCCGTCCACTGGAAGCGGTAGTCGAGGTCCGAAGCCGGGTGGCCCGAGCCGTTCCAGGGATAGGCGGAGACCGAGCGCGCCTGGCCGGTGCGCTCGTCGAAGCGGGTGACGATACCCAGGTATTCGCCCGCCCAGACGATGTCCGGATCGACCGGGTCGGCGACGATGTGCCCCGCCTCCCCGCCGCCGACGTCGTGCCAGTCGGAGAGGAGGACTCCGCCGTAGTGGAGGGAGTCGCTGGGGCCGGAAAGCGTGCCGAAGTCCTGCAACGTCGAAAGCACGCGGTACGGCTCCCGGGTGTCGGTCGCCACGTGGTACGCCTGCCCGATCGGCAGGGCCGCCCGCAGGAAGCTCTCGCCGCCGTCGTTCGACACCGACACCCCGGCATCGCTCCCCACGACCATTCGACGCGGGTCGGCCGGGTCGATCCATACGTCGTGGTAGTCCCAGCCCCCGCCCTCCACCGAGCGCACCGTGCGCCCGCCGTCCTCGGTCCGGAGCATCGAGACCTGCGGGAACCAGACGACGTCGGCGTCCGTCGGATCCACGGTGAGCGTCGTGTAGTACCACGCTCGTTGCTGCAGGCCGCGGCTGTCGTTGATCCGGGTCCACGCCCGGCCGCCGTCGTCGGAGCGGAAGAGGCCGCCCTCCTCGGCCTCGATCAGGGCGTACACCCTCCCCGGTCGCGACGGCGCCACGCGGACGCCGACCTTGCCCCAGGGACCCTCGGGCAGACCGTGGCCCTCCAGCCGCGTCCACTGGTCGCCGCCGTCGCGGGAGACCCAGAGCCCCCGCCGGGACCACCGCTGGTCAACCCCAGGGCATGCGGCGGGCCTGCCAGGTACCGGCGAAGACCACCCTCGGATTGGCCGGGTCGAGAGCCACGTCCGAGGCGCCGGTGTTCTCGTCGACGCTCAGCACCTGCTGCCAAGTCGCGCCGCCGTCGAGCGTGCGGTAGACGCCCCGCTCCGGATTGGGGCCGAACGCGTGGCCGAGCACCGCGGCGAAGGCCACGTCCGGGTCGCTCGGGTGCGCGGCGATCGTGCCGATCTGCCCCTCCTGCTCCCACACGTGGCTCCAGCTCTCCCCCCCGTCGGTCGAGCGGTAGATGCCGTCGCCCGCCGCGACGTTGCCGCGGATGTTGGCCTCCCCGGCACCGACCCAGACGACGTTGGGGTCCGCCGTCGAGACCGCGATCGATCCGGTGGACGAGATCGCCTGCTCGTCGAAGACCGGACGCCAGGCACGCCCCCCGTCGTCCGACTTCCAGACCCCGCCCGCAGCCGTCGCCGCGAGATAGGTCAGGGGATCGCCGGGGACCCCCGTGACCCGGGCCACGCGGCCGCCGGCCGCCGGTCCGATCGAACGGTACTCCAGGCCGGCCAGCGGCCCGCCCTCCTCGGCGGCCGCTCCCGCCGTCGCCGTCAACGCGCACAGGGCGAGCGCCGCCCGACCGAGACTCCTTCGCATCGCGTGCCTCCTCCTGCGCCCTAGCCTATCCCTTCGCGGGTGGAGCCGCCTCAGGGGCGGCGGACGCGGTGGGCGAAGCGGAAGGTCACGAACTCGGCCGGACGCAGCGGCGCCACACCGACCTGGCAGATGAGCAGGCCGGAGTCGATGTCCTCACGGGTCATCGTCGTCTGGTCGCAGCGTACGAAGAACGCCTCCTCGGGTCGGGTGCCCTGGAGCGCCCCGCGCAACCATTCCTGCATCAGGAAGCTCTCGGCAACGCTCTCGACGTGGTGCCAGAGGCGGTCGTCGTTGGGCTCGGCGACCGCCCATTCGGTGCCGCGTCCCAGCGACTGCTCGAGGTAGGTGAGGTAGCGGCGCACGCCGACGTACCTCCACGGGCTCGCGGCGGCCAGCGTCCTGGCGCCCCAGATCCGGACTCCGCGATCGGCCATCTCGCGCAGGGGGTTGATCCCCCGCGGAGCCAGCGCTTCGACCTCCCCGTCCGTCAGCCGGCGCTCCAGCGACACGGCTCCGCGCACGGCCTCGTTGGCGGGGGCCTCCCAGACCCCCCGCTCGCGGTCCACGCGGGCCAGCACGCCGGCCACGTGACCGGAGGGGGGCACGACCAGCCTGGAGCTCGCATCGGCCGGGTCGGCGACCTCGAGCCACGGGTAGTAGAGGGCGGCCAGCGTCGCGGCGGGCAGACGGGACTCGAGCTCGCCGCGCTGGTCGAGCACCTCCTGCGGCGACGCCCCGGCCGGGGCGTCGAGCACGGCGAAGCGGTCCCCTCGCCGCTCGCACAGCTCCACCAGGGCCTCCTGCACCGTCGGTGCCCAGAGGCCCGGAACGAAGCAGATCGAGCCGTCGTCCACCGCGCCGAGGGCCAGCACGCCACCCCTCGCCCCGTCGGCGGACCCCAGGAAGTCCTCCGGCGTGAGCGTCTCGAGGGTGCCGGAGTCCCCGCCCGTGGGCCGCACCCGGCTCACCCAGAGCCGGTCGCCGCCGTTGTCGAAGAAGCCGCGCACGGCATGGTGCAACAGCCACCAGCGCCCCCCCTCCCAGAGGCCCCACGCCTCCACCGCGTCCGGGCCGGGCTCGGGCAAGGGACCACCGAAGGTCTCTTCGAATTGCGCCAGGCTCTCGACCAGCACCGGGACACCGTCCTCGGGGCCCTTCTCGGTGACCCCGGCCGCGCAGGCGAAGGAGGTCGGCACGCCCTCGAGGACGCGCTGTGCCACGGACTGCTCGTCGATGCGGGCCTGCGTCACACCCAGCTCCGCCACCGTCTCCTCGTTTCGTTCGAGTCGTCGGCCGAAGCCTACACGAGGCAGGCCGCCGCGGCCGCCGACGCTATGATCCGCCGCATGGGCCGGCCCAGCTGGGACCAGTACTTCCTCGACCTCGTCGATCAGGTCGCCTCCCGCGCGACCTGCGACCGCGGGCGCAGCGGGTGCGTGGTCGTGCGCGACAAGCGCATCCTCTGCACCGGCTACGTCGGCTCGCCACCGGGGACGCCGCACTGCGACGAGGCCGGCCACGAGCTGCGCCGCATGCTCGACGAGGACGGCACCGAGCGGCACCACTGCGTGCGCACGGTGCACGCGGAGCAGAACGCCATCTGCCAGGCGGCACGCTACGGGCTCTCCCTGCAGGGCACCACGCTCTACTGCACGATGGAGCCCTGCCGTGTGTGCGCGATGCTGATCGTCTCGGTGGGCATCACCCGCGTCGTGACCAGGCGGCGCTACCACGCGGGCGGAGACACGCGAGCCCTCTTCGCGGCCGCCGACGTGGAGCTCGAGGTCGTCGAGGACCGGGTCGAGACCTACTGAAGCACCGGCGCGTCGCTACGGACCACCCGGTAAGTCTTCCCGGGTCAGCCTGCCGGAGGGCAGACCCCGGGATTCCCGCCACGGGGCTCAATCCACTGAGCCCACGGGACTTGCGTACCATGCGCGCCCCTTTGGCATCGGGGTTGCTCCTCCACTGTGCGAGGCCGCCGGCCGCAAACCGCCGCGTGGCCCCTTCACCAGACTTCGAATTCTCAGGGAGGAGACACCGTTCCATGAGAAAGATCCTGAGCATCACGCTGCTGTCGCTGCTGGCCGCCACCGGCCTGGCCGCGGCCGAGCAGCCGCAGACCTTGAAGGCCGGAACCGTCGTCTCGGTCGACGACCAGACGCTCGTCGTCGAGTCGAACGGGACCGAGACCACCTACCACCTCGCCGAAGCCGCCACGGTGCCGAGCACCCTCGCGACCGGTGACGTCGTGCTCGTCCGCGTCGCGGACCACGACACGATGACGACCGACCGCGTGTTGGCCGTCGACGAGGAGGTCATGGTGACCGAGAACATGGAGGCCGAGCACGCGGTCGTCGGTTCGGTCCAGGCCACCAGCACCAACCAGCTGATCCTGGACACCACGACCGGCGAGCAGGCCTTCGTGGTCGACCCCGAGAAGCTCTTTCCTCCGGTGCCGACGCCCGACCAGCGTGTCGCGGTCACCTACCGGACCCTCGAGCTGAATCCACCGCGCTACAAGGCCACCGGTCTCGTCGTCCTCGACGAAGGCATGGACATGGCCTCGAACGTGGAGGTCAGCAGCGAGCCCGTCGCCACGGTCGCACAGGCCGAGCCCGAGCCCGCGCCGCGCATGCAGCGTGCCGCACCGGCTCCCGCGCCCTCTCCCGAGGCGCCAGCTCCCGCCCCCGCGCCGATGACGGAGGAGCCCACCGAGGCACTGCCTCAGACCGGCTCTTCGCTGCCCGCCCTCGGCCTGCTGGGTCTGACCCTGCTGGCGCTCGGCGGCGCAACGCGCTTCCGCAGCTGACGTCCCTGGGGTCGGGGATCCTCCTCCGCTCGCGGCGGAGGATCTCCGGCCGCTTTTTCGAACCGTGACACCTCCACCGATGACCCGACCTCCGACCTCGATGCTGCGCCGCCTTGCGGAGACGATCCTCCTGGGCGGTGGGGTGCTTCTCCTCGTCTTCGTCGGCGGTGTGCGGCTGGACGCGTGGAGGACGCAACGTCTGGCGGCGAGGCAACTGCGAGCCCCCGCCGTCGCCGCGGCGGAGGCGCCGGCTCCGCCGGCCCCTGGCTCTCCGGTCGCGAAGCTGAGCGCGGCGGAGCTGTCCCTCGACGTGGTGGCCCTGGAGGGCGTCGGCGGGGACGTCCTGCGCCGCGGCGCCGGCCACTTCCCCGGGACCGCGCTGCCGGGAAGCCCCGGCAACGCGGCCTTCGCGGCGCACCGTGACACCTTCTTCCGCGGCCTCGCCGGTGCCGAGCCGGGCCAGAGAATCCGCGTCGAGACGCGGGACAAGACCTTTCTCTACGCCATCGAGTCCACCCGGATCGTGTCGCCGGACGCCGTCGAGGTGGTCGGGCCCCGGCCGGGAGGCTCGTTCCTGACCCTGGTCACCTGCTACCCCTTCGACTGGATCGGCCCCGCGCCGCAGCGATTCGTCGTTCGAGCCGCCCTCCTCGGTGAAGAGGGCACCCTCGCCGCCGAGGCCTCTTCCGGCCCGGCGCTGCTTCCGGAAAGGACATCCCGATGACCCGTCGAGCCTCTTCGGGCCGCACAGGCCTCCTTCTGGTTCTGCTCCTGGTCCTGCTCGGAGCCCTGGCTCTCTGGCTGTGGAACGCCCGCGACCGCGAGGGCCTGGAGACCACCGTGTCCTCCGTCCAGCAGGCCTCGGTCGACGCGATCACGACGGCCAAGGTGAAGACCGCCCTGGCCCTCTCCGAGCGCGTCGCCGCATTCGACGTCGACGTCGATTCCGTCGACGGTACCGTCACCCTCGAAGGGGACGTGGCCAGCGACGAGACCCGCCAGCTGGCCGAGGACATCGCGCGCGAGACCTCGGGGGTCGAGCAGGTGCGCAATCGCCTGCGGGTCGATCCCGGAGTGCAGCCCGACGCCGAGGCGCAAGCCCTGGCTCGCCGCATGGAGGACCTGGAGATCAAGGCCGCCGTGCAGGAAGGCCTGCTGGCCGAGCCCGACCTCCGGGACGCCGGCATCGCGGTCCGCGTCGATCGCGGTCTGGTCCGTCTCGAAGGCACCGTGCCGGACACCGAGCACAGGCTCCGCGCCGAGCTCGCCGCACGCGGTGCCCCGGGTGTGCGAGCCGTCGACAACGCCCTGAGCGTGCCCGCGGAGGCCGCTCCGGCCGATCGCGACCTGAAGCTCGCCGAGGCCGTCGAGTTCGCCCTCTACTCCACCAAGGCGTTCGATCTCGACCCCGTCGTCATCTCTGCCTACGACGGCACCGTGAGCCTCGAGGGCCCGGTGCGCTCCCGCGCCGAGCAGCTGCTGGCCGAGCGGATCGCGGCCGGCGTGGAGGGCGTCCAGAGCGTGGCCAACGCGCTGGAGGTCCGCACCCCGCCCGCGGAGCCCGCCCGGACCGTGCCGCCGGAGCCGGCGCCCGAGCCGCTTTGAGGACGGCGCCTCAGGCGAGCCCGACCCCGTGCCGCGACAGCCAGGCCCGCCGCTCTTCGTAGTCGGGCATCACCTCGGCGACGACGCGCCAGAAGCGGCGGCTGTGATCGCGCACCCGCAGGTGGCAGAGCTCGTGTACGACGATGTACTCGAAGATCGGCTTGGGTAGCGCCACGAGAAGCCAATTGAAGTTCAGCACGTCGTCGACGCCGCAGCTGCCCCACTGGCTCTTGGTGCGCCGCACACGCAGTCCCCGCGGGCGCACACCCAGCTCCGGGGCGTAGAGCTCGACCATCGCCTCGGCGTCGGCCAGAGCCCTGCGGGCCATGTACTCGAGCACCATGCGCCGGGCCTCCGCCTCGCGCTCCTCGGCGGTCAGCCGCCAGGGAACGCGCACCCGGAAGGCGCGCGCATAGGTCAGCTCCGCTTCGCTCACCGCCGCGCGCTCCACCGTCAGGGGCATGCGCCGCCCGTGGAACGGCACCCTGGCGCCGCTGACGAAGCGATCGGGCAGGGTCAGGAGGTCGGGTTGGCGCAGGGCCTCGTAGCGTCGGCGCACCCACTCCCGACTCTCCCGCAGGAAGGCCTCCGCCTCGCGCTGTCCCACGCGCCGCGGCACGACGACCTCCACTCCGCCGGGCTCGACGACCACCTGGAGCCGGCGCGCCCGCCGGCTCCAGCGCATGCGGTAGGGGATCCGGGCTTCTCCTACGGCCAGCGTCGGCATGGCGCCGCATCATAGAGCGTTTCACCCGCCCTGCGACACCTCCCGGCCACGGGCACGGTAGACTCGGCTCCCGGGCGGAGGGGAAGTGGCCCGACCCCGCCTCCGCGGGGGGACCTTAGGGGAGAGGTCGTGATGGAGGGCAACGAGGCGAACGTCGTCGGCACCGCCGTCGCTCGGCGCAGAGCGGCGGCGGCGTTGACCCTTCTCGTCGTCGGCCTCGGCATCGTCCAGCTGGTGCAAGGCCTCGAGACCGCGGGCCGTCTCGTCGGCTACTACGTCGAGGAGCGACCGGAGGGGCTCGTGATCACCCAGATCGTCCCGGCCGCCCGGCCGAGGCGGCCGGGCTCCGAGCCGGGGACCTCCTGGTGAGCGTCGAGGGACGGGCGGTCCGCACGGACTTCGAGTACGACCGGGCGGCGGAGAGCTTCCGGCGAGGCCAGGCGGCCTCCTTCGTGGTCGAGCGCGACGACCGGCAGTGGGAGCTCGACGTCGTCCCGGGCGCGCCGTTCGAGTGGGGGGCCTGGGCGCTCAACGCGATCGCCTGTCTGGTCCACCTGGCCCTGGCCGCCCTCGTGCTGCTCTCGGGACACTGGGACCGTCCGGCGCAGCTGCTCGCGATCCTGGCCGGCGCCATCGCGATCGAGCTCGTCCTCCCGTTCGAGACGGTCGGGCTGCCGGTGGCGGATCTGGTCGCCACCGCCGCCTACTGGGTGCTCACCGGGTTGCAGTACGGCGTCGAGCTGCACCTGGCCTCCCGCATCCCCGGACCGCGCCGGTTCGTGTACGACCGGCCCTGGGTCGTCCCGGGCTTCTACGCCGTCGGCGGGACCTACGGGGCGCTGATGCTCGCGCGGTCGATGCCCGGACCGCTGGGCGAGACCCTCATCCGGTGGACCTCGCCCACGGCGGTCTCGGCGCTCCTCGAGGCCTGGTACCTGCTCTGGCCGCTGGGCGTCGCGGCTCTGTTCGGCTTCGCCGCCTGGCGGTGGCCGGAACGACTCGGGCGCCAACAGGCCCTGCTGGTCTTCGTCGGCCTCCTCCCCTGGGTCGTCCTGACCCTCGCGATCGACCTCGCCGAGCTGTTCGGAGGCGGGATGCCGTCCTGGGTCGAGGTCGTGCAGCCGCTCTGCCTGGCGATCTACCCGATCAGCCTCTTCATCGCCCTCTACCGCTACCACCTCTTCGACTTCGAGCTCGTCGTCCGCCGCAGCCTCCTCTACTCGGCGCTCACCTCGAGCCTCTTCCTGGTCTTCTACGCGGCCCTGGGCATCGGCGGCGCGCTCACGTCGCGGGCCGCGGGAGCCTTCGACGGCTCCGTCTGGGTCCTCGCCGGCGCCACGCTGGTGCTGGGGCTGCTCTTCGCACCCCTGCGCGACCGGCTGCAGCGCCTGATCGGGCGCCGCTTCTTCCCCGAGCGGGCCGCCCTGCGGGAGCGCCTGAGCACCCTCGCCCGGGAGCTGCCGCGCCACGGCCAGCTGCGCGAGATCGGCCAGGTGCTCGTCGACGAGGTGCGCGGCATGTTCGGCGCCCAGCGCGTCGCCCTGCTGCTGGGCGAGGGCCGCTCTGGAGTGCTCGTGCGCCGCGCGACGAGTATCGGCTCGGGTGACCAGGGGCGGCCGAACTTGCTCCTCTCGCCCGACGACCCTTTCCTGGCGGGACTGAAGGCGGCCGGGGTACCCGACCGCCCGCGCGGGTGGAAGGGTCGCTCGACGGCCGCCGAGCAGCTCGCCGCCACCGGCATCGAGCTCGCCGTACCCATCTGCACGGACGACCGGCTGATCGGGGTGCTCCTGGTGGGACGGCGCCCGGGGGACGTGGCCTACCGCTCCGAGGAGATCGACCTGCTCGACCTTCTCTCGCACCACGTGGCCACGGTGCTCGACAACGTCGCCCTCTTCGAGTCGGCGACGACCGACAGCCTTACCGGTCTGCTGCGCCGCGAGGCGATCCTCGAGGATCTCGATCGCGAGCTGGAGCGCGCCCGGCGCTACCGCCGCCCGCTCTCGATCGCCCTCGCCGACATCGACCACTTCAAGGGCATCAACGACACCTACGGCCACCTGGTCGGTGACCTCGCCCTGCAGCAGGTGGCGGGCTTCTTCACCGGCACCCTGCGCAGCACCGATCTGGCCGGACGCTTCGGGGGCGAGGAGTTCCTCCTCATCCTGCCCGAGACGCCCGGCGAGAACGCGGTCGGCGTGATGGACAAGCTGCGAGTGGCCCTCGGCGATCTCGTCGTCGAGACCGGTCGCGGCTCCCTCTCCATGACGGTCTCGATCGGCGTCGCCAGCGTCGACGAGCTCTCGAGCCCGGGCGACGCCGACCAGCTCCTGGCCATCGCCGATCGCCGGCTCTACGAGGCCAAGAACGGCGGCCGCAACCGAGTCGCCGGGCTCGCCTGATCAGCCGCCGAGACGCAGGGCGGCGAGGACGCCGTCCCGGGCCGGGAGGATGACCGAGAGGTAGCGGGCGTCGGCGGCAACCAGCCGGTTGTGGGCGTCGATCGCCGCCGTCTCGGCGTCGGGCTCGGCCTCGGTGACCCGACCGGACCATAGCGTGTTGTCGCAGAGCCAGAGGCCACCGGGACGGATCCTCTCGCGAGCGGCTCGCCAGCAGTCGGGGTATCCCCCCTTGTCGACATCGCAGTAGACGACGTCGAAGTCCCCTTCCACGGCCGCGAACGCCTCCAGCGCGTCACCCACGTGGAAGGTCACACGGTCGAGGAGACCGGCAGCGCCCAGATACTCGCGGGCCCTCTCGGCATTGGCGGCGTCGCCGTCGCTGCAGTGCACCCGCCCGTCGAAACCCACGGCCCGCGCGAACCAATAGGCGGAGTAGCCGAAGCCGGACCCCAGCTCGAAGACACGCCGTGCGCCCACCGCTCGTGCCAGCAGCTCGAGGATCACGCCGCAGACACGTCCGACGATGGGAAAGTCCCCGGCCCGGGCCTTTTCCTCCATGTCCAGCAGTACCGGCTCGTCGTGGCGTCGTTCGAGGTCCTCCATATAGGCCATCAGATCGTCGTTGGGTAGTGACATGGGGCGAGCCTAGCGCGCCGCACGTAAGGGAATCGGCCGCGGGGGCATTCTCGGATGGAGGCACGAGCCGGGGAGGCCGTGCCGGCCGGAAGGGAGACCGCATGGGAACGAGCACCATGGAAGCGATCCGCGACCACGGGCCGCCGCGACGGGGTGGGGAGCTGCTGGGGCGGCTCGCCCTCGAGCGGGGTCTGATCAGTCGCGACCAGCTGGCGGAGGCCACGGCTCTGCAGGCGCGCGAGGAAGGGGGACGCCGGCTCGGCGACATCCTGGTGGCCCGGGGCTGGGTGGGAGAACGGGAGATCCGGGAGCTCGTGGAGGCCCAGCGCCACCCGGAACAGGCGCCGCCCCCGGCCGCGCCATCGGGCCCCGAGCCTCGCCTCGGCGCCGAGGCGTCGATGACCGACATCCTGGCCACGGCGGTCGCCATCGGCGCCAGCGACATCCACCTCCACGGCGCTTCGCCGCTGCGTTTCCGCATCGACGGCGAGCTGTGCCTGGCCAGCGACGAGCCGTGGTCGCAGGAGCGGGTGAGCGCCCTCATCGCCCCGGTCCTCGGCGCGGAGCGGCGCGCCGCCCTCGACGCCACGGGCCAGATCGACTTCTCTCTCACCGTGCCCGGCCTGGCGCGCTTCCGCTGCAACGCCTACCGCCAGCAGCGCGGCCTCGACCTCGCGCTGCGGGTGATTCCCGAGACCCCGCCGACTCTCCAGGACCTCGGGCTGCCGTCGCAGCTGGCTCGGCTCACCAACTTCCATCAGGGCCTGGTCCTCGTCACGGGACCGGCCGGCTCGGGCAAGACCTCGACCTTGGCGGCGCTGGTCGACCTCATCAACGAGGAACGCAACCAGCACATCGTCACCGCCGAGGAGCCGATCGAGTTCAGGCACCGCTCGAAGCACTGCGTCGTCAACCAGCGAGAGGTCGGCCTCCACAGCCGCAGCTTCGGAGACGTGCTCCGCGCCGCCCTGCGCGAGGACCCGGACGTCATCGCGATCGGCGAGCTCCGCGACCACGAGACGATCTCCCTGGCGCTGACCGCCGCGGAGACCGGGCACCTGGTCCTGGGCACGCTCCACACCGCCGGCGCGATCCAGACCATCGACCGCATCATCGGCGTCTACCCTCCGGCCGAGCAGGACCAGATCCGCGTGATGCTCTCGGAGTCGCTGCGCGCCGTCGTCTCGCAGCGCCTGCTGCGCCGCGCCTCGGGCGTCGGCCGCGTGGCCGCGGTCGAGCAGCTGATCGTCACCCGGGCGGTCAGCAACCTGATCCGCGACGCCAAGACCTTCCAGATCCGCGACGTGATGCAGACCGGTACCGGCGAGGGCATGTGCCTGCTCGAGCACTCGCTCGCCGAGCTCGTGCGCTCGGGCACCGTCACCCGCCAGGAGGCCGAACGCCACGGCCGCCTGCTCCACGCCGTCCGCCCCCAGGAGACCGCGCCATGAATCACCTCGACGAGCTCTTCCGCACCGTCCGCGACGAGCAGGCCTCCGACCTGCACCTCGCCTCCGGCCTGGAGCCCCGCATGCGCCGGCACGGCGAGCTGCAAGCCGTTCCCGCCTGGAGTGCCCCGGGAAACGCCGAGCTGCGCCGCTGGATGCGGGAGCTGGTCACCGAGGAGCAGTGGGCCCGCTACGAGGAGACGGGGGACCTCGACTTCGCCTACGGGCTCGCTGGCGTGGGCCGTTTCCGTGCCAACTACCTCCTGCAGGAGAACGGAGCCGCCGCCGTCTTCCGGCGCATCCCGGACGAGATCCTGCCGGTCGAGGCTCTGGGCTTCCCGGAGGCCGTCGGCCGCCTCGCCGAGCTCGAGCGCGGGCTGGTGCTGATCACCGGACCCACCGGCTCCGGCAAGTCGACCACGCTGGCCGCGATCATCGACCGCATCAACTCCACCCGGCCCCTGCACATCGTCACCATCGAGGATCCGGTGGAGTTCGTGCACCGGGAGAAGCGATGCGCCATCTCCCAGCGCGAGGTCGGCGCCGATACCCGGAGCTTCGGCGCCGCCCTCAAGGGGGCGCTGCGCCAGGACGCGGACGTCGTCCTGGTCGGCGAGATGCGCGACCTGGAGACGATCGCGCTCGCGGTGACCGCTGCCGAGATGGGGGCGCTGGTCTTCGGCACCCTGCACACCAACAGCGCGGCCAAGACTATCGATCGGATGATCGACGTCTTCCCCGCCGACCAGCAGGCCCAGATCCGGACCTCGCTGGCCAACTCCCTGGAGGCCATCGTGGCCCAGATCCTCGTCCCCACCGCGGACGGGAAGGGCCGGGCCGCGGCCTGCGAGATCCTCCTGCGAACCAGCGGCCTGGCCAACGTCGTCCGTACCGGCAACATCACGATGCTGCGCTCGATCCTGGACTCGGGAAAGTCCCTCGGCATGCGGACCATGGACGAGTCGCTGCTCGAGCTGGTCCGCAGCGGCCGTGTCGATGCCCGCGAGGCCTACCGGCGCGCCACCGACCGCCAGGCCTTCGAGACGCTGCTCGAGCGCTCCGGGAGGGCCGACTCCCTGCCCGCGGCCTAGGCTCGCGCGAGAAGACGCCCGAGGGCCTCGGCGACGAGCCCGGGGCCGCGCTGCGAACGGTCGAAGTCGGGTCCGTACGCTGTGACGCCGAGGATCACCGGGGGAAGGGCGCGGTGCAGCGAACGCATGACCTCCAGCAGGCCGTCCCGGCGCAGCCCTCCGGCAGCCGCCCACGGATTGCAGACGAGCACCTCCGGGTCGAGCACGTCGAGATCGAGGTGAAGGTAGAGAGAGCGCCGGTCCGCCGCCCATCGCGCCAGCAACCCGGGCAACCGGTCCAGATCGTCGACGCCCAACCGTGAGATGGCGGAACGCTCGAGGATCTCCGCCTCGCCCGGATCGAGATCCCGCGCACCGAGCAGGGCCACCGCCTCGTCGGAGAGCGGCGTGAAGCCTTCGAGCCGGGAGGCCAGGCCTCGGTAGCAGCGCCCCGTGACGACGGCGAGCGACATCCCGTCGAAGTAGCCCGACGAGGACGTCTCCGGCGTGTTCAGATCGCCGTGGGCGTCGAGCCAGAGGACCGCCGGCCGTTCGAGGGCACCCAGGGCGCCGAGCGCCGCAAGGTGGCAGTTGCCCGCGAAGATCACCGGGAGGCGGCCGCCCTCCAAGGCCTCGCGGACGGCGCCCACCGTCCGCCCCTGCAGCGCCACCGCCGTCGGCACCTCGCCGAAACCATCGCCGTCGAGCTCGACGGAGCGCACGAGAACCTCGTGGCCGGCCTCTTCCAGGCTCCGCCGCACGCCTCCGTCGACGAGCGCCCGCGGCCCGAGGCCGAGGCGCACGTCCCGCCGTCCGCAGTCGTAGGGAACGCGGATCAGATCGAGCGCGGCCATGCCGGTCGAGGATACCCGTCCCGCCGCCGGCCTCATAGCGTCCTCGGCCGCCGCCCATGCCCGATCGGCCCCTTTCTCGGGCCCGCCGGTAACCCGCGAGCGGTTCCGACGTACCAGATCCGACGGCCGCGCCGATCCCGAAGGAGAGCCTCATGAATCTGACCGAGAAATCCCTCGCCAACCCGTCCGGCGTCGCCGTGGGTGTGGCCATCGTGCTCGTCTTCGGCGTGGTGAGCGTGGCCAAGCTCCCCGTGCAGCTCTTCCCGGACATCGAGCGGCCTCAGATCTCGATCCAGACGGGCTGGCGGGCGGCCTCGCCGCAAGAGGTCGAGTCGGAGCTTCTCGAGCCCCAGGAGGAGGTGCTGCAGGGCCTGCCGGGCCTCAAGGAGCTGGAGGCCAACGCCAACCCGGGCGGCAGCTGGATCAACCTGACCTTCGATCTCGACACCGACATGGAGGAGACGCTGGTCGACGTCATCAGCCGCCTCAACCGGCTGCCTCCCCTGCCCCGCGACGCGACGCCGCCGCAGCTGCTGCTCGGCGGCTTCGGGGGCGGCTCGAACGAATCGCTCTCCTGGTTCTTCATCCAGTTGCTGCCCGGGACGCCCGGTCCGATCGAGAGCTACGAGCAACTCATCCAGGACGTCGTCGAGACGCGACTGGAGAGCGTGCCCGGTGTCGCCAACGTCGAGGTGATGGCCGGGGCGCCGGAGGATCTGGTGATCGAGTTCGATCCCTATCGCGCCGCGGAGCTCGGCATCCAGGTGCCCGCGGTGGCGGCGCTCGCGGCGCGCGCCGACGACGTCTCCGGGGGCTTCGTCGAGGTCGGCCGGCGGCAGTACACCCTCCGCTTCGAGGGGCGTTACGAGCCCGAGCAGCTCGGCGAGCTGGTGCTCGACTGGCGTGACGGACGGCCGGTGCAGCTGGGAGACATCGCGACCATCTCGGTCAAGCGCAGCGACCGCAACGGGTTCACCATCCAGAACAACAACCCCGCCATCGCCATCCGCGTCGATCGCGAGTCGGGGGCCAACGTGCTCGAGGCGCTGACCGCGGTCAAGGCCGAGGTGGAGGCGCTACGGCAGGGTCCGCTGGCCGACGCCGGCCTCACCATCGCGCAGAGCTTCGACGCCTCGGTCTTCATCCGGCGGGCCGTGGCCCTGGTCACCAACAACCTGCTCCTCGGAGTGCTGCTGTCGGTCGGCATCCTGTGGTGGTTCCTGCGCCGCACCCGGGCCACCCTGCTGGTGGCGGTGGCGATCCCCCTGTCGCTGCTGGCGACCTTCATCGTGCTCAGGCTCTTCGGGCGCTCGCTCAACGTCATCTCCCTGGCCGGGCTCGCCTTCGCCGTGGGCATGGTGCTCGACGCGGCGATCGTGGTGCTCGAGAACGTCGTCCGTCTGCGCGAGAAGGGACGGCCGGCGGCACAGGCCGCCCTCGAGGGCACGACCCAGGTCTGGGGCGCGCTGCTGGCCTCCACGGCCACCACGGTCGCGATCTTCCTCCCCGTCATCTTCCTCAAGGACGTCGAGGGCCAGCTCTTCGCCGATCTGGCGCTCACGATCGCCATCGCCGTGACCATGTCGCTGGTGGTGGCGGTGACCATCCTGCCCACCGGCGCGCGCCTGTGGCTGCGCGATCTCGAGCTGAGCGACCATCACGCCGGCCTCTGGGATCGGGTCGCCGACCGGGTGACCGGGTGGACCGACTCGCCACGGCGCCGGTTCGCCCTGATCGGCGTCCTCATGGGGGTCCCGGCCCTGCTGACCCTCGGCCTGATGCCGAAGCTCGACTACCTGCCGCCGGTGAAGCGCGACGCCGTCGACGCCTTCTTCAACTTCCCTCCGGGATCCAACGTCGACACCATCGAGTCCGAGATCGTGCAGCCCATGGTGGAGCGGCTGCGCCCCTACATGGCCGGAGAGAGAGAGCCCGCGCTCAAGAACTACTACTTCATCATCTGGCCCGGCGGAGGGACGCTCGGCATCCGCGCCCTCGACCAGGGGAAGGTGCGCGACCTCGAACGGCTGGTGCGGGAGGAGATCACCGCCGGCTTTCCGGACACCCGCGTCTTCGCGGCCCAGGGGAACCTCTTCGGCGGCTTCGGCGGCAGCCGCTCGATCGAGATCCAGCTGCACTCGAACGACGTGGCCAACTTGATGGCCACGGCGGGCGAGGGGATGTCCATGGTCGCGACCGCGATACCCGGCGCGCAGAGCCAGGCCTGGCCGGGCACAGAGATGGCCGAGCCCGAGCTGCGCCTGGTGCCGGACGACCGGCGCATCGTGGAGGCCGGCTGGTCGCGGGCCGACGTGGGCTCCGTCATCCGGGCTCTCGGCGACGGGCTCTTCGTGGGTGAGCACTTCGACGGCGAGAAGCGCATGAACGTGATCCTGCGGGGCGAGGGCTGGTCGACACCGGAAGAGCTCGCCTCCCTGCCGGTGGCCACCCCGTCCGGGGCCGTCGTGCCGGTCGGCGAGCTGGTCTCGATCGAGCGCACCGTCGGCCCGTCGAGCCTGCGCCGGATCGACCGGCGCCGCACGGTGACCCTCGCCGTGACCCCGCCCGACGGCATGTCGCTGGAGGAGGCGCTCGCCACCCTGCGCGAGAAGGTGGAGCCGCAGCTGGCGGCGATGCTGCCCGCCGACGGGGTCATCCGCTACGGCGGCAGCGCCGACTCGCTGGCCGAGGCCATCCGCACCATGGGCCAGAACTTCCTGATGGCCCTGCTCGTCCTCTTCCTGCTCATGGCGGCACTCTTCCGCTCGATCAAGGACAGCATCCTGGTCGTCCTCGCCCTGCCCCTGGCCACCGTCGGAGGCGTCGTCGCCCTGCGCCTGCTCAACCTCTTCACCTTCCAGCCGCTCGATCTGCTGACCATGATCGGGTTCATCATCCTCCTCGGCCTGGTGGTCAACAACGCGATCCTCCTGGTGCACCAGACCCGGGCCGCCGAGCAGGAGGGGGCGACGCGGCGCGAGGCGGTGCGCGACTCCCTGAGGGTGCGTCTGCGCCCCATCTTCATGTCGACGTCCACGAGCATCTTCGGCATGCTCCCGCTGCTGCTGATGCCGGGTGCCGGGAGCGTCATCTACCGCGGTCTGGCCGCCGTGATCGTCGGCGGCATGAGTGTGAGCACCATCTTCACCCTGGTTCTGCTTCCCAGCCTCCTGCGCCTCGGCGAAGGCGCGCGCGAGACCGCCTTCGGCACCGAGCCTCGGGCCGAGCACGCCGTCTGAGAGGAATCCCCGATGAGATCCGTCACGCCCCTGTCGACCGCCCTGCTCCTCGCCGCTCTGGCGGCACCCGTGCTCGCACAGGCGACGCCACCCCCGGTTCCCGTCGAGGTGACCGACGTCCGCTCGGCGCCCATGGCCTCGAGCGTTCGGGTTCCCGGCTCGGTCGTGAGCCGTCATGACGCCCGGATCGCGGCCGAGGTGTCGGGGCGGCTCACCTGGGTCGCCGCCGGCGGGGACCGGGGCGGCGCGCGCGAGCCGCTGGCGCGCATCGACGACGAGGCCGTGCGCCTCCAGCTGCGCACGGACGAGGCCACGATCAAGCGACTCGAGGCCAACCTCTCGTACCTCGAGGCCGAGGTCGCCCGGCTCGAACGCCTGACCCGGGAGCAGGTCGTGGCGGCCAACCAGCTCGAGCAGACGAGCTCGCAGGCGGAAGCCGCCCGTCAGGAGCTCGAGGCGGCCCGCGTCGGCCGCGACCAGACGCTCTTCCGTCTCGAACGTTCACAGATCGCGGCGCCCTTCGGCGGCCAGGTCGTCGAGAGGCTGGCTCAGCCCGGCGGCTTCGTCTCCACCGGCATCGAGGTCGTCCGGCTGGTCGACACCCGCAACGTGGAGGTCAGCGCCCGGGCCCCGCTGAGCGTCGCGCCGTACCTGCGTGAGGGACAGACCGTGGTGGTCGAGGACGGAGGCCGCCGCACCGAGGCGGTGGTGCGCACGCTGGCGGCCGTCGGCGACGAGCGCTCGCGCACCTTCGAGGTGCGTCTGACGCCGCGCGGCGAGCCCTGGCTGGTGGGGACCGCCGTGCGGGCCGTGCTGCCGGCCAGCGAGCCGCGCGACGTGCTCGCGGTGCCCCGTGACGCCCTCGTGCTGCGGGCCGAGGAGGCCTACCTCTTCCGCCTCGCCGGTGACGACACGGTCGAGCGGGTCACGGTCACCACGGGCATCGCCCAGGGCCCCCTCATCGCGGTCGAAGGCGCGCTCTCCGCCGGCGACCGCGTGGTGGTTCGCGGCGCCGAGCGCCTGCGCCCGGGACAGCAGGTCACCGTCCGCGCGCAGGCGATGTAGGGCGCCGCCCTCAGCCGGCCACTCGACCCAGCACCGCCGCCAGATCGTCGACGACCAGGCGGAAGCCGGCCTTCTCCAGGGCGGCGGCACGCATCCGCTCGTGCAGGGAGTCGCGATTCTCCTCGAGGAAGGCGGCCTCGACCTCCTCCCGTGCCTCGGCCAGGGACCGTTCGACCGGCTCCCGCCGGTCGGTCACCTCGACCAGGTGCATCCGGCCCCCTCGGGCCACGGGAGAGAGACAGCCGGTGCTCCCGAGCTCGGCGGTCTGGAGCGCCACGACGGGCGCGACCCCGCTCAGCTGCTCGATCGTGACCCAGCCGATCTCGTCGATCTCCCCTCCGAGCTCGCGCTGCAGGCTCTCGAGGGTCGTGCGCCCCGCGGAGACCTCCGGGGCGGCCGCCTCGAGGCGTCGCATCAGGTCGTTGCCCTTCCCGGGCTCGAACGGAACGTGCAGGTCCCGGAGCTCGACCTGCAGCGGCTCCATGAACCGGTGGCGACGCTTGGCGTAGTACGCCTGGACGGCCTCGGGAGACTCCGCGACCAGCCGTCTCAGCTCGAGCGTGCGGACGTACTGCAGGAGCTCGCGATCGAGCACCGTCTCGAGGCGCCGTGCGACGTCGGGCTCTTCCAGCCAGCCCTCGGCGAGCGCGTGCTCGTAGACGCGTTCTCGGCGTTGGAGGTACTCGAGCCTGCGCCGCGCCCTCTCGACGGGATCGCCGGTCTCACCCGCCTCCTCGAGGGACCCTCTCAGCCCCGCCAGGTCCAAGCGATAGTCGCCGACCCGCAGCACCAGAGTGTCCGGCTGGCCGCCCGCGAGCAGGCCGGCGAGCTCCTCGGAGTCCGGTACGAAGTCTTCCCCGGGCGGTGCCGGTAGCGCCTCGGCCGCTTCGATCACGGCCGCGGCCAGGCGCTCCCGTCGCAGCGTCTCGACGATCCGGGACTCCACCTCCGCGAGCTCGTAGTCGCGCTCCGCCGTGACGGCGTCCACGTAGAAGAGGTGGCCGCCCTCCGGGGTCAGGAAGGGCTCGCTCGGCCGGCGCGGCGGGAGGGAGAACACCAGGTCTGCGAGCGAGCCGAGCTGGTCCCGGCTCATCCACCCGATCTCGCCCCGGCGGTGGCGGGTCTCCGACTCCGACAGATCGGCCGCCAGCTGAGCGAAGCTCTCACCGGCGAGCACGCGCCGGCGGATCGCCTCCAGCTGCGTCCGCGCCTCCGCCGCCGAGCGTCGCTCTCCGACGCGCAGGAAGATGTGGGAGACGAGCCTCGTCTCCGGACGATGCCGAGCGTCGGCCCGCTGCGCGAACGCCTCGCGGACCTCTTCGGGAGTCGGCGCCGGAACCGGCGGCAGTCGCTCGAGGAAGACCCGATAGGCCACGGCTCGGCGCACCTCCTCGACCCGCGCCAGCCACTCGGGGCTGTCGCGGGTCAGCGCGAGCTCGGGAGACGCCAGCAGGATGCGGTCGAAGGCGAGCTCCCGCACGGAGGTCTCGTACCAGGTCTCCAGGTCCGCGCCCGGGGCGGGCCGCTCCGACGCCGGTCGCTCGACCAGGGCGGCGTCCACTTCCGCCGCGGTGAGGCTGCCGCCCTTCCACTCGGCGACGACGCCCTCTTCGGGCCCCGGCGAGGCGCATCCGAGGGCGGCGCACACGAGCACGGCGGCGGTGACCCGGTCGGTCATTCGCCCTCCAGCAGGAGGGCGGCGCGCTCCGCCTCGGGGCTCGCCGGGGCCTGCCGACGGAGCCGATCCAGGGCGTCGCGGGCGCTCTCCTCGTCGCCCGTTGCGACGTACACGGCGACCAGCGCGTAGTGGGCCAGCAGATAGGAGGGAGACAGAGTCACCGCCCGCTCGAAGTGCCGAACGGCCCGCTCGTAGTCTCCGCGGTCGAGCAGCAGACGGCCGTAGTTGTAGTGCGCCCGGGCGTCGTAGGGATAGATCTCCAGCGCCTTCTCGAGCTCTTCCGCCGCACGGTCGGTCTCTCCCGCCTCGATGAGCCGCAGCGCCAGATCGACGCGGGCGGGCACCAGGTCGGGGTCGAGCGCGAGCGCTTGCCTGAGGGCCTCCTCGGCGGCTACGACGTCACCGGCGCGGCGCAGGGCGGCCGCCCGCACGAAGTGGAGCGGCGCCGACGGCTGGTGGGCCAGCCCGTAGTCGGCGACCTCGAGCGCCGCCTCGGTGTCCTCCGCTCCCAGGAAGGCCAGGGCGAGCTGCGGCCAGAGCTTCTCGGAGGCGCCGGCGTCGCGGCCCTCCAGGGCCTCCAGCGCGTCCCGCGCCTCATCCAGCCGGCCGAGCCGGATCAGCGCCGAGGTCAGCATCTCGTGGTACATCGGGCTGTCGGGCGACTCCTCGAGCAGGTCCCGGAAGATCTCCTCGGCGGCCAGAGCCTGGCCTTGCACGAGGAAGGTCTTGGCCCGGCTCACGGCGTTGATCTCCTGGATGTGATCCTGGGGCGGCGCACCGTCCGAGCGCAGCCTCTCGACGATGTCCAGGTCGCCCCCGGCGCCGGCGCTCAGGTAGCCGAGCGCCATCAATCGCCGCACCGTCTCGTCGTCCGGGCGGGTGCCCTGGGGAAGGTCACGTGCCGCGTGCGTGGAGATCAGGCGGCTGAGCTCGCGCTGCATCCCCGCGACCCGTTCCGGCTCGGCGGCGGCCAGGTCGTGAAGCTCCCTGGGATCGGAGGCCAGGTCGAACAGCTCCGGGCGCGGCCCGTGGATGTACTTGAAGGGGCCCTGGAGCAGAGCCCTCAACTCGCCCCAGCCGTGCGCCAGCCGTGGCGAGAGGGTCTCCGCGTAGAGCTCCGCGGGCTCGGGCTCCTCCCCGGTGCGCACGCTCCCGGCGAGGCTCCGGCCCTGCACGCCGGCGGCACCCGGCAGACCGAGGAGGTCGAGCACCGTCGGCACGATGTCCACCGTGCCGACCTGCTCTTCGATCACCTGCCCGCCCGGGGCCCCCGGCGCCCTGATGATCAGGGGCACGCGCAGGGTCGCGTCGTAGAGGAGCATCGAGTGGGTCTCTTCGTCGTGCTCGCCGAGACCCTCGCCGTGGTCGGAGGTGAAGACGACCACCGTGCGGTCGGCGACCCCCAGCTCCTCGAGCCAGCCCATCACGGACGAGAACGCTTCGTCCGCGTAGGCGATCTCCCCCGAGTACCCGTCGTGGAGGAAGAGATCGTGGTAGGGCTGCGGGGGCTGGTGCGGTTGGTGGGGGTCGTAGTAGTGGAGCCAGAGGAAGAACCGCTCGTCGGCGACCTGCCGAAGCCACTCGCGCGCCGCCTCGTTCACCAACTCGGCCGGACGCTCGTCGAAGAAGATGGACGGGGTGGGATCCTCCTCGACGAACACGAAGCGGTGCGCGAAGTCGTCGTCGTAGAGCTCGAAGCCCTGGTCGAGCCCGAACTGAGCGGAGAGGGGGAAGGAGCCGACCGCGGCCCCCGTCCGGTAGCCGTGGCGCGCCAGGATCTCGGCCAGCGTCTCCTGCTCCTCGTGCAGGACGAAGAGACCGTTGTCCCGCAGCCCGTGCGCGAGGGGGTACTTGCCGGTGAGGATCGTGGCGTGGGAGGGCGCCGTGATGGGCACGCTCGTGAACGCCCGTCGAAACAGCGTGCCCTCGGCGGCGAGCGCGTCGATGCCGGGCGTCCGGGCCTGTTGCGAGCCGTAGGCTCCGATGTGGTCGGCACGGGTGGTGTCGAAGGTCACCAGCACCAGATTGCTCCGGGGCTCGGCGTGACAGCCCGTCAGGACGAGAGCGCAGAGAAGGAAGGGACGCAGCGGCATGAACGGGCCATTGTTCTTCACGCACGGACCGTCGTCAACGCGAGATCGCCCGGTCCGGCCGAGGCCTCGATCCGCCGGTCCGAGAACACGGACCCTGAGGGCGGGACCGAAGACGCCGACCGATACCGGGCGATCGTCTACGAAGAACGACGTGACGCTAGTCGATCGTCACGCTCTGCAGCTCGACCGGCACGCCCAGCACGTCGCCCGACGCGCCGACCAGCGCGTTGAGGCCCGGGAGGGGCGTGAAGCCGGTGCCCACGATGTCGTTGATCAACATGCCGTGGAACCCCTGGCCGTTGTTCGTGCCGCTGCCCAGGCCCACGACGTCGCCCGAGACGTACCAGACGCCCGCCAGGAAGCTGGCGCCAGGATAGTTGATCGGCGCGGCGAAGGTGTGGGTGTTGAAGGCGCCGGGGCCGTTGTTGAGCGGCACCGAGACGCTGGTGAGCACCGAGGCGTTGCCGCCGCCGTCCACCGAACCGAACACCGAGACGAAGACGTTGTCGGTTCCGGAGCCGGAGGTCAGGAAGTACGACATCGCCGTCACGCTGCCCGCCGCCATCACGGCGTTGCCGTTGGCGGTGTTGAACTGGTTGCCGAAGCAGTTGCTCGACGCCGCCGGCAAGGCGGTGACGATGCCGTTGTCGTAGATGATGGTCCCCAGGACCTCGGGACGGGGACCGGCGGAACCGCTCCCGGGCCTCGTCAGAGCCGCGCTGGGATCCCTGGGCGGATTCGAAGACGGTTTGATCTCCTGAGCCTCTGCCAGCGTGAGCGCCCCGATCAGGGCGACCACTGCCGCGAGGGCGACGATCACGTGCAGGTTCTTTCTCAAGCGACCCCTCCTTTGGTACCCGGCGGGCTGCCTCCAGCCGTCGAGCGGTTTGTGGTTCGTACCGATGAGGGAATATAGCACGGCTCGGTGTCGCGGCAAGGCGAGGTCCCGGTGTCGAGACCGCGTGCTAAGGTCGCGCGCCGTGTCCTCCCCCCGGACCCGGACCCGCACGATCGCGACGCTGGCTCTCGTCGGTCTGGTGGCGCTGCCGATCGCCGGCACGGGCTCGGACACCGAGGGGATCGTCGCCACCTACCGCGACGGCACGGTCACCGCGGAGCGCCGCGCTGGCTTCGATACCGAGGCAGGAGGATCCGGCAGGCAGCGTTTGCAGATCGAGGAGATGCTCCTCGTCGTGTCGCTGGCCGGGGACGCACGGGAGGCCGGGCGCGACACCGAGCGTGAGCCCGGTGGGCCTTCGCGGCGATGGCGCGACCTCCAGGCGGAGCTCCGACGCGAGCGCCAGGCCGGGATCGAGGTGACCGAGGAGGAGATCGATCGGGCGCTCGCCGAGCATCCCGACGCCCTGCAGCTCCCCCGCCGGGTTCGCCTGCGGACCTCGCCCGACGTCTCCCCGGACGCGGATCCGGCATCGAAGGCCCTCCTACGCCGGGAGGTCGAGGAGGTGAAGGCACAGGTGGCGGCGGGCGCCGATTTCGCGCAGCTGGCACAGGACGGATCCGACTCCCAGACCCGCTTCCGAGGCGGCCTGATCGGCAACGTGCGGCCCGGACAGCTGCCGCCGGCGATCGAGTCGATCGCCCTGGCGCTCGCTTACCGGGCCAGATGAGCGACGTCATCGAGACGGAGGACGGCTTCTCCCTCCTCTACTGTGAGGCGATCTTCCCCGCCGAGGGACCGACCGCGGAGGAACTGCCGTCTCTGGTCGCGGAGCGCCTGCGCCGCTGGAAGGCGAAGGAGGACTGGGCCGGCCACCTCGACGGCCTGCTCACGGCGGCGGCTCCCCGCTTCGCCCAGCCCGTGCCGCGGGAGCCCGAGGGTGTCGTCGCGAGCTACGACGGAGGCGAGGTCACGCGCGGCGAGATCGCGGCCTGGCGGGCCTCCCTCGGCGCCCCTCTGCCCGAGGACGCATCCGGACGCCGTCCTCACCGAAACGGCCCGGCAGGTCCGCATGCGCCTCGCGGCGGGAGGCGCGCTCGCTCGGCCTCGACCGCCGGCCCGGGTCGAGGGCGGCACACCTGGGAGGAGGCCGCCTGGCTCTTCCCGGGAGATGGCGGCCCGGGTCGGCGCGGCGATGACGCGCCCGAGCAGGCGGCCGTGCGCGAGTACTTCGAGGCGCACCGCGATCAGCTCGTGGTCCAGGACCGGTTCGACCTCGACGTCATCGTGTTGCGGGCCACCGAGGACGGCCTGGTCGAGCGCTACCGGGAGGCGCTGGCTCTGCGGGAGCGCCTCGCCGCCGGCGACCTCGACTTCGAGAGGCCGCGCAGCGCCATCGCACTCCTCCGCCGCCCGCGGGGGCGGCTCGACACGCTCGACCGTCGCGGCCTGGCGTCCCTCGGCCGCAACGTCTTCCGCACCGTCATCGAGCTCACTCCGGGCGAGATCTCCCCTCTCGTCCAGGAGGACTTGGCGCTGTGGATCCTCCGCCTGCGCGACACCGCGCCCCGTCGCCCGATGACCTTCGAGGAGGCGCGGGCACGGGCCGAGGCCCGCCTGGGCAACGAGCTCGCGACCAGCACCCGCTCCGCCCTCGAAGCGGGCATGATCGCCGCCCTCGACGTCCGCCTCGTCCCGTAGCCGGGCGGCGGCCGTCAGTCGACGGTGGCGGACCAGCGCGTCGTATCGCCGCTCTCGAACCCGTCGCTGAAGAGGGGCAGATCGGCGAGCGATTCGAGGAGCGCGCGCAAGGCCTCGGGCGGATTGGAGGCGGGCGGCTCGCCGGCCTGGTTGAGGTCGTTGACGCCGTGGCAGCCGTCGCAGGCACGGATCTCGCCCGGCTGGAAGGTGAGCCAGTTGCGCTCCCGCACCACGGGAGTCCGGTCCGGAGCGACGGTCTGCCAGGCCAGGGCGCGGCGGGCGGGAACCAGGGCCGCGATCGAGCCGTCGGGAGCGATGGCGACGCTCCCCGCCGGCGCCCCGGGCGCGGGCGGGTTGCCGGTCACGTCGTGCATCGGCTGGGCCAGCACCCGGCGCCCCGGCGCCGGATCGTCGAGCCCGCCGATGCCGCGGATCAGGTCGGCCTGGAAGATCTGCAGTGCCGAGATGTCGTAGATCCGGCCGCCGGCGCCCAGGGTCTGCTCGCCACCGGGAACGCGCAGGTTGAAGGGTTGCTGACGGTCCAGCGCGTCCCGCGTCGTGGCGTTGCGCACCACCAGCAGGGCGAGGTCACGCTGCGCCAGGAACTCCCTGATCTCCTGCGGATCGAGGGACAGGTCCTGGAAGATCGCCAGCTCCGGCGGGGCGAGCTCGTGGACGCGCGCCGGAGGCAGCGGTCGCGGGCACACCTCGACGGGGTCGAGCTCCCACAGCTCGCCCGAGTAGTGCACCAGCACGTCCGGATCCCAGTAGGAGACCGTCTTGACGATCCGCCGGTCAGCTCCTGACCGGCCACGGCGTACGGGCCGGAGATCGAGGGTCTTGAGCCGAGTCGTAGCGCAGGATCAGGTTCTCCGCCTGTCCCTTCGTTGGCGGCCTCGTGGGTCTCCAGCGTGCACGGCGATCCAGGTGCCGTCCGAGAGCACGCGCGGCTCCCGGTAGTGGCCCGAGTGGGTGGGCGGCGGCGTCTGGCCCTCCGGGACGACGGTGGCCATGTCGGGATGGGTCACGTGATCACGGCGATCTCGTCGGCAGGTCGCCCCTCCGGCGCGTCGAGGAAGGCGATCATGCCGGAGGCGTGGGTCCTGAACTCCGGCGCGTCCACGCCGACGTAGCGCCAGGCACCCCGGGTGCTCGCTGACAAGGAAGTTCTCGACCGAGCGCGGATTGAAGCGTCCGGAGGTCGAGGCGATGAACTCCACCAGGTTCGGGTCGTCGTTCAAGCTGCGGTTGAAGTAGTCGTGCAACTCGTGACGACCGAGGTGGTTGACGATCTCCTCGCCGGTTCCGTCCTCCTCGATCTGCCAGGGGAAGAAGTGGTTCAGCGTGTGCCCTTCGAGATTGGTGCCCTGCAGCAGGTCCTGGCGCTCGGGCCGCGGCTCCGGGAACACCTCGTCGCGGATCGGCAGCGGCACGCTGCCCGGCCCTTCGCCCGAGTAGTTGAAGGTCCCGTAGGGCTCGCCCTCGAGCTCGTCGGCGTCGGCCTGCTGGTCGCGCTGCAGGTGATCCCAGCGGGTGAAGACGACGCGGCCGTAGCCGTCGACGACGGGAGTGAAGGCGCCGGACGGCGCGTGGTTGAGGAGGAAGAGGTCGCCGGTCGCGGGGTCCAGGCTCCAGAGCCCCGTCGGAGTCCGCGTCGACTCGTACTCGTCGTGCTGCGGGTACAGGTGGGGCTGCCCGTCGCGCGGGCGATCGGAGACGAAGAGGATGCGGCCGTCGGTTCCGTAGGCCGGCTGCACGTTGTTGGCGTCGGTCGGCTGGTGCGGGACGGGCACGATCGAGGCCGTCTGCCCCTGGCCGAGACCCGTCACCTCGTAGAGCTGCCACCGGTAGTCGCCCCACACGAACTGCTGCTCCGGTGCGCCCACCGCCATCGAGAAGACCGCCTTCTCGCCGCTCCAGTCGACGGCCGGGTCACGCACGGCGATCGAGTCGGCGCCCTGGAACCCGGTGGTGCCGTACCCCGCCTCCGCCGTCAGGTTGCGGAGCGTGCCGTCCGGGTAGCGGATGTAGAGATCGCCGCCCCGCCCGCTGACGTTGGGCTGGGCGCCGTGGTTGGCGAACACCGAGCCGATCGTCGCGAAATCGTCCGGAATCGGCACCTGGGTGACGAAGAGCACGGGGTGGGCGAGGACCGGCGCCTCGGCGCCACGATCGGCGGCGAGGCAGGCGGCGGCGACCAGGGCCGCGAGGGCCGCGCTCGCGACCACCCGCCGCAGCGGGCCGCGTCGATCCTCGAAGGAATGGGGCATCGGACGAGGGTCTTTTACCACCTCGTCCGGTGCCGCGCTGCGAACTGGGTGACGGACCGGGCGAACGCTAGTTCACCGTGTTCGACCAGGCCGACGTGTCGCCGGACTCGAAGCCGTCGCGGAAGACCAGCGTCGTCGGGCCGAGCGGGCCGATGAGCGACCAGGTTCCGCGACCGAAGAGACCGGCGACCAGCCGATCCTCGGGCGCGTCGTAGTCGAGCTCGTAGACCGGCGCGTTGGGCAGGCCGGACCCGACCTGCTCCCAGTCGCTGAACCCGCCGGACTCGCTCGCCGCGTAGATCCCCCGGTTCGAGCCCACCACCACGGCGTCGCCGTCGAAGGGCGAGGCCAGGTACTCGATCGAGCGCACCTCGCCAGGATCGAAGCCGCCGAGGTCTCCGGTGATGTCGGTCCAGCTGGAGCCGTGTTGTCGGTGCGGAAGATCGACGAGCCGTCGATGACGTAGGCGGTTCCGCCGTGTCGGGATCGAGCGAGATGCCGAGGACGTTGCCGCCAGGATAGGTCGAGGCCTGGGTGAAGGGCGCCGGGAAGGCACCGGTGCGGACGAAGACGTTCGAGCCCGAGCCGGCCCAGATGACGTTGGGGTTCCCCGGCACGCCGAAGGCCATCGGATCGGCGCCGAGCCCGGTGATCGCCGAGGTCAGGCCGTCGATGCGGCGGATCGTGGTGCCCATGTCGGTCGTCTCGTAGACGCCGTTGTTGCAGCCGATCGCGAAGCTGGCCTCGTTGCCCGCGTTGAGCACCAGCGGCGTCACGAACGAGAACGACGCCGTCGGGCCGCTGACCACCGTCAGCGCCGGGAAGGTCTGGGTCACCAGGTTGTTGTCGGCATCCCGGACCTGACGCCGGAACTGCTGGAAGACCTGGAAGCTCGAGTAGCGCGACGCGACGCCCGGAGTGCTCGCGTCGTCCGCCAGCACGTCGCCGCCGTCCGCGGTCGAGACGCTGAACCACCGCGGCTCGCCGGTCACCAGCTGCATCGGGGTGCCGGTGTCCTGAGCTCCGGCCTGGACGATGTCGGCGTTCGTGTCGTATGCCATCGAGTGGTTCTCGGTCGACTGCAGAGTGCCGTTGATCGAGAACCAGTCCCCGGTGTTGTTCTCGGGCACCGTGCGCCGGAAGACGCCCCCGTCGTCCGTCTCGATGAGGTTACCGGCCGCGTCGAAGGCCATCTCGCGCGAGTCCGCGTGCGGAGCCGAGCCGGACGCCGTACCGCCTCCGGGCGGGCAGCCGCCGCACCCGATGACGTGGGTCAGGTGGACCCACTGACTGCCTCCCGGCGCCGAGGTGTCGCCGCGGAACAGGCGACCGGAGAAGTCCTGCGCCCCGAAGTTGCCGATGTTCTGCCGGTCGCCGCCGATGTAGACGAGGGTCTCGTGGCCGGCTCGGGGATCGGCCACCAGCGACAGGTGGATCGAGGCCTGGCCGCCGGGGTGCGTGTTGGGGGTGTCCATCTGCGTCCAGAGTGCGCCCTGGTTGTCGGTGTAGAAGACGCCCGCCGTGCTCCCTCCGACCGTGATCACCACGTACATGCGGCCCGTCGGGCTGCCGGCGAACTCCGTGTTGGAGGACGAGGTGATCTGGCCGTCCTGCGTCGAGTTGCTGACCTTGGTCCACGACGCGCCCGTGTCGTCGCTACGGTAGATGCCGTTGAGAGCGGAGGTCGGGTTGTCGAGGATCGCCGTGTAGAGGCGAGCGGCGTTCGACGGGTCGCGCCCGATGTCGTACGAGCGACCCTCGGGAAGTCCCGTCGTGCTGCCGTCTCCCAGCGAGACCCGGGTGAACGTGTCGCCGCCGTCGGTGCTGCGGAAGACGCCCCGTTCGCTGTTGACGTTGTTGTCCGCCGAGTCCGCCGAGACGACGATCGTGCCGCCGCGCAGGGCGATGCCGGAGATGTTCTTGCCCACGAGCGTGCCTCCGCCGTTCTTGAGCTCCCACCCCGACCCGGTGTCGATCAGCACACCGAGGCGTTGGCCGCCGCGGCGCGAGAGGCTGGAGAAGCGCCCGATCCCGGCGGCCACCGACAGCGGCTCGGTCACGTCCGTGGGGTCGATGTCGAGGGCGGCGGCGGAGAGCGAGGGGAAGCTGTCCGTCTGCGGCACCCAGGTCGGCGAGGCGGCGCTGGCGTTCTCGGTCTTCCAGACCCCGCCGTTGGTCACCCCGAGGTAGACGATGTCGGGGTCCGTCGGGTGCGCGGCGACGGCGTTGGTCGAGCCCGTCACCTCGTTGTCGGGCACGATGTTCTCGACCTGTCCGTTGGTGTTGGGCGCCGGGCCCTCCGGCACCCAGGGGCCGCCGGTGAAGCCTCCTGCGAAGACGACGCCCGGAAGGGCGAGCGCCACGACGAACGGGATGCTCCGGGTCCAGCCAGGACGAACCTCTCTCACGGCGACCTCCTCACGTCGGTTGACCTGCCCGACTGTAGGTGTCTGCTATCTTCCCCGTCAAGACGAACCTTGTCACCTCACCGACGGGAGCCGAGCCCATGATCGCGCGCCGCGCACTTTCGAGCTTCATCGCCCTCCTCGTCCTCGCCCTGCCCGCCGCGGCCCAGAAGCCGCGACCCGCACCGGGGCCGCAGCCCCCGGCGCCCGTGTCGGCGTCCGGCCTGCTGCGCGACGGCGTCGTCCTCGACGGCGGGCGCGGGGTCCTCTACGGCATGCGCCCGGGCGGCGGCGTCTTCGCGGTCCGTCTGAGCGACGGAGCGCCGCTGTGGGAGAGCGACGAGGGAGCACGCCCCCTGGCCCTCGACGGCTCCACCCTCGTGGTCGAGCGCGAGGGGGCGGGCGAGGCTTCGACGCTCGAGCTGGCTCTGCTCGACGTCACCGACCGCGGGCGCCTCGTGGGCACGGTGGAGGCTCCCCTCGGGGCCCCGCTGCGCACCCGCGTCGACGACGCCCTGGGCGCGAGCTTCCGCGTGCAGGCGGGAGCCGCGGCGGGTCGCGCCACCGTCCTCTGGCGCGCCGAGGAGCGCACCGTGCGCGGTGCCGTTCTCGAGGAGGAGGCCGGAGCCGGTGCCCAGCCGGTGACGCAGACCGTCGGCGGCGCCGCGGTCGACCTCGCGACCCGCACGGTCTCGCCGCTCGACGTCGCGGTCTATCCCGAGGCGCGGCCCCTGCGCGAGCCCGCGGAGGGGCTCCGCCTCCCCGTCGAGGGCGCGCAGTACCTGTCGGCCGACGACCGCCACATCGCCACCAGCGAGCGGGTCGGTCGCGATCCCGAGTGGAACCAGTACCGGTGGACCGTGCGCGAGGCCCTGAGCGGCACCGTCGTCGGGACCTTCGACCACCCCGTCTCCATCGCGCCCTTCGTCGTCGCCGGCACGACCCTCGTGCTCGAGACGCGCCCGTACCAACGGCGCGTGGCCGACGGCTCCTACGTCCAGCAGCCCCTCGCGTTGCGCGGCATCGACCTCGCCAGCGGGCGGGAGCTCTGGATGCGGGAGCTGCGCGACGTCACCTACTACGGCCCCTACCCGCCGTAGGCGTCGCTCCGCGCACCGGGGTCATCGGGGAGATTCCACCCTGCCACGGGGAAGGGCTCCCCGGTCGCTCCCCCCGCCCGCGCGTCCGTGCGGTCGCGACGGGCACCGCGGTACCCTGGCATGTCCGTTGCTCCTCCAGGCGGTCGAAGCACACCGACCGACTGGAGGATCCAATGACACGCACTTCCAGCTTCCGCAACACCCTTCTCACCTGCACGCTCCTGCTCGCCGGTGCGGTCGCCCTGGCGGCCGACTCCGGGGAGGTCGCGTCGGGCATCGTCGTCAGCACGGCGGCCGACACGATCGTCCTGGACACGCCCGCGGGGCGCGACACCTTCTCCCTGGCGCCGGAGGCGGCCCTGACGGCCGACCTCGCGCCCGGCGACACCGTTCTGGTCCGCCTGGACGGCGACGGCCGCGCGGCGGACGTCCTGCTGGTCGAGGACCGCGTCGAGGTGACCGCTCCGCTCGATCGCGAGACCGAGCGCGCCGTTCTCGGTACGGTCTCGGCCACCAGCCCGCAGCAGCTGCTGGTGCGCACGACGACCGGTGAACAGGCCTTCGTCGTCGACCCCGAGAAGCTCTTCCCGCCGCTGCCCGCACCCGACCGGAAGGTGGCCGTCACCTACCGGACGCTCGACCTCCACCCGCCGCGCCACCTGGCGACCGGGCTGGTCGTGCTGCCCGACGACTTCCGCCTCGCCTCCGGCGCCGTGCGCGTGACCAGCGAGCCCGCCGTGGTGGCGCAGGCCCCGGCGCCCGCTCCCGAGCCGCTGCCCGAGCGACTCGAGGAGGAGCGGCCGGCCCTGCCCACGCCCGCGCGCATGATCGAGCCGGTCAACGAGCCGATCGAGCCGCTGCCCCAGACGGCGACGCGTCTCCCCGTCGTGCTGAGCGCCGGCGCCCTCCTGCTCGGCCTCGGCATCGCGGCGCGCCACGATCAGTAAGGACCTCCCTCTCTCCTCTCTCGCGACCCCGCGTCCCCGGCCGGACGCCACGCCGGCCGGGGGCGCGGGTGGGCCGACGATGATCCGACGACACGACAGCCCCACGACCGCGCGCTGGGACGAGACCCCCCTGATCCGTCTCGACACCCGGCACCGTCGCACGAGGCGCCACCGGTGGATCTCACCGCTCCTTCTGCTCGCCGGCGTGGCCCTCGTCGGCTACGTGGCGGCGCGCAAGGCGGAGGCCGCGTGGGCCCAGCGCTGGGCCTCGGCGCGACTCGACGAGGCTCGCCGCGAGGCGCCCCCCGCCGCGGCACCGGAGCCGGAGGGGACGCCTCCCGCCCCCGCCCCGCGGCCGGGGGAGCCGGTGGCCCGTCTCGAGATCCCCCGCTTGTCCGTCGACGTCGTGGCGCTCGAGGGTGTGGACCCGGAGACTCTCGATCGCGGGGTCGGCCACTTTCCCGGCTCGGCCCTGCCCGGCGCCGACGGCAACGCGAGCTTCGCCGGGCATCGGGACTCCTTCTTCCGCGCCCTCCAACGGGTGGCGGAGGGCGACGAGGTGAGGCTCGAGACGCCCTCCGGCGAGCACGTCTACCGGGTCACCGGGACCCGTGTCGTCGGCCCCGACGAGGTCGACGTGGTCGCGCCGCTTCCCGGGCGGCAGCTGACGCTCGTGACCTGCTACCCCTTCGATTGGATCGGCCCCGCTCCGCGCCGCTTCGTGGTGCGCGCCGCGCTCGAGGAGGCCTCCTCGTGACCCGGCAGGCGATCTCGCTCTGCTTCTCCCTGCTTCTCGTCGGCGTCCTCGCGGCCGACGACGACCCGGAGCCCGGGCCGGTGACGCTCCACGCCGAGCTGCGCGGTGCCTCGGAGGTCCCGCCGGGCGACGAGGACGGCTCGGGTACCGCGACGGTGACGGTGGACCTCGAGCGCACGGAGCTCTGCTTCGAGCTCACCGTGGCCGGGATCGGCGACGCCACCGCGGCGCACGTCCACGACGGCGTCGAGGGCGAGGTCGGGCCGCCGGTGGTGACTCTCGAGCCGCCGGACACCTTCGGCTCCTCCGACGGCTGCGTCCACCTGAGCGGCGAGCTGCTGAAGCGCCTCGTGGAGCAGCCGGAGGGCCACTACGTCAACGTGCACACCGCCGAGCACCCCCGCGGCGCCCTGCGCGGCCAGCTCGCACGCTGACCGCGCAGGACCCGGGGCGCGCCGCAGCTAGGGCGCCGAGCGGATGAAGTCGACGATGTCGTTCGACAGCGCCTCGAGGGAGGGCTGGTAGAGGTACATCATGTGGCCGCCCTCGTAGGTGTGGATGAAGAGCCGGTCGGCGTCGATGCCGCTGTGCTCGAGCATGTAGCGGGTGGCGAAGTACGAGGTCGTGAGGTCGTGATAGCCCGCCGCGGAGAAGACCCGCAGCGCCTCGTTGTCCTTCGTTCCCTGCGCCATGGCGCCGGTGACGTCGACGTAGCCGGCGAAGGCGTGGGTGCCGCTCGGAGGCCGCTTCCAGCTCTGGTTGGCCTCGCCCGAGGAGCCGACGTAGCGCTTCACCAGGTCGACGTCGAGGTCCTTCTTCAGGTAGTTCTGGAAGAGGGCGACGTAGATCGGCCCCGTCTTGGCGCTGAACGGATCGCCGTCCGGGAACTCGGCGACGTCGTCGAGCTCGTCCTGCGTGTAGCGCCCGTCGAGCAGGCCCACCGACTTGCCCTCGTCACGCAACAGCTCCTTGATGAAGCGGATGGCGTAGATGCGCAGGTCGCTGCGCAGGATGTAGTCGGTATCGAGGCCCGTGTAGCGGTGCAGCTTCTCGGCGATGCGCTGCTTCTCCGCCTCGTCCAGCTGGTCGCCCTGGAAGAGCGCCTGCAGGTACTCGGTCCCGGCGAAGCGCTCGACCTCCGCCTCGAGGGTCTGGAGATCCGGCCACTCGTCGGGCAGCTTGCCGTGGTAGTAGGCGGTCGCGGCGTAGGCCGGCAGGTGCGTGGCGTAGGGCAGGTCGTTGCCGGTGACGACGAAGGGGAGCGTGCCCATGTTGAGCGCCGGCGAGATGATGATCAGGCCGTTCAAGCCGATGTTCAGCTCCTGCTGCAGGCGCGGCACGAGCATCGCCGTGCGGATGCCGCCGTAGCTCTCGCCGAGGATGTACTTGGGCGAGTTCCAGCGATCGTGGACGGTGATGAAGGTGCGGATGAACTCGGCCACCGAGTCGGCGTCCTCGTTGTAGCCCCAGTACTCCGAGTCCTCGTGCTCGCCCAGCGCGTGGCTGTAGCCGGTGCCCACCGGATCGACGAACACCAGGTCGGTGGCGCGCAGGATCGTCCACGGGTTGTCACGCAGGTGGTACGGCGGGCCGCCCGGATCGGAGGCGTCGCTCGGGATGTCGATGAGCCGGGGGCCGACGAGGCCGAAGTGGAGCCAGATCGAGGCGGAGCCGGGGCCGCCGTTGAACACGAAGGTCACCGGCCGGTCCTCGGGGTTTGCGACCCCCTTCTGGGTGTAGGAGATGGTGAAGAAGCTCGCCGTCGGCTCGCCGTCGTCGTCCTCGAGGTAGATCTCCTCGGCGGTGGCGGTGTAGGCGATGTCGGTGTCGCCCGCCTTCAAGTGGTGCTCGGTGACGAACTTCAGCGGCTCCGGAGGCGCCTCCTTCTCCTCCTTGGCCATCTCCTCCTTGGGCTTCTCTTCCTGGGCGGTCGCCGGCAGCGACGAGCCGGCGAGCAGCAGCGCGCACAGCGCGGCCCATGTCAGACGCTTCATCCTGGATCCCTCCTCGGTCGTGAAACGGGTGCGGGCGAGCCCCGCCCCACCGAGGGTATACGCACCGGGCGGCCGGAGGTTCGCCGCACGGCCGCCTTCAGCCGGCCGACGGGGAGTAGCGCTCGAGGAGCCGGGACGCCAGCCGCAGGGTCATCGCCACCACCGTCGCCGTCGGGTTCGAGGTCCCGGAGGTCGGGAACACCGTCGCGCCGGAGAGGTAGAGATTGTCGACGCCGAAGACGCGGTGGTCGCGGTCGACGACCCCGTCCGCGGGGGAGGACCCCATGCGGCAGGTGCCGGCGGGGTGGTCGCGCCAGCGCCGGCGCACGGCGGCCTTGGCGCCGGCACCCAGGGCGCGGGCCTCGCGCCGCAGCACCTCGAGCCCGGCGTCGAAGGTGCGCCGGTCCCGCTCCGAGTAGCCGAAGGTGAGCTCCACCCGCGGCGTGCCGTAGCGATCGACCTCCGTGGCCGAGAGCCCGACGCGGTTCTCCGGCCTCCCTTCGAGCTCGGGCTGCATCTTCCACTCGAGGTCGCCGCCCGGCAGGCGGTGCAGCTGGTAGTGACAGGCGTTCAGACCGCGGCGGCGGAAGAGGTCGTTGTAGTGGTAGGTGCGGTGGTGGCCCGGCGGCACGTCGACGCCGGGACCGGGCGGGAAGCGCATCGCCAGCGTCGGGTGCTCGACGAAGTAGCGGCCGACCAGGTCGTGGCCGTTCCCCAGTCGCGACCGCAGGAGGAGCCGCGGCGTCTCGATCACCCCCGCCGCCACCACCACGGCTCGACCGCGGACTCGCGTCTCGTTGCCCTCGACGTCCCGCAGCCGGACCCACTCGACGCCGCCGTCGGGCCCGGCCACCAGCTCGACCGCCTGGTACCCGGCGATCAGCGCGGCGTGGGGCAGGGAGACGAAGCGGGGGATCTCGGTCTCCGCGAGCCGGACCGGACCGTCGCCGCGCTGGGAGCGCGCGACGCCGAAGAAGGCGGGCCGCTCGCCGTCGATCTCGACCTGCGGCGGGCGGTATGCGTCGTTGTCCAGCCGGGGATAGGCGCACTCGCGCGCCGGCTCGGCCAGGGGCTCGACGGCTCCCCCCACCGCGGCCAGGGCCTCCTCCGCCCGGCAGTACCAGGGCGCCAGGTCGTCGTAGCCCAGCGGCCAGTCCACCTCCAGCCCGAACTCCGAGGCCATGCGGAAGTCCGTCGGCCGCAGCCGGTTCACCATGCCGGTCCAATGCCGGCTCGTGCCGCCGACGGCGATGACGCGGGAGGCGTTGGCGTCGTAGTCGATCTCGCCGGCGTTGGCCACCTCGAAGGGGCTCCCGACGCCGCGGCTGACGAAGTCGAGGCCCTTCTCCGGCGAGGCTTCGACCAGCGCCGTCTCGAGGCCCGCGGCCGCCGTGACCAGGGCCAGGTGGGTGCCGGCGAACCCGGAGCCCAGCACCACCACGTCGTACGGGCCGCCCACCTCGCCCGCGGCGAAGCGTCCGCAGCGGTAGAGGCCGGTCAGGGCCAGGGCGGCACCGCCGCCGAGGAGCTCGCGTCGCGTCAGGGGCATGGCCGATCGCCCTCCATGGTCAGGCCAGGGATGCCTCGTGGAAGACCTCGCCGAGCGGCGTCGTGACGTTGTCGCCGGGGCTCTCGGCCGTGCGCACGAGCTGCAGCGTCGCCCGCTGCGGCGTGACCTCCAGGCGCACGTAGCCGATCGCGGCCCAGAAATCGTAGGGGTCGCGCGCGGCGACGTCGCCGTAGGCCTCCGCCCAGCCGGGTCCCCGCCACCACAGGCGGTCGGCCTCGGTGTGGATCGTCGTCCGGCCGCAGCAGAGAAAGCGGACGCCCTCCGCCGGCTGGTCGGCGAAGACGTGGTCGTGGCCGTAGAGGAAGGCGCCGCCGCCGGCGTCGCGCAGCGCCGCCGTCACCCGCGCCTGCTCGCCCACCAGGGCGTAGCGGCCGCCGCCGCGCCCGTACTTGTAGACGGTGCGTCGCGTGCTCGCCGAGAGATCCCACTCCGAGCCGCCGACCAGGTGGTGCGCGAAGACGAGCTTCCAGCGCGCCGTGGAGCTCGCCAGGGTGCGCTCCAGCCAGGCGAGCTGGGCGGCGCCCAACGTCCACTCCTCCACGCTCGCCGGCGGCGCGCCGCCGGGGTTCGTGTAGCGGTGCACGTCGAGCACGACGAAGAGGGCGTCTCCCCAGGTCCACGCAAAGTAGTTCTCGAGCGGCGAGCCCCCCTCGGGATAGGCCTCCGGCCCCGGGTTGGCGAAGCACGCCCTGCGCGCCGCCGTCGCCCAGCCCTGCAGGGAGCCGGAGTCCCCCTGCCCTGCCCCCCGGCCGTAGTAGCCCGCCTCCCCCACGTGGTTGCCGAGCACGAGGAAGCCCGGGACGCTCCCCACGAGCGGCGCGAACCGCTGCCGCCAGAAGACCCACCGGGCGGCGGCTTCGGCCGCCGAGCCCGCGGGGTGCTGGGTGGTGTGGACGCCGGCCTCGTCGCCCAGGTAGACGACGAAGTCGGGCCGGTCGCGCGCCACGGCCGCCAGCGTCGCCTCCAGGTTCGTCTCCATGCCGCGCTCCCGGCGGTAGATGTGCGAGTCGGCGAGGATCGCAACCCGGAAGCTCGTCCCGGGCGCCCGGCCGGCGCGCACCGGGCCCAGCGACCAGGGGCTCCAGGGCTCCCCGGTCCGGCGCCGCGCCTCGAACCGCAGGTGGGCGCTCCCTCCGCGCGCCGCCCCGTCCCACGTCATCACGCCGCCCGTCGCCCCCCGCGCCTCGGCCACCTCCTCCAGGCGCTCGGGGTCGGCGCCCGCGAGCAGCCGGGCCTCGATCGGTCCGTTCGGGATCCACTGGACCGCACAGCCGCGCGCGGTGGGACGGAAGAGCCCGGGAGCGCCGACGAGCAGGGGCTCGGCCGCGCTCTCGACCGCCGGCGCGGCGCAGCTCCACCGGCCGCTGGCCAGGCCCCCGCCGAGCGCCAGGGCGCCGGTGCCGCGCAGCAGATCGCGCCGGGTGAGCCGACCCTGTCCGAAGGGCACCAACGGACGCTAGCACGCGCCGACGGGCACCGGTCACGCGTCTCGTAACGGCACTCTCACCTGGACGCCCGTTGCAGCGAAGGGAGGCTTCCATGCGCCGTCTCGTCCTCATCCTGCTCGCCGCCGGCCTCGTCCCGGTCCCCGGTGCGGCCGCCGTCCTCGACACGGCGACGGTCTCCTTCCCGGGAGTCAACTGTCTCTTCGACGCGGACTGCACGGTGACCGTGCAGGACACCTCCGCGCACTTCACCCTCCCCGCCGCGAGCGGCGAGGCCTTCCTCCAGTCGCGCACCTGGCCCCCCGGCGAGACCGGCACGCCCGGCGCGGGCCTGACCGCGTACCTCTACCGCCTCGACCTGCGCCAGCCGGCCGGCCTGACGGCGCTGCCCTGCGTCACCTCGATGAAGATCGAAGCGGGCTCCATCGCCTCCCTCGACTACGACGGGGACTCCGCCCCCGAGCAGATCTTCATCGGGACCACGGGCGGTCTGGGCAGCATCGGTCCCTCCTCCGTCGAGAAGAGCGGCACCCAGGTCACCTTCCACTTCCAACCACCCGTGTGCGCCGGCTCGAGCCCCGGCACCGGCGAAAGCAGCTACTTCTTCGGCTTCGCCTCCCAGCACGCCCCCCACGACGTCACCGCCACCCTCGCCAGCTCCCTCGGCGGCACCCTCACCGTCGCCGCCCGCTCCCCCAAGCTCCTCTGGATCCCCTGGCCGCCCCCCTGGTGGTCCTGGCTCATCCCGGCCGCCCTCCTCATCGCCTGGCTGGGGACAGGTTACTTTTCGCGGCGAAAGTTCAACTCGTTGGACGCCGGACGACACTGAGCGTCACTCCGCGGCGTCGGTCGTCGCCCGGCGAGCGGCGGCGATCTCCGTGCAGCGCTCGACGAAGCTCTCCGAGCCGAGAGGGCGGCCGCTGCGGGAGTGGTCTCGCACGAGCTCATCCAGATCGGCGGGGCCCGGTCGCAGGTAGTGCGCCCAGCTCTCGATGCGCTGCTCGAGCGGCCTCACGTCGACGAGGACATCGTCGGCCACACCGAGATGTGCCCGCGCGCTCGAATACGGCCAGGCCGCCGCGACCGAGGAGAGTCCCGCCCGCACCGGGTTGAGGAGGACGTAGCGGACGGCGGCCAGGAGGTGGACCTCGTCCATCGCGAAGCTGTGGAAACGCTCCTGCCAGAGGTGCCCCACCCACTCGTGGCGCCGGTTGACCTCCCAGGCGTACCGGCGGTGGGCCTCACCGAGCGCCTTGCTCAAGGCGTCCTCCGTCGCGGGGCAGAGGATGAGGTGGACGTGGTTGGGCATGAGGCAGTAGCACCACGCCTCCACCGCGTACTTGCGGCAGTACCGGCGCAGGAGCCGGAGGTAGCGCCGGTAGTCCTCCGGACCGAAGAAGACCGGCGCGCGGCGGCTCCCCCGCTGCACCACATGGTGCGGAACCCCGGGGAAGACCTGACGAGGGACACGTGCCATCCCCTCCTAGGACGCAAAACGCGGCCACGAACTCGCAGCGACTGCCGCGGAGTGTCAGTCGCAGTCCAAGAAGTTGGAGAACGAGCCGCTCATGCAACCTGTCCCCAGCGCGAGCATTCGGCTTCGAGGAGGGTGAGGAGGCGGTGCATGTGGTCGGGGGTGGTGCGGAAGTTGACGGGGCAGGCGCGGAACCAGTCGTGGCCCTTGAGGCGGGTGGTGCCGATCCAGAAGTCGCCGCCGCGCTCGACGGCGGCCTGGACGTCGTGATGGAGGCGACCGAGGGCCTCGGGCGGGAGGGGCGTCTCGGGGACCCAGCGGATGCAAGCCGCCGACATCGGCGGGGCGACGGCGGAGACGAAGCGGGGGTGGGCCTCGGCCAGGTCGTGGAGGAGGCGAGCCTGCTCGACGTTGGCGTCGATCCACTCGCCGATGCGCCGCGTGCCGTAGCGGCGGAAGCTCATCCAGACCTTCAGCGCCCGGAAGCGCCGGCTCTGCTCGAGGGAGTGGACGTAGTAGGCGTAGCGCTCTTCGCCCTCCGCGGGAGCGTCGTCGGAGAGGTAGGAGGGCTTCATGCCGAAGGAGCGGGTGAGCCGCTCCGCGTCGCGCACCAGGATCGCGCCGGCGTCGAGCGGGGCGTAGAACCACTTGTGCGGATCGATGGTGATCGAGTCCGCCCGCTCGAGACCGGCGAGCAGGCCGGGCCAGCGGTGCGAGAGCAGCATCCCGCCTCCGTAGGCCGCATCGGCGTGGAGCCACATCCCCTCGCGGTCGGCGATGGCGCGCAGGGCCGCCAGGTCGTCCACGGCGCCGGTGTTGGTCGAGCCGGCCATCGCCACCAGACAGGCGGGACGCACGCCCGCGCTGCGGTCGCGCTCGATCGCCTCCTCGAGCGCGCCGAGGTCGATGCGGAAGTCGTCGCCGGTGGGGATCGCGCGCACGCTCTCCCGGCCCAGGCCGACGAGGTCCGCCGCCTTGTCGACGGAGACGTGGCGCTCCTCGCTGCAGTAGACGGCCCACGACCCGTCGACGCCGCGGTGCTGCGCGCGGTCGCCGCCGGCGTGGTCCCGCGCCAGCTTGAGGCCGACGAGGTTCGCCATCATGCCGCCGCTGGTGAGCGAGCCGCCGGCTTTCGGCCCGTAGCCGGCGAGGTCACAGAGCCAGCGCACCACCCGGCGCTCCATCGCGACGGCCGCCGGGCCGATGGACCACACGCCGAGGTTCTGGTTGAGCGCGGAGGCCACCAGATCCCCGAGGACGCCGATCGGCAGCGGGCTCGGGGTGATGAGCCCCAGGTAGCCGCCGCTGCCGGTGTGGGTGACGTACGGAGAGAGCTTGGCGGCGAGCTCGTCGAGCACGGCGTCGCCGTCGGCCCCCTCGGACGGGACCGGCTCGTCGAAGAGCGCCTCCACGGTCCGCGGCTCCACGTCCGGGGTCACCGCCCGCTCCCCGACCGACTCGAAGTACTCCGCCAGCTCGTCGATCACCCGGTGACCGAGTCGCCGAAACTCCTCCGCCAGCTGTCTGTCGTCCATGACGGCACGCTATCCCAGGCCGGGCCGGCCGGTCCTCCCGATCCGTGCGCTCGAACTCCGCTCCTCGCGCCGCGGCGGGATAGGATGCGCCTCCACGACCGGCTCTTCACCCTCGGCCGCACCAGGAGGCTCCCGATGCGTTCTCTCCTCCGCCTGCCCGTCTTCTTCGGCATGCTCCTCGTGACCCTGTCGCCGCTCCACGCCGGCTCCAGGATCGAGATCGGCGTTCCCGGGTTCCGCTTCGACCCGGTGGTCGACGGCGAGCCCGCCATCCCCTCGGACCTGCGCGCCGACGATCGCGGTCCGCGGCTGCGCCTCGTGCAGTTCACCGGCCCGGTGCGCGGCGAGTGGCTGGCCGAGCTCGAGGCGCGCGGGGTGCGCCCGCTGCAGTACTACCCGCACCAGACCTATCTCGTGTGGGCCGACTCGAAGGCCGCCGCGGCGCTGGCCTCGCTGCCCTTCGTGCGCTGGCACGGGCTCTTCCACCCGGCCTACAAGATCAACACCGACCTGGCCGCGCTCGACGGGCCGATCGACAGCGTCGAGGCGCTCTACTACGCCGACACCGGGGAGCGCACGGCGGACGCCCTGGCCGCGCTCACCGGCGGTCTCGTCTCCGACCGCAAGGCGCAGCCCGACGGCGCCTTCCGCAGCGCCATGCTGGTGACCGACGCCGACCGCCTGGCCGACCTGGCGCGGCTCGACACCGTGCTCTGGCTCGGCTACCGCCGGCCGCGGCCCGTCCTCGAGGACGAGATGGCGAGCCAGATCGTGGCCGGCAACTACGCGGGCGGCGTGCCCTTCGTCGGCTACTTCAGCCACCTGGCGAGCCTCGGGGTCGACGGCACGGGAGTCCAGTGGGCGGTGATCGACACCGGGCTCGACTACGACCACCCGGACATCGGCCCGCGCATCTACGACGGCTTCACCTTCCCCGGCGCCAACTGCGGGCCGCCCACGTTCCCTCCCGGCAGCGACTGCGGGACCGGGAAGCACGATTCCGGGCATGGAACCCACGTCGGCGGCATCGTGGGGGCCGACGCCACCGCGGGGTTCACCGACGCCAACGGCTTCCTCTACGGCCTCGGCGTCGCCCCCGGGGTCTCGCTCTTCGCCATGAATATCTTTGCCGACGAGGGCGATCTCCCGGACTATCCGCGGGTCGCTCTCACCGGCGGCGCCGTCGGCGCCAACAACTCTTGGGCCTGGGGCGGCCCCGGCCACGGGTATCAGTCGACGGAGCGGACGATGGACTTCCTCGTGCGCGACGGCAACATGGAGACCGCGGGCGTGGCGGAGCCCTTCATAGAGGTCTTCTCGGCCGGCAACAGCGGGCCCGATCCAAGCACCATTACGGAACCCAAGGAGGCCAAGAACCTCATAGTCGTTGGCAATAGTCTCAACTTCCGAGCAGGCGACATCGATACGATCAATGTCCTCAGCAGCCGCGGACCCGCCCTGGATGGCCGCTGGCAGCCCACGGTTACTGCCCCGGGCCAAGTCGTCGCCTCGACCCGTAACGATCTGGGAGGCTCCTCTTGCGCCAACGCCATTGGTGGCACAGACAGCCTCTATGCCTTCTGCCAAGGCACCAGCATGGCCTCGCCGCAGGTCGCGGGTGCCGTGGTCCTCGTGGTTGAATGGTGGCGCACTCTCTTTAGCGTCGTTCCCAGTCCCGCGATAGTCCGCGCACTACTCGTGAACGCGGCGGTAGACATGGGCACACCCGACATCCCCAACAACAACGAAGGGTGAGGCGCGCGCAGGTGACCAACATCATCAAGCCGACCGTGGCGACTCTCTACTTCGACCAGGAACGACGACCTTCCACGATCCCGCCGACGAGTGGACGCTCGACGTCACCGTGGACGACCCCGGCCAACCCCTGCGCATCACCTTGGCCTGGTCGGACGCCCCCGGAGCGCCTGGAGCGAGCCCCGCTCTGGTCAACGACCTCGACCTGACGGTGGTGACCGACGGTCAGACCTATCGAGGCAACGTCTTCAGCGCCGGCGTCTCGGTCACCGGCGGCACGGCGGACGCGCTGAACAACCTCGAGAACGTGTTCGTCCCGGCGCCGGGATCGACCGCCTCGATCACCGTCCACGCCACGGCGGTCAACGGCGACGGCGTCCCGTTCTCCGGCGACACCACCGACCAGGACTTCGTCCTCGTCTGCTCGAACTGCCTGGGCTCGGAGATCTTCGCGGACGGCTTCGAGAGCGGCAACACCAGCGCCTGGACGACGACCGCCAACTGAGCGGATCTTGGGGACAGGTACCGTTTCGGCCGAGAATCCAGGTTCTTGAACGAAACCCCATAGAGAATACGAAGGTGAGTTCAAGGACTTGAAGATCGGGCTATCCCGGTACCTGTCCCCGGGGTAGGATCCACACACTCTGATCGGGTCGACGCTGTCCCACTTTCGGATCACCGCCAAGCTGGGGGAAGGCGGGATGGGGGAGGTGTGGAGGGCGGAGGACACGAAGCTGGGGCGGGAGGTGGCGGTGAAGGTGCTGCCGGAGCGCTTCACCGCCGACCCCGAGCGCCTCGCGCGGTTCGATCGCGAGGCGCGGGTGCTGGCGGCCTTCAGTCACCCCGGCATCGCGCAGATCTACGAGGTGGGGGCCGCCGACGGCCGCACCTTCCTGGTTCTCGAGTTGGCGCCCGGGGAGACCCTCGCCGACCGCATCGCCCGCGGGCCGATCCCGCTCGAGCAGGCGCTGCCCCTCGCCCTACAGATCGCCGAGGCGCTCGAGGCGGCGCACGAGCGGGGCATCGTCCACCGCGACCTCAAGCCGGCCAACGTGAAGGTCGACGCCGAGGGCCGGGTCAAGGTCCTCGACTTCGGCCTCGCCCGGGCGCTCGAACCGGAGCCGGGCAGCGACGCCGCCGCCAGCCTCGCCGACTCCCCCACCATGACGCTCGGCGCCACGGTCGCCGGCATGCTCATGGGCACGGCCGCCTACATGAGCCCCGAGCAGGCCGCCGGCCGCCCCGCCGACCGGCGCTCCGACATCTGGGCCTTCGGCGTCGTCCTGATGGAGATGCTCGTCGGCCGTCAGCTCTTCGAGGGCGAGAGCGTGTCGCACGTCCTGGCCGGCGTGCTCAAGGACGACGCGCCGTGGGGCGAGCTGCCGGCGGACCTGCCTCCCCGCGTCCGGCGCCTGCTGGAGCGCTGCCTGCGCAAGAAGCCGCGCGAGCGCTTGCAGGCGATCGGGGACGCGCGCGTGGTGCTGCAGGAGGTGCTCTCCGGCGTCGAGGAGGAGGGTCGCGAGGCGACGCCCGCGGCACCCGACGCCGGCCCCGGACGGACCTGGCTCCCGTGGACGGTGGCCGCCGCCGCGACGCTCCTCGCCGCGGTGCTGCTCTGGCGCCTCGTCTCCGCGCCGGCAGCCGAGCCGGATCACGGCCCCCTGCGCTTCGAGATCGCGGCTCCGCCGGGCCGGACGCTGTCCACCAACCACCAGTTCGGCATCCTGGCCCTCTCGCCCGACGGTCGCCGGCAGGCCTTCATGACGACCGGGGACGGCCAAGAGCCGCGGCTCGCCCTGCGCGACCTCGAAGACCTCGGCAGCCGCACCCTCCCCGGTTCGGAGGAGGCCTCCACCCCGGTCTTCTCGCCCGACGGCGAGTGGGTCGCCTTCTTCGCCCGGGGCAAGCTCTGGCGGATCCCGGTCGCCGGCGGACCGCCGTCGCCGATCGTCGACGCCCCGGGCCAGAACCGGGGCGCCACCTGGAGCGCGGACGGCTACATCTATGCCGCTCCCGACAGCGGCGTGCCCCTCCAGCGCGTCCTCGCCACCGGCGGCCTCTTCGAGCCGGTGACGGCGCTCGACGCCGAGCGTTCCGAGCGCACGCACCGCTGGCCGCAGGTGCTGCCCGACGGCAGCGCCGTGCTCTTCACCTCCGACACGGTCGAGACCACCGAGTACTACGACGATGCCCGCATCGAGGCCGTGCGACCGGCCACCGGGGAGCGCAAGGTGCTCGTCGAGCAGTCGAGCCGGGCGTGGTTCCTGCCGCCGGACCGCCTGCTCTTCTCACGCGGCGGGGCGATCTTCGCCGTGCCCTTCGACGCCGCCGCCCTCGAGGTCACCGGCAAGCCCGTGGTGGTGCTGCAGAACGTCGCGACGACGGTCGCCTCGGGAGCGGTCCACCTGGAGGTCTCGAACAACGGCACCCTGCTCTACCTGGCCGGAGACAGCGGCGGCGCGGACTCCAACATCATCTGGGTCGATCGCGAAGGCAACGAGGAGGCGGTCGACTCGATCGCCGCCGGCGGGCTCGATCAGCTCGTCCTCTCGCCCGACGGCACGCGGGCCGTGCTCTCCCGGACCGACGCCGGCACCCAGAGCCTCTGGGTGGCCGACCTGGTCCGCGGCGCCGTCTCGCGTCTCACCTTCGAGACCGGCTCGGTGGACCCGGTCTGGAGCCCCGACGGGCAGTGGATCGCCTACTCGGCACGCGGCGGGCTCTACCGCAAGAGGGCGGACGGCAGCGGCGATCCGGAGCTCCTGCTGCCCTCGGAGTCGCCGGTCTTCCCATGCGACTTCACGCCCGACGGCACCCGGATCATCGTCGAGGGCGGCGGCCAGGCCCCGGCCGCGAGGGCCACGGCCGGGGGGCAGGCCGACCTCGGCGTCGTGACCCTCGGAGGCGATCCCGAGTTCGTGCCCTTCGCCACGTCCCCGGCCCACGAGTGGATGGCCGACCTCTCGCCGGACGGACGGTGGCTCGCCTACGCCTCCACCGAGAGCGGCCGCCCCGAGATCTTCGTGCGTCCCTTCCCCACGGGCGGCGGCCGCTGGCAGATCTCGGTCAACTCCGGCTTCGAGCCGCGCTGGTCTCCGGCCGGCGACGAGCTCTTCTACCGCGACGGCGTCGGCACCCTCTTCCGGGTGCCGGTCGAGACCGGCGGCCGGTTCGTCCCCGGCTCGCCGGAGCCCCTGTTCACGGGCGTGCGCTCGGGGGACATCGCCCTGACCTACTCGGTCTCGCCCGACGGCAGCCGGTTCCTCACCTTCGGCCTCCACGTCAGCGACGAGATCGACCGTCTGGCCCTCGTCCTCGACTGGACGCCGGAGGTCCGGCGCCTCACCGCTCCGCGCTGACTCGCCGCCCGAAGGGCCGGTGGTAGTCTCGCCCTGGCCCACGACCCGACCGGAGGAGACACGATGAAGAGTTGGAAGCCGCTGCTCGCCCTGCTCGCGATTCCCTGCGCCGTCCAGGCGGCCACCAACTTCGTGGACCTCGGAACGTCCGCCCCTCCGGGATCCGTCGGCGCCCTGACGGTCACCGCCTTCGACACGACGCCGCAGGCGGCCATCCCCGACTTCACGAACGTGACCGTCATCCCCGGCTCCCCGATCGCCGGCGACCTCGGCACCGCGCCCGCTCTGAGCAAGCGCACCGTTCCGGGCGGCGGCTGGGCGAGCTGGTCCCACGGGTACACCGGCCCGGTCTTCGCCACGTCGGCGCCGACCACCGTGCCCGACGCCGAGACCAACTCGGGAGAGGCGGGCGACGGCGTCAGCACCCAGGCGGTCCTGACGCTGCCGCCCGGCGCCACCGCCTTCTACCTCTACGTCGAGCCGAACACCTTCGGGCTCTTCGACGTCCAGGTCACCACCGACACGGGCGGCGACTCCGGAGCGATCGCGGTCGAGGGGGACGGCGGCGCCCACGGCTTCGCGTTCTGGGTCGACACCATGGGCGAGACCATCTCGACGGTGACGGTGACCGTCCAGGACAACGGCTTCGCCATCGGCGAGTTCGGCACCACCGACGAGGTGCCGGTCTCCGTCGAGCTGCAGACCTTCGCGATCGAGTAGACCGCTGGGCGGCCGCGGGTCGCCCGTGCTACCGTCCCGCCATCGCGGAATCCACGAGATCGCGCGCCCGGGCTCGGGCCCTGCTCTGCGGGGGCCTCTGCGCCGTGGCGCTCACCGCCTGCGTCGGCCGCTCGGCCGACACCGAGGCCGACCGGGCGCGGGCGCGCTTCGAGAGCCGCGCTGCCGGCGTTCCGAGCCGCGTCCAGGAGGGCGCGCCCGAGCGCTCCGAGCCGCTGCCGCCCGAGCTCATGCCCGAGGAAGACCCCGCGTGCCCGAGCGCTCTCGACGCCGGCGTGCGAGCGTCCGAGGGCACCGACTGCTCTAGCTACCGGGCGGAGATCATCGCCTGGGCCGGGGGCTGCGTCGAGCGCTGCGACGAGCTCGGCACGGCGCTGCTCGCCGTCCGGCTGGCGATGGGTACCTGCTCTCAGTGGTGTAGCGAGCGCTCCTGCCCCACCGCCACCTTCATCCCGCCGCCCGACGGCTGCGCCATCCACCAGTGCTACGAGGGCTCCGAGGAGTGCCCCGACGAGACGTGCTCCCTGCGCGAGTACTGCTCCCTCCTCGACACCCACCGCGTCTGGAACTGCTTCTGCACCGACCTCGTCCCGACCTGATCGGCCGGTGGCGTCAGAAGCGGTAGGAGAGGGCGGTGAGGACGATGTAGTCGGGGAACGTCGCGTCGCCCTCGCGACCCGAGTACGGGTTCGGGCGGCGGTTGCGGTAGAGGCCGATCGGGACGTTCAGGGTCGCCGTCCAGGCGCCCTTGGAGTAGGCGAGCCCGGGCTCGGCGAAGATCTCGTAGCCGGGGCGCCGCCAGCCGTGCGAGTCGCCGAGCAGGTCGTAGCGCGGCAGGCCCTCGAGGCGGCCGGCGAGGCTCGCGGCCCAGCCGGAGGAGCCGAACGGGGCCACGGCACCGAGACGGAGCAGGTACTGGTCGGGCACCGAGTTGACCAGGATCCCCTCCTCTTCGAACGTCGGGTTGGAGCCGAAGCCGAGGCCGACGAGAATCGACGGCGTGTCGTTGGTGTCCTTCGGGTTGGCCAGGTAGGTACCGGAGCCGAAGAGCGTCACGTGGCGCATCTGGTGGAACGCCTGGACGTCGAGCAGGATCCCCCAACCGCCGTCGCCGGGCTGGATCGACTGGTCGACCGGCTTCTCCACCGCGTTCGAGCCGTCGATGTTCGGGTAGACGTCGGTCTCGTCGTCGGACCCCGTCGGCACCTTGATGCCCAGACCGAGCGAGACGTTGTGCTTGCGATCCGCCGGCAGCATCCAGTAGCGCCCGGTCAGGCTGATGTCGCCCATGCCGCTCGCGTTCTGCTCCGCCCGCGGCCCCGGCGGCAGGGGGCTCGTCGGGGTCGGCAGCGACCAGGACGCCTCGATCAGGGGGATGCCGAGCGACAGGTTGAATCGGTCGGTCACGGCATAGGTGACCCCCACGTCGAGCGCCCGCTGCTCGTTGATGACGATTGTCTTGTTCTCCTCCGCTGCGTCTGCTCCTCGCTGCCGCTGTAGTGATGGCGGTCGAGGTCAGCGTCCCGGTACGGAAGGCTCACCTGCCAGGACTTCGCCCCCGGCACCGGCTGGCTGTCCGCCCCGAACCCGGGGGCGGTCTGACGGATGAGAACTCAGCCCTGGCCGGCCGCCAGCGTGCGAGCCCGGCGGCGAGGCCGAGGGCGGTCAGAACGGCGAGGTGCACAGGGAGGGTGCGCATCGCCGCGACAGAAGAAGGCAATGCCCGTGCCACCGCGGAGCCCATGTCCACCGTCCATCCGCCCTCGCCGGTGCGTAGGTTCTAAGAGGCGGGCCGTGGAGCGCCCGCTCCTCTATGAGCCCGGCAAGCGAAGCCCATGGAGAGAATGCAGCCGCTCCGGTATCTGGTTCCCGGCCGGCCGCACAGGATCGCGACAACGAGGAGGCCGCAGGCCATGACCGCGACGCCCGTCGACGACCGCTGGGACCGGGGCAGCCCGTACGAGCGCTACATCGGTCGCTGGAGCCGCCGGATCGCACCGCTCTTTCTCGACTGGCTGGCGGCTCCGCCCGGGGTCCGTTGGCTGGACGTCGGGTGCGGCACCGGCGCCCTGTGCGCGCTGATCTCCGAGCACTGCTGCCCCGGGGTCACTCTTCGGCGTCGAGCCGTCGGACAGGTTCCGCGCCTGGCGGCCCGGAACCTCGGTTCCCGGGCGCAGCTCCTCACCGGGGATGCCTGCAACCTCCCTCTTCCCGGCGCCGGTTGCGATCTCGTCGTCTCCGCCCTCGTCCTCAACTTCGTGCCCGACCTCCCGGTCCGCGCTCGCCGAGATGCGGCGCGTCAGCCGGCCAGGCGCGACGATCGCCGCCTACGTCTGGGACTGCGCCGGCGGGATGGAGTCATCCGCCTCTTCTGGGAGGGCGCCGCGGCGCTCTCGACCCCGCCGCCGCGGCCCTGGACGAAGGCACCCCGCTCCTCTGCACCGAGGCCGCGCTCCGCACGGCCTTCGAGGACGCCGGGCTCGCCGAAGTCGAAACGGCCGCGCCGACCTGGACGCGACGTTCGCCGACTTCAAAGGACTACTGGGCCCCCTTCCTGGGCGGGCAGGGTCCGGCGCCGGCCTACGTCGCAGCACTCCTCCAGGAGGCGAGATGCGTTGGCCGAGAGCCTACGGACCTCCCTGCCCGTGGAGCGGACGGCGGCATCACCCTGCGCGCTCGCGCGCGCTGGCGATCCGCGGCAGGACCTGAGGCCGAGCTCGGCGGGCCGCTTCAGCACGTCCCGAAGGCGGTAGCTCGTCAGCCAACTCCCAGGTAGCGGCAGAAGGCGTTGGCGAAGCTCCATCTGCCGGGGTCTTGCCTCGGGCTCGAAGAGGGCGGGAGAGCCGACCAGGATCGAGGCGCAGCTGGGCGCGTGAGGTGGCGACGTTGAGCCGGCTCGAATGTGGAAGACTCCATGCCGCGCGGCGCCAGATCGTGCGGAGCGGTGGCGGTCGAGAAGATCACCACCGGCGCCTCCTGGCCCTGGAACTTGTCGACGGTGCCGCGCGCGCCCTCGAGGCAGGCGCTCGCGCGGCGTCGACCTGGTCGTTGTAAGGGGCGACGACGAGAGTCTCCTCGAGACCGACCGGCCGCTCGGCCCCGTCCCGGTCAGTCCAGGTCGTCGTACCGTCGGTCAGACCCTCGACGGGGCCGGGCCACCGCCTCAGGCCTCTTCGGGGCTGGAGGACTGGTTGCCCTCGTGCCCGACCGGCAGGACGCGCAACCCAGCCCCCGAGAGCACCGGACCGGCGAGAGACCTGCCGCTCGAGCCCCGGCACCGGGTGGAGCCAACGGTCGTAGAAGAGCTCGGACGTGAAGGCGCAGAGCTCGGGATGGAAGCGCCAGGTCTCCCCAGGAACAGCCCACTCTCCGTCAAAGGCGTGGCCGCCTCGCCCAGCAGGTGCTGCAGAGGCGGAGACGTGCGTCCCCTCCGGATGGCTCCCCTGCTGCGGCTGCTCCGGCTGCTGCGGATCACCGAGCAGGACCATGCTCTTCGCCGCCGGCGCCTTTACGCAGCACGTCCGCCAGCTTGTCCTGGCCCGCTTCGTCGATGAAGGAGGACGTCGACGGAATCGCGGGGGTCCTCGCGCGCCCAGAGCCACGGGGTGCCGGCCAGCACCTGGGCCTCGCCCGACTCGGAAGCGGCGAGGACCTGGGGGGTACTGCGCGATCTCGCGGATCTCGAGTCCTCGCCCGTCGGGTCCGACGGGCGGTGGACCCTGCACCTCGACCCCCGCCTCCGCCGCCGCCTCGAGGGTCTTGGCGAGGAAGTTGAGCATCACCTTGTGGCTGGTCGCGGTGACGCCGACCCTGGCTCCGCGGCGCACGAGATCGAGGGCCATCCGCGCGCCCGTGTAGGTCTTGCCCGAGCCGGGCGGTCCCTGCACCGGCAGCGCCGTGCGGTCGAGAGCCAGGGCGAGGCGGCGGGCTTCCTCGAGCGCCGGCTTGGCGGGATCGGCGAGGGCGCCGGAGAGGCGCGGGGGGCGACGCAGCAGGAGGTCGAGGGCGAGGCGACCGGCACCCTCGGAATACAAGCCGCCGGCGACGACGCGCCGCCCGAGCTCGAGAAGGGCGACGTCCTTCGGCCGCGGCCGCACGATGTCGTGTACGAAGACGGCGCTCGGGTGCTCGTCCGCCGTGTCCCCGGTCTTCTTGACGTCGAGGGTCCGCGCCCTGCGGTCGAGGTCGACGACCGTGCCGATCTTGCGCTCCCCCACGTAGAGCTCGCTCTTGCGGCGCACCCGCACCGGCTGTTCCGGGAAGCCGTAGCGGTGGACGGGGACCCACCCCTTGGCGGGCACCGTTCCGAGAAGCTCGAGGCCGCGGATGCCGCCCGGATCCTCGAAGAGCTCCTCCTCCGAGAGCTCGCGCCGGCGGTGGAACTCCCACCACGACGCTTTCTCCTCGCGCCAGTAGTAGTCGAGCAGGTGCGCCAGCAGCCACCGCGCCCCCTGCTCGGGCGACCGGTCGTCGGGATCGACCGGCACGTCGCGGGTGAGGGCTTCGATGATCTCGACGAGCTCTCGCTGCTTCTCGGTCGCCTCGTCGCTCGGCTCCTCCTCCTCGTGGACGAACCGCGGCACCTCCTCGCCGCCCTCCACGAGCTCGGCCCGCCGCTGCTCCAGCCAGTCGCGCAGTCGCAGGGTCGAGACGCAGTCGTCCTCGTTGTAGCCGCGCACCCGGTCGAGGAGGGCAGCGTCGGCCAGCTCCGGCTCGCCGAGCTCCAGCATCCGCTCCAGCCGTCCGCGGGCCCGCCCCGCCTCGCGCAGGTCGACCTCGCGCGCCAGACCGGTCAGGCGCTCGAGGTCCTTCAGCGTGTAGCTCTCCACCGCCGCCCGCAGGGCCTGGGTCGTCACCCGGTGGAGGTCGACGAAGACCTCCGCGCGCAGCAGGGCGTCGACCTCGTTCTCGCACACGCCGTGGCGTCCCATCAGGCGCTTCAGCGTCGAGGTCTCGTAGTGGCCGTAGTGGTAGACGTGGAAGCCCGGGTGCTCCTTCAACCGCTCGGTCATCGCCCCGACGAAGTCGGCGAACGCCCGGCGCTCGGCGGCTTCGTCGAAGGACCAGGCGTGGTGGTAGCGCGGCTCGCCCTCCTCCACCGTCACCCAGCCCCAGAGGTACTCGAGCCCGTCGGGTCCGGCGAAGGGGTCGCCCTCGAAGTCGAAGAAGACGTCCGCCGGATCGGGCTCCGGCAACCGTTCGAGCCCCCGGCCAGCTCGCGCGGCAGCGGCTCGTGGTAGCCGGGATCCTCGCGCCGCCGACCCACTCCAGCTGCACGCGCCTGGTCCTGCACGCGCTCGTAGGTTTCGCGCGCGCCGTGTGTGGGCCGGAAGGTCTCGGGTAGCGGCTCGTCGCCGAGCGCCGCGAGCGTCGTCCTGCCGGCCGCCTCGAGCTCGCGAAGCGCTGCGCCCGCGCCGCTCCGGCGACGAGCGAGAGAGTGGTCGTCCGCGTGACGGCGGGCGTCCTTCCTGCCAGAAGGCGCACAGAGCGCAGTGCTCGACCGGCTCCGGGTAGGTCTCTTCGCCGGCCAGCGCCGCCGTCAGGCGCCGGCGCACCAGCCGTTCGTACGCCGCGTACCGGGCGACCTCATAGGACTCCTCCGCCAGCTCCTCCCCCGGCGGCACGACGTGCATCCGATCCGGCGCCCTCTCCTGGACCTTCTCGATGAGCTCCGAGTAGAGCGCCAGCTGCAGCAGCGTCGTCCCCTTCGTCTCCCGCGCCAGCGGGCGTGACCGCCTCGTAGCCCCAGCCTCCCAGCGCCGTGCCGCCGGGCACCTCCACCCGCTGCAGCAGGTCCGGGCGGCCGTACCAGAGCTCCCCGTCGAGCTCCGCCTCGAGCGCCCCCTGGACGATCACCGCATCGCCCCGCCGCATCGCCGCCTCCGTCCGCGCGACGAGATCGCCCGGCTCCTCTTTGCCCTCGCCGGCAGAGCCGCACGACCTCGCGCCCCTGCTCCTCGAGCACGCGCACGTACCGCGCCTCGTGCTCGAAGCCGCGCGCTCCCGCAGCACCTCGGTCCGCGGATCGACCCAGGCCGGTCTCTCCCGCTCCCCCCGCTCCACCGCCAGCCGCAGCTGTGTCAGGTGGCGGCAGCTCAGATGGTTGGCGAGATCGGTCGCGGCCAGGCGGTACCGTCCGTCGACGAGCTTCATGGCTTCTCCCAAGGATAGGCACCCGGCCCCGTCCGCTCGGCGGCTTGCTGCAGCTCCCGGTCGAAGGTGGCGACGGTGTCGTGGCGGCCACTCTTCGCCACCGCGAGGAGGACCGCGCGTCGGCGAAGCCGGGGAGCGTGCCGGGCCAGAGGTCGAGGACGAGCGGCCAGGGGAGCCGGTCGACCGGCTCGAGACCGGGCGTCGCGAGGACGTCGCTCAGCACCGCAGCGGCCTCCTCCGCCGGCCTCTCGTAGACGTTGGTCAGGACGTAGACGAGCTCGGTGGCGACGATCTGCGGCAGGACCAGCGGATCTCGCCGCAGGCTCCGGCAGGAAGCGCCGCGGCCCTCGGCTTGCTGGTTCGGGTTCCGGTCGGTGAGGAACGAGACGGGGACGTTGGTCATCAGGACGACGCTCCTCACGCCCTGTCGGTCCCCGCGAGCGGCGCGCCGCGCCGCACGTCGTCGACCGGAGCCGGGCCCGACGCGGATCGTCCCCCGCCACTCCACAGCGCCGGTGCGTAAGTCACCCTGACGACACCGTCGGCGACCTCCCAATCGAGGACGTCGCCCGGGCCGATCCCAGGGACTCCCGGACCTCCTTGGGAACGGTCGTCTGCGACTTGCTGGTCAGGGTCGAGCGCGCCATGCCCCTTACTCTATCATCCACGAGGTGAATCAGGCCCTCGAAAAGAGGGACAGGTTCTCTTTCTCGCGCCGCGAAAAGAGAACCTGTCCCTACTTTCGTGCCGGGGAAAAGCGGAGGGGTTCTCACGCGTAGGCTCCGGGCGACCATGGAACCAGAAACAGCGGGTGGAGGCTGGCGCCGGATCGGCGTCTACGTGGGCCTGACCTTCGCCGCGAGCGCCTTCTTCAGGTCGCTCTGGCGCGGGTGGGAATCGAGAGCGCGAGCGCGCAGTGGCTGGTGCTCGGGCTGATGTGGACCCGGGCATCGTGGCGCTGGCCGTGCAGCTGGCGACGCAGATCGCTGCGCGGGCTCGATTTCAGGGGTTCGGCGGAGGAGGGCCTGGCTCACGGGCTACTTCGCACCGATCCTCTACGCCGGCGCGACCTACGCCCTGATCTGGGCCTCGCCGCTCGGCGATCTCGAGCCCGGGATGTTCGGGCGGCTGGCGGCGAAAGTGGTACTTCATCGCTGGAGCTCTTCTCTCCTGCCTCTCGGCGCTGGGCGAGGAGATCGGCTGGCGCGGCTACCTGGTACCGCGGCTGGCCGAGGTGCTCGACTTCGACCGCACGGCCCTGGTCTCGGGGTTGATCTGGGCCGGCTGGCACGATGCCGCTGATCCTCTGGGCAGGCTACCTCCGGCGCACGCCGGCGCCCTACGCCGTCGCCTGCTTCACCGTGATGGTCGTCGGAATCAGCTTCCTCTTCGCCCACCTGCGCCTGGCCTCGGCCAGCGTCTGGCCGGCGATGCTGCTGCACGCCAGCCACAACCAGTGGATCCAGGGCTTCTTCGACAAGGCCACGGTCGACACCGGCCCGACCCCGTACTGGATCGGCGAGTTCGGCGCCGGCCTGGCGCTCGCCGGGATCGTCGTGGCGCTCCTGGTGCGCCGGGCGCGGCGGAGACGCCCGGTCGGCGCGTAGGCGGCCTTCAGTCCGCGCCCGCCGGCGGGCGCCGCGCGAAGATCGTCCCCAGGGCCGCTCCGAAGGCGATGCCCAGGGCGACGCCGAGCCCGACGTTCCCGAAGGCGGCGCCCAACCCCGCTCCGAGGGCGACCCCCATGCCCACTCCGATCGCCATCGGTCGCTCCCGCCCTGCGCTGCGCTCGTCGCTCATGCGGACCCTACGCGCCCGCCCTTCCGCCCATTCCCAGGAGGCGGGCGCTCGAGCTTGCCCGACGCCGGCCGCGTCAGGGCGCGGCGGGCAGGGCGGCCACGGTATCGGTGCGCGCGAAGTCGCCGCCCTGGAAGAGCAGCGGCCGAGCGAGCGCACGGGCCAGGGCGTAGGCGAAGCAGTCGCCGAAGTTGAGCCCCGCCTCGTGGCGCCCCTTGCCGTAGCGGCTGAAGGCCTGGCGGGCAAGACGCCCCTGCTCCGCGTCGACACCCCCGATCTCGATGCCGGCTCGCTCGAGGAGGAGGTCGAGATCGCGCACTCCCTCCGCCCCGAAGCGCGCCTCGACGACGATCGATGCCTCGACGAAGGAGGCGACCGACAGCAGGCACGACTCCGCGGCCTCGATCGCCTCGGTGAACCGCCTGCGTCCGGGCTCGTCCTGGAGGATGGCGAGCAGCGCCGAGGTGTCGAGCACCATCAGCCCGGCAACCCGCGGTCGTCGTAGCCGAGGATCTCGTCCGCCGGACGGTCGTCGAGCACCGGCAGGGCCGCGCAGTGGAGTGCGATCTCGTCGAGCTCGTCCGCCAGCCGGCGCCCTACCCGCTCGCGCCGCAGGCGCCGCAACCGCTCCTCCAGCGCCTTGCGGACGGCCTCGGTCTTCGTCTCCCCCGTGAGCTCAGCCACGCGCGCGGCGAGCTCCTCGGTCTCGGTGTTGCGGATGTTGAGGGCCATGGGCGATCCCGGCGCTTTCCCTACGTGTAGACTGCACTGCGCATTGTAACAGACGTCCCTCCTCGTCCACCGACATCGAGAGCCCTTCGGGCCACCGGGCGCAGCGTTCGAGAAGCCCACCCTCGTGCGGCGCTCGCACGATCTCCCGGTGGCGCGCGAGGACCGCCTCGAGCTCGGCGAGCGGCCGGTACCAGAAGCCGCGCTGCCAGACACGACCTTCCGGCGCGCCGTAGATCTCGGCGTACTCGCCGGCCTGGGCCCGGAACGAGCGCATCGTCGCCTCGAAGTCCGGCCACTCGTCGAGCATCCAGAGCACACGGTCGGGCAGCACGGCGATCGCTGCCGTCCCCGGCTCGTCGAGAGCCCGTTCCAGCACCAGCCGCGCCAGCTCCGGCTCGTCGAGCCAGGGCCGCTTGCGCCGCGTCGTCAGCACCACGTCCAGGGCGTGAGCGCCGAGAAGCCGCAGGCGCGGGGGCACGAGGTCGGTCGGCCCACCGCCTTTCCACAGTCGATAGTGATTGCGTTCCATACCTCCTAGGACGCAGAACGGCGTCGCAATCTGGCCGGGCTGCGGTGGAGGGCGCCGGAAAAGGGGAGAATGGAGCCTCGGAAAGGAGCCGCCATGTCCTATCGCCCGCCGCTCGCCGTCGCCGTCTCGCCCTCGCCCTCCTCGCCGGCGTCGCCGGCGCCGGCGCCCAGGAGGGCGCAGCAGCACCGCATCCTCGGCACCTACGTGCTCGCGTCGCGCACCTTCCCCGACGGCACCGTCGTGCACCCGCCCGCCGTCGAGGGCTTCCTGACCTACACGGAGCAGCAGCGCAACTTCAACGTCGTCTGGCAGAACGAGGACGGCACCCGCACGTCGATCTCCTACCTGGCCGGCTACACCCTCCCCGAGGGCACCTACTGCGAGCAGCCGATCCTCTGGGTGCAGCAGAACCTCCTCGGCACGCCGGGCCTCTCGACCGAGGTCCCCGCCGCCAAGCGCGACGCCTGCGGCCCCGTCACCGTCAGCCGCGACACCGTCACCGTCGACGTCCCCGGCGAGCCCGTCACCCTGGTCTTCGACGCCGACGGCATCACCGCCGACGCCGACGGCATGTTCGTCGATCGGTGGACCCGGGTGCCCTGACGGGAAGGGGGCTGCGTCAGCGGCCGATCTGGTAGGTCCGCGGAGGAGGAATCGGCTTCCCGTCTCGGCGGGCCACCTCCAACCACGCTTCCTTGGCGCGCATCACCTCGCCCAGGGCCTCTTCAGCCGTGTCACCCAGCGCCGAACAAGCCTCGAGCTCCGGGATGTCAGCCACATAGGCTCCGTCCTCGTCACTCCAGAAGATGTGGACATGGTAGTCGTTCAACGTTCCGTCTCCAACGCGAGATTGTACCGGTCGATGAGGCGAAGAACCTGCCGGATCTGATACGGCTTCGCCTGGCCCCTCCCTGCGGTCGGGGTGACATGGGGGGCGCCGGGCCGACGGTGGGGGCGGCGTGTAACACCTCCGGCACCCGGCCGCCCGTTGTGGACCGATGGGGGGCGGTGCTAGCGTCTTGCTCGCCTTCCCGTGATCCCGCCGGCGGCCCGATACGCCGGCGCCGGCCCGACGGCTTGCGCCGCGGCCTCGAAAGGAGCTGGTCATGCGCAGCAGGCTCAACCCCTCGCTTCTCTTCGCCCTGACCGCAGCGATCCTCCCGTTGCCGGCGACCGCCGAGGAGTGCATCGCCGACGGCGGTCCCGCCTTCATCAACATCAACGACGGCGTCGTCAGCGAGGGCGGCGGCTCGGTGACCTTCACGGTCACCTGCCACCCCTGCGGCAGGGTCAACGCCAACTCCTGGTGGCGGACCTTCGACGGCACGGCGGTGGCGCCGGACGACTACATCGCCGTCACCGGCCAGCTCATCACCCTCGGCCAGACCAGCGCCGACACGCAGACCTACTCCATCGTCGTGACGATCAACGACGACACCGACTTCGAGGGCGACGAGACCTTCACCGTCGGCCTCGGCGGTCAGCCGCCGTCGGAGGCGAACCCCTCGGTCGGCCCGCCCTGCCTCTTCCTCGAGGACGTGACCGGCCAGGGCACGATCGAGAACGACGACCCGATGAACGCGCCGCCGGTCGCCGAGGCCGGCGGGCCGTACTCCGGCCCCGAGGGCTCGCCGATCGCCTTGAACGGCAGCGGCTCGACCGACGACCACGGCATCGTGCTGTACGAGTGGGACTGCACGAACGACGGCACCTACGACACCAGCTCCGCGAGCCCCACCGGCGCAAGCTGCAGCTACGCCGACAACGGCGCCTACACCGTGAAGCTGCGGGTGACCGACGCCCAGGCCGCGACCGACGAGGACACGGCCGCCGTCGCCGTCTCGAACGTCGCCCCCACGATCGCGACCATCATCGTCAGCTCCGGCTCGATCGACGAGGGCCAGTCGGTCACCGTCTCGGGCACCTTCTCCGACCCGGGCACGGCCGACACCTTCACCGCCGCGGCCCTGTGGAGCGACGGCGCCTCGAGCCCCGTCGTCCTCGGCGCCGGCACCTTCTCGACCACCCGCTCGTTCGCCGACGACCACCCGGCGACCGCCACCGCCTCGGACGTCTTCACCGTCCAGGTGACGATCACCGACGACGACGGCGGCTCCGGCAACGCCACCTCACCGCCGGTCACCGTCCACAACGTCGACCCGACCGTCGACACCATCGTGCTTTCCGCCACGTCGATCGACGAGGGCGACCCGGCCGTGACGGTCACGGGCACCTTCTCCGACCCGGCGCTCGGCGTCGCCTCCGAGACCTTCGAGGGCACCGCCACCTGGAGCGACGGCGCGACCACCGCCGTGACCGTGGGCGACGGCACCTTCTCGACCTCGCGCAGCTTCGCCGACGACCACCCGGCGACCGGCACCCTCTCCGACGTCTTCACCGTCACGATCGAGATCACCGACGACGACACCGGCTCCGGCAGCGACACCTCGGACGAGCTCACCGTCCACGACGTGGCGCCCACGGTCGAGGCCCCGGCGACCGCCCCCGAGCCCTCGAACGAGGGCTCCCCGGTGACCTCGAGCGCCGCCTTCGACGACCCCGCCTACGGGGTGGCGACCGAGTCGTTCACCTGCACGGTCGACGCCGGCGACGGCGAGGGCCCGGCCGCCGGCACGGTGGCGGGCCAGACGTGCACCGCCGCCTCGCACACCTACGCCGACAACGGCAGCTACGACGTGACCGTCGAGGTCACCGACGACGACACCGCCTCCGGCAGCGAGGTCGCCGCCCACCAGGTGCTGAACGTCGATCCCACGATCACCGCCACGACCAACTCCGCCGAGGAGTGCGGCGCCACCCCCGACGGCGTCGCCGTCGAGGTCTCCGCCGACTTCTCCGACCCCGGCTTCGACAACCCCGTGGCCGGCACCGTCGAGGACTTCGACGCCTCGTCGATCGACTGGGGCGACTCGACCGTCGACGCCGCCACCGTCTCCGAGACCCCCGGCAGCGTCGGCGTCGCCACCACCGGCACGGTGAGCGGCAGCCACGTCTACGCCTCCGGCGGCATCTTCACCATCACGATCACCGTGGAGGACGACGACGGCGGCACCGACACCGCGACCCTGACCGCCCTGGTCACCGGCGCCGGCCTCGACCCGTCGGGCCTGCTCGGCATCGTCGGCACCGACTTCAACGACGTCTTCAACGTCCAGACCAAGGGCTCCTCCATCGAGGTCCAGTCCCCCGTCCTCGGCCCCGGCAAGGTCGCCTTCCCGACCTCCCAGGTCGTCTCGATCGAGGCCCACACCTGCGACGGCCACGACCAGGTGCACGTCGCGAAGGACGTCGCCAAGCCCGCCGTCCTCGACGGCGGCCCCGGTGACGACCACCTCCGCGCCGGCAGCGGCCTCACCCAGCTCCTCGGCGGCCCCGGCAGCGACCACCTCTTCGCCGGCGACTCCGGCAACGTGCTCGAGGGCGAGGCCGGCGCCGACGACTTGAACGGAGGCAAGGGCAACGACCTCCTCTTCGGCGGCGACGGCGACGACAAGCTCGCCGGCGACAAGGGCGACGACTTCCTCGACGGCGGCCCCGGCACCGACGACTGCAACCCCGGCCAGGGCACCGACACCGTCATCAACTGCGAGCCCTAGCACCACCGGAGGGAAGTGGGGACTGGTTCCGAATTCCAGCAGAGCCCGCCGGCGACCCACGCCGGCCCCGGAATTCGGTACCTGTCCCCGCTTCCCGGCCCCCGCGGGCTACAATCCCCACATGGCACGACCGGCCGCGACGAAGGCGGAGGTCCTCGCTCGCCTCGAGGCCCAAGGCGAGCGTTTGCGAGCACTGGGCGTCGAGCACCTCGCTCTGTTCGGCTCTTTCGTCCGCGACGCGGCCGGCCCGGACAGCGACGTCGACCTGCTGATCGACTTCGCGCGCGGGCGCAAGGGCTTCCAGTCCTTCATGGCCGCCGCCGGCGCCCTGGAGGATCTCCTCGGACGCCCCGTCGAGCTCGTCACTCGGGAGTCGCTCAGCCCCTATCTCGGTCCCCGGATCCTGGAACAGGCGGAGGATGTCCACCTCAGGACACGAGTACCTGCGGCACATCCTTGACGAGGCCGAGTACCTGCTCGCCGAGTCCAGGGACCTGGACCGAGAGTCCTTCCAGGGCGATCCGACCCTTCGCCGCGCCTTCGTGCGGAGCCTCGAGGTGATCGGAGAGGCAGCCAAGCGGGTGCCTCCGGCCCTCCGGGAGCGGCTGCCGGAGGTCGACTGGCGAGCGATGGCCGGCATGCGGGATCGTCTGATCCACGGCTACTTCGGCGTCGACTACGACATCGTCTGGGATGTCGTCGACAGCCACATCGGGCCACTCGCGGAGCACCTGCGCCGGGAGCTCGACCGTCGAGAGTCCCCGCCCAGGAACTGAGCGCCCCACTCGTCATTTCGAGCGCAGGGAGAAACCTCAGCTCTGCCCTTTCCAGACCCCAACCGGTCCGGGTGAAGCCGTATCCCCCTCAGCAGCCCCGCCCGCCCACTCCGCTTGCCACCCCCACCCCCCGATCTGCGACCTTCCCGGTGGCCCCGATCAGGACGAGGAGTGACCCCGCAGGCAAGACCCAGCCCGCCCGGCACCGGCC
>JAWKHP010000015.1:0-85716 GCA_041394745.1 Thermoanaerobaculia bacterium | reverse complement strand
GGGCGGAGATCTCGTCCGGCTCGGGCGGGGCGACGCACAGCACGGCGTCCGCCGGGGCCCAGGCCTCGGTCGGGTCCGTCGCGGTCCGTGCGCCCACGGTTTCGTAGTCGGCGTCGGAGAAGCCGGCTGCCGTGCCGGCGCCGGCCTCGAGCGTGACCTCGAAGCCGGCCGCGGCGAGCTTCTTGACGGTTTCGGGGATCGCCGCGACGCGCGATTCGTGCGCGCGCCGCTCCCGTGGAATGAAGAGCTTCGTCATTTCGGGTTCCGGAGAGAGTGTCTCGGAGGGTCGGTGGTACGTCCGAGCGGACGTGCCTGAAGGACGAAAGAGATCCTAGCAGGTGAGGGAGCCCTGTCCACCACCTCGATGGGTCGTACGCCCCCCGGCGCCGGGGTGGTGGTCGCGATCGAGCGCTCCCGACGCCCGCGGCGCGCCGTGTACAATCGAGCCGCTCCCGAGCGCCGCCGCGGAGCTCCCCTCCATGCCATCGCCGGTGTCCCCGCACAGCTCCGGCTCCGTCCGGTCTTTCCGAGCGACCGTCGCCCTGGCGGCGACCCTCGCCGTCGCCGCGAGCCTCTTCCTGTGGACCCTGTACCCGGGTGTCGGCGGCCGGGTGAACGCGGGGGACTCCGCCAAGTTCCAGTACGTGGGGCAGGTCCTCGGCGTGCCGCACCAGCCGGGGTACCCGCAGTTCGTCGTGCTCTCGTGGTTGTGGACCCGCGTTCCGTGGCCGCTGGAGCTCGCCCGGCAGGTCAACCTCCTCTCGGCGCTCCTCTCGATCGCCGCCGGAGGGTTCCTGTTCGCGGCACTCGCGCGATGGACGGGGCGCGTGGTACCGGCGGCGCTGGCGGTGCTGTCGCTGCTGCTGGCGCGGTCGGTTTGGGTCTACTCGACGGAGGCGGAGGTCTACGCTCTGCAGCTCGCCTGGTCGGCGCTGCTCGTCTGGCTGGCAGTGCGTTGGCGCCTGGCGGGGGAGCCGGAGTCGAGGCCGCTCTGGGGCCTGATGGCGGCCGGGGCCCTCTCGTTCGGCAATCACCCGATGGCCGTGACGTTGCTCCCGGGCCTGGTCTGGCTCGTGGTCACCGGAGCGCCGCGGCTGCTGCGCACGGCGCGCTTCTGGGCACGAGCGATTCTCTGGGCCTCGATCGGTGTCGCCCAGTACGGCTTCCTCCTCTGGAGGGCGCACGCCAAGACACCGTTTCTCGAGGGCATCCGCCGCAACGGCGACCTGCTGGACCTGCTCCGCACGATGACCGGACGTCGCTTCACCGAGGACCGGCTGCACCTGGCGGAGCCCAGCCTCGAGCGGTTGGCGGCCCTGGGGCGCGAGGCGCTGCATCAGCTGATGCCGGTGCTCCTGGTGCTCGCCGCGGTGGGGCTCGTACGGCTGTGGCGGCGGGATCGGCCCCTGGCCGGGTTCCTGGCTCTCACCGGTCTCTCCGGCACCACCTTCCTGCTCGTCTACCGGATCGGGGATTGGGCGGCGTACCAGACCCCGGTGTGGCTCGCCCTCGCGGTGCTCGCCGGAATCGGTCTCGCCGCGGTGGCCGAGTCGGGCTCGACGGCGCGGTGGTGGCCGGCGGTCGCCGCCCTCTGGGCCGTGACACTGGGCGCGACGGTGGCGCGCGACCTGCCCGCGGTGCGCGTGGTCGAGAACCGGGACGACGTCTCGCGGCTCATCGCGGCGGCGGGCAGCGACAAGATCGTCGTGGCCTACCCCGGCCCCGGCTACCGCACCAAGCAGCTGGTGAACTACTACCGCTACGGGCTCGATCTGGAGCGGGCTCGCGGCCTCGACGTGCGGCAGGCCGCCAAGGGGTTCGACGAGCAGTACCTCTACCTGAAGCGGAGGCCGATGGTGTTCGCCGCCCAGGGCGTCCGGGCCTGGTTCGATCGCCTCAAGATCGACTATCTCCCGGCGGTCGCGCCCGAGGCGGGGGACCTCCACTACTTCGTCACCGGCACCGATTGGCCCCTGGCCGAGCTGCGGGTGGTACCGACGCCTGAGGGCGTCGAGGTGCACTCGGGCGACGGGCGGCGCCCCGTCCTGATCGAGGCCTGGGACGGCGTGCAGGTGCTCGTCGTAGCCGGCCGGGAGCGCTACGTCCGCGCCGTGGTCCCCTTTCCGATCGACGGCGTGGCGAAGACCTTCGAGCGGGTCCGGCAGCTCTTTCGTCGCGTTGCCGCGGGCGATAGGGTGTGCATCGTCGTCCAGGGACGGGGTGCCGAGGCGCGCCGTCTCGCCGAGAGCCTGGCGCACGGCGAGGTCGAGACCTCGGAGGGCTTCCGGACCCTGGTGGCCCTGACGACCCGCGACCGCCGGGGCGTCTCCCGCGAGCGATTCCTGGTCGATCCCACCTCCTCCGTCACCGTTCGCCTCGACACCCTGGAGATCCGCTGATGTCGCGCCGCCTCGCTCCCGCCCTCCTCGCCCTGCTCGCCCTGCTCGCCCTCGCCGCGTCGGACGGGTGCTCGCGCGCTCCCTCCGGCACCGGGTTGAAGGTCCTCCTGGTCGGCATCGACGGTGCCACGTGGAGGGTGGCCGAACCGCTGGCGGAGGCGGGGCGGTTGCCCGCGATGCAGTCGTTGATCGATCGGGGGGCCCAGGGGCTCCTGCGCTCCGATCGGCCGATGAAGTCGCCGTCGATCTGGACGACCATCGCCACCGGCTACGACCGCGCCCGGCACGGCGTCGACGGCTTCACCTACAGCCGGCCGGGGCACGAGGGCCCGGTGCTGGTGAACTCGACGCTGCGGCGAGTGCCGGCGCTGTGGGATCTGACGTCGCTCTCCGGCCTCGAGAGCGGCGTCGTCGGCTGGTGGGCGACGTGGCCCGCGGAGCCGATCGACGGCTGGATGGTGACGGACCGCTTGACGCGCAGCCGATGGTCGGAGTGGTCGGACGGCGTGCCGGGCCGTTGGCTCACCTACCCGGAGGAGCTGACGCGAACGCTGGCCGTGCAGGTGAGGGACCCGAGCCGCCTCACGGCGGACGACGTCGCGGAGATCGTGGACCTGGAGGGCGAGGAGCGACAGGAGTTCGACGCGGCCCAGCACCCCGTGCGGGCGCACGCCCCCTCCGTCCTGAAGTTCGCCTGGGCCACACAGCGCTCGTACGAAGAGATGGCGGTCCAGATGCTGGAGGAGAGCGGGCAGCCCGACTTCACCGCCGTCTTCCTCATCGCGGTCGATCCGATCTCGCACACCTTCTGGCACCACTGGGAGCCGCAGGCCTTCGGGCTCGAGCCGTCCCCCGAGCACGCTCGCCTCGGAGCCGCGGTGGCGAACATCTATCGCCACGACGACGCCTACATCGCGAGGCTGCTCGATCTGGTGGACGACGATACCGTGATCGTCGTGGTGTCGGACCACGGTTTCCAGGCCGGTGGCGAGCTGCCGCAGCCGGTCGATCCGACGAAGGTCGCCGACGCCTTCTCGGAGGTCCGGGCACTGGACGACGACGTCGTGACGGTGGGCCAATCGGGACATCATCAGATGGACGGAGTCTTCCTGGCCGCCGGTGGTCCGCTCCGGAACGTCAAGCTCAAGGGCGCCACGGTGTTCGACGTCGCCCCCACGGTGGCGGCGCTGCTCGGGCTCCCCGTGGCAGAGGATCTTCCGGGCCGCGTGCTCACCGAGATCATCGACCCGGCCTTCCTCGAGGCTCACCCCGTGCGCACGGTACCGAGCTGGGAGGGAACGGTGGAGCGCCGCGTGCGGGACCTCGACGAGGCCTCCACCGTGGACCCGGCGGCCGAGGAGATGTTGCGCTCGCTGGGGTACATCGAGTGAGGCGCTTGAGCGCCCTCGGCCTCGCGCTCTCGTTCTCGACGGCCGTCCCGCTCCTCGTCGCCTGCTCGCCGGACCGGCCGGATTCCGTCGTTCTGGTGGTCGTCGACACCCTCCGTGCGGACCATCTCGGTGCCTACGGCTATCCGCGGCCGACCTCGCCTTCCTTCGATGCGTGGGCCGCCGCGGGCCGGCTTTTCGAGGAGGCACACTCGACCTCGCCGTGGACCCTCCCTTCCGTGGCGTCGATCCTCACCGGGCTGGAGCCGGCTCGGCACGGTGCCGGTCGGCGCGAGGAGGGCGAGAAGCGCGCCTTCACCGGGCTCGGGACGGACGTCTCGACGCTCGCCGCGCGCCTCTCCGACGCCGGCTGGAAGACCGGCGCGATCGTCAACAACCCGTTCCTGCACGAGAAGTTCGGCGTCTCGCGCGGCTTCGGGAGCTGGGACTACCATTCGGCCAACCGGTCCCAGGGGCGTCGGGCAGACGCCTCCGTCGACGCCGCCCTGGCCTGGCTCGACGGCGTCGGCGACGTGCCGTTCTTCCTCTTCCTCCACGTCATCGATCCGCATCTGGCCTACGATGCTCCGGCGCCGTTCCTCGGTCGGTTCTCCGACGGCGCACCGTCGCCGATGCGGCGGCGCAGGTTGAGCTGGATCCGGGAGCAGGTCCGTCGCGACGACGCCTTCGACTTCGCTCCCCTCATCGCCGCCTACGACGAGGAGGTCCTCTTCGTCGACGCGCAGCTCGGTCGCTTGCGCCGCGGCCTCGAAGAGAGGGCCCTCGACGGACGGACTCTCGTCGTCGTGACCTCCGACCACGGCGAGGAGTTCGGCGACCACGGGGGGTTCGAGCACGGCCACTCGGTGCACGAGGAGCTGCTCCATGTGCCGCTCCTGCTCGTGGGTCCGGGAGTCGACGCCGGGCGTACGAGTGCCCCGGTCACGCTTCTGGACGTCGCCCCGACGATCCTCGAGGCGCTCGGAGTCGGCCTCGGCTCGGAGCTGCCGGGGAGCTCGCTGCTCGCCGAGCCGCCCACCGGCCGCACCCTGGTGGCCGAGCGCACCCTGTATGGAGACGAGGAGAAGGCCGCGATTCGCTGGCCGTGGAAGCTCCTCTGGACTCCGGAGAGCGGCACTCTCGCGCTCTTCGACCTCGATGCCGACCCCGGCGAGCTACGGGATCGGCTGCCGGAGGAGCCGGCGATCGCGGAGCGGCTGCACGAGCTGCTCGAGGCCCTGGCGGCTCTCGAGGCCCAGGAGCCGGGAGGTAGCGCAGTGCTCGATGCCGACACGGAGCGCGAGCTGCGCTCGCTCGGCTACATCGACTAGCGGTCCTTCCCGGCGTCGGCATCGCGGCCCGGCTGCAGCCAGGAGAGGAGGACCGAGAGACCGAGGACGCCCACGACCACGGCGAGCGAGACCGCCGTCGGGATCTCCACCAGCTCGTGGAGGACCATCTTGACGCCGACCAGCAGCAAGACGAGCCCGAGGCCGGCGGACAGATAGCGGAAGCGATCCATCAGGTTACGCAGCACGAAGTAGAGGGCCCGCAGCCCGAGCACGGCGAGGATGTTGGAGGAGAAGACCAGGAAGGGGTCGGTGGTGACGCCGAAGATGGCGGGAATGGAGTCGACGGCGAAGACCACGTCGCTCGCTTCGATCACGACCAGCACGAGCATCAGCGGCGTGGCCATCCAACGGCCGTCGCGGCGCACGAAGAAGTGTCTGCCGTGGTAGTCCGAGGTGATCGGGAAGAGGCGCTGGAAGGCACGGACCACGGGGTTGTGCTCGGGGTGGATCTCGGGCTCGTGGTGGCGCATCAGCTTCACGCCGGTCCAGAGCAGGAAGGCCCCGAAGAGGTAGAAGATCCACTCGAAGCGCTGGAGCAGCGCGGCGCCCGCGAGGACGAAGACCGCGCGCAGCAGGATGGCGCCGAGCACTCCCCAGTAGAGCACCCGGTGCTGGTGGTCCGAGGGAACCGCGAAGAAGCGGAAGATCAGCAGGAAGACGAAGATGTTGTCGACCGAGAGCGCCTTCTCCAGCAGGTAGCCGGTGAAGAAGGCCAGCGCGGGCTCTCCTCCGAGCTCGAGGTAGACCCAGCCGTTGAACAGGAGCGACACGCCGATCCAGAAGGCGCTCCAACCGATCGCCGCCCTGAACGAGTCGGTCAGGGAGCGACGATGGAAGATCCCCAGATCGAGTGCCAGGAGCAGTGCGATCAGCGCGAAGAAGACTGCCCAGTGGAGGGTCGAAGCGACGCTGTGGATGGCTGGCTCCTCGTCGGCCGGCCACCATCCTAGCCCGCCTTCGAGCCCCTCCGCTCGGGTACGATGCGTCCACCGATGACCACCTTCGTGACCTTCGAGGGGCCGGACGGGAGCGGCAAGTCGACCCACCTGCGACGGGTGGCCGAGGCGCTCCGGGAGCGCGGGCTCGACCACGTCAGCACCCACGAGCCGGGCGGCACCGACCTGGGGAGAGCGGTGCGCGAGCTCTTCCTCTCGCCGCGCTGCCGCACCGAGGACGGCATGGTCGAGGCCCTGCTCGTCTTCGCGGCCCGCAGGCAGCACGTGCGCGAGGTGATCGAGCCGGCCCTGGCCGGCGGCCGCCACGTTCTCTGCGACCGCTTCACCGACTCGACGCTCGCCTACCAGGGCTACGGGCGGGGGGCGTCGGTCGACGCTCTTCTCGAGCTGGACCGTCTGGCCACCGGCGGGCTCCGCCCCGATCGCACGCTCCTCTTCGACCTGCCGCCGGACCAGGCGCTGGCCCGCGGCCAGTCGGAGAAGAGGAGAAACAGCGCGGGAGGTCTGGATCGGCTGGACTCCGAGCGCCTGGACTTCTACTCGCGGGTGCGCGACGGCTTCCTCGCCTTGGCCGAGCGCGAGCCCGGGCGCTTCCGCGTCATCGACGCGTCGGGCTCCGTGGAGGAGACCCACGCCCAGGTCCGGCGAGCCCTCGAGGGGCTCTTCCGGTGAACCTGACGGCGGCGTTCGAGACGGCGCGCAGCGGGCGCCTCTACCCCTCGGTCATCCTCCACGGGGGCACCGAGGAGTCGCGGCGCGAGGCGGCTCTGGAGCTGGCGCGCGTGGTGCTCTGCGACGGTCGCGACGGCGAGGAGACCTGCCGGCGCAGGGTCGTGTGGCCCGGCGATCCGAGCGGCCGGTTCCACCCGGATTTCCAGGTCCTGGAGCGCGATCTCAAGACGAATTCGGTCGACGCCGTCAAGGACCTGCTCCGGCGGCGCCCAGGCTCCCCGTTCGAGGCCGCAGGCAGCAGGTTCTTCGTCGTCGCCAGCGCCAGACGCTGAGCCCGGGAGGCGGCCAACGCCCTGCTGGAAGTCCCTCGAGGAGCCCCACCCCGACCGCGCCGCGTCACTTCCTCCTGCTGGCCCCCTCGCAGTTCGACCTGCTCCCGACGCTGCGCAGCCGGTCGCTGGCCGTCTTCCTCGGCGCGCCCGGGCGGCCGGAGCCGGAGTCCCTGGAACGGGTCGTCGAGGCCTTCTCGGCTGCCATCGAGGCCTGGTGCGAGGGGCGCTCCGCCGCAGACCTGCTGGCGGCCGCGGGAGCCCTGGCAGAGGCCGGCGACTTCGGTGACGCTCGCGCCGGAGCTCCGTGGTCGATGGCGGCCGAAGCGGTGGTGACCGTGGCCCGCCGGCCCGGAATCGAGTCGTCGCTGCGCCGTGGTCTGCTGGCTCTGGCGGACGCGCTCCTGGCCGCTCCGGCGTGGCGTCTGCGGGGGGTCCAGCCCCAGCGCATCCTCGAGGGACTCCTCTGCGAGCACCTGACGGCCTGAGGCGGGCGTCCTTGCCGCTCCCGGATGCGAGGGCTAAGATCCCCGGGAGGCGCACCGGACCCGCCGAGCCTCGAGCCCCGAACAACCGATGAGGAGTCACTCCAATGATGGTTTCTGACTACAAGCGTATCGTCGGCGTCCTGCTGGTGACCGCCGCCTGCGCCGCGCCGATGCCCGCCGAGGACGGCGAGGTCCTGGCAACCGTGGGAGATCGCGCGATCACGCGGGCGGAGGTCGAGGAGGCGGTCGCGAGCGAGCTGATGGAAGTGCGCCGCCAGGAGTACGACATCCTGCAGCAGGGCGTCGACGCGCTGGTCGAGAAGGCCCTGCTCGAGAAGGAGGCGGAGGCGCAGGGGGTGAGCGCCGAGGAGCTGCTTTCCAACGAGCTCGAGGCGCGGATGAGCGCCGTCACCGACGCCGACGTCGATGCCTTCTATGAGGAGAACAAGGCCCGGATCAACCAGCCGAAGGAGCAGGTGGCCGAGCGCGTCCGCCAGTATCTCGAGGCGCAGCGCAGCGGCGAGGCCCGCGCGGCCCTGCTCGACGAGCTGCGGGGCAAGTACGAGGTGACCTCCAACCTCGAGCCGATCCGCACCCGGGTCGCCGCCTCCGGGCCGGCACTCGGGCCCGAGGACGCACCGATCACGATCGTCGAGTTCTCCGACTTCCAGTGCCCGTACTCGCTCGCGTGGCGCTGACCCTGAAGCAGGTCCCGCGAGGAGTACGCTACGCGTGCGCGTGGTCTTCCGCGGCTCCCCCTGCAGTCGATCCAGCACCTGTACGCCGGCAGAAGGCCGCTGGCGCCTCGCTGTGCGCCGAGGAACAGGGAAGTTCTGGAGGATAACGACCTCCGCCGTTCGCGGAGCAGAAGCAGCTCGACGTCGAGATCTCAAGGAGGCGGCGGGGCGCTTGGAGCTGGATCAGGAGGCATTCGGGTGGTGCATCGATTCCTCCAGGTTCGCCGAGCGCGTGGCCGAGGACGTGAGCGCGGGCTCGGAAGCCGGAGTCAACGGCACGCCGGCGATGTTCATCAACGGCCGCTTCCTCAACGGTGCTCAGCCCTACGACGCCATCGCGCAGGTGATCGACCAGGAGCTCAGGCGCTCCGGCGGCGCCGACTAGCTCGGGCCGGGGGTCGAGCTGAGCCGCGACGTCGCTCCCGACGCCCTGCGCGCGGCGCTGCACCGGGTCGCCGATCGCATCACGGACTATCTCGATGCGGTCGGCGACCGTCCCGTTCTACCCGGTGTGGCGCCGGGCGAGGTCGCGGCGTCCCTGCCCGAGGCGCCGCCGGACGAGCCGGAGCCGCTCGACCGGATCCTCGACGACTACGAACGGCTGATCGAGCCCAATGTCACGCACTGGAACCACCCCGGGTTCCTCGCCTTACTTCGCGATCACGGGCTCGTCCTGGCATCGTCGGCGAGTCCCTGGCCGCAGCGCTCAACGTCAACGCGATGTTGTGGCGCACCGGGCCGGCGGCGACCGAGCTCGAGGAGCGGGTGTGCGGCTGGCTGCGCGGCATGCTGATTGCTGGCCGCGTTCGCCGGTCACATCAACGACACCGCGCTGATCGGTCGATGCTGGCGCTGGCGGCGGCGCGGCACCGCGCTTCTCGAGGCCGGGAGGAAAGGGCTCCCGGGAGCGCCGCCGCTGACCGTCTACTGCAGCGACCAGGCACACTCGTCGATCGACAAAGCGGTCATGACGCTGGGGCTGGGGCTCGACAACCTGCGCCACGTCGCCAGCGACGGAGCGTTCCGGCTCGACGTCGAGGCGCTGCGCGGGGCGATCGAGAGCGACCGCCGGGCCGCCGGCCGATCGCCGTCGTCGCCGCCGGGACCACCTCGACGACGAGCGCTCGACCCGATCGCGGCGATCGCGGAGGTGGCCGAGGAGTACGGGCTGTGGCTCCACGTCGGCCGCCGCTCTGATGGGGCTCCGCCGCGATCTGCCCCGAGCTGCGCCCGCTCTTCGCCGGCTGGGAGCGCGCCGACTCGATCGTCGTCAACCCCCACAAGTGGCTCTTCACGCCCGTGGACTGCTCGGTCCTCTACGTCCGCGAGCCCGAGGAGCTCAAGAGCGCCTTCTCCCTGGTGCCGGACTACCTGCGCACGGCCGACGGCGAGGTCACCAACCTGATGGACCTGGGGATCCAGCTCGGTCGCCGCTTCCGGTCGCTGAAGCTCTGGATGGTGATCCGGGCCTTCGGCGTCCACGGGCTGCGGGAGGCGATCCGCCATCACTGCGCCCTGGCGGCGGACCTGGCGGCCCGGATCGACGAGCACCCGGCGTTCGAGCGCGTGGCCGAGGTCCCCTTCTCCACGGTGTGCTTCCGGTGGACGCCGCCGGGCACGCCCGAGGAGCAGGACGCCGCCAACGAGCGCCTGCTCGCGCACGTCAACGCCGCGGGTCCTGTGTTCCTCTCGCACACCAAGCTCGGCGGCCGGCTCGTCCTCCGGATCGCCATCGGCAACCTGCGCACCGAGCGCGAGCACGTCGACACCGCCTGGCGCCTGCTGTGCGAAGGGGTCGACGCTGCGCAGCCTAGTTCTGGGTGAGCGACCAGGCGGTGGTGTCGCCGGACTCGAAGCCGTCGACGAAGAAGGTCTCCATCTCTCCGAAGAGGACGGCGGCGGCGCCGACGTCCTGCACGGTGGAGAGGGCTTCCGAGGGGACGCCGACGACCAGCTCGCCGAAGCGGTCGCCGTCGAAGAACCCGGCCGCCAGGGAGTCGCCGAAGAAGTCCCCCACCTCCGCCGAGTCCTCCATGCCGGAGCTGTTCTGGGTCCAGAACTCGATGCGGTCGGTCTGCGGCCCCTGGTTGCCGCGGCCGTAGAGCACGTGGACCGCGCCGGCCTGCGTCGCCGCGCCCAGAGTCTCCTCGACGCCGATGACCAGATCGGGCGTGGTGTCGCCGTTGAAGTCGCCCACGGTGAGCGCGACGCCGAACCGGTCGTTGCTCTCGGCGGTGTCGTCGACGTCGGGGGTGTTCTGGGTCCAGAGCTGGTTGCGGGCGGCGGCGAGCCCGTCGGCCGTACCGAAGAGCACCTGGACGGCGCCCGCCGAGGTCGCGGAGCCGAGGCTCTCGTCCGGCACGCCGATCGCGAGGTCGTCGTACCCGTCGTGGTCGAGGTCGGCGCTGGCCAGCGCGCTCCCGAAGGCGCTGAACGCTCGCGTCCTCCCGGACGCCTGGGGCAGGCCTGGCTCCAGAGCTGGTTGTCGGTGGCGGTGAGGCCGCCGGCGCCCCCGAAGAGGATCTGCACCACGCCGGCGCCGTCGGTCGACCCGCCCTCGGTCTCGAAGCTCTCGCCGGGGACTCCGATCGCCAGATCGTCGTAGCCGTCGTGGTCGAAATCGCCCGCCGCCAGCGCCGATCCGAAGAGATCTCCGCTCTCCGCGTCGTCGAGCACGTCGGGGCTGTCCTGGCTCCAGAGCTGATTGCCCGTCGTGGACAGGCCGCCGGAGTCACCGTAGAGGACCTGCACCGCTCCCTCGTCACCGGCGCCGAGGTCCTCGTCCGGGATGCCCACCGCGACGTCGTCGTGGCCGTCGCCGTCGAAGTCGCCCACCGCCAGGACGGCGCCGAAGCGATCTCCGTCCTCGGGCTGGTCGAGCATTCCCGAGCTGCCCTGGAACAGCCATGCCGCCTCGTCCGGCTCGAGACCGGAGGCGCTGCCCGGGATCACGTGGATGGCTCCCGACTCGACGGTGCCGCCGACCTCGTCATCCTCCCCCGGAACGCCGACGACGAGGTCGGGGAAGGTATCGTCGTCGAAGTCGCCGACCGCCAGGGCGGCACCGAAGAGATCGCCGTCCTCGCGTGCGTCCCCGTCGAGATCGTCCTGGTCGAGGAACTGGGTGCCGGGTGTGTCGAGCCCGTCCTCGGAGCCGAAGAGGACGTGGAGGGCTCCGGCGTCGTCGGCGCCGCCCGTGTCTTCGCCGGGGACCCCGAGCGCCAAGTCCTGGAACCCGTCGCGGTCGAAGTCGGCGGCCGCCAGGGCGAAACCGAGCTGGTCGCCGGCCTCCGCGACGTCGGGGACGCCGGAGATCCCCTGATGCCAGAACTGGTTGTTCTCGGTGGTGAGCCCGGCCGCCGCGGGGCTCGCCGCCACTCCGATCCAGAGGACGCAGAGCGCCGGAGCCAGCCGGGTCGGGAGCCGCCGACGCGTTGCGCTCATGAGCTCATGGTACCGCTCCGCAGGCGCAGTCGCAGTGGAGCGGGCTAGGATCGCGGGGATGGAGCAGGGAGGGCGCCGTCGCCGTTCTCTTCGCTGGCTCGGGGTCTGCTGGCTCGCCCTGTGCGCCGTCGCCATCGGCCTGACGGCGGGCGAGGTTTGGCTGCGCTACCGGTGGCATGCCGGCGAGGAGGCGGCGCAGCGGTTCGCACGACCCAACGCCTTCCTGCAGAACCAGGGGCTGGGCGTCTCGACCGGCCTCTGGCTGGTGCGCCAGGAGAGCTACAAGCCGAACGCCTCGGTCGTCTTCGAGGTGGAGGGCGTCCTCCACGAGGTGCGCATCAACAGCCGAGGGTTCCGGACGCGGGAGTTCGACGTTCCCAAGCCCGAAGACGTGTACCGCATCGCCTGCATCGGCGCGTCGACGACGTTCCAGGGGTTGACCACCGACACCACCTACCCGGCGATCCTCGAGTCCCGGTTGCGTGCCGAGTTCCCCGACCGCGAGCTCGAGGTGCTCGATCTCGGGGTGAGCGGCACGCAGTCCGACTACTGGCTCGAGCGCTTCGATCGGCTGCTCGAGATCCAGCCCGATCTCGTCGTGCAGTACAACGGGGTCAACGACCTGATCCGCGAGCACGCCGGCGCCTGGGCCGCCGCACACCCCGGCGCCGCGTGGTTGCGACGCGAGAGCCTGCTCTGGAACGCATGGATACCGCTCCCCGGGCGGCAGTACGAGCCGTTTCTCGAGCGCACCAGAGAGCGCTTCGCCGCCCTCGATCATCTCCTGGTCTCCCACGGCATCGACCACGTCGTGGGCACGGTCGCCGCTCCCGACCTGCTGGCTCCCTCCAACGGCAAGAGGGCGTATCTCGACCGCGTCACCCGCGAGTGGAGCGGCGGAGCCCTGGGCGACTACCGCCAGTACGCCGACCTGGTGGCGCTCCACAACGAGGGCCTGCTGCGCTGGGTCCAGGCGTCGGGAGTCCCGTGCGCCCGCCCGGACCGCGCCGTGCGCCAGCCGAGCCTCTACACCGACATCTGCCACATGCAGCCGGCGGGCATCGAACGGCTCGCCGGGGCGTTCTTCGACACCGTGGCGGCACGGCTGCGCCTCCGGTGGCGTGATCCGACCGGCTCCGCGATTGACGCTGCCGAGACCGCGCCCTAGACTGCCTGCAGGTTCCCGTGGCCCGGGGAAGCCTGCAGCGTCATGACCACGCGGCTCAGGCAGTCCGTCGCCTTCCTGTCGCTGGCCGCCGCCCTGGGCGGCGGGCCGGCGGCGGCCGACTGGCTCCTGTACCTGGGCGGCGGCATCCAGGAGACCGAGGGCGGTTGGGAGGAGCGCGACGGTCAGGTCGTCTTCCGCGCGCCGAGCGGGACCCTCCTGTCGATCCCGGTGGAGGACGTCGACCTGCCGGCGAGCGCCGTCGTCTCCTGGCAGATGAGGGGGCGCAGGGTGGCGCCGGCCCGACCCGACGTCCCGCCGGAGACCTCGCCCGCGCCGCCGGCCGGCGAATGCACGCCCGTCCGGCTGGTGAGGCTCCTCGGCTCCGAGACCCTGGAGGTCGCAACCGGCCAGGAGACCGAGATCGTGCACGTCGCCTGCCTCGACGTGCCCGAGGTGGGCCACGAGTTCCCGCAGCTCGGCTTCTTCGGGCGCGCGGCGCTCTCGGCGATCGAGCTCGAGGTGCACGCCGGCGAGGCCCTGTGCCTGAGCGAGCACCGGCCGCCGTTGCGCGACGGCGAGGGACATCGCGTGCTCTTCGTCTCGCTGGCCGACGGGCGGGACTACGGGGCGGAAGTCATCGCCGGCGGTTTGGGGATGCTGCGCTACGGGCCCTGCGAGCGGGCCGGTTTCTATCGCGGCCTGGAGGACCGGGCCCTGGCCGACCCGCGGGGTCTGTGGGGCGCAGTGAGCGCCCAGGCGGCGTTGGCGGTCGTCTCCAACTCCTTGGCGCGGGCGGCCGGACCACCGCCCCGGCGCACGCGCTCGCGCGGCGGCTGACGGCTCCGCCGCTGAGGGCCCGTGCGGCCCTCCCGCCGAAGGGACCGGCCCCTGATACGCTCCGCGCCGGTCGGTCGGACTCGAAGGAACTCCTCGGTGCAAGCTCTCATCCTGGCGGGCGGAAGCGGGACCCGCTTCTGGCCCCTGAGCCGTCGTCAACGCCCCAAACAGCTCCTGGCCCTGGATGCCGGTCGGAGCCTGCTGCGCGAGACCGTCGAGCGCGTCCGGCCCGCGGTCGGGGACGACGGGATCTGGGTCTCCACGACACGCGGTCTGGTCGACGCCGTGGCGCGGGAGCTGCCCGAGGTCCCACGCGAGAGGATCCTGGCCGAGCCCGCGTCGCGCAACACGGCGCCGGCGATCGGCTGGTGCCTCGGGCGCATGCCGCCGGAGCTGCGCGACGAGGTGGTCGCGGTGCTGCCGGCGGATCATCGCGTCGCCGACGCCGAGGGATTCCGGGCCGCGCTGACGGCGGCGCAAGGAGCGGTGCGGTCGAGCGACCGCGTCCTGACCCTCGGCGTGCAGCCGACCCGGCCCGAGACGGGCTTCGGCTACCTCGAGATCGGGGATCCGCTCGCCGACGGCGACGTCGTTCGCCGGGTGCTGCGCTTCACCGAGAAGCCCGACGCCGAGACGGCGCGGGAGCTCATCGCTTCCGGCCGCTACCTGTGGAACGCCGGCATCTTCGTCTTCCGGGTCGGCCGACTCCTGCAGGAGCTCGACCGATTGGCGCCCCAGATCGGAGCCGGCCTGCGCCGGATCGCCGAGGAGCCCGAGGGCGCGGAGGCCGTCTACCGGGAGCTCCCGGCCCTGTCGATCGACTACGCCGTGATGGAGCGTCTGGAGGGGTTGGCGACCGTACCCCTGGACTGCGGCTGGAGCGACCTCGGCTCCTGGGAGGCCCTGGCCGGCGAGCTGGCCGCCGACGAGGCCGGCAACGCGGTGCAGGGCGACGTGATCTCGATCGACTCGACAGGCTGCCTGCTGTGGGCCGACGAGGGGCAGATCGCCGCGCTCGGGCTGCGGGACCTCGTCGTCGTGCGCACCGGCGATACGGTCCTGGTGATTCCGCGCGAACGGTCGCAGGAGGTCAAGCGCATCGTCGAGGCGCTGCGCGAGCGGGGTCGGGACGAGCTCCTGTGAGGCGCTTCCCGGCACGGAGGCGGCCATGCTGCCGATGATCCTGTGGTGCCGCGGTGCGGAGCGCGCGCTGGACGACCTGTCCACGCCGCTGCCTCTGCCGTCCCTGGTGCCCGGCGAGGGCCCCTGGGAGGTGGAGATCGGCTTCGGCAAGGGACGCGAGCTGCTGCGGCGCGCAGAGGCGTTCCCGGAGCGTCGGTTCCTCGGCATCGAGATGGTCTCGCGCTACTACCGGATGGTGCGCGATCGGGCGCGGCGCCGTGGTCTCGAGAACCTGGTCCTGATCCGCGGCGAGGCCCTGTACCTGCTGGCGGTCGCCGTCGAGCCCGAGCTGGCGGAGGTCGTCCACGTCTACTTCCCGGATCCGTGGCCGAAGGCGCGGCACCACAAGCGCCGGTTGGTCGACCCGGAGTCCGTCGACCTGGTGCTCCGCCTCCTCCGGCCGGGAGGGGAGCTCTGCTTCGCCACCGACTTCATCGAGTACGGCGAGGAGGCGGAGGCGATCCTGCGGCGCCAGCCGGGCCTCTCCGTCGAGCGGCTGGCCGACGGCTGGCCGGAGGGGCCGCGCACGACCTCCGAGGCGAAGTACGTCCGCGAGGGACGCCCGATCGTGCGCTTGGTCGCGCGTCGAAAGGTGCGGGCGGAGCTGCCGCTGCACCCGGCGGGCCGCAGCTCGGTGCTGGCAGCGGTCGCCGGCGACCACGGCGTGACCGAGGGCGCGTCGTGAAGACGCTGCGGGCCCTGGGGCCGTACTTCCGGCGCTACCCGCGACGCCTCGCCGCCGGCCTGCTGTGCAACCTGCTCTCGGCCGCGGTCGGATTGGCGGCGCCCATCCTCGTCGGCCGGGCCGTCGACGCGTTCCGGGAGCAGGTGACCTCCGAGACCCTGCTCGGCTACGCCGGCGCCCTGCTCGGCGTCACCGCGCTGATGGGCGTCTTCAGCTTCGGCCAGCGCATGCTGCTGGTGACCCTCTCGCGCAACATCGAACGCGACCTGCGGGACGACTACTTCGGTCACCTGCAGACGCTGCCGCCCGCTTTCTACCAGCGCAGCTACACCGGCGACCTGATGGCGCGCGGCACCAACGACCTGCAGGCGGTTCGCATGCTCTGCGGTCCGGCCATCATGTACACGGCCAGCACCCTTTTCACGGCGGGGGGGTCCCTCGCCTTCATGCTGGGCATCCACGGCAAGCTCACCCTCGTGGCGCTGGCCACGATGCCGCTGGTGGCGCTGGCGACGAAGTTCTTCGGGCAACGCATCCACGTGCTCTTCGAGCGCGTCCAGGAGCAGTTCTCGACCCTGTCGACGCGCGTCCAGGAGAACCTGGCCGGGGTGAGGGTCGTCCGGGCCTACGCGCGCGAGGACGCGGAGGAGCGGTCCTTCGCCGCCGTCAACGACGAGTACGTCGAGCGCAACCGCCGGCTGATCCGCTGGAACGCCGCCTTCCACCCGCTCCTCCAGGCGCTCGTCGGCTTCGGCTTCGTCGGCGTGCTCTGGTACGGCGGCCGGCTGGTGTGGAGCGAAACGATCTCGATCGGCCAGTTCGTGACCTTCAACTTCTTCCTGATGGAGCTGGTCTGGCCGATGATCGCCATCGGTTGGGTGATCAACCTGGCGCAGCGAGGCAGCGCCTCCATGGGCAGACTGCTCGATGTGCTCGAGACGCGTCCGGAGATCAGGGACGAGCCGCCGCTGGTCGAGGACGCCCGGATCGACGGGGAGGTCAGCGCCCGGTCGCTCACCTTCGCCTACCCGGAGACGACGACTCCCGTGCTCCGCGACATCGATCTCGAGGTGCCGGCGGGTTCCACGCTGGCGGTCGTGGGACGAACCGGCAGCGGCAAGACGACCTTGCTGTCGCTCGTCGCCCGACTGGCCAATCCGCCCGAGGGGACGCTCTTCGTCGACGGCCACGACGTGCGCCGGCTGCCCCTGGCCGATCTGAGGGCGGCTCTCGCCGTCGTGCCGCAGGAGACCTTTCTGTTCTCGACCACCGTGCGCGAGAACGTCGCGCTCGGGCGGCCGCGGGCCTCCGACGACGAGATCCGCCGTGCCGTCGAGATCGCGGGTCTCGACGGCGATCTCGCGGACTTCCCCGACGGCCTCGACACCCTCGTGGGGGAGCGAGGGATCACGCTGTCCGGCGGCCAGAAGCAGCGGGTCGCCCTGGCGCGCGCCGTCCTTCGCGAGCCCCGCGTCCTGCTCCTCGACGACTGCCTCTCGGCGGTGGACACCCACACCGAGGAGACGATCCTGGGCAACCTGCGCCAGGTCTTCGTGGGGCGGACGGTCTTCCTCGTCTCCCACCGGATCTCGACGGTGCGCTCGGCGGACCAGATCATCGTCCTGGAGGGGGGACGCATCACCGAGCGGGGCACGCACGACAGCCTGCTCGAGCTCGACGGTCTCTACGCCGATCTCCACCGCCGGCAGCAGCTGGAGGAGGAGCTGGAGGCCGTCTGAGGCCTTTCCCCGGCAAGGGCCGGTCTGTTAGAAACCGGGCCATGCGAGTCGTCATCACCGGTGGCAGCGGGTTGATCGGCAGAGCTCTGGCGGCCGAGCTGGCGGGCGCCGGGCACGAGGTCGGGGTGACCAGCCGGCATCCGGACGGGGTCCGCGATCTGCCGGCGGGCGTCGAGCTGGCGCAGTGGGATACCGCGTCGGCCGAGCGCCTGGCCTCACTGATCGACGGAGTGGACGCCGTGGTCCATCTCGTCGGGGAGAGCCTCGCCGACGGTCGCTGGACCGAGGAGCGCAAGCGCCGGATCCTGGAGAGCCGTGTGCGCTCGACCACGGCTGTGGCAGCCGCTCTGGCGGCCGCCGGCTCCCGCCCGGGAGTCCTCGTCCAGGCTTCCGGTGTGGGCTACTACGGTGCCCGCGGCGAGGAAGAGATCACCGAGGCGAGCTCGGCCGGCGAGGGCTTTCTCGCCGACATTTGCCGCACCTGGGAGGAGTCCGGCGCCGCGGTGGAGGAGCTCGGAGTCCGGCGCGTGGTCGTGCGCACCGGAATCGTCCTGTCGACGGACGGCGGCGCGCTCCCCAAGATGGCTCTGCCCTTCAAGCTGTTCGCCGGCGGGCCGGTGGCCGGCGGCCGGCAGTGGATGTCCTGGATCCACCTCGACGACGAGGTGGGGGCGATTCGCTTCCTGCTCGAGGACCCGACCGCTGCGGACGTCTACAACCTCACGGCACCGACGCCGGAGCGCAACCGTGACTTCAGCGCCGCCCTCGGCCGGGCCCTGCATCGACCGAGCCTCGCGCCGGTCCCGGGATTCGCTCTGCGCCTCCTCTACGGCGAGATGTCGCAGCTCCTGACGCACGGCCAGCGGGTGCTGCCGCGACGGCTGCTCGAGGCCGGGTACACGTTCCGCCATCCGGCCGTGCGCGAAGCCCTCGAGGATCTGCTGGGCTGACGGCATGGACGAGCAGGCGCTGGATCGCGCGCTCGCGGCGGCCCACGCCGCCGGGGAGCCCATCGCCGAGGCGCGTGTCGTGGAGGGAGCCTGGGCGGGGAATCGACTGCTCGTGTGGCCGGGCGGACAGGCCCTGGGCGATCTCGGGGCTCCGCGGCTCAACCAGCGCGTCGCCCTCCACGCGGAGGCGATGATCGAGCGCGGCGAGCGCACCACCCGGAAGCCGTTCGAGCTGCGCGGCGGTACCGTGACGGTCGAGGTGCGGACCTTCGACCGGGGGCGGGATGCCTGAGGCCATCCGTCAGGGCGACATTCCCGGGGTGCAGCTGCGCCGCCGCCGGGAGCTGACCGTCGGGGTGGACGAGGCCTGGCGATGGCTCACCGAGTCCACGCTTCTGGCCCGTTGGGCCGCACAGCGCGCCACGGTCGAGCCGGGCCCAGAGGGCTCGCTCCGCCTGGGCGGCGACGCGGCGGAGTGGGAGGAGCAGGCGACGACCGTCGAGTGGCGTCCGGGAGAGCGTTGGGTTCTCGCCTTCCGGCGTTCCGGGGACGGCTGGCCGGTGGCGACGCGGCTCGCCTTCGAGCTCACGCCCCGGCCGGGCGGTTGCGAGGTCTCGATCCTGCAGCAGGGGTTCGAGAAGCTGCCGCTCTCCGACGGCCTGACCGTCTGGGAGGGCTACCGGCGTCGCTGGGAGCAGGCGCTGGCACGCCTCGCCTCGGCGCTGGCGGATTGAGCCGAGCCACCCCTAGGAGGCCGACAGGCGGGAGCGCACGGCTCGGGAGACGTCCGCGGTCAGCTCGGCCGGGGTGTAGAGCCGGTAGCGTTCGATCCGCGCCAGGTGGGCGATGAAGTGGCTCGCTCGCTCCATCGGGACGGGCCGGCCGTCGTGGCGCTCCACGAAGACGCGGGCCGAGCCCATCCGGTGCGGGTCCTTCGCGGAGTACGACACCATGAGCCGGTCGGGGCCGAACCGCTTCTCGAGCTCGGGAAGTACCGACTCGAACCGCGCCTTCTCCGCCGGGGAGAGGTGCTCGTCGGTCTCGTGGGCGAGCTCCCAGTGACGGCGCTCCATGACCGCCCGCGCGTGAGGATTCAGTGATGCCCGCATGCGGGTGGCGACGGTGATGTCGTCGCGCGTGAGGAAGCGCTCCGGGTCGCCCGGCCAGCGCACCGACTCGTCGGCGAGCCAGCGCGTCAAGTGGAGCTCGAAGGCCTTGCCCACGACGTTGAAGTAGACCTGGGTGAACATGTAGTAGCGGGCCATGACCAGGGCCTCGAGGGCGTGGACTCCGCCCTCCTCGACGCCCAGTCCCCAGGCGCCGGTGTCCGGGTCGCGGATCGGCACGATCGTGTCCAGCAGACGCTCCAGGTCGTAACTGCCGTAGCGCACGCCGCAGAAGAGGCTGTCGCGCAGCAGGTAGTCCATCTTGTCGACGTCGAGCTCGCCGGCGACGATCTGCGAGAGCAGCCGGCCGAGCGGATCGGAACGACCTTCGAGCAGTCGCCGGACGTCGTCGGCGGTGACGCCCTCGCCCAGGTCGGAGAACGCCCGTTCGACCTCGGGTACCGCCAGCAGACGGCGCGACATCTCCTCGTGGCCGATGCCGTCCTCGAACAGCTCCTCCGCCACGTGGCTGAACGGAGGGTGGCCGACGTCGTGGAGCAGGGCCGCCGCCCGCACCAGGCGCCGCTCGACGCTGCGGGGATCGGGATCCAGGAGCCCGTCCGACCGCGGCGCCATGGCGTCGTAGACGCGGCCGGCCAGATGCATCGCGCCCAGCGCGTGGCTGAACCGGCTGTGCTCGGCCGCCGGGAAGACGAGGTAGGTCGCACCGAGCTGGCGGATCCGGCGCAGGCGCTGCAGCGGCCGGCTGTTGATGAGGGCCGTTTCCAGGCTGTCGGCCCGCACCAGGCCGTGCACGGGATCGCGAAAGGACGCTCCGGGGCCGGTCATGGCGGATCGCGCGGCAGTATAGCCCCGGCGGCCGGTGTGCCGCGTAGAATCGTGGCTCGCCCATGGTCAAGACGGTCTTGCTGGTCGACGACGACGCCTACTCGCTGCAGAGCCTGACGGACTGCCTGAGCGTCTACCGTCCCCGCCTGGAGCTGCGCAGCGCCCTGGGGGCCGAGCAGGCGGCACGGGTGCTGGTGACCGAGCCGGTCGACGTCCTGGTGACCCGGCTGGTGATGGCGGAGATGGACGGGTTCGAGCTCATCGAGTTCGCCCTGCGCGAGAACCCCGGGCTCACGGTCGTGGTCGTCGAGGACCCCAGTTGGGGACGCTTGAGCCAGGCGCTCGGCAGGGAAAGCGCCTTCCGCTATCTACCCCGGCCGGTGCGGCCCCAGGCGTTGGTGGAGGCGGTGCTCGGTGGCCTCGAGGCCGAGACCAGCGGCCGGCTGTCGGGGCTCTCGCTGACCGGCTTCCTGCAGCTGCTGGCGGCGGAAGGGCGCTCGTGCGGAGTCCACGTGCGCGGCCCCGCGGCGGAAGGGCGGCTCGACGTCGAGTCGGGCCGGCTGGTCCATGCGGTCACCGGCGAGCTGCAGGGCAAGGAGGCCCTCTTCGAGATCTTGCGCTGGCAGGCCCCGGCGCTCGAGCTGCTCACCCTGGAGCCGCCGCTCACGCGCAGCATCTGGCAGGGCCTGGAGGGCCTGCTGCTCGAGGCCGCCGCCTTCGAGGACGAGCTCCTCTCGGCGGCGGGGCCCGGCCCCGCCTTCGAGGGCGCGGCGCGGGAGCGCTATCGGGAGGCCCTGCGGCCGCTGCTCGCCGAGGCCTCGGGCGGCAGCGCGGCGGTGCTCGACGGGGAGACGCTCACCTGCCTCGCTGTCGTGGCGGAGAACGAGCGCGCCTTCGGCCGCGAGGCGGAGTCGGAGGTTCGTCGCTTCCTCTCCTCCCTGCCGCCGGCCGCGCTCGGCACCGTGCGCCACTTCCAGACCCACGACCGGGAGCCCTGTCAGGTGCTGCGGGTCATCGGCGACCCCAGCGAGCTCCTGCTCTACTACCGCGGCGCCGTGGTGACCGAGGCGCTCCGTCGGGCGTTCGCCGCGACCGAGACCGCGCTGCGAGCGCTCTGAGGGCCGTCTGGGCTAGGGAGCGGCTTCGACCCGGTTGCGTCCGCGCCGGCGTGCCCGGTAGAGCGCCTGACGGGCGCGTTGGTGGAGGCTTTGCGCGGACTCCGGGCTGGCGAGGAGCTCGCTGACGCCGGCGCTGAAGGTGGTGGAGAACTCGCCGACCGGAGAGTGGTGGGTGAGGCCCGAGTACATCGCACGGACCTGGTCCATGACGCGGCGCGCCTCCTCGGCCGAGGTCTGCGGCATCAGGACCGCGAACTCGCCGCCGGCGATGCGGGCCACCGAATCCGCGCCGCGCAGGCGACGGCGCAGCAGCCGGCCCAGGGTGCGCAAGGCCGAGTTGCCCGCGAGGTGACCGAAGGTCTCGTTGATCGAGCTGAGCGAATCGACGTCGACGACCACGTAGGCCAACGGCTCCGACGCGGTGCGCGCCTTCTGCGCCGCCTGGACCAGATCGGGCATGAACGAGGAGTGGGTCATCACCCCGGTGAGCGGATCGGTGGTCAGGAAGCCGCGACGGCGCCGCTCGCGCCGGGCATGGGCGGAGAGCAGGGCGGCAGTCGCTCCGGCGCCAGGGCCTCCTCCTGCAGATCGTCGATGGCGAAGCGGGCGGCGAGCACGCGATCGTCGAAGCTCGGTGGGCTCTCGGAGACCACGACGATCGGCAGGTCGGCCCAGATCTCCTCCTGGCGCAAGAGGCCCGCGATCTCGAGGCCGTCCGGGCCTGCGGGATCGTGGTGGAGGAGCAGGACTTCGGGTCGAGGTCGATGAGCGCGGGCCAGAGCTCGTCCTGCCCGGCCGCCAGGGTGGCCGCGAAGCCGGCCTGCTGCAGGGCCAGCAGATCGGTCAGCCCGCGTTCGTAGTCGCAGTCGACGACGACGGCGCGATACGGCCCTGGCGCGGCAGCGTGATCAGGTCGAGCCGGTCGACCAGGGTGCGGGTGTCGAGGGGCTTGGCGAGGAAGCCGTCGGCACCCGAGCGCAGGGCGCTGCGGCGGGCCTCGAGGGTCGGAGCTGGCGGGAGATCACGAAGACGCCTACTCCCGCGGCGTTGCCGACGCAGCCGCCGCGGATGCTCTCGATGCCCGCCGGATCGCCCTCGTCGATCAGTACGGCGACCGGCGGGGTGTGGGACAGCCCCTCCACCAGCGCTTCGTGGTGCGTGAAGCGGCGCACGGAGTAGCCGAAGTAGGCGAGCTCGAGGCCGAGGTCACGGGCCAGGGCGCCGTTGTGGCTGAGCATGAAGAGGATGCGCTGGATCCGCTCGGGCACGAGTCGGCCCACCGGGTCCAGGGGACCGTCGAGATCGACCCGGACCGAGTCCGTGTCCAGCAGCGCCGCGTCGGCCAGTGCCTCGACTCGCTTGGCCATCTGCTCGCGCAGGGCGTCGACGGAGAGGTCCGCCGACGAGCGCAGCGTCAACTCCATGCTTCGTGCGGCGTCGGCGACGGAGCGCAACCCCAGAGCCTCGGCCGAGCCGGCCAATCCCCGGACCTCGCCTTCGAGCTTGCTCAGGGCAGCGACGGTCCAACCGCCGCGCAGGCCGCTCCAGCTGATCACGATGCGCCGCACGCGATGCGGCAGGAGCTCTCGGTACGCCTCGCGCAAGACCTCGAGGCGCCGAGCCTGCCGGGTCGCCGGTGGACTGGTGGTCACCGTGGGTGATTGTAGCGCCCGCTCACAACGAGGCGAGAAGGCCCAGAAGCCGCTCGCCCGAGCCGTCCCCGCTCAGCGCCAGATCGACGTGCCGGCCCTCCAGCGCGATGCGCGGCCGCGCACCGATCTCGGCGGCCGAGGAGGCGAGGAATGCCGTCCACAGCGCCGCGAGGCGATCGTCGGGCAGCGTCCAGGAGCGTTGGGCCCGTGCGCCGCCTCGCACCCAGCCGGGCGGCAGGGCTCTCTGGACCCGTTCGGACTTCAGCGGTGCGATGGGATCGCGGAGCATCGTGCACCTCCTAAAGTGTGTTTTATACACTTAGTATAGTGTCTCGCAGACAACAAGGCAACGTGCGTTCATGCCCTCTTCCCAGCAGAGCCATCCGACCCTGACCGTCGATTGCGTCCTGTTCGGCTGGGACGGAGACGAGCTGCGGTTGCTGCTGGTGCGCCGGGGCCGTCCGCCCTTCGAGGGCGCCTGGGCGCTGCCGGGCGGCTTCGTACGACCGGAAGAGGACCTGCCCACGGCCGCCCGCCGCGAGCTGCGGGAGGAGACCGGCCTCGAACGTGTCTACCTCGAGCAGCTCTTCACCTTCGGCGATCCCGGGCGTGACCCGCGAGGCTGGGTCGTCACCGTCGCCTACTACGCCCTGGTGCGCAGTACCGGCCTCGCACCGCGCGCGGCGACCGATGCCCGCGAGGCGTGCTGGTTCGCCGTCGACGCGCTCCCCGAGCTGGCCTTCGACCACGACGACATCGTGCGCCTCGCCCTCGAGCGGCTGCGCTCGAAGGTCCGCTACGCGCCGCTGGGCTTCGAGCTCCTGCCGCGCGAGTTCACCCTGGGGGAGCTGCAGCGGCTCTACGAGTGCGTTCTGGCGGAGAGCCTGGACAAGCGCAACTTCCGGCGCAAGGTCCTCGGGCTGGGACTCCTCGAGGACACCGGCAAGCGCCAGGAGGGCGTCGCCCACCGCGCCGCCCGCCTCTACCGCTTCGACCGCGAACGCTACCGGCGCCTGCAGCGCGGCGAGTTCACGTTCCGTCTCTGAGAGCGGCGCCGTGGACGATCGACCGGCAGGCACGCCGTCTCACCCCCTCGACGACCGGGTTTCGGGCGCCGGCGAGCTCGAGGAACGACTCCGCGCGGCGCTGGCGCGCGCGGTCGCGGAAGGGCGAGGAGTCGAGGCTCTGCTCGACGGGGCCGAGGAGGCCGTCGTCGCGCGCTTCCCGGCGATGGCTTCGCTCGTCACGCTCGTGGACGCGGCCCGTGCCGCATGGATCGCCGGAGGGGGCGCGGCGCTCCTCTCCGTTCTCGACTCGTACGGCGAGAGAGACGTCGCGGCGCGGATCGCCTCTCACCTGGTCGCGCGAGGACGGCTGCCGCGCCGGATCCTCACGCTCTCACGCAGCGGCACCGTGCTCGGTGCCCTGGCCGCGCTCGCTCGCCGGCGCGCGGGAGACGGCGCCGGCCTGCCCGAGGTCCTGGTGGGGGAGGGCCGGCCGGAGGGGGAGGGTCGTACGATGGCCGCCGACCTGGCGAGGGCCGGCTACGAGACCCGAACCGTCGTCGACGCCGCGCTCCCGGCCCTGGCGGCGGGAACGCCGGCACCCCGCCGGGTGAGGCTGGCCCCCGACGATTGCTGGGTCGTCCTCGGCTGCGACTCGGCGGGTCCGGGCGGTGTCGTCAACAAGGTCGGCAGCTTCCCGCTGGCGCGGGCCGCGCGGGATGCGGGAGTCCCCGTTCTGGTGCTCGCCAGCTCGCGCAAGCTCCTCCCCGCCGACCTGCCCTTGCCGTGCGAGGCAGGCCCGTCCGGCGGAGTTGAGCCGGGCCTGCTGCGCTTCGACTTCGAGCGGGTGCCGTGGGCGGATCTGACCTGCCTGATGCTGGAGGACGCTGCGCTCGACGCCCCGGGCGCTCTGCGTCGCATCGACTCCCTGCCGCCGATCGAGGGCCCGCTCCTGCGCCGCCTGATCGGCGTCGATGCGGCTACCTGATCTCCGCGTCGACCGCGGTCTCGCCCTCGGAGCGCGCGACGATGGCGGCACCGCAGGAGTCGCTGAACACGTTGACCGCGGTACGGAACATGTCGAGCGGGCGGTCGACCGCCAGCATCGAGCCGACGATGAGGTTGACCTCGGGCCCCCGCATGTTCACGGCCTCGAGGACGATGAAGATGATGACCAGCCCGGCCGAGGGCACGGCCGCCGCGCCGATGGAGGCGAGCAGCGCGGTGATGACGACGATCGCCTGCTGGCCGACGCTCAGGCCGAAGCCGAGGACCTGGGCGATGAAGAGCACGCCGGCACACTCGTAGAGGGCCGTGCCGTCCATGTTGACGGTGGCCCCCATCGGCAGGACGAACGAAGAGATTCGGTTCGAGACGCCGACCTTGGTCTCGACCGTGTTCATGGTCACCGGCAGCGTGGCCCCGGAGGAGCTGGTGGAGAAGGCCACCAGCAGGGGCTCCCGCATGTTGGCGAAATGGGTCCGCGGCGAGATGCGACCGAGGAGGATCAGCAGCAGCGGAAGGGTGACGAACAGGTGCAGGGTCAGGCCGGCGGCGATCGTCAGCATGTAGAGGCCCAGCGCCTTGAAAGACTGGAAGCCCGTGGTCCCCACCATCTTCGTGATCAGGGCGAACACGCCGATCGGCAGCAACTTGATGATGCCCGAGGTGAGCCGCATCATGGCCTGGAAGAGCGAGTCGAAGAGCTCGGTCAGGAAGGTCTGCGGCCGCTCCGGCAGGCCGGCGATCGCCGCTCCGAAGACGATGCAGAAGAAGATGATCGACAGCATGTCGGCGCGGGCGGCCGCCTGGACGACGTTCTCGGGGACGATGTCGAGCGCCAGATCGACCGGCGATCCGGGTGTGGCCAGCTCCGGGAGCTCCTGCTGCACCGAGCCGGTCATGTTGGCCCCCGCGCCGGGCCGGATGAGGTTGACCAGGAGCAGGCCGGCCAAGATCGCCAGGAGACTGGAGAGGGCGTAGTAGCCGAGGGTCTTCCCGAAGAGCCGGCCCAACGCCCTGCCGCCACCCACGGAAGCGACGCCGGAGATGATCGACGTCAGCACCAGCGGCACGATGATCATGCGCAGGAGCTTCATGAAGAGGGTGCCGATCCAACCCAGGCGTTCCGCCGCCGGCGCGCCGAAGACGGCGCCGACGACGATGCCCAGGGCCATCGCGACGAGAACCTGCCAGTGGAGCCTCCGGTACCAGGGGAGGCCGCGGGGATCTTGCATCGTGGGCCCGACGCTACGGGACGGGGAGGTCGCGTGCAAGGCGGCTCAGCCGCGCTCGTTCCAGGACACTCTCCGCAGGCCGGTCGTGTCCGCGCGGCGGAGCAGCTCCTCGACGGTGCGATCGAGGCCGGGGATCCGCCACTGGGGAGCCACGTCGGCCAGCGGCGCCAGGACGAACGCGCGACCCGCCATCCGGGGATGGGGGAGGGTGAGGGCGGGCTCGTCGCGCACCTCCCGTCCCCAGAGCAGGAGGTCGACGTCCAGGGGCCGCGGGGCGTTGCGCGGGGCCGGACCGCGACCCGCCAGGCGCTCCAGGGCCTTGGCGAAGGCGAGGAGCTCCTCCGGACCGAGGCGCGTGAGACCGATCAGCGCCGAGTTCCAGTAATCGGGCTGGGAGCCCCCGGCCTCCGGCGGCGAGCGGTAGAGGCCGCCCAGGCTCATTCCGTCCACGACGGTGGCCAGGATGTCCGCGGCCGCGCGCAGGGTCTCCCGGCAGGGTCCCCGGTTGGCGCCCAGGGCGAGCGCGGTCGGCGTTGAGGTCTCGGTCACGGCGTCGGGTAGGCCAAGCTGGCGTCCGCTTTGCATGTTACCGGCGGCGAGGGGTATCATGTGCGATCGCGGCACGACGTCGCGATCCTCCCCAGAGCTTCGACTGAACCCTGTGGCCCGCTTCGTGCGCACTTTCGTCCTGCTGCTCGCGGCAACCGCGATCGCCGGCTCGGTCCACGCCGAGGATCCGCCGGATCCCAACGCTCCCGGGCTCGCTTCCGGCGAGAGGCTGGGGGCTCTCGTCGAGCGCATGCGGCAGGAGCAGGAGAGCCTGACGTCGCTCCAGGCCGACTTCGTGCAGACGAAGGAGAGCTCGATGCTGCTCGAGCCCTCGGAGGCGGCCGGCACGTTCTACTACGCCGCCCCCGACCGCGTGCGTTGGGAGTACCGGACTCCGGACCCCATCTCCATGGTCATCGCCGACGACCGGATGACGACGTGGTACCGGGATCTCGACCGCGCCGAAGAGGTCGACGTCGGACGCCAGTCGCAGAAGATCCTCGAGTATCTGGGGGCGGGGAGCTCCCTGTCGACTCTGCTCGAGTACTTCGACGTCAAGCTCCACCAGCCCGGGGACGCCTCGGCGCCGCTGGAGCTCGAGCTCGAGCCGCGGTTCGAGCGCGTCGCCAAGCGTCTGGCGGGGATGAGCCTCTGGATCGATCCCGAGCTCTACCTGCCCGTGCGATTGCGCTACATCGAGGCGGACGGCGACGTCACCGACTACCGTTTCTCCAACTTCCGGCTCAACACCGAGATTCCGGACGAGCGCTTCCGGCTGGAGATCCCCGAGTCGGTGGCGGTGCGCAGGATCGACCTCAACCGGCGCGGCGGGCGCTGAGCTCGCCGCCGGCGGCCCGACGCCTGTGAGCCTCCGGTTCACGATCGACGGCCGGGACGGAGCGGCGCGTGCCGGTCGCCTGGAGACGCCGCACGGGCTCGTGCCGACGCCCGCCTTCATGCCGGTGGGCACGCTGGGCGCGGTCAAGGGCGTGCCGCCGGAGGCGCTCGAGCGCCTCGGCGCGTCGATCCTGCTGTGCAACCTCTACCACCTCGCGGTGCGGCCCGGTATCGACGCCGTCGAGCGCCTCGGGGGGCTCCACCAGTTCACCGCCTGGCCGCGGCCCATCCTCACGGACAGCGGCGGCTTCCAGGTGTTCAGCCTGGCGCGCCTGGCGGCGGTCGACGACGACGGCGTGAGCTTCCGGAATCACGTCGACGGTGCCGCGATGCGGCTGACGCCGGAGATCGTCGTGCGATTCCAGGAGCGGCTCGGCGTCGACGTCGGCATGGTGCTCGACGAGTGCCCGCCGTGGCCGGCGGAGCGCGAGCGGGTCGCCGCGGCGGTTCGACGGACCGGCGAGTGGGCTCGTCGCTCCCGCGACGCGTGGACGCAGGGGGCGACCGCCCTCTTCGCGATCGTGCAGGGCGGGGTCCACGAGGAGCTTCGGCACGCCGCCGCCCGCGACTTGAGCTCCCTCGACTTTCCCGGCTACGCCATCGGCGGAGTGAGCGTGGGGGAGCCGGAGGCGGATCGGCGGCGCGTCGTCGAATGGACGGCACCGGCGTTGCCCGAGGAGAAGCCCCGCTACCTGATGGGCGTGGGCACGCCGGCCGACATCGCGCATGCCGTGCGCTCGGGAGTGGACCTCTTCGACTGCGTCCTGCCGTCTCGCAACGGACGCCACGGCCTGCTGTGGGAGCGCCACGGCGAGCTGCGCATCAAGAACGCACGCTACCGGGACGATCCGACGCCGCTGCGCTGCGGGGTCTCGCGAGGCTTCCTGCACCACCTCTTCCGGGCCGGCGAAGTGACGGCTGGGGTGCTCGCGACGCTCCACAACCTGTCGTTCTATCTTGACTTCATGCGGGATCTCGGGGAAGCTATCGCGTCCGGTTCGCTGGTCGAACGCCTCGCTGCGTGGCCCGTGGCGCGGCTCGGCGACGAGCCGCCCGGTTGACAACCGGGCCGACTTCGATCCCATCCCCCCTCAAGCCCAGCGAAGCCTGTCGAAGGAGCGGTCATGCAGAGTGTCCTCATGCTCTCGGCGTTTGCCGACGCGCCCGTCGCACCGAACCCCCTGATGCAGTTCCTCCCGCTCGTCCTGGTCTTCGGTATCTTCTACTTCCTGCTCATCGCGCCGATGCGCAAGCGGCAGAAGGCGCACCAGCAGATGCTGTCGGAGCTCAAGAAGGGCGACAAGGTGGTCACCAACGGGGGGCTCTACGGCGAGATCCACGCCCTGGACGAGAGCACCGTGATCCTGCGCGTCGCCGACGACGTGAAGGTGCGCGTGGCGCGCCATGCGGTGTCCGGAATGGAAGGGCAGGAGGAGGCGAAGTGAAGAGCGGCCTCCTCTGGCGCGGTCTGCTGATCCTCGCGGTCGCCGTCCTGTCGATCCTGGCGGCGTACCCGCTCGAGGACTCCATCCACCTCGGGCTCGACCTGCGCGGCGGCATCCACCTCGTGCTGCGCGTCGAAACGGAGGACGCGGTCCGCTCCGAGACCGACAAGGACATGGACCGGGTGGTGCAGGAGATGCGCGATCTGGGGATCGACGCGGCGGCCGGCACCCGGACGGGAGAGACCGCGTTCACCGTGCGCGGCGTGCCTCCCGAGCGCGACGGCGACATCGACGACGTGGTCGAGAACTTCCTCGGTGCCCAGGCCTGGACGTGGAACCGGGAGGGAGAGCAGCTCTCCTTCCGCATGACCGAGGCGAACCACAATCAGATCCGGGACCAGGCCGTGCGGCAGGCCCTGGAGACGATCCGCAACCGCATCGACGCCTTCGGGGTGTCCGAGCCGGTCATCCAGCGCGCGCAGCAGGACAACCGCATCGTCGTGCAGCTTCCCGGCGTCGACGATCCGGAACGCGTGAAGGCGCTGATCAAGAACACCGCGTTCCTGGAGTTCAAGCTGGTCGACTTCCCGAGCGGCGGGAGCTCTTCGAGCAGCCGCGAGGAGATCCTCCAGCACTATCAGGGCCGGCTCCCCGAGGACATCGAGATCCTCACCCAGACGATTCGCAACGAGCAGAAGGAGCCGGTCGGCGAGTCCTACTACGCGGTGCGCAAGAGCAACGTCATCACCGGCCGTGACCTGAAGAACGCACGGCCGGGCCTCGGCCAGTTCAACCAGCCGGTGGTGAACTTCTTCCTCACCCCCGAGGGGGGCGACCTGTTCGCCGAGGCCACCGGCAACAACGTCGGCAAGGGGCTGGCCATCGTGCTCGACGGCCAGGTGGTCTCGGCCCCGAACATCCGTTCGCGGATCGGCGATCAGGGGCTCATCGAGGGAGGGTTCACCCAGCAGGAGGTGGAGGACCTCTCGACCGTGCTGCGCTCGGGCGCTCTGCCGGCCGGGATCACCTACCTCGAGGAGCGGACGGTCGGGCCGTCGCTGGGGCACGACTCGATCCAGCGCGGCCTGCGCGCCGGTCTTCTCGGCCTCGGCCTGGTCGTGCTCTCGATGCTCCTGGTCTACAAGCTGTCGGGCTTCAACGCGATCACCGCGCTGGCGCTCAACATCATCATCGTCTTCGGTGCCCTGGCCTACTTCGGCGCCACGTTGACCCTGCCGGGTATCGCGGGCATCGTGCTGACGGTCGGCATGGCGGTCGACGCCAACGTCCTGGTGTTCGAACGGATCAAGGAGGAGCTGCGCCGCGGGCGCACCGTCAAGTCGTCGATCGACGCCGGCTTCGGCAAGGCGCTGTCGTCGATCATGGACGCCAACGTCACGACGCTGATCGCCGCGCTCTTCCTCTTCCAGTTCGGCACCGGGCCGATTCGCGGGTTCGCCGTGACCCTCTCGATCGGCATCCTGGCCTCCCTGTTCACCGCCATCTTCGTCAGCCGCTGGATCTTCGACCTCCTGCTCTCCAGGAAGAACCGCGTCGAGCGGCTCTCCATCTGAGCCCGGCCCGCGCCGAGACACTTCGAGGGAAACGCCGCGATGGACCTGTTCGCCAACACCCGGATCGACTTCATGAAGTACCGGAGGGTCTGGATCGCTCTGTCGATCGTGGCCGTCACGATCACCGTCTTCATGGTGTTCGTCCACGGGAAGCTCAACCTCGGCATCGACTTCGCCGGCGGCACGCAGCTGACCGTGCGCTTCGCCGATCCGCCGGAGGTCGACGAGATCCGCCGCGTGGTCGGCGAGGCCGGCATCGAGGAGGCGCAGATCCAGCGCTTCGGAGAGGCCGAGGCCCACGAGGTGATCATCAAGACTCCGACCCTGGAGGGGGAGTCGGAGGGCAGCCGCGGACTGATCGAGGCCTCCTTCGACGAGGAGTACAACGGCGGCGGCGGCGGTTTCGACCTCAACCAGCGCGGCGTCGACGCCCTGGCCGAGCTGCTGCTCGCCGCCGACCCGGATCAGGTGCGCGCTGGTGACGAGACCCTGGCCGGCACGCACTACCGACGCATCGCCGAACGGATCGTGGAGCAGCGTGGAGACCTCGGACTGCTCACCGACTGGAGCCAGGTCACCGGAGTCGAGGGCGTCACGCCGGAGACGGCCAAGGTGCTGCAGGAACAGACCAAGCTGGGCCGCTACGCGATCGTCGGCGCCGAGAACGTGGGACCGCAGATCGGGAGCGAGCTGCGCCGCAAGGGCATCTGGGCGGTCGTTCTCTCCCTGCTCGGGATGCTCGCCTACATCTGGCTCCGTTTCGAGCTGCGTTTCGGCATCGGTGCCCTGGTCGCGGTCGCCCACGACGTGCTCGTCGTCCTCGGGCTCTTCACGTTCTTCGATTTCGAGTTCAACCTGACGACGGTCGCGGCCTTCCTGACCCTCGTCGGTTACTCCGTCAACGACACCGTGGTCGTCTTCGACCGGGTGCGCGAGAACATGCGCCAGAATCCGCGCGAGCCGCTCGAGAGCGTCATGAACACCAGCATCAACCAGACGCTCTCGCGCACCCTGCTGACCTCCGGCACGACGCTGCTGACGGTCGCCTGCCTGCTCTTCCTCGGCGGCGACGTCCTGCGCGGCTTCGGGTTCATCCTGACGGTGGGCATCATCGTCGGGACCTACTCGTCGATCTACATCGCCAGCCCGTTCGCCCTGCTCTGGGAGCAAGTCTTCGGCGGGCAGGCGCGGGCCCGGCGCAAGGCCGCCTGAGGGCGGCGGCCGCTCAACCCACGACGCCGTCCGGGGTCCACGCCTGGGCGGCGTCGCCCCACGCGGTGAGCTCGCGGTTCCAGCGCGCCGCGTCCCAACCGAGCTCCTCGCGGAACCAGGGCTCGAGCCTGGGCGCCAGGCGGGCCGCGGCCTCGGGCCTCCACAGCCCCAACCGCGCCCGCCGCAGGAGCAGGTCCTCCAGTCGGACGACGGCACCGTGGCGCAGGTGGGCCCGGACCTCGGCGGGGGTGAGATCGCCGCCCTCCTCGAAGGGCTGCAGCTCGCGCGGGCTCCTGGCGAGCTGCGGGGTCCAGAGGGCCACCTCGCGCAGTCGTAGCGCCATGCCGGCGGCCACCTCGGGCTGCAGGTCGAAGAGCTCGGTGAGGCGCCCTGCGAGGTCGAGCGGTGCGACGCCGGCCAGGGGCGTACCTTCGGTATAGCAGCGCCCGGCGCGCAGCCGCACGCCGTCGGGGAGGAGCTTCAGCGCTTCGTCCACCGCCTCCTCGGCGGTCGGGCGCCAGGTCGTGAGCTTGCCGCCGGCGACGTGCAGGAGCCCGCCCTCTTCCCAGATCTCCTCCTCGCGGCTGACCTCTCCGGGATCGTCCGTGTGGCTGGCGAGGATCGGTCGCAGGCCGGCGTAGACGCCGAGGACGGCCCGGGGGCCGAGCGCACGACCGGGGAAGTGATGCTCCACCGTGCGCCGCAGGTACTCCACCTCGGCGCGGGTGGCGCGCGGATCGTCGAGGTCGCCGTCGTGGAAGATGTCCGTCGTGCCGACCAGGACGCCCCCCTCGTGGGGGATGAGGAACACCGGCCTTCCGTCGTCGGCTGCCGGCACCATGGCGGCGGCCTCGATCGGCAAGGCTTCGGGCGCGACCACCAGGTGGACGCCGCGCGAGGGACGGACGCGCCGTCCCTCGAGCCCCAGCCTCTCGCGGATCGCGTCGACCCAGACTCCGGTGGCGTTGACGACCAGCCGGGCCCTGGCCGTGTGCGAGCGGCCGCTCTCGAGGTCGCGGAAGAGGACGCCTCGCACGGCGCCGCCTTCGCGGAAGGGCTCGAGCATCTCGGCCCGGGTGATCGCGAGGCCGCCGTAGGCCGCCCCGGTGGCGGCGACCGCGACGGTCAGGCGGGCGTCGTCGGTCAGGGCGTCGGTGAACGAGAAGGCGCGATCGAGGTGCTCGGTCTCGAGCCCCGGCAGGAGACCCTGGATCTCGTCGGGAGTCAGGTGGTCGTGGTGCTGGGACCGGCGGGTGAGGCGGTCGTACATCCAGAGCCCGACGTCCACCATCCAGGCCGGCGTCTCGTCGCCGCGGCTGGCCGGGTAGACGAAGCGGAAGGGGCGGACGAGAAGGGGGTTGAGGACCGAGAGACGGTCCCGTTCGCGGCTCGCCGTGCGGGTGACCCCGAGCTGCAGCTCCTTCAGGTAGCGCAGTCCGCCGTGGATCAGCTTCGAGGAGCGCGACGAGGTGCCCGAGGCGAAGTCCTGCTTCTCGAGCAGCAGGACGCGGAGGCCGCGCTGCGACGCGTCGAAGAAGATGCCGCAACCGGTGATCCCGCCCCCGACGACGACCAGGTCGAAGACCTCGCCGGCCTCGACCGCGGCCACCGCCCGGCGGCGCCAGTGGGGATCGAACATGGCCCGTACTCTACCCGCGAGCGCCGGGGGGCTCTGGCATCATGGCGACGATGGATCGCACGACCCGCCTGCGCCTCGCCGTCGGGCTGCCCGACCGGCCGCGTGCTCTCGAGGCTCGGGGCATGCTCCTCTCCGGACGTGGGCGGATCGTGGCGCAGGGGGAGGGCTCCTCCGGTTACGCGCTCTTCGACGACTCGGTCACCTCGCTCCTCGCCGTCGTCGGGAGACCGGAGCCGGCGAGCCTGCGGGAGGCCCTCGAGCGTCTGCGCCCCGGCTCGGTCCTCGTCCAGGAGGAGGACGATCCCCACCTGGCCCCGCTGCTCGCCGGCTTCCGCCGCCAGACGGCCGTGCTCCATCTGCCGGGGCCGGGCGTCGCGCTCCGGCCCCTCGAGAACGACCCTCCCTGCCGCCTGCTGGGAGCCGAGCCCAGCGCCGCCTGGCTCGAGGACTGGCCCGTCGCACAGCGCCGCGAGCTCTCCGCCGCCCTCGCGCTGGGCCTCCCCATGGCGGGCTGCGTCTGCGATGACCGGATCGCCGCCGTCTGCTACTCCTGCTACGAGACCGAGACCCTCTGGGACGTCTCCATCGACACCCTCGCCCCCCACCGCCGCCGCGGCCTCGCCTCCGCCGCCGTCCGCTTCCTCGCCGCCCACCAGTCCGCCCGGGGCCTCACCCCCGTCTGGGGCGCCGTCCAATCCAACCCCGCCTCCCTGGCCCTCGCCGCCCGCCTCGGCTTCACCCCCGTCGAGCGCTTCGTGGTCTACGAGGCGCTCGGGGGTGGGGCCGAGTCGGGGGGCTAGGCGGAGCCGGTCGGCTCGGAGGGGTCGTCCGACTCCGGCGTGGCCTCCAGCGAGTCCGGCGGGACCGTGCCTCCCGCCTTCCCGAGCACCTCCGGCAGCTCGATCCCGGCGTTGCGGGCGAGGTCGTGGAGGGGTGGGAGGGAGCGGATGAGGCCGGAGAGGAAGTCGGCGGTGGCGGTGGAGCCGCTGCCGTTCTTGCCGCCGTCCCAGACGGTGACGGAGTCGATCTTCAAGTTGGAGATGGCCTTGACCTGCTCCTCGACGAGCTTGGGGAGCTGCTCGGTGACCAGCAGAAGCGAGGCGAGCCGGGGGTCTCCCTGGGCGGCGGAGACGAGGCGGTCGAAGCCCTGGGCCTTGCGGGTGAGGATGGCCATCAGGCCGGCGGCCTCGGCCTCCATCACGCTGAGCAGGCCGTCGGCCTCGCCCTTCTTGAGGCGGCGGGTCTTCTCCGCCTCGGCCTCGGCGAGGGTCTCGATCTCGCGCTTCTTGATCTCGGCGGGGACGATGATGTTGGCGGACTGGGTCGCCTCCTCGCGCTTGGCGCGCTGCCGCTCGGCCTCCTCCTCGGCGCCGTAGGCCTCGCGCAGGGCCTCGGCCTCCTGCACCTTCTCGCTGGCGACGGCCACCCGCTCCGCCTCGGCCTCGCGCTGGCGCCGGGTCGAGTTGGACTGGGCGACGGTGATCGCGGCCTCGTTCTCACCCTCGGTCGCGGTCGCCCCGGCCTGGGCCACCTGGATCCTGCGGTCCCGCACCGCCAGGGCGGCGCCGATCTCGCCGTCGCGCTCCTTCTCGGCGACCTTGATCTTGGCCTCGTTGATGGCCCGGGCGGCGGCCTCCTTGCCCAGCGCCTCGATGTAGCCCGACTCGTCGGTGATGTCCTGGATGTTGACGTTGATGAGACGCAGGCCGACCTTCTTCAGCTCCACCTCGACGCCGCTGAAGATGTTCTCGATCAGCTTGTCGCGATCGGCGTTGATCTCCTCGATCGGCATGGTGGCGATGACCACGCGCATCTGCCCGAAGATGATGTCGCGGGCGAGCTCGGCGATCTGCGGCATCTTGAGCCCGAGGAGGCGCTCGGCGGCGTTCTCCATCACGCCGCGCTCCGTGGAGATGCCGACGGTGAAGGTCGAGGGGGTGTTGATGCGGATGTTCTGCAGCGACAGGGCGCCCTCGAGCTTGATGTCGATCGTCATCGGCGTCAGGTCGAGGAACTGGTAGTCCTGGAGCACGGGCCAGATGAAGGCGGCGCCGCCGTGGTAGCAGCGGGCCGAGAGTCCCTGACCCTTCGAGCTGCCGACCTTGCCGTAGACGACCAGGATCTTGTCCGAAGGGCAGCGCCGGTAGCGGCGCACGAAGGCGAACACCGTCAGGAAGAAGACGGCGACGCCGGCGAGGATGAGATAGAGCGCGGGGGGCATCGACGAGAGCATGTGTCAGTCTCCTTGCGGGCCGGCGGGGGAGTCCGACGGCACGACGATCAGGGTGTTGGCGTCGGCGAGGTCGACGACCCGGACGCGGGAGCGGTTGGGCAGCAGCCGGTCGGCGCGGGTGAAGGCCTCGACGACCCGCAGGCGCCCCTGCACCAGGATCTCGATCTGCCCCGGGCCTTCCATGCGTGCCGGAATGGGAAGGTAGACGGTGCCGACGGTGCCGACCGCGTTGCGGTAGTCGACCGTGCCGCTGGCGCGCATCGAGTACAGCGCCCGCATCAAGCCGAAGACGCCCAGCATGAAGGCGCTGCCGGCCGCCAGGGCGCAGAGGGTGGCGACCGTGACGCCGAGGCCGGACTCCAGGGCGGCCACGCCGCCCCAGCCGAAGCCGGTGAAGAAGGCGACGACGGTGCGCATCGACACGACGTGGAGGCCCGCGTCGCCGTGGCCGTCGGCGTCCAGGTGACCGTCGACGTCGCCGATGTCGCCGTGCACGTCGGCGTCGGTGTCGCCATCCCCGATGCCGAAGAGCATCAGCAGCAGCTGCAGCGCCAACAGGGCGCTCGTCGCCAGCGCGATCGACCAGAAGACCTGCAAGGGGCCGCTCAACGAGCTCCACCAGGCGTTCACATGGACCTCCTGTTCCCAGTAGACGGAGTGGCGCGATTCTATTCCGTGCCGCCCGCCACCCTGGCGCCGGTTCCGGCACTCCGATAGATTGACGCCCCCGTGGACGCCGTCGAACGCACCAACGAAGCCCTGCGCGAGGCCGCCCCCACGCTGTGGGAGTGCCTCTCCCCCCTGGGGAGGCGGGTGGCTTTCCCCCCGGACATCCCGTTCCAGGCCGCCGAGGCCCGGGGGACGCGATACAACGCCACCATCGGGCAGATCACCGACGGCGACGGCCGCGCCCTGGCCCTGCCGCCGATCGAGGACGCCCTGTCGGGGCTGCCGCCGGAGGAGCGCAACCAGGCCCTGCTCTACTCTCCGGTCCAGGGGCTGCCCGCGGTCCGGGAGGCCTGGCGCCGGTGGCAGCGCCGGGAGGTCCCCGACCACTTGCCCTCGAGCCTGCCGCTGGTGACCTGCGGGCTCACGCACGGTCTGTCGGTGGCGGCGGACCTCTTCGCCGGTCCGGGCCGGGCGGTCCTGATCACGACGCCGTTCTGGGGCAACTACCGCCAGACCTTCGAGGTCCGCACCGGCGCCCGCGTGCGCACCGCCGCCGCCTATCTCGCCGGCCGGTTCCATCCTCGGGCCCTGGCCGAGCTCGCCGCCGAGGAGCCGGAGGGAGAGCCGGTCGTGGCGCTGGTCAACTTCCCGTCCAACCCGGGCGGCTACATGCCGACGCGGGAGGAGCGCGAAGAGCTGGTGGAGTCGCTGGTCGAGGCCGCCGAGCGCCGGCCGCTGGTGGTGCTCTGCGACGACGCCTACGCCGGCCTGGTCTACGAGGAGGGCGTTCCGTCGGGCTCCCTCTTCTGGGACTTCGTGGGTCGCCACGAGCGGCTGGTGCCGGTCAAGATCGACGGCGCCACCAAGGAGTTCAGCCTGTTCGGCGGCCGGGTCGGCTTCCTGACCTTCGCCTGCGAGCCGGACGGCCCGGCGGCACAGGCCCTGGAGAGCAAGGTGAAGTGCCTGGTGCGCTCGACGGTCGGCTCACCCGTCGCCACCTCGCAGGTGCTCCTGCTCGAGGCCCTCGGACGGCCCGGCGGAGAGCGCCACGTCGAGGTGCTCCGCGAACGGCTGGCCCGTCGCTGGGTCCGGCTGCGCCGCGCGCTCGGCGAGCTCGATCCGGAGATGATCGCCGCCCTGCCGTGCAACGCGGGCTGCTTCGCCCTGCTCGAGCTGCCGGAGGGAGTGGACCCGGGCGAGGCGCGTCGCCATCTGATCGCCGAGCACGGCACCGGTGTCGGAGCGTCGCCCCCGCCATCTGCGCATCGCGTTCTGCTCGGTCCGTGAGCCTCGACCTTCCCGCCGTGGTGAAGAACATCGAGCAGGGCGTCGCCGAGCTGCTGCGACGCCGGGTCAGCGCCTGACCGGGTCGAGCGTCCAGTCGAGCAGCCGGTCGTCGTCGAAGACGAAGCGTCCCGAGAAGGGGACGCCGTCGAGCAGGTGCGGGAGCCAGATACGGTCGTCCTCCCACATCTCGTCGTAGGGAATGTCGGCGACCGGCGTCCAGTGGGGGATCGCCTCCGCCGTGGCGACCGGTCGCCCCGCACCTCGGCCGCCCGGAACACGGTGACGTGGATCGAGTAGCCGTCGAGGAACTGGAAGCACAGCTCGCCGGTCTCACTCAGGCCTCGAACGTCGATCTCCAGCTCCTCGCGGACCTCCCGCACGGCACATTCGAGGGGCGACTCGCCGGCCCGAGGCGGCCGCCAGGTCCGTTGATCTTGCCGCGCCCGAGCCCGCGCAGCTTGCGGATCAGGAGGATCTCGCCGTCGCGGACGACGAAGACGAGCGTCGCCCGGTCGACGGGGCGCCAGGTCGACCAGTCGATCTCTTCGATGCGTCGAGGGGCGTCCACGCCAGGCGCCGGACGGTATCACCCCTTGCCGACTCGTCGAGCCCTCCCGTCGACCGACCGGTCTAGACTCCGGCACGTGACCTTCCCCGACCACTTCTCCGGCGTCGCCTCCGGCTACGCCCTGCATCGCCCGCAGTACCCGGATCGCCTCTTCGACCTCCGCGGGAGGCCGCGCCCGGCGGTGCGTTGGCCTGGGACGGAGCCACGGGCAGCGGCCAGGCGGTGGGGCCGCTGGCCGCCCGCTTCGAGCGCGTCGTGGCGACGGACGCCTCGCTCTCACAGCTCGCCGCGGCCCGGTCCGTCCGCGGAGTCTCGTACGCCGCGGCCCCGTGTGAGCTGGTGCCGCTGGCCAGCGCGAGGGTCGACCTGGTGACCGTCGGCCAGGCCCTGCACTGGCTCGACCTCGACCGCTTCTACGCGCAGGTCCGTCGCGTCCTGCGTCCGGGAGGGGTCGTCGCGGCCTGGTCCTACGGCCTCTTCAGCACGGGCGTCGCCGCCGTGGACGAGCTGGTCCGCACCTTCCACGACGAGACGGTCGGTCCGTACTGGCCGCTCGAGAGGGGGCACGTGACGGAGGGCTATGAACGGATGCCCTTCCCGTTCGACCGGGTGCCCCTGCCGGCCGTGGCGATGGAGGCGGAGTGGAGCAGCGACCACGTCCTCGGGTATCTGAGCACCTGGTCGGCGGTGTCGCGCTACCGGCGGCAGCTGGGCGAGGACCCGGTCGCGCTCGTGCGCTCGCGTCTGGAAGCGGCCTGGGGGGAGGCCACGACGCGCCGGATCCGCTGGCCCCTCGCAGTGCTCGCCGGCCGCTCGAGCCCCCCTGCTACCATGGACGGGTGACGTTCGAGGAGGTGATGGCCCGGCTCGAGGAGATGGGGACGGCGCAGAACCGGAAGGTCTATGAGCGTCACGGAGTGCCCGAGCCGCTGTTCGGCGTCAGCTTCTCGAACGTCGAGAAGATCGCTCGCCGCGCCGGAGTCGATCAGCCGCTGGCGGAGCGCCTGTGGGCCAGCGGCAACCACGACGCCCAGGTGCTGGCGACGCGCGTGGCCGACCCGCAGCGCTTCGGCCGCAGGGATCTCGACCTCTGGGCTCGGGCTCTGGACTCCTACGTTCTGACCGACGCCTTCTCCTCGCTGGTCAGCCGTACCGCGCACGCCCGGTCGAAGGCCGAGGCCTGGGCGCGTGCGCGAGGGGAGTGGAAGGGGCAAGCCGGGTGGAACCTCGTCGCCTACCTCGCCCTGCACGACGAGGATCTCGAGACGTCGTACTTCGAGGAGCGCCTCGACCGCATCGAGGCGGAGATCCACTCCCGCCCCAATCGCGTGCGCCACGCCATGAACGGCGCCCTCATCGCCATCGGCCTGCGCAGCCCGGAGCTCGAGGCCCTGGCGGTCTCCGCGGCGCGCCGGATCGGACCGGTCCGGGTCGACCACGGGGCGACCGACTGTACGACCCCCGATGCGGTCGGCTACATCGCCAAGGCGAAGAAGCGGGCGGCGCGCAGGAAGCGCCCCCGCTAGCCGCGATCCGGCGGAAAGCTCTTTCTTCATCGAGCTTTGGCGGCGGATCTGTCGCTGCTCTGACACACCGGGGCTCCCTCGCTGACAAGCGGGGCGGGCACGATGGCGCCATGCCGCGAGCGTTCGCGACGAGCCGTTCGCCCAGCCAGGAGGTGCCCATGTCCACGCGAGTCGACCTGCATGCGCACAGTCGCTACTCCGACAGCCCCACGGAGTGGCTCCTCCGGAGGATCGGAGCGCCGGAGTGCTTCACCGAGCCCCTCGAGGTCTACCGCGCCTGCCGGCAGGCGGGCATGGACTTCGTCACCATCAGCGATCACGACAGGATCGAAGGAGCTCTGGAGATCGCGCATCTGCCCGGCGCCTTCGTCTCGTGCGAGTGTGACGGTCGAGTTCCCGGAGGACGGCTGCAAGATCCACTGCCTGGTGTGGGGGATCGACGAGGAGCAGCACCGCGAGATCCAGCGGATCCGCCGCGACGTCTACGCCTTCGCCCAGTACGTGCGCTCGCACGAGATCCCGCACGCCGTCGCCCATCCGCTGTTTCGACAGAACGACCTGTTGACGGTGGCGCACTTCGAGCGCCTGATCCTCCTCTTCCGGACCTTCGAAGCGATCAACGGCACGCGGACCCGCGCGCCTGTGAGCTGGCTCGGGCGGTACTGGCGCTGACGCCCGAGGCGATCGACGGCCTGGCCGACCGCCACGACCTGGCGCCGACGCATCCCGAGCCGTGGCGCATTGGTCTTCACCGGCGGTAGCGACGATCACGCCGGGCTCTACCTGGGAGAGGCCCACACGACGACACCCGCCGCCGCGGACGTCTCCGCGCTTCGACCATCTGCGGGCCGGGCGCCACGAGCCGGGCGGGTCCCACGGCGGCTCGACCCTGCTGGCCCGCTGCTTCTACAGCATCGCGTGCCAGTACTACCGGCACCGCCTCTCGTCGCGGCCGGGCCGCGACTGGGACGAGCCGCTCGGCGCCCTCTTCGAGCGTCTGCTCCGGGACGGAGACTTGTCGGGCCTGTCCGCCGGAGACCGGCTGCGGCTCTGGGCGGCCGGCGCGTTGCGCCCCCGGGCGAAGACCATGGGCACGATCGACCGCCGTCTCATCGAGGAGCTGGCGGAGCTCGCCACGCCCAGCTGCGACGGTGCCACGGACGCCCTGGAGGAGCGTTGCTTCCGCATCGCCGGCCGGCTGTCGCACGATCTCTCCTTCGGCGCTCTCAAGAAGTTCGGCAAGCACCTGGCGAAGGGGCGGCTGACCGAGAGCCTGCAGAGCCTGTCGAGCCTCGGCCCGGCGCTTCTCGCCGTCGCTCCCTATCTCGCCGCCTGCCACACCCAGCACAAGGACGAGGAGCTCCACTGCCGCGTCGAGGAGAGGTTCGGCCTGCCGGTGCGTGCCGGGCGGGCGCCGGTCAAGGCGTGGTTCACGGACGTCTTCCACGGGGAGGACGGTCCCTCCGGGGCCGTGCGCGGCGTCGCCTCGCTGGCCCGCCGCCGCGGCCTGGAGCTGCATCTGGTGACCTCGCAGGGTGCGAGCGACCCCGGCGATCCCGAGCGGGTGGACTTCGCGCCACTGGGTCGGGTGCGGCTGCGCGAGATGGGGGACCTGGAGGTCGCGTTCCCGCCATTCCTGGACATGCTCGCCTTCTGCGAACGGGAGCGCTTCACCGAGATCCTCGTCAGCACTCCGGGCCCGGTCGGGCTGGTCGGGCTGGCCGCGGCGAAGCTCCTCGGGGTTCCGCTCACGGCGGTCTACACCGGTGACCTGCGCGAGCGGGTGGCGCGGGCGACCTCCAGCCCGACGCTCGAGGCCGTGATGGGCCGGCTGGTCGTGTGGTTCTTCGGTCAGGCGGACCGCATCTTCGTGCCGTCGGCCGAGCTGGGCCGCGAGCTGGAGCGGCGGGGTCTGGCGGCGTCGCGCCTCCGGGTCGCCCCCGAGCTCTTCCCGATCGAGGTGTTGCGCGCCGACGCGGCGGCGTAGGGTGGCGGCCCCCTACTGCAGCGAAAAACGGATCGTCAGGGTGAAGTAGACGGGGACGGGCTCACCGTTGCGGCGCGCCGGCTCGAAGCGCCACGAACGCGCCGCCTCGACCGCCGAGTCACTCAGCCCCTGGGGAAGCCCCTTGAGCACCTGGACGTCGGTCACGTTGCCCAGCGCGTCGATGATCGCTTCGAGGATCACGACGCCTTGGATCCGCGCCTTGCGCGCGTCCTCGGTGTAGGGGGGAGTCGGGGCGAAGACCTTCACCGGCGGCGAGACCTCGCCGCCGACCTGGAAGGCCCGCGGACCCGGAGGAGCCGGCGGGCCGTCCGGAATGCCGAAGGACTCCACCAGGGATGCCTCGCTCGCCCGCGGGTCGAATTCCGGGGCCTCCACCTCCGCCTGCCGGATCGGCTCCGGCTCCTGGGGAGTGGGATCCGGGATCGGGATGACGCGACGCTTCTCCTGCGGCGGAGGCGGGGACTCCCGCGGCTGCGCCCGGGGCGGCTCGAAGCGGACCGGCCGGACCACGAAGACCGGCCGTTCCGGCGCGGCGGCGCGCGGATCGAAGAGGTGCCCCGGGATCACCAGGAAGGCGAGGAGCAGGTGGACGCCGAGAGCCGCCGCGATCGCCCATCGCAGGTTGCTCCGATCCTCGCGCCCCTCGTCCTCCAGAGAGGGCACGTGCCCGAGATGGACCCCGATGATCCTCCGCGTCGGAGGCTTGTAACGGCTCCAGGTCGGGCTCTGTTCGAACATGGCGGCTCGGTCTCGGCGGGAAGCTCCCGCTCCGGGAGGAGGTACGGTGGGGAGGCTCCGCGGTTGCCCCGGCGGTCCGAGGCTGCAAACCGCGGGCCAGCCGGCTCAGGCCAGAAGATCTTGGCGCAGGTAGCGCAGGATGTTGCGCACCGAGACGAAGCCCAGCAACTGGGCGCCCGAGAGGACCGGGAGGTGGCGCAGCCCCCGCGCCACCATCGAGTGGATCGCGAAGGCGGGCGGGTCCCCGGCCTCCAGACGCACCGGGTCCGGTGTCATGACGGCCGACAGGGGCGTCGCCGTGGCGTCCCGGCGGGCCAGGACGAGGCGCGAGAGCACGTCCCGTTCGGTGAAGATCCCGCACAGTACGCCCTCCTCGACCACCAGGACGCAACCGTGGCGCTCCCGCCGCATGAGGGCGAGGGCGTCGGCGACGCTCGCCGCGGGCGGCAACGTGAGCGCCGGGGAGAGCTCGAGGTCGGCGACCCGGTCGGTCAGCAGGCGTCCCCCGACGCCGTCGCCGGCTTCGGGGATGTCGAGGCCGGCGAGCTCGGCGCCGCAGCTCTCGCACAGCTCCGAGCCCTGGATGTTGTCGCTGCCGCAGAAGGGACACCGCATCTCAGGCGCCCTCCGGCGTGGCCAGCACCTGATCGAGGCGTGGAGGCAGGTTGAGGGTCTCCTCGGGAAGCGGCGGGCGATGAAGGTCAGGACGTCGCGGATCGTCAGCAAGCCGCGGGGACGCTCCCCGTCGTCGACCAACGGAAGCTGCCGGAAGCCGCCTTCCATCATCGTCGCGAGGGCCTCCGCGAGGGGCCTCTCGGCGTGGAAGGTCCGCGGCTCCCGGGTCATCACCGTCTCGATCGGCGCATCGAGATCGAGCACCCCGTCGGCGGTCCGGTAGAGGAGGTCGCGCTGGGTGAAGATCCCGGTGACCCGCCCCTCCTTCTCGACCACCGCGGCCGAGCGACCGCGACTCTCCAGCAAGACGCACACCTCCCCGACGGAGGTCCCCTCCGCCACGAGCGGAAAGTCCCCGAGGGTCATCTCGCGAACCTCGAGGCGGCGCAGGATGTCGACGATGGTCTCCGCCATGGGGTGCCGATCGTAGCAGGCGGCTCCGGATGCGAGGTGGCGGGGCCGTCACGGCCCGGCGTCGGCCGAGGCCCCGATCTCGAAGACGAAGAAGAGAAACAGCGAGCGCTCGGGGTCGAAGCTGGTCAGGATCGCCCGCTCGCCCAGGCGGGTGCGGACGGTGGGCGCGCTGAGGACCTCGCCGCCGTGAAGTACCAGGCACCGGGCGTCGACGACATCGTCCTCCCGGTGGCGGATGTCGATCCTGAACTCGAACTCCTGACCTTCGGCCGTGCTGGTGGCGGTGACCCTGCCGCCGCGTGGGGACACCGTGGCTTCTCCGTAGGAGCGGACGGCCAGGCGCTGGAGGCCGAAGAGGCGGCGGAGCTCGGCCTCGTCGCGGGCGGGATCCCACTCGAGCACGGTCTGCGAGAGGGCCTCCTGGTCGCTCTCGACCCCCGCGGTCGCGTCGGCGTCCCGCGTACCGAGGAGCAGGGCATACCGGACGTCCAGGTCGGCGACCGCGGGAGGGCCGCCCTCGGCGACGGCGCCGGAAGCGGCCGCCAGCGCCGCCAGGGCCATCGGCAGGATGCGTCGGGTCATCGGGACTCTCCTTCCAGGGGAACGTAGAGGACCGTGCCGCTCTCGAGCTGAAGAACGAGGAGGCTCTCGTCGGTCGGCGGTTCGGGCCGGTCGCCGCGGGCTGCGGGGGCGCCGGGCTCGATCGCGCGGCCGAGAACCAGGAGCGAGCTCGCGACGAGCGCGACGCCGGCCGCCAGCCATACGGCGAGGCCGTGCGGTGACCGCCGGGCGCGCTGCGGATTGTGGATCCCCCGCGTCAGACGCGCCCTGTCGATGGGCGCAGCGGGGCGGTGGGCCCAGTCTCGCAGCGGCTCGACGAGCCGCTGCGGGTCGTGAGGTTCACGTTGCATCGAGGGTCTCCAACAGGGCACGGAGGCGGCGTCTCGCGCGATGGCGATGGACGCGCACGGTCGCGGCGACGCCGCCGATGAGGTTCGCGATCTCGGAATCGGTGTATCCCTCGACCGCGCTCAAGTAGAAGACGGTCCGTTGACGCGGGGACAGCTGCGCCAGCAATCTCGGGATGTCCAGGCTCGCGGGGTCGGGAGGCGGAGCCGCCGGTTCGCAGGCCTCGAGGTCGCTTCGGCTCTCTGCCCGGGCGCGTCGCAGGGCGAGCCTGACCGCGATCCGCCGCAGCCAGGCGTCGAAGGCCTCGGGGTCGCGGAGGGTGGGGAGGGCGCGCCACGCCGCCAGGAGGGCCTCCTGAACGCAGTCCTCGGCATCGCCGTCCTTCAGCAGGACCCCGCGGGCCAGAGGGATCAGGGCGGGCCAGGCCCGTTCCGCGAGCGAGCCGAACGCTTCGGCATCTCCCGCCGCGGCACGCCGCACCTGCTCGGCTCGGCCGTCCCCGGCGGCGGAGAAGACCGGGGCCTCGAGGTCGAGAGCGGTCACGTGCAGAAGAGACGTCGGACGGACGTTCCGTTTACCCCTCGCGTCGTCGAAGGACAGTAGCAGCCCAGGGAATGGCGGGGAGTGGAGCGCGGCGCGAGATCCGGATAGCCTCCGGCACCGGAGTAGCCCTTGCTCGACCGCAACATCCTGCTGCTGACCGGCTCCGCGGCTCTCTCCATGGCCTCGGCCACCGTGGTCATCCTGGCGGGCGGGATCGTCGGCGGGGAGCTCGCTCCCGTGCCGGGCCTGGCGACGCTGCCGGTTTCGGCGATGGTCGTGGGGACCGCGTTGACCACCGTGCCGGCCGCCCTCCTGATGCAGCGGTTCGGCCGGCGGCGTGGGTTCTCCTGGGCCGCGCTCGGCGGCGCCGGCGCCGCCCTGCTGGCCGCCCGGGCCATCGACGCCGGGAGCTTTCAGCTGCTCTGCGTCGCCACGGCCATCCTCGGCGGCCATCTGGCGTTCGCCCAGCAGTACCGCTTCGCGGCGATCGAGAGCGTGCCGCCGGCGGCCGCGGGACGAGCCGTTTCGACCGTCCTGCTCGGACCGATCGCGGCCGCCTGGCTCGGTCCGACCCTGGTGCGGCTGCTGCACCACTCGTTCGGCCTCGCCGAGCACGCCGGGGCCTTCGTCGGCCTGGCCGTGGCGCTGGCGGCCGCGTCCCTCCTGCTGACGAGGCTGCGCCCGGTCGCAGCGATGCCCGCCTCGAGCGCGCCCGCGGCCGAGGGTGGAGACGGCCCTGGGCTGCACTACCCGATCGTGGTCGCCGTGGTGACGGCCGTGGTCGCCTACGGGGCGATGAGCTTTCTGATGACCGCCACTCCAGTGAGCATGCACGTGGTCGACGGTCACTCGCTGGAGCGGGCGGCCTGGGTCGTCCAGTCGCACGTGCTGGCGATGTACGTCCCCTCGCTGCTGACCGGTTGGCTGATCGGGCGCCTCGGCGTGCTCCGCATCCTCGGCCTGGGCGCGGCGACGCTCGGGGCCAGCGTGCTCTGCGCCCTGGGCGGGCATTCGGTGGCGCGCTACTGGTGGGCCCTGGTCCTCCTCGGCGTGGGGTGGAACCTCCTGTTCGTGGGCGCCACGACGCTGCTGGCGCGCCACGCGACGGCCTCGCGACGCTTCCGTCTCCAGGCGGTCAACGACTTCGCGGTCTTCGGGACCACCGCGCTGGCCTCCCTGATGTCCGGCGTCGTGATGAGCCGCTTCGGCTGGGACGCCCTGGCGCGGTCGACCCTACCGGTGGTGGCGGGTCTGGGGCTCCTCCTCGGCCTCTACGCGGTGCGGTCGCGTCAGGAGCCGGCCGTCTCCTGAGCGGCGCTCGTCGGGAGCGACCCCGGCGGGCCCTCATCGGCCCGGCGCAGACCGAAACCCGTGCGCGGGTAGAGGGCGGCCAGGAGCAGGGAGAACGTCGGTCCGCCGTAGCAGAAGACCGCCCAGGGGGCGTAGGAGAGCGTCGGCACGCCGAGGGTGGTCGCCATGAAGACGGCAGAGACCGTCCACGGCATCAGGGGCTCCACGATCGTCACCGAGTCCTCGAGCGAGCGCGAGAGGTTCACCCGGGCCAGGCCCCGCTCGTCGTAGGAGCGTTGGAAGAGACCGCCGATGACCAGCGCGGTCACGCCACCGTGGCTGGTCAGACCGATCGTCGTGGCCCCGGCGACCATGGTGGCGGAGATTAGCCCGAAGACGGAGCGGACGGTGGCGAGCAGCCGGTGGATCAGCAGATCGAGGGCACCCGAGACGTCCATCGCGGCCGCCAGCAGGAAGGCGGAGACGACGACGATCAGGGTCGTCGCCATCGAGTAGAGGCCGCCGCGCTCGACCAGCGCCGAGAAGGCGCCGCCCAGCGACTCCGGTGCCACGCCGACACCGGCCACCATCGCGACCCGGAAGCCGCTGACGGCCGAGGCCAACGCGTCGAGCCCGCGGAAGCCCTGATGGAAGACTCCCAGGGAGCAGGCGACCAGGGACGAGGCGGTCATCGCCAGCGCCGGCGGCACCTTGCGCACGATCCCCCAGAGGACCACCGCCAGCGGCGCCAATGCGATCCAGTGGAGCGAGTAGACGCGTTGCAGGTCGTCGAGCAGCGCCCCGCCGGCTGCGGCCTGCGGAGTCGTGGCCGGATCCGCGGCCGCCAGACCGTAGACCAGCGAGGCGATCAGGAAGGACGGCAAGGCGGTGTAGACCATGTGCCGGATGTGGGCGTAGAGCGGGGCTCCCGCCCCGATGGCGCAGATGTTCGTGGAGTCCGACAGCGGCGACATCTTGTCGCCCAGGTAGGCGCCCGAGACGACGGCACCGGCGGTCGCCGGCAGGGGGGCCCCGAGCGCGGCCGCCGTCCCCATCAAGGCGACGCCCACCGTCCCGGCGGATCCCCACGACGTGCCGGTGGCGAGCGACATGGCGGCGGTGGCGAGGAACGACGTCAGCACCAGGTAGCGCGGATCCACCAGCCGCACACCCCAGTACACGAGGTAGGGGATCGTGCCCGAGAGAACCCAGGTGCCGATCAGCATGCCGATGGCCAACAGGATCAGGAGCGCGGGCAGCACGGCGGCGATCTTCTCGCCGGTCGAGCGCTGGACGTCGTCCCAGCTGCGGCCGTGACGCCGGGCGACCGCGCCCGCGACGGCGGCCGAGGCGAGGAGCACCGCCACGAGCAGGTCGGCCGTCAACCGAGCCACGGCGGCGGCCACGCCCAGCAGGGCGATCATCGCCAGGATGGGAAGGACGGCCTCGAAGAGGGTGAGGCGGCGCTCCGGGTGCTCGGCCCTCACGCCACCACCGCCAAGGCCCGATCGAGGTCGGCGATCAGGGCCGCTGCACCCTCCAGGCCCACCGACAGCCGGATGAGCCCGGCGGGGAGTCTCTGACGGGCCCGGGCCGCGGCGTCGTCGGGCCGGGCCGGAGAGATCGCGACGCTCTCGACCCCGCCCCAGCTCACTCCGAGCAGAGGGATCTCCAAGGCGTCCAGGACGGCGCGGACCGAGTCGTAGTCGTCGCGGACGAGCTCGAAGGAGAACACCCCGGAGGTACCGCCGAGACCCTCCACCGCGCCCCCCAGAGCGGGGTGGTGGACGGCGCGTACCGCCGGATGCGAGGCCAGGTGCGAGGCGACCCGGAGGGCGTCCCGTTCGTGTTGCTCCATGCGCACCGGCAGGGTCCTCAGACCGCGGAGCAGGAGCCAGGCGTCGAAGGGGGCGAGCACGCTCCCGAGCAGCAGATAGGAACGGTAGAAGAGCCGCTCGATCCGCTCCCGCGAGCCCACCACGGCGCCGGCGAGCAGGTCGCTGTGGCCGCCGAGGTACTTGGTGCAGGTGTGGACCACGAGATCCACGCCCATGGTGAGCGGCTTCTGGAACAGCGGCGTCGACCAGCTGTTGTCGAGGCAGGTGAGGATCCCGCGCTCGCGGGCCGAGCGGGCGACCGCGGCGACGTCGAGCAGCCGGAAGAGCATCGTGCCGGGGCTCTCCAGCCAGAGGAGCCGCGTCTCGGGCCGCAGGGCGTCTTCGAGGGCGGCCGGATCGAGCTCCAACAGCAGGTCGTGCTCGATGCCGAAGCGGCGCAGCTCGGCCGCGAGCTGCAGCGTCGGCCCGTAGGTCTGGTTGACGAAGAGGACGTGGTCGCCCGCTTCGAGGAGCCCGAGCAGGACGGCGCCGATGGCGCCCATCCCGGAGCCGAAGCAGAGGCAGGAGTCGCCGCGCTCCAAGCGGGCGATCTTGCGCTCCGCCGCCATCACCGTGGGGTTGCGACCCCGGGTGTAGACCGTGCGGGAGTGCTCGGAGGCCAGTCCGTCGACGAGGTCCTGGAAGGTGGCGTGGTCGAAGAGGGACGTCTGGACGATCGGCGCCGAGGTCGGGGCCGGCCGGCCCGGCTCGGCCTCCACGTCCGCCTCCAGGCAGATTCGGGCGTCTTCGGGGTCGACCGGCATGGTGCGAGTCCCGGCGCCGCTCAGGGCAGGCCGCGCGAGTAGCCGCCGTCGACCAGGAGGGCCTGCCCCGTCACGTAGGAGGCGGCGGGCGAACAGAGGAAGGCCACCACCTCGCCGATCTCCTCCGGCTCCGCGATCCGTCCGGCGGGCGTCTCGTGGGCGGGGGCCTCGAGAACCTCCTCGAAGTCCTCGCCGCTGTGCTCGGCGCGGGCGCGGGCGAGCTCGATCTGGCGCTGGGTGCGGGTGAACCCGGGCAGCACCGCGTTGACGGTCACTCCGTCGGCGGCGACCTCCTGGGCCAGCGTCTTCAGGTAGCCGAGGACGGCGGGGCGCAGGGCGTTCGACAGTGCCAGGCCGGGGATCGGCTGCCGGGAGGAGACCGAGTTGATGGCGCAGATGCGTCCCCAGCCGCGCCGCTGCATGCCGGGCACGACGAGGCGGCAGAGCCGGGGAACGAAGAGGAAGGCGAGCGGCAGAGCAGCCTCCCAGTCGGAGTCGTCGAGCTCGAGTGCGCGCTTGGCGATCGGCCCGCCGCCATTGGGGACCAGGATGTCGATCGGTCCCAGCGTCTCCTCGACCTCGGCGACGGCCTCGTCGAGGTCGGCGGGCTCCCGCACGTCCGCGGGCACCGCGATCACCTCGGCGGCCTCGGCGGCGAGCTCGCGTCGCGCCTGCTCGAGCTTTTCGCCGCCGCGGGAGGAGAGCGCGATGCGCGCGCCACGGCGGGCGAGCGCCCTGGCGGCGGCCAGACCGAGCCCGGAGCTGCCGCCGGTCACCAGTGCGACGCGATCGTCGAGATCTCCCATCAGCTCCTCCTCGTACCGTCTGCGTCGTACTCGTAGACGCCCCGCCCGACCTTGCGGCCCAGACGCCCCGCCTGCACGTACCGTTCGAGCAGGGGCGAGGGGCGGTACGTCTCGCCCAGCGTGCGGTGCAGGAACTTGAGGATCGAGAGGCGGATGTCGAGGCCGACCAGATCCACCAGCTCGAAGGGCCCCATGGGGTGGTTCAGACCGAGCTTCAGGGCGCGATCGATGTCCTCGGCACCGGCGACGCCGCTCTCCAGCATTCGAAACGCCTCGTTGCCGATGAGAGCGTTGATGCGGCTGGTGACGAACCCCGGGGACTCGTTGACGGCGACGACGGTCTTGCCCATTCGCCGACCGACCTCGGTCATGACCTCGAGCGTCTCCGGTGCCGTGTCGAGCCCGCGCACCAGCTCCAGCAGCTTCATCACGTGGACCGGGTTGAAGAAGTGCATCCCGGCGAAGCGCTCGGGGCGGTCGGTGGCGGCGCCCATCTCGGTCACCGACAAGCCGGACGTGTTGGAGGCGAGGTAGGTGTGATCGGGGCAGGCCTCGACCACCCTGCGGAAGGTGTCGAGCTTCAGCGCCATGTCCTCCGGCACGGCCTCGATCACCAGGTCCGCGCCGCCGACCGCGGCGGCGAGATCGGTCGTCGTGCGCAGGCGCTCCTTCGCGCCCCGAGCGTCGCCGGCCTCGACCTTGCCCAGCTCGACCCCTTTGTCGAGGTTCCTGCCGATCCGCGCCAGCGCCCGTTCGAGCGCCTCGGCGGAGACGTCGAAGACCGCGGTCTCGTAGCCCGCCAGGGCCGCGACGTGCGCGATCCCCAACCCCATCGTTCCCGCGCCCAGCACGGCCACCCTCTCGATCGTCGCGTCAGCTGCCGCCATCGCCTCTCTCCTCCTCGTCGTCTCCAACCTTCAACACGATCTTGCCGAAGACGTCTCGTTCCTCGAGCCTGCGGTGCGCGTCGGCGGCACGCTCCAGCGGGTAGACCGAATCGATCACCGGATGCAGCAGGCCCGCTTCGACGTGGCGCAGGACGGTCCGCAGCTCGGTCAACGGCCCCATCGTCGAGCCCAGGATCGAGAGGCTCTTGAAGAAGACGGCACGCAGGTTCACCCGCGCCATGTGCTCGGTCGTGGCACCGCACAGAACCAGCCGGCCTCCCCAGGCGAGGGCCTCGAGGCTGCGCTCGAACACCTCGCCGCCGACGTGGTCGAAGGCCACCTCGACGCCCTTCTTTCCGGTCACCTCGCGGACCACGCGCACGAAGTCCTCGCGGCGGTAGTCGATCAAGTGGGTGGCTCCCAGGGCGCGCGCCTTCTCCAGCTTCTCGGGGCTGCCCGCCGTGACCAGGATGTGGCGTGCTCCGAGCAGGCGCGCGATCTGGATGCCGGCGCTCGAGACGCCGGAGCCGGCCGCGTGGAGGAGCACGTCCTCGTGCCTCTCGAGTCGCGCCCTCGTCGCCAGCATGTGCCAGGCGGTGAGGAAGACCAGCGGCACGGCCGCCGCCTCGACGAGGGAGAGGCCCTCGGGTGCGGGGAGCACGTTGCGCGCGGGTACGACGACGTACTCCGCGTAGCCCCCGTCGCGGTGCTCGCCGAGGATGCCGTAGGAGCGGCTCGTGGTCTCCAGGCCGGCCTCGATGGCGGCCTGGTCGTCGCAGACCCCCGGCGCCACGAGGACGGGCCGGCCCGGCTCGAGGCCGCGCACCACCTCGCCCACCTCCTCGACCCAGCCGGTCACCTCGCTCCCGGGGACGAGGGGGAGCGGGAAGGCGTGACCCTCGACGCCCCGGCGCACCCAGAGGTCCAGGTGGTTCACGGCGCAGGCCCGGACGCGGACCAGGACCTCGTCGGCGCGCGGCACCGGGCGCGGCAGCTCGACCCACTCGAGCACCTCCGGGCCGCCGTGCCGGGAGATGCGGAAGGCGCGCATGGCGGGGATTGTAGCGGCAGAGGGGCTCGCCGCCCCTGGTATCCTGATCGCCAGCGAGGAGGGGACCGATGAGCGACAGACCGACCTTCACGTGGCTTGGACACGCCACCGTCCGCTGCGACCTGCCGGGAGACCGGGTTCTGCTCGTCGAGGCCTGGGTCGATTCGAACCCCGCCTGCCCCGAGGAGGCGCGGGATCTCGGCCGCATCGACGCGATGTTGCTCACCCACGGCCACGCCGATCACATCGGCGACGTGCTGACCCTCGTGGAGCGCTACCGGCCGGGCAAGATCGTCGCCGGCCACGAGCTCTGCCTCTGGCTGGGCGGTCGCGGCGTGCCCTCGGAGGTCCTGGCTCCGATGAGCCTCGGGGGAGCCAGGAGGCCCTGGGCTGCAGGGTCTCGATGGTCCGTGCCGACCACGGCGAGGGGATCGACGTCGAGGGCCTCGAGGCCGGTGGCGTGGCGGCCGGCTACGTCGTGCGCTGTCCGGGCGGCTTCACCTTCTACCACGCCGGTGACACCGCGCTCTTCTCGGACATGAAGCTCATCCGCGAGCTCTACGCGCCGGACCTGGCGTTCCTGCCGATCGGGGACCTCTACACGATGGACCCGCGGCAGGCGGCGATGGCCTGCTCCTTCCTCGACGTGCCCAAGGTGATCCCCATCCACTGGGGGACCTTCCCGGTCCTCACCGGCACCCCCGCCGCGCTGCGCGAGGAGCTGGACCAGCTCGGCGTTCCCACCGAGGTCGTCGAGCTCGAGCCGGGCGGCAGCTGGTAGCGGACCGTCAGGCCCGGCGGCTCGTCAGCAGGAGGCGCAGTCTCTCCCACAGCCGGAGCTCCGGCGGGGGCAGGGGAGCCTCGGCATCGAAGCGGCGCAGCAGGATCCGCGCCGCGTCGAGGACGAAGCGGCCGGCCGGTCGCAGCCGCTGTGGCAGCTCGCGCCGCAGGACGGACGCCCCCTCCAGGCGGGCCGCGAGATGCGCCTTTTCCAGAACGGCCGCCCGTCGGGCCGAGCTCTCGAGGCTCTCCGTCGTCCCCGGAGTGGAATGCTCCCCGGCGCCGTCTCCCGGAAGCATGATCCGGTGGCGGCGCAGGCCCTCCCCGAAGGCGAGCAGCCGGCGCGTTCGCACCAGCAATCCGGTGAGCTCGATCGCTCCGTCCGTCGGGGCCTCGACGCCGAGTGCCGCGAGGGCCAGCCGCCCGAGCTGCCGGCACTCGGCCTCGAGCCGAGCCTCGCTCGGCGGACGCGGCGCCGCGACGCGCCGCCTGGCGGCCGCGACCAGGCCGTCCAGGACCTCCGCAGGCCAGGGGGCCTCGGCGTGAAGACGTGCCAGCTGGACGAACACGGGCTGCCCCGCGGGGTCGCCGTCCAGAGCGCGCTCGAGCTCGAACTCCCAGCGGTTGAGTTGCGCCAGCTTGTCTCCCTCGAGACCGGTCTGGTCGGCGAAATCGAAGAGGGTCGCGGCGCACGCGGCGATGGCCTGGGCGCGCCGGCGTTCCCCTGCCGTGAGGAGGACGAGCCCCGCCGCCAGGCCGCCGAGGGCGTTGCGGCAGACCTCGGCGCATAGCGCCTCGGCCGCCTCCGGGTCGTGCACCTCGAGGGGTCGGGAGATCTCGTCGCGCAGGTCGCTGTGCCGGCTGGCGGCGAAAGCGTCGGCGCGCCAGCTCTCGCTCGTGGGGTGCTCTCCCCGGACGCGTTCGAGAGCGGGCTCCGGGAGAGGGCTCTGGCGAGGGTCGTCCACCGGTGGCGGCTCCGCGCGGACAGTAACAGGCGGCGCCTGTAGTAGCATTCCGCGTCGGTTCATGTTCGCCGCGTGAGGGGAGTGATCGGTTCCACAGGCGTCCATGTGCCGTGGCCCTAAGCTCCTGATGCGTCAGATAGTTGCGTGATGGCGAGCGTTACTCGAGTCAAGCAGCGACTCCTGCGGGAAGCCGTCGAGGAGAACGTCTTCCTGGTGCAGGGAAAGAGGCCTCCCCGGAGGTCCGGACGACCGCGTGTCTACCGCGGTCTGAGGGCGGCCTTCTTCGTCGTCGCTCCGCTGGCGCTGTTCAGTCTCACGTACGTCGTCGGGCGAGCGGCCGCGGAGAAGACGGGCGCCGGAGCGAGCGGGCTCGGCCGGCCCATCCTCCTCAGCCGCGAGCCGCTGCCCTCACCGGTGGTCGAGACGCCGCAGGCCGTCGTGCTGGCATCCGCGCCGAGCTTCGCGGCACCGGAGCCGATCGGCCGCGAGGTCTTCCCCCTGGCCGTGCGCCGCGTGGTGCTCGACCCCGGTCACGGCGGTGAGAACCGGGGCACGGCCAGCCGCGACGGTCTGATGGAGAAGGAGCTGACCCTCGACATCGCGGAGCGGCTTCGAGCCCTGCTCGAGGGGGCCGCGTTCGAGGTCGAGATGACGCGCACCGACGACGCGACGCTGTCGCTGGCCCGGCGGGGAGAGCTCGCCAACCGCGCCGAGGGCGACATCTTCGTGTCGATCCACGTCAACTGGCTCGAGGATACGGACGCCCGCGGGGTCGAGACCTTCTACCTCGGGCCCACGGACGATCCCTATCTGGAACGCCTGGCGGCGAGCGAGAACGGCGACGGGAGCCTCCGGCTCGCCGAGCTGCGGGAGGCGCTCGAACGCGTCTACGCGGGCGTGCGGAGGGAGGAGTCGAGGGCCCTGGCCGAGGCCGTCCAGCGCTCGCTGCTGGTCTCCTTGCGCACCCTCGATCCGGGGGTGCGCAACCGGGGCGTCAAGACGGCTCCGTTCGGCGTGTTGATCCGCACCCAGATGCCGGCGATCCTCGCCGAGGTGGGGGCGCTGTCGAGCGAGGTCGACAGCGAGCTGTTCCGCGACCCGTCGTACCGGCAGTATCTGGCCGAGGCCCTCTTCGAGGGGATTCAAGCCTATAGTCGCAACCTGAGCGATAACTCCGCCTGAGGGCAAGAGGTCGACCGAGAGTGATGGCGAAAGAGAAGGAGAGCGGCGACGAGCACGTCCTGAACCTGGGAATCGATCTGGGCACCTCCCGCAGCTCGGTGTCGGCGTCCAACGGTGCCCGCCACATGATCGATTCGTACGTCGGCTGGCCGGTCGACATGGTGGCTCGCAAGGTCATCAAGCGGGATGTGCTCATCGGGCGCGAGGCACTCGACAACCGGCTCATGCTCGACCTCCATCGGCCGCTCGAACGGGGGTTGATCAGAGAGGGCTCCGAGAAGGCGATCGCGGCGGTCCGCGAGCTCCTCCGGCATCTGATGGCGCTGGCGGGGGTCGACGAAGCACTGGAGAAGGGACTCAAGGTCCGCGCCGTGGTCGGCGTTCCCGCGGAGGCCCTGCGCGTCAACAAGCAGCAGCTCAGGAGCGCCATGTCGGGGCTGGTGGACTCGCTGATGATCGTCTCCGAGCCCTTCGCGGTGGCCTACGGTCTCGACGCCCTCCTGCACGCCCTGATCGTCGATCTCGGGGCCGGGACGACGGACTTCTGCGTCATGAAGGGCCGCTACCCCCGCGAGGAGGACCAGCGCACCCTCACCCAGGCCGGGGACTTCGTGGACCAGCAGCTGATGCAGCTCTTCCAGGCGAGCAACCCGGAGGCCAACGTCACCGGTCACATGGTCTCCGAGTGGAAGGAGAACTACAGCTTCGTCGGCGAGGCGCGCGATCGCGTCGTCGTCGAGGCTCCGGTCCAGGGCAAGCCGACGCAGTTCGACATCACCGAGGAGATGCAGGCGGCGTGCGAGAGCCTGCTGCCGCACGTCACCGAGACCATGATCGACCTGATCTCGCGGGTGGAGCCGGAGTACCAGGCCAGGATGCGTGGCAACGTGATCCTCTCGGGCGGCACGGCACTGATCAAGGGCCTGGGCGTGAGCCTCCAGGACGCGCTGCAGGAGGTCGGCGGCGGCAAGGTCCGGGTGGTCAAGGACCCGGTCTACGTCGGGTCGGACGGCGGTCTGGCGATCGCCATCGACGCCCCCGAATCGGACTGGGAGCTCCTCCAGGCCTGACGGAGGGTCGACAGTGGACCGCTCCCGCGCCGACGAGCGTCTGGAGACGCTGCGCGAGCAGATCCGGCGGCACGACTACCTGTACCACGTGCGGGACGCGCCGGAGATCTCCGACGAGGAGTACGACCGGCTCTTCCGCGAGCTGAGGTCGCTGGAGGAGGAGTTCCCCGATCTGGTGACTGCGGACTCGCCCAGCCAGCGGGTCGGCGGCAAGGTGCTGGAAGGCTTCGAGGAGGTCGAGCACGCGGCGCCGATGCTCAGCCTCGACTCCCACACCTCCGAAGACGTGCTACGGCGTTTCGTCGAGCGTGTGGCCAAGGCCCTCGACCGCGAGCCGGCCTGGGTGGTCGAGCCGAAGCTGGACGGCGCCTCGGTGGAGCTCGTATACGAGGACGGCGTCCTGGTGCGCGGAGCGACGCGTGGCGACGGCCGCAAGGGCGAGGGGGTGACCGAGAACCTGCGCACGATCGCCGCGATTCCGCTGCGCCTCCACGCCGACGAGCGCCCGGTTCCGGCCTTCCTGTCGGTCCGCGGCGAGGTGATGATGGAGGTCGGCCCGTTCGAGGCGCTGAACGAGCGGCTGATGGCGGAGGGCAAGCCTCCGTTCGCCAATCCGCGCAACGCCGCCGCCGGGGCGCTGCGGCAGCTCGATCCCGGTCTCACCGCTCAGCGGCCGCTGACCTGCTACGCCTACGACGTGCTGGCGGCCGAGGAGCTGGGAGGGTTTCGGCGCAGTGGGACCTCCTCTCCGCCCTGGGCGACTGGGGCTTCAGGGTCAACGAGCTCTGCCGCAGGGTCGAGGGCCTGGAGGGATCCTCGAGTACCACGCGCAGGTCGCGGCCCAGCGCGACGACCTCCCCTACGAGGTGGACGGCGTCGTGATCAAGCTCGACGATCTCGCGGCCCGGGCGGATCTCGGCTCGACCTCCCACCATCCACGCTGGGCGTTCGCCTTCAAGTTCAAGCCGCGCAAGGAGGTCACGCGCATTCTCGACATCGTGGCCAGCGTCGGCCGCTCGGGAGTCGTGACGCCCGTGGCGATGATGCGCCCGGTCGAGATCGGCGGTGTGACGGTGTCCCGGGCGACCCTGCACAACCGCGAGGAGGTGGCGCGGAAGGACGTGCGCAAGGGGGACCTCGTCCGCATCCAGCGCGCCGGCGACGTCATCCCGCAGGTCGTCGAACGGGTGGCGGAGAAGGGCCGTCGGCGCGCCAGGGCTTTCCAGATGCCGGCCGCTTGTCCCTCTTGCGCGACACCGCTGGTGGAAAGGGGGCCCTACACCCTCTGCCCCAACGGTCTCGACTGTCCGGCGCAGCTGCGTGGCCGGCTCGTGCACCTCGGATCGCGCCACGCCCTCGACATCGAGGGTCTGGGCGAGGAGACGGCGCGGCTGCTGGTCGACGAGGGGCTGGTCACCTCGCTCCCGGAGCTCTTCGATCTGCGCCCGGAGCAGCTGGTCGAGCTCGAGGGCTTCGCCGAGAAGTCCGCCGGCGACCTCGTGACGGCGCTCGGCAAGGCGCGCGACGCCGACCTCGACCGCTTCCTCTACGGGCTCGGCATCCCGGAGGTCGGCACGACGGTGGCGCGGCAGCTGGCGCGGCACTTCGGCTCGCTTTCGGCCCTCCGCGAAGCCGGCGAGGAGGCGCTGCAGCAGGTCGACGGCGTCGGTCCCAAGATGGCCGAGGCGATCGCCGGCTTCTTCCGCGAGCCGCGCAACCAGCGCCTCCTGGACGCCCTGCTCGACGGCAGGGTCGTGCCCCGGGAGAGCGCTCCGGTCCGGCGCGGAGGGCCGCTCGACGGCCTCACCTTCGTGCTCACCGGCACGCTCGACGCGTACACCCGCGACGAGGCGCGACAGGCGATCGAGAGTCGCGGCGGCAAGGTGACCTCGTCGGTGAGCAAGAAGACCGACTACGTGGTCGCCGGCGCCGAGCCCGGCTCGAAGCTGGAGAAGGCCGAGTCGCTGGGGGTGCAGGTTCTCGACGAGGAGCGATTCGAGGCGCTCCTCGCGAACGGTCCCTGAGCGGCGAAACTCCCGCACGGCGGCGTCGTAGTGCAGGGCGGAGGAGGTATCCCATGACCCCACGCACCCTCACGGCCTGCGGGCTGCTCACCGCCCTGGCCCTGCCCGCCTTGACCGGTTCCGCCTCGGCCGCGGATCGCCGCATCACCGAGGAGTACACGCTGTCGCCCGGCCAGGACGTCCGTTTCGACTTCCCCGTGGGCGACCTCCGCTTCGCCGGCACGGACGGCGACCGCGTCGAGGTCGAGATCGACATCCGTTGCAAGACGACGAGCTCCCGCTGCCTCGACTCCATGGAGGAGATCGAGCTCGTCGCCCGGGAGAGCGAACGGCGGCTCACCCTGGAGGTCGACCGGCATCCGAAGTGGCTCTGGGACAGCCTCGAGCTGGAGGGCGTGGTGCGCCTGCCAGCGCGGCGGGCGCTGACCGTGGACATGGGCGTGGGGCAGCTCGAGATCGACGACGTGGCGGCCGACCTGACGGTCGACATGGACGTCGGCGAGGTTTGGATCAAGATGCCCGCCGAGTCGGTTCGCGCGGTCCATCTCGACGTCGGTGTCGGCGACGCCGAGGCGGAGTTCCCCGATTCCTGGGTCGAGGGCCGGCGCTCCCTGCTGGTGGGGGCCGAGGTCACGTGGGACGACGGCCCCGGCGCGGCCCGGGTCGACGTCGACCTCGGCGTCGGCGACGTCAAGGCCCGCTTCGACTGACCCGAAAAAAGAGGGACAGGTTCTCTTTTTCCCTAGACTAGCCTCCGGCCCGCTCGGGGGCTCGGGAAAAAAGAGAACCTGTCCCTCTTTTTTCGTCGGGGCCAACCGACGGGGGGTGGGGGCGTCCAAGGGTGTGTATGGAGCCGAACGACGCGGAGCTGGTCCGGCGATCGCAGGACGGGGACGCCGAGGCCTTCGGCGAGCTGGTGCAGCGCCACGGCCGCTACCTCTTCTCCGTGGCCTACCGGGTCACGGGCGACGAGGCGGTGGCAGAGGACGTCGTGCAGGACACGTTCCTGAAGGCGTGGCAGCGCATCGGCCGCTTCGACTTCCGCGCCGAGTTCACCACCTGGATCTACCGCATCGCCGTGAACCGGGGGATTGACCTCATGCGTCGCAAACAGCGCCACGCCGAGGACCAGCCCGAGCCGGAGGTCGGAGAGGACGCCCTCGGGGCGACCGACGCTCCGGACCCACACCGTCTCGCGGTGAGCGGCGAGCTGGGCCGTCAGGCTCTCGACCTGCTGCGTGAGCTCTCCCCCATGGAACGCGCCAGCTTCGTGCTGCGCCACATGGAGGGGCGCTCGATCGCCGAGATCGGAGCGGTCCTCGGTACCCGCACCAGCGCGACCAAGCACGCCGTCTTCCGGGCCGTGCGCAAGCTGCGCAGCGGCCTCGAGCCCTTCCTGGGAGAGGACCATGAAGCAGCCGTCGGATGAAGAGCTGATCCTCCACTACTACGGAGAGGCGCCGCACCCCGAAGAGATCGAGGAGGCGCTGGAGCGGCCGGAGGTCGCCGCCCGTTGGCGACGCCTCCGCGAGGTCCTGGATGCCGTGCCGCGGGACGGTGCCGTCCCCGAGCGCCCGGCCGGCTACGGCGCGGCCGTGTGGCGGAGCGTTCGGGGGCGCATCGACCGGGAGGCGCGAGACGGAGGCAGACTGCTCCGGTTTCCCACGCTCTCGCCCGGTGGTTGGCGGTGGGCCGCGGCGGCCGGGGTGATCGCCCTGATGGGCCTTTCCTTCTGGGTCGGCGGGATCTGGCGGCAGGCCTCGCTGGGCGAGCCCCTGGCGGAGAACGAGCCCCCTCGCGTCCTGCTCCTCGCGGTGTCCGAGCATCTCGACCGCACCGAGATGCTGCTGGCCGAGCTGGTCAACCGCGACGCGGGCGAGGGCGGCATCGAGGTCGAGCGGGAGTGGGCCGAAGAGCTCACCACGGCCTCTCGTTTCTACCGGCAGGCGGCGGAGCGCTCCGGCGAGCCGGAGGTCGCCTGGGTGCTCTCGGAGATCGAGCCGGTCCTGGTCGAGCTCGCGCACGCGCCGGAGGAGATCTCGGCGGACGAGCTCGCCGAGCTGCGCTCGCAGCTGGAACGAGACGACATGCTGTTCAAGATCCGCGTCGTCGGCTCGCGACTGAAGCACGAAACCCTGACCGGCGCCGGTGGCGCCGACGTTTGAGAGGCCGATCCATGAACGCTCGAATCCTTCTGCTTTCCTCCGCTCTCGCCTTCGCGCCGTGGCCCGGCCGCGCCGCGCTCGACCTGGGCTATCGCTTCGCCGCCGCCGACGGCGTCGCGCGCAGCGAGACCTACCGCCAAGCCCGGCGCGCCCTCGAGGAGGAGCGCTGGGACGAGGCCTCCGACCTCTTCGGTCGCGTCGTGGCCGACGGCGGCGGTGAGGCCGCGGCCGCCCTCTACTGGCAGGCCTACGCGCTGAATCGCGCCGGCCGCAGCGTCGAGGCCCTGGAGAGCGCTCGGCGGGTGCAGACCGAGTACCCCGAGAGCAGCTGGGTCGACGACGCCCGGGCACTCGAGCTCGAGATCCGTCCTCCCGACGAGCGGGAGATGCGCGAGATCCTGCGCCGTGACGAGCGTCGAACGCGGACCGAGGTCCGCGGTGAGACGCGGGGCGAGGAGGACAGGCTCGACGAAGAGACCGAGCTCAAGCTCTACGCCCTGAACAGCCTGATGAACGCGGATCCCGAGCGGGCCGTCCCCGTGCTCGAGCAGTTCCTCGACGGCGACCAGCCGATCGAGCTCAAGGAGCGTGCGCTCTTCGTCCTCGCCAACGGCGGGGGGCGCGAGGGACGGCGTGTCCTGCGCGCGGTGGCCGCCGGTGAGCGAGGCGCCGAGCTGCAGATGAAGGCGATCCGCTTCCTCGGTATCTCGGGCGCGGCGGGAGAAGAGCTCCTGGCGCTCTACACGGGAGCGTCGGACCACGACGTGAAGGCCGCGCTGCTCGAGGCCATGATGGTGGGCGGCGACCGCGCCGAGCTCGGCCGCGTCGTCGAGAGCGAGACCGACCTCGAGCTGAAGAAGCGGGCGATCCAGATGCTCGCCGTATCCGGGGGGCGCGAGGAGATCCGCGCGCTCTACCGGCGCGAAACCGACCCGGAGCTGCGCGAAAAGATGCTCGAGAGCACCGTCGTCTCGGGCGACCGGGAGCTGCTGGGAGAGGTGCTGGCGAGCTCGACCGACCCCGACGAGCAGAAGAAGGCGATCCGCCTGATGGGGGTGGCCGGCGGCTCGAGCGAGGACCTGCTGGCGCTCTACCGGCGCGGCCCCCGGGCCGACGTCAAACAGGCGACCCTCGACGCGATGATGGTCGCCGGCCGTCGGGACGGGCTGCTCGAGATCGCCCGCTCGGAGCAGGACCCGGAGCTGCGCGGGCACGCCGTCCGGATGCTGGCGGTCGCGGGAGGGCGCCGGGAGATCCGCGAGCTCTACGCCGCCGAGACCGATCCGGCGAGGCGCCGGAAGCTGTTGGAGACGACGGTCGTCTCCGGCGACTCCGCCCTGCTCGAGGAGGCCCTCGGCAAGACGACCGATCCGGACGAGCAGGAGACCATCATCGGGCTGCTCGGGGTCACCGGCGGCAAGTCCTCCGGCGTGCTCCTCGATCTCTACCGCGGCGGCCCGGAGCGTCGGGTCAAGGAGAAGATCCTCGGTGCTCTGATGGTGGCCGGCGACGCCGAGTCGCTGGTCGAGATCGTCCGCACGGAGACCGATCGGGAGCTCAAGCGCGAGGCGCTGCAGAAGCTCTCGATGGTCGACTCCGACGAGGCGGAGCGGTTCTTCGCGGAGATCCTCGAGCGATGAGCGCGCGGCGTCTCGGGATCCCCGCCGTCCTGCTGCTGCTCGCCGGTGCGACGGCGGCCCAGCCCCCGACGATCGAGCCGAGCGCCCGCCGCGCGCTCGCGGCAGGAGAGAGCCTGCGCTCGGCGGTGGAGCAGGTCCGCGACGGCTGGGTCGGCTGGGCCGCTCCGACGGACCGCCGGCGGGACCTCTGCTGCTGGAACGGGGCCTGGCGGGGCGGCCGAGGCGAGAGCCGGGGCTGCTCGCTGGCCGCACGGTCCCAGGGGTTCAACGTCGGCGATCCGGGGCCCGGCGATTCCATCCCGCTCGGCAGTCCTTCGCTGATCGTCCTCCTCCAGCGTCGAGACGGGCGGCCGGTGGACCTCCGGATGGTGGGGGAGGCGTGCCCCGTGCGCCGCGACGGCGAGTCGCTCTCCTGGCTCTCCGGCGCGGCCCCGGAGGAGAGCCTGGCGCTGCTCGAGGACCTGGCCGACGGTGACGCAGCCGAGCGTGTCCGTGAGGCGGCGCTCGCCGCGGCAGCCCTCCACGATCTGCCGGACGCGACCACCTACCTCGAGGACGTCGCCCGTTCGGGCGCCGACCGCGAGATGCGGGACAACGCCGTCTTCTGGCTCGGGGAGGCGCGGGGTGAGAGCGGCTACCGGGCCCTCGATCGCCTGCTCGCCGCCTCGCTCGACGGGGAGCTCGAAGAGAAGGTCGTCTTCGCCTTGAGCGTCTCCGACGTTCCGGAGGCGCACCGCCGGTTGCGCCAGCTGGCCGGCGGGGCGGCGCGCACCGGGACCCGCACCCAAGCTCTCTTCTGGCTCGCTCAGAGCGGAGATCCGGGAGTGGAGTCGGCTCTCTGGGAGGCCGCCGAGCAGAGCGCGGACGACGAGGTCCGCGAGCAGGCCGTCTTCGCCATGAGCCAGCTCCCGGGCGAGCGCGCCGTCGACGCCCTGCTGCGCGCCCTGCGCGACACCCGTCACGCCGACGTGCGCAAGCAGGCCCTCTTCTGGCTCGCCGAGAGCGACGATCCGCGCGCCCTCGACGAGATCGAGAAGCTCCTGCAGTAGGGGAGGGGCTCGTCCCCTCCCGGGCGGGGGCCGGCCCTGCTACCGGGTCCCCGCCGTCCCCGGCCGTTCCGGCTCGACCACTCGCGTCAGCCACTCGGCGCGGTACCGCCGCATCGCCTCGGTGTCGGGGAACGACTCTCCCGGACCGTACGGGTAGCCGCTCATGGCGCGGAAGGGGAGCGGCTCGACGCCGCCCGCCTCCCAGGTGTTGCGGTCGGCGTCCTTGTCCCAGCCGTGGCTTTCCAGGAAGACCGTGCGCACCCAACCCGCCGGCGGCGCCGGCAGGGCGGAGGCGTCGAACTCCAAGGCGATCTCGTCGCCGGAGGCCATGATCACGGAGCGGTCGTCGGCTGCGGCGAGGAGCTCGCGGACATCGCCGTAGCGGGTGTAGCGACCCGGGAGGGGAAGCCAGCGCGGCGCCGTCGATACCTCGGCGTAGTCGAAGCGGTGTGGAGCGTTCGGCGCCGAGCGCAGCGGCGCGGAGACGCCGCGGAAGCGCAGGTCGGCGCGCGCCGGGTCGAGGCGCGCCACGACCCGCGGAGCTCCGTCGGCCGGCGTCGTGCTCCAGGCGATGCGGTCCCACGAGAGCCAGAGATCGGAGACGATGCGCAGCCGGTGCGCCCCCGGGGGCAGCGGCGGCGTGTCCACCACCATCGTCTTCGTCTTGCCGGCGGGGAAGCCGAGATCGGGGACCAGAGGGCGCCAGCCGTCGGCCGTCTCGACGTCGCGACGGGTGCCGGTGCGCTTCGTGTCTCGCCGCTGGGCGATGGCCAGGTTGAGACTGGCGTCAGCCGGGAAGATCCAGCCGTCCAGGTGCAGGCGGATCGGGGCGGCCGGCGACACTCCGAGATCGACGAGGAAGCTCCAGGGCTCCGCGGCGAGGCCCTGGTAGCGGCTCGGGGTCCAGCCGTCGGCGTAGACCTCGTCGCGCCGGGCGACGCGGTCCGTCACGTCCGCGCCGGCGGCGTCGACGGCGGCCACGGGAGCGTGCAGGGCGCGCGTTCCGCGCACCTCCTCGGGCTGTTCCGTGCCGGGGAGCACTCGCAGGTTGCTCGCCACCTCGACGTCGGCGGGGTGGTCGACGACCCAGAGGCGCACGCGGTCGAAGAAGGCCGCCTCCCACAGCTCCTCGGTGATCCGCAGGTCGTAGCGTCCGTCCCGCGCTCCGGCTCCGGGGATCTCGACCAGCTCGCCGGGATCGGCGCCCGCCCACGCGCCGGGTGCGATGGGAAGACCGATCGGGGCGGCCCAGAGCAGATCGGTGACGAAGGCGATCCGCTCTCCGTTCCAGGCGTAGAGGAACGGGCAGCTCCCCTTGAGCAGCTGCTCCTCGACGATCCGCTGCTCGCTGGCCGGCTTCAGGCGGTTCTGCGGCACGCCGTTGGTCCACACGACGCGCAGCAGGTCGGGGGTCTCGACGCTCCCCAGGCCCAGGTGGACGACGTCGGACCGGGCCTCGCGCAACTGGTAGGCGCGGCCGGCACGGATCTCCACGGTCGAGCCGAAGCCGAGCGCATTGTTCTTGCTGTTGCCCTGGGTGAGGCCGTGGAGCCGCACCTCCATCCAGCCGTTGGCGTTGCCGCCCTCGTTGGTGAGCTTCCAGAGGCCGTCCGCGGTGACGGCCACGAGGTCCACGTCGCCGTCGCCGTCGAGGTCGGCGGCGGCGAAGTCGCGGATGCCGCCGGGAGCGCCCTCCACCGGCAGGGCACGGAAGCCCTCCTTCGGATCCTGCCCGAGCACGTGGAGGCCGTCGCCGAGCGCCGCGAGGTCGAGCCGCCCGTCGTTGTCGAAGTCCTCGAGGAGCACCCGCTCCAGACCGGTGCCCGTCAGGGCCGCGCCCCAGAGCCTGAAGCTGCCGCCCTCGTTGTGGATCAGGCGCAGGCCGTCGGCGGCGACGACGAGATCGGGCCACCCGTCGTTGTCGAGGTCGCCGACCGCGAGACCGGCCCCCCCCGGGGTCTTGCCGAGGCCCGCCTCGGCCGTGCGGTCGATGAAGGTTCCCTGGCGCTGGTTGTCGAGCCAGACTGCGCCCTCCTCGGAGAGCAGCGCCACGTCGAGGTCTCCGTCGCGGTCGAGATCGGAGACGGTGGGGGCGCGCAGCGCGCCGGGTCCGACGCGACCCAACACGCGCTCTCCGACCGGCTCGAGCGGTCCCGACAGGGTGTTGAGGTAGAGCTCGAGGCCACCCCGATCCGCAGGGCGGCCCGGTGGTCCGGGCCGGGCGACGAGGAGGTCGAGGTCCCCCTCGATGTCGAAGTCCAGGACCGCGGCGGCGGTCGCTGGACGGCCGGCGGCACGGGCGGGGCCGAGCTCTCCGGTCGCGTCCGCGAAGGCGGCGTTCCCCCCGTTGCGCCAGATCCGCAGTTCCGGCCCGGCGGCGATCAGGTCGAGGCGTGCGTCGTTGTCGAGGTCGGCGGCCGTGAGCGAGGCGGCGGCGAGGCCGCCCGTCGCCTCGAAGGCGATGGTTCCGGTGGCCGTGCGGACGTGCAGCGCTCCGCCGCCGTCGAGCCACGCCACGTCGGTCCGCTCGTCGGCGTCGAAGTCCCCGACGGCGAGCGCTCCGCCGCCGGCCGGGTCGATCCGCTCCGCCACGAACCGCAGAGGGACCGGGTCGCCGAAGTCTTCGGCCTCGGGCTCGCCGACGAAGCGCCGTACCGGCACGCCCTGGATGCCGGTCGAGAGCTCGCGTAGGCCCTCCCGGTACATCGGGGTGATCTTGAGGACGTTCTCGAGGCGCAGCGCCGGGACCCGGGCGGCGCCGAGGTCGTCTCCCTCGAGCGCTGCGAGCAGGGCGTCGAGCAGCTGGCCGGCGGCGTCCGGCGCCTGCCAGACGACCTCCCTCAGGCGCAGATAGGCTGCGGTCGCGCCCTCGCGGTCGCCGGCCTCCAGCGCCGCCGAGCCGGACTGCAGGAGAACCGGGACGTTCTCCGGCCGCAGAGCCCGGAGGCGAGCCCGGGCCGCCACCGCGAGACTCTCCGAGCTCTCGGAGGGTACGTTCGAGCACTGGCGCAGGAGCGAGAACTGGATCTCCGGGTCGTCGGGAGCCGCCTCGGCCGCGGCGGCGAACGCAGCCAGGGCCTCCTCGGGGCGGCCGCTCCACTGCAGGACCTCTCCGCGGATCGCTTCCAGATCGGGCCGCGCCGGGGCGATCTCGAGCGCCCTGTCGATGGCCTCGAGCGCCTCGTCGCTCTTCTGCTGGCGCAGCCGGGCGATCGCCAGATCGGCCCAGGCGAGCGGGTCGTCGGCCGTCGACCTCGTCAGCTCCTCGAACGTGTCCTCGGCCTGGCCGGGCTGCTCGTTCTCGAGCTGGGCGAGACCCAGGTTGCGCAGCTCCAGGGCGCTCTCGGGAAGCGCGCGCACGGCCGTCGCGAGCGCCAGCAGGGCCGCCAGGGTGAGATGCCGGCGCCGCATCACGCTCCCGGCCGCAGCAACCGCAGCACGAGCAGGAGCAGGACGGCGCCGAGCGTCGCGATGACGAAGCTGCGCACGTCGAACCCGGAGAGCCCGCCGAACCCGAGGGCCGTCGACAGCAGCCCTCCCGCCAGGGCGCCGAGAACTCCCACGCCGACGGTGGTCAGGCATCCGTTCCGGCCGCGAGTGAGGTAGCGGGCCACGGCGCCGGCCAGAAGGCCCATCGCGATCCACGAAGCGAGTCCCATTCCAGGCACCATGATGCGGATTATAGGCACGCCGTTCCCGCCTGCGGGCGGGACGGGTGACCCGGGCCCGCGAGCGTACAATGGCGCCCCATGTCCGCCGCCCGCCGCAAGCTCTACCTGATCGACGGCTACTCGAACCTCTTCCGGGCGTTCTACGCCATCCGCAACCTGTCGAGCTCGAAGGGCCTGCCGACCAACGCCGTCTACGGCTTCGTGACGATGCTGCGCAAGCTCCTGCGCGACGAGAAGGCGGAGCTCGTGGGCGTGGCGATGGACGTTTCCGGCGACACCGTCCGGAGCGAGAAGTACGAGGAGTACAAGGCCAACCGCAAGCCGATGCCCGAGGACCTGCGGCCGCAGCTGCCCTGGGTGCGCAAGGCCCTGGCGGCTCTCAAGATCCCGGTGCTCGAGCTCGAGCGCTACGAGGCCGACGACGTGCTGGGCACGCTGGCCCGCAAGGCCGCCGGCGCCGGTTTCGACGTCGTCCTGGTGTCGGCCGACAAGGACCTCATGCAGCTGGTGGGCGACCACGTCTTCCTCCTCCACACGGGCCGCGACCGCCTCTACGACGCCGCCGCGGTGGCGGAGGACTTCGGGGTGCCGCCGGAGCGTGTGGCGGACGTGCTGGCCCTGATGGGCGACTCGGTCGACAACGTGCCGGGAGTGCCGGGGATCGGTCAAAAGGGCGCCCTGCAGCTGATCGACGAGTTCGGCTCTCTCGACGCGCTGCTCGAGCGGGCCGGAGAGGTGAAACGGAAGAGCTACCGCGAGGGTCTCCAGGAGCATCGCGAACAGGCCATGCTCTCCAAGGAGCTGGTGACCATCCACACCGACCTGCCGCTCGATTTCGACGCTGCGAGCTTCGAGCTCGAGGAGGCCGACGCCACGGCCTTGCGCGAGCTCTACCGCGAGCTCGAGTTCACTTCCTTGCTCGAGGAGCTGGGCACGGAGGGCCAGGAGGCGGTCGATCCGGCGGAGGAGGCCGAGACCGCGGCGCAGTGGCGGGAGGCGACGGCCGACCTCGAGTCGCCGATCCACCTCGGGCTGGTGGGCGACGGCGAGCATCCGATCGGCCTGGCGGTCGCCTCGCGGGAGGGGGTCGTCTACGCCGACTTCCGCCGTCCGGGCCTGCGCGAGGCGGCGACCGACAGCGTCTGGGGATGGCTCGAGCGGGACGACGCCACCGTCGCCGGACACGACCTGAAGGAGGTGCTGCGCCTGGCGGGCGTCCGCGCTCCGGTCGCGGCGGCGCTGTCCGACTCGATGCTCCACTCCTACCTGCTGCGACCGGCGCTCAAGCACGGGTTCGAGGAGATGGCCCTCGAGCGGCTCCACTACAAGGCCGTCTCGGTCAAGGAGGCGGGCTGGACCAAGGGCGCCGAGCCGTCGCTCGGTCAGGTGTCCCTGCGCGTCTTCGCGGCGGAGCGGGCCGAGCTGCCGCGGCGCTGGGGGGCGGCTCTCGAGAGCGACCTCGGGCAGCAGGGCCTGGAGGAGGTCTACCGCACCCTCGAGGAGCCGCTGCTGCCGGTGCTGGTGGCGATGGAGGAGCGGGGGATACGGGTCGACACGGAGTTCCTCGCCTCGCTCTCGAGCGAGCTGGGAGAGCGGCTGACGAAGCTCGAGGAGGAGATCTACGCCCTGGCCGGCCAGAGCTTCAACCTCGGCTCTCCGCAGCAGCTGGGCGAGGTTCTCTTCGACCGCCTCGGCTACCCCGTGATCAAGAAGACCCGCAAGACCAAGAGCTACTCGACCGATGCCGACACGCTCCAGGAGCTCGCCAACCGCGGCTACGAGGTGGCGGAGAAGATCCTCGAGCAGCGGGAGCTCTCGAAGCTGAAGTCGACCTACGTCGACGCCCTCCCGGCCCTCGTCGGCGCCGACGGGCGACTCCACACGCGCTATCAGCAGGCGGTCGCGGCGACCGGCCGCCTCTCCTCCGCCAACCCGAACCTGCAGAACATCCCGATCCGCACCGAGGACGGGCGCCGAATCCGCCGCGCCTTCACGGCCGACGAGGGCCAGGTGCTGGTGGTGGCCGACTACAACCAGATCGAGCTGCGCGTGCTGGCCCACATCGCCGAGGAGCCGGCGCTGATCGAGGCTTTCGAGCAGGGGCAGGACATCCATCGGGCCACCGCGGCCGCCGTCTTCGGCGTCTCCCCGGAGCTCGTCTCACCCGAGCAACGCCGCGCCGCCAAGGTCATCAACTTCGGGATCATGTATGGGATGAGCGCCTTCGGCCTGGCCTCGAACCTCGGCATCGACCGCAAGGAGGCCCAGGCCTTCATCGACGCCTACCTCGAGCGCTACGCGGGCGTGAAGCGGTACATGGAAGAGACCCTGGCGGCAGCCGAGGAGCGGGGGAGGGTCGAGACCCTCTACGGCCGCGTGCGCTGGCTGCCGGACCTGAAGAGCCGCAACTGGAACGTGCGCGAGAACGCCCGCCGGATGGCCATCAACGCCCGCATCCAGGGGACGGCCGCCGATCTGCTCAAGAAGGCCATGATCGCGGTGGCGGCGCGCCTGCGCGAGGAGCATCCGGAGGCGAGCCTGCTGCTGACGGTGCACGACGAGCTCGTTCTCGAGGTCCCCGAGGCCGACGCCGGGGCCGTCTCGGATCTCGTGCGGGCCGAGATGGAGGGAGTCGAGAGCCTGCGTGTCCCGCTGGTGGTCGACACCGGCCGCGGTGCGGACTGGTACACGGCGAAGAGCTGAGCCTCCGGGCTCCGGCTGTGAACTGCTCCGCTGGATCCGCGCCGGAGGGCGCCTAGCCTCGGGGGAACGCCCGGGCGAGGGGCCCGGGAGAAAGGAACCCGCGATGCGCGCCCACCGAACGGTCCTCGGGGCCGCCCTGCTCGCCCTGCTTCTTCCCACGCTCGCCGCAGCCGTCTTCTCCGAGGGCTCGGCGCAGTGGGTCTTCACCGCCGATCGGCCCCGCCAGAACCACCCGGCGCATCTGGACCTGGTGGCCGTCGTGCCCACCGACATGCCGCAGGCCGTCGTCTGCGCGGTCTACTCGAACAACCTCCCGAAGGCGAACAAGGGCGTCGTCGAGACGGTCATCGCCTTCGACCGGGTCGGCGGCACCCAGGGTAGCTTCCGCCGCCGCACCGACGTCCGCAACCATCGGGCGATGCCGCCTTGCGTCAATCTCTCCCAGGGTCTCACCCGCGGCGACATCGTCAGCTTCAGCTTCGACATGAGCCGGTTCCAGAAGCTGAAGAAGAAGCGCAACGACACCTTCACGGCTTTCGGGGCGGTCTACCCGGATCAGGCGAGCGCGCAGGCGGCGCTGCTGGCGCGGTTCGGAGGCTGAGGGGCCGCAGGGCGCCGACGGGCCCTTGGTAGACTGCGTCTCCCACCTTGGCCCGGACGTCCAGCACCCTCGCCTTCGGTCCCTTCGAGCTGGACCGCGACCGGTTCGAGCTGCGCCGAGAGGGGCGGCTCGTCCGGGTGGAGCCCCGCGTCCTGGAGCTGCTGGCCCATCTGGCCGGGCGCCCGGGCCGCCTGGTGACCAAGGACGAGCTGGTCGACTCCGTCTGGGGCGGGCAGTTCGTCTCCGATGCCGCCCTCTCCCGCGCCATCCACGGGGCCCGCAAGGCGCTCGGGGAGAGCGGGACGGACCCCGTCTACGTCCAGACGGTGCACGGTCGCGGCTACCGCTTCGCCGCTCCCGTCGCGGGCGTGGAAGGCGGGCAGGGCGCGGCCCCGGCCGAGGACGCTCCGGAGGCCGCTCGATCCTCCGAGCGGTCGTCCCGGCTTCCGGTGCTCGCGGGCCTGCTGCTCGTGCTCGCCGCGGCGGCCCTCCTGCTGCTCACCGCCCGCGGCCGCGGCCGCGGCGGAGGGGAGGAGGCCCGGCGCGGGGACGCGCCGGCCCGCCTCGCCATCCTCCCGCTGTCGATCCGCGATCCCGACTCGGAGGCCCGCCTGGTCGGGCTCTCCTTCACCGACCTGCTGAGCACGCGCCTGCAACGCGTCCCCGGGCTCATCGTGCGGCCTCCAGGCCTCGCCGGGGATCCGTCCGCCGCCAACGGGAGCGTGGCCGAGTACGCCGCCGGCGTCGGAGCCGAGTACGTGCTCACGGGGAGCCTCCAACCACGGCGCACCAGCGGTCAGCTCGACCTCACGATCGAGGTCCTGGCGTTTGCCGGCGACGCCTCGACGCGGCAGATCCCGCTCGGCCGCTACAGCGTGCCGCGCCTCGACGCCGGCACCGACCTGGCGGCCTTCCTGGCGGTTCGTGACGCGGTGGTCGACCGCGTCCTCGAGCTCATGGGGCCGGCCGTCGGCGAGAGCCCCGGGACCGGCGTCGCCCCGCGCGACCCCGAGGCCTACCGCCTCTACCTGCTGGCCTATCGGCGCCTGCTCGAGAACTACTGCGGCGGAGGGGCGGCCGAGGAGCTCGTGCAGCGCTCCCTCGAGATCGATCCGGACTTCGCCCTCGCCTGGGACGTCCTGGCCACGGCCTACTACAACCGCGTGTGGGCGTGCGGAGAGGACGCATCCCTCTACCGGCGGGCGATGGAGGCCACCGACCGCGCCATCGCCCTCGACCCGGAGCTGCCCAACCCGCACTACCGCAAGATCACCCTGCTCATCGAGACGGGCGAGGTCGAGTCGGCGTACACGCTGATCCGCGAACGACTGCGGGAGCGGCCCCACTCGCCTCAGGCGCTCAACGCCCAGAGCTACGCCCTGCGCGTCGCCGGCTTTCTGCGCCCCTCGAGCGCGGCGCTCGAGAAGCTCCTCGAGGTGGACCCGCTCGTGTTCGACATCGGCGCACTCGGCGGCAGCCCGAACACCTTCCTCTACCAGGGAAAGCTGGAGCGCTTCCTCCAGGTCCTCCCCGCCTCCGAGATGCCGTACATCCGCTACTACCGAGGCTTCGCCGAGCTCTTGCGTGACCGGGTCGACGCCGCACGCGCGGAGCTCGAGCCGGCCTTCCGCGCCGGGCCGGGAGAGGTCTTCGGCCGTCTCGCCTACGCCCTGCTGGCCACCGTGGAGGGCGACGGGGCGGCCGCGCGGCGGATCGTCGACTCCCTGGCCCGCCAGCGTCAGCGGCTCGGGGGTGCCGATGGGGAGATCACCTACAAGGAAGCGCAGATCCTGGCGCTCGCCGGGGCTCGCGAGGAAGCGATCGAGCGGCTGTCGGCCGCCGTCGACCAGGGCTTCTTCTGCGCTCCCTGCCTGATCGCCGACCCCAGTCTCGATTCGCTCCGCGACGCGGTGGAGTGGGAGCCGGTGCTCGAGGCCGCCCGCCGCCGGCACCGGGCCTTCGGTCGGCGCTTCGGCCTGCAGCCCGAAGCCTGACCCGCCGCCCCATCCGAGCCCGTCCCCACGGGCTCCTCAGGAATCCCCAAAGAGTCCCTCAGACCCCCGTCAGGGGCGCGGAGGGAGTCCGTCAAGGCTCGGCCGGCCGCTCTCCCTAGCCTTCACGAGTCGCGGGCGGATGGGCCCCCGGGACGAGAGAGACGGAGGGGAGCATGAGAGCGACGGCGGCGCAGGGACTCGGCTGGACGGCCGGCCTCCTGGCGTGGTGTCTCCTCGCGGCGCCTGTGCTGGCCGCCGCGTCCTCGCCCCCCGACCTGCGCCTCGAATGGCTGGAGGCGGGCAGGCCCACCCGTGAGGCGGGCTCCGTTTCGGGGACGGCCGGAGAGACCCTCCGTCTGCCGTACCAGTTGAGGAACATCGGCGGAGCCGACGCCTTCGCCGCCGTGCTGAGCGTGCGCACGACCCTCGGACCCCTCGGGCGCGCGGAGCGGTTTCAACCGGGGCCCGATGCCGGCGAGGAGGTGCCCCTGTGGCTCGCGCTGCCGCTCGCACGCGGCATGCGCGAAGTCTGCGTCGAGGTGCGATTGCAGACCCTGGACGCCGACGACCCCGGCGACCCCAATCGAACGGACAACCGGCTCTGCCGCAAGGTCTCGGTCGAGCCGGACAAGGAGCAGGAGAGCGGGCGGCGCGAAGACGCCGCCGGAAAGGAGAGAAGACCATGAGCCACGGAAGGAATCTGGTCGGAGCCGTCGTTGTGTGCGCGGCGTTGGTGCCGCTCGCGACGTCGGCGGAGGTCGAGATCGAGCAGGTCGCCACGGAGGGCGGCAAGGTGGTCGTCACCCTGGTGAATCGGGCCGAGACGGAGGCACGGGTTCAGCTCCGTGTCGGCAACCAGACCACGACGGTGCCGGTGTCCGATCTCGCTCCCGGGACCTCGAAGTCGGTGGTCACCGACGTCGAGCTGCCCTGCGGACGCACGCAGCGTGTGCAGGCGTCGGTGATGGGTGCCCAGGGCCGCCCCGTCACTACCAGTCTGAGCGTGCCCTGTGAGCCCAGCGGCGGTGGTGGCAACGGTGGCGGCGGTGGCGGCGGCGGCTCGACCGGTGGCGGAGCCCCCGGCATCGAGCTCTCGAATCTGCGCGTGGCGCGGACCAACGGCCTGCTTCAGGCGGACGTGAAGTTCCTGCGCCCCGCGAGCGGCCAGACACGAGTCACGCTGCGGTTCAGCTACGCCGGGCAGAGCGAGGACGTGGTCATCGGCCCACAGCCGGTGAACTTCAAGCGCACGGTCAACACGCGTTCGCCGTTCCCGTGCAACACGACGGAGACGGTGCGCCTCGAGGTGACGGATCCCCCCGATTGGGCGGGGCCCGATGCCCAGGAGCAGCTCAACCGCAGCTGCGTCAACGGACAGGGCACGCCCAACCTCGTGCCGGTGAGCCTGGCGCGTACCGGCGCTCCGCTGACCAACGCGATCGCCGAAACGGCCGTCGAGGTGCGTGTCGTGGTCGAGAACGACTCCGACTACAACATGCCCGACAACGAGATGGGCGGCACGCCCTGGGTGATCTCGGTCTCCGGGCTGAACCGGGCCGAGACGGTGCGGCACGCGCTGCTGCGCCACAACAACCACAGCTTCACGGCTCGGATCAACGTTCCGTGCTGGACCCGGGAGGACGATCGCTACCAGGACGTCACCGTCAAGGTCGACGCCAACGACAACATCCTCGAGTCGAACGAGAACGACAACGACGCGACGTACACCATCGAGAAGAACCGGTGCCGTGACGCCGGCTGAAGGGACCGGGGCGGCTCGCTGTGCGGGCCGCCCCGCCCCGCTTTCCGGCAGCGCAAGCCGACGACGCGCAGAGGGAGTGTGAGACATGTTGCGAGAGATCCTGACCATCGCGCTCATCGCGGCCGCCGCCCGCGCGGCCGGAGCCGCCGGGCCGGTCATCGAGGTGGACACCGGCGGTGCCGAGTGGATCCGGCCGGAGGAGGCCTTCACGCTCCGCCTCGATCCGGGAGCGCCGGACGACGGCAGCCGCCTGGCCGTCGTGGTCGGCTCGACGGACGTCACCGACCTGTTCCGCCGCACGCCGGAGGGTCTGGAGTACCGGACCGACCTGCGGCCGCTGCCACCGGGTGAGTCGGATCTGGTCGTCTACCGGGTGGAGGCCGACGGCCGCTGGGCCGAGCTCGACCGGTTCCGGCTGCAGGTGCTCAGCGAGCGCGGCTTCCGCAGCGTCGAGACGACCCCGCGTCTCGATCTCGCCTCGCAGGGCCTGGTGGATCGAGGCGGCGACCAGGAGGCCGAGGACCGCGGCCTCGACGATTGGACCGGCCAGGCCGTGCTCGACGCTCGTCTGACGCGCGCCGCGGCCGAGATCGACGTCGACGTCCAGCTGCAGGGTGCCACCGCCGACGAGCAGGCCCTGCGGTTCTCCGAGCTCGGGCCGGACGCTCCGTCCGTGGACCTGGCGAGCTACTCGCTGGCCGTGCGCAGGGGCCGCGGCAGCTTCGAGCTCGGCCACCTCGCGTGGGGCTCGAGTCGCTATCTGATCGACGGCTTCGCCAGCCGCGGTGCGGCCCTGACCCTCCCTCTGTGGACCGGTGCGGAGGTCGGCGTCGCCGCCGTGAACGGCACGTCGATCGTGGGCTGGGACAACACCCTCGGTCTCTCGGACGGCGATCACCAGGTGCTCGCCGGCCGCTTCGGGGCGGAGCTGTTGCCTGCCAGGCCGGGGGCCCTGCAGGTCGGCGTCACGGTGCTCGACGGATCGCTCCGTCCGGAGGCGAGCTTCCTCCAGGGAGCCGTCACGGATGCCGAGCAGAGCGACGGCGTCGGTGTGGACCTGCACGGCGCCACGTGGGCCGGCCGCGTCCGGCTCGATGCCAGCTGGGCCCGCAGCCGGTTCGACAACCCGTTCGACGCGGCCCTGGCCCAGGGGGACGACCTCGTGCCGGTCGCCGAGGAGGAGAGGGACGCACGGGCCCTCGACCTGGAGGTCGACCTGCTCTCCGATCGCCCCCTCGGCGAGCGCTTCACGACCCGCTGGACGCTCGGCTACCACCACGGTCTGGTCGAGCCCCAGTACCGCAGCGTCGCGGCCTTCGTCCAGGCGGACCGGCGCGACGACCTCGTTCGGTTGACCGGTGCCTTGGGGCCGGCCGCCGTGCAGCTGGCACACTCGCGCTCGCGCGACAATCTCGACGACGTTCCTTCGATCCTGACCACCAGGACACGGACCGACGTCGCGTCGCTGAGCGTCCCGCTGGCGCAGCTGCGTGAGGGGACCGGCCTCTGGTGGCCGGTGGTGAGCTACAGCTGGCAGCGGACCCACCAGAAGGGCGACGACGTACCCGTCGATTCGGGGTTCGACCCCTCGCACGTGCCCGATCAGGTGAGCCGGTCCCAGGGTCTCGGGCTCGACTGGAGCGGCGCCTACTGGCGCTTCGGCTACCGGTTCGACGGTTCGGACCAGGACAACCGGCAGCCGGGCCGCGAGCTCGCCGACTTCGAGACGCGAGTGCACTCTTTCAGCGGCGGCCTGTCGTGGACGCGGGTCGATCTCGGGCTCGACCTCTCCGAGGAGCGCGGCCGCAACGTCGAGCGGGGCGAGCGGACGACGACCCGGCGCTACGGGCTGAACGGGCTCTGGCGCACCACCGAACGGTGGGGCTGGAACGGGAGCCTCAGCCGGTCGCGCTCGCACACCGACCCGACGGCGGCGCGGAACGAGAGCTGGGAGGGCGACCTGCAGACGACCTACAGGCTCGGCCCCTGGGGCGGCACCCACGGCGTCTCCGGTCAGCTCTACCTGCGCTACTCCAACACGCGGTTCGACGCCTCCGACCCCGTCTTCGGCTTCGCCGAGCGGCGCCGGGCCTGGGCGATCCGTTCCGGTCTCAACCTGAGCCTGTACTGAGGAGGAACCTCGCGATGAAACTCTCGGCTACCCGTCGACCGATCCTCGCCCTGACGGCCTGGCTGGCCGCCGGCGTCCTGCCCGGCCTCGCCCATGGCGACATCTCGCGCGATCCCAACGGGGTCAACGTCAACAGCCAGGGAGCCACGACGGTGTTCATCACCTTCGGCGGCCTCCAGGGGCAGGTGCCGGTGGAGGCCACCTGGTGCGGCGAGCTCGTGCCCGCGGCTCCCGATCTGGGCATGAAGTGCGATCCGGCCACCGTGTTCGGACGACTCCCCATCCGCTTCGACCAATCGCGACTCGCGGCGGGCGGCGGCGTCTTCACCGACATCATGTCGATCCCGCCGTCGGTCGCCCGGCGCGCCTACCAGGCGGCGGTGCGCGGCGAGACGTCGAGCTTCTTCTACGTGCGTCGTTTCGAGTCCACGACCGGCGGTCCGGACGAGTACGTCTTCGTCACCTGCCGCATGGCGGGCGGCGGGGCGCGCGTCCCGCTGGCCCTGCTCGACGTGCGCATCGGCTTCGCCACCGGTGACGCGGTGGCCGCCGTGGAGGTGGGGGAGGCGCCGCCCTCCTTCGAGGCGGAGATCGCCTACAACGGCACCGGGCGCTTGCAGGGGCGCTGGGAGGTGGTGCTGCCCGGAGACGACCCTCCCGCCTCTCGCGATCTGCTGACCGAGGCCACCCTGCCGCCGGACGAGCGCCCGCTGCAGCGCCGCTACCTCGCGGTCGAGCGCTTCAACGTGTTCCTGCCGCCGACCGGGCGGGTCACCCTGACCGGTCCCGATCCGCGGCGCCTGCCGGCCGAGGTGGAGGGCCTCTACCAGATCCTCCTGCGCGTCGAGGCCTCGGACGACCGGGAGGCCGACTCGAATCTCGCCGCCGCCGATGCCGGAAACGGCGTCGTGCACTCCGGGGCCGTGGCCGGCTTTCCCCTGCCCACCCTGCGCTACTTCGTGGGCTCGATGCCCGGCGAGCGAGGGGGCGACGGTCGCCTCGTCCTGCTCGCGCCGGCGGAGGGTGCCACCGCCCTCGCGGATCGGCCGCTCGACTTCAGCTGGACCCAGGTCGAGGGAGTCCTGACCTACCGCCTCGAGATCGGCCGGGCGGGAGACCCGGGCTCCGAGCTGCTCTTCTCGGCCGTCCTGCAGCAGGGCATCGGCGTCTACCGTGCACCGCCCTTCGTCGCGGCGCGACTGGCCGACGGTCCGCTGCGCTGGCGCGTCGTCGGCGTGGGACCGGAGGGCGAGGAGGTGACGTCGAGCGGATGGCGCACCCTGCGTTCGGCGACCGAGCGATCCATCGAACGAACCGACGGGAGCTGACGTGCGGAACCGGACATCGAGCCGTACGCCACCGAACGCCGGCCTTGCCGGCCGAGCCCTGCTGGTCGCCGCGACCCTCGCCTCGGTGTCCCTGTGGCCCCCCCGGCTGCAGGCCCAGGAGAGCCGTACCTTCTACTGGGAGGCGCCCCGGACGGTCTGCACCGACGGCGGGCCCGGATCGGACCGCCTCCTCTACCTCGACGGGGCCTACCGGATTCCCACCGACCAGTACCCGCGGCGCTGCTCGCTGCGGCTCACCTGGACGACGAACAGGCCGCCCGCCGGCTTCGACGTCTCCCGCGAGGCGGTCGTCGAACGGCGCGGAGAGGTCGTCGACGACGCCGGGCGCTCCCGGGGCGGCGTGGGCAGCTTCCGCGACCAGAACACCGTGGTCGCGGAGATCCCGCTGCGTCAGCTCCCTTCGGCCACCCTGCGCCTGGGGCTGAGGGTCCGGCGCGCCAACGGCGAGGTCCACGTCTCCAACCCCCATTCTGGGCCTTCGGTCCGGGCGGCTCCACCAGTCGAGCCGCCGCGCATCACCTCGTTCCGCATCGATGGCGGGGCCTCGCGGACGTCCGATCCGACCCTGCGGCTCGATCTGACGACGACGGGTGCGCAGCCGGCGGAGATCATGATCGGCGAGCGCCCCGGGCCCGGCTTCGCGGGCGCCCACTGGCAGCCCTACGCGCCCACCACGGGTGCCTTCGGGGGGATCCAGACCTACACGCTCCACGACCGCGGCGCGGGCCGCAAGACGATCCACGTCAAGGTGCGCTCGGGGGGCCTCGAGTCGGAGTCGGTCTTCGACGCGATCGACTTCCGGCCGCTCGAGACGATCCGGGTGCCCTCGGCCGAGGCGCTCGATCTGGCGGCGCGGGAGGGCTTCAGGCACACCGCCGCCGAGCGGGCACCGGGCGGCTACTGCCTCGTCGGGGTCGCCGAGAACCGTCCGAACATGCCGCGCGGTGCCGACCTCGCGGCGACCACGAGCTGCGAGTTCTCGCTCTTCGAGGGGCGCCGTCTCGCTGACGGATGGTCGGTCGTCACCATGACCCTGTCGGGTCGGACGGGGCGGATGACCGTGCGACGGCGACCGTCGGGGTCCGATCCCCACCTCGTCGTACAGCTGGTCGGGGGGCGCAGCCATGTGTTCGTCGACGAAACGGCCTACCGGTCGCTCACCATCACCCTGCAGGGGCCGGAGGGCGCCGACTGGCGAGACGCGTTCCGCCGGTAGGGCCCGGTCCGTCTTGCCGGGGGTGCCCGGAGCGCAATACCCTTGCCCCGATGCGCGGCGTCCTGCAGCAGGCGGCCCTGGTCGGGCTGGGCGGCTTCGTCGGATCGGCGCTGCGCTTCCTGGCCTCGGGGTGGGTGCACCGGTTCTCCGGCAGCCAGTACCCGTGGGGGACGCTCGCGGTGAACGTCCTCGGCAGCCTGGTGCTCGGCCTTCTCGCCGGGCTCGCGGATCTGCGCCAGGTGATCGGCCCCGGGCAGCGCCTCTTCCTCATGATCGGCGTCCTCGGCGGCTTCACCACCTTCTCGACCTTCGCTCTGGAGACCGTGTCCCTGGCTCAGGGAGGGCAGGGCGGCCGGGCGCTGGCCAACGTCGCCGCCCATGTCGCCCTCGGCCTCACCGCCGCCGCCGCGGGCTACGTCGGCGCGAGGTACCTGGCATGACGCTGCCGCAGGAGGGCTGCCTGCTGCGCCTCTTCCTCGGCGAGGACGATCGCCACGAGGGCCTGCCCCTCTACGAGTGGCTGGTCCGCGCCGCCCGCGACCGCGGCCTCGCCGGTGCCACCGTGCTGCGCGGTCTCGAGGGCTACGGAGCCCACAGCCGCCTCCACACCGCCCGCATCCTCCGCCTCTCGACCGACCTCCCCATCGTCGTCGAGATCGTCGACACCCGCGAGAACCTCGAAGGCTTCCTCGAGTCCGTCGACGGCGTCATCCACGAGGGCCTCGCCACCCTCGAACGCGTCGAGATCAAGTTCTACCGCAGCGGCAAGACCTGAAAAAAGAGGGGAAAAAAGAGGGACAGGTTCTCTTTTTTCAGCGGGGGCGGACGACGCGGCGTTCGTCGCCGAGGCGGAGGGTGCGGCCGGTGGAGTCGAGGTGCTCGAGGAGGGGGATGGCCCACTTGCGGGTGAGGCCGAAGCGTTGCTTGAAGGTGGGGACGGAGAAGCGGTCCCAGCCGGTGGCGAGCAGGTCGGCGGCGAGGCGGTCGACGGCGGCGGTGGCGATGAGGAGGCCGCCGGGGAGGCGGGTCAGGCGGCCGTCCTCGACGAGGTAGCGCAGCACGCCTCGACGACCTGGGGCTTGCTCTCGAGCTCGGCGGCGAGTGCGCCGGGGAGGGCGGGTGAGGCCGGCGCGGTCGAAGACGGCGGTGAGGCGCTCGGCGAGGCCGCGCTCGCCGCCGGTGAGCTGGGCGCCCCGGCCGGGCTGGGCGACGCGGTCGCCGGAGATCTCGAGCTTGCCCTCGCGGGCGAGCCACGGTAGGTAGACGTCGGCCAGCTCGGCGGCGGCGCCGGGGAGGATGCGTGCCACGGCCTCGGCGCGGCATGTCGCGCGCCAGCCGGTCGTCGCGGAAGTAGGCGGCGAGGACCTCCTCGGCCCGGCGTGCCAGGCGGCGCGGGATCTCCGGGGCGATCCAACGGCTGCCGCCGCGACCGGTCGGCAGGCGGACCAGCGTCCCGGCCGAGGCGAGCGCGTCGAGGCGCCGCTCCGCCGCGGCGGGCGTCACTCCGAGGCGCCGGCCGGCGGCGGCCTCGAGGCCGGCCTCGCCGGCGTCGGCCGCCACCAGGCCAGGGCCGCGGCCTCATCGCCCGCGAGAGCCTCTAGGGCGGCTTGCCGGACCTCCGGCCGCAGCCGCCGCCAGGTCGGGTCGAGGACGCGACCGCCGCCGACCGTGGCCGGGGGGGACGGGCGGCGCAGGATGAACCGGTCGCCGCGAGCCGCGACCAGCGGCTCCGCGAGCGCCAGCTCGGCCGGGCCGCGGCCGCCCGGCTCGATCGGTCCCGCCAGCGGCCGCGCCCTGCCGGCGACCGACGAGGCGAACAGGTGGACGCGCACCGGCGTCCAGCCCTTCATCGGCTTCGGCGCCTCGGGCAGCAGCGAGAGGTCCACGAGGAGACGAGAGGTGGGTGCGAAGGCCCCCGGACGGGTGAGCTCGCGTCCGCGCTCCAGCGGGCCGCCTTCCACGTTGGCCAGTTGCAGCGCCACCCGCTCGCCCGTCTCGGCCCGCTCGCGCGGCCGACCGTGGACCTGGATGCCACGCACCCGCGCCGAGCCCTCGCCGGGCAGCAGTGCCAGCGTCGCGCCGGGCTCGATCGTGCCGCCGGCCAGGGTGCCGGTGACGATCGAGCCCTGGCCCTTGAGCTGGAAGGCACGGTCGAGCGGCAGGCGTGCCGGGCGCTCGGGGTCGGGCTCGACCGCTCGCTCGCGGCAGAGGGCGAGCAAGGCGGTGCGCAGCTCGTCGATGCCCGTGCCGCTGACGCTGGAGGCGGCGAGGATCTCCGCTTCGGCGAACGGCGAGTCGGCGAGCAGCTCTCGCACCTCGAGCCGGGCCAGATCGAGCACGTCCTCGGAGACCAGGTCGCACTTGGTCAACACCACGAGGCACGACGGGATCTCGAGCAGCGACGCGATCGCCAGGTGCTCGCGGGTCTGCGGCATGACGCTCTCGTCGGCGGCGACGACCAGGAGCAGGACGCGGATCCCGCCGAGACCGGCGAGGGCGTTGTGGAGGAAGCGCTCGTGTCCCGGGACGTCGACGAAGCCGACCTGCAGCTCGCCCTCCTCGAGGTGGGCGAAGCCGAGGTCGATGGTGATGCCGCGCTCCTTCTCCTCGGCCCAGCGGTCGCAGTCGATGCCGGTCAGGGCCTCGACCAGACGCGTCTTGCCGTGGTCGATGTGGCCGGCGGTTCCGACCACGACCCGCCGCAGCCCCAGGGCCTCGCCGTCCGCCACGCCCGCCTCAGGAGAGGACGTCGCGCGCGATCCGGTTGATGGTGGCGCCGTCGGCGCGGCCGGCGAAGCGCTGGGTCATCTCCCGCATCACCGGGCCGATGGCCTGGGGGCCCGAGAGACCCTGGGAGGAGACGAGCTCTTCGATGGCGGCGCGGATCGTCGCCTCGTCGACCGGCGGCGGCAGGTAGGAGGCGAGGATCTCGGCCTCGGCCTCCTCGGCGGCGGCGCGCTCCTCCCGGTCGCCCTTGCGGAAAGCCTCGGCCGCCTCCTTGTGCTGCTTGATCGCCTTCTGGGCCAGCGCCTGGAAGGTCGGCTCGTCGATCTCGTGACCCAGCGCGATGCGCTCGTTCTTGATGCGATTGAGGAAGAGGCGCAGGGTGGAGATGCGGCCCCGGTCCCCGGCCTTCATCGCCTCCTTGAGGTCGGCCTGTACGCGGTCCTGCGGCGAGAGCTCGGACATGGGGCGATCATACCCCCGGCCCGGCTACCGGACGGGCCGCCCTCAGGCCTGGGGAAGCTCGATGGTGAAGACCGTCCCCCGCGGCTCGTTCTCCTCTACCCGCACCGTCCCGTGGTGCTCGGTCACGATGCGATGGACGATCGAGAGGCCGAGGCCCGTTCCGCGTCCCTTGGTGGAGAAGTGCGGGAGGAAGAGCTTGGCGCGCGCCTCGGGCGGGATGCCGGCGCCGCTGTCGGAGACGCGGATGGTCAGGTGACCGTCGTCCTGGGCCACCGCCACCTGGACCGTCCCGGGCGGCTCGACCGCCGCCACGGCGTTGTCGAGGAGGTTGATGAGGACGCGCTTGATCTGCTCACCGTCGAGCCAGGCGCGATCCGCTCCGGCGGCCACCGAGCCCGATACCGCGACACCGTCCTTGATCTGCTCGTAGAGATGGAGCGTCTCGCGGAGCAGCTTGTGCACGTCGATCTCGCTCGGTTGCGGCCGGGGCATCCGGGCGAAGCGCGAGAACTCGTCGACCATCGACTGCATGGTCGCCACCTCGCGAACGATGATCTCGACGCCCTCCTCGAGGGCCGGGCCGAGGTCGGCGTCGCCCTGCCGGTGCTTGCGCAACAAGCGCTCGGCCGTCAGGCGGATCGGGGTCAGCGGGTTCTTGATCTCGTGCGCGACGCGCCGCGCCGCCTCGTTCCACGCCGCCATCTGCTGCGCGTTGATCAGGTCGGTGAGATCGTCGACCACCATCACGCGGCCGGCGACCTCCCCCTCGCGGGTGCGCATCGTCGTGACCCGGGCCTCCAGGGTGCGCCACTCGCCAGGGATTGGTGGGCCGCCCGGACGAGTCGCCCGCTGGACGAGGCCGCGCCGAAGAGCTCAGCCAGCTTGGCCCGCTCTCCGTCCCCCCAGGCCTCGAGATCATGCGCCCGACCAGCTCGCCGTCGGCTTGGCGCAGCATCTGGAGCGCGGTGCCGTTGCAGGTGAGCACCCGGCCATCGGGGTCGACGGAGATCACGCCGGCGGCGCTCGACTGGAGCACGGCGGCGGCCGAGCAGGGCCCGCTCTTCGCCGAGCCGTTCGTTGGTCGCCACGAGCTCGGTGGCTCTCCTCCAGCTGTGCCTCCTTGCGTGCGAGGTCCGCGGTCATCGTGTTGAAGAGGTCCACCAGCACCCGCAGCTCGTCGTCCGCCGGCGCCTCGACGCGGAAGTCGAGGTCGCCCTCCGCCACCTTGCGGGTGCCCTCCGGCCAACGCCTCGATGGGCTCCGTCACCCGCCGGGCGGTAGAGGCCACCCAGGTCACCGCCAGCAGGATGACCAGGGTCACCATCAGGAAAGAGGAGGAAGAAGCCGGCACGGATGTCGTCGCGCTGGGCGTCCGAGCTGGGCCAGTCGCGGCGGGTCTGGATGAGCTCGGCGGCGCGCGAGCTGACCGTCGGATCAGCACTTCACCCACGACGACGACGGGCCGCGGAGCGCCGCCCGGCGAGACCGGGCAGCGCCACGCCCCCCATGACCAGCCGGGCCCGCGCCCTCCGGGCTGTCGGCCAGGCGGCGGGCGGCGGTACCGGACTGCAGGGCCTCGGCGAGGAACCTCCCGCCGGGGTCGGGCAGATCGCGCAAGCCCGCCTGGGGTGAGAGGACCCCGTGGACGAAGTCGGTGCCCTCGTAGAGCTCGACGAAGGCCAGGTCGAGCTGCAGGAGCTGCCGTTGGAGGATGCGGTCGAGCTGCGGTCCGCGGCGCGGATCGCGGAAGTCGACGCTCGCCATCGCCTGCAGGATCTGCCGCGCGTCGCGCTTCAGGTCCTCCTCCACCCGCCGGTGGAGCTCCTGGGCGACGACGAACCCCTGATCCGTCACGCGGCGGATGGCCGGCTCGTCGAACCAGCGGTCCATCCAGCCCTGCAGCAGGCTGCTGCCGTAGGCGAAGAGCAGGATGACGGGCAGAAGGGAGAGGCCGATGTAGGTGAGGACCAGCTTGGTCTTGAACTTCGATCCCAGGAGCCGGTGACGGCGCTCCAGGGCCAGCTTGAAGAGGTTGCGGAAGAGGGTGAAGCCGATCGCCAGGATGAGGACGACGTTGATGTACCAGAGGACGAAGAGCAGGAGCTGGTTGTCGACCAGCTCCTCGGGCAGGTTGCGGCCGCGCAACAGCAGGGAGTAGAGGAGGGAGAGGATCAGCAGCAGGGCGGCCAGACCGGCGACGATCCAACGGGCGTCCTTCCGGCGTTTGCTGATGCTCCGGCGCAGGTCCATCGATCAGGGCTCCGCCTGGAGCGGCGCCCTGAACTTGCGGGACTTGGCCCAGGGTGTGGCGATGTGCTGGGGGATGAAGGCCAGCACGGTGCGCGTGCCCACTTCGGCTCTCGCCTTGAGCAGGAGGCGCCACTCGTGGGGTACGTCCTCATCGAGCGTGAAGACGTGGATGCCTTCGAGGCGGGTCAGGGCGTCGACCAGCTCGTGCGTGTCCTGGACGAGCCGACTGTCCAGCAGGCTCCCCTCGAGCTTCGTGTTCACCAGGTACTCGCCGGTGACCGCGTTGTACATCGCCACGGTCTCCAGGTCGACGCTGTCGAGGGAGTCGTCGAACCAGCGGACGTGGTCACGGTAGAGGTGGAAGCTGTACCGGATGCCGGTCGGCAGACCGGCCTGGATGCGATCCAGGAGCTCCGGCGAGACTCCGTCGACGAGATCGACGCTGACCAGGACGTCGCGTTCGCGCAGACCGACCTGCAGCACCTCGATCCGGGGCTCGGCGGCGAGCCTGGACGCCAGCAGGAGCGCGGCGAGGCCGAGAATCGTCCTGGGCCGCATGGGGGGACGATAGCACCGGCGCCGCGGCGTCAGCTCCGGCCGATGGCCTCCTCGGCCTCGTGGCGCTGGATCTTCTCCCGCGCCGCCTCTCTCTTGTCGTGCAGCTTCTTGCCGCGGGCCAGGGCGATCTCGACCTTGACCTTGTTGCCCTTGAGGTGGACGTCGAGCGGCACGCAGGTCAGGCCCTGCATGGTCGTGCGGCCGTAGATCTTGTCGATCTCGCGGCGATGGAGGAGGAGCTTGCGGTCGCGGTCGGGGTCGTGGTTGGTGCGGTTGCCGTGGCTGTAGGGGCTGATGTGCGCGCCGATCAGCCAAGCCTCGCCGTCGCGGACGCTGACGTACGCCTCGCGCAGCTGCACCTTGCCGGCGCGCACCGACTTCACCTCGGTGCCCTGCAGCACGATGCCGGCCTCGAAGCGATCGAGGATCTCGTAGTCGTACCGAGCCCGTCGGTTGCTGGCCAGGGTCGTCATCGGCTTGGCCGGTCCCGTGCGCCGGGCGCGCCCGGACGGGAGGCAGCCCTCAGTCCTTGCGGGCCTGGCGCTGGCGGCGTCCGCCGGTCTCGCGGATCAGCTCGAGGGCCGTGGCGCCCCCGAAGCGTTCGACGATCCTCTCGTCGTAGTCGTCCGACACCGTGGCCACCGCCGCGATCGTGCCGAGCAGGTTGTGGCGGTCGAGGCTCCTGCCGAAGAGGGTGTGCGAGAAGAAGACGTCCTGCCCGACCAGCGAGAAGGCGCCGACCGGAAGCTCGTGGTTGAGCTCCAGCAGCCCGAGCGCCAGGTCCTCCTCGAGCTCCACGCCCTGGACGCAGTAGGCGGTCACCCGGACGACCGAATCCTCCGGTCCGTAGGGCTCGGCCGAGACCTCGAGAACGGTGCTCCCGTAGCCGACGTAGAAGTGGCCGTTGTCGGGGTCGAGGTAGAGGTCCTCGAACAGCTCCTGCAGGTAGCGGCCGAGCTTCTCGTGGTGCTCTGCGACGTGCGGGCTCTCGAACTCCATGGGGGCTCCGGGGAGTGCACTCTAGCAGAAGGCCTCGCCGGGAGGTCTGCTAGATTGCACCCTCCTCGCCCATGGATTCCATCGTCATTCGCGGCGCTCGCGAGCACAACCTCAAGAACCTCTCCCTCGAGATCCCGCGCAATCGCCTGGTCGTGGTCACCGGCGTCTCGGGCTCGGGGAAGTCGTCTCTGGCCTTCGACACCCTCTACGCGGAGGGGCAGCGGCGCTACGTCGAGTCGCTGTCGGCCTACGCCCGCCAGTTCCTCGAGCAGATGGAGAAGCCCGACGTCGACTCGATCGAGGGGCTCTCCCCGGCCATTTCCATCGAACAGAAGTCGGTGTCGCGGAACCCGCGCTCGACGGTCGGCACGGTGACCGAGATCTACGACTATCTGCGGCTGCTCTACTCCTCGATCGGCGAGCCGCACTGTCCGCAGTGCGGCGAGGTCGTGCGTCCGCAAACGGTCCAGCAGATGGTCGATCGGATCCTGGCGCTGCCGCAGGGGACTCGTTTCGTCCTCTACGCCCCCTACGCGCGGGGGAAGAAGGGCGAGTACAGGAAGCA